>CAVRZM010000016.1:0-496131 GCA_963725735.1 uncultured beta proteobacterium | reverse complement strand
TCGCCGCGGCGCGCCTTGGCGTACAGCCCCTTCGGGTCGCGCTGCTCGCAAGCGTCGACGCCGGCGCGACAGATAGGTCTCGAAGAAGCGGTCGTCGCCGATGATCGCGCCGCGCCATCGCGCGGTCCTCGCGATACGGCGAGATGAGCGCGGTGATCACGATGAGCCCGGCGTCGTTCATGAGCCGCGCGGTCTCGGCCGACGCGGCGCACGTTCTCGCGCCGGTCCTCCGGCGAGAAGCCCAGGTCGCGGTTGAGGCCGTGGCGCAGGTTGTCGCCGTCGAGCACGAAGCACGCGTGGCCGGCGTCGATCAGCCGCCGCTCGAGCGCGTGCGCGATGGTCGACTTGCCCGAGCCGGACAGGCCCGGTCAGCCAGACCGTGAGCGGCTGCTGGCGCGAGAAGCGCGCGCGCGGTCGGCGGCGCGACCTTGCTCGCGCTGCCGCGACACGTTGCGGCTGACGTGCTCGTCCGGCCGCCGTCGTCGATCAGTGCTCCGGCGATCGCCTTGCGCTCGATGATCATGCCGGCGCCGGCGGTCGCGTTGCGTCGCCGGGTCGATGAGGATGAAGCTGCCGGTCGCGCGGTTCTTCCGGTACTCGTCGACGAAGAGCGGCTGGAACAGCGTGAGGCGCACGCGGCCGATCTCGTTCAGCTCGAGTGCCGTGCGCCGGCTCGCGCCGCAGCGTGTCCGGATTCACGCGGTAGACGATCTCGCTGCACGTCGCCTTCACCGTGCGCGTCGTGTGCTTGACCAGGTAGACGCGTCCCGCGTCCAGCGGCGCGTCGGCCATCCACACCACCATCGCCTCGATCGCGCGCTCGACGCGCGGCACGTTGTTCGGATGCGCGATGAGGTCGCCGCGGCTCACGTCGACGTCGTCGGCGAGGCACAGCGTCACCGACTGCGGCGGGAAGGCGCATGTCGCAGGTCGCGGCCCGAAGCTCGACGATGCGCGTGACGCGCGTGCGCTGGCCCGACGGCAGCACGACGACCTCGTCGCCCGGGCGCGCGATGCCCGAGACGACCTGCCCGCGTAGCCGCGGAAGTCCTGGTCCGGGCCGCACGACGCGCTGCACCGGGAAGCGGAAGTCGATCAGGTTCGCGTCGCCGGCGATGTACACGGTCTCGAGGTGCGGCAGCAGCGGCAGGCCCGTCGAACCACGGCATGCGCTCGCTGCGCGTCGACGACGTTGTCGCCGCGCAAGCGCGCTGATCGGAATGAACGTCAGGTCGGCGAAGCCGCAGGCGCGCGGCGAAGGCGCCGTACTCGTCGCGAATGCGCTCGAACACCGCCTGCGTCGAAGCCGACCAGGTCCATCTTGTTGACCGCCGACCACGACGCGCGGCACGCCGAGCAGCGAGACGATGAACGCGTGCCGCTTCGACTGCGTCTGGATGCCGAGCCGCGCGTCGATCAGGATGACGGCGAGGTCCGCGGTCGACGCGCCGGTCGCCATGTTGCGCGTGTACTGCTCGTGGCCCGGCGTGTCGGCGATGATGAAGCGGCGCCTCGGCGTGGCGAAGTAGCGGTACGCGACGTCGATCGTGATGCCCTGCTCGCGCTCCGCCCGGAGCCCGTCGGTGACGAGCGCGAGGTCGAGCGCGCCGCCCGGCCTGCCCGCCTTCGCGCGCAGCGCGTCGAGCTGGTCCTCGTAGATCGCGCCGGCGTCGTGCAGCAGCCGGCCGATCAGCGTCGACTTGCCGTCGTCGACGCTGCCCGCGGTCGTGAAGCGCAGCAGGTCCGGCTCGCGCCGGGCGCTCGGCCGCCGAGCTGGCCGTCGCGTGGACGGTGCGGTCGTCCATCAGAAGTAGCCCTCGCGCTTCTTCTGCTCCATCGAGCCGTCCTGGTCGTGGTCGATGACGCGCGTGACGCGCTCGGAATAGCGCGTCGCTCTCGAGCTCCGCGATGATGTCGGCGACCGTGCGCGCGCGCGACGCGACGGCGCCGGTGCACGGATAGCAGCCGAGCGATCGGTAGCGGACCATGCATGCGCTCCGGCGCGCTCGCCGGGCAGCAGACGCGTCTTCTCGCCGACGGGAATGAGCTGGCCGCCGCGCCGCACGACCTCGCGCTCCGCCGCGAAGTACAGCGGCACGACGGGAATCGTCCTCGTGCCCGATGTAGCGCCAGATGTCGAGCTCGGTCCAGTTCGACAGCGGGAACACGCGGATGCTCTCGCCCGGGTGGATGCGCCCGTTGTACAGGTTCCACAGCTCCGGGCGCTGGCGTTTCGGGATCCCACTGGCCGTGGCGGTCGCGGAACGAATAGATGCGCTCCTTGGCGCGCGAGCGCTCCTCCTCGCGGCGTGCGCCGCCGATCACCGCGTCGTAGTTGCCCGCCTTCAGCGCGTCGAGCAGGCCCTGCGTCTTGAGGAAGCCGCAGCACTTGCACCGTGCCGAGGTCCCACGGATTGGCGTCGGCGGCGAGCGCCGCCTCGTTGCGCAGCACGCGCAGCTCGACGCCGAGCTCCGCGCACACGCGATCGCGAAACGCGTACATCTCCGGAAACTTGTAGGCGGTGTCGACGTGCAGCAGCGGGAACGGGATCCTGCCCGGATGGAACGCCTTCTGCGCGAGGCGCAGCAGCACCGACGAGTCCTTGCCGACCGAGTACATGAGCACCGGCCGCTCGAACTCGGCCGCCACCTCGCGCAGGATGTGGATGCTCTCCGCCTCGAGGCGGCGCAGCACGGACAGCGAATAGGTTTCGGTGGTCATCGGATGGCGTTGGCGTCGCCTGAAATTCTATCAGCCGGGGTCGATGCGGATCGGCGGCGGCGGGTCGCCCCAAAAGCCAAACGCCCAGCCGTGGTGGCTGGGCGTTTGGTGGTGAGGGTGCCTGACAATGACCTACTTTCGCACGGGAGCTCCGTACTATCATCGGCGTGCCGCCGTTTCACGGTCCTGTTCGGGATGGGAAGGGGTGGTTCCAGCGGGCTATGGTCGTCAGGCGTTGAGGAATCAGGATCAGAGGACTGAAGACAGACGCGCGTCTGCATGGCTGAGTGCTGATGGAAGGTAAGGGTTGGGTTAGTTGTATCTTGGCGCAAGGATGGGTCGTCGTCGAGTTCTGTCTCTGTCCTCTGACTTCTGACTCCTGGGACCCACAATTATGGAGTCAAGCCGCACGGATTATTAGTACCGGTTAGCTGAACGCATTACTGCGCTTCCACATCCGGCCTATCAACGTGGTGGTCTGCCACGGTCCTTCAGGGGGCTCAAGGCCCCGGGAGATCTCATCTTCAGGCACGTTTCCCGCTTAGATGCTTTCAGCGGTTATCGCTTCCGTACATAGCTACCCAGCGATGCCTCTGGCGAGACAACTGGTACACCAGCGGTACGTCCACTCCGGTCCTCTCGTACTAGGAGCAGCCCCCGTCAAATCTCCAACGCCCACGGCAGATAGGGACCAAACTGTCTCACGACGTTTTGAACCCAGCTCACGTACCACTTTAAATGGCGAACAGCCATACCCTTGGGACCGGCTACAGCCCCAGGATGTGATGAGCCGACATCGAGGTGCCAAACACCGCCGTCGATATGAACTCTTGGGCGGTATCAGCCTGTTATCCCCGGCGTACCTTTTGTCCGTTGAGCGATGGCCCTTCCATACAGAACCACCGGATCACTAGGTCCTACTTTCGTACCTGCTCGACTTGTCAGTCTCGCAGTCAAGCTCGCTTGTGCCCTTGCACGTCCAGCGCGATGTCCGACCGCGCTAAGCGAACCTTCGAGCTCCTCCGTTACGCTTTGGGAGGAGACCGCCCCAGTCAAACTGCCTACCATGCACGGTCCCCGATCCAGATCATGGATCCAGGTTAGAACCGCAATGACGTCAGGCTGGTATTTCAACGTTGGCTCCACGAGAGCTAGCGCCCCCGCTTCAAAGCCTCCCAGCTATCCTACACAAACCTCATCACAGTCCAATGCAAAGCTACAGTAAAGGTGCACGGGGTCTTTCCGTCTTGCCGCGGGGAGATTGCATCTTCACAAACACTTCAACTTCGCTGAGTCTCGGGTGGAGACAGTGTGGCCATCGTTACGCCATTCGTGCAGGTCGGAACTTACCCGACAAGGAATTTCGCTACCTTAGGACCGTTATAGTTACGGCCGCCGTTTACCGGGGCTTCGATCAAGAGCTTGCACCCCATCACTTAACCTTCCGGCACCGGGCAGGCGTCACACCCTATACGTCGACTTTCGTCTTTGCAGAGTGCTGTGTTTTTGTTAAACAGTCGCAGCCACCGATTCTTTGCAGCCCTTCTCGGCTCCCCCTGTACGGGTTCACCTAATAAGGGCACACCTTATCCCGAAGTTACGGTGTCAATTTGCCGAGTTCCTTCACCCGAGTTCTCTCAAGCGCCTGAGCATATTCAGCTCGCCCACCTGTGTCGGTTTGCGGTACGGTCACCCTGCGACTGAAGCTTAGAGGCTTTTCCTGGAAGCATGGTATCCGCCACTTCAAGCTGGCAAGCCAGCTCTCGTTAACACGCCTCGACTAAGCCGCCCGGATTTGCCTAGGCAGCACGTCTACACGCTTGAACCGGGACGTCCAACACCCGGCCGGCATAACCTTCTCCGTCCCCCCATCGCATTGTTGGCTGGTGCGGGAATATTGACCCGCTTCCCATCGACTACGGCTCTCGCCCTCGTCTTAGGGGCCGACTCACCCTGCGCCGATGCACGTGGCGCAGGAAACCTTGGGCTTACGGCGACAAGGCCTTTCACCTTGTTTATCGCTACTCATGTCAGCATTCGCACTTCCGATACCTCCAGCATGCCTTACGACACACCTTCACAGGCCTACGGAACGCTCTCCTACCATCTACAGGCTCCATTAAGCGCACTCAGCCCTCGCCACGGTTGCGTGGCGCAGGCCAACTCGACTTTGATGGGTGCATTGCCGCAGCCTTCGGCTGCGTCAAGCTCCGCGTGCGAATGCACTTAATGGAGCCTGAAGATCCGCGATTTCGGTGCCTAGCTTGAGCCCCGTTACATCTTCCGCGCAGGACGACTCGACCAGTGAGCTATTACGCTTTCTTTAAATGATGGCTGCTTCTAAGCCAACATCCTGGCTGTCTGAGCCTTCCCACCTCGTTTCCCACTTAGCTAGATCTTGGGGACCTTAATCGGCGGTCTGGGTTGTTTCCCTCTCGACACCGGACGTTAGCACCCGATGTCTGTCTCCCCTGCTCGCACTTGCCGGTATTCGGAGTTTGCTATGGCGTAGTAGATCGCTATGACCCCCACAACCATTACAGTGCTCTACCCCCGGCAGTGATACAGGAGGCACTACCTCAATAGTTTTCGGAGAGAACCAGCTATTTCCGGATTTGTTTAGCCTTTCACCCCTAGCCACAGCTCATCCCCTACCTTTTCAACGGGAGTGGGTTCGGCCCTCCAGTAGGTGTTACCCCACCTTCAGCCTGGCCATGGCTAGATCATCCGGTTTCGGGTCTACGCCCTGCAACTAAGTCGCCCTATTCGGACTCGCTTTCGCTGCGCCTACCCTATGCGGTTAAGCTTGCTACAGAACGTAAGTCGCTGACCCATTATACAAAAGGTACGCAGTCACCCAGTTACCCAGGCTCCCACTGTTTGTATGCATGCGGTTTCAGGATCTATTTCACTCCCCTTCCGGGGTTCTTTTCGCCTTTCCCTCACGGTACTGGTTCGCTATCGGTCGATTACGAGTATTTAGCCTTGGAGGATGGTCCCCCCATCTTCAGACAGGATTTCACGTGTCCCGCCCTACTTGTCGCAAGCTTAGTTCCACGATCGATCTTTCGCGTACGGGGCTGTCACCCACTACGGCCGCCCTTTCCAGAGCGTTCCACTAGATCGATCGCTAAAACTTGCAGGCTCATCCCATTTCGCTCGCCACTACTCTGGGAATCTCGGTTGATTTCTGTTCCTCCGGCTACTGAGATGTTTCAGTTCACCGGGTTTGCTCCCTCCGTCCTATGTATTCAGACGGCGGTGACCCTTGCGGGCCGGGTTTCCCCATTCGGACATCTGCGGATCAATGCTCGTTTGCCAGCTCCCCGCAGCTTTTCGCAGGCTGCCACGTCCTTCATCGCCTGTAATCGCCAAGGCATCCACCACATGCACTTAGTCGCTTGACTCCATAACTGTGAATCCTTCGACAGGACCCACCGTCACGATGTGTTTGCGCCACCCGTCCACCAGCCTTTTGTTTCCGGCGGACGAGAAAGATACAACTCTACCCTCTGCTCACAAAAGCTCTCATCAAGCTTTCGTGAACCCTTACCTTCCTGATTGTTAAAGAACGCTGCAGCTCTCAGAACTGCGACTCTGCATCTGCCAGAGCGCACTGCTGAGTGCTGTCTCGTGCAACCGATAGACGTGGTGGAGCTGGACGGGATCGAACCGACGACCTCCTGCTTGCAAAGCAGGCGCTCTCCCAATTGAGCTACAGCCCCGGGTGATCCTGACTTTGGTGGGTCTGGATGGATTCGAACCATCGACCCCCGCCTTATCAAGACGGTGCTCTAACCAACTGAGCTACAGGCCCGGTGTCCACTCGTTGCACTAACTTAGCGTGCAACCGATAGGTTGTGGGTACTCGCGCTCCGGAGAATGGGGATGGCAACTGGCCCGCCGAGCCGCCATTGCTGGCCGCTGCATCTGACCTGTCGATCCCTGTTTCCGAGAAAGGAGGTGATCCAGCCGCACCTTCCGATACGGCTACCTTGTTACGACTTCACCCCAGTCACGAAACGCACCGTGGTAAGCGGCCCCCTTGCGGTTAGCCTACCTACTTCTGGTACATCCCGCTCCCATGGTGTGACGGGCGGTGTGTACAAGACCCGGGAACGTATTCACCGCGACATGCTGATCCGCGATTACTAGCGATTCCGACTTCATGCAGTCGAGTTGCAGACTGCAATCCGGACTACGAACGGCTTTCTGGGATTGGCTCCCCCTCGCGGGTTGGCAACCCTCTGTACCGTCCATTGTATGACGTGTGAAGCCCTACCCATAAGGGCCATGAGGACTTGACGTCATCCCCACCTTCCTCCGGTTTGTCACCGGCAGTCTCCCTAGAGTGCCCTTGCGTAGCAACTAGGGACAAGGGTTGCGCTCGTTGCGGGACTTAACCCAACATCTCACGACACGAGCTGACGACAGCCATGCAGCACCTGTGTTCCGATTCCCTTTCGGGCACACCCACCTTTCAGCAGGCTCTCGGACATGTCAAGGGTAGGTAAGGTTGTTCGCGTTGCATCGAATTAATCCACATCATCCACCGCTTGTGCGGGTCCCCGTCAATTCCTTTGAGTTTTAACCTTGCGGCCGTACTCCCCAGGCGGCTCACTTCACGCGTTAGCTACGGTACCAAGGAATCGCTTCCCCAACACCTAGTGAGCATCGTTTAGGGCGTGGACTACCAGGGTATCTAATCCTGTTTGCTCCCCACGCTTTCGTGCCTGAGCGTCAGTATTGGCCCAGGGGGCTGCCTTCGCCATCGGTGTTCCTCCGCATCTCTACGCATTTCACTGCTACACGCGGAATTCCACCCCCCTCTGCCATACTCAAGCCCGCCAGTTTCCATTGCCAGTTCCCAGGTTGAGCCCGGGGCTTTCACATCGAACTTAACGAACCGCCTGCGCACGCTTTACGCCCAGTAATTCCGATTAACGCTCGCACCCTACGTATTACCGCGGCTGCTGGCACGTAGTTAGCCGGTGCTTATTCCGCCGGTACCGTCAAGAACGCACCCGTATTAGGGATCGCCTTTTCTTCCCGACTAAAAGCGGTTTACAACCCGAAGGCCTTCTTCCCGCACGCGGCATGGCTGGATCAGGGTTGCCCCCATTGTCCAAAATTCCCCACTGCTGCCTCCCGTAGGAGTCTGGGCCGTGTCTCAGTCCCAGTGTGGCTGATCATCCTCTCAGACCAGCTACCGATCGTCGCCTTGGTAAGCCATTACCCCACCAACTAGCTAATCGGACATCGGCCGCTCCCAGAGCGTGAGGCCTTGCGGTCCCCCACTTTCCTCCTCAGAGCATATGCGGTATTAGCGCCGCTTTCGCGGCGTTATCCCCCACTCCGGGGTACGTTCCGATGTATTCCTCACCCGTTCGCCGCTCGCCGCCAGGGTTGCCCCCGCGCTGCCGCTCGACTTGCATGTGTAAAGCATGCCGCCAGCGTTCAATCTGAGCCAGGATCAAACTCTTCAGTTCGATCTTGTGCAAGTAAACTCATATCGACGTTGGCCCTGCCCCCAGGGACTTCTCCCCAAAGACAAGACGTTCGGCTCGCCATCCAAGCTTCGCTCCGGACGACCAGCCGCACTGCGTCGTGTGAGCACTTCGTTTGTCTTGGACCTCCCCACCAGCACCCAGCCTAAGCGCAGCACACCGCAGGGCCCCAGACCACGAGCACCCACACCTATCGGTTGCAAATTGTTAAAGAGCTGGCTGAACCTTCCCGGGGTCTTGCGGGCATTTCCGGGAAAGTGCAGCAAAGAGGCGCGATTCTAGAACGGATATCGGGGTCTGTCAACACCCGGCCGTCCGTGCCTTCCGTACATGGAGCCCGCGGCGGGCAACGCAAGACCCCGGCGGCGGCTTCCGCTACCATCCGCGCCGCGCCCATCGTAGACCGCCGTTTCCGATTCCCGTTCGCCATGCCCTCCCTGCACGCCGCCCGCGGCCGCAACGACCCCTGCCCCTGCGGCAGCGGCAAGCGCTACAAGCAGTGCCACGGCGCGCTGGGCGAGCGCCGCCCGCTCCCGGCGACGGCAAGCCCCGAGGCGCTGGCCCGGCGACGGCATGAGCGCCCACCAGCGCGGACGACCTCGACGCCGCCGAGGCGCTCTATCGCCGCTGCGCTGGCGCTCGCGCCCGAACTCCCGCACGGCGCTCCACTACCTGGGCGTCGATCCTGTACCAGCGCAACCGGCTCGACGAGGCCCTGCCGCTGCTCGACCGCGCCGTCGACGCTCGCTGCCGCGAGGAGCCGGAATTCCACAACAACCGCGGCCTCGCGCTGGCCGCCGCGCAGCGCGACGCGGAGGCGATCGCGGCCTACCGGCGCGCGCTCGAGCGAAGCCTGACCACGCCGGCGCCTGGAACAACCTCGGACTCGCCCTGCAGGTCACGGGCGACGTCGACGGCGCATCGGCGGCCTTCCGCCGCGGTCTTGCGCGTTGCGCCGGACTTTGCGCCATTGCACTGGAACCTGGCGCTCGCGCTGCTCCTGCAGGGCGACTACGCGCGAAGGCTGGCGCGAATACGAGTGGCGCGAGCGCACGCCCGAGTTCGCCCCCTTTCTCGACCGCTATCCGGCGCCACGCTGGACCGGCGACGATCCGGCCGGAAGAACCCTCCTGCTCACGGCCGAGCAGGGCTTGGGCGACGCGCTGCAGATGCTCCGCTTCGCCGCGCCGGTCGCGCGAGCGCGGTGCCCGCGTGATCGTGGCGGTACCGCCGGTGCTGCGCGCGCTGGCCGCGACCGCACCCGGCGTCGCCGCGGTCTTCGGCGCGGACGACGCGTTGCCGCCCGTCCGACGCGCAGGCGTCGCTGATGTCGCTGCCCGGCTTGCTGCACGTCACGCCGGATACCGTCACCGAGCCTGTGCCCTACCTGCGCGCCGAGGCGGAACGCGCGGCTGCCGCGCGTGCGCACGTCGACCGCATCGCGGGACCCACGCTGCGCGTCGGCCTCGCGTGGTCGGGCGCCTCCGGCAACACCCTGAACATGCGCCGCAGCGTCCCGCTGGCGCGACTTGCGCCTCTGCTCGACGTCGACGGGCGTGACGTGGTTCTCGCTCAAGCGCGAAGGCGAGCTCTTCGCCTCCGACGACACGCAGTACACCGCGCGGCTCGTCGAGCTCCCGCTGCGCAACGACTTCGACGGCCTCGCGGCGCTGGTCGACGCGGCTCGATCTCGTGATCAGCGTCGACACGAGCCTCGCGCACCTCGCCGGCGCGCTCGGCAAGCCGTGTGGGTGCTGCTGCGCCCGCGTGCCGGACTGGCGGTGGCTGCTCGACCGCGACGACAGCCCGTGGTATCCGACCGCGCGCCTGTTCCGCCAACGCACGCGCCGGCGATTGGCTCGGTCCCGTCGCGCAGGTCGAAGTCGCGCTGCGCGCGCTGCTGGCGCAGCCTCAGCGCTGAAGGAACTCCGCCAGCGCCGCGATCGGCGCCGCGTCGTCGAAGACGCGCGCCGCGCGTCGCCGCGATGCGCTGCCGCACGTGCGCTGCGCCACGCGGCGTCGCTGCACAGCCGCGCGACGATGCCCACGTAGTCGTCGGTGTCGCGCGCGACGAGCTCGTCGACGCCCATGAGCGCCAGCATGCCCGCGCTCTGCCGGCCGCGCATGAAGCGGCCCGGCAGCGTCACGATCGGGCAGGCCGCACGCGAGCGCGTCGAGGCTCGTGTTGCCGCCCGACCAGTGCAGCGTGTCGAGCATGACGTCGCACACGCGATTGATGCGCAGAAAATCGTCGTGCGCGCACTGCGGCAGCACGCGCACGCGGTCCGTCGCGCGATGCCGGCCGCGCGCCAGGCGCGCGCGAAAGTGCGGCGGTCAGCGCGGGATCGCGGCCTTCGAACAGCACGAGCACGCGTCCGGCACGGCTTCGCAGCACGCGCGCGAACAGCGCGTCGTTGTCCGGATGGATCTTGAACAGCGACTGCGGACACAGGAGCAGCGGCGCCTCCGCCGGCAGCCCGAAGCGCTCGCGCGACGCGTCGGCCGGGACCTCCGGCGCGCGATAGCGCGTGCCGATGCCGGGCAGCGTCGACCAGCCGCTCGGTGTAATGCGCCGCGCCGTCGGCCGGCTCCATCGCCGCGCTCGAGAGGAACACGTCGATCGTCGGGTGGCCGGTCGTCACCGGATGTCCCCATCCGGCGCATTGCAGCGGCGCGAGACGCAGCGCCGCGAGCGCGAACGGCACCGCGCCCATGCCGAGCTCCGGATACACGAGCACGTCGAGCGCGTCGGCGCGAATGCGCGGCGCGATCTGCGAAGGACGCCACCACGGGCAGTGCCGGAAGTGTCGGCGCGCGCGGCGATGCGCTGCGCGAGCGGATCGATGCCGGGCAGCAGGTGATACGCGAACACCTCGAAGCGATCGCGCGGCAGATCGGTGATCCAGTGCTCGAAATAGCGGCCGGCGGTGCCGTCGCGAAAGAACGTCGACACGAAACCGACCTTCACCCGCGACGGCGCGCACGCGCTCGCGGCACGACGGGCCGCAGCCATTCGGGCGCCCGCGTCGTCAGCAGCCTCGTGCACGACCGCCGCGTAGCGCGCCTGCAGCGGCCGATCGTCCTCGCCCTGGTACGCGAGCAGGAAGTTGGTCCAGCGCAGCTCGTCGAGCAGGCGATCGGCCGCCAGTCGCCGGCACGCGGCGGGCACTTCGCGCTCGAGCTGCGCGAGGCCGTCGCGAACGACTTCGCGCGCCGCGGCCACCGCGTCCGCGCTGGCGGGCATCATCGGCAGCGTCGAGCGCGCGACCGAAGCAGCGCGCGCAGCATCGCGCGGATCGCGGCGCGCCGGCTTCGCGTACGCCGCGCGCGCGCCGCCGAGATCGTCGCGCTCGGCGAGCGTGCCGGCGAGTTGCAACAGCGCGTTGGCATCGCGCCGGTCGAGCTCCGCCGCGCGCGCGAAGCACTGCGCGGCGCCCGCGAGGTCGCTGCGATCGCGCAGCAGGCCGGCCAGCGTCAGCAGCGCGCCGCGCTGGCGCGGATCGAGCGCCAGCGCGCGCCGCAGCGCCGTCTCGGCACCGGCGTCGTCGCCGATGTCGCGCCGCAGCGCACCGAGGTTCGCCCACGCGAGCGCGTAGCGCGGATCGGCGGCGACCGCGCGCTCGGCCGCGCGCACCGCCTCGGCGATCGCGGCCGCGCGGCACGCAGCGCATTGCCGAGGTTGTTCCACGCGCGCGCGTAGCGTCGGGATCGACTCGCGTCGCGCGCTCGAACGCCGTCGATCGGCGCGATCGTTCGTGCCCGGCGTCCGCGCACACGAGGCCGAGCTCGTTCCAGACGCGCGCCTGCGTTCGGATCGAGCGCGACCGCGCCGTCGAGATCGACGATCGCCTTCGGGTAGTCGCGCGAGCATCTCGTGCGCGCGCGCACGCAGCACCAGCGCGACGAAGCGGTCCGGCGTCGGCAGCGCCGGCCTCGGCCAGCATGGCGTCGGCGATGCGCGCGCGCGCCGGCCGCGTCGCCTGCGCGTCGAGCTTCGCCTGCACGGCCGCGAGTCGCGGATCGCTCATGACTGCATCAGCGCCGCCGGGCGCGTGCGGGACGCGCGTCCGCAAGCGCCGCGCGATACGCCGCCTCGAGGTGGCGCGTGTGCGCGGCCATGTCGGTGAGCGGCGATTGCGCGAGACCGTGCGGCGATCGCCGTGCGCACCTCGCGCATGAACGCCGCATCGTCGGCGAGGCGCACGGCGATGTCGACGTACTCGCGGCCGGTCTCCGCGATCGTGGCGGTGACGCCGAGATTGCGCGAGGATCGAGTACGACGTGCGCTCGCCGTGCCGCTTGCCGACGAGCGTGACGACCGGCACGCTCATGTCGAGCGCCTCGAGCGTGCCGTTGACGCCGCCGAACGGCATCGTGTCGAGCACGAAGTCGACGAGCGCGTAGCGCGCCTGGTTCTCCGCGTCGTCGCGGCCCTGCGGCAGGAACAGCAGCCGCTCCGCGCGCGATGCCGGCGGCGCTGCGCGAGCCGCAGGTAGCTGTGCGCGCAGCGCCGGATTGGCCGGCGAGAACGCGAGCCGCGCGCGCGGAATGCGCTCGCAGCACGTCGCGCCACAGGCGCAGGCAGCGGCGCGACAGCTTCAGCGGATTCACGAACGCGCCGATGACGATCGGCATCGGCGGGGATGCCCAGCGCCTGCGCGATGGAACGGATGCGGCGCGGCCGGCGCGACGTGCCGGTACGGATAGACGCAGCCGTCCATCGCCAGCAGCGGCTCGATCTGGAATTCCTGGCTCTCGGGCACGTCGGCGAAGCGGTCGGTGAGCTTGAAGTCGATCGTCGACAGGCCGACCGTGCCCGCGCTCGCGACGTGCGTGATCTGCACGCGCGCCGGCTTGAGCGCGAGGATGCCGGGCCGCGCGCCCCGCGTGTGCGTCGACAGGTCGACGAGGATGTCGAGATCGTCGTCGGCGATGCGCTGCGCGGCCGCTCGCTCGTCGAGGCCGGCGATGACCGCGAAGCGCTGGCCGCGCGCGACGAAGCGCTCGGTCCACTCGTCGCGCTCGTGCGACTTCGAATAGAAGAAGAACTCGAAGCGCGCGCGGTCGTGATGCGCGATCGCCTGCCACATCATCTTGCCCATCACGTGGTTGCGCAGGTCCGCCGACAGGTAGCCGATGCGCAGCGGCCCGGGCGCGCGCTCGGCGGGCGACGGCAGCGGCGCGCCGTAGACCTGCGGCGCCGCCGCGTCGTAGGCCTGCGCGAGCCGCAGCATCAGCGCCGGCTCGACGTCGAAGAACAGCAGCAGGTAGAGGAGCTCCTCGAGGCAGTCGACGAGCTCCTCGCTCGTCGCGCGCCTCGTATTCGTCGCGCCGCAGGCCGTCGAGGTAGCGCTCGAGGCCGGCGAAATCGGCCGGCGTGCTGGCAGGCCTCGAGCGCGTACACCGCGAGCGGCAGCGCCTTCGGGCAATGCCTCTCGAAGCGTCGGAAGTTGGCGAGCCAGCGCGTCGATCTCCCCGGCGGCCAGCAGCACCTCGCCCAGGTTCTTGTACGCGCGCGACGTGCGCGGGATCCGCCGCGAGCACGTGCGCGTAGGCGGCGATCGCGGCGTGCGCATTGCCCTGCTGCTGGAACAGCACGCCGAGGTTGAAGTCGGCGTCGACCAGGTCGGGTGCGAACGTCAGCGCGCGCTGGTAGGCGCGCGCGGCGCCCTGCACGTCGCCGCTGCAGCTGCAGCGCGACGCCGTGGTTGAAGTGCGCGTCGGCGTCGGCGGGCGCGATGCAGCAGCAGCTGGCCGGAGCGCCGCCACGCGCCGCGGCGCCGTCGCGCGTGCGCAGGTGCGCGCGCCCGAGCATCCGCCAGAGCGCGACGTCGCTGCGGCGACGCGCGCGAGCCCCTCTCGCACGAGCGCGACCGCGTGCGCCGCGTCGCCGTCGCTCCAGCGCAAGGTCCGCCGCCGACGAGCCGCGCGTCGACATAGTCCGGCGCCGCGGCGACGCGCGGCCGCGAATGCGTCGCGCGCCGCTGCGTCGCCTTCGCGCGCGCGCGACCTCGCCCGGAAGGTGCAGCGCCGGCGCGAAGTCCGGCTGCGCGGCGAGCACGTCGTCATAGCCCGGCCGCCGCCGCGGCGAGGTCGCCCTGCTGGTGCGCGCGCACCGCCGCGTCCCACTGGTCGCGCCGAGCGCATCGGCGGCGCGGGCACGCTGCGTCGGTCGGCGAGCGCACTCGCGCAGCTCGCGCGAGCGCCGTGCGCGAGCGTCGTCGCCCGCGGCGAACGTGCGGTCGACCAGCGGCTCGCCGATGCGCCGGCGTCGCCGTCGGCGAGCGCCCACGTCGCGCGCGCCGGACGCGCGCGCAGAATCGCGCGCGGTCGCGGCGGTCAGGCCGGCGGCGTCGACCAGCACGTCGCAATCGCGCGCGGCGAGGATCCGCGGCGGTCGGCTGCCGTCGGCGACGCGGCGCCATGCCGACGAAGCGCATCGCCGGCCGCGGCCGCGAGCGCGCGCGCGCGTCGCCTCGACGTCGCCCGTGCACAGCACGATGAACGACAGCGCATCGCCGCGGCGAGCGCCGCGCAGCGCCGCGTGCAGCGCGGACGCGGCCGCGGCGTCCACGCCGCGCCGTCCGGCGCAGGGCAACAGCCACGCGACGCGCAGCGCTCGGCCCGCGGTGCGCCGCGGCCACAGCAGCGGAACGGGCGGTGGCGGCAGCGTGCCCGCACAGCGCGCTGTACGCGGCCGCGAGCCGATCGGCGACGTCGCGCATCGCGACGGCTGCGGCGCGACCGCCAGGCGCCGCAACGCGTCGAGGTCGTCGAGCGTCCAGCGGCGCGCCGCGATCGCCTCGGGAATCGCCGACGCCGCGCTCCGCCAGCGCGGCGACGAGCGCGGCCGGCAGCGTGGCGGCGTGCGGCGCCAGCGCGTCGCACAGCGCGTCGCGCATCGGAGTCGGCGCCGACGTGTCGAGCGCCGCGGCGAGCGCCGCGCAAGCGACGGGGCATGCGCGAGCGCGGGATCGGCCGCGAACAGCGCGCGCCGCGTCCGCAGCATGCGGCTCGCCGCATCGCCGCGCGTGGCCGCGAGCACCGTCGCGCGGGCCGCGCGTCGTCGCGGCGCGAGCGCGACGGCCTCGCGCGCGATCTCGCGCGCGACCGCGAAGTCGCCGCTGCGTCATCGCGACCTCGGCGAGCGCGAGGCGCGGCGGCAGGAACGTGCGATCGAGCGCCGGCCGCGACGCCCGCCACGCGTTGCAGCGGCGTCGTCAGCGAGGCCGAGCTGCCACAGCACCTCGCCCAGGTGGAATGCGGCACGCGGCGAGCGCGGATCTTCGCGCGCGGCGCGGCGAAAGCACGGCATCGCGTCGGCCGGCCGGCCCTCCTGCTGATGCGCGCGCCCGCGCTCGAGCCAGTCGGCAAAGCGCGCTTGGCGTCGCCATCACTTGCAGGCGCGCGCGGAGCGCGCGCGACGCATCCGGCGCGTGCGGCGCCAGGCGGAACGAGGACGCGCCCGGCGAGCGTGTGCGGCGCGCGGCGCGCCGCGCGCGCGCGCGAGGCGATCCAGAAGCGTCGCGGTACGGCGGCGCGGCGCCGCCGGCGCGCGGCGGATGCCAGCGGCGCGTAGCCGCAGCGCGTAGCCGCAGCGCGCGGCGACGAGCGCGCGGCAGCGCCGCTGCGCGCGCGCGCCGTGTTCGCATCGCGCAGTGCGGCGTCGTAGAGCGCGAACGTCGCCTCGCGTCATCTGCGGCAGCGTCGCGTGCGGCACGCTCGCGCGCGCGCCGCGATGCCGCCGCCAGGTGCTCGCCGTCGGCGGCGCGAGCATGCGCACGATGCGATCGAGCATCCGCGCCTCGTCGCGCCACTCGTCGTCGGTCATCACCCAGCCGGCGCCGCTGTCGCGCACGCGCTCGGCGAGCGCGCCGATCGGCGGCACGAGCACCGGGCGTCCCGCCGCCCACGCCTCCGTCAGCGTGTAGCTGAACGTCTCCGGGCCGGCCGACGGGTACAGCACCAGCGCACACGCGATAGTGCGCGAGCAGGTCCGGGCAGGTCGGCGGGCGCGTAGCGTCCGTGCACCGTGAAGCACGGCGTCGTCGGACTGCCACGGACCGTGCTGCACATCCAGGTAGCCGATCAGCACGAAGCGCACGCGCGCGCCGCGCTGCGCGCACGAGCTGCGACCAGGCGCTCGAGGCGGCGCGCGCCCTTGTCGGGGCCGATCGCGCCGAGCACGGCGACCGTCGGCACGTCGTCGTCCGGCAGCATCACCGTCGTGCGCACGCCCGGCGCGCGCGCGGCGCGTCGTCCGGCGAACCGTGCGCGATCACGCGTCGCCGGGCACTCGGGGAAGTAGCGCGCGAGCGTGTCGGCCGCCCATTGCGACGGCGCGATGAGGAACGCGGCGCCGCGCAGCAGCGCGCGATGGCGCGTCGCGCCACGCCACGATGTCGACGCCGTCGAACGCCGGCTGCGCGGCGAGGCAGCGCGCGCAGACCGCGGGATCGGTCTGCGCGCCGCAGTACATGCCGTCGGCGCGCGAGAAACGTGATCGTCGGGCACGCGAAGTTGAGGTCGTGCACCGTGTAGCCGTAGGGCACCGGCAAGGCTCGCCAGCGCGGTCAGGATGCCGTCGCGACAGGCGGAAATGTTGTGCAGGTGGACGAGCGCGATGCCGAACGTCGCGCAGATGCCGCCGACGAAGTCGCGCCAGGGCTCGTCCGTCGCCGCGCGTCGAGATCGAACGTGACGACGCGTGCCGTCGGCGCGATGCTCCTCGACCTGCCAGCGGTCGCCGACCGCGATCGCGAGATAGTGGCGCCAGCGCTCGCGCGATCCCGCGATCAGCGCGCGCACGTGCGTCTCGGTGCCGCCGCCGTGGTCGTGGATCACGTGCAGCACGCCGCGGCCGGGCTTCGGCGTTCGACCGCGAGGCGCATCGCGGCCGCGTCGCGCAGCGGCCGCAGCGGATCGGCGGCGATGTACGCGCGCACCATGTCGAGGTAGTGCGGATGGCGCTCGAGCAGCAGCGCCATGTTGCGCGCGCCGAGCTCGGCCTTCTGGCCGGCGAACGAGCGGCCGCCGGTATGCACGACGAACGCGTTGTCGGCGAGCACGTTGCGCCAGCCGGCGCGCGCGCGCGCGCAGGCACAGGTCGTTCTCCTCGCCGTAGCCCGTGCCGAACGCCATGTCGAACACGCCGACGTCGTCGAGCAGCGCGCGCCGGACGTACATGCAGAAGCCGACGCCCGTCGGCAGGTCCGGATACGTCGGGCACCGCGGCTTCCGCGAGCGCGCGCGCGCGACCGGCTCCGGGTCGGCGCCGACCGGCCACGGATTGTTCTCGCAGAAGCGCGGGAACGAGCAGATCTCCGCGTTGTTCGAGAACGGCGTGATGGTGCCGATGCGCGGATCGGTCGCGGCGCAGTGCATGATCGCGTCGAGCCAGCCCGGCGTGACGATCGTGTCGGAGTTGAGCAGCACGACGTCGGCGCGCGACAGCTGCATGCCCGCGGTTGGCGGTGCCGGTGAAGCCCAGGTTCGCCTCGTTGCGCAGCAGCACGACCTGCGGGTGCGCGCGCCGCTCGAGCTCGCGCGAAGTACTCGGCGATGCGCGGATCCGGCGACGCGTCGTCGATCAGCACCAGCCGCACGTCCGGACGCAAGTGCGCGAGCACGCTCTCGACGCAGCGCGCACGTCGTCCGGCGCGTTGTACACCGGCACGACGACGTCGATCGACGTAGTGCGGCTGCGCGGTCATGTCTTGGCCTGCTGCATCGCCCCGGGCTCACGCGCCCTTCACCCGCTGCCACATCAGCCGCACGCGCAGCCACGGCAACGAGAACCACCAGCGAGCGCTCTGCCGGTACGCGATGATCCGCTCCTGCGCGACGAGCGCGCGCTCGAGCCGTCCGATCTCGGCCTGCAGCGCGTCCGCTGCCTCGCGCTGCGAGGCGATGTTCGCTCGCGCATCGTCGCGGGCCCGCGACACGCTCGTCGCCGCGAGCGTCGTGCGCGCGGCGGCCGCGCACGCGCTCGCCGAGCTGCGCGTCGCGCTCCGCGATGATGCGGTCGCGATAGGCGACGAGCTCCTCCAGATGCCGCACGTGCTCCGTCTGCCGGTCCAAGCGCCGCGTCGCGTTCGCGCAGCAGCGCATCCAGGCGCAGGACCTCCGCCGCGTGCCCGTCGATGCGCCGCAGCTCCGCTTCGTCGCGATCGGAAAAGAGCGACAGGCGCGGCGCCGCCGCGGGCAGCGCGCTCACATCGCGCGCCGCGACCACCACGTGATACATGGCAGGCGGCACCGCCGCCGGGCCCACCTCGCGGGCATCTCCCTCCAGGATCTCGATCGCCGCCGCTCGGGCCCTTCCGCCCAGAGCGCGGACCCGAAGTAGCGGCGCTGCCGGTACCAGCGCTGCGCGGGAAACGCCACCGCCAGCAGCGCTGCGAGCTCGTCGCGCTCGGGCTCGTGCAGATGGAACGGATTGCGATAGTTGCGCGCCCGCGAGTACTCGACGGGATTCGGCGCGGAGACGACGAGCACGCCGCCGGGCGCCAGCACGCGCGCGATCTCCGCGAGCATGCGCGGCTGGTCGGCCGGCGCGAGGTGCTCGATCGTCTCGAACGACACGACGACGTCCACCGATGCGTCGGGCAGCGGCAGCGCGGTGGCCGAGGCCGCTTCGAAGCGCAGGTTCGACGCGCACCGTAGGTGGCGCGCGCGTGCGCGACCGCCTCCGGTCGAAATGTCGACGCCGATGACCTGCGCCGCCGCTTGGGCGAGCAGCGCGCTGCCGTAGCCTTCGCCGCACGCGACGTCGAGCACGCGGCGGCCGGCGCACGAACCGGCGCGCGAACGCGTAACGATGCCAATGCTCGTGCGCGATCTCGCCGGTGACGTCCGGCACGAAGCGTTCGCCGGTGAAGGACAGTGCGTCGGACATGGAAAGGCCTGCGGGGGCCCGCTCGACCTCGCTGGACGGGATGACAATTCTAGCCGATGGAAACGCGCGCCCCGGGCTGGCCCGTCACGATCATGGCATGCCGTGCCAGCGGTGCGGCAGCCGCACCAGGCCCATCTCGCGCGACGCCCCGGTGACGACGAACGGGCGCTCGACGTGATCGAAGAGGCGCACGCCTTCGGGATCCATTGCGTGCGCGCGCACCACGTACTTGCCGGGCAGCAGCGCGAGCCCCGGCAACGTCATCGCGAACGCGTAGCGGTCGTCGGCCAGCCGCGCGGGCACGACGCCCTCCATGTCGGTGGCCACACCGTAGATCGGCGTGCCGTCGGCCCGTACGATGCCGACCAGCACGACCGGCGTGCGGCCATCGGGCGAATACACCTCGCCGCGCAGCTCCAGCGTGTCGCCGATCGCGAGGACGTCGCCCGGCGCGATGTCCAGCGACTGCACCGCGTAGACTCCCGCCGACGCCGCCGCCGTCGGCGGCGCATCGGCTCGCGCGACCGGGCCGACTTCTCCTCGTGGAACGCGAGGTAGGCCTGCGTCACGTCCATCGCCGGCCCGTATTGCACGACGCGGCCGTCGCGCAGCCACAAGGCGTGTCGGCACAGCTTCTGGATGTGATACATGCTGTGCGAGCACAGCAGCAGCGTGCCGCCGTCGGCGAGATAGTCCTCCATCCAGGCGACGCATTTCTTCTGGAACGACTCGTCGCCGACCGCCAGCACTTCGTCGGTGATGAGGATGTCCGGGCGCAACGCGGTCGCGACGGCGAAGCCCAGGCGCACCACCATGCCCGACGAGTAGTGCTTGATCGGATCGTCGATGTGCTCGCCGATGTCCGCGAACGCGACGATCTCCTCGCGCTTGGCCGCGATCTCGTCGGGTCCGAGCCCGAGCAGCGCCGCCGCGAGCTCGATGTTGGCGAGCCCCGTGTAGTCGGGATGGAAGCCCGGAGCCGAGCTCCAGCAGCGCGCCCACGCGGCCGTTGACCTCGACGGTGCCGCGCGTCGGAGGCATCACGCCCGCGACGATCTTCAGCAGCGTCGACTTCCCCGCGCCGTTCTCGCCGATGATGCCGAGCGACTGGCCGCGCTCGAGCGTGAAGCTCACGTCGTCCAGCGCGCGGAACACGTGCGCGGCGCCATGCCCGCGAAGGAGGTCCCACACGAGGCGCAGCTGGCCGCCGCGCGACTCCACCTTCGCGTAGTCCTTGCCGACGTGCGCGAGATCGAGCAACGACCGGCCGGTCATAGGACCCCCACGCTCGCGGCGTACGCCGCTTCGCTGCCCCCATGGGGGGCGCTATTCGCACCTGGGAGCGGTCCGGCGGTGCTCATAGGACCCCCACGCTCGCGGCATGCGCCGCTTCGCTGCCCCCATGGCACCGACGGCGGTGCTCAGCCACGCTTGCCGCGCGCCCATGGGGCGCATCGCACCTGGAGCGGTCCGGCGGTGCTCATACGAAATCCTCGAAGTGCGGCGACAGGCGGCGGAACACCCACCGTCCCGCGAAGTACAGCGCGAACGCCACGGCCACGGCCACCGCATCCCCCCACTCGAGCGCCAAGTTGCCCTGCAGCAGCGCGTCGCGCAGCCGCGCGACGAGCCAGCTGAACGGGTTGGCGGCGACCCACGCGCGCATCGACTCGGGAACGAGCTTCAGCGGATAGAGGATCGGGGTCAGGTACATGAGGATCATGAGCGTCGGCATCAGGACGTGCTCGACGTCACGCACGAAAACCTGCAGCGCCGCGAAGAAGAGCGTGACGCCGATCACCCCGACGGCGAGGATCGCCCACAGCGGAATCGCGATCAGCAGGCCCGTGAGGTGCAGCGGCTCGCCGTAGATGACCAGCGCGACCAGCACCACGACGTAGCCCGCGAACTGCAGCGTGAGCGTCGCGCAGACCGACGCGTACACCACGAGCTCGTTGGGGAACGCCACCTTGCGGATGAGCCCGGCATAGCTGCCGAGGCTGGTCGCGCCGCGCTGGATGCCTTCCTGCGCCGCGAGCCACGGCCACAGCGCGACCGCGACGAAGGCGAGGAAGCTCTCGGCCCCGAAGCGCTCGGTCTTGAACACCGTCGTGAAGACGAAGTGGTAGACGACGAGCAGGATCAACGGATGGATGAACGCCCATGCGAGGCCGGTGACGCTGCCGAGGTAGCGCGTCTTGAGCTCGCGGCGGAAGAAATTGACGAACAGCGCGCGGTCGCGCGCGCGCGGCGTCGGCGCCGGGATCACGCCCGGGCGCGCGTCGGTAAGCGGTTGCATCGCTCAAGAATACTACGGGGCCACCGGCCATCGGCCGGGGCCCATGCTACTTCGGCGCGGGTGCGGGAGCGGCCCCCGGCGTCATGCCGAGCGCGCGCTTGGCCTGCTCGACGTCGACCTGCGGTGTCAGCGCCTGCACGGCCTCGCGGTTGACGGCGGTCTTGGCGATCGCGGCGGATCGCATTGACCGCCTCCTCGCGCTTCTCGTCGACGTAGGTCTTCTTGAGCTCGGCCATGATCGTCTCCTTGGCCTGCTCGAACGTCGGCGTGCTCGCCAGCTTGCGTCCGTCGAGGCGGATCACGTGCCAGCCGAACTGCGACAGCACCGGCTCGGACACGTCCCCGGTGTTCTTGAGCGCGAACGCGGCCGCGCCGAAGGCGGGATCCATGTCCTTCTGCGAGAACCAGCCGAGCGACCCGCTGTTGTTGCCGGAGGACGGGTCCTCGGAAACGTCGTGCGCGAGCTTATTCATGTCCGCGCCGGCGAGGATCTTCGCGCGCGCGTCCTGCGCGAGCTTCTTCGCCTCGTCGGAGGTGTGCTTCTTGGTGTCGAACAGGATGTGCGTCGCGCTCACCTGCTCGGGTGTGGCGTACTTCGCCTTGTCGAGCGATGAAGTCCTCGCGCGCGCGGGCCTCGTACCTCGCGCGGTTGGCGTCGAACTCGGTCTCGGCATTGGCCTCGATGCTCTCGATCATCATCTGCGACAGCAGGCGATCGACCTCGAGGCGGATGCGCAGCGCGGCGTCCGGCTTCGCGTCGATCTTCGCGGCGCGCGCCTGCGCGGCCAGCGACTTCTGCACCAGCATGCGCACGAGAAGGTCGTTCACGCGGCGCGGACTGTTCGCGAAGCCGGCACGCAGGTCGATTGGCAGCTTGAGCAGCTCGGCGTCGTATTCGGCACGCGTGACGCTGGCAAAGCTGTTGGACATGAGCACGGTGTCGGGAGCGGGGCCGTCGGCAGCATGACGCGAACGGCAGAGCAGGCGAGCGTCGTGACGACGCAGGCGATTACGCGGAGTAAGCGGGAAGTGGCGATGTACATTTGAGTCCAGCGCAGGCGATGCGGCCAGCCTGCTCCATCAAGAAAAAGGGGCGAGGATTGCTCCTCGCCCCGGAGTACAGCTGTTGCTGTTGGTGTTACTTGACGTCTGGTGGTGACCTTGTGATTGAAGTTGCCACCGTAGTTCGACTGGACCGAATTGGCCGGACCGATCGCGAGCGACTCGTTCTGGAACGTGATCGCGGCGAAGCCGATGACCGGCAGGCCGTTGAACGTCGTCGACCGCCGTGCGCGATCTGGACGCCCGTCTTCGTGTTGAAGACGGTCGAGGCGCCACCCACCAGCTGGTGACGGCTGGCGGGCACCGACGAGCCGAGGAAGTTCATCGAGCACCCAGCCGTTCGAGAAGGTCGTCGGCAGGTTCGCGACGTTCTTCGAGCCCAGCACGTTGCGTGTCGTTGAACGTGATGACGTTCGCTTCCCAGCAGAGCGAGTCGCGTTGGTCGGCGGCGGCGGCGAGAACGACGTCTGCGAGATGACCGTGCGCTCTTCGCGGTCGTACTGCGTCAGCACTACGTCGTCGCACGCGCCGGTCGGCGCCGAAGTTGCTCTGGAACAGCTTCAGGACCGACGCGACCGCGAGTAGTACGCCCACTTGGTCGGGAACGTGACGACCCAGTCCGTTTGCGACTTGGTCGTCGCGTCGAGCACGAACTCGTTGTACACGTTGTTGTGCATCAGGACGGCGGAGACCGGGTCGGCGAGTTGACCGACGACGTCGACCAGTCGGTGATGTACACGTTCGAGCCCGCGACGACGACCGACGTCTTCGGGTTGACGAACGTTCAGGTTCGGACGGATGTCGCCCGGCGCGAACCACAGCGCGATCGACGAGAAGCCGTCGAGCGCCGTCGGGTCGTACACCGAAGTCTTCGCCGCGGAGGACGTTGACCAGCGTCATCGAGCCGAACAGGCCGCCCGTGCCCGGAACCGTGTCGGCCGATGCGCCGGCCGAGCGGCGCGCACGGCGGGACGCCGCTGACGTGGGTCACCGCAGCGGCGGTCGCGCCGACGACGTCGCCCATTTCGATGATTTCGACGTAGCCTTCACGGGTGCGGTCGAGCGACGTGCCAGCCTTGTCGTCGTTGCTGCCCGAGTACGCGTAGTTCACGAAGGCGGTCGGCGAGGCGGAGCTCGACGACACGACCGGCGTCGTGCAGGACTTGTCCGCCGTGAAGATGCCGCCGCCGTCCGTGGTCGGGATGATCGCGGCGGTCCAGACGTCCTTCGCCGACAGGTACAGGTTGAAGTCGAGGACTTCGCGGCTGTTCTTGCCTTCGAGGAAGCGAACCTTGACAGCCTTCGCCGAAGCGGTCGAATTGACGACCGACAGCAGCGAGTTGTAAGCGGCATGAACGGCAGAACCGGCGACGGTGACGCTTGCGACCGCACCGTGTAGTACGGATAGATCAGGACCTGGCCCAGCCCGTTGGGGTTGACTGACACCGCCTGCGCGGTTCCGGCAGCGGCGAGCGCGCCCAGACCGGCGACAGCGGCGTACAGCGACTTGTGTTTGAACGTATTCATAGTGGGTGGTGACTCCTTTTGATTGCCGTTTAAAGTGATCACTTTAGAACCAACAGCACGCGAATCTTATTACAGCCTACCTCTCATTACAAACGAAACCTGTCCGCAACGGGTCTCGGAGTGTGGATTTTGCGCAACGTCTCAAAGCAGCGACACTTTTATCCGCTATTCATCGTACAGCCGGACACGTACCACGCTTGGCCGCCATCGACGATCCACGACTCGACGATCGGCGTGGTGATTCCCTTCATCTTCGGGTGATCGTAGGTGACCATCACCTTGACCTGGCAGGCGTCGTCCTCGCACGTGACGTTGTCGACCTTGCCCTCGCGAAACGCGCCGCGACGCGTATTCGCCTTGAATTTCTCCAGCGAAATCAGTTCCTTGGATGCCGGGCTCAAGTAGCTGTACGCCGCCTCCAGGTCGTCCTTGACCAACGCTTCCCAGCGCGCGGACGCGCGCTGCGCCACCAGCGCCCTGCGGGCCTCCGCGACTGGCGGCGACCTGCGCGGCGGCTGCCGGCGAAGTGCGCCGGGCGCGGTCGGACGTGGTGCTGGCGCAGCCTGCCAGAGCGAGTCATGCCAACTGTCGCCAGAACCCGACATGGGTGTCGGGGAACAGCGACGAGAATCGCTCGAAATCCGGCTAAAACGAGAATTCTGCCGAAAAGACATCAATCTCTGACCATCGTCGCAGTGCGCGGCAGGCCCGCGAAAAACGCAACCGCTATCCGACCCGATCGCGCACCAATCCAGCGTTTAGATTATAGAAATCGCCCGCGCAGCGTCAATCCGCGGCGCGCGCCGCGCGGAGGCGCGGCGCGCACGGCAAATCGTCGCACAACAGCAACTTTGCGTCGCGCTTCACTGCGCGCGGGACCGGCGCCGGCTCCGCCTCGGGCGCCGGCGCGGCGGGAAGATCGGCGGCGAGGTGAACGGCGCGCCAGTTCGGCGGCACGACGGTGTCCGGGAACACGGGCCCGATGTTCGGCCGGATGAGCGGAATCAGGCGCGTCCATGTTCTCCATCTTGCGGCGCAGGTCGTCGATGGCCGCCGCCGATGTCGGCCTGGGTCTCGACCACGCGGGGGTGATGAAGAGCACGAGCTCGGTACGGTTGTTCTTGAGCTCCTGCTGGCCGAAGAGCCCGCCCAAGATCGGGATGCGCGACAGCAGCGGGATGCCTTCCGATGCGTTCGTCCGGCCTTCGGCGATGAGGCCGCCCATGACCATCGTCTGGCCGCTGGGGACCGCGACATAGGTCTGCACCGACCGCGTGTTGATCGGCGGCGCGCATTGCGCAGGTTCGTGTCCACGCACGACGGGTTGCCCGGGTCGCTTACCTCGGCCTGCACCTCGAGCGTCGACGAGCCCGCCCGCGTTGATGTGCGGCGTCACCTGCAGCAGCACGCCGGTGTCGATGTACTGCGACGTCGTCGTGACGGCGTTGGTGGTGCCGCCGACCAGCGTCTGCTGAGAAGACCGGGATGCGCTCGCCGGACTTGATCGTGGCCTTCTGGTTGTCGAGCGCCGCCACCTGCGGGTTGGCGACGATCTTGGTGTTGCCGTAGGTGTCGAGCAGGCTCAGCGCCGCCTGGACGCCGCCCGGGAAGTTCGAGTTGTTGATGATGTAGGTGAAGCCCTTGACGAGCGTGGCGGCGGTGCTGTCGGTTGCCGCCGGTGCATGCGGCTGCGGCCCGGATTGGTGTTGCCCGAGGATGTTGCCGCTCAGCAGGCCGCCGGACCCGCGGCCGGAGGGCGCGCCGCCCTTGAAGAGCCACTCGACGCCGAAGTCCATCTGGTCGGTGAGCACGACCTGCGCGATGGTCACGTCGATGATCACCTGGCGCTGCGGAATGTCGAGCTTCTTCAGCGCCGTCTCGATGATCGAGTACTCGGCCGGCGTGGCGACGAAGAGCAGCGTGTTGTTGTCCTTGTCGGCGACGACCTGGAGGTTGCGCACGATGCCCGATGCCCTGCGACTGCAGCCCGCCGCCGCGGCCACGGCGGCGGCCGCCGCGGGCGGCGTCGGGTTCGCGACCGGCAGCGCCGGACTGGCGCCTGGAACTGCGGCGGGTTGACGATCGATCCCGCCGGCGTGCCGGGCGCGAGCGTGGGCTGCGTCGCTCCCGCCGACTGCGTCACCCGGCCGGTGAACGCCTGCTGCAGCAGCGGCGCCAGTCGTTCGGCGCGCGAGTTCTGCAGGTTGTAGACGTAGAACTGCAGTCCGCCGCCCTCGCCGCCCTTGTCGAGGCGGTCGATCCACTTCTTGACCTCGTCGACGTAGTGCGGCCTGCGGCGACACGACCAGGAGCGCGTTCATCCGCTCGATGGGCACGATCTTGAGGATGCCGGTGAGCGGGCTCGTGTTGCGGTCGCCGACGATCTTCTCGAGCTCCGTCATCACCGACTTCACGTCGCTGTTCTGCAGCGTGAACACGCCCGCGGACATGCCCGCCATCCAGTCGATGTCGAACATGTCGATGGTGTCCATCAGGTGCTTCAGCTCGCGCTCGGTGCCCGACAGGATGAGCAGGTTGCGCAGCTCGTCCGGACGTACCGCCTGCGCGTCCTTCGCGAACGGCTCGAGCAGGCGCAGCATCTCGCGCACGCCGACGTAGCGCAGCGGCACGATCTGCACCGAGAACCCGGGCGGCAGCGCGCGCGTGGAGTTGCCGAGCTGCGGCGTCACGTTGCCGCGCACGGCGGCCGCCTGCGGGACGACCATGTACATGCCGCCCGCTCTTCACCATCGTCGCGCCGTTCATGCGCAGCAGCGTCTCGAGCGTCGCGGGCAGCGCGTCGCGCGGAATGCCGGACGACGTGCGGATGGTCACGGTGCCGCCGACCGCCGGGTCGATCGTGTACGTCTCGTTCAGGATGTCGCCCAGGACGTTGCGCACGACCTCGCGCAGATCCGCGCCCTCGAAGTTGAGCACGATGCCCGAGCCGGTCGACTGGATCGCCGGGCCGGGAGGCAGCGTGCCGCCGGGCTGCAGCCCCTTCACGACGACGCCGTTGCCGCGATAGACGCGCGACGTGTCGGCCGGCTGCTGCGGCGCCACGCCGGCGGTCGCTTCCTGCACGGCGGGGGACAACGGCGGGGAGCCGGGGCTCATGTTGCGCCTGGGAAACACCGGCTGCGTCTGCGACGACGAATTGGTCGCCGGCGTCTGGCAGGAGGCGAGCAGCACGAGCAGTGCGCCGCAGGCCGCGGCTCGCGGAAGGGATCGCTTGAACATCGTTGTTATCGGTGGCCTGTCGTGAAGATCCCGTCGCGCCCGCGCTGCAGGGGTGCTCCGGTCATTATCGCAAGGTTCATGGAGGGGCATCACCGGCGCGGCTGCTGGTAGCGCTGGTAGACGCCCTGCCACAGCCGGATCGGCTGCTCGGCGCTGCCGTCGGCACCGGCGGCATGGTGTTGCCGGTCACGGGCGCGGGCTGGACGTTCTGGATGGGGATGGGCGCGCCCGGCGGCAGGCCCTGCGCGGCCATCTCCTGCCGCGCGGGCGGCGCGGCGGCGCTCGGCGAGCACCTCGGCCACGTCGCGCGCGCCGGGGATCGCCGGGTTGGGCGTCGCCTGCTGCTGGGCGGTGGCCGTGATCGGGCCGCCTGCTCCGGGTGCCGCCACGACCGGCTGGATCGTCGTCCTGGGACCGGTGGCGATCTTGAGCGGCAGCTCCTCGCTCTCGTCGCCCAGCACGAGCTTCACGCGGTCCGGCTTGATCTCCACGACCGTCATGCCGTTGACCGACTCGCCCTGCGCCACCCGCCGCGACTTGCCGCCCTGCGTCTCGCGCAGGAAGGCGGTGGCCTTGCCGTCGACCACGAGCGTGCCCGCGAGCGCGAACTGGCCGCGCTGCATCCGGGGCTTCGCGGCCTCGGCAAGGCGCCGTCGGCGCGGGCCGCCGCGTCGGATTGAAGAGCGTGCGCTCGACCGCGTCGCTTCAGCGCCTCGCCCGGCGCGAGCGGGCGGTATTCGGGCAGCACGGACAGCATGATCGGCTGCGGCGCGAGCCCCGACTCCGCCGGCGGCTCGCGATGGAAGGCGCGGCCCCAGTCCACCTGCCACAGGATGACGAGAAGCGAGCAGCGCGAAGGGCACCGCCCACACGAGCCAGCCGCGCATCTGCGATCTGCATGGTGTTCATCGCATCCCCTGTCACTTGGGCGCCGCGCGCGGGCGGACGCACCGCCTCGGGATAGGCGAGCGCCGAGACGTCGAGCTGCACGTTGTTCTCGGGCTCCTGTCCGGGCGCGGGCTTGAAGCCGCGGAAGGCGTTGAGCGGGCGGATCGTCATGTTGTCGACGAGGAGGTACGGCACCTGGGTATCGAGGGCCTGCAGAATCTTCGCGAGGTTGGGCGTCGTCGCGAAGAACTGCACGTTCACCGTGAGCTGCCTGAAGTTGCCCTCGTCGCGCGGCCCCGGATTCTGGCTGGTCGTGATTCGACCGCCATTGTTCTCGATGGTGCCCCGGACGAGGTCGGCGAGCTCGGCGGCCGCGAGGTTGGGCGCAGTGTTCTTGAGGTAGAACCGGCGGCCGTCCTTCTCCTTGATCGAGGTCCAGCGCGCGACGGAGCTCGGGCGCCTGCGCGGCCACGCGGCGATAGCGCTCGAGGCGGTCCGTGAGGTCGTCGATCGCGGCATCGTAGTGGCGGTGCAGGAGCACGATCGGCCCCAGCAGCACGGCGAGCACCAGCACCACCACGGCCGCGAGGATGCCGACGGCCAGGTAGCGCTGGTTGCGTGGCGACAGGCGGGCGGCGAACGCGGGCGTCATGGCTTGCGTCCCGTGTCCGATGGGGCCGCGGGCGCTGCGGCCGGCGGCGGCGCAGCCGTGGGCGCGTTCGCCGCCGGCGGGGTCTGCGCCGACGGAGGCGCGGGGGCGGGCGGCGCCGTCATCGCGGAGCCGCCCTTCGCCGCGGCACCGGTCGGCGTGGCCGTTGCGGGCGGCGGCGCTGCTGCCGGCGGCGTCGCTGCTGCCGGCGGCGGCGTTGCGGCGGAGGGCGGGGCGTCGCGGCTGGCGCGGGAGTCGCGGTCGCGGGGGCGCTCGAGACCGGGCTGCCCGGACGCCCCGGGCATTGCCGGCGGCGGCGCAGCGGCGGCCGCAGGGGCCGGTGCACCCGGCGCGGCCGCGTCGGCCGGGCGTGTCCGCGACGGCCAGCGCGAGCTGCGGCGGCGCAGGCCGCGGCTTGAGCTGTGCGCCGAGGTCGAAGATCTCGCCCGGCCCCGGCTGGATCTTGGTCGTCGGTCCGCGCTGGCCCGATTGCGCGAAGAGCTGCGACTCCTCCATGAGCTGCACGAGGCGGCCCGCGTTCAACGTCTCGCCGCGCACGAGGATCTCGCGCTGGATCTCCTTGCCCTTGCTGCGTCGACTTGAGGTCGAACTGCGTAAGCCACGTATCGTCGGGCATGAGCTTGCTGACGGTGTCGACGACCAGCAGCGCGCTCGGGAACGCGTACTTGCGCTCCAGCGCGAAGTTGTAGTCGGCCACGCGCGCATTGAGCTCGGCGCGCAACGTCTCCGACACGGCGGCGCGCTTGCGCGCCTCGTCGGCGAGCGTGCGCAAGCTGCATCACGTAGTCGCGCTTCTGCCACAGCGGGATGGCGACCGCGGCCAGGACCAGGGCCGCCAGCAGCTCCGAGCGGCACCCAGAATTGCCAGCGGCGCCACACCGAACGCAAGCGGCGCAGCTCGGGCGGCAGCAGGTTCAGGCGCGATACCGCGGCGGTGGCCGGCGGCTCGGGCACGACGGCGACCACGTCGCCGCCCCAGGCGGCAACATGGCGCAGCGCGGGATCGACCGCGGCGCGCCGCGCGGCGGCGAGATCGACGGTGATGGTGCCGCGCGCGGGCGTGCGGTCGACCACCGCGGCGTCGAAATAGAGCTCGTCGGCCTTGAACGGCGTGTGGCGATCGAGATCGTAGGCGAGCGCCTGCCGGAAATTTTCCTCGACCGCGGCCGGCAGCACGATCTTCTTGCGCAGCACGTCGCGCGGCGCGAGGCTCACCACGCACGCGCGATGCGCCCGGCTGGCCCTTCGCAGCCAGCGCGCGGCGAGCAGCGCACTGCGGCGGCGTTGACCTGGCGCGGCGTCGCCGGTGAGCGCAACCGGCGCCGCCGGCCACCATCGCGGGACGGCCCTTCGACCGTCGCGGGCTGCCACGGCGTCGACGTGGTCCGCCGCGAAGACGAGCACCGGCCGCATGCGCCGGCGCTCGAGCGCGGCGCGCGGCGCGGCGGGAACGATGGCGTCGAGCTCCCGCGACCACCAATTCCAGAAGGCCGGAAGCCCCATGCGGCGGCCGGCGTCGCGCAGGCGCGCGCCGAGCGGAGGCAGCGTCATTTCACGGGCGGCCATTGGCGGACTGCGCGTTGGGTTGTATGGGTGAGAGCTGCGGCGCCGAGGCGATCTGCCCTTCCTGCCAGCTCAGGGTGAGCAACGGGCGGCGTCCGTCGCCGGAAGGGCGCACGACCGCCTCGCGGGCGAAGGTTACACCATCGGGTACGGTGGCGACGGCACGGATGCGCCACACCGGCACCGCGCCGGCGCCGAAGCCGGAGGCGGGCGCGAACGCGCGGCACCGGCAGCTTCGCGGCCAGCGCATCGGCGCGCTGCTGGAGGAACGCGTCGACGTTCTCGGCCGTGGCGTTCGGCAGCGCCAGCAGCACGTCGCGCGAGGCGGTCGCCGCGTTGATGCCGGGCTGGCGCGAGTTCACGGTGATGCTGTCGGCGATGCGCGCGTAGATCTCGGGCGTCATGTACAGCACGCGCGCGAGCTCGCTGCACCGTCTCGAACGGCGCGTTGGCCGGCTTCTGCTTGAGCCCCGCCTGCCGGTAATCGGCTTCCTCGGCGCCGTTCGGACGCTTGATGTCGTCCGGATCGCGCCAGTCGAGGATCGCGTCGACGAGCTTCGCCGACACGTCCGGCTCCGCGCCGCCGACGTGCTCGACGAGTCCCTTGAGCAGCGTGTCGGGCGCGGAATTGATGTCGATCTTCGCGGACTCGTCCACCGCGGTGGCGACGATGTCGATCTCGCCTTCGCGCCAGCGCCGCGGCTGGCCGTCGGTTGCCCACGCGGACGGATAGCGCGGACGGGACAGCTCGAACGCCATGCGCTCGATCGCGCCATTGGCCGCGGCGCGCGCCTGCGCGAGCGACAGCGCATTGCGCGCGGTGATGGCCTCGCTGTGCATCGAGAACGCGAAGCCGCTGGCGATCACCGTGAGCATGATCGTGAGCCACAGCACGATGATGAGCGCGATGCCGCGCTGCGGAAGCGGGGCGCGGCCGGCATCCCGTCACGCTCCCACGCATTGCACGCGGATGGTGTCCCACGCGCGGCAGCCCGCTTCCGGCGCGGCGCGCGGTGAGACGAGGATCGGCGGCCACGGCGCGCCCTGCCGCGGCGTGACCTCGACCTGGATCAGCAGCGGCAGCAGCTGCGTGTCGTCCCAGCTGCCGCGCCATGTCGGCGCGACGTCGAGCGACGAACCCTTGTCGCGGCCGAAGTAGGAGATCTTGAGCGTCTTGACGTCGTCGGCCAGCACCGAGCGCTCGGCGTCGTTGAACGTCGGCATGTCGAGCGCGTTGAGATCGGGAATCACGCGGTCGAGACGAGCGCCGTCTCCTTCTTGCCGGGGACCGGCGCCACGGAGAGCTTGTAGTACCACATGCCGCCGACGCCGACGCGCCCGGGCAGCGGCGCGGTGAACCGAAGCTCGTCGCGCGTGCCGCCCATGAGCAGCGGAAACTCGGCGATCTTGCGCATGCGCTGCGGATGCTGCGACGCGAGCTGCGTGCGCAGGTAGTCGCTGGCGAGGCGCATCCCCGACGTGGCCTGCGCCTTCCCGTCGCCCGCGTCGTAGCTGCGGCCGGCGAGCCGCAGCGAGCCGAAGAGCACCGACGAGATGAGCGCGAGCAGGCCGAGCGCGATCAGCAGCTCGATGAGCGTGAAGCCGGATTGTCGGCGCGTGAACGTCATGCCGGATTGCGCGGCCCCATCCGCACCGTCGCGAGCGAGAACGTCCGCGGACGGCCGTCGGTCCCGGTGAACTTCACGTCGACGCTGATCCGATAGAGGCGCATCGCGAGCGATTCGGACGCGCGGTCGAGATCGGGATCGACGTCCGGGATGACGTACGGCTCGACGCGCGATTCCCAGCTGATGCGGCCGTCGTCGTCGCTGCCGCGGTCGCTGGCTTCCTTCAGCGGCTGCTGCGCGGCCGCGGCTTCGAGGCGCGATTCGGCGATCAGCACCGCGCGGCTGTAGTCCTCGGCGGCGGCTGCATTGTTGAGGGACGCGGAGAACAGGCGAAAGAGCGCCGTCGCGACGAGCGACAGGATCACGAAGGCGGCGAGCACCTCGATGAGCGAGAAGCCCCGGATGGAACGCGCGGTTCGTCATGCTCAGTCGAGGATCGCGACGCGTCCGGTCAGCCAGTCGACGTCGACTTCGAACTTGCGCTCGCCGGAACCGAGGGTGATGCGGCCGCCGTTGCTGCCGCCGTCGGGATAGAAACGGATCGACCCCGTGCTTGTCGTCGACCAGGTCCTTCTGCGCGGTGAAGAGCTTCAGTTCCATGTTCTTCGGCAGCGCATGCTCCTGCGCGTCGCGGTCGACCTTGAAGCGGCGGCCGGCGAGATCGACCACGAGGAACGTCTCGCGCCGCTGCGACACGCGCCTCGCTCCGCGCGAGGCGCAGCCCCGACGCGAGCTGCGCGCGCGGCGCTGCGCAGCTCCGATGTTGGAGACGCCGCCGCCAGCATCGGGATCACGATCGCGGACGACGAACGCCGATGATCATCAGCACGATCAGAAGCTCGAGCAGCGACACGCCGCGCGCGCGCGCGCGCCGGCCCGGCCGCCCGCGCTCAATTGCTCGTGATGTCCTTGTCCGGCCCATCGCCGCCTTCCTTGCCGTCGGCGCCGTAGCGAGACGATGTCGTACGGGCCCTTGCTGCCGGGCGACGTGTACTTGTACTCGTTGCCCCACGGATCCTTCGGGATCGTGCCGTTCTTCCAGTACGGGCCGTTCCAGTTCGACACGCCGGACGGCGCGGTGATGAGCGCCTGCAGCCCTTCCTGCGTGGTCGGGTAGCGGCCGATCTCGAGCTTGTACAGGTCGAGCGTCTGCCCGATCTGGTTGATCTCGATCTTGGCGGCGTCGGCCTTGGCCTTCTCGCCCTTGCCGAGGAAGTTGCCGCCGACGATGCCCATCACGATGCCGATCAGCACCAGCACGACCAGGATCTCGATGAGCGTCATGCCGCGCGGCGCGCGGCGCTGTTCCGTTCTGCGTTTCATTTTCCGTTTCCCTCGTTGTCGCCCGTTGGCGACGCGGCGTGGCGGCTGCCGGCGCGAAGCGGGCGCATTGATTAAGACGCGCGATCAGACCACGAGTTCGCTCATGCCCATCACGCCGAGCAGGATCGAGAACACGATGCCGCCGATCAGCACCGCCAGCCCCAGGATGAGCGCGGGCTCGAGCACCGCGAGGAAGCGCTTGATCGCCATCTGCACTTCCCGGTCGTAGACGTCCGCCACGCGGGCCAGCATCTCCTCCAGCCGGCCCGACTCCTCGCCGACCAGGATCATCTGCGTCGCGAGCTTCGGATACAGGCCGGTTTCCGCGAGCGGCCGGCCGAAGCCCTTGCCTTCGCGCAGCTTGGCGATCACGCCGTCGAGCGCGTTGGCGAGCACCGTGTTGGTCATCGTCTCCTTGACGATGGTGATGCCCGACAGCAGCGTCACGCCGTTGGCGAGCAGCGTGGCGAGCGTGCGCCCGAAGCGCGCCGTCTCGATCTTCGCGACGAGATCGCCGAGCAGCGGCGCCTCGAGCATGCGCCGGTCGCGCACGAGGCGCACCGCCGGATTGCGGCCCCGCCGGCGGAACCAAACGACGGCGAGGAACACGATCCCCAGCACCGCCCACCACCAGCCGCGCATGAACTTGCCGACGGTGACGACCACCTGCGTGGCCAGCGGCAGCGCGCGGCCGGCCTGCGCGAACGTCGTCTCGAACTGCGGCACCACCCACACCAGCAGCAGCGCGACCGACACCACCGCCACGCAGATCAGGATGACCGGGTAGATGAGCGCGGACTTCACCGACTCGCGCAATTCCTTGTTGCGCTCCATCGTGTCCGCGAGCCGCTGCAGCACGACGCCGAGCGCCCCGCCCGCCTCGCCGGCGCGCACGATGTTGACGTAGAAGCGCGAGAACACCTCGCCGCGCGCCGAGAGCGCCTGCGACAGGGCCTTGCCGCCGCGCACGTCGTCGCGAATGCCCTGCAGCATCGTCGCGACCGCGGGCGTGGGCGCCAGCCCGATCAGGATCTCGAGCGCGCGATCGAGCGGCAGCCCGGCGCGCAGCAGCGTGGCCATCTCCCGCGTGACCGCGAGGAGCTGGTCGCGCGTGACGATCTTCGACTCGAACAGGCGGCGCTTGCGTCCTTCCTTCGCAGACGGCTGCGCGGCCGCGGCGAACACGGCCCCCGCGGCATGCGCGATCTGCATCGGCATCAGGCCCTGGTCGCGCAGGCGGTCGACGATCTCGCTCTCGTTGGCGGCGTCGAGCTCGCCGACGGCGACTTCGCCCGCCGGATTCACGGCGCGGTAACGGTAGACGGGCATGGCGCTACATCAGCCCTCGCGCGTGACGCGCAGGACCTCCTCGAACGTCGTGTCGCCGGCCAGCGCCTTGCGCATGCCGTCCTCGTACATCGAGACCATCCCTTCGCGCTGCGCCTCGGCCTTGAGCTCGTTCGACTGCGCGTGCTTCATCACGAGCGTGCGCAGCGGATCGGTCATCGGCAGCATCTCCAGGATGCAGAAGCGGCCCTGGTAGCCCGTGTTGCTGCACTGGGAGCAGCCCTTCGCGCGATACAGCGTGACGTCGGCGGCATCGGTGAACTTGTGCAGGCCGAGCTGCTCGACCATCTCCGGCAGCGCGTGGTACGGCTCCTTGCAATGCGGGCACAGCTTGCGCACGAGGCGCTGCGCGAGGATGCCGACGACCGTCGACGTGAGCAGGTAGTCGTCGACGCCCATGTCGAGCAGGCGGTTGACGGTGGACGCCGCGTCGTTGGTGTGCACCGTCGACAGCACGAGGTGGCCGGTGAGCGCCGACTGCACGGCGATCTGTGCGGTCTCGAGGTCGCGGATCTCGCCGATCATGATCACGTCCGGGTCCTGGCGCACGATGGAGCGCAGCGCGTTGGCGAACGTGAGGTCGATCTGCGGCTTCACCTGGATCTGGTTGATGCCGACCATCTGGTATTCGACCGGGTCCTCGACGGTGAGGATCTTCACGTCGGGCTGGTTCAAGCGGTCGAGCGCCGTGTACAGCGTGGTGGTCTTGCCCGAGCCGGTCGGACCCGTGACGAGCAGGATGCCGTGCGGCTGCATCAGCACGTCGATGAACGACTTGAGCGTGTCGTCGGCGAAGCCCAGCTTCTGGAAGTCGAGCGCCACGCCGCCCTTGTCGAGGATCCGCATCACGACGGACTCGCCGTGCATCGTGGGCACCGTGGAGACGCGCAGGTCGATCTCCTTGCCCTGCACGCGCAGGCGGATGCGGCCGTCCTGCGGCAGGCGGCGCTCCGCGATGTCGAGGTTCGCCATGATCTTGATGCGCGAGATCACGGCCGCGGCGAGGCGCTTGGGCGGCGACTCGACGTCGTGCAGCACGCCGTCGACGCGATAGCGCACCGCCAGCCGGTTCTCGAACGGCTCGACGTGGATGTCGGACGCGCGCATGTCGAGCGCGTTGGTGATGATGAGGCTCACGAGGCGGATGACCGGCGCCTCGGAGGCCAGGTCCTTCAGCTGCTGGACGTCGGCGTCGAGGTCGAGCTCGTCGACGCGGGTCTCGACGTCGCCGATGACCTGCGACTGCGCGGACTTGCCGGTTCCGTAGAGACGCTCGAGCGCGGCTTCGAGCTCGGTCGGAATCGCGACCATCGGGCGCACCGTGCGACCGGTCACCATCTGGAACGCGTTGATCGCGTAGTCGTCGGTGGGATCGGCCATGGCCAGCGCCACCTCGGCGTCGTCCTCGCGCAACGGCAGCGTGCGCGTCTCGCGCAGGAATCGCGTGCTGATCGTCTCCTCGAGGATCGGGAATTCCGGATAGCTCGCCGCGTCCACGAGCGGCAGCACGAGCTGGGTGGAGAGCGCGTCGGCGACGTCGCGCTGCGCGACCACCCCGAGCGTGACCAGCAGCTGGCCCAACTTCTCGCCCGAGTCCTGCTGGAGGCGCAAGGCGCGTTCCAGCGTCGCGGCGTCGAGCTTGCCGCGTTCGATCAGGATCTCGCCAAGGCGCTTGCGAGCGACGGTGTCCACGCGTGGAAGGCTTTGAAATTTAAGGGGAAAACGCAACATCATAGCACGCCGACCCAGTCTCGGCCAGCGCGGAAGGCGTGGTGAGACAAGGTCTCGGGGCATTTGGTTGCGTGCGCGCCACCTCGGCGCGTCGCCGTCGGCTCGGGCAACGCCCTACGGTGTCCCCTCTCGACCGGCCCGGAAACCGCCGCGCAGACTGGCCCCGTCTTCATCCGGTCAACGGAGCGTTGGGCAGCCGTGGCTTCCCGCTACTCCTTCGCCTCGCCTCCGTCCCCGCAGCATCCGTGCATGCAGGCGCCGTCCTGCCTGCGCGAGCGCCGCTTCGATGCCGCCCGCATCCCGGTGCAGCAAGCGGGCGCCGTCTCCCCCGCACCGGAAGCCGTCGCGCGCCCACTGCGCATGCTGTGGCAGGTCGCGCGCCACGAGCACGACTGGCCCGCCGCGCTGGCCGCCGGATTGGCCGCCGCGCGCGCAGCGCCGCTCGATTTCGCGTTCGTGAACGCAGTGGTCCGCACGCTGGGGGAGGCCGTCGCGGCGGGCTGGCGAGGTTCGGTGCCGCGCGTGGCAATGCCGGACCCGCTGCCCTTCCTTTCCTTCGTGATCGTGAGCCGCGACGACGCACGCTTCGCGGCGTTCGACGCCGATTGCGCGCGTGCGTTCGCGGCCTGGCCGCACGAGCGCATCCGCGTCGCCGACGCGGATTCGATGTACGACGGCTATGCGCGCGGCTTCGCGCGGTCGCGCGGCGGCGTGGTGGCCTTCGTGCACGACGACACGCGGTTCGCGCGGCCGGACTTCGCCGCCCGCCTCGCCGACGCGCTGCAGACTGCGGACCTCGTCGGCGTCGCGGGTGCGACGCGGGTCGACTCCCCCATGCTGCTGGGCGCCGGGCACCCGCACCTGCACGGCGCGATCACCCACCTGGCGCAGGGCGACCTGCCATGCGAGCTCGCGGTGCTGTCGCTCGAAGGGCCGCGCATCGCGGGCGCGCAGGCCCTCGACGGCGTGTTCATCGCGGCGCGCCGCGAGTGGATCGAGAGGGTGGGCTTCGACGTCGCGCGCCTGCCCGGCTTCCACTTCTACGACCTCGACATCAGCCATCGCGCGTTCACCGCCGGTGCACGCGTGGTCATCGCCTGCGATCTGGGGCTGCAGCACGCGTCGCGCGGCACGCTCGACGATCGCTACCTCGCCGCGCAGCGCGCGTTCGCCGCCAAGTTTCCGCAGCTCTCGGCGGTGCCGAGTGCGCACCGGCATTGGTACGCGGTGCCGGTGGCCAACGCCGCGCATGGCGCCGCCGTGCACGCGGCGCTGCTGGCGGCCTGGGCGCTGCCGCCACCCTGACGCGTCAGCCGTCGTCGAGCGTGCGTGGGAAGCTCTTGTGCAGGAGCCGGGAGAGCGCGCGATCGGCGAGCACGGTGCCGCCCGTCTGGCAGCGCGCGCAGTAGTTGCACTCGTTCTCCGCATAGACGATGCGCTGCACCGGCGCGCCGCACACGGGGCACGGCTGCCCGAACCTGCCGTGCACCGCCATCTCCGGACGGAACGCGGTGACCTTCGCCGGGGAACGCGCCGCGCGCCTCGTCGCGCAACCGCTGCGTCCACTCGCGCAGCACGTCGCGCGCCGCATCGGCGAGTCGCGCGATCGCGTCCGCGTCGAGCTTGCGCGTGAGCGCCAGCGGCGACAGCCGCGCCCGATGCAGGATCTCGTCGGAATACGCGTTGCCGATGCCGCTGAAGAGCGCGGGGTCGGTCAGCGCGCGCTTGAGCGTGTGGTTCTCGCGCGTGAGACGTTCCGCGAACACGTCGCGCGTGGCAGTCGAGCACGTCGAGGCCGCCGGCATCGAACGCGGCGAGCGCGTCGTCGCCGTGCACGCAATGCAGCGATGCCCGCCGCCGGGTGCCGGCCTCCGTGAACGCGAGCGTGCCGGCGCCGAACTCGAGCAGCGCGAGCGTGATCTTCGCGGGCGCCTTGCCGCCTTCGGGCACCCATTGCAGGCGCCCGGCGATCATGAGGTGCGCGACGAGGTAATACGCGTCGTCGAACGCGAAGCACCAGGCGCTTGCCCAGGCGCCGCACGTCGCGGACCACGCGTCCTTCGACCGCCGACAACGGCGGCACCGCCGTGCGCAGCACGAAGGGATTCTTCAGGACCACGCGCACGAGCGGCGAGCCGACGACGCGCTGCGCCAGCGCCTCGCGATAGAGCTCGACGTCCGGCAGCTCGGGCATCGCCCTCGTTACAGGCGCGCGAAGGCCGCCTCGGCGGCGCGGATCGGTCTCCGCGATGTCCTCCGGCGTGTGCGCGGCCGACACGAAGCCCGCCTCGTACGCGGACGGCGCGAGATACACGCCCGCGTCGAGCATCGCGTGGAAGAAGCGGTTGAAGCGCTCCTTGTCGCACGCCATCACCGTGTCGTACGAGTCGGGCACCTTCGCCGCGAAATAGAGGCCGAACATGCCGCCGACCGACTGCGCGCAGAACGTGACGCCCGCGCGCTTCGCGGCGGCGGTCAGCCCGTCGGTGAACGTGCGCGTCGACGCGGCGAGCCTGTCGTAGAAGCCGGGCGCTTCCGTCAGCGCGAGCGTGGCGAGTCCCGCCGCGACCGCCACCGGATTGCCCGACAGCGTGCCCGCCTGGTAGACGGGTCCGAGCGGCGCGATCTTCTCCATGATCGCGCGCCTGCCGCCGAACGCGCCGACCGGCATGCCGCCGCCGATCACCTTGCCGAGCGTCGTGAGGTCGGGCGTGACGCCCATGAGTCCCTGCACGCCCTGCGGATGCACGCGAAAGCCCGTCATCACCTCGTCGAAGATCAGCACGGCGCCGTGCTGGTCGCACAGCGCGCGCAGGCCCTGGAGGAAGCCGGCGCGCGGCATGATCAGGTTCATGTTGCCGGCGATCGGCTCGACGATGATCGCGGCGAGGTCGTCGCCGTCCGCGCGGAACGCGGCGCTCACGGCGTCGAGGTCGTTGTAGGGGACGACGATGGTCTCGCCGGCGATCGCGGGCGGCACGCCCGCGGACGACGGCTGGCCGAAGGTCAGCGCACCCGAGCCGGCCTTCACGAGCAGGCTGTCGCCGTGGCCGTGATAGCAGCCCTCGAACTTGAGGATCTTCGAGCGGCCCGTGAAGCCGCGCGCGAGCCGCAGCGCGGACATCGTCGCCTCGGTGCCGGACGACACGAGCCGCACCATCTCGATCGACGGGAGGCGGCGGACCAGCGTCTCGGCCATCACGATCTCGCTCTCGGTCGGCGCGCCGAACGACAATCCGAGCACTGCGGACTCCTGCACCGCCCGCACGACATCGGGATGCGCATGGCCGACGATCGCCGGGCCCCACGATCCGACGTAGTCGATGTAGCGCTTGCCGTCGGCATCCCACACGTGCGAACCGGACCCGCGCGCGAGGAAGCGCGGCGTCCCGCCCACGGATCGGAACGCGCGCACCGGCGAGTTCACGCCGGCGGGAATCGTGCGCTGTGCGCGCGTGAAGAGTTCGTCGTTGCGGCTCATGGTCGGGGGTCTCGCATCGGAGGAGGTGAGGACGGCGGCGATCGCGTGCGCGGCGGCGGTGACGCCGGCCGGCGCGCCGGACGCGAACACCGCGGAAATGACGGCAACCGCATCGGCGCCCGCGCGCGTCAGCGCGCCCGCGTTGTCGGCGGTGATGCCGCCGATCGCCACCACCGGCACGCCGAGTGCGCGCGCACCGGCGAGCAGCGCGACGTCGGCGCGGCGCGCGCCGGGCTTCACCTGCGACGGGAAGAAGCTGCCGAAGGCCACGTAGTCGGCGCCCGCCGCCGCGAAGTCGCGCGCTCGCTGCGCGTCGTTGTAGCAGGACACGCCGATCGAGCCGCCCTTCGCCGACGATGGCGCGCGCCGCGGCGAGGTCGCCGTCGTCCTCGCCGAGGTGGACGCCGTCGGCCTGCACGTCGCGCGCGAGCACCGCGTCGTCGTTGACGATGAAGAGCGCACCCCGCTGCGCGCAGATGCGCGCGAGCGCCGCGGCCTGCTCGACGCGCAGCGCCGGCGACGCCGTCTTGTTGCGATACTGGACTGCACGTGCGCCGCCTTCGATCGCGGCGGCCACCTGCGCGGACAGCAGCGCGGTGTCGTGCTCGTCCGGCGTGACCGCGTAGAGACCGGCGAGCCGCGCGCGGCGCGCGCCGCGGTCAGTGGCTGCCGCGGACATCCACGGTGCGCGGCGGTTCCGGCTCGTCGCCGCGGGCGTCGGATTCCTCGCGCGCCCAGAACAGGCGGTCGGGCAGGAACTGGCCCATGCCCGGGGCGATACGCCTTCGACAGCGTCTGCCACGTGTATTCCTGCGCCTCGCGCACCGCCTCCGGCAGGTCGAGGCCGTTGGCGAGCATCGCCGCGATCGCCGAGGCGAGCGTGCACCCGGAGCCGTGGTACGACCCCGGCAGGCGCGGCCACGTGTCGGTGCGGATGACCCCGCTCTTGCCGTACAGCGTATTGATCACCTGCGGCGTGTTCTCGTGCGTGCCCGTGACGAGCACGAATTCGCACCCGGTCTCGATCAGCGTCGCCGCGCATTGCTCGAGCGTGCGCTCGTCGTCGTCGTCGCTCTCGGCCAGCCGGCGCACCTCGTGGCTGTTCGGGCGTGAGGATCGTGGTCTGCGGCAGCAGCAGTTCGCGCAAGGCGCGCATCATCTCGTCGCTCGCGAGCTCGTCGCCGCGGCCCGAGGCCAGCACCGGGTCGAGGATCAGCGGCACGTCCGGATAATCGGAGACGATCTCGGCGATCGCGGCGATGTTCTCGACGCTGCCGAGCACGCCGATCTTGAACGCATCGACCGGCATGTCCTCGAGCAGGCAGCGTGCCTGGTCGGCCACCCAGTCGGAGTCGATCGGCAGCATGCCTTCGACGCCGAGCGAATCCTGCACCGTCAGCGCCGTGATCACCGACAGCGGATGGCAGCCCATGCTGGCGAGGGTGAGGAGATCGGCCTGCATGCCGGCGCCGCCCGAAGGATCGGAGGCCGCGAAGGTGAGCACGAGGGGCGGGAAACCGGGTTCGCTGTCGGGCATGGAGAGTACCGCTGGGAGGGGAGCGTGCGGGAGTACGTGTGCGAGGGTGGCGGGACGCTGCGCTCGGCGGCGTTCGGCTCGTTGCGCGCCGCCGGGCCGCCGCGAACGGCGCACGCTACAATGCCCGAGAGTTTACTCCACTGCGCCGTGCCCGCTTCCCCATGAAAAAATACATGTGCCTCATCTGCGGCTGGATCTACGATGAGGCGGAAGGCGCGCCCGAGGAAGGCATCGCGCCGGGTACGCGCTGGGAGGACGTCCCGCCCAACTGGACGTGTCCGGAGTGCGGCGCCCGCAAGGAAGACTTCGAGATGATCGAGTTCTAGAATCCACCCATGCGGATCCTCCACACCATGCTGCGCGTCGGCGATCTCGAGCGGTCGATCGCGTTCTACCGGGAAGTGCTCGGGATGGAGCTCGTGCGCAGGACCGACCGGCCCGAGCAGAAGTACACGCTCGCGTTCATGGCGTACCGCGACGATCCGCACGGGGCAGAGATCGAGCTGACCTACAACTACGGCGTCGATCGCTACGACCTCGGCAACGCGTACGGCCACATCGCCGTCGCGGTGGACGACGCGGCGGCGGCCTGCGCAGCGGCGCGCGCGGCGGCGCCGAAGCACGGCGGCAAGGTCACGCGCGAAGCCGGACCGGTGAAGGGCGGCACCACCGTGATCGCCTTCATCGAGGATCCCGACGGCTACAAGATCGAGCTGATCGAGCGCGGGTAGTTGGCTTCAGGCGACGCCGCCCGCGGCGTGCTCGAGCAGCGACTCGAACGCGCGCGTGAACGCGGCGGTGTCGAACAGCGGCAGCGTCGTGCGCCGCGTCTCGAGATGGTGGCGACAGCGCCGCGAGGCGCGTCGGGTCGCTGCACAGCGCGTCCAGCAGGCGCGCATAGGCCGCGAGGTCGTCGGTCACCAGCTCGTCGAGGCCCACCGCGTGGCACAGGCTGGCGCCCACGCGACCCGCGAACGTGCGGCCGCGGCACGTGAGCAGCGGCACGCCGGCCCACAACGCGTCGCTGCCCGTGGTGTGCGAGCCATACGGCAGGACGTCGAGCGCGAGATCCGCACAGCGCAGTCGCGCGACGTGCGCTGCCTGCGGCACCAGCGGCGCGAACACGATCCGCTCGCGGGCGACGCCGGCCGCCTCCCCGAACGCGGCGAGGTTGCGGCGTGCAGCAACATGCGGCACCGCGAGCCAGAGCACGGCGCGCGGATGCGCGCGCAGCGCCGCGAGCCACGTCGCGAAGAACGGCTCGGTCAGCTTGTAGGTCTGGTTGAAGCAGGCGAGCACCAGCGCATCGTCCGGCAGGCCGGCGCTCGCGCGCGACGGCGCGGGCGGCAGCGGACGCTGCGCATCGTTGACCTGGTAGCACACCGGCAGGCGCAGCACCGGCTCGGCGAATTCCGCTTCGCTGCCTTCGGGCACGGTGATCGCGTCGGCGATGAAGCCGTCGATCCCGGCGCACGCGAGCGTGCCGGGAAAGCCGAGGTAGTGGAGCTGCACCGGTGCGGGACGGTGCGCGAGAATCCCGAGCCGCGAGCCGTGCGTGTGGCCCTTGAGGTCGACGAGCACGTCGAGTGCGTCGTCCGCGATGGCGCCTGCCGCGGCGGCGTCGTCGAGGTCGCGCACGTCGCGCCAGTGCGCGAACGCCGCGCGCAGGCGCTGCCGCATCGCGCTGCCGTCGTCGCGGTCGGCCGCGTAGGCGAAGGTCTCGATGCGTCCGCGGTCGTGACCTTCGAAGAGCCCGGCCATCAGATGCGCGGTCGCGTGATCGTGGAGGTCGGACGACAGGTAGCCGACGCGCAACCGCTGGCCGCGTTGCCGCACGAACGCCGGTGCCGCGGCGAGCGGGCAGATTCGCGCGCGACCATCCGGCGATCGCGTCGCGCTGACTTTGCGCGTCGTCGAGCAGCGCCACCGCCATCATCGGCGAGCACGCGAAATGCCCGGGATCGTCGCGATGACAGGCGGCGAGCGCCGCGAGCGCGCCCTGCGCCAGCGGCCACGCGCACGCATAGCGCGCCGCCATCGCGAGGTGCGCCTGCGGCGCCGCGGTGCCCGGCCGCAGGGCGGCGCCGCGCGCGAAGGAATGCATCGCCGCGGTCAGGAACTCTTCCATGGCGCCGGGCGCGGGCGCACGCGCGCGGCGGCCGTCGGCACGCGCGAGCTCGGCTTCCATGCACGCGTTGCCGGCCGCCATCCACGCCTCCGCGTCGTCCGGGCGCGCCATGGCGGCCGCGCCGAGTGCCTCGACCGCGGCGTCGAGCATGCCCGGCCGCGCGCAGCGCGTGGCCGAGCGTCGACGAGCAGCGCCGGCGTCGTCCGGGCGCCGCGGCGAGTCCGGCGCGGCAATGCGCGACCGCGGCCTTGAGGTCGCCGTCGCGCAACGCGAGGCGGGCGAGCGCATCGCGGACGCGCGGATCGCTCGGTGCGCAGCGCGAGCGCTTGCGCGAGCAGCGTGCGCGCCTGCGCGAGCATCGTTGTCGCGCACCGCGGCGGCCGCGCGCCCGAGCAGGCCGATCGCGGTCGCTCGCGTTCATGGTCGATGCGCGGTGGACTCAGGCCGGCGCGGTGCGCAGCAGCTCGCGCAGGTCGTGCGCGTAGATCTGCGGGCTCTGGCCGTGGCTCATGTAGAGCCGCAGGCGCCCTTGCGGGTCGTACACGTAGACGCCGGCGGAATGGTCGACGGTATACGTGTCCGGCGTGGCGCCGGGCTGCTTCTGGTAGATGACCTTGTATTCCTTCGCGACCTTCTCGGTGGCCGCGGCGTCGCCCCGCAGGCCGACGAAGCGCTTGTCGAACGCGGGCACGTATTCGGCGAGCAGCGCCTGGGTGTCGCGGTCGGGATCGACGGTGACGAACAGCACCTGCACCCGGTCGGCCTCCGGACCGAGCGCCTTCATCGCCTCGGCGAGCGTGGACAGCGTGGTGGGACATACGTCCGGGCATTGCGTGTAGCCGAAGAACATCACCACCGCCTTGCCCTTGTAGTCGGCGAGCGTGCGTGTCTTGCCCGTATGGTCGACGAGCGTGAAGTCCTTGCCGAACGATGAGCCCGTGACGTCCGAGCCCATGAACTTCGGGGCTTCCGGCGAGCAGCCGGCGAGGAACGCGACCAGGAATGCGAAGGCCGCGAGGCGGCGCATGGTCACTGCCAGTAGTGGTCGACGAGGAGCGCCGAGAAGAGCGCGGCCAGGTACACGATCGAGTAGCGGAACGTCGCGCGCGCGAGGTCGTCGCTGTAGCGGAAGTAGAGCTTGACCGCGTAGCCCAGGAACACGCCGCCCAGCGCCAGCGCGGCGGCCAGATAGAGCCCGCCGCTCATGCGCAGCGCGTACGGCATCATCGTGATGGCGATCAGCACCAGCGTGTAGAGGATGATCATCAGCCGCGTGTACTTGGAGCCGTGCGTGACCGGCAGCATCGGCAGGCCGGCCTTCGCGTAATCCGCGGTGCGGTAGAGCGCGAGCGACCAGAAGTGCGGCGGCGTCCACGCGAAGATGATGAGGAAGAGCAGCAGCGCTTCCGGCGCGACGTCGTTGGCGACCGCGGCCCAGCCCAGCACCGGCGGCATCGCGCCCGACGCGCCGCCGATCACGATGTTCTGCGGCGTGGCCGGCTTCAGCAGCACGGTGTAGATCACCGCGTAGCCGACGAACGTGGCCAGCGTGAGCCACATCGTCAGCGGATTCACGAAGCGATAGAGCACCCACAGGCCGGCGCCGCCGACCACGCACGCGAACACGAGCGTCGACGTGGGGGAGACGTCGCCGCGCGGCAGCGGGCGCCCGCGCGTGCGCTGCATGACCGCGTCGATGGTGCGCTCGACGAGGCAGTTGATCGCCGCCGCGGCGCCGGCGACGAGCGCGATGCCGATCGTGGCGGCGAACACGATGCCCGCCGGCGGCAGGCCGGGCGTGGCGAGGAACATGCCGATCACCGCGCAGAACACGATCAGCGACACGACGCGCGGCTTGGTCAGCGCCAGGAACTGGCGGGCGCGGCTTTCGGCTAGGGCAAGTGCGGTCATGGGTGTCGGGGACGGCGGGCGCTGCAAGGGAAACCGCGCATTTTACACGGCGAAGGGCGGTTCGGCCTCATCCGATGCGCGAGGCCTTGAGCAGGCGCGTCAGGTCCTTGCCCACGCCCTTGATGTCGGGGTCGCGCGGGTACGCGAGCACCAGGTTGCCGAGGGGATCGACGAGGTAGATGCGATCGGCGCCCGCCCCGAAGGCCGCGAGGCCGGTGCCGGGGCCGCGCACCACCGTGAGATCGGGATGCTCGCCGAGCGTCGCGGGCGCGGGCGCCGCGTCGTCGCTGACGAGCCAGACGCGCTCGATGCGTTCCATCTCGCGGCCCTGCATCGTGCGCGACTGGCGCATCGCGTACAGCGCCTGGGCGCAGGACGCATCGCAGGCGCCGCCGGCCGCGACGACGAGCACCCACTTGCCGCGCAGGTCGGAGAGCTTGAACGGCTTGCCGTCGACCAGGGTGCCGGCGACCTCCGGGGCCGGCCGCGTGGGCAGGAGCTCGCCGTAGTTGACCTGCCGATCGCGCGGCCACCAGTAGTAGGCGGCATACGACGCGAGCACCGGTGCGATCGTCGATGAGCGCGAGCAGGAGCAGCGTGCGGCGCCCCTTGCGCACCGCTGCGGGCGACGGCGGCGGTGTCATCGCGCGCGCCTCCACGTGAAGTACAGTCCACAGGCCCGCCGACCATCGCGGCGAAGATGAACCACTGGACCATGTAGATGCGATGCGTGTCGACGCCGAAGTCCGGCGCGGGCCGGTCGCGCACCAGCGTGTCGCCGGGACCCGCTGGCGCCGTCTGCTCGACGATGATCGGCAGGAGGGTCAGTGCCCGTCACCTGCGCATAGCGCTTCAGGTCGAGGTTCTGCCACAGAGCCCCGGTGCGGCGTCGCGCGCGAGCTCGACGTAGGCCGGCGGCATGTTGACGCGGCCCTCCACGTCGACGGTGCCCGCGGGCGGCGGCACGCTCGGGAAGCTGCGCGCGCGACGGGCCGCCGGCGACCCAGCCGCGGTCGACGAGGACGGTGCGGCCGTCGGCGAGCGCGAGCGGCGCCACCACCTCGAAGCCCGCCCGGCCCTCGTGCACGCGGTTGTCGAGCAGGATCTGGTGCGCGCCGTCGAACGTCCCGGTGAGCCGGACGGGCCGATAGCGCCACGCGCTCCAGTCGGCATCGGCGGGCAATTGTGCCGCGGGATGCGCGGACGCGGCCTCGAGCTGCGCGCGCAGCGCGAGCTTCTGCTGCATGCGGCCGTGCTGCCACACGCCGGCGCTGACGAAGAGCGCGATGCAGGCGACCGCGACGATCGTCGGCACGATCGCCGGGCGGCGCCGCCGCTGCCTCGCATCCCCGTCAGTTCGCATCAGGAGCGCCCGTCCGCGCGCCGGTTGATTACACTGGACGTCATGAAGATCGTCGTCATCGCCGTCCTGATCGCCATTGTCGCCGCGCTGTTCTCGGCGCTCGTCTTCCTCTATCGCGACCGCGGGCGCGGCAAGCGCGTCGTGTGGTTGCTGACCGTGCGCGTCGCGCTGTCGGTCAGCCTGGTGGCGTTCCTGCTGTTCAGCTACTGGATGGGCTGGATCGGCCCCGGCGGCGTACGCTAGACATCCTCCGGAATGCGCGGGGCCGGAGCCTCGCGGCGTCCGGCCCCGACGTCGTCGGCGTCCGCGCGCGTGCTAGACGAGCCAGTACACCAGCACGAACAGCAGCAGCCACACGACGTCGACGAAGTGCCAGTACCACGCCGACGCCTCGAACGCGAAATGGTGCTCGGCGTCGAAGTGGCCCTTGAAGACCCGGACCAGCATCACGAGCAGCATCGTGGCGCCGATGGTGACGTGCAGGCCGTGGAAGCCGGTCAGCATGAAGAACGTCGAGCCGTAGACGCCCGTCGACAGCTTGAGGTTCATCTCGGTGTAGGCGTGGTGGTACTCGTACGCCTGCAGGCCGACGAACAGGAAGCCCAGCGCGATCGTCAGGAACAGCCACAGCTTGAGCCCGCCGCGGTTGCCCGCCTTCAGCGCATGGTGCGCGATGGTCAGCGTGACGCCCGACGTCAGCAGGATGATCGTGTTGATGAGCGGGATGCCGATCGCGCCCATCGGCGAGAAATGCCCGGTCTCGTACGGACCGTTGGTGGGCCACTGCGCGGCGTAGTTGGGCCACAGGAGCTTCGAGCCCAGGCTGCCCAGGTCGGGCACCGACGAGGTTGCGGATGTAGAACAGCGCGCCGAAGAACGCGGCGAAGAACATCACCTCGGAGAAGATGAACCAGCTCATGCTCCAGCGGAACGAGAGGTCGACCTTCTTGTTGTAGAGGTGGTCCTCGGACTCGCCGATCACGGTGCCGAACCAGCCGAACAGCATGAACACGAGCACGCAGAAGCCCGACGCGCGACCATCCACGGGCCGGCCGGATAGCCGTTGAACCAGAACGCGGCGCCCGAGCCCATGAGCAGCAGCGCGAGCGAGCCGGTGATCGGCCAGTGCGACGGCTGCGGAACGTAGTAGTAAGGCTTGGCGCCGTTGGCGACTGCGCTCATCTGAAGCTCCTCGACAGACTTCTTGTGGAAACCGGGTCGGCGCGGCCGTCCCGACTTTGCATTCTTGGTCAAAGCGCTACCCGTGGACACCTTCGACCTCGAAGAAGGTGTACGACAGCGTGATCGTGGCCAGGTCGTCCGGCGCCTTGGGGTCGACGACGAACACCACCGGCATCCGGCGCACCTCGCCCGGCTGCAGCGTCTGCTTGGAGAAGCAGAAGCACTCGAGCTTCTGGAAATACTGCGCCGCGTATTGCGGTCCGTAGCTCGGGATCGCCTGCCCCGTGATCGCGCGGTCGGTGGTGTTGGTCACCTCGAACACCACCTGCCGCACCTCGCCCGGATGCACGTTGACCACGGGCTCCAGCGGCCGGAACGTCCACGGCAGGTTGCGCAGGTTCGAGTCGAGCTCGATGCGCACGCTGCGGCCGGCGACGACCTGCGTGTTGTGCGACGACGTCGGCCTGCGCGATCTTGCGCAGGCCCGTGACCTTGCAGATCTGCTCGTAGAACGGCACCAGCGCGTAGCCGAAGCCGAACATGCCGACGGCGACGACCGCGAGCCGCTTGAAGCAGCGACGGTTGGCACGGCCGCTCGTCTCGCTCGGCGGTCGCGGCTGCGCCGCGCTCGCCCGCCGGGTGCGCTCATCTGCGCACTCATTTGCGTAAATTCCGGCCGATCGCGAACACGAGGAACAGCAGCACCGCCGCGCCCAGCACCGTCATGCCGGTCGAAGCGTCGCCCATGAACTTGGCGAACACGATGCCCAGGAAGAACACGACCGCGATCGACGCCAGCACGAGCGCCGTGCGCACGTTCGCGCGCCGCAGCGCGCGCGTCCGCACGCCTTGCGGTCGGCCTCCGGGCGCCATCGCGATGCCCATCGACCCGCGGTGCCCTTACTTCACCACCGGCGGCGTCTCGAACGAGTGGTACGGCGCCGGCGACGGCAGCGTCCACTCGAGCGTGTCGGCGCCTTCCCACGGCTTGGCCGGCGCCTTGGCGCCGTCGCCGCGGATGCACTTGACGAGCGCGACCACGAAGATGAGCTGCGACAGGCCGAAGCCGAACGCGCCGATCGACGCGATCATGTTCCAGTCCGCGAACTGCTGCGCATAGTCCGGGATGCGCCGCGGCATGCCCGCGAGGCCCAGGAAGTGCATCGGGAAGAACGTGACGTTGAAGAAGACGAACGACATCCAGAAGTGCCAGCTTGCCGAGCGTCTCGCTGTACATCGTGCCGGTCCACTTGGGCAGCCAGTAGTACGCGCCGCCGAAGAACGCGAAGAGCGAGCCCGCCACCAGCACGTAGTGGAAGTGCGCGACGACGTAGTAGGTGTCCTGCAGCTGGATGTCGACCGGCGTGATCGCGAGCACGAGCCCCGTGAAGCCGCCCATCGTGAACAGGAACAGGAAGCCGATGGCGAAGAGCATCGGCGTCTCGAAGGTCATCGAGCCGCGCCACATCGTCGCGAGCCAGTTGAACACCTTCACGCCGGTGGGCACCGCGATCAGCATCGTCGCGTACATGAAGAACAGCAGGCCGGCCGCGGGCATGCCGACCGTGAACATGTGGTGCGCCCACACGATGAACGACAGGATCGCGATCGCTCGCCACCGCGTACACCATCGACGCGTAGCCGAAGAGCGGCTTGCGCGCGAACGTCGGGATGATCTCCGAGATGATCCCGAACGACGGCAGGATCATGATGTACACCTCGGGGTGCCCGAAGAACCAGAACACGTGCTGGAACAGCACCGGGTCGCCGCCGCCGGCCGCGTTGAAGAACGACGTGCCGAAGTGGCGGTCGGTCAGCAGCATCGTCACCGAGCCCGCGAGCACCGGCATCACCGCGATCAGCAGGTACGCCGTGATGAGCCACGTCCACACGAACAGCGGCATCTTCATCATCGTCATGCCGGGCGCGCGCATGTTGAGGATGGTCGTGATGATGTTGATCGATCCCATGATCGACGACGCGCCCATGATGTGGACGGCGAAGATCGTGAGGTCCATCGCCCATGCCGGCCTGCACCGACAGCGGCGGGTAGAGCGTCCAGCCGCCGGCGGCCGCGCCGCCCGGCACGAAGAACGAGCCGACCAGCATGATCGCGGCGGGCGGGAGCAGCCAGAAGCTCCAGTTGTTCATGCGCGCGAACGCCATGTCCGGCGCGCCGATCATCATCGGGATCTGCCAGTTCGCGAAGCCCACCGCGGCCGGCATGATCGCGCCGAAGATCATGATGAGGCCGTGCAGCGTGGTCAGCGAGTTGAAGAACTCCGGATGCACGATCTGCAGCCCGGGCTGGAACAGCTCGGCGCGGATGGTCAGCGCGAGCACGCCGCCGACGAAGAACATCGTCAGCGAGAACAGCAGGTACAGCGTCCCGATGTCCTTGTGGTTGGTCGTCGTGACCCAGCGCATCAGCCCCGTCGGGTGATGGGCATGGCCGTGATCGTCGTGGCCTGCGACGTGATCGTGCGGAATGCTGCTCATCGAATGCTCCTGGCGTTGAACTCGTGCTGCTGGTCGCGTGGCGCGCGGCGCAGCTACTTGCGCTCGGCCTTCACCATCGGGGGCATGACGTCGCCCGCGTGGTTGCCGAAGCTGTTGCGCGTGTAGGTGATCACCGCGGCGATGTCGGTGTCGGACAGCGGCTTCCACGCGGGCATCGCGGTGCCCGGCTTGCCGTTCAGCACGATCTGGATCTGCCCGTCCGCCGGCCCGTTCACGATCTTGGAGCCCTCGAGCGCCGGGAACGCGCCCGGCACGCCCTTGCCGTTGGCCTGGTGGCACGCCACGCAATTGGCGGCGTACACCGTGGCGCCCTTGGCGATCAGCTCGGCCTCGCGTCCACGTCTTGTTCGGGTCGTCGGCGGCGGCGGCCATCTTCGCCTTCTGCTCGGCCACCCACTTGGCGTAGTCTTCCTTCGACTTCACCTCGACCACGACCGGCATGAACCCGTGCTCCTTGCCGCACAGCTCGGCGCACTGGCCGCGGTAGATGCCGACCTTCTCGGCCTTGAACCACGAGTCGCGCACGAAGCCGGGAATCGCGTCCTGCTTGACGCCGAACGCGGGCACCCACCACGAGTGGATCACGTCGTTGGCGGTGATGATCACGCGCACCTTGGTGTCGACCGGCACCACCATCGGGTTGTCGACCTCGAGCAGGTAGTTGGCGCCCTTCGGCTCCTGGTTGTGCGATCTGCGCGAGCGGCGTCGCGAGCTTCGAGTAGAAGCCGAAGCCGTCCTGCATGTAGTCGTAGCCCCACTTCCACTGGTAGCCCGGTGACCTTGACCGTGAGCTCCGGCGCGGACGTGTCCTTCATCGCGAGGATCGTCTTGGTCGCCGGCCACGCCATGAACAGCAGGATCAGGAACGGGATGACGGTCCAGACGATCTCGACCGTCGTGTTCTCGTGGAACTGCGCGGCCTGGTGGCCCACCGACTTCCGGTGCTTGAAGATCGAATAGAACATCGTCGCCGAACACGCCGACGAAGATGACGACGCAGATCCAGAAGATGTAGTTGTGCAGGTCGAACATCTGCTGCGCGATCGGCGTGACCGGCGTCTGCAGGTTCCACTCGAACGCCGCGTGCGCGAGTCGCCGGCACCAGTGCGGCGGCCGCGAGCGCCATGCCGCCCCGCGACCAGCCGGCGGCGCAGCGCCTTCCGCGCTGCCGCGCCGCGCATCTGTCCCATGTCGTTGTGCTTGCGAACCATGCTATCCCCGATCGAACTTGCCCATCCGAACGCCGGCGCTTGCCTCAGCTTCACGCCCGTCAACTGCCGCAGTTCCTTCGCCATCGCCAGCCGCTCCGCCGCCGGCAGCGCGCTGCCGAATTCCTGCCGCGCCCGGCCGCTTACCAGTGTCACGCGCGGCGTCCTCGCCAATCCCGCCGTCTCGACCTCGACGCGCAGCCAGTAGCGGTTGAATGCATGCCGCTGCCGCTCGCCGCCCGCCGCCTGCTCGACGATCACGCGGTCGCCGGCGACGATCAGGCGCTCCCAATCCCCCGCGCGCCGCTCGCAATAGAGAAAAGCGCCGCCCAGCAGCCGCGATCTCCAGCGCCGAGTACGCAAGCACCGGCCACGCCCCCGCGAATGCGAACGAGATCGCCACCAGCGAGGCTCACCGCCGCGAGCGCGCCGAACACCTGCCAGCGCACTGCGCCGTCCCAGCGAGTCGTTCCGGCGCGCGACCACGCAATACTCGAGGTCGGCGGGAAGCGGAGGAAGGGCAACGCTCGACAAGGGTTCGATCGGGCCGCCGGCGATGCGGAAAACCCGTTGCGACACCGGCGGCGACGCTGCAAAGCGGCGAATGTTAGCACGCCTCGTGCCTCTCGCGCGCGTGACCTATGCGCATCGTCAAGGCGGCGCGCGCCGCGCAGTGGCATAGGGAGCGGTGGCCGGATGCAGTCCGTTTCAGGTGGCGCGTTCGGCCGCGGCGAAGCCGAGGTGCGCAAGCTGCTGCGGCGTGAACCGCGGCGTGGCGCCGAAGGCGACGTCGGCGAGCAGCGGCGCGGCCAGGCGTTCCGCCGAGCGTGGCTACGTTCGTCGTCGGCACGCGCCATCGCGGGATCGATGCGGCTTGGCGACCCATCCGGCGAGCTGCAGCGCCGCGCGCGCGATCGCGTCCGCGGAGAGCAGCGCGTGGTTGAGGCAACCCAGGCGCACGCCGACGACCAGCACGACCGGCAGCCGCAGTCGGCGCGGGATGTCGAGCATGTCGAGGGCGGCGGCGAGCGGCACCAGCGCTCCGCCCGCCCCTTCGACCACGATCGCGTCGGCCTGCGCGCGCGAGCCTGCGCCACGCGGCAGCGATCACGGAGAGCTCGATGGACCACGCCGGCCTCGCGCCGCGGCGAGGTGCGGGGCGATCGCCGGCGCGAACGCGTAAGGAGTCACGGTCCGCGACGGGCACGCCGAGCCCGTCGCGCGGCGGCCAGCGCGGCAACGTCGGCGTTGGTCGGCGCTGCCCGCCTCGATGCCGGCGGCCACCGGCTTCATCCCGGCCGCGCGCACGCCGGCGCGGACCAGCGCGCGCAGCAGCGCGACCGCGACCCGCGTCTTGCCGACGCCGGTGTCGGTGCCGGTGACGAAGAGGCCGCGGCGTCATCGCGTCGGCCGCTCGAAGCGCACGATCGGATGGCCTTCGGCGGCTCGTCCGGGGCTCGCCCTTCCACGCGTGGCCGTAGACCACCTCGAACGTCGCCGGCAGCGGCCGTCGCGGCGCATCGCGTCGAGCGCCCGCAGCATGCTTCTGCCAGCGCTGCCGGCCCATGAGCCCGTGCGGGCGGCCGCGCGTCGCGTTGGTGGCGCCGAGCGACTTCAGCTCGCGCAGCAGCGACTCCGGATCGGCGTACGTCAGCGTGATCTCCTCCATGTCCATCACCGGGATCGGCAAAGCCCGCGTGCACCAGCATGTCGCCGAGGTCGTGCATGTCGACGAAGCGGTTGGTGTGCGTGTAGCCGTCGACGCGCGCGAACGCGCGTGCGAATCTCCTGCAGCGTGTCGGGTCCGAACGTGGTGAACGTACAGCAGCCCGCCGACCTTCAGCACGCGCCGGAACTCGGCGAACGCGCGCGGCAGGTCGTTCACCCACTGCAGCGCGAGGTTGCTCCACACCAGGTCGAACGCGACGCCGCGGCAGCGGCAGCGCGTTGATGTCGCCGCAGACGAACGCACGGCGCGACGGCCGCCGAGCGACGCGCGGGCAGCAGCCGGCGCAGCAGCGAGCGGCCGCTTGCGCGCGCGCTCCCGCGCGGCCGCGACCATCGGCAGCGCGACGTCGAGCGCGACGACGCGCGCGTCGGGATAGCGCACCGCGCAGCTCGCCGACCGCCTCGCCGGTGCCGCAGCCGGCGTCGAGCACCTGCGCCGGCGCGAGCTTCACGTAGTCGAGCCGCGAGGCCATGCGCGTGCCCACCTCGCGCTGCAGCACGGCTGCAGCGTCGTAGGTCGCGCGCCGCGCGCGCGAACGCGCGCCGCACCGCGCGCGGGTCGACGTCGCGCGGATCGGGCGCGTCGAAGCGGCGGATCAGCCGGCATCGAGGAACTCCGCGAGCGCCGCGTCGAACGCGGCGCGATGCGACAGGAACGGCGCGTGCGCGGCGCCCGGGATCGACGATGTGCCGCGCGTCGGCAGCGCGCCGCGAGCCACGCGCCCGCGGCCGCGCGGCGTCAGCGCGTCGCGATCGCCGCTGACGACAGCGTCGGCGTGGCGATCGCGCGCGACGTCGTCGCGCAGGTCGGTCGCGCGCGAGCACGTCGAGCGCCGCGGCGAGCGCGGCCGGATGCGGGCTCGCCGCGCGCGAACAGCGCGTGCGCGCAGCGCCGCCAGCGTCGGCGCGGCCTTCCTCGCTGCCCTGCACCTGCAGCGTGAGGAAGCGCTGCAGCGTCAGCCGGTAGGCGACGCGCAGCTCGTCGCCGAAGCGCGCGAGCGTCGCGGCGCTCATCGCGGGCGCCCAGTCGTCGCTCGGCGACGAAGCGCGGCGTCGCGCCCACCAGCACGAGCCGCGCGATGCGCGCGGGCGCAAGCGAGCGCCCAGCGCAGCGCGACCGTCGCGCCGAACGACCAGCCGAGCACGGTCAGCGGCGCGCGCTCGTGCGCGAACGCGCGCGTCGAGCCGCCGCGACGATCGCGTCGAGCGTGCAGGGCGCGACCGGCGGCGAGTAGCCGTGGCCCGGCAGGTCGACGACGTGCACGCGATGCCGCTGCGCGAGCGACGCGGCACGAGCGGCGCGAACAGCCCGCCGTGCATCGCCCAGCCGTGCAGCAGCACGAGCGGCGGTCCGGCGCCCGCCGGACTCGACGTGCGAGCGCGCGTGACGGCGGTCATCGCGCAAGCATGCGCGCAGCGCCGCGAGCAGCGCGTCGACGTCGGCGTCGTGTGCGCGGCGGACAGGCTGATGCGCAGTCGCGCGGTCCCGTGCGGCACGGTCGGCGGCCGGATCGCCGGCACCCAGATGCCGCTGCGCCACAGCGCTCGGACAGCGCGACCGCTGTCGCGCCGGTTCGCCGACGACCAGCGGCTGGATCGGCGTGGCGACGGCAGCGAGCGCCACGGCAGCGCGCGCGCGCCTCGCGCGAAAGCGCGCGATCAGCGCGAGCAGGTGGCGGCGCCGCGCATCGCCGTCGCGGATGCTGCGCGAGCGCCGCGCGCAGCGCCTCGGCGAGCAGCGCAGGCGCCGCCGTCGTGTAGATGTAGGGGCGCGCGGTCTGCACGAGCGTCTCGATCACCGCCGGATGCGCGGCGACGAACGCGCCCGCCACGCCGGCCGCCTTGCCGAGCGTGCCCATGTAGACGATGCGCTCGGACGCGAGGCCGAAGTGCGCCAGGCTGCCGCGGCCGTCGCCCAGCACGCCGAAGCCGTGCGCGTCGTCGACGACGAGCCACGCGTCGTGCGCCTCCGCGAGCGCGAGCAGATCGCGGCAGCGGCGCGACGTCGCCGTCCATGCTGAACACCGCGTCGGTCGCGATGAGCTTGCGCGCGCGCGCGTGCTGGCCGCGAGCGCGCTGCGCGAGCGCGTCGCATGTCGCCGTGCGCGTAGCGGACGAGCCGCGCCGCGACAGCAGCGCGCCGTCGTTGAGGCACGCGTGGTTGAGCCGGTCGCGCGAACACCGCGTCGCCGCGGCCGGCGAGCGCGGTCAGGATCGCGAGGTTCGCGAGATAGCCGGACGAGAACGTGAGCGCGCGCGCGCTCGGCGCACGGCGCGACGAAGGCGGCGAGCTCGCGCTCGAGCGTCGTCGTGCGGCGCTCGGTGTGCCCGCACACCAGGTGCGACGCGCCGGCGCCGACGCCCCAGCGCGCGGCGCGCGTCGCGCGCCGCGTCCGACGATCGCCGGATCGTCGGCGAGCCCCAGGTAGTCGTTGCTCGCGAACGCGAGCAACGCGCGCCCGTCGACGTCGCACGCGCGGTCCTTGCGGCGCCGGCGAGCGTGCGCCGCGTGCGCGGAGTCCCGCCGCGCGGCGCTGCGCCAGCGCCTCCGCGAGCTCGGCGCGATGCGAGCGCCGTCGCGCCGGTCACGCCGCGCGCGGGCCGGTCGAGCGGCACGAGCGCCCAGCTTCGCGAACAGCGCGCGATCGGCGTCGACGTCCGGATTGCCGGTGGTGAGCAGCTGGTCGCCGTAGAAGATCGAGTTCGCGCCGGCCAGGAAGCACAGCGCCTGCACCGGCTCGCCCAGCTCGCGCCGGCCCGCGGACAGCCGCACCATCGCCTTCGGCATCGTGATGCGCGCGACCGCGATCGTGCGCACGAACTCGAAGCGGATCGAGCGCGGACGTCGCCGTGCAGCGCGCGTGCAGCGGCGTGCCCTCGACCTGCACGAGGTGGTTGATCGGCACCGACTCCGGGATACGGATCGAGGTTCGCGAGCTGCGCGATCAGCGCCGGCGCGCTGCGCGCGCGTCTCGCCCATGCCGACGATGCCGCCGCAGCAGACGTGGAGGCCGGCGTCGCGCACGCGGTCGAGCGTCTCGAGCCGGTCGTCGTACGTCGCGCGTCGAGACGATCTCGCCGTAGAAATCGGGCGCCGTGTCGAGGTTGTGGTTGTAGTAGTCGAGGCCGGCGTCGCGCAGCTGCTCCGCCTGGCCGTCCTTCAGCATGCCGAGCGTGGCGCAGGTCTCGAGTGCCGAGCGCCTTCACCTCGCGCACCATCGCGAGCACGGGGTCGAGGTCGCGCTGCTTCGGGCCGCGCCACGCGGCGCCCATGCAGAAGCGCGTCGCGCCGGCGTCCTTCGCGGCGCGCGCGGCGGCGACGACGGTCGTCGAGCGCGAGCACTCGCCTCGTCGCCGACGCCGGTGTGGTGGCGCGCCGCCTGCGGGCAGTAGCCGCAGTCCTCGGGGCAGCCGCCGGTCTTGACGGAGATCAGCGTCGACAGCTGCACGGCGTTCGGCCGCGTGGTGCGCGCGATGGACCTCCTGCGCGCGGAACATGAGGTCCGCGAACGGCAGCGCGAAGAGTGCCGCGACGGCGGCGACCGGCCAGCGCGGCGGCGCGTCGCGGCAGCGCGGCCGGCGCGCGGCGGATGGAGCGTGATCGCGGAGGGGTCGCTCATGCGGTGCTCGTTCGTTTGGTCAATGGGCGGCGATTCGCTGGACGCATGAAGATCGGTGCCGGGCCGGCCGCCCTCTTTCCAGGGCGGTCGCGCGCGACGATGTCAAATGATCCCGACAGAATACTTTACATCTCCGGCCGGGTCCGGTCGTTGCTGCAACTAGCGCTGCCGCAGCACTGCGCGCTGTGCGCGGCGCGCGTCAGGGGGCCGGCTCGTGTGCGCGCGTGCGATGCGCGCCTTCCGCGGCCCGGACCCGCGTGCCCGGTCTGCGCGTTGCCGACACCCGACGGCAGCGTCTGCGGCCGCTGCACGCGGCGCGCGCCGCCGTTCGCGGCGACGCGCGCCGCGTTCGCTGTACGCGTTCCCGGTCGACCGCCTGCTGCAGGCGCTCAAGTACGGCGGCGCGCTCGCCTACGCGGAGTACTTCGCGGCCGCGCTCGCGGACGTCGTCGACGGCACGCCCGACCTCGTCGTGCCCTGCCGCTGGCGCCCGCGCGGCAGCGCGCAGCGCGGCTTCAACCAGGCGCAGGAAATCGCGCGGCGCGTCGCGCGCGCTGCGCGGGCTGCCGGTTGCGCACGCGCTCGCGCGCGTGCGCGACACCGCGGCGCAGGCGGGCCTGCGCTGGCGCGACGCGCGCGCGCAACGTGCGCGGCGCGTTCGTCGCGCGGCCGGACGTCGGCGGGTCGTCGCGTCGCGCTCGTCGACGACGTGATGACGACCGGCGCGACGCTCGCGGCCGCGGCGGCAGGCCGTTGCGCGCGCGGGCGCCGCGCGGTCGAGGCATGGGTCGTCGCGCGTACACTTCCGCCGTCGTGACCCGCGAGAAGGACCGCCCCGCCATGTTCGCCGTCGTGCTGGTCGACGCCGGAGATCCCGCCGAACACCGGCAACGTGATCCGCCTCACCGCCAACACGGCGACCGAGCTGCATCTGGTCGAGCCGCTCGGTTTCCGGATGGACGACCGCGACTTGAAGCGCGCCGGGCTCGACTATCACGAGTACGCGCGCGTCGCCGTGCACCGCGACTGGGCCGCCTGTCGCGCCGCGCTCGACGCGCGACGCGCGCGCGGCGCTGGTTCGCGCTGACGACGCGCGGCGCGCAATCGCTCTACGACGCGCGCTTCGCTGCCCGGCGACGTGTTCGTGTTCGGCTGCGAGACCGCCGGCCTGCCCGACGCGGTCTCGCGGAGTTCACCGCCGCACGAGCGGCTGGCCATCCCGATGCGCGCCGGGCGTGCGCAGCCTCAACCTGTCGAACGCCGTCGCGGTCACCGTCTACGAGGCGTGGCGGCAGCAGGGTCGGGGTTTCGCGCTGGGGCCGACGCGCACCTCCCGGAGCGCGTGACAGTCACGCGCCTTCGGCGCGCGGCTCGCGCCGCAGGAGCTCGGTCACGGCCGCGCGCGGCGACAGCCCTTCGTACAGCACGCGGTCCACGGCTTCGCAGATCGGCATCTCGATGCCGTAGTGCGCGGCCAGCGCGCGCGCGGCGCGCGCGGCGGCGCACGCCTTCCGCGACGTGGCCCAGTTGCGGCGAGGATCTGCCGGCAGCGTCTTGCCCTGCGCGAGCGCCCAGTCCGACGCGCCGGTTGCGCGACAGGTCGCCGGTGCAGGTGAGCACGAGATCGCCGAGGCCGGCGAGCCCCATCAGCGTCTCGCGGTGGCCCGCCGATGGCCGCGACAGGCGACCGGTCTCGGCGAGTCCGCGCGTGATGAGCGCGGCGCGCGCATTGTGGCCGAAGCCCAGTCCGTCGCTCGCGCCCGCCGCGATCGCCAGCACGTTCTTGATCGCGCCGCCCACCTCGACGCCGGCGATGTCGTCGGACTCGTAGGCGCGCAGCGTGTCGCCGCGCAGCAGCGCGCCACGTCGGCTGCGAGCGCGGGATCGGTCGCCGCCACGGTCAGCGCCGTCGGCAGCCCGCGCGCGACCTCGTCGGCGAAGCTCGGTCCGGACACGATGCCGACCGGCGCGGACCAGCGCGGCGCGATCAGCTGGTGGGCGAGGCCGACGCCGGCCGGCAGCGACGGCGCGTCGACGAAGCCCTTGGACAGCCACACGAGTGGCGCGCGCGCGCCGGCGTCGGCAAGCGACTGCGCCAGCCCGGGCAGCGCGGCGACGGGCACCGCCGCGACCAGGAAGTCGGCGCCGCGGCGTCGGCCAGATCGGCGGTCACCCGCACCGCGGGAGGAAGCGCGATCCCCGGCAGGTAGCGGACGTTTTCGCGCGCGCGGGCGATCGCGTCGGCCTGCGCGCGGTCGCGCGCCCAGAGCGTCACGTCGCTGCGCGCGCGGCGCGCGCGGCGAGATGGCACGCGATGGCGGTCCCCCACGCGCCGGCGCCGAGGACGGCGACCGTCGGTCATGGCCGGCGTCGTCAGAGCCCGAAGACCTGCGGACGCCGGACGAAGCCGGTCTGTCCGTCGCGATGGCGCACCTTCACCCAGCCCGGGCGTGGCGGTGGTCGCCGGCGAGGATCGCGGATTCCGCGAGTTCGAGCAGCACGTTCTGCTCGGCGCGGAAGACGACCGGCGCCGCGTCGTCGGGGTTGGCGCGGACGTCCGCCACCGCCACGCGCACGAGCAGCACGCGCTTGTCCGTCAGACCCTTGCTCGCGATCCAGCCGATGGTGCCGCCGCGTCGCGGACCTTGGTCCAGCCCTCGACGTTGACGAGCACCTCGACCGGGACGTCGCGGCCGTAGACGAAGAGCGGGCGCGCCTTCGCTGACGGCGCGTCGTAGAGCACCGTCGGCGCCTCGGCCGTCACGCGGAAATCGGCCGCGAGCCGCGCGCGCCACGCCGCAAAGCGCGGCGCGCCGCGACGCACGCGGCGCAAGTGCGCGGCGACGACGGGTCGCGGCATCGGAGCCCGTCAGTTCGTGACCGCCGGCACCGGCTGCTGCATCTGCGCCAGCTGCTGCTGGTACAGGGCCTCGAAGTTGATCGGCGCCAGGTGCACCGGCGGGAAGCCCGTCCGGCTCGATGGCGTCGGCGATCGTCTCGCGGGCGTACGGGAACAGCACGTTCGGGCAGGCGATCGCCAGCACCGGCTGCATGTCGGCGGCGGGAACGCCCGGATCACGAACAGCCCGGCCTGCGACGCCTCGACCAGGAACACCGTCTTGTCGCCCGACGTGGCCGTTACCGTGAGTCGTAAGCACGCACTCGCAGACGTTCTCCGCGACCTGGTCGCGCGCGATGCGCAGGCCGATCTCGACGCTCGGCGCCTCGGTCAGCTGGAACGACTGCGGGGCGCCGGGATTCTCGAGCGAGAGATCCTTGACGTAGATGCGCTCGATCGCGAAGGCCGGTCGCGGTGCGGCGCGTGCTGCCTGCGCGGTGCCGTCGCCGGCCGGCGCGGCGTGGGTTGATCTGCCATGCTCGGAATGTCCTTGCGGGTATGCGGTAAACTGCAATTTTACCCTACGGCGGCGTTCGCCGCGCCGGCGTTTGGCCGAATCGGCCGGGCCCGGCCCGGCGTCGGGCCCGGGTTGGACCGCGGTTTGGTCCCACGCCGCCGCGAGCAGCGGCGCGAGCTTGCCGGCGTGCTCGAGCGCGACCAGGTCGTCGTAGCCGCCCACGTGCGTGTCGCCGATGTAGATCTGCGGAACCGTGCGGCGGCCGGTCTTGTGCCATCATCTCGGCGCGCCGCGCGGGCTCCAGGTCGACGCGCACCTTGGCGATCTCCGGAAACACCCTTCGCGCGCAGCAGGCGTTCCGCCTGCACGCAATAGGGGCATACGCCCGTCGCGTACATCATCACCGGCGCGACGACGACCTTGCTGTCGTTGTCGGTGTTCACGCGTTCGGCGCATCCCGATCGTCCTGCGTCACGCCGCTTCAACGGCAGGCCCGCGTCCTTCCACGCCTTCAGGCCGCCGTGCAGCGAATAGATGTCGGCGAATCCCGCTTTCGCAAGCGTGTCGCCGCGCGCTCCGGCTGCGCGTTGCCCCGCGCGCAGTACACGACGACGGGCCGGGACTCGTCAGCTTCGAGAGCTCGCCCATGCGAGCCTTGAGCTGCGACAGCGGAATGTGGATCGCGTTCGGCAGCTTGCCGGCGGCCGCGAGCTCGCTGGTCTCGCGCACGTCGAGCAGCACGCGTTCTCGTGGTTGATGAGGTGAGTGACGTTCAGCGTTGCCGACTTCCTTCACCGGCGACAACCGCCGCTGGAGGATCAGCGGCCACAGCAGCATCAGGCCCGACGCGACGAACGTCACGAGGATCAGCATCCAGTTCTTTTCGATGAACGACATGCGACGGGAACCTGTGGAAGATAAAGCGTAAAATGATAACCGATCGCCTTCTGGCCGCCCCCGCGCTGCTTGGGAGGCAGTCGCCCCGGCCGCCCGACGCACGGTCGCGGTTGCGTCCCAACGTCGCCGGCCATCGGTCCCGACCCCTTCCCCTCCGCCTCGCATGTCCGACGCCCTCGTACTCCCCGCGACCCATCCCGCGCCCGCCGCGACGCCCGCCGTGCGTCCGGTGGTCCTCCTGATCCTCGACGGCTTCGGCACGCGGCCGCCCGCGCCGGACAACGCGATCGCCAACGCGAAGATGCCGAACTGGACGCACCTGCTCGCCACGTCGCCGCACACGACGATCGACGCGTCCGAGCTGCGCGTCGGCCTGCCGACGGGCCAGATGGGCAACTCCGAGGTCGGGCACCTCAACATCGGCGCGGGCCGCGTCGTCTACCAGGACTTCACGCGCATCGACCACGCGATCGCCACCGGCGAGTTCGCGCGCAACCCCGTGCTGGGCGCGCCGCGGCCGACGCGGCGCGCGACGCGCGGCGCCACGCTGCACGTGCTGGGCCTCCTGTCGCCGGGCGGCGTGCACAGCCACGAGCGGCAGATCGCCGCGATGGTCGAGCTCGCGGCCGCGCGCGGCGTGCGCCAGGATCCTGCGTGCACGCGTTCCTCGACGGCCGCGACACGCCGCCGCAGGAGCGCCGCGCGCCTCGCTCGCCGCGCATGGACGCCGCGTGCGCCGCGCATCCGGGCGCGCGCATCGCCTCGATCGTCGGCCGCTACTACGCCATGGACCGCGACCAGCGCTGGGAGCGAGTCGCGCCCGGCCTACGAGCTGCTGGTCGACGGCCGCGCGCCCTTCGTCGCCGGCTCGGCCGCAGGCAGCGCTCGGCCGCTGCCTACGAGCGCGGCGAGAACGACGAATTCGTCCAGGCCACCGCCATCGCCGACGGGCAGGGCCGGACGGCGCGCATGGAGGACGGCGACGTCGTCGTGTTCATGAACTTCCGCGCGGACCGCGCGCGCCAGATGACGCGCGCACTGACCGACCCCGCGTTCGCCGGCTTCGACCGCGAGCGCGTCCCCCGGCTCGCCGCCTACGTCTGCCTGACCTCGTACGGCGACGAGTTCGCGCGCCTTCCGATCGCGTTTCCGCCGCAGACGATCGCCAACAGCTTCGGCGAATACATCTGCGGGCCTCGGGCCTCGCCGCAGCTGCGCATCGCCGAGACCGAGAAATACGCGCACGTCACCTACTTCTTCAACGGCGGCGTCGAGCACGGCGTACCCGGGCGAGGACCGCATCCTGGTCCCTTCGCCGAAAGTCGCGACGTACGACCTGAAGCCCGAGATGAGCGCGCCCGGAGGTCACCGACAAGCTCGTCGCGGCGATCGCGTCGCGCAAGTACGACGCCATCGTCTGCAACTACGCCAACGGCGACATGGTCGGGCCATACCGGCAACTACGACGCGGCGGTCAAGGCCGTCGAGACGCTCGACGCCTGCATCGGCCGCGTCGTCGCGGCGGCGCGGGCCGTCGGCGGCGAGGTGCTGATCACCGCCGACCACGGCAACGCGGAGATGATGCACGACCCCGCCACCGGGCAGGCGCACACGGCGCACACGCTGAACCGCGTGCCGTTTGTCTACGTCGGCCGGCCGGCGACGGTGGCGCGCCGACGGCGCGCTGCAGGACCTCGCGCCGACCATGCTCGCGTTGATGGGATTGCCGCAGCCGCCCGAGATGACCGGGCACTCGCTGGTCCGGCTGGCGCCGGCCCTGACGGCGCGCTCGTCCCGCCCCACGGCCGCCGCCGGGGAACCTTGCGCGGCCTGCGCACGGCCCAAGCCGGGTCGCGGCGTCGAACTGCGCGTTCGCGATGACCGGCGGATGGGGTGCCGACGACGCCGCCGGTCGGTACCACAATGGCCGGCCGGCCGGCGCGTGGCGCAGCGCGGATGGCGCGGCGTATACTTTTTCACTTCGGCGCAGGACGCGACACTGGCGGCGCAGCGCGAGATCGCCGCGCGCGGCTGCCGCGTGGCGAGGCTCGTTGGACCGAGCGCGGAGCACGCAATGGCGAAGGAAGAACCGGGTAAGCGGGACGGCTGGAAGAAGGGCGGGCTGGTCGGCGTCGGCGCCGTGCTCGGCGTGCTGGTGTCGCTCAACTTCCAGGCCATCGCGCAGCGCGAGGCGAAGACGCCGATCCCGTACGAGGACCTGCAGCTCCTGTCGGCCGTGTTCGGCAAGATCAAGAGCGACTACGTCGAGACCGTTCCCGACGACAAGCTCATCAAGGAAGCCATCAACGGCATGGTGCACGGGCTCGACCCGCACTCCGACTTCCTGGACGCCGACGCGTTCAAGGAGCTCCAGGTCTCCACGCAGGGCAAGTTCGGCGGCCTGGGCATCGAGGTCGGCGTCGAGGACGGCGTCGTCCGCGTCACCTCGCCGATCGAGGACACGCCCGCGTTCCGCGCCGGCATCAAGGCCGGCGACCTGATCGTCAAGATCGACGACACCGCGACGCGCGGACTGCCGCTGTCCAAGGCCGTCGACAAGATGCGCGGCAAGCCGGGCACGCAGGTCGTGCTGACGATCGTGCGCAAGGACGTCGAGACGCCGCTCACGTTCACGCTGACGCGCGAGGAAATCAACGTCAAGAGCGTGCGCGCGAAGATGATCGAGCCGGGCTACGGCTACGTGCGCATCCGCAACTTCCAGGAGCGCACCGGCGAGGACCTCGCGAAGGCGCTCAAGGAGTTCTACGCGAAGGGCGACCTGAAGGGCCTCGTGCTCGACGTGCGCAGCGACCCGGGCGGCCTGCTCAACCAGGCGGTCGCGGTGTCGGCGGCGTTCCTGCCGAAGGACGCGCTCGTCGTCTACACCGACGGCCGCACGCCGGACGCGCGCATGCGCCTGTCCGCCAACAAGGAGAACTTCTCGCGGCGCGGCGAGGACTACTTCAAGGACCTGCCCGCCGCCGTCAAGAAGGTGCCGATGGTGGTGCTGGTCGACGGCGGCACGGCGTCGGCGTCCGAGATCGTCGCGGGCGCGCTGCAGGACCACAAGCGCGCCACCGTGATCGGCACGCAGACGTTCGGCAAGGGCTCGGTGCAGACGATCCTGCCGCTCGGCAACAATGCGGGCCTCAAGCTCACGACGGCGCGCTACTACACGCCGTCGGGCCGCTCGATCCAGGCCAAGGGCATCGAGCCCGACATCGCCGTCGACGACGGCCGCGACACGAGCACCCGCATCCGCGAGGCGAACCTCGAGCGCCACCTGGAGACTCCCGACCGCCGCCGGGCGCCAAGGAAGATGCGAAGGCCGGCCGCGCCGGTCGCCGCACGCGAAGCCCGCCGACGCCAACAAGGCCGAGGCGATGCCGCGTGCACGCCGCGCTTCGAGTTCGGCGCGGCGGACGACTTCCAGCTGCAGCAGGCGATGAACCACCTGAAGGGCCTGCCGGTCATCGCGTCGACCAAGGCGGTCGCCGCGAACGCCACCGTGCCGGCGACGGTCAAGCCGTAGCGCGCGCGGTCTCCCGCCTCGGCGAAACGCCCGGCGCCGCCGGGCGTTTTGCTTTGCAGGCCTCGTCATCCGCGTCCGCCGCGAGTGCATAATCGTCGCCATGTCCGCCTGCGCCATCGACCGACGACCAGCAGCTGCTCCGCTACAGCCGGCACATCCTGCTGCCCGAGCTCGGTCCGGACGCGCAGGAGCAATTCGCGGCGGCGCACGCGCTCGATCATCGGCATGGGCGGCCTCGGCGCGCCGGCCGCGCAGTTCCTCGCCGCCGCCGGCGTGGGCACGATCACGATCTGCGACGCCGACAGCGTCGACCTCACCAACCTGCAGCGGCAGATCCTGTACGCGACCGGCGACATCGGCGCGCCGCAAGGTCGACGCCGCCGCGCGGCGGCTCGCCGCGGTCAATCCGGAGGTGCGCATCGAGCGCATCGCGGCGCGCGTCGGCGCCGGCGGAGCTCGCGCCGCTGGTCGCGGCCGCGCGACGTCGTGCTCGACTGCTGCGACAACTTCGCGACGCGGCACGCGGTCAACGCCGCGTGCGTGCGCGCGCGCAAGCCGCTGGTGTCGGGCGCGGCGCTGCGCTTCGACGGGCAGGTCGCGGTGTTCGACCCGCGCGACGCCGCGCTCGCCCTGCTACCACTGCCTGTTCGGCGAAGGCGACGAGCTCGAGGAGACGCGCTGCGCGACGATGGGCGTCTTCGCGCCGCTGGTCGGCATCGTCGGCGCCACGCAGGCGGCGGAGGCGCTGAAGCTCATCGCCGGCGTCGGCACGTCGCTCGCCGGCCGCCTGCTGCTGGTCGACGCGCTGACGATGCAGTGGCGCGAGCTCTCGGTGCCGCGCGATCCGGCGTGCCCGGTGTGCGGCAGCGCGCGATGATCGACGCGCGCCGCGTGCGTTGGCTTCGTCGCGGCGCTGCGCGTGGTCGGGCGCCGCCCAGGCCGTTCGCCGCGCCGCCCGCCGGGCGAAGCCGACGCTGCCGGCGCAGGAGTGGACGGCGATCCGCAAGGTGATCGACGACCAGCTCGCCGCGCTCAAGGCCGGCGACGGCGCGAAGGCGATGACGTTCGCCGCGCCGGGCATCCGCGCGCAGTTCGGCACGCCGGAGAATTTCCTGCGCATGGTGCGCAGCGGCTACGCGCCGCTGCTCGACGCGCGCCACACGCAGTTCCTCGACGGCGCGGTCGTCGACGGCGCGACGATCCAGCCGCTGCGCCTCGTGCTGCCCGACGACACGGTGCTGGTGGCGCTCTACCAGATGCAGCGGCAGCCGGACGGCCGCTGGCGCATCGCCGGCTGCGTGATCGCGCCGTCGACCGTGCAGGCGACGTGAGCGCCCGCTGCCGGCCTTCGCCGCGCGCTAGCCGTTCCTGGGCGCTCCTGCTCCCGCACGCGGCGACTTCGCCGATCGCGCGCATCCTGCGCGAGCCGCGCCTCCCACTGCGCGACCGCGCGTCGCGCGCACGGCCGCGATCGGCCGACTTCGAGTGCCGGCCGCGACCGCGTCGCCGGCCTCCGCGCAGTCGAACGCGCGCCGCTGCACGTCGGCGAGCTGCTGCCTGCGCCTTGGCCTGCGTCGGGCCCGGCGCCCGCGCTGCGCTCGGCGAGCCGCGCGCCCGCCGACGCGCAGCGACCACGTGGCCGCGCGCTGGGCGGCCGCCGTCCCCGCGCTGCGCACGCAGCGCGGACGTCGTCGGCGGCGCGTCGCGCGTCGCGGCACAGCGACTGCATCTGCGCGCGCCGCATACGGCTCGCGCGCCGCGCCGTACGACGCGGCGAGCTCGGCCTTGCGCGGCGGGATCCGCGCGCCGGGCAGCGCGCGCACTTCCTCCCAGATCAGCAGCGCGCCCTGGTTGCCAGTAGTCGTCGAAGCGCGGACGCTGCGCCGCTTCCTCGAGAAACGCGACCATCGCGGGCGCGTTGTTGCGCTGGCGCGCGCGATCCGCCAGCAGCAGCGATCGGCACGCCGTTGTCGACGTCGCGCGTCGCCCAGTCGGCCAGCCGATCGGTCGCGTCGCACTCGTCGGGCAGCGGCTGCACCGGCGCGAGGCACGCGATCGCCAGCGACGCGAGGATAGACCTTCTCGCCGGGCGCGCGCCGCGCGCGCCTGCGCGAACGCGGCGACCTGCGCGCCCGGATCGCCGGTGTCGAGCTGGCCCGGCGACCCAGCGTCCCCGCGGATCGGTCGCGACGAGCACGCGCGCGCGCAGCGCGGCGTCGAGCTGCGTCGCTGCTCCGCCTGCCAGCGCGACGGCGCGGCGGCGCGGCGGTCGGTCATGCGGTTGCCCGCTTGCGCGAGCGACGCGGACGCCGCCGGCGAGCGCGAGCAGCGAGCAAGAAACGACGCAGGCGAAGCGGCATGGTCGACGGCGGACAGGGCGCAGCGATGCATCGGGAAGCATCCGGCGCTCGTGCCGCGCGACGTCAACCGAACAGGAACTTGCGCTGCAGCGTCCAGCCGTCCTGCGGCGTGCGCTTGAAGCCGCTCTTCGCGAAGAGCTGCCAGCGGCCGAGCACGTAGGCGATCAGCACCGCGGCGTCGGCCTGCGCGTCGCCGTGCCAGCCGTTCGCCGCCTGCGCGATGCGCAGCGACTGCCGCAGCGCGGCCTCGAGCTTGTCGGTGAGCTGGTTGATGCGCGCCTGCAGCCGCTCGTCCTCGTTGACCAGCGCCTCGCCGATCAGCACGCGCGTCATGCCCGGGATTCTTCTCGGCGAACGACAGCAGCATCACGACCGTCTGCTCGGCCTGCGCCACGCCGTCGGTGGTCTCGTCGGTGATCTTGTTGATGAACGAGAAGAGCGTCGTCTCGATGAACTCGATCAGCCCCTCGAACATCTGCGCCTTGCTCGCGAAGTGCCGGTAGAGCGCGGCCTCCGACACGTCGAGCTTCGCGGCGAGCGCGGCGGTCGTCACCTTCTCGCTGCGCGGATTCTCCAGCATCGCCGCCAGCGTCTGCAGGATCTGCAGGCGGCGTTCGCCCGGTTCTCGTGGCCATGGGTCGAGATCCGGCCGGAGTCGGCGGCGCGTCAGGCGCCGTACCGCGGCGGCGTGTTGTCGGCGCGGATCATCGTGCCCACGCCTTCGTTGGTCAGCACCTCGAGCAGCAGCGCGTGCTCGACGCGGCCGTCGATGATGTGCGAGCTCTTGACGCCGTTCTTCACCGCGTCGAGCGCCGAGCCGATCTTGGGCAGCATGCCGCCGTGGATCGTGCCGTCGGCGAACAGGCCGTCGATCTCGCTCGCGGTGAGCCCGGTGAGCAGCGTGCCGTCCTTGTCGAGCACGCCGACCGTGTTGGTCATCAGCACCAGCTTCTCCGCCTTCAGCGTCTCGGCGAGCTTGCCCGCCACGAGGTCCGCGTTGATGTTGTACGCCTCGCCCTCGGCGCCGACGCCGATCGGCGCGACCACCGGGATGAAGTCGCGCGAATCGAGGAGCTGGATGATCTCCGGATCGATGCGCTCGATCTCGCCGACGAGGCCGATGTCGACGAACTCGCCCTCGGCGGTCTCGGACTTGAGCAGCATCTTGCGCGCGTGGATGAACGCGCCGTCCTGCCCGGTGAGGCCCGACCGCCTTGCCGCCGTGCTGGTTGATGAGGCCGACGATCTCCTGGTTGAGCTCGCCCAGCACCATCTCGACGACGTTCATCACGCGGTCGTCGGTGACGCGCATGCCCTGCCGGAACTCGCTCTTGATGCCCATCTTGGTCAGGAGGTCGCCGATCTGCGGTCCGCCGCCGTGGACGATCACCGGGTTCATGCCGACCAGCTTCAGCATCACGACGTCGCGCGCGAAGCCCGCCTTCAGCGCGGGCTCCGTCATCGCGTTGCCGCCGTACTTGATGATGATGGTCTTGTCGTGGAACCGCCGGATGTACGGCAGCGCCTCGGCGAGGATCTGCGCCTTGAGCGCGGTGTTGACGACGTCGACGGACATGGAGAAGGCGGGTGAGAGCGGGCAGCGCAGCGCAATCGCGCGGATTGTACTCCGAACCGGAATGCCGGCACGGGCCGCGGTGAACGCCGTCAGTGAGCGCCTACCGCGCACGGCCGTCCGCGCAGGCGCGGCCGCGGCGTTTTTGGTATCGTGGACGGCATGGCGAGCCCGCTTCCGGATCCCGGTTCCCCTGCACCTCGTCCGCCGCGCGCTCGTCACCAAGCTGCGTCATCACGGCGACGTGCTGCTCGCCTCGCCGGTGTTCACGGCGCTGAAGCGCGCCGCGCCGGCCATCGAGATCGACGCGCTCGTCTATCTCGACACCGCGCCGATGCTGACCGGCCATCCGGCGATCGCGCAGCTGCACACCATCGACCGCGGCTGGAAGAAGCGCGGCGTCGCCACCCAGCTGCGCGAGGAGTGGGCGCTGCTGTCGCGCGCTGCGCGCGCGCGACTTCGACCTCCTCGTTCATCTGACCGAGCATCCGCGCGGGCTGACGCTCGCGCGCCTGCTGCGGCCGCGCTGGTCGGTGACGCGCGAGCGCGAGCGGCGCGCGCGGCTGTGGCGGCGCCAGCTTCACGCATTTCTACCGGCTGCCGGCGCGCACCGAGCGGCACGTGGTCGAGCAGAACCTCGACGCGCTGCGGCGCATCGGCGTGCAGCCGGACGCAGGCCGACCGCGCGCTCGTGCTGGTGCCGGGCGCGGACGCCGAGCGCGAAGGTCGCCGCGCTGCTCGCCGAGCACGGCCTCGCGCCGCGCGAATTCGTGCAGATGCACCCGGGATCGCGCTGGCTCTTCAAGTGCTGGCCGGCGGAGCGCACCGCGGCGCTCGCTCGACCTCATCGTCGTCCGACGGCCTCGCCGTGGTGCTGACCGGGCGCGCCCGACGATCGCGAGCGCGCGCTGACGACGGCGGTGCTGGCCGCGCTGCGGCCGGCGATCGCGCGCGCGCGTCGATCGACCTCACCGGCGCGCTGTCGCTCACGGAGCTGGCCGCGCTGACCAAGGCCGCGCGCGGCGTTCGCCGGCGTCGATTCGGCGCCGATGCACATCGCGGCGGCGGTCGGCACGCCGGCGCTCGCGCTCTTCGGCCCGTCGAGCGAGCTCGCGTGGGGGCCCTGGCGCGTGGCGCAGCGCGTCGTGGTATCGCGCGAGTTTCCGTGCCGGCCGTGCGGCCTCGACGGCTGCGGCGGCGGCAAGGTCTCCGAGTGCCTGACCACGCTGCCGGTCGAGCGCGTGCACGGCGCGTTCGTCGAGCTGCTCGCGCAAACCCGCGCGAGCGAGCCTGATGCGGCTCGCGATCATCCGCCAGCGCTACAAGCCGCAGGGCCGCGCCGAGCGCTTCCTCGAAGCCGCGCTGGAGGCGCTGCTCGAGCGCAACGTCGCGATCACGCTCTACACGCGCGAGTGGCCGCAGACCAAGCTGCAGCTCATCGAGCCGCACATCTGCGATCCGTTCTATCTGGGCCCGCTGTGGCGCGACTGGGGCTTCGCGCGCGCCGTGACGCCGCGACGTCGTGATCGCGCGCGCCAACCTCGTGCAGTCGCACGATCGCGTGCTGACCTGCGACGTCTACCGGCCCGCCGACGGCATCCACGCGACGTGGCTCGAGGAGCGGCTGCGCGACGCGTCGGCCGTCGCTGCGCTGGCGCGTGGCGCTGTCGCCGTGGCACCGCTACACGCTCGCGATGGAGCGCAAGCTCTTCGCGAGCCCGTGGCTGCGCGCGGTGCTGTGCAACTCGAAGATGGTGCGCGACGACATCAAGGCGCGCTTCGGCCTGCCCGACGAGCGGCTGCCGGTGCTCTACAACGCCGTCGACTCGAACCTCTTCTCGCCGGCGCTGCGCGCGCATCGCGAGCGCATCCGCGCGCAAGTACAGGATCGCCGAGGACGCGGTCGCTGTTCCTGCTCGTCGGCTCCGGCTTCCGGCGCAAGGGCGTGCCGGCGGCCATCGCGGCGCTCGCCGCAGCTGCCCGAGCACGCGCATCTCATCGTCGTCGGCGACGACCGCAGGCTCGACGCGTACAAGCGGCTGGCGCACGACCACGGCGTGCGCGAGCGCGTCACGTTCGCCGGCTTCCAGGCCGACGTCGTCGCCGTACTACGGCGCCGCCGACGCGTTCGTGCTGCCGGCGATCTACGACTCGTTTCCCGACGCCGCGATGGAGGCGCTCGCCTGCGGGCTGCCGGTCGATCACCAGCACGCGCTCCGGCGCCGCCGAGCTCGTCACCGAGAACGACGCGGGATTCGTCTGCGATGTCGCGCGACGTCGCCGCGCTCGCCGCGCACATGCGCACGCTGCTGGACCCCGCGCGTGCGCGAGCGCCTCGGCGCGAACGCGCGCAACGCGGTGCTGCCGCTGTCGCCCGCCGCGATGACGCTGAAGCTCGTGCTGCTCTACAAGGAGCTGCTCGAGGCGAGCGTCGCGCACAAGGCGGCGCGCGCGGCGCTGCCGCGCGCGCGAGCGCCAGGCCGCCGACCGCGACGGAGGCGCCGCCGCTGCACGGCGAATTCGGCCTCGACTCGGAAACGCTGCCGCACGGCGACCTCGGCGCCGCCCGCCGTCGCCGCCCGCCGCCGCCGCGCTGATGCGCCTCGCGATCGTCCGCCAGAAGTACACGCCGTACGGCGGCGCGGAGCGCTTCGTCGAGCGCGCGCTCGCGGCGCTGGCCGCGCGCGGCGTCGAGCTGACGCTGGTGACCCGGCGCTGGCCGCGCGACGGCGATCGCGCGCGTGACGCCGCTCATCGTCGACCCGCCCTACGTCGGCCGCACGTGGCGCGACGCGAGATTCGCGCGCGCGGCCTGCGCGGCGCTCGCCGCACTGCCGGGCACGCTCGTGCAATCGCACGAGCGCATCGCGTGCTGCGACATCTATCGCGCCGGCGACGGCGTGCACGCGGTGTGGGTCGAGGAGCGCCTGCGCGACGCGTCCGCGTTCGCGCGGCCGGCGATCGCGCGCCAGCCCCTATCATCGCTACATGCTCGCGGCGGAGCGGCGGCTCTATGCGAGCCCGCGCCTGCAGCGGGTGATCTGCATCTCGCGGATGGTGCAGGACGAGATCCACGAGCGCTTCGGCGTGCCGCGCGAGCGGCTGCCGGTGATCTACAACGCGATCGATCCCGCCGTGTTCAACCCGGGCCTGGCCGTGCATCGGGCGGAGCGTGCGCGCGCGCTACGGCATCGCCGACGACGCCTGCGTGTTCCTGCTCGTCGGCTCGGCCTATGCGCGCAAGGGCGTGGCGCGCGCGCTGGAGGCGCTGGCGCCGTGCCGGCGCCCGCGCACCTGCTGGTCGTCGGCCGCGACCGCCATCCCGCGCGCTACGCTCGCGCTCGCGCGCCGCCTGGGTGTCGCGCACCGCGTCACGTTCGCGGGCGCGCAGCAGGACCCGAAGCCGTTCTACGGCGCGGCCGACGCGTTCGTGCTGCCCACCCTCTACGACGCGCTCTCCAACGCCGTGCTCGAGGCGCTCGCCTGCGGGCTGCCGGTGGTGACCAGCGATCGCTGCGGCGCCGGCGAGCTCGTCGCGCGCGCATGGCGCGGGCACCGTGTGCGGCGCGCGCGACATCGAGCGCCATCGCCGCGGGCATGCACGCGCTGCTCGCGCCGGACGCGCGCGCGCGCGGCCAGCGCCGGCGCGCTCGCCGCGATGCGCCCGCTCACGCCCGACGCCATGGCGGCGCGCCTGGTCGCGCTGTACGAGAGCTCATGCCGTCGCGCACTGGCGCCGCCGCCTGACGGGGTAGCCGGGCGGCCGCGGGTCGCTGCGCTATACTCGGCGCCGTTGTGCGGGCGCTTGGCCGTTCGCGCGTCGCTGCCCGACGCTGCGCCGCCGGCGGCACCACCAATCCCGATGACGGGCGCCAACCTCTACTCCCGCCTGCTGCGCTACGTCCGCCCCTACCGGTGGGCGTTCGGCCTCGCCGTGCTCGGCATGATGATCGTCGCCGCCGGCGACCTCATGCTCGCGTGGCTCGTCATCCCGATCGTGCGCAACTTCGAGTCGCCCGATCCGCTCGGCACCCGGTGGCTGCCGCTGACGATCGTCGGCGTGTTCCTGCTGCGCGGCATCGGCGCGTACATCTCCGAGTTCGGCATGGGCTGGACCGGCTATCGCGTCGTGTTCGACCTGCGCCGCGACCTGATCGACAAGCTGCTCGCGCTGCCCACGCCCTACTACGACACCCACGCGGCGGGCGTCATCCAGTCGAAGATCTCGTTCGACGCGCACCAGCTCGCCTCCGCCGCCTCGGGCGCGATCACCAACGCGATCCGCTCGACGCTGACGATCGTGGTGAGCTTCGGCTACCTGATGTGGCTCAACTGGCGGCTGACGCTGCTCACGTTCATCGTGGTGCCGATCGTGGGCGTCGTGATCCGCTACTTCAGCCGCCGGCTGCGCCGCATCGCGCGCGACATCCAGGACCGCTCGGGCTCGATGACGCAGGTGCTGGAGGAGATGATCGGCGGCCACCGCGTCGTCCGCGTGTTCGGCGGCGAGGACGTACGAGCGCAATCGCGCGGTCGCCGCGGCCAACCGGCTGCGCAACGCGATGACGAAGGAGTCGTCGGCCACCGCGGCGAGCTCGCCGCTCACCGTGTTCTTCGCCGCGTGCGCGGTCGGCTCCATCGTCTGGATCGCGCTGCAGCAGAGCGACGGCCGGCCGCTTCGACTTCGCGCTCTTCATGTCGTACGTCGTCGCGCTGCTGACGCTGCTCGAGCGCCTGAAGGGGCTGTCCGGCATCAACGCGGCGATCCAGCGCGGCCTCGCCGCCGCCGAGAGCATCTTCGGCCTCCTCGACCACGAGGAAGAGGCCGACACCGGCACCGTCGTGCTCGAGCGCTCGCCGCGGCGAGGTGCGCTTCGAGCGCCTGTCGCTGCGCTATCGGCGGCAACGAGCGCGAGGCGCTGTCCGACATCACGCTCACGGTCGCGCCCGGGCGAAACGGTGGCGCTGGTCGGCGCCTCCGGCAGCGGCAAGACGTCGCTCGTCAACCTCGTGCCGCGCTTCTACGAGCCGACCGCCGGGCGCCTGTTCATCGACGGCCACGACGTGACGACGCTGACGCTGAAGAGCCTGCGCGCGCAGATCGCGATGGTGTCGCAGGACGTGCTGCTGTTCAACGACACGGTCGCCGCGAACATCGCCTACGGCGCGATGGCCGGCGCGTCGCGCGAGGAGGTCGAGCGCGCGGCCGCCGCGGCGCACGCGCTCGACTTCATCCGCGCGATGCCGGAAGGATTCGACACGCATCGTCGGCGAGAACGGCGTCCGGCTGTCGGGCGGCCAGCGCCAGCGCATCGCGATCGCGCGCGCGATCCTCAAGAACGCGCCGATCCTGATCCTCGACGAGGCGACCTCGGCGCTCGATTCCGAATCCGAGCGGCAGGTGCAGGCCGCGCTCGACACGCTGATGCGCGGGCGCACGACCATCGTCATCGCGCATCGGCTGTCGACGATCGAGGACGCCGATCGCATCGTCGTCCTCGACGCGCGGCCGCATCGTCGAGATCGGCACGCACGCGGCGCTGCTCGCCGCGCAACGGCACCTACGCGCGCCTGCATCGCATCCAGTTCACGCACGCGCCGACAGGAGCGGCGACGCGCCGAGCGCCGAGACGGCGCTTCAGCGCTCGTGAGCGCGTCGCGCCGCGGCGATCACCGCCGCGACGTCGATCGCCTCCATGCACGCGCGCGCGGGCAGCGCAGCGGCGGCTCGCCGAACAGCCGCTCGCAGCGCCGCGCCCACGGCACCTCGCGGAAGAACTGGATCGTCTGGTCGCGGCACGGAAAGGGATCGACCGTCACCGCGCGTCCGCGGCATCGCCGCGAAGAACGCGCCGGGACCGCAGATCACCGCCGAGCCGGGCCCGAACAGCGTGACGGTCGGCACGCCGACGATGCGGCCGAGATGCGCGATGCCGGTGTCCGGGACACACGAGCAGCCGCGCGCGCGGCGAGGACGTGCCACAGCTGCCGCGAGCGACAGCGTGCCGGCGATGCGCGGCCATGCGCCGAGCGGCGTCGATCGCGTCGAGGATCGCGTCCTCGCCCGGGCCCGCGCTCCACACGACCGCGAGGCCGCGCGCTTCGAGCGCGTCGGCCAGTGCGCGCCAGCGCTCCGCCGGCCACAGCTTGAGCGGCGAGCTGGCGCCGACGTGCAGCACCGCATAGTCGCCGCCGAACCGCGGAGCGCCGTCGCGCCGGCGGCGCCGGCCAGGCCTCGCGTGCGATACGGCGCCGGCGGCGGCCCCGGCACGAGCTCCGCCGCCGTGTCGCCGAACGCGGTGGGCGTCGCCGAATACGGCACGAGCTCGTCGACCGGCCAGTTCTTGTGCGCGGGTCGGTCGCCGGCAAGCCCGACGATCCAGCGCGCGCCGAGCGCGCGCGCGAGCCACGACCAGCGATTGTCCGCCGGCAGGATCGCGAGATCGAAGCGCGGCGCGCGCAGCAGCGAGGCTGAACGTGCCGAAGTCGCGCGGATCGAACGGGTGCGCGATCACGCCGTAGGGCCGCCCTGCGTACAGCGGCGCGTACGGCGCGCGTCGACGGTCATCACGATCTCCGCGTCGGGGTACTGCGCGCGCAGCTTCGCGAGCAGCGCGCGTCACCATCAGCGTGTCGCCGAGCAGCAGGTGATGCAGGACGAGGATGCGCCGCGGCGACGCCGGCCGCCGGCGCGCGCATCCCCAGCGCAGCGATCGCCAGCGCGACGCTGGCGAAGCGCATCGGCGCGCGGCTACCCGCCATCCGCCGCCTCCTGCGCGAGCTGCCGCAGGCTTTCGTCGAGGATCACGAGCGACAGCACCTGCTCGGCGAGCGCGGGCGTCGTTGGCGTACGCGTCGATCATCGACTGCGCGCGCGCGCGCGTCGATCTGGCCGCCGGTGAGGTGCGCGAGCGACGTGCCGCAGCCGCGGCAGGCGCGGCGCGAGGTCGTCCTTGCAGCCAGCCGTCGAGCGGCGGGTTGAAGCCGCGCTTCTTGCGCGCGAACGCACCCAGTCGCTCGAGCTCGGGCGCGAGCGTCGCCAGGAACCGCTTCGGCGGCGTCGTGAAGCGCTCGCGCGGACGGCAGCGCCAGCACCGCCTCGACGAACCTGTGGTCGAGCAGCGGCGCGCGCAGCTCGAGTCCGTGCGCCATCGTCGTCAGGTCCGCCTTGCGCAGCACGTATTCCGGCAGGTAGTTCGCGAAGTCCCAGCGCAGCAGCCGGTCGTGCGGCGTGGCGGCGTCGAAGTCCGGCGCGCGCCAGTAGTGCGCCGGCCACGCGGCGCGCGACGGCTGCAGGAAGATGCCGCTGGTTCGGCGTCAGGCCGGAGAAGCGCAGCGAGTAGGCGGACTCCCAATCGAGCGCCAGCTCGCCCAGCGACCTTGCGCCACCCCTTGGGCCGCACGTCGGGAAGCAGCGGCAGCGGCAGCGCGCAGCGCGCCGCGCCACCCGTTGCGCAGGTGCTTCGCGATGCGCTTGTAGCCGGCGAAGAGCTCGTCGCCGCCGTCGCCGCCGAGCACGACCTTCACGTGCCGCTCGGTCGCGCGCGCGAGGTACCACGTCGGAAACGACGACGGGTCGGCGAACGGCTCGTCGAGCGTGGCCACGATCTCGCGCGAAGTCGTCGCCGATCGTCGTCGGCACGACGATGCGCTCGTTCGGCAGCCCGAGCGCGCGCGCGGTCGCCGCGGCCTCCTCGCTCTCGTCGAACGCGGTGCCGGGAAACGCGGCGGAGAACGAGTGCAGCTCCGTGTGACCCGTCGCCGCCAGCCGGCACGCGATGGTGCCCGAATCGATGCCGCCCGACAGGAACAGCCCGAGCGGCCGGTCGGCGACCAGCCGCAGCTCGATCGCCTCGTCGAGCAGCGCGCCGCAGTCCGCCGCGGCGCGCCGGTCGCGGCGACCAGTAGCGATGCACCGTCGAGCGCCCCGTCGTCGAGTCCGTACTCGAGCCGATGCGCGTTGGGCAGCCGCGCGATGTTGGTGAAGATCGTGCGCGGCGCCGGCACGTAGCGATGCGCGAGATACGCATCGATCGCGTCCGCGCGAGAATCCGCGCGCCGCGCGCGGCAGCCACGGCAGCACGCTGCGCACCGTCGAGCCGAACGCGAAGTCCGCGCGCGCGTGCGCGTAGACGATCGGCTTCAGTCCGAGCCGGTCGCGCACGACGTGCACGCGCCGCGTCGCGGAAGTCGACGAGCGCGAACGCGAACATGCCGCGCAGGCGCGGCAGCAGGCCCTCGATGCCCCACGCCTCGTAGCCGCGCAGGATGAACTCGGTGTCGCACCACGTGCGGAAGCGCACGCCGCGCTGCGGCGAGCTCGCGGGCGTCGTCCTGCCAGCCGTAGACCTCGCCGTTGTAGCAGATCCAGAGCGCGCCATCGTCGGTGCCCATCGGCTGGTCGGCGACCGGCCGCGGATCGATGATCGACAGCCGCGCGTGCACGAGTCCGACGGCCGCCAGCGCATCGTCGGCGAGCGGCGCGCCTGCGCGCGTCGAACGTCGCGACGTGCTGCGCATCGGGGCCGCGGCGCGCGAGCGCGCGCCATCATGCGCGCGCGCACGTCCGGGCCCGACCGGCGCGCCGAAGTGGCCGCGCGATGCCGCACATCAGCGCGCTCCTCCGGCCACGCGCGCGAACACCGCTTCCATCGCGTCGAGCATGCGCGTCGATGCCGAAGTTCGCCTGCGCGTACGCGTGCGCGGCGCGCGCCCATGCGCCGGCGCAGCGCCGCGTCGGTCATCAGCCGCTCCAGCGCCGCGGCCGAGGCGCGGCGACGTCGCGCGGCGGCACGAGCAGGCCCGTCTCGCCGTCGCGCACCGCTTCGGGAATCGCGCCGATCGGCGTCGACACCGCGGGCAGTCCGCACGCCGCCGCCTGCATCAGGCTCTGCGGCACGCCTTCGTCGCCGTAGGACGGCAGCGTCGCGATGTCCGCGCACGCGAACCACGCGGGCACGTCGTCCTGGTTGCCGGTGAAGCGCACCTCGCCGGCCAGGCCCATCGCGGCGACGCGGCCTTCGAGATGCGCGCGGCGCGGACCGTCGCCGATGACGAGCAGCTGCCAGCCGGGCACACGCCCGCGCAGCAGCTGCCACGCGTCGAGCAGGTCGTCGTGGCCCTTCCAGTCGCGCAGCGTCGCCACGATCGCGACCGCCGGCCGCGCGTCCACGCCGCAGGCGCGCGCGCGTCGCGTCGCGGTCGAGCGGACGAAAGCGCGCGAGGTCGATGCCCGTGCGCACCGACGTGATGCGCGCCGGGTCGTAGGCCGTTGTCGCGCACGAGCTGCGCCTTGAGCGCCTCGCCGGTCACGACGACGTGCGCGGTCGCGCGCCGGTAGAGCCAGCGCGTGGTCGGCGCGAGTTGTTCACCGGCGTCGACACGTGGCGCGTGCGCACGACCGGCGGCATGCCGCGCAAGCGTGGCGCGACGCGACCGCGACGAGCCACGAATCGGTCGAGCTGTGCGTGTTGATCGACGTCGAACGCCGCGTCCGTCGCGCGCGAGCCAGCGGCGCATCGGCGACGAGCCCCGGCAGCTTCTTGTACGCGATCGGCAGGCCGGTCGACGGCGAGTCCGCGCGCGCGCGCCGCCGGCAGGATGTCGGCGATGCCGGCCGTGACGAGATGCACGCGATGGCCGCGCCGCGCCATGCCTTCCATCTCGGTGAGGATGCGCAGCTCCTGGCCGCCCCAGCCGATCGACGACTCCGTGTGCAGGATCGAGAGCGGTCACGACATCGTCCAGCCCGGCGCGTAGCGGCGGAACCAGCGCTCGAGGATCAGCAGCGCCCACAGCCGTCCGGCGTGATTGCGCCTGCCCGCGCCGATGCTCGTCCAGCAGGCGCGCGAGCGCGCCCTCGCGGAAGAGGCCGCGCCGCGCGAGGCCGCCCGCGCCCAGGTGCTCGTCGAGCTCGCCGCGCAGGCGTCCCGCCAGCCACTCCGTGAGCGGCATCACGAAGCCCTGCTTGCCGCGATGCACGATCGCCGCGCGGCAGGTAGCGCTCGGCGACGCGCTTCAGGATGTGCTTGTGCGTCGTGCCCCGGATCTTGTGCGCGGGTCGACAGCCGCGCGCAGAACTCGACGAAGCGATGGTCGAGATACGGCACGCGCGCCTCGAGCGAGTGCGTCATCGTCGCGCGGTCGACCTTGGTCAGCAGATCGTCGGGCAGCCACAGCCGCGTGTCGACGTGCAGCAGGCGGTCGAGGTAATGCGCGCGCCTCGCGCTTCCGCGAACGCCGCCGCGGCCAGCGTGCCGACGTCCGGCGCGCCGCGCGTCGCGGCGAGGAACTGCGGCGTGAAGAGCGTGCGGGTGCAGCAGCACGTCGAACACGTTGGGGATGGTGCGGTAGCGGCGCGCGAGCGGCTCGGTGAGCGAGCGCAGCAGCCGATCCTTGCGCAGCGCCACCGGCAGCGCCTTCACCAGCGCGGGCAGCGGCGACGCCGGATGCGCGAGCCAGCGCGTCCAGCGCTCCTCGCGCACGCGCTTGCGATAGTTCGAGTAGCCGCCGAACACCTCGTCGGCGCCTTCGCCGGTCAGCACGACGGTGACGTCGCGCCGCGCGAAGCCCGACAGGAGCATCGTCGGCAGCGCGGCCTGGTCGGCGAACGGCTCGTCGAACACGTCGATCCAGCGGTCGAACGCGTCGAGCACGTGGTCCGGCGACAGCATCAGCGCGTGATGGCGGCTGCCGATGTGCGCGCGCGACCGCGCGCCGCCTCGCGATGCTCGCTCACCGCCACGTCGCCCTCGAAGCCGATGTTGAACGTGTCGATCGGTCCGCCGGTGAGGTCCGTCATGATCGCGGCGATCAGGCCGGAATCGATGCCGCCGCTCACGAACGCGCCGAGCGGCACGTCGGCGACCAGCATGCCCTCGACCGACGCGCGCAGCTCGCGATCGAGCGCGTCCGCCGCGTCGCGCTCGGACAACGCGAGCTTGTCGGCGTAGTCGCGGGCGCCAGAACGTCGCGCAGCGCGAGCGCCGTTCCGCGCAGCGTCAGCGTGTGCCCGGGCGGCAGCTTGCGCACGCTGCGGAACATCGAGTGCGGCGCCGGAATGAACTGGCATTCGAGATAGAGGCGCAGCGCGGCGAGGTCGATCTCCGCGCGCCACCGCCGGATGCGCGAGCACCGCCTTCGAGCTCCGAGCCGAACACGAGCGTCGCGCCGTCCCACGCGTAGTGGAAGGGCTTGACGCCCAGATGGTCGCGCGCCGCGAACAGCGTCTGCGTGTCGCGCGTCCCACAGCGCGAAGGCGAACATCCCGCGCAAGTGCGTGACGACGTCCTCGCCCCATCGCGCCCAGCCGGCCAGCGAGCGTCTCGGTGTCGCCCGCGGTGCGGAACGTCCATCCGCCGCGCGCGAGCTCGTCGCGCAGCTCGCGGAAGTTGTAGATCTCGCCGTTGAACACGACGGCCACGCGGCCGTCGGGCTCGATCATCGGCTGCGGGCTGCCGGCGATGTCGATCACCGAGAGCCGGCGGTGCCCGAGATGCGCGCGGCCGGACGTCCAGAAGCCGTCGGCGTCCGGCCCGCGGTGCGCGAGCGAGCGCGTCATCGCGGCCAGCACCTCCGGTGCGAGCGCCGTGTCGCTGACGTAGCCGGCGATGCCGCACATAGAGTTCGGATTGTGGCGCGGGGCGGAAGACCGGCGCCGCGGACAGGCGCGCGCGCCGGGGTGGCGAAGGCTCGTGCACGCGGAACGCGTGCGGCGCGAAGTCTACCCGAAAACGGTGCGCCACGTTGGCCCCGGCAGGGGCAGGCGCTATACTTCCGGCCTGCCGTGCGTGCGTCGCGCGGCCTCCCGCACCACTCCTTTCCGGTCACGTTCCGGCCGGTTGCCACGGACCTTCCATGAAATTCCGGACTCGCGGGCGCTTCAACGTCAGGCGCTGGAGTCGCGTCCTCGCCGACCGCGTGCGAGGCGACGCGTTCGAGCGTGCGCTGCGCGCCGCCCGCGGCGAAGGACGGCGCGAGTTCGTGTTCGCGTGGAACCGCGGACTCGGGGACATCGCGCTCGGCCTGTGCCCGCTCTTCGCGCGCATCCGTGCAGGCGTGGCGGACAGCGCCATCACCGTCTTCACGCGCGCCGAGCTCGTCGACGCCTTTCGCCTCACCGATGCCGACCGCATCGAGGTGATCCCCGGCCTCGCGCGCGGAATGCCGGTCGATCTCGCCGCCGCCGCGGCGGCGCTCGGCGTGCCGATAGCCCCGGCGGCGACGACCTTCGCCGATCCCGATCCCACGCGCTGGCTCGACGGCCGCCGCGAGGAGTTCCCGCCGGAGCTGCGATGGAACCCCGCGTTCGATGCCAAGGCGGATGCGCTGCTGCCGCCGCGCGACGACGTGCTCACGATCGGCGCGCACGTCGATTCGGAGACCGCGCGGTACTACGGGTACGTCAAGGACTGGCCGGCGGTCTCGCTGGCGCGAGCTGATCGCGCGCTTTCCGGCGAGCCGCAACGTGCGCTGGGTGCTGTTCGGCAACGGCGCCCGCGAATCCTTCGCCGGTTCGAACGTGTCGACCTGCGCGGCCGCACCGATTTCCTCGAGCTGCTGGCCGTGATCCGCGCCCGCTGCCGCGTCCTGGTCGCACCCGACAGCGGCGTGCTGACGATGGCCTATTACCTGGCGGGCCGCGCCCCGCTCGACGTCGTCTCGCTGTGGTCGGACCCGCGGCAGGGGGTGCTCAAGCAGCGCTGCCCGTCGCCCAACCCGCTGCTGCGCCACGTGCCGCTCGTCGGCCGCGGCGAGGACGTGCGCAACATCGCCGTCGACGACGTCGCGGCGACCCTCGACGAGTGCCTCGCCGGCGCCGCGAACCGCCCCCGGGAGACCTCGCTTGCCCACTGAGCCCGTCAGCCCCGCGGCGCGTCGTGCGCATTCGCGGGCGCGGATGTTCGCCCTGCTGCGCTTTTCCGTGCTGTTCTGGGCGTGCGTCTACTTCGCGCTGGTGGCCATCAGCGGCCACACCTATTTCCGCTCGATCGCGTTCGGGCTCGCGGCCACGTTCGCGCTGTGGCTGATCCTGGGCTCGCTCTTTTCGGACAACGAGCCGATGCCGGTGCCGGACGCGTGGCTCCTGGCGGCGATACTCGCCTGGGCCGCATGGTGCCGCGATCTCCGTCCTGTGGTCGATCCATCCCGCGTATTCGCGCGCGGAAGTCGGCACCGAGATCGGCTGGGGCCTCGCGACGGCGGCGATCTTCCACGTCGCCGCGCGCACCGGCCGGGCGTTCCGGGCGATCGTCACCGTTGCCATTGCCGTCACGGCGCTGCTCGCGATCCTCGCGCTGCACGCGGCGCTCACCACCCAGGGGTTCGATCCCGATCGCGCGCTCGTGCGCTCGCACGGCGGCGTCGGCGCGTTCTCGACGCTGATCGTGCTCGTGATGCCGCTGCTGCCGCTGCTGATGGCGCCGAAGCCGGTCGGCTACGGGCCGCGCTGGCTGCCGCTGGTGGTCGCGTCCGGCGTCTTCCTGCTGCTGCTGGTCGCGGCGCGGATCACCGAGAACCGCATGATCTGGGTGGCGCTCGCCATCGGCTTCCTGCTCGCGCGGCGCTGGCGGCGTGGCGCTGGCGGCGGCGCCTGCAGCGCGCGCCGCTGCGCTGGGGCGCGATGCTGCTGTCTCCTGCTGCTGGTCGTCGGCGCGCTGTTCGTCGACGCCGCGATCCAGCGCGCGCGCGAAGGCCAGAGGACGGAACGACCGTCGCGCAGGCGATCGCCGACGATCCCGCGCATCGTGCTCTGGCAGCACACGTTCGAGCGCATCCGCGAGCGGCCGTGGACTCGGCTTCGGCTTCGGCAAGTCCATCCTGCGCGAGGAGCTGCAGGGCGAGCTCGGCGATCCCATGCTCGCGCACGCGCACAACCTGTTCGTCAGCCAGTGGCTGCAGACCGGCGCGATCGGCGTCGTCGCTGCTGCTCGCGCTGCTGCTGATCGCGCTCGCGTGGCGCTACGCGCGCTTCCTGCGCGCGCACGGACGGCACGCTCGCCGCGATCGGGCTCGCGGGACTCGTGATGCTGGCGACGTTCGTCGTGAAGAACCTGACCGACGACTTCATGATCCGCCCGACGAGCAAGGAATTCTGGGCGCTGAACGCGTTGCTGATCGGTTACGGGCTCTGGCGCCTCCGTGCCGAGCGCGCGGCCCTCGCGGCATCGGCGACGCGCGTCGCGCCCGACGAGCCGGCGCGACGATCGCGCCTGCCATCCCGTCGCCGCCCTCCGCGCCCGCGGCGCGCGAGCAGGAGAGCGCGCAGAACGAACGCTGACTAGCGCCGCCGCGGCGCGCGCAGCGGCAGCGGCTTCGCGTCGTCGCGGCTCGCGGTCGGAATCGGCTTGACCGGCGCGCCCGCGGGCGGCGCGTACTCGGGGATCCACGCCTTCAGGCGCGCGCGCACCTCGGCGTCGTCGGCCGCGCGGTCGCTCTCGCACCACGTGACCATCTGGCCGACCGCGTCGTGGTTCGCCTCGCGCGCCTGCGCGATGCGCAGCTTCGGATGCGTGCGTGGGCTTGGTCGCCTCCTCGGTCGGCGAGCAGCTCCTCGAAGAGCTTCTCGCCCGGCCGCAGGCCGGTGAACACGATCGCGATCTTCGCGGGATCGGCGCCCGACAGCTTGATCATGTCGCGCGCGAGATCGACGATGCGCACCGGCTCGCCCATGTCGAGCACGAGGATCTCGCCGCCCTTGCCCTGCAGGCCGGCCTGCAGCAGCAGCTGCGTGGCCTCCGACAGCGACATGAAGTAGCGCGTGATCTCCGGATGCGTGACCGTCACCGGCCCGCCGCGCGCGATCTGCTCGCGAAAGCGCGGGATCACGCTGCCGGCGCTGCCGAACACGTTGCCGAAGCGCACGAGCACGAACTGCGTGCCCGCGCCCTGCAGGCTCTGGCACACGATCTCGGCGAGCCGCTTGGTCGCGCCCATCACGTTGGTCGGGTTCACCGCCTTGTCGGTCGACACGAGCACGAACTTCTCGACGCGCGCCGTCGACGGCGGCGCGCGCGAGCACCCACGTGCCGTACGCGTTGTTGCGCACCGCCTGCCAGGCGTTGGTCTCCTCCATCAGCGGCACGTGCTTGTACGCGGCGGCGTGGAAGATGACGCTCGGGCTTCTCGCGCGCGAGCACGTCCTCGACGAGCGCCGCGTGCTTCACGTCGCCGACGACCGCGGCACCAGCGGCAGCTGCGGGAACGCGTCGGCGAGCGCCGTCTGGATCTCGTAGAGCGCCGCTTCCGAGATGTCGAACAGCACGAGCCGCGCGGGCCGGAAGCGCGCGATCTGCCGCGCGAGCTCGGCGCCGATCGAGCCGCCCGCGCCGGTCACCATCACGACGCGGTTGCCGAGCCACTCGGCCAGGCCCGCGCTGTCGAGCACCACCGGGTCGCGGCCGAGCAGGTCGTCGAGCTCGACGTTGCGGATCGTCGTGAGCGCGAGGCGGCCGTCGATCAGGTCCTCGTACGACGGCACCGTCAGCGCCTCGACGCCGGCGCCCGCGCACAGCTCGGCGACGCGCCGCCGCACGACGTGATTGGCCGACGGCAGCGCGATGATCACCTTGCGCACGCCGAACTTCTCGCACCACGCGCGGCAGCTCCGCGATCGGACCCAGCACGCGCACCTTGCGCAGCAGGCGGCCCTGCTTGCCGGGATCGTCGTCGAGCAGGCCGACGACGCGCCATTGCCGGCTGCGCGCGAGGTCCTTGGCGAGCCGCGCGCCCGCTTCGCCCGCGCCGACGATCAGCACCGGCTCGCCCAGCGCCGCGAACGGGCTGTACAGCCGGTGCTCCTTCCAGACGCGGTAGGCGAAGCGGCTGCCGGCCATCAGGAAGATCAGCACGACCGGATAGAGGATCGAGCACGCTGCGCGGCACGACCGCCTGCAGCTGCAGCATCACCAGCACGACCGGGATCAGCATCGCGCCCAGCCCCGCGGCGAGCACGATCCGCTGCAGGTCGACGATGCTCGCGAACCGCCACAGCCCGCGATAGAGGCCGAGCGCGAGGAAGATCGCCGCCTGCAGCGGCACGATCCACGCGAGCGTGCGCCACATGTCGGCGAGAAACGGCTCGGGCACGTCGAGGTTGAAGCGCAGCCAGTACATCGCGACCCAGGCGAGCGCGGCCGCGCAGACGTCGTGGACGAAGGCGAGCAAGGCCCGCCAGTTGAAGAGGGTCCGCATCACGGTGTCCGGCGTGTTCCTGCGCCAATGATAATCAATCGCCGCGAACAGCAGCGCATGGACTGCACACCACGCGGCGAGCGCAGGCGCGCCCCACGCGGGTTGCGACACGCGCACGCGCACGCGCCGAGGTCCGCGCCGTTCCCGAGCATCAGCGCGCCGAAGACGGCGAGCGTTCCGCGCATGGCCGGCGCCCAGTCTGATGCAGCCGCTGGTAGTAATGCGACTTGTGCGCCTTCCCAGAAGCGCTCGCCGCGCGAGCGCGCGCCGCGCGAGCGTCACCGTGCGCGTCGGCGACGAACGGCAGGAACACGAGCAGCGGGAACCACGCCGGCCAGGCGCCGTCGACGACGCCGCCGATGCCGAACGCCGCCGCCAGGAAGCCGAGCGGCACCGCGCCGACGTCGCCCAGGAACATCCGCGCCGGCGGGCCGGTTGACGACGAGCACCGGCACCGTCGCCGCCGCCAGCGCGAGCGGCAGCGTCGGCGGGCAGCCCATGCGCACAGCAGCACGGCGCCGCTACGCCGCGAAGCCGATCGACGCGTCATCGCCGCGGCGAGCCCGTCGCTGCCGTCCATGAAGTTGTAGAGATTGAGCGACCACGCGACGACGAGCGCGACGAGCGCGACGAGCGCGACGCGGCAGCGCGCACCGCCCGGTACGGCGCGATCGCGACCGCGAACCACACCGCCGCGACCGCGTGCACGGCAAGGCGCGGAGCGATCGCGACGCCGCGCATGTCGTCGAGCAGCGACACCGCGACCAGCAGCGAGCCATGGCACGCCCGACGACCATGCCCATCGCGAGCGCGGCGCCGGCGCGAGCGCAGCGCGACCGGAAGCGAAGCCGGCCCAGATCGCGAGCCCGCCGACGCGCGGAATCGGGCGCCGCGTGCAGCGATGCGCGCGTTGCGCGCGGCAAGCGGCAGCCGCTCGCGCCAGCCGCAGCAGGGCCGCCGTGGCCACCGCGGCCAGCGCGGCGACCGCCGCGCGGCACGGCCGCGCGCCGCGCTCACGTCAAACTCGCGTTTTCGGCGCAGCGTCGCGGCCGGCGCGCGCGCGCAGCGGCAACCGGCGCGAAATCAGGGCCCTCGCGGAGGCCCGGCCGGCCGCGCGGCGGCCGCCGGGCAGCCGGCAAATCCCGCGAAATCGGCGAATTGGCCCGCGAAGCCCGTCGCCGGTGCAGATTCCGATTTTTGTTGTTTATTATCATTGTACTTGCAAGTCACGCTTCGAGCGCTGCCAGGCGCCACGGCCGCACGGCGGCCGAACGTTCGCACGCGCGTTTCGACCCCGTTTTCTGTTGCTTCGGCACAACAAGGGCGGAGACGGCCAGACCCCATTCTGCCTTCGGCTTGCCACCCGGATGCGCGGTTTGGCAAAATGGCTCGCAACTTCTCGCAGATTTGAGAAGGTTCCGATGGCAGGCGCAAAAGGCTCGAAACCTTGCCAATTTTATCCGTTAGAGGAGAGACTTCATGAACAAAAAGCTCGTCGCTGTCGCAGTCGCGGGTTTGCTTGCCGCCCCGCTGGCTGCGCAAGCGCAAACCGCGAACGTGACGTTGTACGGTCGCCTGAACATGACGATGGAAGCCGTCAACGGACAGGCGGTTGATCCTGAACCTGCCCGCGTACGGCCGCGCCGGTCAACCGCACCGTCTATCGCGTGAGCTCGAACTCGTCGCGCCTCGGCGTGCGCGGCAGCGAAGTCGCTGGGCGGCGGTCTGTCGGCGATCTTCCAGATCGAATCGAGCGTCAACGCGCGACTCGGGCGGCGGCATGCTGGCCGGTCGCGGAAACGTTCGTCGGCCTGCAAGGGTCGTGGGGTACGTTCAAGATGGGTAACTTCCTGGCCCCGTACGACGACATCCACCCGATCTTCGGTAACGTCCCGACCCTGACGACGTCGATCCTGTCGACCGCCGCACTGTGGGCGCAAGGCTCGCAGTGCGAAGGACAACGGCGGCTTCGACGCCCGCCTCGGCAACTCGATCCGTTACGACTCGCCGCACATCGGCGGCTTCACCGGCTCCATCCAGATCGCGCGTACGACTTCGCGCCGGCCACGGGCAGCGGCGGCACCACGTTCGGCACCGACGCGCAAGCGAAGCGCCACGCGTACGTCCTGTCGATGGGCGGCTTCTACGCCAACGGCCCGTTCCAGGCCGGCGTCGCGTACGAGTGCGAACACGAAGGTGCGCGGCCCGGCGCTGAACGACTAGGCGTTCTCGATCGCGGCCAACTGGAACTTCGGCATCGTCAAGATCGGCGGCGTGTACGAGCGGCTCAACTACGACGCGATCGGCGCCGGCAACCTGACGCGCAACTTCTGGGGCATCAGCGCCACGGCGCCGATCGGCCCGGGCGAACTGTATGCGTTCTACGGCGATGCCGGCGACGGCTCGGGCGGTGCCGCCGAACGGCACGCGCGTCGGCCAGCTCACCAAGGGCAACAGCACGGGCGCGGCGCAGTGGGAAATCAGCTACACCTACCCGCTGTCGAAGCGCACGCTGGCCTACATGGGCTTCGTGCAAACCCGCAACGACAACAACGCCGCCTACAACTTCAACATCAACCCGTACACGGTCGTCAACGGCGCCAACGCCAACGGCTTCGTGGTCGGCCTGGTGCACTTCTTCTAAGAGAGCGTCCGGCAGCACGGAGTCTCTCCGGAATTGCATTGGCAACGGGCGCCTTCGGGCGCCCGTTTTTTTTCGCCCGGCCGTCGCGACGCTGATACCATGGCGCCATGATCGATCGCTGGATCGTCGGCTTCGACCGCGCGCTGCGCACGCTGACCGGCCTCGCGCGGACGCACGCGACCCGATGCCGGGCGCCGCGCTGCCCGAGGCCGGAGCTCACGCCCGAGGAGCGGCGGCACGCCGGCGGCGCTGATGCGCGTCAACCACACCGGCGAGGTCTGCGCGCAGGCGCTCTACGCCGCGCAGGCGCTGGTCGCGCGCGATCCGGAGATCGGCAGCCGCTTCGCGTCCGCGGCGCGCGAGGAGGAGGAGCACCTCGCGTGGACGCAGTCGCGCCTCGCCGAGCTCGCGCGACCGGCCGTCGCTGCTCAATCCGCTGTGGTACGCGGGCTCGTTCGCGATCGGCGCGCTGGCGGGGCTCGCCGGCGACCGCGTCAACCTGGGCTTCGTCGTCGAGACCGAGCGCCAGGTCGAGGAGCACCTGACCGGCCACATCGACCGGCTGCCCGAGGCGCGACGCGAAGAGCCGCGCGATCGTCGAGCAGATGCGCGACGACGAGGCGCGCCACGGCGCGATGGCGCAGGAGGCCGGCGGCACCGACCTGCCGTTGCCGGTGCGCAGGCTGATGCGCGTCGCGGCCGGCGTGATGAAGGCCGTCGCCTACCGCATCTGAGCCGTCGCGCGATGCCGCGGTGGACGGGCGATCACACCGTCGAGCGCGGCAGTCGGCGGCGACGCATCGCCAGTCCGCAATTCGGCGCCGTTCCTATGCGCGCTGTCGCACGTTCTTCGATCGTGCCTTCGGGCAAGCTGCGCGCCACGCCTCGCGCCGCGCGCGCACGCCTTCGGCGCATCGCGTCGTCGCGCTGCGGCTTCCGGTGCGCGCGGCCGATCTCGCGCGCGCGATGCGCGCCGGCATCGACCGCCTTGACGACCGCCAGCGCCGCCGCAGCCAGCGCGGCCGGCGGATAGTCCTGCGCCGCGCCGGGGCGCGAGCAGGCGTCGGCCGCGCAGGCGGCGAGCAGCGTGTCGAGCCGCTCGGGGCGGCGCAGCGCGTCGGCCGCCGACAGCAGGTCGAGCAGCGTCGCCGGCCGCAGCTCGGCGGCGCGATGCACGACGCCGTGCTAGCGCGCCGCGAGCGCGCGCGGCATCGCGGCAATCGAGCGGCACGCTGCAGGCGCTCCGACAGCCGCTCGCGCGAGGCGCACGCTGCGCTGCTCGTGCGCGATGTGCCGCGGCAACGCCGTCGGCCGGCGATTGCGCCTTGCCGAGATCGTGCGCGAGCACCGCGTAGCGCGCCGGCAGCGTCGAGTCCGTGCGCCGCCGCCCAGTCGAGCGCCAGCGCGACGTGCACGCCGGTGTCGATCTCCGGATGATGCGCCGGCGGCTGCGGCACGCCGTAGAGCGCGTCGACTTCCGGCAGCAGCGCGGCGAGCGCGCCGCAATCGCGCAGCACCGCGAGCATGCGCGACGGGCGCGCTTCCATGAGGCCGCGCGCGAGTTCCTGCCACACGCGCTCCGGCGCGAGCGTCGCGAGCTCGCCGGACGCCACGATCGTCGCGCATCAGCGCCTCCGTCTCCGGCGCGACGGCGAAGCCGAAGCGCGCGGCGAAGCGCGCGACGCGCAGCACGCGCAGCGGATCCTCGGCGAAGGCCGGCGACACGTGGCGCAGCACGCCGGCCGCGAGATCGGCCGCGCCGCCGTACGGATCGACCAGCGTGCCGTCGTCGCCCGCGCCATCGCGTTGATCGTGAGGTCGCGGCGCGCGAGGTCCTCCTCGAGCGTCACGTCCGGCGACGCGAAGAACTCGAAGCCGCGATAGCCGCGGCCGTGCTTGCGCTCGGTGCGCGCGAGCGCGTACTCCTCGTGCGTGTCCGGATGCAGGAACACCGGGAAAGTCGCGGCCGACCGGGCGAAAGCCGGACGCGAGCATCGATCTCCGGCGTCGCGCCGACGACGACGTAGTCGCGATCGGCGTCGGGACGGCCGAGCAGCTCGTCGCGGACCGATCCGCCGACGCGATAGACGCGAACCGGTTGCGGCAGGGGTCGTGGCATCGCGCGTCCCTGCGGCCGGCGCGCGACGGCGGCTAGCGGCCGCCGTGCGCGCGATAGGGATCGAACGCGCTGCGCTGCGCGCCCGGCGACAGGTACTGCGGCGCGACCGCCTCGAGCGCGACCGGCGCGATGCCGAACACCGCCGGGAACGGGCAGTCGCAGACGTTGTCCTTCTGCATCGACAGCAGGTTGTCGCGGCTCATGAGCTTGCCCGGCAGGTGCTCGAGCACGGTCGCCTGCAGCCTCGACAGCGCGGGACCGAGCGGAACGATCGGGCGCACGGCGCCGCTCACCTCGCCCGCGTAGCGCACCAGCTCGCGCAGCGTGTAGACCTTCGGGCCGCACAGGTCGTAGCGCGCGTGCACGGTGAGCTCGTCGTCGACGCTCTGCACGAAGCAATGCGCGACGTCGCCGACGTAGACCGGCTGGAAGCGCGCGTCGGGCGCGGCGAGCACGACCACCGGCAGCGCTGCGCGAGAGCTGCGCGAACAGGTTGAGGAAGGCATCGTCGCGGCCGAAGATCACCGACGGCCGGAAGATCGTCCAGCGCAGGCCCGACGCGGTGACGATGGCCTCGGCCGCGGCCTTCGTCTTGCAGGTACTGCGACGGGCCCGGCCGGATCGGCGCTGAGCGCGCTCATGTGCAGCAGGCGCGGCACGCCGGCGCGCGTGGCAGGCGGCGACCACGCTTGCGCGCGAGGTCGACGTGCACGCGCGCGAACGTGCGGCGCCCTGCTTCGTTGAGGATGCCGACGAGGTTGACGACGGCGTCGGCGCCGGCGAGCACGCGCGCGCAGCGCCTGCGGGTCGTGGACGTCTGCCTCGACGACGTCGACCGTCGGCAGCAGGATCAGGTGCTTGGCGCTCTCGCGCCGGCGCGTCGGCACGACGACGCGATGGCCGGCGGCCGCGAGCCGCGCGACGACGTGGCGGCCGACGAAGCCGCTGCCGCCCAGCACGACGATGCGATGCTGCGCCATGCGGCTACTCCGCGCGGTGCAGCGCGGCGGCGCTGGCGACTGCGCCGTTGCGCGGCGCGACGATGCCGAGGCGCGTCGGTCAGCGGCTGCGTGTCGGTGTCGCAGGCGACTGGCCGTAGACGACGGCGTTCGCGAGGACCTTCTTCACGTAGTCGCGCGTCTCGTTGAACGGAATCGTCTCGACCCAGATCGCGCCTTCGAGCGGCGCCGGCGGGCGCCACGCCTGCGCGCGGCCCGGGCCCGCATTATACGCGGCGGCCGCGAGCGCCGGCATGCGATCGAGGCGCTCGAGCCAGTACTTGAAGTAGTACGCGCCGAATTGCGTGTTGAGGTCGACGTCGGCGATGAGCACGGGCTGGTAGTCGCTGCGCGCCAGCTGCTTCGCGACCCAGCGCGCGGTGCCCGGCATCAGCTGCATCAGGCCGACCGCGCCCGCCGAGGACACGATGTCGGGGGCGAAGCGCGACTCCTGGCGCGCGATGCCGTACAGCAGCGCGACGTCGACGTCGTTGGCCTTCGCGGCCGCCTCGAACTCCTTGCGGTACGGCGCGAGGTAGCGCAGCGCGTAGTCGTGGCGCGACCGCCGTGCGCTCGGCCGTGTTGATCGCGCGGTCGTAGAGGCCGACGCGCCGCGCGTAGTCGGCGGCGAGCAGCAGCGCGTCGTCGTCGCAGCCCGCGCACGATGTAGAACCACTCGCGCTGCGACTCCGGCCGCATGTCGAGCTCGGCGAGCTTGACCGCGCGCCTGCACCTCGGCGCGCGCGGCGAACGACGCCAACGCCGCCGGCGGCGGCGTCGAGCGGCGTGCTCAGCGGCAGCGACGAAGCGCTGCCCGAGCGCTTCGGCGGCGAGCACGCCGTAGAAGCTGGTCTCCTGCGCGAGCGCCGCGAAGACCGGCTTCGGCCTCCTCCTTCCGGCCGCGCGCGACAGCGCGCGCGCGCGCCAGTAGCGCCACGCGGCCTCCTGCCGCTGCGGCTCGGGCATCGCGTCGACGGCCGCGAGCACGTCGTCCCACGCCAGCGCGCGCAAGCGCCGCGCGCACGCGCCAGGCGGCCACCTCGCCGGCCAGCGGCGCGTCGCCGGCTCGCGGAACCAGTCGTTCGCCGCGGGATTGAGCTGGCGCGCCGCGTAGTAGGCGAGCCGCGCATTGCCGTACTTGCGGTCGGCTTCGGGCAACCGGTCGCGCCATTTCACCCAGGCGCCGCGCGCCGCGCCGGCATCGGTGCGCGCGGCGCGCTCGAGCGCGAACAGCGCGAGCTCGCGTCCGCCGCGGCGTCGCCAGCGAAGGTGCCCTTCTCGAGCGCGCGCAGCGGATCGCGCGTGACGGCGGTGAACTCGCCGCCGGCGATGCGCTCCTTGCCGGGCAGGTCGTTGCCCAGCGCCTTGCGCGACGCGCAGGTTGCCGGCCTCGACCGCGAGACGAAAGCGCGCGCGGCGGTCGGCGATCGTGAGGTCGCCGCGCTCGATCAGCGCCGCGAACGCGGGCTCGCACGCGTCGGGCGTCGCCGGCCCGGTGAACCAGAGCGGCATCGCGCCGCGCAGTGCGGCATCGCCGTCGCGCTGCCACCGATAGAGCACGCCATAGCACGCGAGCTCGACGTCGTCGCTCGCGTTCGGCGGCGGGTAGTCGAGCGCGAACGGCGCCCAGACGCCCGCGCTGCCGAGGTACTTCAGCCAATCGACGCGCAGGCGATCGGCGAGCGGCGTGTTCGGGTAGCGGTCGAGAAACTGGCGGACCGCCACGGGCGGCGCGTCCTCGAGGCCGAGCTTCAACTGCCAGTAGGCGACGTAGGGCGCGAGCACATGGCTGCCGAAAGCCGGGGCGCGAGCGCCGCGAGCTTCGCCGCGGTCGCCTTTCTCGTAGGCGACCTTCGCGGCGAGGAAATCGGCGTCGGATCTGCGCGCAGCGCGGCGCGACGGGCAACGCCACGGCGAGCACGCCCGCGACGAGCGCGCGGTGCATGCGGGCAATGGAGGGCATCGATCTGATTCTAGCGAGCGGGACCGGCAATACAAGCGAGACTCGCGCCAGCTGCCGTCGTTTAGTCGCGAATTTCCCTTCAACGTTCCATCCGCGTCCGCGGTGGACGCGGCAGACGGCAGCGCAGGGCCGATGTTAAGATTTCCCCTCGAATACGAAGCGGTGGCATCCGGGAGAGACGCGATGGCGCAACGCAAGGCGGCACCGCTGGCGGGCGTGGTCATGGGCAGCGACAGCGACTGGGAGATCATGAAGCACGCCGCGGCCCAGCTCGACGCCTTCGGGATCCCCAACGAGCCGCGCGTGGTCTCGGCGCATCGCATGCCCGACGACATGTTCGAGTACGCCGAGGATGCCGCGCCGCGCGGCCTGCGCGTGATCATCGCCGGCGCCGGCGGCGCCGCGCACCTGCCGGGCATGCTCGCCGCGAAGACCACGGTGCCCGGTGCTGGGCGTGCCGGTGCCCGTCGAAGTACCTGCGCGGCGAGGATTCGCTGCTGTCGATCGTGCAGATGCCCAAGGGCATTCCGGTCGCGACGTTCGCGATCGGCGAGGCCGGCGCCGCCAATGCCGGCCTGTTCGCGGTGGCGATGATCGCGATGACCGACCCGGTCGTCGCGCGAGAAGCTGGCGGCGTTCCGCCTGAAGCAGACCGCCACCGCGCGCGCGATGCGCGTGCCGCCGGCGACCTGACCCGGCGCCGATGCATCGATCGCGCCCGGCGCGTGGCTCGGCTTGCTGGGCGGAGGCCAGCTCGGCCGCATGTTCTGCATGGCGGCGCAGAGCCTCGGCTACAAGGTCGCGGTGCTCGACCCGGGCGCAGCCAGACCCGGCCGGCAGCGTCGCCGACCGCCACATCGCCGCCGACTACCTCGATCCGCGCGGCGCTCGCCGAGCTCGCGGCGCTGCGCCGCGGCCGCGACCACCGAGTTCGAGAACGTGCCCGCCGCCGCGCTCGACTTTCTCGCGCGCACCGCGCGCGTCACGCCGGCGGCGGCCAGCGTCGCCATCGCGCAGGACCGGATCAGCGAGAAGACGTTCCTGCCGGGCCATGGCTTCGCCGTCGCCCCGTTCGCCGTGCTGCGCAGCGACGCACGACGCGGCGCGGCGTCGACGCCGCGCTGCTCCCGGGCATCGTCAAGAGCGCGCGCTTCGGCTACGACGGCAAGGGGCAGGTCGCGCGTCGCGTCGCGCGGACGATGTCGCGAGCCGCGTGGCAGCGCGCATGCGGGGCCAGCCCTGCGTCCTCGAGCAGCTGGTGGCGCTCGCGTGCGAGGTGTCGGTCATCGTCGCGCGCAACGAGCACGGCGAGACGCGCGACGTGGCCGGTCGCCGAGAACCGGCATCGCGACGGCATCCTCGACGTGTCGATCGTGCCGGCGCGCGTGTCCGGCGGCGCTCGCGGCGCGCGCGCGCGACGTCGCCACCGGCGTCGCCGGCCGCGCTCGACTACCGCGGCGTGCTGTGCGTCGAGATGTTCGTCGCGCCGCGACGGCGCGCTGCTCGTCAACGAGATCGCGCCGCGCCCGCACAACAGCGGCCACTACACGATCGACGCGTGCGTCACGTCGCAGTTCGAGCAGCAGGCGCGCGTGCTCGCCGACCTGCCGCTCGGCGACACGCGGCAGCACACGCCCGCGGTGATGGTGAACCTGCTGGGCGACCTCTGGTTCGCGCGACGCGACGCGAGCGCGCCGCGCGAGCCCGCGTGGGCAGGACGTGCTGCGCCACCCGGCAGGCGAAGCTGCACCTCTACGGCAAGGCCGAGGCGCGGCGCGGCGCGCAAGATGGGGCACGTCACGTGCCTCGGCGACGACGCTCGACGACGCGCTCGCGACCGCGCGGTCGGTCAAGCGCGCGCTCGGCATTCCGGGCGCGGACGAACTCTAGCGTCGTGGCCCGTGCAGCGCTCGACGCTCGCGCTTCTTCTTCGCCGGCGCGCGGGCGCCTCTTCGCGCCGCGCAGGCGCCGACGGGCAGCGCGGCGACGCGCTCGTACTCGGGATCGGTCCAGCGCCGCCCCGCCGCCACGTAGTCCGCCGCCATCTGCGTCGCGTCGGCGCCCCAGAACAGCTCGTCGCCGATCACGAGCGTCGGCACGCCGAACACGCCGCGCGCGATCGCCTCGTCGGTGTTGCGGCGAAGCGCCTCCTTCACGTCGGGCTCGGCGATGCGGCGCTCGGCGTCGGGCAGGCGCAGGTCGTGCACGAGCTCCGCCCACTCGATCGGCAGGTCCGGCAGGCGCCCGTCGCGCCACACGAAGCGGAAGATGCGCGTGCACCGCCTCCGGCGAGCAATCGCACGCGATCGCGAGGCGCAGGAGCGGCAGCGGATTGAACGGATGCTCGGGCGGCATCTTGAGCGGAATGCCGAGCCGCCGCGCCTGCCACACCGCGAAGCGGTACGTGAACACGCGCTTGCGCGCGATCTCGGCCGGACCCTTCTGGCCGTTCGCGCGCGAGCAGCCCGGCGAACAGCACCGGACGGTAGCGGATCGCGCACCTTCGGCCCCAGCGAGCGCGAGCTGCTCGCTCTGCAGGTAGGCGAACGGCGAGACGAAATCGAAATACCAGTCGGCGGTGGCCATGCGTCTACTCGCTTCTCGGTTGCGATGCACGCGGCGCGCGGCGCCGGCGTCGCCGATCGCGTGCCACACGTCGCGGCGCTGTGTCGTCGTCGAGCACGCTCCACGCGGCGATCTCGTCGAGCGTGCGCAGGCAGCCGGTGCAAAGCCCGGTGCGCGTCGTCCATCGTGCACACGCTGATGCAGGGCGACGGCACGCGCGCTGCCGGGGAGCGGCGTGCCATCGTCAGTAGCCTCGCGCCCGGTCGACGACGCCGGTGACCGGCTCGCCGCGCTCGAGGCGCGGATCTTCGCCGCGATCTGCGCGACGGTCTCGTCGGGCACCGTCAGACCCGACGACGTGCGGCGTGACCGTGATCTCGGGACGCTGCCAGAACGGATGCGCCGGCGGCAGCGGCTCCTGCGCGAAACACGTCGAGCGTCGCGCCGGACAGCTTGCCGCTGTCGAGCAGCGCGAGCAGGTCGTCCTCGACGAGCGCGCTGCCGCGGCCGATGTTCACCACGTGCGCGCCGTCGGCGAGCTGCGCGAGCGTGGCGCGATCCAGGATGCCGACGCGTCGCCGGCGTGTGCGGGAGGACGCTCACGAGAAGGTCGAGTCCGGCGAGGAACGCGGCGAGCCCGCGCCGCCCGCGTGGCAGCGCACGCCGTCGATCGTCTTCGCGCGTGCGCGCGTAGCCGCGCACCGCGAAGCCCTGCGCCGCGAGCGCGCGCGCGATCGCGGCTACCGATGACGCCGAGTCCCAGGACGCCCGACGGCGAGCGCCGCGCGGATCGCGTGCCGGATGCTGCTCCCACACCGACGCGCGCTGCTGCGCCGCGTACGACGTCGAGGCGCTGCACCACGCGCATCGCGACCGTGAGCGCGTAGCGCACCATCTGCGGCGCCATGCCGGCGTCCTCGACGCGGATCAGCGGCACGTCGGCCGGCAGATTCGGCATGCGCAGCACGTGGGCCACGCCCGCGCTCACCGTGAACACCGCCTTCGGCGCGCGGCTGCTCGGCGAACACCGTCGTGCACGGATAGGCGGCGACGACGTAGTCGGCGCAGGCGCACGCGCGCGATCCGGCGCGCATCCGGCTCGCGGCGTTCGATCGCGGCCTCCGGCAACGCCGCCCGCGAAGAGTTCCATCCACGGCGACGCTTCCTCGCCGGCAGGCAGACGATCAGCGCGCATGCGGCATCACGGCGCAGCGGCGTGCGTCGCGCGAGCCCGGCGAACCACGCGGCGATCGCGCGTCGACGATGCGCGCGGACCGTGCGCCACACCTTGGGAATGAGCCAGATCATCAGCGCGCACCAGCACGCGCGAGCACGACCAGCGCGACGATCGGGATGCGCGAACGCGAGCCACAGCACGGTGCCGACCGCGAGCTCCTCGCCGAACGATGCCGCCCAGTTGGAGAACGGCTCCGGCGACGTGTTGATCAGCGCGCGACCGCCGGTCTTCGCGACGTGGCTGCCGGCCGCGAGCGTGCCGCCGACAATCGCCGCGGCGAGCATCGTGGCCGTGGACGAGTCGCCGAACACGCTGGCGGCGAGCGCCGCGCCCGCCGGAATGCGGATGAACGTCTGCACGACGTCCCACGCGGAATCGACGCCGGGGATCTTGTCGGCGAAGAACTCGACGAAGCACATGAAGCCCGACGCGGCGAGCACCAGCGGATGCGCCAGCACGTCGAGCCCCGAGGGCAGGTCGACCCAGTGCAGGTAGCCGAGCGCCGCCGACGATGAACAGCACCGCGTACAGCCGCAGGCCGCTCGCCCAGCCGAGCGCGCCGGCGAGTGCCACGAGCTGCCAGCGTGTCGAAGTGGGCGAGCGCGCCGGTCACTTGCGCTTGCGCAACGCCGCGGGGACCCACGTCCGCGCGAGCGCTTGCCGAGGAATGCCGCGACGCCTTCCTTGCCTTCCGGCGACGCGCGCACGGTCGCGATGCGCTGCACCGTGTCGGCGATCAGCTGCGTGCGTCGATCGGGCGATTGCGCGACGGCGCGCGATGAGCGCCTTGCACTCGCGCTGCGCGCTGCGGTCCCGCGAGCGAGCAGCGGGCCGAGGATCTCGTTGACGCGGTCGTCGAGCTGCGCGATGGGCACGATGTCGTGCAGCGAGGCCGAGGCGGTACGCCTCGGCGGCCTCGAAGCGCTCGGCGGTCAGGAAGTAGCGGCTCGCCTGCCGCGCGCCGATCGCCGTCGATCACGTACGGCGAGATCGTCGACGGAATCAGGCCGAGCTTCGCACTCCGACAGTGCGAACGTGGCCTCGACCGCGCCGATGGCGATGTCGCAGCACGACACGAGGCCCACGCCGCCGCCGAACGCCGCGCCGTGGACGCGCGCGACCGTCGGCTTCGGCAGGTCGTGCAGCATCCGCAGCATCTCCGCGAGCGCCTTCGCGTCGGCCACGTTCTCGCGCGCGGCTGTAGCCCGCCATCTTCTTCATCCAGTTGAGGTCCGCGCCGGCGCAGAAGCTCGGTCCGTTGCCGGCCAGGATCACCGCGCGCACGTCGTCGGCGTCGCCGAGCGCGCGCAGCGCCTCCGTGAGCTCCGCGATCAGCGTCTCGTTGAACGCGTTGTGCACGTCGGGACGGTTCGAGCGTGACGATGCCGATCGCGTTGCGCACCGTGACGTCGATCGTGCGAAGTAGGCGGCGGCCGCTTTCTTCTTGGCCATGGGGTCCTTGCTTACGCGCCGCGGCCGGGGATGGCCGGGCAGCAATTCGTAGGGAGGGCGCCAGCGCGGCGTCGCGCGCGATGCGCGCGAGCCAGCGCTGCGACGTTCGGGATAGGCGGACCAGTCGACGCCGATCTCGTCGGGCCAGAACAGGTAGCCGCACATCGAAAGGTCGACGATGGTCAAGCGGTCGCCGACGACGAAGCGTTCGCCCGGCGAGATGCGCGTCGAGGACGCCCCACGCCGCTTCCGACGCGCTTGCGGAACTCGGCCATCACGTCGGGATTGGGATCCTTCGCGAGCACGCGCAGGAAGCGGTACGTCGCCGTGTAGCTCGTGAGCTTGTGGTTGTCGAACAGCAGCCAGCGCAGGATCTCGCGGCGCTCGTCGTCGTCGCGCCAGCCGAAGCGGCCCGAGCGTCTCCGCGAGGTAGTCGAGGATCACGCCCGATTGCGACAGGCGCCGCCCGCGATGCTCGAGCACGGGCGCCTCGCCCATCACGTTGATCGCGCGGTACTCAGGCGTGCGCGTCTCGCCGCCGAAATAGTCGACGAAACGCGGCGCCCAGTCGGCGCCGGCGAGCTCCAGCGCCAGCGCGACCTTGTAGCAGTTGCCCGACTGCGCGAAGCCGTAGAGCGTGTATTCGGCCACGATGCTCCCGCGAGGCTGGAATCAGAAGCCGCCGGTGGCGAGCCAGCGCTCGATCTGGTCGAAGCGGTCGAGGCCCCAGAACGGCTCGCCGTCGACGATCACGAACGGCGAGCCGAACACGCCGGCGGCAATCGCCGATTCTACTTCGCGCTTCAGCGCATCCTTGATCGCCGGATCGTCGACGGCCGCGCGCGCCGCCGCGGCGTCGAAGCCCGCGCGGCCGGCGACCTCCGCGGCGACGTCGGGCTTGGAGATGTCGAGGCCGTCGACGAAGAACGCGCGATAGAGCGCCTGCACGCGCGCGCCCCGCGGCCGCCGGGTCCGTGCTCGCGCGCCCACAGCACGATGCGCGACGGCGCCTGCGACGGAATCGGGAACACCGGCGGCATCTTGAACTCGATGCCGTGGAAGCGGGCGCTGCGCTCGAAGTCGCGCTTCGAGTACGGGCCCTTCACCGGCACCTCGGTCAGCGGCGCGGCGCCGGTCTGCCTGAACACGACGCCGAGCAGCATCGGCCGCCAGTCGACGGTGCGCCCGTGCCTTGCGGCCATCGCCTCGATCTTCTCGCGAGGCGAGATAGCCGTAGGGCGACGAGAAATCGAAAAAGAAGTCGATGGCGTTCATGGCGCTCCGTGAGGTGGGTCGGGCAGGCGCAGGAGGTTCGCGCCGTGCCGGTGGTGTAGACGACGCCGCCGGCGTCGAACGCGCGGCCTTCGACCTCCGCGATCCAGCCGGCAAGCGATGCCTTGGGACGGCACGCGGTGACGGTCCACTCGAGCGTCAGCTCGGCGCCCGCGGGAATCGCGCGCACGAACCGGAAGTCGAACCCGAGTCCCAGCGCGGTGAAGCGCTGCGCGAAGTGCGTCGCGTCGAGGCCCATCATCAGCGCCACGACGTGCGGACCGCTGACGATGATCCGGCCAAACGCGCTCGCCGCACCGACGGCATCGTCGTGATGCAGCGGATTGAGATCGCCGGACAGCGTGGCGAACTGGCGGATCGACGCGGCATCGAAGACCACCTGCCGCGAGAAGCGTTCGCCGACTTCGACGGGTGCCGCGAGCGGCGCCCTCACGATGCCAGCGCGCGGCCGATGACGAGCCGCTGGATGTCGCTCGTGCCTTCGTAGATCTGGCAGACGCGCACGTCGCGATAGATGCGCTCGACCGGAAAATCGGCGACGTAGCCGTAGCCGCCGTGGATCTGGATCGCGTCCGAGCACACGCGCTCCGCCATCTCCGAGGCGAAGAGCTTGGCCATCGACGCCTCCTTGAGGCAGGGCTGCCCCGCGTCGCGCAGCGCCGCCGCGTGCCAGACGAGCTGGCGCGCCGCCTCGATCTGCACCGCCATGTCGGCCAGGCGGAAGTTCACCGCCTGGTGCTCGACGATCGGCTTGCCGAAGCTCACCCGCTCGCGCGCGTACGCGAGCGCCGCGTCGAGCGCCGCCCGCGCCATGCCCACCGCCTGCGCGGCGATGCCGATGCGTCCGGCCTCGAGATTCGACAGCGCGATGCGGTAGCCCTGCCCTTCGGCGCCGAGCAGGTTGGCCGCCGGCACCGCGCAGTCCTCGAACACGATCTGCGCGGTGTCCGACGCATGCTGCCCGAGCTTCTCCTCGACGCGCGCGACCACGTAGCCCGGCGTGCGCGTCTCGACGATGAAGCCGGAGATGCCCTTCTTGCCGGCCGCCCTGTCGGTGACCGCGAACACGACCGCGACGTCGGCGTTCTTGCCCGTCGTGATGAACTGCTTCACGCCGTTCAGCACGTAGCGGTCGCCGCGCCGCTCGGCGCGCGTCGTGATCGCGCCGGCGTCCGAGCCGACGTGCGGCTCGGTGAGGCAGAAGCAGCCGAGCCACTCGCCGCGCGCCAGCGGCCTGCAGGTACTTCTCCTTCTGCGCGTCGGTGCCGAACGCGTTGATCGGCCCGCACACCACGGAGTTCTGCACGCTGACGATCGTCGACGTCGCGCCGTCGCCGGCGGCGATCTCCTCGAGCGCGACCGCGAGCGACACGTAGTCCATCGCCGCGCCGCCCCACGTCTCCGGCACGACCATGCCGAGCGCGCCGAGCTCGCCCAGCGCGTGCAGCTCGTCGCGCGGAAAGTGCGAATCGCGGTCCCAGCGCGCAGCGTTCGGCGCGAGCTGCTCCTGCGCGAACGCGCGCATCGTGTCGCGGATCAGTTGCTGTTCCTGGGTGAGGAGCATGGCGTCGTCAGGCAGCCGCGGCGAGCCGGGCCTGCGCGGGTTCGGGACGGTTGAGGAGGAAGATGCCCGCGATCACCAACGCGCCGCCCGCCACCATCGCGAACTCGAGCGGCTCGCCGAGCAGCAGCACGCCCAGCGCCACCGCGAACACCGGCACGAGGTTGATGAACACCGATGTCCGCGCCGGGCCGATCGCCCGCACGCCGCCGTAGAACAGCACCAGCGCGACCGCGGTGCCGAAGATGCCGAGGAACACGATCGCGCTCCACGTGCGCCACGGACGCGTCGGGCCAGGCGAGATCGCCGCCGAAGGCGGCGATGAGCGCGAACATCGACCGTCCCGATGAGCGCCGACCAGGTCGTCGCCGCGATCGCGGAAAGATCGGGGAGCATGCGCTTCGCGATCAGCGTGTTCGCCGCCCACGAGACCGGGCATCCGAACAGCACGAGCTCGCCGATGCCCACGCTGCCGCGGAAGAGATTGAGCGGATTGCCGTGCCCGAGCACGATGACGACGCCGAACAGCGCGAGCGCGATGCCGTAGCACCTTGCGCCGCGTCAGGCGCTCGCGCAGGAACAGCGCCGCGCCGAGCAGCGTGACCGCCGGGTTGAGCGCCATGATGAGCGAGCCGCGGGAGGCCGGCACGCGCGCGAGGCCGTACATGAAGCAGAGATTGAACATCACCACGCCGGTCGATGCGCGAGCAGCACCACGCCCGTCCATTGGCGCGCATCGAGGCGCGGCAGTCCGCGCTCGATCGCGAACGCCACGACCAGCAGCGCGACGCTCGCCAGCGCGTAGCGCCACAGCGCGGCGGCGGCCGGCGCCATCTCGGCCGTCGCGACCCGGCCGCCGATGAACGTGCCCCCCCAGCACAGCGCCATCAGCGTGAGCCGCGCATAGGTCGCGGACGCAGAACGCCGCACCTCCGTCATCGACGCTCGTCCAGGACGAGCCGCGCGGCAAGCGCTGCGAACACGCCGGCGAGCAGCTTCTTCGACCAGCGGCCCCAGCCCGGGCGCGCGCCGAAGAAGCGCCGCATCGACACCGCGGCGAAGATGAACAGGGAATCGCCGACGACCGCGATGACGATCTGCGTGGCGCCGAGGATCAGGCTCTGCGCGAGCACGCTGCCGCGCGACGGATCGACGAACTGCGGGAACAGCGCGAGCTGGAACATCGCGACCTTGGGATTGAGGATCGCGGTCACGAAACCCTGCCGATAGAGCGTGAACGGCGGCACCGCCTCCTTCACCGTTGCGGCGCCGACCGCATCGGGCGAGCGCCACGTGGTCCACGCGAGCCACGCGAGGTAGAGCGCGCCAGCCAGGCGGATCGCGTCGTACGCGAGCGGCACGGCGGCCAGGATCGCCGACAGTCCGAACGCCGCCGCGAGCACGTGCAGCAGGAATCCGCTGGACGTGCCGGCGAGCGAGACGAAGCCCGCGGCGCGCCCTTGCGCCAGCGTGCGCGACACGAGGTAGAGCACGTTCGGGCCGGGCGTCGCGATGAGCGCGGCACATGCCGCGACGAAGACGAGCCAGGTGGCGAGCGGAATCATGCGTCCTCCGGTCCGTTCGAGGCGGCGTCTACACGAGTTCGATGGCGAGCGCCGTGGCCTCGCCGCCGCCGATGCACAGCGTCGCGACGCCGCGCCGCTTGCCGTGCTTGCGCAGCGCGCCCAGCAGCGTGACGACGATGCGCGCACCCGACGCGCCGATCGGATGTCCGAGCGCGCAGGCGCCGCCGTGCACGTTCACGCGCTCGTGCGGGAGACCGTGCTCCTTCATCGCGGCCATCGCCACCACGGCGAACGCCTCGTTGATCTCGAAGAGGTCGACGTCCTTCGTCGTCCAGCCGTGTCTTGCGTACAGCTTCTCGATCGCGCCCACCGGCGCGGTGGAGAACCACGCCGGCTCCTGCGCGTGCGTCGCGTGCGCCGACGATCACCGCGAGCGGCGTCAGGCCGCGCCGTTCCGCGGTCGAGCGGCGCATCAGCACGAGCGCGGCGGCGCCGTCGGAGATCGAGCTCGAGTTCGCGGCCGTGACCGTGCCGTCCTTGCGGAACGCCGGCTTCAGCAACGGAATCTTGTCGGGCGACGCCTTCGCGGGCTGCTCGTCGTGGTCGACGACCACGTCGCCCTTGCTGCCGCTGACCGTGACGGGCGCGATCTCCCAGCCGAACGTGCCGTCGTTGTTCGCCGCGAGCGCGCGCGACAGCGACGCCAGCGCGAAGTGGTCCTGCTCCTCGCGCGTGAACGCGTACTTCGCGGCGCAGTCCTCCGCGAACGTGCCCATCAGCCGGCCCTTCTCGTAGGCGTCCTCGAGGCCGTCGAAGAACATGTGATCGAGCACCTGCTGGTGGCCCATGCGATAGCCGCTGCGCGCCTTGGGCATCAGGTACGGCGCATTGGTCATGCTCTCCATGCCGCCCGCGACGATGACGTCGTGACTGCCGGCGACCAGCGCGTCGTGCGCGAGGATGGTCGCCTCCATCGCCGAGCCGCACATCTTGTTGACCGTCGTGCAGCCGGTCGACATCGGCAGGCCCGCCTTGAGCGACGCCTGGCGCGCGGGCGCCTGCCCCTGCCCCGCCGGCAGCACGCAGCCGAAGATCGTCTTGTCGACGTCGGTCAGGCGCGATGCCCGCGCGCTCCACCGCCGCCCTGATCGCGACGGCGCCGAGGTCGCTCGCCGCCAGCGAGGAGAAATCGCCCTGGAATCCGCCCATCGGCGTCCGTGCCGCGCCGACGATGACGATCGGATCGTTGTCTCATGGGTCGTCTCACTTCGTCTCGTTGAAGAGTTCGCGGCCGATCAGCATGCGGCGGATCTCGCTCGTCCCGGCGCCGATCTCGTACAGCTTGGCGTCGCGCCACAGCCGCCCGGTCGGGTACTCGTTGATGTAGCCGTTGCCGCCCAGCGCCTGGATCGCCTCGCCGGCCATCCACGTCGCCTTCTCGGCGGCGTAGAGGATGGCGCCCGCGGCGTCCTTGCGCGTCGTCTCGCCGCGGTCGCACGCCTGCGCGACCGCGTAGACGTACGCCCTGCACGCCATCATCGTCGAGTACATGTCGGCGACCTTGCCCTGCATGAGCTGGAACTCGCCGATCGGCTGGCCGAACTGCGAGCGCTCGTGCACGTAGGGCAGCACCGACGTCCATGCAGGCGGCCATGATGCCGAGCGGTCCGGCGGCGAGCACCGCGCGCTCGTAGTCGAGCCCGCTCATCAGCACGTTCACGCCGCGGCCTTCGGTGCCGAGGATGTTCTCCGCCGGCACTTCGCAGTCCTCGAACACGAGCTCGCAGGTGTTGGAGCCGCGCATGCCGAGCTTGTCGAGCTTCTGCGCCGTCGAGAAGCCGGGCATGCCCTTCTCGACGAGGAACGCGGTGATGCCCTTGGGCCCGGCCTGCGGCGTCGGTCTTCGCGTAGACGACCAGCGTGTCCGCATCCGGGCCGTTGGTGATCCACATCTTGTTGCCGTTGAGCACGTAGCGGTCGCCCTTGCGATCGGCGCGCAGGCGCATCGACACGACGTCGGAGCCCGGAGCCCGGCTCGCTCATCGCGAGCGCGCCGACGTGCTCGCCGCTGACGAGCCTGGGCAGGTACTTGCGCTTCTGCGCCTCGGTGCCGTTGCGGCGGATCTGGTTCACGCACAGGTTCGAGTGCGCCCCGTACGACAGGCCGACCGACGCCGACGCGCGCGAGATCTCCTCCATCGCGACGCAGTGCGCGAGATAGCCCATCGCCGTGCCGCCGTACTCGTCCTCGACCGTGATGCCGAGGAGACCGAGGTCGCCCATCTTGCGCCACAGGTCCGGCGGGAATTGGTTGGTCGCGGTCGATGGCCGCGGCGCGCGGCGCGATCTCGTCGGCGGCGAACTGCTGCACGGTCGCGCGCAGCATGTCGATCGTCTCGCCGTGATGGAAGGTCAGCGAGGGGAAGTTCAGCATCGTCACTCCTCGTTGCCGGGTGCGTCCGGGCGCTAGCCGTCGGACTTGCCGTGCATGACCATCAGCGTCTGCTGCATCAGCGCCACGAGCGTACGCGTGCCGTTGCGCTCCGCGTGCACCTCGCCGCGCGTGATGCACAGCGTGCGGCCGGACTTGACCACGAAGCCTTCCGCGACGAGCCGCTCGCCCGCCGCCGGTGCCATCAGGTTCAGCTTGAACTCGACGGTCAGCACCGAGCTGTCGACCGGAAACAGCGTGAAGCCCGCGTAGCCGCCCGCGGTGTCGACGATGGCGCTCACCACGCCCGCATGCACGTAGCCGTGCTGCTGCGCCACCTCGGGACGCGGGACCAGCGAGATCGCGCAATAACCGGGCGCGACCTCCGCGATCTGCGCGCCCATGAGGCTTCATCGCGCCCTGGCGCGCGAAGCTGTCGCGTACCCGGGCTTCGTAATCGGGCATCGGCGGGAATGAACACGGCGTTGGCCATGGCAGGCGAGCCTCCTCGGGACGTGGCCGGCGCGGCCGGTCCGTGGTCCTCCTGCCTACCGGTCGCCAGGCGCTGCATTCTGTATTACGTTTACGTAAACGTCAATCTGGCCGGGTCGGCGCCGGCGCCGCGGCGCGCATCGGCCGCCGGCGCGGCGCCGCGGCGCGCCTCTTCCTTGAGCCGCCGCCGGCACTCCCGCTCCACGCCGTCGATCTCGGCCAGCACCGCGTCGATGTCCTCCTTCTGCTGCAGGAGGCGCGCCCGGCGCTCGCCCAGCATCTCGACGAACATCGCGAGCTGCGCCCGCTCGTTGCGGCCGACTTCGTAGAGGTCGAGCAGCTCGCGGATCTCCGAGCAGGCGAGAACCCGAGGCGCTTGCCGCGCAGGATGAGCTTCAGGCGCACCCGCTCCCGCTCGCGGTAGACGCGCGCCCGTCCCCGCCGCTCGGGCGCGAGCATGCCCTCGTCCTCGTAGAAGCGGATCGCGCGCGTGGTGAGCGCGAACTCGTGCGCGAGATCGGAGATCGAGTAGGTGGGCTCGCGCGCCGGGCGGCGGCCGGCTTGGCGCGTGGCGGGCATGCGAATGTTGCGGCGGTTAATGTCGGCCGCGCGAAGGGCGGCGGCCGGTCCACGATACCATATCGGTTTGCGGTCGCCCGACCCGTTCCCTCCGCCATGTCCGCCCCGCATCCCGCCGTCCTCGACTACCCTGTGGCCGCCCCGCCGGCCGCCGGGCGAGGCGCTGACCATCGCGCCCGGCATCGCCTGGCTGCGGATGCCGCTGCCCTTCGCGCTCGACCACATCAACCTGTGGCTGCTCGAGGACGGCGACGGGCTGGACGCTGGTCGACACGCGGCTATCGGCGACGCGACCACGCGCGCGCTGTGGGAGCGCCATTTCGCCGACGACCCTGCGCGGCAAGCCCGATCGAGCGCATCGATCGCCACGCACTGCCACCCCGATCACCTCGGCAACGCCGCGTGGCTCGCCGAGCGCTTCGGCTGCCGCGGTGACGATGACGCACGGCGAGTTCCTGGCCGCGCACGCGATCACTCGACGAGCGCGCGGCGCACGGCCCGCTCGACACCTGCGCGCTGTTCCGGATGCCACGGCATGGCCGGCGGCGGACGTCGACGCGCTCGCGGCGCGCGGCAATCGCTACCGGCACGGCGTGCCCGAGCGCCCCCGCGACGTTCGAGCGCATGCATCGACGGCGACGATGTCGTCGTCGGCGGCGAGCGCTGGCGCGTCGATCGTCGGGCTACGGCCACTCGTCCGAGCACGCGTCGCTGTTCGCGCCGGCGCACCACGTGCTGATCTCCGGCGACATGCTGCTGCCGAAGATCAGCACCAACGTCAGCGTGTGGCCGTCGGATCCCGACGGCGACCCGCTGGGCCGCTTCCTCGACTCGCTCACCGCCTTCGAGGACCTGCCGCCGTCGTCGCTCGTGCTGCCGTCGCATGGACTGCCGTTCCGCGGCATCCCCCTGCGCGTCGCGCAGCTGCGCGCGCATCACGACGCGCGCCTGGCCGAGCTGCGGGAAGCGATCGCCGCCGCGCCGCGCCCCGGTAGCCGGCGCGCGACATGATTGCCGGTGCTGTTCCGCCGCGAGCTCGACCTGCAGCAGCGCTTCTTCGCGATGGGCGAGACCATCGCGCATCTCAACTACCTCTGGCGGCGCGGCCGCCTCGTCCGTACGCGTGCGCACGACGGCGCGCTGCGTTTCGCAGCCTGATCCTTAAGCACGCTACGACAATAGAGGCCCCGATGTCCACGCCCGCCACTGACATCCAACGCGCGAAGATCGACCCGGTGGCACTCGCCGAATCGCTCGCCTCCGCCGCCGAGAAGAGCGCCAAGGTCATCGGCGACTTCGCCGCCCGCAACGCCAAGGCGGGCGCGCCGCTGCCCAGCGACGAGCTCGGGCTCGGCAAGGCCTTCATGGAGCTCGCCGCGCAGATGCTCGCGAATCCCGCGAAGCTCGCCGAGTCGCAGATGAACCTGTGGTGGGACTACATGAACCTGTGGCAGGGCTCGATGCTGCGCATGCTCGGCGCCGACGCCAGTCCCGTGGCCGTGCCGCATCAGGGCGACAAGCGCTTCAAGCACGAGGACTGGCAGGAGCACTTCCTGTTCGACTACATCAAGCAGAGCTACCTCATCGCCGCGCGCTGGCTGCACGACCAGGTGGCGAGCGTCGACGGGCTCGACGACCACACGAAGAAGAAGGTCGACTTCTTCACGCGCCAGTACATCGACGCGCTGGCGCCGTCGAACTTCGCGCTGACCAATCCGGAGGTGTTCCGCGAGACGGTCGCCTCCGGCGGCCAGAACCTCGTGAAGGGCCTGCACAACCTGCTGGACGACATCGAGCGCGGCGGCGGCCAGCTCAAGATCTCGATGACCGACCAGAAGGCGTTCGAGCTCGGCGTCAACATCGCCACCACGCCGGGCAAGGTCGTGTTCCAGAACGAGCTCATGCAGCTCATCCAGTACGAGCCGTCCACCAAGAAGGTCTGGAAGCGGCCGCTGCTCATCATCCCGCCGTGGATCAACAAGTACTACATCCTCGACCTGCGCGAGAAGAACTCCTTCCTGCGCTGGGCGGTCGGCGAGGGCATGACGATGTTCGTCATCTCGTGGGTCAACCCCGACGAGAAGCTCGCGCACAAGAACTTCGAGGACTACCTGACCGAGGGCACGCTGGCGGCGCTCGACGCCATCGAGAAGGCGACGGGCGAGCCCGACGCCAACGTGATCGGCTATTGCCTCGGCGGCACGCTGCTCGCCGCCACGCTCGGCCACCTCGCCGCGAAGAAGGACAAGCGCATCGCCAGCGCGACGTTCATGACCTCGCTCGTCGACTTCACCGCCGCGGGCGAGCTCGAGGTGTTCATCGACGAGCAGCAGGTGGCCTCGCTCGAGAAGAAGATGAACGAGCGCGGCTACCTCGAAGGCAGCGAGATGGCGCAGACGTTCAACATGCTGCGCGCCAACGACCTCATCTGGTCGTTCGTGATCAACAACTACCTGCTCGGCCGCGACCCGTTCCCGTTCGACCTCCTGCACTGGAACTGCGACTCGCACGCGCATGCCGGCGGCGATGCACAGCTACTACCTGCGCAACATGTACATGAAGAACCTGCTGCGCGAGCCGGACGCGCTCACGCTGGCGGGCACGCCGATCGACCTGTCCAAGGTCAGCGTGCCGACGTACTTCGTGTCGGCGATGGAGGATCACATCGCGCCGTGGAAGACGACCTACGCGGGCACGCAGATCCTCGGCGGCAAGTCGCGCTTCGTGCTGTCGGGCTCGGGTCACATCGCCGGCATGGTGAACCCGCCGGCCGCGAACAAGTACGGCTACTGGACGAACGAGAAGCTGCCTCCCGAGCCGGACGACTGGTTCGCGGGCGCCAAGCAGAACGAGGGATCGTGGTGGACCAACTGGCGGCAGTGGATGCACGCCGTATCTCGGCCGCGAGGTGCCGCCGCGCATTCCGGGCAAGGGCAAGCTCAAGGTGCTCGAGGCCGCGCCCGGCAGCTACGCGCGCATCCGCGCGGACGACAAGTGAGCGTGCGCCGCACGGCGTGCTCGATTGAATCGCGTATCGAGAAGGAGAGCGGCATGAAACGGACATTGCGGATGCTGGCCGCCTGCGCCTTCGTCGCGGTCGCCGCGGCGGTGCGGCGGCGCAGTCGTGCACCGACTGCGGCGTCGTGCAGCGCATGCGCTACGTCGAGGAAAAGGGCCAGGGCTCCGGCGTCGGCATGGTCGCGGGCGGCGTGCTGGGCGGCGTGCTCGGCCACCAGATCGGCAGCGGCCGCGGCAACACGGTGGCGACGATCGCCGGTGCCGGCGTCGGCGCCTACGCCGGCAACGAGATCGAGAAGAACCAGAAGAAGAAGTCGTACTGGGCGGTCACCATCCGCATGGACAACGGCGCGACGCGCAACTTCACGTACAGCAGCAAGCCGGCGGTGCACGAGGGCGAGCGCGTCAAGCTCGTCGACGGCGGACGCCGTCTCGCGCTGGTCGCTCACTGACGCCGCGCACCGTGGAAGGCGAAACGCCCGGGAGACCGGGCGTTTCGCTTTGGTGCTGCCGCCTTTAGCGCGACGGCCGGTCCGGCGAGTTGCCGCGGTCGTCGCGGCGCATGCTGTTGCCGCTGTTGTCCGGACTCTGCGACGCCGCGTTCGGCGGCGTAGGCGCCGATCGCGGCTGCGCGGCCGGGTGCGGCGCCGGCGCCGACGGCGCGACCGATGGCGCCGGCGAGCGCGACAACGGGACTTGCTGCGGCGCCGGCGCAACCGGTTGCGGCATCGTTCGCATCGCAGGCGCCGCGCTCGGTTGCGGCGTCATCGACGGCGGCAGGGGCGTGCCCTGCGACTGGCGCGTCATCGTACGGTTGCCGCCCTGCACCTGCGGCGACGGCGAGGGCTGCGCGCCGGGGACCGGCTGCACCGTCGTCGGCGACACCGGACGCCCGCGCGGATCGCTGGCCGGCGCTTGCTGGTGTCCGGACGGCGAGCCCTGCAGTGCCGGCGACAGCGAGCGCGACAGCGGCTGTTGGGCGCTCGAAGGCGCAGCCGAGGGCGCCGCACGCTGCGGCATCGCATTCGACGGCGCGCTCGACGGTTGCGCACCCGGTGTCGCGGTCGACGCCGGCCGCTGCGGCATGGCGGTTTTCGGCGGGGTCGCCGACGGCGACGGCCGAAACGCGGGGGCGCCCGGGGCGGCATTGCCCTGCGGCACGCTCCCCGACGGCGCATTCGTCGCCGTGCGCGGCTGGCGACCGATCATCGCGCCGGACGCGGGGGCCGGCGTCGCGCCCATGTTGGACGGCACCTGCGCGGGACGCGACATCGTCGCAGCCGGGGCGAACGTCGATGCCGCAGCGGGCACGCTTTCGCCCGGTCGGCGGGTCGGCACACGTCCCGCCTCGGCGCGCAGCATCGGCGCGCCCGAGAGTATCGGCGCCGTCGCGACCACGTTGGTCGGCACGCGCACCAGGTTCTGCTGGACCGGTCGATGCGTCACGAGCGACGGGCCCGAGACCGCGGTCACGCCGCCGGGGGCGTTCCAGTTCACGTAGCGGGTCGGCGGCGGGCTGTTCGGCCGATAGACGTCCACGTTCACCGCGTACGGCCGGTTGTAGCGGTCCCAGCAGCCGTACGAGCAGCGGTTCCACCACGGGCGGAACGGCTCGCCCCAGCCGAGCGGCACCCAGCCGTAGACCGGCGCCCCGGTGGACACCGAGAACGACCAGCCCGGGCCGCCCGTCCACGCGACGAGCGCGGGCGCCCACAGCGGACGCGCGACGTACGCGCCGGGACACCAGCCCCAGCGTCCGCCGACGTACGCCCAGCGGCCGTAGTGGAACGGCGCGTAGCCCCAGGGCGCGGCGTCGACCCATGTCGGCCCGTAGACGCCGACTTCGGTCCAGTAGCCGTCGCGATACGGCGCCCAGTCCGGACCGACGTCGTTCGGGTACCAGACCGCGCCGTAGTCCGGGACCTGCGACCACGTGCCGTACTGGTCGAGCTCCGCGGCGCCGACCATCTGCGGCGACACGTAGTTCGTGTACTGCCCGCGCGTGTAGAGGCCGTCGCGGCTGGCCGCCCACGCGTCGAAGCCGTCGCTGCCGATGCCGTTGCGCACGTTCGCGAACTGCGGGTCCATGCCGTCGACGTCCGCCGTCTGCCCGGGCAGCACCTGCTGCATCGCGCCGGCGGTGAGCACGTTCGCCTCGCCTTCGCGCACCACGAGCTGCGTGTGCTGGCGGTCCTCGCTCACGTCGACGCGATACGAGCCGGGACGCGTGAGCACGATCTGCGCGTTCGGCGTGTCGACGCGCGCCGTCTCGCCCGGGTCGAGCACGCGCACGCGCAGCTGCACGCGGCCCTGCGCGACGAACAGCGCGAACTGGCGATCGTCGAGGCGCGAGAGATGGATGTTGGAATCGCCGGCGAGCCGGAACTGGCCCGCGCCGAAGTCGACCTCGGCGCGGCCGCCGTTGCCCACCCACAGGTTGTCGCCGCTCGCGACCGGATAGTTGACGCCGATGGACTGCCACTGGTCGGGCTTGTCCTGCGGTGCGAGGAAGAGCTCGCCGCCGACCTCGGCCACGCGTCCGACGCGGCCGGGCAGGTCCTCCGATGCCGGCGACTGTCGCGCCAGACGACTCGTCGCCCGCCAGCAGGAGAGACATTGCGAAATGTTTCAAAAGCGCCGCCGCGCGCGCCGAACGCGTCCTCTGGCGGTGCAACAACGAATTTGCATTCACGTTCATGCCGTCCTTTCCTCGTGTCGGGATAGACAACGTCCGCCGCGCCGCTGTTCGTTGACGCGCGAGGGGCAAAGCCCCCGTTTTGCATTAGAATGATTCGTTACAAGCGGGCCAGCGGCGAAGTCCGCAGGGAATCCATGGCCGTTCCACACGAGGAGAGAAGAAAATGCGGAAGTTCCGTCCGACGCAAATCGCCTGCGCCACTTGCGCTCGCGCTGACCGCGGGAAGCGCGTCCGCGCAGTTTTCCAACACGTACATCTTCGGCGACAGCCTGCGCGACGCCGGCGTCTTCGGCGCGCGCTTCACCACCAATCCCGGGCTCACCGCGCCGATGTATCGTCGGCCAGAACTTCGGCATCACCGTCGACGCCGTTCACCGCGAACGGCAACGACTACGCGCATCGGCGGCGCGCTCGTCAACTCGCCGCAAGGCGGACTGCCGCCCGGGCGTTCCCGATCTCTCGGTGGCCGCGCAGGTCAACCTGTTCCTCTCGCAAGGGCCCGCTCGACCGCAACGCGCTGTACCAGATGAACGGCGGCGGCAACGACATCTTCAACGCGTTCGTCGCCTACGTGCAGTCGGGCAGACGCCGGCCGCGCAGCGGTCATGCAGGCCGACCGTCGCGCAGGCGGCGCTCGACCTCGCCGCGCAGGCGGGCAAGCTCAAGGCGGCGGGCGCGCAGTACGTGGTCGTGCAGACGGTGCCCGACGTCGGCAAGACGCCCGCTGCGGCCGCGTTCGGGCCGGCGGCGCAGGCGGGCATCACCGCAGCTGTCGAGGCTCTTCAACGCGACGCTCAACCGGCCATCGGCCAGGCCGGCCTCAACGTCATCCAGTTCAACACGTTCGCGCTCCTGAACGAGGTCATCGCGCAATCCGGCGCTTTACGGCTTCGTCAACACGACGGGCGTCGGCGTGCACGACGTCCGAGCGCGCTCAACTGCACGCCGTCGACGCTGGTCGCGCCCAACGCGAACATGAACTACGTCTTCGCCGACGGCAAGCACGCCACCACCGGCGCCTACCTGCAGCTCGCGCCGGCGATGCAGTCGATGATCACCGGCCCGCATGCAGATGGCCGCGCTCGGCGAAGCGCCGTTCGACGTCGAGCGCGCGAACTGGCGCACGCTCGACGGCCGGATGATGTCGGCGATCAACGCGCCCGGCGCGCCGGGCAAGTTCAACACGTGGGCCGCGTACGACTACGCCGCGCCCGACATCTTCGGCAACGGCCTCTCGGGCAACGGCGACATCAACACGATTTCCGTCGGCCTCGACATGCGGGTCAGCGACAAGATGCTGGCCGGCCTGCAGTTCGCCTACAGTGACTACAAGGGCGACTTCGGCAACGGCGGCGGCGACTTCAAGCTGCGCGAGCCGATGTTCACGTTCTACACCGGGTACGGCGAAGGCCCGTGGTACGTGGGCGCGACGCTCGGCGGCGGCTCGCTCGACTTCAGCACGAACCGCAACATCGAGCTCGGCGCGCTCACCCGCACCGAGTCCGGCGACGCGAAGGGCTGGCACACGGTGGGCCGCCTGCTCGGCGGCTATTGGTTCCGCTACGCCGACTGGGATCACGGTCCGTTCGCGAAGCTGACCTACGACAAGATCGTCGTGCGGCAATTCAGCGAGAACGGCAGCGACAGCACCGGCCTCACCTACGACCAGCAGAACAATGACGCGCTGTGGTCGAGCCTGGGATGGCAGGTGACGGGCAACCTGTCGGGCTGGCGCCCGTTCGCGCGCGTCACGTGGGAATACAATTTCCAGAGCGACGACCGCGTGGTGCAGGCGCGCCCGAACGGCCTCAACGGCTGGTACACGGTGCCGGCTTTCCAGCAGGACAGCAACTGGGCGCTCTTCGACGTCGGCGTGAGCCGCGACTTCGGCGGCGTCACGGGCTTCGTCGCAGGCAACGCCTCGGCCGGCAAGGGCGACGGCGACTACTGGGCGGTGACGGTCGGCATCCGCGCTCCGCTGTAAGCACAGCAGCTCCCGCCACGCCGAGGCGGCCGGGCAACCGGCGCCTCGGCGTTTTTCATGGCGCGCTAGCGCGGCAGGCTCGCGCGAAACGCCGCGAGCGCGCGCAAGCCGGGGCTCGCGCGCGCCCCGTACCACGACGTCCACTCGCCGTCGACGAGGTGCACGGGCTTGCGCCATCTCGCGGGCGAGCGCGTGCGCATCGCGCGGGCGGAACGCGTAGGGCTCGGTCGACAGCAGGATGCGTTCGGCGTCGCTCCACGCGGGATCGTCGTCGCCGAGCACCGGATACCGCGTCGCGGCCGTCACCGGCAGCGTGTCGAACCCGACGCGCGCGAGCGTGGCGCTGACGTACGTGTCGCGCGCCACCGTCATCCAGGGATCGCGCCAGACGAGGTAGAGCACGCGCTCGCGCTGCGAGCGCCTGCGTGATGCGCGCCGCCTCCGCCAGCGCCGCCTCCATGTCTCCGGCCAATCTCGCGCGCCGCCTGCTCGCAACCGAAGACGCACCGAAGAGCGCGTGCAACCGCAGGTTGTCCTCGGGCACGAGCGGATGCGTGACGATCACGTGCGGCACGAATGCGCGCGCCGCGTCGACCACCTCGCGCCGGTTCTCGTCGACGTTGACCACGAGATGCGTCGGCGCCCGCGCGCGCAGCCGCGCGAGGTCGGGATCCTTGGTGCCGCCGATCTTCGGCACGCGCCGCGCCTCGCGCGGATGGACGCAGAAGCCGGTGCGCGCGACCACGTGAGCGCCGAGACCGAGCGCGAACAGCAGCTCGGTCAGGCTGGGAACGAGGCTTGCGATGCGCGGCGGCGTCTCCGGCGGGCGCGTGCGCGACGCCGGCCCAGTCGACGGCCGCGGCGGGCGCGGCGCTCAATTGCGCGGCTTGCGCTTGCGGCCCGCGATGATGGCGTCGTACAGCGGGCGCGGCGCCCAGCGCAGGATGCCGCCCAGGATCGCCATGGGCCACGGGAACACGTAGAAGGCGCGGCGGCGCTCGATCGCCCGCGCCATGAGCTGCGCCGCCTTCTCCGCGGTGATGAGGAACGGCATGCGATACGGATTGCGCGCCGTCAGCGGCGTGGCGACGAAGCCGGGGCACAGCGTGAGCACCGCCACGCCGGAGCCGCGCAGTTCGACGCGCAGGCTTTCGAGGTAGTTGATGACCGCGGCCTTCGAGCCGCAGTAGGCGCCCGAGCCCGGGAGGCCGCGGAAGCCGCCGACGCTTGCGACGCCGACCAGCGCGCCGCTGCGCGCCTCGCGCAGCGCCTTCATGAACGGCACGAACGTATGCACCATGCCGAGCACGTTGGTCTCGATGACCGCGCGGAACGCGGGAAGATCCTCGGGCTCGTCGGTCAGCGCCCCGCGCGAGATGCCGGCGTTGGCGATGACGACGTCCGGCGGTCCGAACCGCGCGAGGAAGTCGGCGGCGGCGCGCGCGAGATCGTCGGGATTGCGCACGTCGCCCGCGTAGGTGGCGACCGTCGCGGGCGCCAGCGCAGCGGCCAGCCGTGCGAGCTCGCTCTCGCGCCGCGCGAACAGGCCGAGCGTGGCGCCTTGCGCCGCATAGTGCTTCGCCAGCGCCTCACCGAGCCCCGAGGAGGCACCGGTGAGGAAGACGCGCATGCGGCACTGCCCCGCGGATTACGATTTCGGGCGTTCGGCGCGCGCCTTCTGCACCAGCGCGTCGATGGCCGACGGCACGCCCGCATGCCCGTTCGGCATGCGCTCGGGACCGGTCGTGTACTTGCCGTCGACGATGATGGTCGGCACCGACTGGATGCCGTACGCCTGCGCCATCTGCTTCGCCCGGTTCACCTTCCCGACGACGGCGAACGAGCCCATGACGTCCTGCACCTTCTTGCGATCGAGACCCTTGCTCGCGGCCCAGTCGAGGAACACCTTGTCGTCGGACAGGTTCATGCCCTTGCCGTGGATTGCCGAGAAGATCTCGGGCGAGTACTTCGCCTCATCGCCCAGCGCGTCCATCGTGTAGTAGACCTTGGCGAGGTTCTCCCACTTGGGCTGGAACATCACCGGGATGCGGCGGAACGTGACGTCCGCCGGCTTGTTCTTGAGCCACGTCTGGAGGAACGGCTCGAGCTCGCCGCAGTGCGGGCAGCCGTACGAGAAGAACTCGAGCACCTCGATGTTCTTGCCCGTCTCGACGGGCATGGGGTTGCGCAGCCGCGCATAGTTCTGTCCCTCGACGAGGTTCTGCGCGCCGGCCGTGGCCACGAACGCCGCGGCTGCGCCCAGTGCGGCGAGCGCGCGCAGCGCGCCGCCCATCCACTTCAAGATCCCTTTGTCGCTCATGCATGCTCCTGCTGTTGCCGCACGGAATCGCCGTGCGCCGGTAACGGGTCAAACGTCGAAGGCGATCCTGGCGTCGACAGCGCGCCTAGAACTTGATCACGGCCACTTCGAAGCCGTTCTTGGCGAGATCGTTGCGAATGCGGTTGAGCTCGTCGGTGTTGTCGTACGGTCCGAGGCGAACGCGGAAGCGCACGCCCTTGTCCGGCAGCGTGCCCTGCTGCACGCTCGCCTGCCAGCCCGCGAACGCGAGGCGCGCCTTCAGGTTCTCGGCGTCGGACTCGGTCGTGAACGACCCGGCCTGCAGCCAGAACCGCTCGGGCAGCTTCGCCGCGGTGGTGTCCGCCGCTCCTTTGTCCGCGGACTTGGCGGAAGGTTCGGTCGGCTTGTCGGCCGCCTTGGCCACTTTGTCGGCTGCCTTGTCGGCGACTTTCTCCGCCGGCTTGTCCGGCGCCTTCTCGGTGCCCTTCTCCTTCGCCTCGCCGATCACGGCGCGATCACCGGTCTTCGGCGCTTCCGAGCGGACCTTGGGCTCCTCGACGCCGGGAAGGATCTTGTAGAAATCGAAGCGCGGCTTCTCGCTCCCCGCCTGCGCGCCCTTGGTCGCGTCGCGGGCCGCCTCGCGCGCGTCGCGCGCGCCACCCTGCGCCGGGAAGGGGCCGTTCGACTTCATGAGGTAATACGCGACGCCCGCGGCCAGCCCCAACCCCAGCACGAGGCCGATGAACACGCCGACGAGCGTGCCGCCGCCATCATGACGGCGGCGGGCGCGCGGCACGGCGGCGGGCGCAGGACGGGAAGTAGCGGGACGTGGCATGGCTAGCGCGCTTTAGGCAAGGCAATCGCGGATGCGTTCATGCCGGGACGGCATTCCCGCTACATCTGCTCGGGTGCCGCGATCGCGAGCACCGCGAGGCCGTTCCGGAGCACCTGCCCCGTCGCGACGCACAGCGCGAGGCGCGCCTGGCGCACCTTCTCGTCGTCGACCAGGAAGCGCTCCGCATTATAGTAACTGTGGAATTCCTGGGCCAAATCCTTGAGATAGAACGTGATCTGGTGCGGCGCCAGGTCGCGCGCGGCCCCCGCCAGTTCCTGCGGGAAATCGGCGAGCCGGCGCAGCAGCGCCTCCTCGTACGGACTCGTCAGCGGCGAGAGATCGGCATCGCGTACGCGATCGACCGCGTCGGCGAGCGGGATCCCCGCCTGCCGCAGCACCGAGCACATCCGCGCGTGCGCGTACTGCACGTAGTAGACCGGGTTTTCCTCGGACTGCGAGCGCGCGAGATCGAGGTCGAACACGAACTCGGTGTCCGCCTTGCGCGACACCAGGAAGTAGCGGACCGCGTCGCGCCCCGCGTCGTCGATGAGATCGCGCAGCGTCACGTAGCTGCCGGCGCGCTTGCTGATCTTCACTTCCTCGCCGCCGCGCATCACCGTGACCATCTTGTGCAGCACGTAGTCCGGATAGCCCTGCGGGATGCCCATCCCGAGCGCCTGCAGGCCGGCCCGCACGCGCGTGACCGTGCTGTGATGATCCGATCCCTGCACGTTGATGACCTTGGGAAAGCCGCGCTCCCACTTCGTCACGTGATACGCGACGTCCGGCACGAAGTACGTGTACGCGCCGTCCGACTTGCGCATCACGCGGTCCTTGTCGTCGCCGTACTCCGTGGTGCGCAGCCACAGCGCGCCCTCGTGCTCGTACGTCTTCCCGGAGTGCGCGAGCTTCGCGACGGTCGCGTCGACGCGACCGTCGGTGTACAGCGAGCTCTCGAGGTAGTAGCGGTCGAACTGCACGCCGAACGCGAGGAGGTCGCGGTCCTGTTCGCGGCGCAGCTCCGCCACCGCGAAGTGGCGGATCTTCTCGATGTCGGAGAGATCGTGGCCGACTTCCGCGAGGTAGCGCTGCGCGAGCTCGACGATGTACTCGCCGCGATAGCCGTCCTCCGGGAACGCCGCGTGCTCGCCCAAGAGCTCCTTCGCGCGCGCGCGCACGGAAATCGCGAGGTTCTCGATCTGCTGGCCCGCGTCGTTGTAGTAGTACTCGCGCGTGACCGAATAGCCTTGCGTGGCGAGCAGATTGCCGAGCGAATCGCCGAGCGCGGCCTGCCTGCCGTGACCGACGTGCAGCGGGCCGGTCGGATTGGCCGACACGAACTCGACCATCACCGTCTCGCCGTCGTGCGCGCGCGACGCGCCGAACGCGTCGCGCTCGTGCAGCACGCGCGTGACGATCGATTGCCGCGCGGACGGCGTGAGCCGGATGTTGATGAACCCGGCGCCCGCGATGTCGACGCCCGCGACCAGCGGCGATGCCGGCAGCGCCGCGACGATCGCCTGCGCCAGCTCGCGCGGATTGCGCCGCGCGGCCTTGGCGAGCGCCAGCGCGACGTTGGACGCGTAATCGCCGTGCGCCGCCTGCTTCGGCCGCTCGAGCACGACCGGCATTGCCGCACTCTCCGGCAGCACGGCGGCGACCGCGCGGGAGAGCGCGTTCTCGAGTTCGGTCTTGGGGTCGGTCACGTGAGTGGCTTGCACAGGCACGGAAAAGCAGCGCGCAAAACGATGAATTATAGCCGGTCGCCGCAGCCACCGACCTCGGGCGCATCCGCCTCTTCCAACATCCGGAAATCGTCGGGCTCCGCCCGCGATTTCCGCCTGTCAGCTTCCACGTCAGGCGGTCAGCGTCGCCGATTCTTCCAAGGGGTCGCGGCGTCAGCCTTGCGACCCCTTCTGACTTGTCTACTAACTGAACCCCGCCGGATCGACGTCGATGGCCCAGCGCACGCGCCGCCCCGGCAGCGCATCCAGCGCCGCGCGCCACGCGGGCAGGAACCGCTGCAGCACCGCGCGCCGACCGCTCTGCACGACGATCTGCCCGCGCTCGTAGCCCGCCCGCCGGGACAGCAGCGCGGGCACCGGGGCGAACACGGTCACGGCATCGCGTTCCTGCTCGCCGGCGAGCGCCGCGCCCGCATCGTGCGCAGCGTGCAGGAACGCATCGACGTCCGCGCGCCTGTGCGCCTCGGCGGCGAGCAGCGCGACGTGCGCGAACGGCGGCAGTTGCGCCGAGCGCGCGTTCGTCGAGCAGCGCATCGGCGAAGCGCGGGTAGTCGTGCGCGGCAACGGCCGCGAACACCGGATGCGAGGGAAAGTCGGTCTGCACGACGACCTCGCCTGGCAAACCGGCGCGTCCCGCGCGGCCGGCGACCTGCATCAGCAACGCCGCGAGGCGCTCCGTGGCGCGGAAGTCCGCGCTGTACAGCGCGTTGTCGGCGCCCAGCACGCCCACCAGCGTCAGCCGCGGAAAGTCGTGGCCCTTCGCGAGCATCTGCGTGCCGACGAGGATGTCGAGCTCGTTCGCGGCCACCCGCTCGCGCACGTTGGCGAACGCGTGCCGCGCCCGCGTGCTGTCGCGGTCGACGCGTGCGATGCGCGCCCCGGGAAACGCGGCCGCCAGCGTGCGCTCGAGCCGCTGCGTGCCGAAGCCGAGCGGCACCAGGTCGACGTTGCCGCACTCGGGACACGCACCCGGCACGCGCTCCGCATGTCCGCAGTGATGGCAGCGCAGGAGCGGCGGGTCGCGATGCGTGGTGAGGCGCGCGCTGCAGCGCGGGCACGCCGCTTCCCACCGGCACGCGGCGCAGATCAGCGACGGCGCGAAGCCGCGGCGATTCACGAAGATCAGCGACTGCTCGCCGCGCGCGAGGCGTTCCGCGATGGCCGCGCGCATCGGCTCGCCGACGCCGTCGAGCGTGCGGGCCGCGCGATTGCCGGTCAGCGCGACGTGCGGCAGCGTGGCGCGCGGATCGGCGCGCTCGCGGCAGATCGAGGCGCCGGTAGCGCCCTTCGCGTGCATGCAGCCACGATTCGAGCGACGGCGTCGCGCTGCCCAGCACGACGGGCACGCCGCGCCGCCGCGCGCGCCAGATCGCGACGTCGCGCGCGTGATAGCGCACGTTGTCCTGCTGCTTGTACGACGCAGTCGTGCTCCTCGTCGACGACGATGAGCCCGAGCGCGGGCAGCGGCGCGAACACGGCGAGCCGCGTGCCGAGCACGAGCTGCGCCGCGCCCGCTCGCCGCGGCCTGCCACTGCGCGCGCCGCTCGCCGTCGGGCAGTGCGCTGTGCAGCGTCGCGACGCGCAATCCCGGGCGCGCCGCGCGCACGCGCGCGACGAGCTGCGGCGTCAGGTTGATCTCGGGCACCAGCAGCAGCACCTGCCGCGCCGCGGGCGAGCGCGGCGTCGGCGGCGGCGAGATAGACGTCGGTCTTGCCGCTGCCGGTGACGCCATGCAGCAGGAACGTCGCGAAGCCGTCGGCGCGTCGACGATTGCGGCCGCGGCGGCCGCTTGCGCCGGATTGAGCGCGTGCGACGCGATCGTCGATCGCGCCATCCGCAGCGGAACGACGAGCCCCGCGTCGCGCCATTGGCGCAACATGCGCTTGTGGTGCGGCGGCAGCGTCGCGATGAATTCCGCCGACGCCGCGCCGCCGGCGTCGCGCATGCGCTCGAAGAGTGCGCGCGCGGCGGGTGCGCGGGCGAGCCGCGGCGGCAGATCGCGCAGCGCGTCCTCCGTCAGGCGCAGCGCCGCGAGCGTTTCGCGGGCGCTGCCCGTGGACAGCGGCGGCACCGCGAGCGCGAGCGCGAGTCCCGAGCGCCTCCTGGTAGTACGTCGCGACGAAGCCGGCGACATCGAGCACGTCGTCCGGCAGCGCGATGCCCGCGACGACGTCGCGGATCGGCTGCAGTTGCTCGGGCGCGACCTCGCTTTCCGCGACGATGTCGGCGACGACGCCGACCAGGCTGCGCGGGCCGAGTGGCGCGCGTACGATGCTGCCGCGTGCAACCGCGAGTCCTTCCGGAACCCAGTAGTCGAACGCGCTGCGCGATGGCGACCGGAAGCGCTACGCGTGCAATCGGGCATCGCGGTCCCTGCCGGCGCGCATCAGGTCTGTGCGACAGCGAAGTTGTAGTGTTCGAAGTCCTCACGACTCACCGTAGCAATCTCGCCCAAGTCCTTCATTCGTAAAGGAGGACGAAATCACGCACATCGCCTGTGTATAACTTTGTGCGTAAGTGCCGGCCCTTGACAATCGATTATGACGCGTGCGCGTTCCGCCACCGGCGCCACCGCAGGGGCGCACCGAAATATTATATATTTTTCAGACACTTGCGAAACACCGCCCGCGGGCTCCCGGGAGGCATCGCGAATGGCGGCCACGGGGTGGCTCGATGTGCATAACTGGCGCGGAGGAGCCGCATTCGGGCCCGTTTGTCAATACCCGCGAAATCGAGCACTGGCGCGGGGTTCGGGCCGCTTGCCCGTGGCGCCTTGCGCGCCGATCAATGGTCGGCACGCACCTCGCGCGAGACCCGGTGCACCGTCTCCACCAGCGCCGCGACGTTGTCGGGCGGCGTGCCCGGCACGATGCCGTGGCCGAGGTTGAAGATGTGGCCCGGCGCCGGCCCCGCCGCGCGCACGATCGCCGCCGCCTCGCGCGCTCACGGTGCGGTGATCCGTCAGCAGCACCAGCGGGTCGAGATTCCCCTGCAGCGCGACCTTGTCGCCGACCGCCGCGCGCGCGCCGCGCGATGTCGATCGTCCAGTCGAGGCCCACGCCGTGCGCGCCGCACTGCGCGATCTCGGGCGAGCCACGTGCCGCCGCCCTTGGTGAAGACGATGGAAGGGATCGGCTTCCCGTCCGCGCCCGGCGCGAGCCCGGCGATGATCGTCGCGCATCGGCGCGAGCGAGAACTTGCGGTATGCGGCGGCCGACAGCAGGCCGCCCCACGTGTCGAAGATCATCACCGCATCGGCGCCGTTGCGCGATCTGCTCGTTGAGGTACGCGATGACCGCGCGCGCATTGAGCGACGTGAGCGCGGCCAGCAGGTCGGGCCGCTGGTACGCCATCTTGCGCACGGTCGCGAAATCGTCGCTGCCGCGGCCCTCGATCATGTAGCAGGCGAGCGTGAACGGGCTGCCCGAGAAACCGATCAGCGGCACGCGCCCGTGCAGCGCGCGCTTGATCTGCCCGACCGCGTCGAACACGTACCGCAGCTTGTCGAGGTCGGGCACGGCGAGTGCGCGCACCGCCGCTTCGTCGCGCACGGTGCGCGCGAAGCGCGGACCTTCGCCTTCGGCGAACGACAGGCCGAGGCCCATCGCGTCGGGCACCGTCAGGATGTCCGAGAACAGGATGGCGGCGTCGAGCGGAAAGCGCTCGAGCGGCTGCAGCGTCACCTCGGTGGCCAGCGCCGGGATTCGTCGCGAGCCCCATGAAGCTGCCTGCCTTCGCGCGCGTCGCGTTGTACTCGGGCAGGTAGCGTCCCGCCTGGCGCATCAGCCACACGGGCGTGTACGGCGTCGGCTCGCGGCGCAGTGCGCGCAGGAAGGTGTCGTTCTGGAGCATGCGGGGATGCCGCGGCGTTGCGCGCCGGCGGCCCTTCCAAGGTCGTGGGGGGATTCTACTGAAAGATCAGGCGCGCACCGTCGGCACCAGCGCGCGGCCGGTCAGCCGCTCCAGGATGGCGAGCGGCGCGCGTTGCGGGTCGTACAGCGCGGACACCGGGAGATGGATCGTCTGCTCGAGCATGTACTGGCCCGACACCGCGGCGTGCATCACCTGGTCGGAGAAGCAGAGCCACGTGGTGCCGGGCGCGATCGGCACGACCTGCTGCGCGCAGTCGCGCTGGTACTCCATGTCTTCCTTCGCGCGATCGTGCAGGTTCAGCATGAAGTGGTCGTACGCGCTGCGCCGGCCCTTGGTCACGTGCAGCGCGGCCAGCACCGCCGCCGAGCCCGGCAGCGGCGCCTTGATGCGCGGCAGCAGCGTCTTCGCCATCGTCTCGAACGACTCGCCGACGCGCCACACGCGCGGCTCGGTCGGGTTGAGGTTGCGTGAACACGCGCAGGATGCGCTCGCCGTGGTTCGGGCCGCGACGGAAACGCGTCGACGTGCAGCCGCGAATCGTCCTTGCGCCACGACACGTTGCGCCCGACCGCGGGCTGCGGGCGAAAGCTCGTGCGCGCGCGCTTCACGTACGGCGCGTAGCGCGGGAACAGCGTCGTCACCAGCGTCGCGGCATCGGCGGCGAAGCGCGCTCACCATCGCCGCCAGATCGGCGAGATCGTCGGCGTGCGCCGCTGCGCGCCCTTCAGCCGGTCGCCGTCGAGGCTCATGTTCTTCGCGCGGCCGTCGGACCACTGGCGGCGACAGGAACCGCCGCTCGCGCTCGGACAGCGCGAAGTTGACGTGTGGCAGCACGACCACGCCGCCGCCTTCGAGCGCGCGCACCGCGGCTTCCTGCACGCCGGGTGCCAAGTGCGGCTGCCAGCCTTCGAGGTCGAGGGTGAGGACTTCCGTCACGGCGCGGACTCTCCACGCGGCAGCGTCGACGATCCCATCAGGAACTCGTCGACGGCGCGCGCCGCCTGGCGGCCCTCGCGGATCGCCCACACGACGAGCGACTGGCCGCGCCGCATGTCGCCCGCCGCGAACACCTTGGGCACCGACGTGCGATAGTTGTCGGTATCGGCCTTGACGTTGGAGCGCGCGTCGCGTTCGACGCCGAACTGCTCGAGCAGGCCCGCCTGCACGGGGCCGACGAAGCCCATCGCGAACAGCACGAGGTCGGCCTTCAGCTCGAACTCGCTGCCCGGCATCTCCACCATCTTCATCGCGCCGTTGCCTTCGCGCTGCCATTCGACGCGCGCGGCGACGAGCTTCTCGACCTTGCCGTCGCTGCCCTCGAAGCGCTTGGTCGTGACCGACCAGTCGCGCGAGCAGCCTTCCTCGTGCGACGACGACGTGCGCAGCTTGATCGGCCAGTTCGGCCACACGAGCGGCTTGTTCTCGGACTCCGGCGGCTGCGGCAGCAGCTCGAACTGCGTGATCGACGCCGCGCCGTGGCGATTGGACGTGCCGACGCAGTCGGAGCCCGTGTCGCCGCCGCCGATCACGACCACGTGCTTGCCGGTGGCCTTGATCTGCCGGGTCACGGCGTCGCCCGCGACGACCTTGTTCTGCTGCGGCAGGAACTCCATCGCGAAGTGCACGCCGTCGAGATCGCGGCCGGGCACGTCGAGATCGCGCGGCGCTTCGGCGCCGCCGGTCAGCACGATCGCGTCGAACTCCGCGAGCAGCCGCTGCGCCGGCACGTTGCCGCCGACGCTGGAGTTCGGCCGGAACTCGACGCCCTCCTCGGCCATCTGCGCCATGCGCCGGTCGATGAGGTGCTTCTCCATCTTGAAGTCGGGAATGCCGTAGCGCAGCAGGCCGCCGATGCGGTCGGCCTTCTCGAACACGACGACGTCGTGGCCGGCGCGCGCGAGCTGCTGCGCGCAGGCGAGACCGGCGGGACCGGATCCGACCACCGCGACGCGCCGGCCGGTCTTCGCGCTCGGGCGGCTGCGGCGCGACCCAGCCCTCCTCCCAGCCCTTGTCGATGATGAAGTGCTCGATCGACTTGATGCCGACCGGATCGTTGTTGATGTTGAGCGTGCAGGCCGCCTCGCACGGCGCCGGGCACACGCGGCCGGTGAACTCCGGGAAATTGTTGGTCGAGTGCAGCACGTCGAGCGCGTTGCGCCACTGGTGCCGGTACACGAGGTCGTTCCAGTCCGGGATGATGTTGTGGACCGGGCAGCCGGTCTGGCAGAACGGAATGCCGCAATCCATGCAGCGCGCGCCCTGCCTGGATCGCCTCGTCGTCCTTGAGCGCGAGGACGAACTCGCGGTAGTGGCGGACGCGCTCGGCCGGCCGGCTCGGCGGCTTCCTGGATGCGCTGCAGTTCGAGAAATCCGGTGATCTTGCCCATGGTTCGTGACGTCCGCGCCGCGCGCCGGCGCGGCGGACGCAGCGCGGTCACGGCAAGATGCGCATCGCCGTACGCGTCGTGTCTATGCCGCCGCGCGCTGCTTCGCCGCTTCCGCGGGCGCGCGGCGGCCTTCGCGGCATGCATCTCGGTGAGCGCCCGCCGGTACTCGTGCGGGAACACCTTCACGAACTTGCCGCGCGCGGTCTCCCAGTCGTCGAGCATCGCGAGCGCGAGCGTGCTGCCGGTGAAGCGCAGGTGCCGCTCGATCAGCTCGCGCAGCAGCGCCTCGTCCGACTTGCCCGCGATGCCGCTGCCGGCCCTTGCCCTGCGCGGCGAGCTCGCGCTCGGCGGCCGTCTGCTGCGCCTCGGTCGTGCAGCGGCTCGAGCGCCACCATCGACGTGTTGCAGCGCTGCGCGAACGTGCCGTCCGGCATCGTAGACGTAGGCGATGCCGCCGCTCATGCCCGCGGCGAAGTTGCGCCCGGTCGCGCCGAGCACGACCACCGTGCCGCCGGTCATGTACTCGCAGCCGTGGTCGCCGGTGCCTTCGACGACCGCCGTCGCGCCGGAATTGCGCACGCAGAAGCGCTCGCCGGCGACGCCGCGGAAGTACGCCTCGCCCTCGATCGCGCCGTACATCACGGTGTTGCCGACGACGATGTTCTCCTCCGGCCTTGGCGGGACACGCCGGATCCGGATAGACGACGATGCGCCCGCCGGACAGCCCCTTGCCGACGTAGTCGTTGGTCGCGCCCTGCAGCTCGAACGTGATGCCGCGCGCGAGGAACGCGCCGAAGCTCTGCCCGGCGATGCCCTCGAACGCGACGTGGATCGTGTCCTCCGGCAGGCCCTCGTGGCCGTAGCGGTGCGCGACCACGCCCGAGAGCATCGCGCCGACCGAGCGGTTCGCGTTGCGGATCCGCTGCGTGAGCCGCACCGGCTGCCGCTTCTCGATCGCCGGCTGCGCGTCGGCGATCAGGCTGATGGTCGAGCGCGCGCGCGAGGCCGTGGTCCTGCTCTTCCTTGCGCGAGCGCGCGACGTCCGCGGGCATCTTCGGCTGGTGGAACACGCGCGTGAAGTCGAGCCCGCGCGCCTTCCAGTGCGCGATGCCCGCGCGCATGTCGAGCAGGTCGGCGCGGCCGATCATCTCGTCGAACGTGCGGAAGCCCAGCTGCGCCATCAGCTCGCGCACTTCCTCGGCGACGAAGAAGAAATAGTTGACGACGTGCTCGGGCTGGCCGCTGAACTTCCGGCGCAGCACCGGATCCTGCGTGGCGACGCCGACCGGGCAGGTGTTGAGGTGGCACTTGCGCATCATGATGCAGCCGGCGACCACCAGCGGCGCGGTCGCGAAGCCGAACTCGTCGGCGCCGAGCATCGCGCCGATGACGACGTCGCGGCCGGTCTTCATCTGGCCGTCGACCTGCACCGCGATGCGGCCGCGCAGCCGGTTGAGCACCAGCGTCTGCTGCGTCTCGGCGAGGCCGAGCTCCCACGGCGTGCCGGCGTGCTTGATCGACGACACCGGCGATGCGCCGGTGCCGCCGTCGTGGCCGGCGATCGTCACGTGGTCGGCCTTGGCCTTCGCCACGCCCGCGGCGACCGTGCCCACGCCGACCTCGGACACGAGCTTGACCGAGATCGACGCCTTCGGGTTCGCGTTCTTCAGGTCGTGGATGAGCTGCGCCAGATCCTCGATCGAATAGATGTCGTGGTGCGGCGGCGGCGAGATGAGGCCGACGCCCGGCACCGAATAGCGCAGCTTCGCGATGTACTCGGACACCTTGTGGCCGGGCAGCTGGCCGCCCTCGCCGGGCTTGGCGCCCTGCGCCATCTTGATCTGGATCTGGTCGGCCGAGGCCAGGTACTCCGCCGTCACGCCGAAGCGGCCGGACGCCACCTGCTTGATCTTCGAGCGCAGGCTGTCGCCGGCCTTGAGCGCGAATGTCGTGCTCGACGCGATCGCGGCCGATGACCGCCGACAGCATGTCGCCGTCGACTTCACGCCGCTCTTGCCGGTGCGCAGCTCGGTGCGATAGCGCGCCTCGTCCTCGCCGCCCTCGCCGGTGTTCGACTTGCCGCCGATGCGGTTCATCGCGACTGGCGAGCGTCGTGTGCGCCTCGGTCGAGATCGACCCCAGGCTCATCGCGCCGGTCGCGAAGCGCTGTGACGATCGACGTCGCCGGCTCGACCTCGTCGATCGGCACCGGCGTGCGCTCGGCCGCCTTGAACTCGAACAGGCCGCGCAGCGTCTTCAGCTCGCGGGTCTGCTCGTTGATGAGCTTCGCGTAGTCCTTGTACGTCGCAACGCTGTTCGAGCGCGCCGCGTGCTGCAGCTTCGCGATCGACTCCGGCGTCCACATGTGCGCTTCGCCGCGGATCCGGTAGTGGTACTCGCCGCCCGCATCGAGCATGTCGCGCAGGAGCGGATCGTCGCCGAACGCGAGCCGATGCAGGCGCGCCGATTCCTCGGCGACCTCGAAGAGGCCGATGCCCTCGACGTTGCTCGACGTGCCGGTGAAGTACTTGTCGACGAACGCCTTCTGCAGGCCGACCGCCTCGAAGATCTGCGCGCCGCAGTACGACTGGTACGTCGAGATGCCCATCTTGGACATCACCTTGTACAGGCCCTTGCAGATCGCCTTGATGAAGCGCTTGCCCGATTCCTTGGGATCGATCTCGGGAATCGACGCCGGAAGTCTGCGCGAGCGTCTCGAGCGCGAGATACGGGTGGATCGCCTCCGCGCCGTAGCCCGCGAGCAACGCGAAGTGATGCACCTCGCGCGCCGAGCCGGTCTCGACGACCAGGCCCGCCGACGTGCGCAGGCCCTTCTTCACCAGGTGCTCGTGCACGGCGGCGGTCGCGAGCAGCGCGGGAATCGGCAGCGCGTCCGGCGCCACGCTGCGGTCGGACAGGATCAGGATGTTGTAGCCCTGCCGGATCGCGTCCTCCGCATGCGCGGCGAGGCTCGCGAGCGCGGCCTCCATGCCGTTCGCGCCCCACGTGCGCCGGATAGCAGATGTCGAGCTCGATCGAGCGGAACGCACCGCCGAGAAGAGCTCGACGTGCCGGATCTTCTCCATGTTGTCCGGCGTCAGGATCGGCTGCTGCGCCTCGAGCCGCATCGGCGGCTCGGTGGCGTCGATCCCCGAGCAGGTTCGGCCGCGGCCCGATGAACGAGACGAGCGACATCACGAGCTCCTCGCGGATCGGATCGATCGGCGGGTTCGTGACCTGCGCGAACAGCTGCTTGAAGTAGTTGTAGAACACCTTCGGGCGATCGGAGAGCACCGGCAGCGCGGCGTCGTTGCCCATCGAGCCCATCGCCTCCTCGCCGTTCTGCGCCATCGGCGTCAGCAGGATCTTCACGTCCTCCTGCGTGTAGCCGAACGCCTGCTGGCGATCGAGCAGCGGCACCGTCGGACGGCGCCGCCGGCGCGGGCTCGGGCATGTCCTCGAGGCGCATCCGGCACGCGTCGATCCATTCGCGGTACGGCTTCTGCGTCGCGAGCGTGCGCTTCAGCTCGTCGTCGTCGACGATGCGCCCCTGCTCGAGGTCGACCAGCAGCATCTTGCCCGGCTGCAGCCGCCACTTCTTGACGATCTTCTACTCCGGGATGTCGAGCACGCCGACTTCCGAGGCCATCACGATGTAGTCGTCGTCGGTGACGACGAAGCGCGCCGGCCGCAGCCCGTTGCGGTCGAGCGTCGCGCCGATCTGGCGGCCGTCGGTGAACGCCATCGCCGCGGGACCGTCCCACGGCTCCATCAGCGCCGCGTGGTACTCGTAGAACGCGCGGCGGTCCTCGTCCATCAGCGGATTGCCGGCCCACGCCTCGGGAATCATCATCATCATCGCGTGCGACAGCGGGTAGCCGCCCATCACGAGCAGCTCGAGCGCGTTGTCGAACGACGCGGAATCCGACTGGCCGTCGTAGATCAGCGGCCAGAGCTTGGGCAGGTCGTCGCCCAGCACCTTCGAGGCGATCGCGCCCTCGCGCGCGCGGATCCAGTTGAAGTTGCCGCGCAGCGTGTTGATCTCGCCGTTGTGGCAGACGAAGCGGAACGGGTGCGCCAGGTCCCACGTCGGGAACGTGTTGGTCGAGAAGCGCTGGTGGACCATCGCGAGCGCCGATCACCATCGACTCGTCCGACAGGTCCGCGTAGAACTCGCCGACCTGGTGCGGCGAGCAGCATGCCCTTGTAGACGATCGTGCGCGTCGACATCGACGGCGACGTAGAACTCCTTGCCGTGACGCAGGTTCAGCGACTGGATCGCGTGGCCCGCACGCTTGCGGATCACGTACAGCTTGCGCTCCAGCGCGTCCTGGTCGACGTCGCGCGCGCCGCGTCCGACGAACACCTGGCGGATGACCGGCTCGACCTCCTTGGTGCGCTCGGACAGTCCCCGCGTTGTTGGTCGGGCACGTCGCGCCAGCCGAGCAGCACCTGGCCTTCGGCGACGATCGCGCGCTCGATCTCCTGCTCGCACGCCATGCGCGACGCCGGCTCCTGCGGCAGGAACACCATGCCGACGCCGTACTGGCCGATCGCCGGCAGCGTGATGCCGAGCTTGCCGCACGCGCGGCGCAGGAACGCGTCCGGAAGCTGGATCAGGATGCCGGCGCCATCGCCCTGCAGCGGATCGGCGCCCGTGGCGCCGCGATGCGTGAGGTTCTCGAGGATCGCGAGCCCGTGACGGATGATCGCGTGGCTCTTGCGGCCCTTGATGTGCGCGATGAACCCCAGGCCGCACGCGTCGTGCTCGTTGCGCCGGGTCGTACATGCCTTGGGCCGCCGGCGGCCACATCGATGAACGCGTTGCTCCTGTTCCACCATTCCCTCGATCGTCGGTTCTGCCGGCCGGCCACGGGCAGAATATGCCCCGCCCGCCCGCGAATTCGGAAAGCAGGCCGAAACCGTCCATACTACTCGCGATGCTGCAATGCGGCAATATGCCGCGCGCCGCAGCATCGCTCCGAGTGCAACAGCGACCGCCGGCGGCATCTGTTCCGCCGGAGAGAAATACTTGCGCCTGTCATGCACTTGGGCTTTAATCTGAACAAAATCGCCTAGATGCTTGTTGCAGCGTTCAAAATCGCCGGCCGCAGAGCGGATTTTTAGGACAACATCATCAGGATCGGGAACCATGGTAGAAGGACGTCTGGCCGCATGGCTGCGCGGGGCGCTTGGCCTTTTGGGCATTGCCGGGATCATGCTGCTTGCGGGCTGCGGCGGAGGCAGCGGGGCGCCCAACAATCCGTACACTCCGCCGCCGCCGGTGATTCCGCCGCTGACGTTGCTGCCGACGGCCATCACCGTCTACCCCGGCAACCCGGCGACGGTCACGGTGTCCGGAGGCGTCGCCCCCTACCGCGCGTTTTCCAGCGACGGCACCACGCTGCCGGTCGCGAGCACGGTGTCCGGCGACACGATCGTGCTGTCCGCCAACCAGGTCACCGAGGCCCGGGCGATCACCCTCACCGTCCAGGATTCGACGGCCACCACCACCAACGCCACCGTCAGCGTCCAGCCGGCCCCGTTGCTGCCGAGCGGCATCACCGTCACGTCCAATCCGAACCCGGCGTGCACGGTTGCCGACAACACGGTGTGCTCGGGCTCGACCGGCACCGCGCAGGTCAAGGTCACCGGCGCCGGCGGCGTTGGGCTGGCGGCGCGTGCGGTGCGCTTCGAAGTCGTGCAGGGCAGCTACTCGATCGTCTCCACCAATCCGGCGCAGCCGCTGGTGTCGACGCTGACCACCACCACCGACGTCAACGGCAATGCGCGCGTCGTGCTGTCCGTCCCCGCCGATACGCCGACGCAATCCGGCATCATCCGCGCGACCGACATCACCACGGGCAATCAGGTCACCGGCACGTTCGTGATCCAGCAGATCACGGTCGGCGGACAGACGCTGGCCGTGCTGCCGCAGGGCAGCACCACGATCAACGGACCCGACAACCAGCACTGCAGCAGCGGCGTGTCCGTGACGAACTACATCTTCGGCGGCACGCCGCCGTACCAGGTCGGGGTCAATTTCCCCGGCGCCGTGACGCTCACCGGCATCCCGGTGACCAAGAGCGGCGGTGCGTTCGTGACCACCACGAACGGCACCTGCTTCATCAACCTGACCTACGTCATCACCGACGCGAACGGCCTCACCATCCCGACGGGCTCGTATCCGACCGTCACCAACCAGCTCGGCAGTTCGGCGCCGACGCCGCCACCGCCCACTGCCTTGACGGTGACACCCGGCGCGATTGCCAAGGTCAATTGCGTGCCGGCCAACACCTTCCAGTTCATCGGCACCGGTGGCACGACGCCGTACTCCGCGGTGATCACGTCCAGCACGAGCCCGACCTCGCCGACGCTGGCGCCGCAGAACGGCATCACGGGCGGCCAGGCCGTCGTGGTCAGCGGCATGACCTCGCCTTCGCAGACGACGATCACGCTCTTCGATTCGTCGAGCCCACGCCAGTCCGGCACGGTGACCATCGACTGCAGCGGCTCGACGCCGCCGCCTACACCCAGCGCGCTGGTCGTCGCGCCGGCGAACTACAACTACCTGTCGAGCACCTGCGTGGGCAAGACGTCGAACTTCGTGGTCACCGGCGGCACGCCGCCCTACAACGTGTTCTTCGCGTCCGGCGGCACCGGTGCGACGATCACGCCGACCACGCTCACCACGTCGGGCCAGGGATTCAGCGTCACCGGCCTGCGCGACACCGCGCTGACGACCAACGTCACGGTCGCCGATGCGGGCACGCCGCAGCTGCAGCAGGTCGTCACGATCTCGTGTCCGACCGGCGCGACCTCGCCGGCCATGGACGTGCTGCCCGCCGCGGGCTACACGTACACGGCGCTGGTCTGCGGTGCGCAGTCGACCGTCTCGAACTTCGTGGTGACCGGAGGCTCGCCGCCGTACAACGTGTCGTTCTCGGTTCCGGGCACGGTGGGTGTAATCACGCCGGCGATCGTCCCGACCTCCGGCGGCGGCTTCGCGGTCACGGGCCTGTCGCCGATCGCGCAGACGGTTCAGCTCACGATCCGGGATTCGAGCACCTCGCAACAACTGCTGGTGCGCACCATCACCTGCACGCCGTAGCAGTTCTCCCACAATCGGAACGGCGGCCTTCGGGTCGCCGTTCCGCTTTCAGCCGCTGGAATTCGCGTCCCGCAGTGGGCGGCGCCACCTGGCAGCGCCCGCAATGCAAACGGCGGCCCGAAGGCCGCCGTTGTTGTGGGATCGAGCGCGCGTTGCGATCAGGGCAGCACTTCGCCCAGGACTTCATCCGGGACGTCGGCAGTCACGAACGCGTCGCCGAGCGCGGCCAGCAGGACGTACCGGATCGCTCCCGCGCGGACCTTCTTGTCGCGGCCCATCAGCGACTTCCAGCGCTCGAAGCCCAGTGCGGGGCGGTTCGACCGGCAGGCCCGCGCCGGCGACGAGCGCGCGCAGCCGGGCGGTCGCCGCGGCGTCGATGCGGCCGAGGCGCTGCGAAACTTCCGCCGCGATGACCATGCCGGCGGCCACGGCCTCGCCGTGCAGCCATTGGCCATAGCCCATCCCGCTTTCGATCGCGTGCCCGAACGTGTGGCCCAAGTTCAGGAGCGCGCGCTCGCCTTCCTCGCGCTCGTCTGCGCCGACGATCTGCGCCTTGATCCGGCAGCTCACGTGGATGGCCTCGGCGAGCGCATCGCCGTCGCGCGCGACCAGGGCACCGATGTTGCGCTCGAGCCACGCGAAGAAACCGGCGTCGCGGATGGCGCCGTACTTGATCACCTCGGCCAATCCCGCCGCGAGCTCGCGCGTGGGCAGCGTCGCCAGGCAATCGGTGTCGATGAGCACCGCGCGCGGCTGGTAGAAGGCGCCGATCATGTTCTTGCCGAGCGGATGATTGACGCCCGTCTTGCCGCCGACCGACGAATCGACCTGCGCCAGCAGGGTGGTGGGAATCTGCACGAACGGCATCCCGCGCTGGTAGATCGCCGCGGCGAAGCCGGCGATGTCGCCGACCACGCCACCGCCCAGCGCGACGACCATCGTGCGCCGCTCGGCCTTGAGCTCGAGCAGGCGCGTCAGCACGTCGTACAGCGTCTGCCAGTTCTTGTGCGTTTCGCCGTCGCCGATCGAGATGGTGTCGACGCGCAGCCCGGCGCCCGCGAGGCTCGCGTGCAGCGGCGTCGAGCCAGTGGCGGGCCACGGTCGTCGTTGGTCACGACGACCGCGGTGGTCGCGCCATTCGCCGCGACCACCGCGCCGGCGTCGCGCATCGCGCCGGCGCCGATGCGAATGGGGTAGCTGCGCTCGGCGAGCGCGACTTCGAGCGTCCGCAAGGTCGTCGGCGCCACGGCGGCGGAATGCGGGGATCCGTGGGCGGACCCCGGGCGTGCAGGAGGATTCTTGCTAATGCTCATCGTGACTTTCGTGGCCGGTTCGAACATGCGCACGAGGCGCATGACCTCGTTGCGCTCGGATTCGACGACATGATCCGCCGTCTCGCGGTACAGCGCATCGCGCTGCGAGTAGAGCTCGGCGAGGCGCGACAGCGGATCGGCCGTCTGCAGCAGCGGCCGGTTGCGACTGTGGCGCACGCGCGTCCACAGCGTCGACGGCTCCGCATGCAGGTAGATCACGGTGCCGTTTTCGCGCAGCCGCACGCGGTTGTTCGGGCGCAGCACCGCGCCGCCGCCGGTGGACAGAACGATCCCGTGCAGCCGGGTCAGCTCGTCGAGCGTGGCTTCCTCGCGATCGCGGAATCCCGGCTCGCCTTCGATCTCGAAGATGGTGGGGATCGACACGCCCAGCCGGTGCTCGAGCTCGGCGTCCGCATCGACGAAGCGCAGCGCGAGGCGCCGCGCGAGCTGCCGGCCGAGCGTCGACTTGCCGGCCCCGGGGAGGCCGACCAGAAACAAATTGCCCCGGCGAAGCGGCACCGGGGCAACGGAAGGCGGGGCGGCAGGAACGCCGCCTGGGGCATCGCTCACCGCACGGATGTTACCGAATCCTTCACGATGCGCGGCGTCAGGAAGATCAGCAGCTCGGTTTTTTCGCTGCTGTTGCCCGTCTGCTTGAAGAGGTAGCCCACGATCGGGAGGTTGCCGAGCCATGGCACCTGGGTGACGTCGTTGCGGATCGTCTCCTCGTAGATCCCGCCGATCACGGCCGTGTCGCCGTTGTTGACCTGGATCTGCGTGATCACGTTCTTGGTGTCGATCGACGGCACCTGGCCACCGCCCTGCACCGGCACGAACTGGCCGACGGAGTCCTTGCGGATCTCGACGTTCATGACGATGCGGCCGTCCGCGGTGATCTGCGGCGTGACGTCGAGGCGCAGCACAGCCTTCTTGAACTGCACGGTGGCCGGCGAGTTCGCGCTGCCGGGCGTGACGTAGGGAATTTCGGTGCCCTGCTCGATGCCGGCCTTCTGGTTGTCGCCGGTCACCACGCGCGGGCTCGACACGACCTTGCCGCGGCCGTCCGCTTCCAGCGCGGAGAGCTCGAGGTTGATGAGATTGCCGCTGCCGAGGTTGATCAGCGTCAGCGCGAGCTGCCCGGCCGCGTTGACGACCGGCAGGTTCACGTTCAGCTGCGGCGAATCCGAATAGCCGGCGGACGCGATCCCCGACGCCAGCTCGAACGGCGTCTGCGTGCGCGTCTCGCGCACCAGCTTGTCACCCGACGTGCTGACCACCGGCTGCGTGGCGAGCGAGCCTCCCGAGCCCGCGGCGTACTTGCCGTTGAGGAAGGTGAAGCCCGTCTGCTGGCCGAAGCGCACGCCGAGCTGCTGGCTGAAGCGATCGCCGGCGATCACGATGCGCGCCTCGATCAGCACCTGCCGGATCGGCGTGTCGATCTGCCGGATGATCTTGCGCACTTCCTCGAGCCGTCGCTGCGGTATCCGTCACGAACAGGATGTTGGAGCGCGGGTCGATGATCGCGACGCCGCGCTTGGAGATGATCGAGCCCTGTCCGCCGGTCGTCGGCGTCTGCCCCGCACCGGCGCCGAACTGCTGCTGCCGGTTGCTGGTGATCAGGTTGAGGATGTCCTGCGCCTTGATGTAGTTGAGCTGGAACGACTCGGACACCAGCGGCTCGAGCTCGCCGATCTGGATCGCGTTCTCGAGCTGCTGCTTCTCCTTGAGCGCGAGCTCCTCCCGCGGCGCGATGAGCACGACATTGCCGTTCTTGCGCATGTCGAGGCCCTTCGTCTGCAGGATGATGTCGAGCGCCTGGTCCCACGGGATGTCCTTCAGCCGCAGCGTGAGGTTGCCCTGCACCGTGTCGCTGGTGATGATGTTGAGGCCGGTGAAGTCGGCGATCACCTGCAGCACCGCGCGCACTTCCACGTTCTGGAAGTTGAGCGACAGCTTCTCGCCCTTGTAGCCGCCGCGCGAGCCCTGCACGAGCTTGTTCGGATCCTCGAGGATCGGCTTCACCTCGAGGATGAAGCGGTTGTCGGTCTGGTAGGCCGAGTGCTCCCACAGGCCCTTCGGCTCGATGATCATCCGCGCGTTGCTGCCCTGCGGGAACGTGTCGACGGTGAGCACCGGCGTGCCGAAGTCGGCGACGTCGATGCGCCGCTCGAGGTTGCGCGGCACCGACGTCTTGAGGAAATCGACGACCAGCGTCCGGCCCTGCTGCCGGATGTCGATGCCGGTGGAGCTGTCCGACAGGTCGACGACGAGGCGCCCCTCGCCGTTGCGTGCCGCGGCGGAAATCGATGTCGCGCAGCGAGTGCTGCGTCTCGCCCGCCTTGGCCTCGGCGAAGCGCTGGACCGTGTCGGTGCCGGGCTTGACCGTCTCCTGGTCGTTCAGCGTGACGACGACCGTGTTGCCTTCGACCTGCGTGTCGAACGACTGCGGCCGGTTGAGGTTGAACACGACGCGCGTGCGGTTGCCGGCCTGGATGACGTTCAGGCTGCGCAGGCCCGCCTCGTCGACCGCGCGCTGCGTCGCGTTGAGGCCGTTGGCGGTGTCGAGGAAATCGAGCGCGATGCGCGGCGGATTGTTGATCGAGAAGCTGGCAGGCGGATTGGCGGGCGGGTTCTTGAGCTGGAAGCGCACGACCACGCGGCCGGAGCTCGCGCGCGACACCGTGACGTTCGTCGAGGCTGTTGCCCGATCTGCGCGAGCGCGGCGCTCGCGAACAGCCACGCGGCGAGGGCGGCGAGCATGCCGCAGGACGCGGCGCGCCATCCTCGTCGCGCGCACGCAGCTGCGCGGCTCTGAGTTCCCCTGTAACGCGCTCATCGTCTCCGCTCCTGTGGTCTTGCGTCGGCTCTGCAGCTGCAGCGTGCTGGACCGTTCGGTCCAGTCTCCGGCGCCGTCCTGCACCAGTTCCTTGAGCTTGACCTCGCCCTCGCCGATGTTGGTCACGACGCCGTAGTTCTGGCCGAGGTAGTTGCCCGGCGCGGACCTGGTAGACGTCGCGTTCCGGCGTGCGCACGAGCGCAAAGATCGTCTTGTTCTTCTCGAGCGTGCCGACCATCGACAGCGACTCGAGCGGAAACGCCTCGAGCGGCTCCTTGCGGCGCGTGAGGTCGGGCGCGAGCTTGCCGGCGCCCTTGGTCGGCTCGATCTTGCGCGGCTTGAACGGGTCGGGCAGGTCGAACGCGTTGTACGCGAACGGGTCGTACGGCTTGATCTGCGGCAGCGGATCGAGCTTGCCGCGCGCGCCCTTGCCCTGCTCGGCCATCCAGGCGCGCAGGTCCTGGTGGCTCTCGCCGCCGCAGCCGGCGAGCAGCGCGGCGCCCACGAGCACGAGGGATGCGAGCGCGCGTTCATTTCTTGCCCTTGCCCTTTTCCTTGGCCTTCGCCGCGGCGCGCTGCTTCGCGATCTCGTCCTCGTCGAGGTAGCGGAACGTCTTGGCCTCGGCGTCGAGCGACAGCACGCCCTTGTCGTTGGCGATCGACGAGATCGTTCAGCGTCACGATGCGCGGCAGCTGCGCGACGTCGCTCGCGAACGCGCCCATGTCGTGGTAGGTGCCGGTGATGCGGATCTTGATCGGCAGCTCGGCGTAGAAGTCCGCCATCTTCTCCTGCGTCGCCGGCCGGAAGAGCTCGAACTGCAGGCCGCGGCCCGAGGCCCGCCTGGTTGATGTCGGTCAGCAGCGCGTCGATCTCGGAGCGATTGGGCAGCTGCTTCACGAGCGCGCCGAACGACTGCTCGACCTCGTTCAGCTGCTGGACGTAGAGCTCGAAGTTGATCGCCTTGGCCTTCTTCTGGCTGTACTGCTCCTTGAGCTTGCCCTCCTCGGCCTGCGCGGCCTCGCAGCGTGTCCCACTGGTCCTTCCAGTCGAGCAGGAAGCCGGCGCCGATGATCGACGACCAGAAGGCCGAGCAGGATGCAGGATCTTCGGCAGCAGCGGCCAGTTGCCGATGTCCCGGATATTGAGGCGGCGGAGGTCGTCGAGGTTCATGCGAGCCTCTCGCGGGTGGGCGCCGCGGCCTTGGTCTTGGCCGGCGCCGCGGGCGGCGGCCTTGCCGGGTGCCGCCTTGCCGGGTGCGCCCTTCCCGGTGCCGCCACGGCGGCGCCGCGGTCGCCTTGGCCTCGGTGGGCGCGGCCCGCTTGATCAGGAAGTTCAGCGTGAACTCGTTGATCTTGAGGTCGCGGCCTTTGGCGGCACCCCGGGCGACGGCACCAGCTTGATCTCGATGAGCTCGGGCTTCTCGAGCCACGGCGACGACTCGATGTTGCGCATCAGCGTCGAGACCCGCGCGTTGGACTGCGCATAGCCGGAGATTGTCACTTTTGTACCGGCTTGGCGCACGCTGCTTGAGGTAGATGCCGTCCGGCAGCTGGCGCACCAGCTGGTCGAGCAGGTGCACGGCCTCGCTCCGGTTGGCCTGCAGCGTCTCCACGACCTGCTTGCGGGCGACGCACCGCCTGGATCTGGTCGCGCAGGCGGTCGATCTCCTTGATCTGCTCGTCGAGCTTCGCGATCTCCTTCTTGAGGAGCCCGTTGCGGTCCTTCTGGTTGTCGATCTGCGGCGGCGAGAATGCCGTGCACGAGCGCCACGACCGCCAGCGCCAGCACCGCCAGCGACAGCACGAGCGAGATGAACTGGCGCTGCCGTGCCTGGCGCTTCTGCTCCCGGTGCGGCAGCAGATTGATGCGGACGCCGGCCATTACTCGAAGCTCCGCAGCGCTAGGCCGGTCGCGATCAGCAGCATCGGGGCGTCCTGCGCGAGCTGCCGCGGCCGGATGCGGTCGGACGCCTGCATGGAGGCGAACGGATTGGCGACGACCGTGGCCACCCCGGCGCGCTTGGCCACCAGCTCGTCGATGCCGGGCAGCGCCGCGCAGCCGCCGGCCAGCACGACCTGGTCGACCTGGTTGTGGGACGTCGACGTGAAGAAGAACTGCAGCGCCCGCGTGATCTCCAGCGCGAGCGTTTCCATGAACGGCTGGAGAACGTCGCTGTCATAGTTCTCCGGCAAGCCCTGGTTCTTCTTGGCGGACTCCGCTTCCTCGGGCGACAGGTTGAACGCGCGCTGGATGTCCTGCGTCAGCTGGTTGCCGCCGAAGGCCTGGTCACGGGAGAACAGGAACTGGTTGTTCCGCAACACATAGAAGTGCGTGACATGGGCGCCGATATCCACCAGCGCGATGTTCTGGTCGCGGCCGTTCGCCGGCAGCGACGGGGCGATCAGCCCGAACACCTCCTGGGTCGCGTACGACTCGACGTCCATCACCCGGGGCTTGAGGCCGGCGGCCTCGGCGATGGCCACGCGGTCCTCGACCTTCTCCTTGCGGGAGGCGGCGATCAGCACCTCGACCTCGTCGGGGTTGTTCGGCGCGGGCCCGAGGATCTGGAAATCGAGGTTGACCTCGTCGAGCGCGAACGGAATGTACTGGTTGGCCTCGGCCTCGACCGTGAGCTCGAGCTCCTCTTCCTTCTGGCCGGAGGGAACGATGATCTTCTTCGTGATGACCATGGCGGCGGGCAGGGCCATGGCAATATTGCGGTTGCGGCTGCCCAGGCGCTTCCAGCCGCGCTTCAGCGCGTCGCTGACCTGGTCGAGGTTGGCGATGTTGCCGTCCGTGACCGTATCCTTGGGCAGCGGCTCGATGGCGTATCGTTCCAGCCGGAACGTGCCCTTCCCCGTCTGCGAGAGCTCGATCAGCTTGATCGAGGTCGATGCGATATCGACGCCGATCAGCGAGGGAGACTTCGTTTTGAAGAAGTCAGTGACGGATGAGAATTTTTCGGCAATCATGGCTGGGCAAGGCCAGATGCTGACAAACTACATTAAACTCTGGCAGCAAGTATGAACCTTGTCAATTTGTTTGGGTGTCTGCGTAACAGCAAGTTGCGTGCCCTGCGGCACCGACGCAACGAACCCCCACCCTTACGCAAGTTTTATTCCTCCGTGCTAAAGCGCTGGGTCCTCTATCTGGTCTCGGTCGCGCTCGGCCTGGGCGTCGTCGGCGCGCTGCTGGGCGCGTTCGTGCTGGCGCTGCTGTGGCCGACGCTCCCGTCGCTCGAGGCGCTGACCGACTACCAGCCGAAAATCCCCCTGCGGATCGTCTCGTCCGAGGGCGAGCTCCTGGGCGAATTCGGGGAGGAACGGCGGGCGATCGTGACCATCCGGGAAGTCCCGGATGTCATGAAACACGCCATTTTGGCCGCTGAAGACGAGCGTTTCTACCAACATGGCGGCGTCGACTACTTGAGCGTCGCCCGGGCGGCGCTGGCCAACGTCGCCTCCGGCACCCAGCAGGGCGCCGGCACCATCACCATGCAGGTCGCGCGCAACTTCTTCCTCACCCGGGAGAAGACCATCACCCGCAAGCTGCGCGAGGTGCTGCTCGCCTGGAAGATCGAGGCCAACCTCACCAAGGACGAGATCCTCGAGCTCTACGTCAACCAGATCTTCCTCGGCCAGCGAGCCTACGGCTTCGCCGCCGCCGCCCAGATCTACTATGGCAAGCCGCTGAAGGACGTCACCGTCGCCGAAGCGGCGATGCTGGCGGGCCTGCCGAAGGCGCCTTCCGCCTACAACCCGGTCACCAACCCCAGGCGGGCCAAGACCCGGCAGCTCTACGTGCTCCGGCGGATGCACGAGCTCCAGTACATCACGGACGCGCAGTTCGCCGACGCGCAGGCCGCGCCCCTGGCGGTCCGCCAGGGCATCCGCGACGTGCTGCCCACCCACGCCGAGTGGGTCGCCGAGATGGCGCGGCAGGTGGTGTTCGACGCCTTCGGCGAGGATGCCTACACCAAGGGCATCACGGTCTGGACCACCGTGCGCAAGGCCGACCAGGAGGCCGCCTACGCGGCGGTCCGCCGCGGCGTGGTCGACTACGACCGACGCCACGGCTACCGCGGTCCCGAGGCCTACGTGAACCTCCCCGCCGAGCAGGCCGGAGCAGGATGCCGTGCTCGATCGCGTGTTCCAGGAGGCCAACGACAGCGACAACCTCGTGCCGGCGGTCGTGCTCGAGGCCAGCGCCAGCGAGGTGAAGGCCGTCCTGGCGAGCGGCGACGTCGTCGCCATCAACGGCGACGGCCTCAAGTTCGCAGCCCGCAACCTCACCGACAAGACGCCGGCGGCGCAGCGCATCCGGCGCGGCGCCGTGATCCGCCTGTCCAAGGACGACAAGAACCGCTGGTCCATCGGGCAGTTGCCGCTGGCGGAGTCGGCCTTCATCGCGATATCGCCGCTCGACGGCGCCATCCTCGCGCTGACCGGCGGCTTCGAGTACGACAGCAACAAGTTCAACCACGTGACGCAGGCGATGCGCCAGCCGGGCTCGTCGTTCAAGCCGTTCATCTACTCGGCGGCGCTGGAGAAGGGCTTCTCGCCGGCGACCGTGGTCAACGACGCGCCGTTCTTCGTGCCCGGCGACAAGGCCGGCGGCGAGGACTGGGAGCCCAAGAACTACGACGGCAAGTTCGACGGCCCGATGCGCCTGCGCAACGCGCTCGCCAAGTCGAAGAACCTCGTGACCGTGCGCGTGATGCAGGCCATCGGCCCGCAGTACGTGCAGGACTACATCGCCCGGTTCGGCTTCGATCCGAAGATGCATCCCCCCTACCTGACGATGGCGCTGGGCGCCGGCTCGGCGACGCCGCTGCAGATGGCGGCCGCGTACGCGGTCTTCGCCAACGGCGGCTATCGCGTCGCGCCCTACCTCATCGCGCGCGTGACGGACGCGAAGGGCAACGTGCTGTCGGAAGCCAAGCCGGCCGTCGCCGGCGAGAACGCCGAGCGCGCGATCGATCCGCGCAACGCCTTCGTGATGACGACGCTGCTGCGCGACGTCATCGCGTTCGGCACCGCGACGCGGGCGCAGGTGCTCGGCCGCAAGGACCTCGCGGGCAAGACCGGCACCACCAACGAGAACGTCGACGCGTGGTTCTGCGGCTACAACGCGTCGTTGGTCGGCGTCGCCTGGATCGGCTACGACCAGCCGAAGACGCTCGGCGCCAACGAGACCGGCGGGGTCGCGGCACTGCCGATCTGGATCAACTTCATGCAGCGCGCGCTGAAGGGCGTGCCGGAGAAGCCGATCAGCCCGCCGGACGGCGTGATCCAGGTGCGGATCAACGCCGAAACGGGCCTGCGCGACGACTCGAGCAACCTCAGCGAGTACTTCCTCGCGGAGTTCCCGCCGGCCGGACGCTCGGAATCGTTCGGACCGGCCCCGGCCGCGGCGCCGGGTCGCGCGACGCCGGACGTGCGCGACCAGCTCTTCTAGGAAGCGGCCGTGGGACAGCGGAGCTCGTCGCCCTCGCGCGGACGGCCCGCGCGCCCCGAAGGCCGCGCTGCGCAGACGCGCCTGCGCATCGCGCAAGTGGCGGCGAAGCTCATCGCGGAGCACGGCATCGCGGACTGGTCGCTCGCCAAGCGCAAGGCCGCGCGCCAGCTGATGCTGCCCGAGCGCGAGGCGCTCCCGGGCGACGACGAGATCGAGACTGCGCTCGCCGACTACCACGCGATCTTCGGCGGCGACGCGCACGGCGCGACGCTGCGCGCGCAGCGCGAGCTGGCGCTGCGCTGGATGCGCCGGCTCGAGACGTTCTCGCCGCTACTGACCGGCGGCGTGGCCGAGGGCTGGGCCACCGAGCACAGCGACGTGCGGCTCGAGCTCGTTGCCGCGGACGCCAAGCTGGTCGAGCTCGCCCTGCTCAACGACGGCGTCGACTATCGCAACATGCACGCCGACCGCGACGGCGCGGCCGAGCTCTACGTGGAGACGAAGGAGGGCGGCGTGCGGCTGTCGATCCGCGATCCCGACGACGCGCGGCAGCGCCCGCGGCGCGACCGTCACGGCAACGAGGAAGTGCGGCTCGACGCCGCCGCGGTCGAAGCGCTGCTGGCCGGCGCGACGCCCGGCGATTCCTGAACCCGGTCCCCGCTAGCCCTTCAGCCAGCGCGACGCGTCGAGCGCGAAGTAGGTGAGGATCGCGTCGGCGCCCGCGCGCTTCATGCCGAGCAGCGCCTCGAGCACGCAGGCGCGTTCGTCGAGCCAGCCGTTCTGCGCCGCGGCCTTGAGCATCGCGTACTCGCCGGACACCTGGTACACGGCCGTCGGCATCCCGAACGTGTCCTTCACGCGGCGCAGGATGTCGAGGTAGGGCATGCCCGGCTTCACCATCACCATGTCCGCGCCCTCGCGGATGTCGAGGTAGGTCTCCCACAGCGCCTCGTCGGTGTTGGCGGGGTCCATCTGGTAGGTGTACTTGTCGCCGCCCTTGAGGTTCGCCGACGAGCCGACCGCGTCGCGGAACGGGCCGTAGAACGACGACGCGTACTTCGCCGAGTAGGCGAGGATGCGCGTCAATTCGTGCCCGGCGCCGTCGAGCGCGTCGCGCACCGAGCCGATGCGGCCGTCCATCATGTCGGACGGCGCGACCATGTCGACGCCGGCGTCCGCATGGCACAGCGCCTGCTTGACCAGCGCCGCCACCGTGACTTCGTTCAGCACGTACCCGGACTCGTCGATGATCCCGTCCTGCCCGTGGACTCGTATACGGGTCGAGCGCGACGTCGGTGATCACGCCGAGCGAAGGGAAGCGCTCCTTCAACGCGCGCACCGTGCGCGGCACGAGCCCTTCCGGATGCCATGCGTTGGCGGCGTCGAGCGACTTCTGGTCCTGCGGGATCACGGGGAACAGCGCGATCGCGGGCACCCCCAGCGCCACGCAGGCCTCGGCCTCGCGGAACAGGAGGTCGACGCTGCGGCGCGACACGCCGGGGAGCGACGGCACGGGCTCCTCGCGCTTGGCGCCGTCGAGGACGAACACCGGGTAGATGAAATCGTCGGGTGCGAGACGCGTCTCGCGCATCATGCGGCGGGAGAAATCGTCGCGGCGCATGCGGCGCTGGCGCTTGACGGGGAACTTGCCGGTAAAGGAAAAGCTCATGGCGACTCCATGCGAAGGCCCGTCATGCTAGCGAGTGCCCCGGGCCACGGCAATGCGCTCGATCAAGGCTCGTGGCGACCGGCGACGGTCAAGGATAGTCGAGCGCCAGCCGCTGCTGCAGCTTGCGCACCTGCCGCAGCGCCTCCTTCAGCACGCGGCGGTCGAGCGCCGAGAGGCTCGCGACCGGGACGAGATTCGGATTGGCGGCCGGCGGGAGCTCGTGCGTGTAGCGGAGATGCTGCATGCGCAGCCGCAGCATCTGCAGGTATTCGAACGAATCGCACCAGTTGGCGACGTCGGCCTGCGCGAGGCCGAGCTTGGGCCCGGCCTCGCGCAGCCGCTCGACGGTGCCGGCCGCGGTGACCCCGGCGCCGAGTGCGAGGATGCGCGCGGCATCGGTGATGGGCATGCTGCCGAAGACCTTGACGTCGATGCCCTCGACGCCGATCGCGTCCTCGGCCTCCTTGATCTCGCCCCTCCACGACAGCGGTGGGCGCCGGCGCCGCGCGTTGTCGCTCATCTGCTTGCGGAAGCGCGGCGTCGCCACCGCGCGCGGCGTGACGTCGGCACGCAGCGATTGCGCGAGATGACTCGCGCCCCACAGCGGACGGAAGTCGAAGAAGATGCTCGCGCCGAGGAGCGCCTCGCCGTCGCCGCGATCGATCCAGCCCGCGAAGGTCGCGATCCATTCGTCGAGCGACAGGCACCAGCGCGCGTTCCCCGCCATCACGTCGCCGGCGCACAGCGGATAGCCGCATCGGTCGAGCGCCTCGTTCACCGCATGCGCGAACGGCACCAGGCGCTCGCGCACGGCGGCTTCCGGAACGCCGGCGTCGTCGGGCAGGAATACGATCGCGTTGTCCTGGTCGGTGGCGATGGTCTGCTCGGCCCGCCCCTCCGACCCGAGTCCGAGCCAGCACACGCCGACGCCCGACAGGTCGAAGCCGACCTTCACGAGGTCGAGCACGCGCATCGTCAGGCGGTCGTTGAGCCCCGAGATCATCCGCGTCAGCGGCCCGCTGCCGACGCCTTGCGCGACCAGCGCGTGCGCGAGCGCGCGGATGTCCGCCGCGCACTGCACGAGCGCGGGCAGGTCGCCCGCGCGCCGCAGCGCCTGCGCAAGCTCGCGCGCCGACAGCCGGTGCAGCTGGAAGAGGTCGCGCTCGGAGACCACGCCGCTCACGCGTCCGTCCGCGTCGGTGAGCGCAAGGTGGCGCAGGCCGCCCTGCGCCATCGCGAGCGCGGCGTCCGCCGCCGTGGCGGTCAACGGCAGCGTCACCGGCGGCGTGGTCATCACCTCCGACAGCGGCGCGCCGAGGTCGCGCCGGGGCAGAACCACGCGCCCGATCACGTCGTGCCGGGTGAACATGCCGAGCGCGTGCCCGAGCGCACCGACGACCGGCACGCTCCCGATGTGCCGCGCCTCCATCATCGCCAGCGCCTCGCCGATCGGGAGGTCGGGCGCCGCCGTGACCGGCGCGCCGCGGATGAGGTCGCGCAACGGGGTCGTCATGTCGTGGCGCGTCGTGATGCCGCCGACGTACTCGGCCTGCATGCTCGCCCGCACGGCGTCGAGCAGGTAGGCCAGCCGGCGCGTGCAGAAGTCGCGGAAGATCGGTGAGCGCGCCATCAGCGCGTCGAACTCCGCTACCGGGAACGCGAGGCAGAACGTGTCCTGGGCCGCGCGGTAGTTCGAGGTCGGGGCACGCTCGCCGAGCAGCGCGCCGAGCGGGAACATCTCGCCCGCCGAGAGTTCCCACAAGGCGGTGTCCGGTCCGGTGCCTTCGGGTCGCTCGCCGCGCACGGAACCCTGCTTGATCACGTAGCAGTGGTCGGGCCGCTGCCCGCCGGGCCGGAGGACGAGGTCGCCCGGCGCGTAATACGACAGCCGCGATACGCGCGCAAGATGCGCCACGTCCGCTTCCGGCATCGCGGCGAAAGGCGCGTGCGGGCGCAGCGTCGCGACGACCTCGGCGACGGCGGGCGGTGGACGGGGGATGCGGCATGGCGTGAAAAAAATGGGAACTTCCCGCGAAAGGCCGGGGTCAATGATGCAGACGGTGAACGTCTCCCGCTACCCTCCCTGAGCGGGTGCCCGTCGTGCGGATAACTCCGCCGACGGGTGTTTCAAGGCCCCGCGTCACTCCCCTTGCCGCGGGGCCTTTTCTTTTTCTTCGGCGCCCGCCTCCGGAACATTCTGCCATGCACCGGGCGGTAGCCATGACGTGATCGTGGTCTCGGCCTCCAGAACGCCCTGTCGCGTCGTGGCCGAGAAGAGCTGCACGGTCACGTTCGTCGCGCCGAGGGGGAACGCCTGGCGCAACTGCTTCTCGAGGCCGGCGACCGCGGCGCGCTGCGCCGTGGTGGCGAGCTTGTCGGCCTTGGTCGCGAGGATCAGCACCGGCCGGCCCGATGGCACGAAGTGCTCGAGCAACTGCAGGTCGAGGTCCTTCAAGCCGTGCCGCGAATCCACCATCAGCACGAGCGCGACGAGATTCGACCGCGTGCTGACGTAATCCCACAGGAAATCCTGCCATCCCTGCTTGACGCTGCGCGACACGGCGGCGTAGCCATAGCCCGGAAGGTCCGCCACGTAGGCACCCGAGCGCAGGGCGAAGAAGTTGATCTGCTGCGTGCGTCCGGGCGTGCGGCTCGCGAAGGCCAGCCGGCCGTGCTTGGCGAGCGCGTTGATGGCGCTCGATTTGCCCGCGTTGGAGCGTCCGGCGAACGCGATCTCCGCCACGCCCTCGACCGGCAACTGCGAGGCGGCCGCGGCGCCGATGACGAAGCGAGCGCCCACCAGAGGCTGCGGTGCGCGCGGCGCGTCGGCCGTCGCAGCGCCGGCTTTGGCCGGCCGGCGGGAGTCCGCTACAATAGCGCGTTTGTTCACGGCAAATGCCTGCACGCCGCCGCGCCCCGTCGCCGGGAACGCGCCGCGGCGGTCTCGGCGCCGCATCTGGGGAGTGGAAAGAATGGTTCGCACGTCGATGCTCGCTGCCTTGTCGCTGACGGCGCTGGCGATCTGCTCATCGCCGGCCTTCGGCCAGGACGCGGGCAAGCCCGATCTCGCCCGTGCCAAGCAAATCGCGGAAACGGTGTGCGCCGCGTGCCATGGCGCCGACGGCAACAGCGCGGTCGCCGTCAATCCGAACCTCGCGGGCCAGGGCGCCGAGTATATCAGCCGGCAATTGACGAACTTCAAGGCGGGCGTCCGCGTGAACCCGATCATGCAGGGCATGGCGGCACCGCTCACGCCGCCGGAGATCGTCGCGCTCGGCGTCTACTTCTCGCAGCAGAAGCCGAAGGGCAACACCGCCAAGGATCCCAAGCTGGTGGAGATGGCGCAGACGCTCTATCGCGCAGGGGACGCCGCGACCGGCCTGCCCGCGTGCTCGGCCTGTCATTCGCCAACGGGCGCCGGCATTCCGAAGAACTATCCGCGCCTCTCGGGCCAGTACTCCGACTACACGTATGCGCAGCTCAAGGCCTTCAAGGCGGGCGAGCGCGGCAACGACAAGGACGGCAAGGACGTGCAGGGCCGGATCATGGGCGCAGTCGCCGCGCGCATGACCGACACGCAGATGAAGGCGCTCGCCGACTACGCGTCGGGCCTGCGCTAGCACGCCGCTGCGCGATTCGACGAGAGCACGTCGGCGGTGATGCGGTACGCTGCGCCGCCTCGCATGCCCAGGCGGCTCAATGCGTGATGCCCGAATCTCCGCGCTGAACGTCTACCCCGTCAAGGGTTGCGCGCGGCATCGCGCTCGAGTCCGCCAACGTCGCCGTGACCGGACTCGTCACCCAGGGCGTGGGGGACCGCGAGTGGATGATCGTCGACGGCACCGGACGCTTCGTCACGCAGCGGGAGCATCCCCGGCTTGCGCTGGTCCGCGTCGCCGTGGACGGCGAGGCGCTCGACGTTCTCGGTTCCGGATGCGCCGCCGCTGCGCGTCGCGCTCGCCGCGCCGGCATCGGAATCGCACGACGTGGTCGTGTGGCGCAGCAGGTGCGAGGATTCGACGCGGGTGACGCCGCTGCCGCGTGGCTGTCGGCATGGCTCGCCACCGGCGTGCGGCTGGTGCGCTTCGATCGCGCGGTCGAGCGCCTCTGCAATCCGGACTACGCGGGCGATTCGGGTGCGCACACGTTCTTCGCGGACGGCTACCCGGTGCTGGTCATCGGCGAGGCTTCGCTCGCGGAGCTCAACGAACGCCTCTCGGCGGCGGACGCGGTGCCGATGAACCGCTTCCGTCCCGAACATCGTGCTCGCGGGCCTGCCGCCGTTCGCGGAGGACCACCTCGACACGATCACCGCGGGCGACGTCGACGCTGAAGCTCGTGAAGCCCTGCGTGCGCTGCCAGGTCACGACCACCGACCAGGCGAGCGCCGAAGTCGGCACTCGAGCCGTTGCGCACGCTGGCCGGTTTCCGCATGGACGAGCGCATGGGCGGCGTCACGTTCGGCATGAACGCGATCGTGCTGCGCGGCGCGGGAGGCGCGCTCGCGGTCGGCGCACCGGTGGACGTCGGTCTACCGCTTCTGAGCGCGGTTCGCGGTCACTGCGCGGCCGCGCACATGATCGGGTAATACGGTCCCGGACCGTAGCCTTCCGGCGTCCAGATCACGGAGGCGTCCATCTCGTTGCGCACCACGATCTCCGTCGTATACCGGTGATTGGTCGTCAGGCGGTTGAAGTAGCGGTAGACCGCGGTGGTGCCGGCGGGACACGCGCCGCTCGCCGCGTCGGGCAGCTGCATGTAGAAGACGCTCGGGCTTTCGTAGATCCAGTCGACCGGATGGGCGGCCGCCGTCGCCGCGCACTCCGCAGGGCTCGCCGAGTAGAAGTGGGAATCGCCGTAGGCGGGTGACCGGTAGAAGCGGCACACGGGGCTCGTGCCGGGCTGCGGATTGTCGTATGCGAGGAAGCGCAAGCCGGTGCGCACCCAGCCCACCGTCTTGCCGCTGTCGAGATTCGCGATCTCGACCGGATTCGTCGACAGGAAATAGTGATCGAGCGAGCGATTGTAGAACTCGACCGCCGCGACCACGCCGCGCGCATTGGCGGCGTTGGGCGTGAGGTACTGCCGGACCAGGGGCAACGCGGCTTCGAGGTGCGAGAAGTAATCCGGCGCGCTCGCCGCGGAGCACGAGGAATAGCCCGCGTAGAGCCCGCCGCGCAGCTCGTAGTAGCACCGCCCGGCGCGAGCGTGACGAGCGCGCTGCCGCTCGAGCCCGGCTCGGTGACGCCCTGGCTCCAGACGATCTCGCTGAAGTTGGCGTAGACGTAGTCGTCGTCGAGCAGCACGTCGCCGGTCATGCGGCCGGCGCTGAACTTGCCGAGGTCGCCTTCCGGATGATGGATCGTCCCGACGCTGGTGCCCACTGCGATGGGCTCGGCGCGCCACGCGGCGAACAGCGTGCCCGCGGGCGGCGTCTCGTTCAGCCGCACGAGCGACCAGTCGCCATCCTGGCTGCGGCCGAGCAGCGCCGAGCCGCCGGTCAGCTGCACGTACGGCGGGGTGGCGGTGCTGTTGCAGGCGGTCGCGTCGTAGAACCAGTAGGTATTGAGCGTGCGCGCGATGCTCGCCGATTCGAGGCAGTGGCTCGCGGTGAACAGGTAGGGCGTCATCGACAGCACCGAATCGCCGATCAGCGTGCCGGTGCACAGGAACGTGCGTCCGTAGTCGTTGACGAACGTGAGACGTGCCACGGATTTCGCGAAGCTCGCGGCGGCGGCGTTGGTGGGCGCGACGCAGGCGACGTCGATGTTGCAGGTGCTCGCCGCGCCGATGCCGGTGGCCTTCTGCACCAGCGGCGACAGCGCCTTGAGGCCCGCGCCTTCGACCAGCAGGTGCGAAACGCGCGGCACGCGCAGCACCGCGCCGTCGAGCGCGATGTCGGGGTCGGCGCTGATCTCGATGATCGCGGTATCGCCGGCGAGCACCGGCGACCAGTAGAGGCCGCCGCGCGCGGCATCCGTGGCGACCTCGCTCGCCGCGAACGGTCCGAACGCCGGCGCGTTCGCGGCGGACCCGGCGAAACGAAAGGCGAGGCCGGAAGGCGCGGACGTCGAGATCGAGCGCGACGCGCAGCGCCGCCGCTCCCGGCGACGCGATCTCGATGCGCGCACTCCTGCCGCCGCTCGCGTCCTGCGTCCAGTCGAGGCTCGCGAGCGCGATCGTGCGCGCCGCTGGCGGAACCTCGCGGCCGAAGCCGATCGCGAGCGGCTGCCCCTTGCCGTCGGCGGCCTGGTTGTACGTGCGCATGGACGCGGCCTCGGCGTCCTGCGGCAGCGCGAGGTCGACGCGCCGCGCCGGCGCCGCGGCGGGCGTGACCAGCGCAGTCCTCTTCGCCACGGTCGGTCCGCGGTATTCGACGGGCGGCACGGAGGTGATCGGCCTGTCCGTGACGATGGGCGCGATCGTGGCCGCGTGCGCGGCGATCGTGAATGCCGCCGCGCCCGACGCCAGGGCGCCCAGAAGCCGTGTTGGGGTTTGACGACAGGTCATCGAGGAACTTGCGAAGGACGTGCGGCGGCAGTCACCGTGATCCGGGATTGGAGTCGCGCCGTCGGGCAAGGTTCAGTGCGCCGTCGCCCGACCTTCCGCGAGGCACGCGGCCAATGCGTCCTGCCAGCTCGCCAGCGCGAAGCCGAACGTCCGCTCGAAGCGCGCGGTGGCGAGCACGCCATAGGCCGGACGACGGGCCGGCGTCGGATAGTCGGCCGTCGCGATGGGCACGACGCGTGGCCGCGCCGCATCGCCGACGATCGCCGACGCGAATCCATGCCAGGTCGTCGCGCCCGTGGAGCTCATGTGATAGAGGCCCGCACGCTCGCGCAGGTCGGCGAGGCCGCGCGCGACCACGCGCGCCGTCGCCTTCCGCCAGCGTGCGCGCCCAGTTCGGCGTGCCCGTCTGGTCCGCGACGATGCGCAGCTCGTCGCGCTCGGCGGCGAGGCGCTGGATCGTGCGCAGGAAGTTCTTGCCGTGCAGCCCGTACACCCAGCTCGTGCGCAAGATCAGCGCCGCGGCGCCGCTCGCGGCGATTGCCTGCTCGCCCGCGAGCTTGCTCTGCCCGTACACGTTGAGCGGCGCCGTGGGCGCCGCTTCGTCGTAGGGCGTGGTCGCCGTGCCGTCGAACACGTAGTCGGTCGAGTAGTGGACGAGCAGCGCGCCGATGCGCTTCGCTTCCTCGGCGAAGACCTGCGGCGCGCGCGCGTTGACCGCGAATGCGGCGTCGCGCTCGCGTTCGGCCAGGTCGACCGCGGTATAGGCGCCGGCGTTGACGACCAGATCGGGCTTGTGTGCGCGCATCGCGGCGACGATGGCGTCCGCGCTTGCGAGGTCGAGCAGCGTGCGGTCGGTGGCCGTGACCTCGCCCTGCGGCGCCAGCAGCCGCGCCAGCTCGAAGCCGACCTGCCCCTGTGCGCCGGTGAGGAGGATCCGCGGGCGCGTCATCGTGCGACCCGACGGGGCGCGTCAGGCATAGGTGTCCGCATCGCGGAGCAGCTTGCCGGCGGCATCCTTGGCGGCGAGCGTCGGCAGTTCCGCAAGGGGCCAGTCGATGCGCAGCGCTGGATCGTTCCAGAGCAGCGTGCGCTCGTGCTCGGGAAACCAGTAGTCCGTCGTCTTGTAGAGGAACTCGGCGGTATCCGACAGCACCACGAAGCCGTGCGCGAAGCCGGGAGGCACCCACAGCATGTGCCGGTTCGCGGCGGACAGCACGACGGACACCGACTGCCCGAAGCGCGGCGAGCTGCGGCGCAGATCCACCGCGACGTCGAACACCTCGCCGGACACCGCGCGCACCAGCTTGCCCTGCGCGTGCTCGATCTGGTAGTGCAACCCGCGCAGCACGCCGCGCCGCGAGCGCGAGTGGTTGTCCTGCACGAAATCGACGGACAGCCCCGCCTCGGCAAACGCGCGCTTGTTCCAGCTCTCGTAGAAGAAGCCGCGATCGTCGCCGAACACGCGAGGCTCGATCAGCAGCACCTCCGGCAACGCCGTGGGGGTGACCTTCATGGGCGCAGCTGGCCGTCGTGCAGGAGCGCGAGCAGGTACTTGCCGTAGGCGCTCTTCGCGAGTCCGTGGCCGAGCGCCTCGAACTCCGCGTCGCCGATGTACTTCATGCGCCACGCGATCTCTTCGGGGCACGCGATCTTGAGACCCTGGCGGCGCTCCAGCGTGCCGATGTACTGCGACGCCTCCAGCAGCGACTCGTGCGTGCCGGTGTCGAGCCAGGCCATCCCGCGTCCCATGACCTCGCAGGACAGGTCGCCTTGCGCGAGATAGGCGCGATTGACGTCCGTGATCTCGTACTCGCCGCGCGCCGAAGGCTTGAGGTCGCGCGCGATGTCGAGCACGCGCTGGTCGTAGAAGTAGAGACCGGTCACCGCGTAGCGCGATTTCGGCTTCGCGGGCTTTTCCTCGAGCGAGAGCACGCGGCCGTCGGCGTCGATCTCCGCGACGCCGTAGCGCTCCGGATCCGCGACCGCATAGGCGAACACGGTCGCACCCTCGCCCCGCGCGTTCGCGCGCACGAGCTGCGCGTGCAGGTCGTGGCCGTAGAAGATGTTGTCACCGAGCACCAGCGCCGAGGGGTCGCCGCCGACGAAATCGCGGCCGATGACGAACGCCTGCGCGAGCCCTTCCGGCGCAGGCTGCACCGCGTAGCGGAGGTTGAGCCCCCAGCGCGCGCCGTCGCCCAGCAGCTGCGCGAAGCGCGGCGTGTCCTCCGGCGTCGAGATGAGCAGGATGTCGCGGATGCCCGCCAGCATGAGCGTGGTCAGCGGGTAGTAGATCATCGGCTTGTCGTACACCGGCAACAGCTGCTTGCTGACCACCTGCGTGACCGGATACAGCCGCGTGCCGGAACCCCCGGCGAGGATGATGCCCTTGCGCCTCATCGCGACGCGCTCACGAGGCGGCGGCCGCGGGCGCGGCGGCGTATTGCAGCGAGATCCATTTCTGGTAATCCTTGTTGGCCACGCTCGCGAGCCACGCCCCGTTGTCGAGATACCAGCGGATCGTGCGGGCCAGTCCCGTCGCGAACGTCTCGCTCGGCATCCAGGAGAGCTCGCGCCGGATCTTCGACGCGTCGATCGCATAGCGGCGATCGTGGCCCGGCCGGTCCTTCACATAGGTGACGAGCGCTGCGTAGTCCGGTCCCGGGCGCTCGCGCGCGAGAGTCGCGCAGATCTCGCGCACGACGTCGAGGTTCTTCATCTCGGCGTTGCCGCCGATGTTGTACGTCTCGCCGGGGCGACCGCCGGCGAGCACGGTGCGGATCGCGGAGCAGTGGTCGCCGACGTAGAGCCAGTCGCGCACGTTCTGGCCGTCGCCGTACACGGGAAGCGGCTTGCCCGCGATCGCGTTGACGATCATGAGCGGGATGAGCTTCTCGGGGAATTGCCGCGGCCCGTAGTTGTTCGAGCAGTTGGTGGTCAGCGTCGGCAGGCCGTAGGTGTGATGGTAGGCGCGCACCAGATGATCGGAGCCCGCCTTCGACGCGGAATACGGGCTGTTGGGCGCATACGCGGTCGTCTCGCTGAACGCGGGATCGCCGGGGCCGAGCGAGCCATACACCTCGTCGGTCGACACGTGCAGGAAGCGGAAGCCTGCGCGCTCCGCCGCCGGCAGCTCCGCCCACCACGCCCGCGTGGCCTCGAGCAGGTTGAACGTGCCGACGATGTTCGTCTCGATGAAGGCGGCCGGTCCGTGGATCGAGCGGTCGACGTGCGACTCGGCCGCGAAGTTCACGATCGCCCGCGGCCGGTGCGTGCGCAGGAGCGCCGCCACCACCGCGGTGTCCGCGATGTCGCCGCGCACGAACTGGTGCCGCTCGTCGTCCGCGAGCGAGGTGAGGTTGCCGAGGTTGCCGGCGTACGTCAGGAGATCGAGATTGACGACCGGCTCGCCGGTGGCGGCGATCCAGTCGAGCACGAAGTTGGCGCCGATGAAGCCGGCACCGCCGGTCACGAGGATCATGGGTGGATGCGCGCAGTCGCGGGAAGGCCGCCTCGCGGCCGAGTCATGGATTTTACCAGCGCGGCACTCCGCGCCGGCGTCATGCGGGGTAGTAGTCCCGATACCAGGCGACGAAGCGCGCGAGGCCGTCCGCCAGCGGCGTGCGCGGCGCGAAGCCGGTCAGCGCCTGCAGCCGCTCGATCGACGCGTAGGTCGCCGGCACGTCGCCCGGTTGCATCGGCTGGTAGTCGCGCAGTGCGCGGCGGCCGAGCAGGCGCTCCAGCGTCGCGATGAAGTCCAGGAGCTCGACCGCGTCGTGATTGCCGATGTTGTAGAGCGCCGCGGGCGCGCCTTCGCCGGCCGCGGGCGGCAGCGTGAGCACGCGGACCACCCCTTCGACGATGTCGTCGACGTACGTGAAATCGCGCCGCATGCGGCCCTCGTTGAACACCCTGATCGGCTCGCCGGCGAGGATCGCCTTCGTGAACAGCATCGCCGCCTGGTCGGGGCGCCCCCACGGTCCGTACACGGTGAAGAAGCGCAGGCCGGTGACGGGCAGGCGGAACAGGTGCGCGTAGCTGTAGGCCATCAGCTCGTTCGCGCACTTGGTCGCGGCGTAGAGGCTCACCGGATGATCGACGCGCTGGTCTTCCGAGAACGGCAGCGTGTGGCTCGCGCCGTAGACGGACGAGCTCGACGCGTAGACGAGATGCGCGACCCGCGCGTGCCGGCAGCCTTCGAGCACATGGCCGAAGGCGTCGATGTTGTTGCGGAGGTACGCGTCCGGATGCGCGATGCGAATGGCGCACGCCGGCCTGCGCGGCGAGGTGCACGACATGCGTGAAGGCCCCGCGCGCGAACAGGAGCTTGGTCGCGTCCGCCTCGGCCAAGTCCATGCGGATGAACTCGAACCCGGTGCGGCCGCGAGCTCCGCGACCCGCGCTTCCTTCAGCGCCACGTCGTAGTACGGATCGAAATTGTCGACGCCGGTGACCCGCGCGCCCTCGCCCAGCAGCGCGCGCGCCGTGTGCATGCCGATAAAGCCGGCAGCGCCGGTGACGAGGACGTGCATCGCGTTCAGTCGGCAATCATGGAGACGCGCATTCTCGCATACGCACCCTAGCGATTGCGCCGTTGGGCGAGCGAGCGCAGCTTCACGTACTTGAGGAAGCTCGCGAACGCGCCGATCGCGATGTGCGCGAGGCCGGCGACGCCGTCGAGGAAGCCGAGCTTCACGACGTAGAAGCGCAGGAAGCGCGCGAGCGGCGACAGCGCGACCCGCGCGGCCGACGCGCGCTCGCCGCGCGCGTGCATCGCCTCGGCCTGCAGCGTCGTGTAGCGGTTCTGCTTCGCGATGTAGTCGTCGATCGATTCCGCCGACGCGTGCAGGAGATCGCCGTGCAGCCGCGCCACCGGCCCGTCGGCCACCACGTGCTCGTGCACCGGGTCGGCGCTCCAGCGCGCGCGGCGGCGGTCGAACAGCCGTACGTTCCAGTCGGGATAGCCCTCGCCGTGCGCGAGCCAGCGGCCGAGGAAGCGGTTGCGCCGCGCCATCGCGTACGCCGGCGCCGCCGGCATGCCGTGCGCGAACAGCGCGACGATGGCGGCGCGCGAGCTCCGGCGTGACGCGCTCGTCGGCATCGACGCACAGCACCCAGTCGTGTGCCGCCTGCGCCACGGCGAAGTTCTTCTGCGGCCCGAAACCCAGGAACGGCTGCTCGACGACGCGCGCGCCGAGGCGTCGCGCCAGCGCTACGGTATCATCGCAGCTGCCCGAATCGACCACGACGGCCTCCGCCGCGAACGGCGCGGCGGCAAGGCAGTCCGCAAGCTCGTGGGCGGCGTCGCGGGTAATGACGATGAGCGACAGGGGAAGCGATTCGGACATGGGCGGCAAGGCGAGCCGCGCACGCGGCGCGGCGCGCGTGCACGCAGCGCGGATTCTACGTGGTTTGCGCGCGCATGCCAAAGCGGCCGCATCGGCGATGAGTGGCGTGCTCGTCGTCCGCCCGTCGTCGCTGGGCGACATCGTCCACGCGCTGGCCCTGGTCAGCGACGTCGCGACGCACCGCGCCCGGGCTGGCCGATCGACTGGGTGGCGGAGGAAGCCTTCGTGCCGCTGGTGCGCCTCGATCCGCGCGTGCGCGACGTCGATTCCCGTGGCGTTTCGCCGCTGGCGCAGCGCGCCGCTGGCGCGCGCCACGTGGCGCGAATTCGCGGCGTTCCGGCACGCGCCTGCGCGCGCAACGCTACGAGACGATCATCGACATGCAGGAGCAGGTCAAGGGCGCGCTCGTCGCGCGGCTGGCGCGCGGCCGGCGCCACGGCTTCGACCGCTACAGCATCCGCGAGCCGCGTGGCGACTGCCCTGCACGACCTCCATCACCGCATCGAGCGCAACCAGCACTTCATCGACAAGGCTCGCGCGCTCGCCGCTGCCGCGCTGGGCTACGAGGCGAGCGGACCGCCGCGCTGGGCGTTCGCCCCGCCGCCCTCCGCCGCCGCGATGCCGACCGCGCCCTACGCGCTGCTGTTCCACGGCACGAGCCGCGACGACAAGCAGTGGCCGGAAGCGCACTGGCGCGGGCTGCTCGCGCATTTCGCGCAGGCGGGATACGCGGCGGTCCTGCCGTGGGGGAGCGCCGAGGAAGAGGCGCGCAGCGTGCGACTGGCGGCCGATGCGGTCGCGGCCTCGGTGCCGCCGCGGCAGACGCTGCCCGACCTCGCCGCGCTCGCGCGCCACGCCGAGATCGTCGTCGGTGTCGACACCGGGCTCACCCATCTGTCAGCGGCGATCGGCACGCCGACGGTCGCGCTGTTCACGACGACCGACGCGGCGCTGGCCGGCGTGGCGCGGGCGGGACGCCACGCGCGCGACGTCGGCGGCAACGGCACGTGCCATCGCTCGCCGAGCGATCGCGGCCGCCGGCGCGTGCTGCGCGACGCGCCGCGATGCTGATGCGCGCGTCTACACGCTGCTGCACGCTATCTCGCGCTGCCGCTCGCTGCCGCTGCGCCTGTGGTGGCGCGGACGGCGCGAGCCGGGCTATCGCGAGCACATCGGCGAGCGCTTCGGCCGCTACGGCGACGTGCCCGCGCCCGCCGGCGGCGAAGTGCTGTGGGTCCACGCGGTGTCGCTGGGCGAGACGCGCGCCGCGGCGCCGCTCATCGAGCGCGCTGCGCGCGAGCGCCCCGGCGCGACGATCCTGCTCACGCACATGACGGCGACCGGCCGCGAAGCCGGGCGCGCGCTCTACGGCAGCCGCGTCGTGCAGGCCTGGCTGCCCTACGACGTGCCGTTCGCGGTCGCGCGTTCCTCGCGCGCTTCGCGCCGCGCGCCTGCCTGCTGATGGAAACCGAGGTGTGGCCGAACCTGACCGCCGCGTGCGCGCGCCGCGGCATTCCCGCTGTTCCTGGTCAACGCGCGGCTGTCGGAGCGCTCGCTGCGCGGCTACCGCCGCTTCGCCGTCGCTGACGCGGCCGATGTTCGCGTCGCTCGCGGGCGTGGCGGCGCAGACCGACGCCGGATGCCGCGCGCCTCGCGCAGCCGGCGCCCGCGAGGTCGGCGTCACCGGCAACCTCAAGTTCGACGTCGCAGATCAGCGCCGAAGCGCGCACGCGCGGACAGGCGATGCGCGAGCGCTTCGGCGCCGCGCGCCCGGTGTTCGTCGCCGCGTCGACGCGCGACGGCGAGGAGGCGCTGCTGCTCGACGCGATCGCGCGCGGCGCGCCTGCCGCCGCGGACGCTGACGGTGATCGTGCCGCGCCATCCGCAGCGCTTCGACGAGGTGGCGGCGCTGCTCGCCGCGCGCGGGCTCGCGTTCGAGCGCCGCAGCGAGGAGGCGCGCCGGTCGCGGCGGACGTCGGCTTCGTGCTCGGCGACACGTTGGGCGAGCTGCCCGCCTACTACGCGGCCGCCGACGTCGCGTTCGTCGGCGGCAGCCTGCTGCCGCTCGGCGGGCAGAACCTGATCGAGCCGATCGCCGTCGGCACGCCGACGCTCGTCGGCCCGCACACGTTCAACTTCGCCGAGGCGGCCGACGCACGGCGGTCGCGGCGGGCGCGGCGCTGCGCGTCACGGACGCCGATGCGCTGGTCGCGCGAGGTCGCGGACCTGCTGAACGACGCCGCGCGACGCGACGCGGATGCGGGACGCGGCGCTCGCGTTCCACGCCGCGCATCGCGGCGCGGCGGATCGGCTGTGGGCGTGGCTCGCGCCGCGGCTGGGGGCCGCGCCGACCGGGCTGACCCCGATCGTACCGTCAGCCGTTCAGCCGCCGGTTGATGTCTTCGAGGTCCTGCTCGGTCAGCGACCCGACCGCGGACTTCAGGCGCAGCACCGCGAGCAGGTACTGGAAGTAGGCGTTCGCCAGGTCGCGCCGCGTCGAGTAGACGTTCTGCTGCACGTTCAGCACGTCGAGGTTGGTGCGGATGCCGACTTCCTGGCCGAGGATGTTCGACTGCAGCGCGACCTCGGCCGAGGCCACCGCCTGCTCGAACGCCTTCACCCCGGCCGCCGCGCTGTTCACGCCGGAGAAGCCGTCCTGCGCATTGGTGACGGCCGCGCGCTTGCGCCGCTCGAGGTCGGCGCGCGACTTGTCCTGCAGCGAGATCGTCTCGCGCACGCGCGAGTTCACGAAGCCGCCGGTGTAGATCGGCACGTTGAGCACGACGCCGAAGCAGCGCCGGCGCGAGTCTGGCCCGTGAAGTCGCTGGCGGCGTCGAGCCGGTGCTGTTCGCCTGCGTGCGCGCTGGCGACGAGGTCGAGCGTCGGGTAGTGGCCGGCGCGCGCGCGGTCGACTTCGAGCGACGCGATCTCGTAGTTCGACTGCGCGAAGCGCACCGACAGGTTCTCCTTCAGCGCGCGGTCGACCCAGTAGTCGAGGTTGTTGGGATCGGGCAGGCTGCGGCTCGAAGCCGCGCCCGATGCGCTTCAGGCTCTTCGGCATGCGGCCGATGATGGCCATGAGCGCCGTGCGCCGCCGGTCGAGATCGTTGCGGCCTGGATCTCGGTGGCGATGATCTGGTCGTACTTCGCCTGCGCTTCGTTGGTGTCGGTGATCGTCGCGGTGCCGACCTCGAAGTTGCGCTTGGCCTGCGCGAGCTGCTCGGCCACCGCGATCTTCTGCTGCTGGGCGAGCTCGACGTTGAACTCGGCGAGCAGCACGTCGAAGTACGCGACCGCCGTGCGGATGATGAGGTCCTGCTGCGCGATCGCGAACGTGTAGTCGGACTGCGCGACCTGCTCCTTCGCCTGGTCGAGCGCGACCACGTTCTGCGGGCGGTAGAGCGGCTGCGACGCCGGAAGGTCAGGTGCCCTAGCTGTAGTTCGCCGAGAAGCTGGATCTTCGGGCTCGGTGTTGATCGTGGAGTCGTAGTTGTTGATGTTCGCCTGGCCGCGTGCGCCGACACGGCGGCAGCAGCGCGGAGCGCGCCTGCGGCACGCGCTCCTGCGTCGCCTCCCACTGCGAGCGCGCGGCGGCGATCGCCGGGTCGCTCTTCTGCGCCTCGCGGTAGATCTGCAGCAGGTCCTCGCCGGAAGCGGCGCCGCCGCGCGCACAGCGCGACGGCGCAGGCGGCGATGGCGACGGAATGAGCGGAGTGCGCGTTCTCGTCATGTACGTGTCCATCGATGCGCGGCGGCAACCGCCGCCGCGCGTTCGTTCGAAGCTTCGGTCAGTAGCGGGCATCGCCGGGTCGACGTCCAGCGCCCAGGCCTCGACGCCGCCGCGCAGGTTGTGCACGTGGGCGAAGCCGTTGCGCGCCAGCCACTGCGCCGCGTGCTGGCTGCGGCTGCCGTGGTGGCACACCAGCACGAGCTCGCGCTCCGGCGGCAGCTCGGCCAGAGCGCGCCGGCAGCTGCGGCAGCGGCAACGACAGCGAACCTTCGATGCGGCAGCGCTCGAACTCCCAGGCTCGCGCACGTCGACGAGCGACCGGCGCCGGGCGCGCGACGTCGGCGCGCCACGCGGCGAGCTCGGCGGGTGCGATCTGCGCGATCAAAACTTGAAGCGCGTCGGGCGCGGCGGCGTTCGCAGCGGCGCAATCACCGTCTCGAAGAGGTCGGTCGTCACGCGCGAGCCCGGCGCGGTCCACGCGACGAGCCGCGCGGTCATCACCGGCGGGTCGCCGACGATCGCGAACACGCGGCCGTCGGGCTTCAGCTGCTGCCACGAAGCGCTCGGGCAGCAGCGGCGTGGAGCCGGTGAGCACGATCACGTCGTAGCTCGCGTCTGCCGATCCCCGCGCGCCGTCGCCGACCTCGCGGCGCACGTTGGCCGAAGCCGTGGCGCGTCAGCCGCGCGGCCGCCGATGGCGGCGAGCTGCGGGTCGATCTCGACCGTCGTGACTTCGCGCGGCGCGGCTCGCGAGCAGCGCGGTGAAGTAGCCGCTGCCCGTGCCGATCTCGAGCACCGATTCCTGCGCGCCTGAGCTTCGAGCGCCTGCAGCACGCGCGCCTCGAGCTTCGGCGCCCACATGCGCTCGCCGTCGCGCGAGCGGCAACTCGAGGTCGGCGAACGCGAGCGAGCGGTGGGCGGGCGGCACGAAGTCCTCGCGCCGCACGGTGAAGAGCAGGTCCAGCACGTCCTGGTCGAGCACCTCCCACGTGCGGATCTGCTGCTCGACCATGTTGAAGCGTGCTTGTTCGAAATCCATGATGTCGTTCGAGGTGTGACGTTGACGCGACGGCCGCGGCGAGGACGCTGCGAGGCGCCGGCTTGCCTGACCGCGCGGTGAGCCGCGGCTCCGGCGGCGACCGCGCAGATCGCCTCGGACACCGCAACTGACTCGCGGTCAGTTATTATGCGGTGCCGCATTATCGCACGTCAACCCGAGCGCGACTTCCCCGCGGCAACACGTTGTTGCATCGCACGTGCACGTCGGCGCGCCGGGCTCGGCGCGCTGCGCACGCCATGGCCGCGCCGGCTGCCAGCCGCGGCCGCGCCGTCCGCGCGCGCCGGCGCTCCAGTCCACCCGTCGAGGTAGGTGTACAGCACCGGCACCACGACCAGCGTCAGCAGCGTGGACGTGATCACGCCGCCGATGATCGCGCGGCCCATCGGCGCCTGCGTCTCGCCGCCCTCGCCCACGCCGAGCGCGAGCGGCAGCATGCCGCCGATCATCGCCGCGGTGGTCATCAGGATCGGCCGCAGGCGCACCTGGCCCGCCTGCAGCATCGCGTCGTGCAGGCTCGCGCCCGCGCGGCGCGCGCGGTTGGCGAAGTCGACCAGCAGGATCGCGTTCTTGGTGACGAGGCCCATCAGCATGATGAAGCCGATCATCGAGAAGATGTTGAGCGTGGTGCCGGTGAACATCAGCGCGAGGAACACGCCGATCAGCGAGAACGGCAGCGACACCATGATCGCGACCGGCTGCAGGAAGCTCGCGAACTGCGACGCCAGGATGAGGTAGATGAAGATCACCGCGAGCCCGAGCGCCGCCATCGCCGCCGTGAACGAGTCCTGCATCTGCTCCTGCTGGCCGCGCACCGAGAAGCGGTAGCCCGGCGGCAGCGTGGTCTGCTTGATGATCTCGTTGACGTCCTTGCCGACGTCGCCGGCGGGACGCCCCTGCGCGTTCGCGAAGATCGCGACGCGCCGCACGCAGCTCCTCGCGGCGGATCGTCTGCGGGCTGGTCGTCTCGACGATCTCCGCCACCTGCCGCAGCGGCACCATCCGCAGCTCGCCGTCGGGCCCGCGCTTGTTGGTCGTCAGGTAGAGGTTCGACAGGTCGGACGCGAGCTGGCGGCGATCCTTGGCGAGGCGCACGTTGACCTCGTAGTTCTGCGCGTCGGGCGCGAGCCAGTAGCTGACCGTGTCGCCCGCGAGCAGCGGCCGGATCGTCGCGCCGACCTGCTGCACCGTGATGCCGAGGTCCGACGCCGCGTCGTTGTTGAGCCGCACCGACAGCGCCGGGTTGGCCGCCTTCTCCGAGAGCTCGAGGTCGGCGATGCCCGCGCACGCTCGCGAGCCTGCGCCTTGAGGTCGTTGGCGAGCCGCGGTGAGCGTTTCCGGATCGGGCCCAGGATGTTGACGAAGATCGGCCGGTTGAAGCCCAGCGTGAGCTCGATGCCCGGGATCGGCTTCAGCGCCGTGCGGATCGCGCGCTCGAGGTCCTTCTGCGTGATCGTCGCGCTCGGTGCGGTCGGTGAGCTTCAGGTTGATGCGCGCGTAGTTGCGGCCCTCGTCGGTGCCGACGGTGGTCATCGCCAGCATGATCTCCGGGAACTGCTTCAGCACCTCCTCGACCTGCCGCACCTTGCTGTCGGTGTACTCGAGGCTGCGAGCCGACCGCGCGTGTTGAGGCGCAGCGAGATGAAGCCCTGGTCCGCCTCCGGCACGAACTCGGTGCCGATCAGCGGCACCAGCGCGAAGCTGCCGAAGAACGCGCACAGCGCGATCGCGAGCACCGATCTTGCGGTGCGTGAGCGCCCATTCGAGGATCTCGCCGTAGAGCGGTGCATCCACTCGATGAAGTGCTCGACCTGGTCCATGAAGCGGCCGAGCCACGGCACGCGCTTGAAGCGCGAGCCCGGCGGGTCGTGCCAGACCGACGACAGCATCGGGTCGAGCGTGAAGCTCACGAACAGCGACACCATCACCGCGACCGCCACGGTGACGCCGAACTGGAAGAAGAAGCGGCCGATGATGCCGCTCATGAACGCGATGGGCACGAACACCGCGACGATCGCGAACGTGGTCGCCATCACGGCGAGCCCGATCTCGTCGGTGCCCTCCCGCGCCGCCGTCTTGTGGTCCTTGCCCATCGCGAGGTGGCGCACGATGTTCTCGCGCACCACGATGGCGTCGTCGATCAGGAGGCCGATGCACAGCGACAGCGCCATCAGCGTCAGGAAGTTGAGCGAGAAGTCGAACGCGTAGAGCGCGATGAACGTGGCGATCACCGCGATGCGGCAGCGTGAGCCCGGTGATGATCGTGCTGCGCCAGCTGTGCAGGAACAGGAACACGATCAGCACCGTCAGGCCCGCGCCCTCGAGGATCGTGCTCTTCACCCGGTTGACGCTCTTCTCGACGCTCTCCGCCGAGTTGTACGACGACGGTGAGCTCGACGTCCTTCGGGATGCGCTTGCGCAGCTCGTCGACCGCCGCGAGCACGCCGCGGCCGGTCTCGACGATGTTGGCGTCCTGCGCCTTCTGGATGTCGATCGTGATCGAGCGCTGGCCGTTGATGCGCGCGATCGACGTCTCCTCGGTCTCGCCGTCGATCACGTCGGCGACCTGCGACAGGTACACCGGGCCGCCGCCCTGCTGCGCGACGATGATCCGGCCGAACTGCTGCGGGTCCTTGATCTTGCCCTCGATGCGCACGACGCGTGTCGCTCTGCCCGCGCGACAGGCGCCCGGCCGGCACGTCCTGGTTCGCGTGCGGATCGCGTTCATCACCTGGTCGACGCCGATGCCGAGCGCGGTGAGCGCGTTGGGCTTGATCTGCACGAGGATCTGCCGCGTCACCGTGCCGTTGACGTCGACGCGCGCCACGCCCGGCACGTTCTCCAGGCCCTTGACGATCATCTGGTCGGTGAGCGACGTCAGCTCGCGCAGGCCCGGTCGTCCGTCGACATCACGGCGAGCGAGACCACCGGCTCCTGGTTCTCGGTGTCGGCGCGGACGACGAGCGGGTCCTTCACGTCCTTCGGGAACGCCGGGCCGCACCTGCGCGACCTTGTCGCGCACGTCCGGACATCGCCCGGATCATGTCGGTGTCGAGCCGGAACTCGACGAACACCGAGCTCATGCCCTCGGCGTGAGCGAGCGCACGAGCTTGACGCCGGCCACGCCGTTGACCGCCGTTCTCCACCGGGCGCGTGACGTCGATCTCGACCGCCTCGGGCGAGGCGCCCGGGTACTGCGGTCTGCACGATCAGGAACGGCAGCGTGACGTCGGGCATCTGCTCGACGCGCAGCCGCGCGTACGAGAAGAGCGCCGAGCACGGTGAGCGCCACCATCACCATCGTGGCGAAGACCGGGTTGTTGATCGATACGCGCGTGATCCACATTTCAGGTTGCCAGGTGTCAGCAAGGTCTCACAAGAGGCGTCGAGGCGCCGGAGCTGCCGTCGACGGCGCCTCGAGCGCCTGGGCGTCCGCGATGCGAATGGCGTCGGGCGATCAGGCCGCGGCGTGCCTTCGGCGGCCGTGGCGCTCGCCTTCGGCGGCGCCGCGTCCGGCCGCCTTCACCAGCGCGGGCGCGCCTTCCTTCAGGTTGTCGAAGCGCGCGGCCAGCACCTTGAGCGTCGCGGGCAGTGCCGTCTTGAGCTCGACCCGGCCGGTCTCCTCGTCGCGGCGGCCCGATCACGACCATGCGCCGCACGAGCTTGCCGTCCTCGATCGCCCACACGAACGTCTGGCCCGCCTCGCTGCGCACCGCGTTCACCGGCAGCGACAGCACCGGCGCGCTGGCGGCGAGCGCGACGCGGCCCGGTCGCGAACATGCCGCCGCGCAGCTCGTTGTTCGGGTTGGGGATGCCGACGAACACGAGGATCGCGCGCGTGCCCGGCTCGGTGGCGGGATTGATGCGCTCGATGCGGCCGGTGAACTTGCGCTCGCCGAAGCCGTCGACGGTGAGGTCGACCGTCATGCCGGCCTTGCAGCTCGGGAATGTCGATGGCCGGCACCATCGCCTGCAGCTCGATCTCCTTGCAGGTCGACCACGGTGACGAGCGGCGTGTCGAACGCGACCTTCTCGCCGGGCTGCACGTGGCGCTTGGCGACGATGCCCGACAGCGGCGCCGTGGCCACCGCGTCCTTGAGCGCGTTCTGCGCGAGGCGCACCTGCGCCTCCGCCGACATCACGCTGCCGCGCGTGACGTTCATGTTCGACTCGGAGCTGTCGAACGCGGTCTGCGAGATGAAGTTCTGCTTGAGGAGCTTCTGGTTGGTGGACAGCGTCTTCTCGGCGAGCGCCAGCTGCGCCTTCGCCGACTCGAGCTGGCCCTGGCGCTCGATGAGCTTGCGCGTCGAGGTCGGCGGTGTCGACGCGGACGAGCATCTGCCCGGCCTGCACGGTGTCGCCTTCGCGCACGGTGATCTGCGCGAACGTCGCCCGACACCTTGGCCTTGACGGTCGCCTGGTGCACGGGCTGCAGCGTGCCGGACACCGGCAGCCAGCGGTCGAGCGGCTTGCTCTCGACGACGGCGAGGTCGGCGGGCGCGAACTCGAGCGTGACCGGGACGCCCTTGTCGTTGTCGCGGCCCTCCTGCGACTTTCTTGACGACCCGGATGCCGATCGGCCGCGGCGAGCCGCCGACCGCCAGCACAGCACGACCAAGGCGACGACCACCCGCCGCCGCGTGATGCGCACTCCCATGACTTCTCCCTTGCGACGCGCACGCCGGGACCGGTTGGCCCGCGCGGCGTCGTCCGGCCCCGCCGACCCTGTTTGGATGCGGCGTGGCCGACGTTTCGGATTCCGGATTGCGCCTGCTGCCGGCGCGAAAGCCGCGGTATTGTCGCCGCCGTACGCACGTTCGGGCAACCCGGCGTGCGACGAACGCTGCCGCGGGCGCGACGAACCGTCGGCCGCACGGCGGGCCTCGCCGGCGTCGCACCGCCACGCGGCTGGGGAGGACGTCGGATTGACATCCCTCTGTGTAGACGGATAATAGTCGTGTTCGCGTCGTTCGAACTCCGCCGTCACCCAATTGCCCCCTCGGGAGAGGAAACCCATGATCATGTCGAAGAAGCTCGGCCTGACGCTCGTCGCGGCCGCGCTCATCACCGTGTACGGCTGCGGCAAGAGGAAGAGCCGAAGAAGACCGCCGAAGCCCCGAAGGCCGCCGCCCGCCCGCCGAAGAAGTCGTCACCGTCAAGATCGGCCATCGCCGGTCCGCTGACCGGCGGCATCGCCCACCTCGGCAAGGACGACGAGAACGGCGCGCGCCTGGCCGTCGACGAGCACACGGCGCGCAAGCTCAAGATCGGCGGCAAGACCGTCAAGTTCGAGCTGATGAGCGAAGACGACCAGGCCGACCCGAAGATGGGTCCGACGATCGCCCAGAAGTTCGTGGACGCGAAGGTCGCCGGCGTCGCCGGTCACCTGAACTCGGGCGTCTCGATCCCCGCCTCGGCCGTCTACAACCAGGCCGGCATCCCGATGATCTCCGGCTCGGCGACGAACCCGAAGCTCACCGAGCAGGGCTTCAAGAACGTGTTCCGCACGGTCGGCCGCGACGACCAGCAGGGTCCCGCGATCGCGCAGTACCTCGAGAACATGAAGGTCAAGAAGGTCGCCATCGCCGACGACGCCACCGCCTACGGCGAGGGCCTCGCCAACGAAGTCGAGAAGACGCTGAAGGCCGCGGGCGTGCAGGTGGTCGCGCGCGAGAAGGCCACCGACAAGACGACCGACTTCAAGGCGATCCTGACCAAGATGAAGGGCAAGGCGCCGGACGCCATCTTCTACGGCGGCATGGACGCCACCGGCGGCCCGATGATCAAGCAGGCGCGCGAGCTCGGCATCAAGAGCGTGTTCAGCTTCGGCGACGGCGCGTGCACGGACGAGATGGCGAAGCTCGCCGGCGCGGCGGCCGAAGGCCTGATCTGCTCGCAGGCCGGCCTGCCCGCCTCGGCGGCGAGCCAGTCGTTCAACGACGCGTTCAAGGCCAAGTACGGCGAAGTCAAGCAATACGCGCCGTTCTTCTACGACGCCGTCGGCGTCATGATCGCGGCGATGCAGAAGGCGGACTCGACCGACCCGGTGAAGTACCTGCCCGAGCTGCAGAAGATCAAGTACAACGGCGCCACCGGCCTGATCGAGTTCGACGAGAAGGGCGACCGCAAGAACGCCGAGATCACGATCTTCACGCTGAAGGACGGCAAGGTCGTGCCCGGTCGGCGTCGTCAAGGGCGGCAAGGCGTCGTCGTTCGAGGACTTCATGAAGGAAATGAAGGCGGCGGCACCGGCAGCCCGCGGCCGCCGCGCCGGCGACGCCGCCTGGCGCCGGCTCCGGAAGCCCCGAAGAAGTAAGTCGCAGCCGCTCGCACGAGGAAACGGCGCCTTCGGGCGCCGTTTTCGTTTGCGACGCTGCAGTGCGGCGCCGACGTGCGGTTGCCGTGGCGCGTATCGCGCCGACGTTTGGGCCAGAATCGCCGGCACGGTCGCGTGACACGCGACGAAGGCAGGGGATCCGTCTGGACATCTTCCTGCAGCAGATGATCAACGGGCTGACGCTCGGCAGCGTCTACGCGATCGTGGCGCTGGGCTACACGATGGTGTACGGGATCATCCAGCTCATCAACTTCGCGCACGGCGAAGTCGTGATGATCGGCGCGATGGTCGCGTACACGGTGATCGTCGACGCTGGTCGGCGCGAACACCGGGCTGCCGCCGGTCGTCGATCGTGCTGGCCGGCCTCGCTCGTCGCGATCCCCGCCTGCATGGCGCGTCGGCTACACGCTGGAGCGCGTCGCCTACCGGCCGCTGCGCCGCGCGCCGCGGCTCGCGCCGCTGATCACCGCGATCGGCCTGTCGATCATCCTGCAGCACCTCGCGCTGATCATCTGGAGCCGCAATCCGCTGCCCTATCCGCAGATCATCGCGACCGTCCCGTACCACCTCACGTCGATCGCCGAACGGCGCGACGATCACCAACGTGCAGATCGCGATCATCGGCGGCTCGTTCGCGATGATGGGCGCTCCTGCTGCTGCTCGTCTACAAGACCAAGCTCGGCATCGCGATGCGCGCGACGGCGCAGAACCAGCAGATCGCGGGCCTGATGGGCATCGACATCAACAAGCGTCATCTCGCTGACCTTCGTCATCGGCGCCGCGCTGGGCGCGGTCGCCGGCGTCATGGTCGGCAGCTACTACGGCATCGCGCACTACCAGATGGGCTTCATCCTCGGACTGAAGGCGTTCTCGGCCGCGGTGCTGGGCGGCATCGGCAACCTCGCGGGCGCGATGCTGGGCGGGCTGCTGCTCGGCATCATCGAGGCGCTCGGCGCCGGCTACGTCGGCGACCTCACCAACCTGTGCAACCTCGCCGGCTGGTCCGATGCGCTCGCGCAGCGCTGTGGAGCCGACTCGCAACCTGACGCTCTTCGGCTCCAACTACCAGGACGTGTTCGCGTTCCTGGTGCTGATCGCCGTGCTGATCTTCCGGCCGTCGGGCCTGCTGGGCGAGCGCGTCTCCGATCGCGCCTAGCAGGGCCGCCGCGTGGAATCCCGTCGCCTGCCGCGGTTGCGACCTGCTGCAGCGCCTTCCCGCCGCTGCCGCCGGGCGGCAAGGCGCGCTGCGTGCCGCTGCGGCCAGCTCGCTCGCGGTGCATCCCGCGCGATCCGCTCGACCGGCCGCTCGCGCTCGCGATCGCGGCCGCGATCGCGCTCGTCATCGCGAACGCGACGCCGCTCATGAGCCTGTCGGCGGCGGGCCGCGACGGCGACGACCACGCTCGCCGGCGGCGCCTCGAGATGTGGACTGCAGGGCAACGAGGTGACCGCGGTCATCGTCGCGTTCTGCGCGGTGGTCGCGCCGGCCGTGCTACGTCGCGCTGCTGCTCGCGGTGCTGCTCGCGGTGCGGCGCCCGCCTGCGCCGCGCGTGGGCGGGCGACGCTGATGCGCTGGGTCGACCGCCTGCGTCCGTGGTCGATGAACGAGGTGCTGCTGCTCGGCATCCTCGTCGCGCTGACCAAGATCGCGGAGCTCGCGACGCGTCATTCCGGGCATCGGCGATGTACGCGGTCGGCGCGCTGGTGCTGCTGCTGCCGTGGCTCGCGAGCACGTTCGACGCGCGCGAGGTGTGGCGGCGCATCGCGTGGGCCGCCGAGCGCCGGGGCCGCCGCCGAGCGTGGCAGCCTCGCGCGCGTGACGGCGAGCCGCATCGCAGCGCGGGCTCGTGCTCGCGTGCCGCGACTGCGGCCTGCTCTGCGCGCCCGCGGCGTCGCGCGCACGCCGGGCACTGCCCGCGCTGCGGCGAGCGGCCTCGCGTGGCGGCACGCAGCACGCGATCCAGCGCACGTGGGCGCTCCTGCATCGCCGCGGCGATCCTCTACGTGCCGGCCAACCTGCTGCCGGTGCTCGACCACGCACACGCTCGTGTCGTCGGCAGCCGGACACGATCATGTCGGGCGTCGTGCTACCTGTACGACGACCGGCTCGTGGCCGCTCGCGCTCATCGTGCTCGATCGCGAGCGTGATGATCCCGATCGGCAAGATCGTCGCGCTCGCGCTACGTGCTCGTCACCGTGCAGCGCGCGGTCGGCGACCGACAACCGGAAGCGCACGCGGCTCTACCGCATCGTCGAGTTCATCGGCCGCTGGTCGATGCTCGACGTGTTCGTCGACACGTTCGTCGTCGCGCTGGTGCAGCTGTCGCCGCTGATGTCGGTGGAGCCGGGACCCGGCGTCGTGTACTTCATGGCGGTGGTCGTGCTGACGATGCTCGCGGCGCGAGTCGTTCGATCCGCGCCTGATCTGGGACGCGGCGCTCGGCGACCGCGGAGGCGCGTCCGATGGCGGACTGAGCCCGATGGCGACGGCGACGCTGCCGCAGGCGACGGCCGTCGCCCGCCGCGGCGCGCGCGGCTTCTCGTCGTCTGGATCGTCCCGATCGTGGCCGCGCTGGTCGCGATCGGCATCGCCGTGCAGCGCATCCTGAGCGAAGGGCCCGACGATCACCATCGCCTTCAAGTCGGCCGACGGCATCGAGGCCGGCAAGACGTTCGTCAAGTACAAGGACGTCAACATCGGGCAGGTGACGGGCGTGCGCCTGACCGACGACGGCGCGCAGGTCGAGGTCACCGCGAAGATCGCCAAGTCGGCGGCGAACCTCATGGTCGAGGACGCGAAGTTCTGGGTCGTGCGCCCGCGCATCAGCCTGTCCGGCGTGTCGGGGCTGTCCACGCTGCTGTCCGGCAACTACATCGGCTTCGAGGCGGGCGCGTCGAAGAAGAAGCGCGCGCGACGTTCACCGGGCTCGAGGTGCCGCCGATCATCACCGGCGGCACGCCCGGCCGCCAGTTCGTCGCTGAAGGCGGCGCGACCTGGGCTCGCTCGGCATCGGCTCGCCGGTCTATTTCCGGCGCCTGCCGGTCGGCCAGGTCGTCGCCTACGACCTCGCGCCCGACGGCAAGTCGGTGCGTGCTCCGCGTCTTCGTCAACGCGCCGTACGACAAGTACGTCACCGCGGACACGCGCTTCTGGAACGCGAGCGGCATCGACGTGTCGCTGACCGCCAACGGCCTCGACGTGCGCACGCAATCGCTCGTCGTCGCTGCTCGAGGGCGGCATCGCGTTCGAGGCGCCGCCACATCCACCGTCGACGGCGCAGGCCGTCGCCGACACGCGCGTTCACGCTGTATCGGCGACCGCGTCGAGCGCGATGAAGCTCGACGAGTCGATCGCGACGCGCTACGTGATGTACTTCCACGGAGTCGGTGCGCGGCCTGTCGGTCGGCGCGCCGGTGACGTTCTTCGGCGTGCCGGTCGGCGAGGTGACCGACGTCGGGCCTGTGCTTCGACCCGGAGACGCTCGACGTGCGGCCGCGCGTCGAGCTCGTCGCTCTATCCCGAGCGCATGATCGCGCACGCTGCCCGCGGCGCAAGGACAGAAGGTGCAGGCGCATGGCGCAGGACGCGGCGCGCGCCATGCGTTCATGCGGCAGCATGGTCGAGCAGCGCGGCCTGCGCGCGCCAGCTCGACGACCGGCAGCCTCGCTCACCGGGCCAGCGCTACGTGGCGCTCGCGTATTTCCCGAAGCGCCGAAGCCGCGAAGGTCGACTGGACCGCGGACCCGCCCGAGCTGCCGACGGTGACGAGCACGCTGCCCGAGCTCGAGGCCAAGCTCGGCCAGCATCATCGACAAGCTCGAGCGCGTGCCGCTCGACGCGCATCGGCGACGACCTGAAGAAGGCGCTCGTCGACCCTCGACGCGACGCTGCACGGACGCGCGCGCCGTGATCAACCGCTTCGACGGCGACGTGGTGCCCGCGCTCAAGTCCACGCTCGACGATGCGCGCAGCGCGCTCGGTTCCGCCGAGCGCATGCTGACGAGCACCGAGGCCGACGCTCGTCGGGCCCTCGGCGCCGGGGCAGCTCGAGCTGCGCAACGCGATGCAGGAGCTCGCGCGCGCCGCGCGCAGCCTGCGCGTGCTCGCCGATTACCTCGAGCGCCACCCGGAGGCGCTGATCCGCGGCAAGACCGCGGGAGGCGCCGCCCGAATGAACGTCCGCATGCCGGGATCGCTCGCGCTGGCTGCGCGCGTGGCGCTGCTCGCCGGGTGCGCATCGCCGCCGTCGCGCTTCTACACGCTGAGCGGGGCGACGCCGCCGGTGCCGGCGGCGACGGCGGGACCCGTCGGTCGCGGTCGGGTCCGTCATCGATTCCCGCCGTCGTCGACCGGCCCGAGATCGTCGTCACCGTCGGCGACGAACGAGGTGTGGCTCGACGAATTCAACCGCTGGGCATCGCCGCTGGCCGACGGCATCGGCGCTCGCGGTCGCCGAGAACCTCGCGGCGCGCTGCTCGCCGTCGCGCGTGACGCTGCTCGCGCAGACGGCGCTCGACGCCGGACTACCGCGTCGCCATCGAAGTGCAGCGCTTCGAATCGGCGCCCGGCAGCATCGCGCTCGTTCGATGCCGTGTGGACCGTGCGCCGGACGTCGGACGGCGCGGCGGCGGCCGGCCGCACGACCGCGCGCGAGAACCGTGACCGACAGGAGCTACGACGCGCTGGCGGCCGCCCACAGCCGGGCGCTCGCGCGGCTTGGCCAGGACGTCGACGCAGGCCATCGCCGCGCTGCCGCCGGCCGCGGCGACGCGTCCCAGCCCCTTCCCGGTGCGCTGATTACAGGCATCCTTGCGCCAGACGTCGCCGCTCCGATCCGCGCACCTCCTTCGTCATGCGCAACCTCTTCGCTCGGCAAAGGCGGTCCGAAGTCCGCCTGGGTGGCGCTGGCGCTCATCGGCGTCGTGCTGCTGGTGCTGCCGTTCGCTGCTCGCCGTCGTGCGGCGACGTACTGGGTGCGCATCACCAACCTCGCGATCCTCTACGTGTTCCTGGCGCTCGGCCTCAACATCGTCGTCGGGTTCGCGGGCCTGCTCGACCTGGGCTACATCGCGTTCTATGCGGTGGGCGCCTACGTCTATGCGCTGCTCGCGAGCCCGCATTTCAACCTGCACCTGCCGTTCTGGATCATCCTGCCGATCGGCGCGGCGATCGCGTGCCTCTTCGGCGTGCTGCTCGGCGCGCCGACGCTGAAGCTGCGCGGCGACTACCTCGCGATCGTCACGCTGGGCTTCGGCGAGATCATCCGCATCTTCCTCAACAACCTCTCGCAGCCGGTCAACATCACCAACGGGCCGCAGGGCCTGTACATGATCGACCCGTTCCGCATCGGCGACTTCAGCTTCGCGCAAGCCGGAGACGATCGTGGGCCTCGATTTCAACGGCCCGATCAAGTACTACTACTTCTTCCTGCGTCGTGATGGTCGTCGTCATCGTCATCAACCTCCGGCTGCAGGATTCGCGCATCGGCCGCGCGTGGGAGGCGATCCGCGAGGACGAGATCGCGGCGCGCGCGATGGGCATCAACACGCGCAACGTCAAGCTGCTCGCGTTCGCGATGGGCGCGTCGTTCGGCGGCGTGGCGGGCGGCATGTTCTCGGCGATCCAGGGCTTCATCAGCCCGGAGAGCTTCGTGCTCGTGGAGTCGGTGATGGTGCTCGCGATGGTCGTGCTGGGCGGCATGGGCAACATCTGGGGCGTGATCGTCGGCGCCGTCCTGCTGTCGTTCGTGCCGGAGCTGCTGCGCGACATGGGTGGGCCCGGTGCAGATGGCGCTGTTCGGCCGCATGCTGATCGAGCCCGAAGTGATCCGCATGCTGCTGTTCGGCCTCGCGCTCGTGCTGATGATGCTGTTCCGTCCCGCCGGCATCCTGCCCGTCGGCCGTGCGCAAGCGCGAACTCGAAGGCAACCGCGCCGATGAGCCGAAACGAGCGACCGGCTCTGCGCTGCTGTCGGCGAAGGGCATCACCAAGCGCTTCGGCGGCGTGCAGGCGCTCGTCCGACGTCTCGCTTCACCATCAACCACGGCGAGATCTACGGCCTCATCGGCCCGAACGGCGCCGGCAAGACGTCGCTGTTCAACGTGCTCACCGGCATCTACGTTCCCGACGGCGGCGAGTTCACGTTCGACGGCGAGCCGCTCGCCAACCTGAAGCCCAACGACGTCGCGGCGCGCGGCATCGCGCGCACGTTCCAGAACATCCGCCTGTTCGGCAACCTGTCGGCGCTCGAGAACGTGATGATCGGCCGCCACGTGCGCACGCACGCCGGCGTGTGGGGCGCGATCTCGCGCAACGCCGGCACGCGCGCGGAGGAGCGGCGATCCACAAGCGCGCGTACGAGCTCCTCGACTACGTCGGCGTGGCGCAGCCGCGCGAACGACCTCGCGAAGCATCTGGCCTACGGCGACCAGCGCCGGCTCGAGATCGCGCGCGCGCTCGCGACCGAGCCCAAGCTCCTCGCGCTCGACGAGCCGGCGGCCGGCATGAACGCCACGGAGACCGCCGGCGCTCGAGCGGCTGCTCGAGGAGATCCGTCGCGACGGCACGACGATCCTGCTGATCGAGCACGACATGAAGCTCGTGATGAGCGTCTGCGACCGCGTGCTGGTGCTCGACTACGGCAAGAAGATCGCGGAGGGCACCGCGCCGAAGTGCAGAACGACCCGAAGGTGATCGCCGCCTACCTGGGCGGCGAAGTGTCGCTGAACCTGAAAGGCGCCTGACGGGACCATGGCCGGCGAACCCCTGCTGCTCTCCCTGCGCAAGCTCGAGGTCGCCTACGGCGGCATCCAGGCGGTCAAGGGCATCGACCTCGACGTCGGCGCAGGGCGAGCTCGTCTGCCTGATCGGCGCCAACGGCGCCGGCAAGACCACCACGCTCAAGGGCATCTGCGGCCTGCTGCCGGTCAAGGCGCGGCACCATCCGCTACGAGGGCAAGGACGTCACCGGCAAGCCCGCGTTCCGCTCGTGCAGCGCGGGCTCGCGATGGTGCCGGAGGGCCGCGGCGTGTTCGGCGCGCTCACCATCGAGGAGAACCTCGCGATGGGCGCCTACATCCGCAACGACAAGGACGGCATCAAGGCGGACATCGAGCGCGTGTACACGCTGTTCCCGCGCCTCAAGGAGCGCCGGCGGCAGACCGCGGGCACGCTGTCGGGCGGCGAGCAGCAGATGCTCGCGATGGGCCGCGCGATGATGTCGCGGCCGAAGCTCCTGCTGCTCGACGAGCCGTCGATGGGGCTCGCGCCGCTGATGGTGCAGAAGGTGTTCGAGACGATCGTGACCGATATCGCGGCGAAGGCGTCACCATCCTCCTCATCGAGCAGAACGCGAAGCTCGCGCTCGAGGTGAGCAGCCGCGGCTACGTGATGGAGTCGGGCGAGATCACGCTCGAAGGGCGACGCCGCGTCGCTGCTGCACGACCCCAAGGTGCGCGCCGCGTATCTGGGCGAAGCGGCGTAGCGGGCCGCCGGCCCGCGCGCGTGGCCGACGCGCACGCAACCCCGCGGACCGCCATCGCGCGCACCGCGCGCGGTGCCGGCCGCCCACGCGCTCGCGTGGTTCGCCGAGGCGATGCGGCTGTGGAAGCGCAGCCCCGTCGCCTTCGGGTGCATGTCGCGTCATCCTCCTGCTGGTGCAGCGTCGCTGCCGGAGCCGGTGCCGATCGCTGGGCTTCGTCGCAGCGAACGTCGTCGCGCCGCTGCTCTCGTGCGGCCTGCTCTACGCGAGCCTGGCCGCCGACCGCGACGGCAAGGCCGCGCCTCGTGCATCTGTTCGCGGTGTTCGCCGCGCCGCTGTCCGCGCAATGGGCAGCCGTCGCGCGCGGGGCTGGTGCGTGCTGCGTGGCGGAAAGCGCGGCGGCGTGGAGCCTGGCCGACGTGAACCTGCTGCTGCCGCTGCCCGATGCCGCGCAGCATGCCGCCCGCGGCGCATCGCGACCATCTACGCCGTGGGCGTGCTCGCGTCGCTGCCGATCACCTTCGTGCCGATGGCCGCGCTGTTCGACGGCGAGGACGTGCGCACGGCGTTTGCGCTGTCGCTGCGCGCGTTCCTGCGCCAACGTGCCCGCCTTCGCTGCTGCTCGCGGCGTATTCGTACGTGCTGCTGATGCTCGGGCTCGCGACCATCGGGCATCGGGCTCGTGCTCGCGCTGCCGTGGATCGCCGCGGCGTCGTACGCCGCGTGGAAGGACATCTTCGGCCTGTAGCGATCGAGGCGGTCGGACTCGCCATCTCGACACGCTGCGGTCGCGCGCGCATCCGAGCTCCACCTCGATCGCCACGTCCACGTCGTGCCTCACCCGCGCGAGCGGCGGACCGCGGCGGCACCACGCGACGAACGCCTCGACCGCCGCTGGCGGACCCTGCACGAACGCCTCGACGGCGCCGTCGCGGCGGTTGCGCACCCAGCCCGGTGACCCGATGCGTGAACGCGGCCTGCACGGCGGCGTCGCGATAGCCGACGCCCTGCACGCGGCCGCGGACGACGAGGCGTCGCGCGACGTCGTGCATCAGCGCCCGTGCGCTCGCCGCCACGCGAAGAGCGCCGCGATCGACTTGCGCGTCGGTGAAGCCGCCGCAGTCGTAGGTCAGCGAGCAGCTCGTCCTCGGTCATCGCGACGATGTCGAGGAACTCGCCCTCGTCCAGGCGCGCGCCGACGTGCGTGAGGCCGCGTCGCCTCGTAGAGGTCGATGAACTCGGTCGAGTAGCCGATCTCCGGATGCAGCGTGCCGAGCTTCTTCCACGAGGTCGCCGCGTAGCCCGCTTCCTCGGTCAGCTCGCGCTGCGCGCGTGGCGAGCGGCGTCTCGCCGGCGTCGATCTTGCCGGCCGGGAACTCGAGCATCACGCGGCCGACCGGATAGCGGAACTGCCGCTCGAGCACGAGGCGGCCGTCGTCGCAGCACGGGCACGACGAGCACCGCGCCCGGATGCACGACGAACTCGCGCGTGGCCTCTCCGCCGTCCGGCAGGCGCACGGTGTCGCGACGCACTTCGAGCAGCCTGCCGGAGAACACCGTCTCGGACGCGAGCTTGCTCTCGACGAGATGGGAATCGTCGTCGTGCGTCATGCGAGCCAGTCGCGCGGCGGCAGGAAATCGGTGTACAGCGCGGCCTCGGCCGTCCCGGGCGCCGGCTGCCAGTCGTAGCGCCACTGCGCGAGCGGCGGCATCGACATCAGGATCGCCTCGGTGCGGCCGTTCGACTGCAGGCCGAACAGCGTGCCGCGATCCCACACGAGGTTGAACTCGACGTAGCGGCCGCGGCGATAGAGCTGGAAGTCGCGCTCGCGCTCGCCGAACGGCGTGTCCTTGCGCCGCGTCGAGGATCGGCGCGTACGCGGAAAGGAAGTGCATCGCCGACGCTTTGCGTCAGCGCGAAGCAGCGCTCGAAGCCGCCCTCGTTGAGGTCGTCGTAGAAGATGCCGCCCACGCCGCGCGCCTCGCTGCGGTGCTTGAGGTAGAAATACTCGTCGCACCACTGCTTGTAGCGCGCGTGCACGTCGTCGCCGAATGGCGCGAGCGCGTCGCGGCACGTGCGGTGGAAATGCACGGCGTCTTCCGCGAAGCCGTAGTACGGCGTCAGGTCCATGCCGCCGCCGAACCACCAGATCGGCTCGGCGTCGCTCTTCTGCGCGATGAAGAAGCGCACGTTGAGGTGCACCGTCGGCGCATACGGATTGCGCGGATGCAGCACCAGCGACACGCCCATCGCTTCCCACGCGCGGCCGGCGAGCTCGGGACGGTGCGCGGTCGCCGAGGCCGGCAGCTCGCTCGCCCGTGCACGTGCGAGAACAGCACGCCGCCGCGCTCGAGCACGCTGCCCTCGCTCGATCAGCCGCGAGACGCCGCCGCCGCCTTCGGGCCGCGTCCACGCGTCGCGGCGGAACGCGCCGCCGTCGATGGCCTCGAGGCCGGCGACGATGCGTTCCTGCAGGTCGGGGAGGTACTGGCGAACGGCGGTGACGTTCATGCGGTCGGCGATCCGTCGAAAGGATCCGTTCGCGATGCTAACGCATGCGCGTGCCGCGGGTCGGGGGCGGCGATCAGCCGCCGGACGCGGACTTCTTCGCCGCGACGGCCCGATGGCCGATGTCGCTGCGGTACTGCATGCCGTCGAACGCGGATGTCGGCGACGGCCGCGTAGGCGGCGCGCTGCGCCTGCCGCACCGAATCGCCGAGCGCCGTCACGCACAGCACGCGTCCGCCGCTGACCACGGCCTTGCCGCCGTCGAGCGCGGTGCCGGCGTGGAAGACGTGGACGTCGGGATGCGCGGCGGGCGTGATCGCGGTCGAGCCCTTCGATCGACCGCGCCCTTGCGCGGCGCGTCCGGATAGCCGGCGGCCGCGAGCACGACGCCGAGCGCGGCGCGGCGATCCCATTCGGCCTCGACGGCGTCGAGCGTGCCGTCGATCGCGTGCTCGAGCAGCTCGACGAAGTCGGACTTGAGCCGCACCATGATCGGCTGCGTCTCCGGATCGCCCATCCGGCAGTTGAATTCGAGCACCTTCGGCGTGCCCTGCGCGTCGATCATCACGCCCGCGTAGAGGAAGCCCGTGTACGGCATGCCGTCGGCGGCCATGCCGCTCACCGCCGGCGCGATGACCTCGCGCATGATGCGCGCGTGCATCGCGGGCGTGACGATCGGCGCCGGCGAGTACGCGCCCATGCCGCCCGTGTTCGGCCCGTGGTCGCCGTCGCGCAGCCGCTTGTGGTCCTGCGACGACGCGAGCGGCAGCACGTGCGTGCCGTCGACCATCACGATGAAGCTCGCTTCCTCGCCCGCGAGGAAGTCCTCGATGACCACGCGCGCGCCCGCCGCGCCCATCGCGTTGTCGACGAGCATCGCGTCGATCGCGGCATCGGCTTCCGCCACGCGTCTGCGCGACGACCACGCCCTTGCCCGCGGCGAGACCGTCGGCCTTGACCACGATCGGCGCGCCGCGCTCGGCGACGTACGCGTGCGCCTCGTGCGCATCGGTGAACGTGCGGTACTGCGCCGTGGGCAGGCCGTGGCGCTGCATGAACGCCTTGGCGAAGTCCTTGGAGCTCTCGAGCTGCGCGGCCGCCTGCGTGGGTCCGAAGATGCGCAGGCCCGCCGCACGGAACGCATCGACGACGCCCGCGGCGAGCGGCGCCTCGGGGCCGACCACGGTGAGCGCGATCTGCTCGCTGCGCGCGAATGCGACCAGGTCGTCGATCGCGGTGAGCGCGACGTTGGCCAGCGCGTCGTCGCGCGCGGTGCCGGCGTTGCCGGGCGCGACGAACACGCGCGCCACGCGCGGGCTCTGCGCGATCTTCCAGGCCAGCGCATGCTCGCGGCCGCCGCCGCCGATGACGAGGATGTTCATGGCGGCCTAGTGCCGGAAGTGGCGGAAGCCGGTGAACACCATCGCGATGCCGCGCTCGTCGGCGGCCGCGATGACTTCCGCGTCGCGCATGCTGCCGCCCGGCTGGATCACCGCCGTGGCGCCGTTGTCGGCGACGACGTCGAGGCCGTCGCGGAACGGGAAGAACGCGTCGGAGGCCACCACCGAATCGGCGAGCGCCAGCTTCGCGTTGGCGGCCTTCATCGCGGCGATGCGCGTCGAGTCCACGCGGCTCATCTGGCCGGCGCCGATGCCGAGCGTCTGGCCGTCCCTGCAGTAGACGATCGCGTTGGACTTCACGAACTTCGCCACGCGCCACGCGAACAGCAGGTCGACGAGCTGCGCCGGCGACGGCGCGCGCCGGGTGACGACCTTGAGCTCCGCCGGCAGCACGTTGCGGTCGTCGGGCCCTGCACGAGAAAGCCGCCGCCGACGCGCTTCAGGTCGAACGGATTGCAGGCGGTAGCACGCCGCGGGCAGCGGCACCTCGAGCACGCGCACGTTCACCTTCTTCGCGATGAGCGCGAGCGCCTCGTCGGTGTAGGCGGGTGCGATCAGCACCTCGAGGAACTGCGCGGCCACCGCTTCGACCGTCTGCGGCATCCACCGGCCGGTTGAAGGCGATGATGCCGCCGAACGCCGACGTGGGATCGGTGGCGAACGCCTTGCGATACGCGTCGAGCGGCGTCGCCGCGATCGCGACGCCGCACGGATTGGCGTGCTTGACGATCACGCACGCCGACTCGGCGAAGGTCTTCACGCATTCCCACGCGGCGTCGCTGTCGGCGACGTTGTTGTAGGAAAGCTCCTTGCCCTGCAGCTGGCGGTAGGTGGCGATGGTGCCGCGGCGCCGGCGTCGCGTCGCGATAGAACGCGGCCGCCTGGTGCGGATTCTCGCCGTAGCGCATCTCCTGCACCTTCTCGCCGTCGAGGTGGAACGCGTCGGGCCAGCCCTGCGCCGCCCCGGTCGGCGTCGCGCGCGGTCAGCCAGTTGGCGATGGCGCCGTCGTACGACGCGGTGTGCGCGAACGCCTTGCGCATCAGGCGGAACCGCGTGTTCTCCGTGAGCGCGTCGCCGTTGCCGACGAGCTCCGCCAGCACCGCGGGATAGTCGGCGGGGTCGACGACGACGCCGACGTGCTGCCAGTTCTTCGCCGCGGCGCGCACCATCGACGGGCCGCCGATGTCGATGTTCTCGATCGCGTCCTCCAGCGTGCAGCCGGGCTTGGCCACCGTGGCGCGGAACGGATAGAGATTGACGACCACGAGGTCGATCGTCGGGATGCCGTGCTGCGCGCAGCGCGGCCACGTGCTCCGGAACGTCGCGGCGCGCGAGGATGCCGCCGTGCACCTTCGGATGCAGCGTCTTCACGCGGCCGTCGAGCATCTCGGGGAAGCCCGTGTAGGTGCCGACGTCGGTGACCGCAAGGCCCGCGTCGGCGAGCGCCTTCGCGGTGCCGCCGGTCGACAGGAGCTTGACGCCGCGCGCCGCGAGGCCCCTGGCAAATTCCACGAGGCCCGATTTGTCGGAGACGGAGAGGAGTGCCTGGGCGACGCGAGCGGCCATGGGGACCTAGACGAGTTTGTATTTGACGAGCTTGGAGCGCAGCGTGTTGCGGTTCATGCCGAGCATGTCCGCCGCCTGCGTCTGGTTGCCTTCGGCGCGCGCCATGATGGACGACGAGCAGCGCCCGCTCCACGTGACCGATCACCATGTCGTAGACGCCGGTCGGCGTCTCTCCGTCCAGGCGCTTGAAGTATTCGTCGAGCGACTTGTCGACGCTGCGGCAGATCTCGTTGCTGCCGTTCAGTTTCTGTTTTCTGCTCACGCCGCGAGGACCTCCGCTCCCCATGCTGCCGTGCCGTTGCAAGGGGCATGGCGGCCGCATGCGAGCGCACCGTCGCCGCGCCGTCCGCGCGTCGATAGGGCAGCCGCTCGTGCGTGCCTGCCAGCCGTTCGAAGTAGTCGGCGACGACCGCGACCTGCGCCGCCGTCGTCTCGGCGCCGCACATCGCGCGCCGGAATTCCGCCCCGCCTTCCAGGTCCTCCGTGTACCAGCCGAGATGCTTGCGCGCGGTGCGCACGCCCGTTTCCTCGCCGTAGAACGCGTAGTGATCGGCCAGATGCTCGACGATCAGCGCGCGTGCCTCGGCCACCGTCGGCGGCGGCAGGTGCTCGCCCGTCGCGAAGTAATGCGCGATCTCGCGGAAGATCCATGGCCGGCCCTGCGCCGCGCGCCCGATCATGAGCGCGTCGGCGCCGGTGTGCGCGAGCACCGCGCGCGCGACCTCGGGCGTGGCGACGTCGCCGTTGGCGATCACCGGGAATGCTCACGGCCCGCTTCACCGCGGCGATGGTGTCGTACTCGACGGCGCCCACGAACGCGCAGGCGCGCGTGCGGCCGTGCACGGTGAGCGCCGGCGACGCCGGCGTCCTCGCGCGATGCGCGCGATGGCGAGCGCGTTGCGCGCGCCCGGATGCGGCCCGGTGCGGATCTTGAGCGTCACGGGCACGTCGACCGCGCGCGACGACCGCGTCGAGGATCGCCGCGACCAGCGGCTCGTCGGCGAGCAGCGCCGAGCCCGCGGCGGCGTTGCACACCTTCTTCGCCGGGCAGCCCATGTTGATGTCGACGATCTGCGCGCCGCGCTCGACGTTGTAGCGCGCGGCCTCGGCCATCATCCGCGGATCGGCGCCGGCGATCTGCACCGCGATGGGCGCGCTCTCGCCGGCGTGGTCGATGCGGCGCCGCGACTTGTCGGTGTCGCGCAGCCTCGGATTCGACGCCACCATCTCGGAAACCGCGTAGCCGGCGCCGAGCCGCTTGCAGAGCGCGCGAAACGGGCCGGTCCGTCACGCCGGCCATCGGGCGCGACGGCGAGATTGTTCGGCAACAGATAAGGCCCGATGCGCATGCTCGGCGAGTGGCTTCGTGTTGGAAGAGACGACGGCAAATGCGACGACGGGGGTATCGATTATACCGGCTTTGCGCTCGCGCGCAATGCGCGACGGTGCCTGAAAATTACGCAGCGCGAGACCGTGCCGCGCGCGATGCGAGCGAACGCGCGTTCAGGACAAGCCGTAGCAGCATCGCGCGCGTGAACGCCCGCTTCGCCGGCGGCAGCGCGTCGAGCAGCGTCAAGGCGACGCCGCGCGGCCAGCGCAGCAGCGGCCGATCGTTGGCGAACAGCTGCGTCAAGGCCGTGCGTGAAGGCGATGCCGGCGTAGCGATCGACGCGACGGCGCGCCGCGTAGCGCGCCACCATCGCGCGCTCGCCCAATCGCTCGCGCGGGACAGGCGTTGATCGCCTGCGCCAGCTCGAACGCGTCGCGCACGCCCAGGTTGAAGCCCTGCCCGGCGATCGGATGCAGCGCCTGTGCCGCATTGCCGATCAGCACGCAGCGGCTCGCGGTCGCGGGCCTGGCGAACTCGAGCGCCAGCGGAAACGTCTTGCGATCGCGCACGCCGGCGAAGCCTTCGACGCGCGCGCCGAAATGGTGCGCGAGCTCGCGCGAGGAATTCGTCGTCGGGCGAGCGCGAGCGTGCGCTCCGCCGCCGCCGGCGTCATCGTCCAGACGAGTCCGTAGTGATCGCCCTCCGGCAGCAGCGCCACCGGGCCGTTCGGCGTGAAGCGCTCGTAGGCCACGCCGTCGTGCGGCGCGCGCATGCCGACCTTGGCGAGCAGCGCCACCTGCGCCGTAGTCGCGGCGCTCGCGCGTGACCCCGGCCACCGCGGCGCCCGTGCCGTCGGCGACCACGGCGAGGCGCGCCGTCAGCAGCGGATCGCTGGCCCGTTCGTCGAGCTCGACCGCGGCGTAGGCCGGCGTGCCGCCGACGTGCGCCACCGGCGCGCCGAAGCGCACGTCGGTGCGCGTGCGCGCGAGCTCGGCGTCGATCGCGTTCTGCAGCGCGACGTACGACACGACGTAGCCGAGCGCCGGGAGCCCCTGCTCCGTCGGCGCGCAGGCGCGTCGACGCCGAAGCCGCCGGCCTGCGAGATGTCGATGGTGTCGATCGGCGTGACGGCGTCGCGCGTGGCGACGAGCCGGCGACCACACGCCGAGGCGCTCGAAGATCAGGCGCGCGCCGTGCGACAGCGCGAGCGAGCGGTCGCGCGCGCAGCGTCTCGCCCGGCGCGCGGGCGTCGAGCGCGACGCACGTCGAGATCGGCATCGGCGATCGCGAGCGCGAGCGTGCCGCCGACCGGGCCGGCGCCGACGATGACGACGTCGTGCATGCGATCACCGCTCAGCGCGCGCAGGCGGCCTCGACCTCGGCCACCGTCTTGGGCGTGGCGGCCGTCAGGTTCTCGTGCCCGGTCGCGGTCACCAGCACGTCGTCCTCGATGCGCACGCCGATGTTCCAGAACTGTCTCCGGCACGTTCTCCGCCGGGCGGATGTAGGTGCCGGGCTCGACGGTCAGCACCATGCCGGGCACGAGCTTCTGCGAGGCGCCCTTCACCTGGTAGAGGCCCGGCGTCGTGCACGTCCATGCCGAGCCAGTGGCCGGCGCGATGCATGTAGAACTGCTTGAAGCTGCCGTTCTCCAGCACCTCGTCGAGCGTGCCCTTGGCAGAGTCCGAGGTCGATGTAGCCCTGCGCGAGCACGCGCTCGGCGGCCTTGTGGTAGTCGTGGAAGTCGGCGCCCGGCTTCACCGCGTCGAGGCACGCGAGCTGCGACGCCAGCACGAGCTCGTAGACGTCCTTCTGCGGACCGGTGAACTTGCCGCTCACCGGGAAGGTGCGCGTGATGTCCGACGCGTAGCCCTGGTATTCGCAGCCGGCGTCGATGAGCAGCAGCTCGCCCTCGCCCATCTCGCGGTTGTTGTCGCGATAGTGCAGCACGCACGCATTCGGGCCCGAGGCGACGATCGACGGGTACGCGACCGCCTGCGCGCCGTCGCGCAGGAACTCGTGCACGAGCTCGGCCTCGACCTGGTACTCGAACCAGCCGGGGCGCGTGCGCGCCATCGCGCGCCTGTGCGCGCCGCCCGAGATCGCGCCCGCGCGGCGCATGAGCTTCACCTCGTGCGCGTCCTTGGTGAGGCGCATCGCGTCGAGCATGCCGCGCACGTCGACGACTTCGTCCGGCGCGGACACGCCGGTGCGCACGCGCGCGCGCACGTCGTTCAGCAGCTGCGTGACCCGGCGGTCCCACGCGTCGAAGAGACCGAGCGGCGTGAAGAGCGCCGGACGGTCGGACGCGAGGTCGGGCAGCTTCGTCGTTCAGCGCCTCGATCGGATAGCGCCTCGTCGAAGCCGAAGATCTCCTTCGCGGCCTCGGGTCCGTAGCGGAAGCCGTCCCAGATCTCGCGCTCCTCGTTCTTCTCGCGGCAGAAGAGGACGTGCTTGTCGCCGTCCGGTCCGGCGACGCAGCGCCACCACGGCTTCGGGCTCCGGAAAGCCGGAGAGGTAGTAGAAGTAGCTGTCCGGGCGATAGGGAAACAGCGAGTCGCGATTGCGCGGCACCTCGGGCGCGGTCGGCACGAGCGCCAGGCCGCCGCCCGCGTGGTCGCGCATCGATCGCAGCAGCGCGTCGCGGCGCTCGCCGGTAGAACTGGTTCGTGTTCTTCATGGAACGCGCCTTCATTGCAGGACCGCGCATTATAAGTGGTGGGGCGCAAGGACGCCGGCCGGCGCGGGGCGCGCCGCATGCGTTAAGATTTCGGCATGACCCGTGATCCCGTCCCGGCGACCGCAGCACTCACGGGACCGGCGCTCCACGAAGCCAAGCGCGTGATGCGCAACGAGGTCATCGCAGCGCGCGACGCACTGACGCCGGCGCAGCATCGCAGCGGCGTCGCAGGCCATCGCGGCGCGCATCGCCGCGCTGCCGTCGTTCACCGCCGCCGCGCTGCATCCTGCTCACGCTGCCCTTTCGCAGCGAATGGGACACGCGGCCGCTGATCGCCGCGGCGCAGGCCGAGCGGCAAGATGGTCGCGCTGCCGCGGGTCGACGGCGACACGCGCATGCTCGACCTGCACGCGGTGCGCGACGTCGCGCGCGACACCGCGCCGGGGTATCGCGGCAATCCACGAGCCCGCGATCGGCGCTTCCGCGCGTCGAGCGCGCCGACGATCGACTGGGTGCTGGTGCCGGGAGTCGCATTCGACGTCGCCGGCCGCCGCCTGGGCTATGGCGGCGGCTACTACGACCGCCTGCTGGCGCTGCTCTCGCCGCAGGCGCCGCGCGTGGCGGGCGCGTTCGATCTGCAGGTCGTGGCGGCGGTGCCGGCGGCGCCGCACGACCTGATCGTCGACGTGATCGCCACGCGAAACGCGGCTGCTTCACGATCCCGCGGTGAACGACGGGACGGAGGCGCGCGCCGCGACCCGGCGCGCCGCTTCGTGGCGCTCGTCGCCACGCTGGCGATCCAGATCTTCACGTCGGTGGTCGCCTCGGGCCCCGCGGTGCTGGCGCCGGTGCTGGCGCCGGACCTCGGCATCACGCCCAAGTGGATCGGCGTGTTCGTCGCGCTGATGTACGTCGGCGCGATGCTGGGCAGCCTCGTGTGCGGCGAGTTCATCGCGCGCTACGGCGCCATCCGCGTGTCGCAGGTGGCGGTGGCGTTCTGCGCGATCGGCATCGCGACGATCGCCGCGCTGCCCGCCTCCGCCGCTGCCCCTGCTCGCCGCCGCGGCGATCCTGGCCGGGCTGCGGCTACGGGCCGATCACCGCCGCCTCCTCGGAGGTGCTCGCACGCACCACGCCGCCGGAACGGATGGCGCTCACGTTCTCCATCAAGCAGACCGGCGTGCCCGCCGGCGCCGCGCTGGCGGGCGCGGTGCTGCCGGCGCTGGCGCTGCTGGCCGGCTGGCGGTTCGCGTTCTTCGCGGTCGCGATCATCGGGCGTCGCCGTGATCGTGGCGTCGCGAGCCGACCCGCAAGGCGCTCGACCTGCGGCAGGACGCCCGCGAACCCGTTCTCGCTGGCGGCGATCCTCGGACCGCTTGCATGCCGTCGTCCGGTCGCGCCGACTGCTCGAGCTTTCGCTGGTCGGGCTCGCGTTCGCGGCCGTCCAGACGTCGCTCACGAGCTTCCTGGTCGTCTACCTGACCGACGGCGCTCGCAGTGGTCGCTGGTCGCGGCGGGGTTAGCGCTCACTTGCGCGACATTGAGCGCCGTTCCTGGACGCATCCTCTGGGGCATCGCGGCGCCGACCGGTGCTGGTCGGCCAACCCGGATCCTGGCGACGATCGGGATGCTGGCCTGCGTTTGCGGTGTGCGTGATGGCGATCGCCACGCCCGGCGTGGCCGTCGTGGCTCGTGCTGCCGCTGGCGGCCGCGTACGGGGCCACCGCCATCGGCTGGAACGGCGTCCAGCTCTCCGAGCTCGCGCGCCGGGCGCCGCCGGGCACGGCCGGCCGCCGTGACCGGCGCGTCCGGCTTCATCACCTTCGGCGGGGTGGTGGTCGGACCGCTGCTGTTCGCGGCGCTGGCCGGCGCGACCGGCGGTTACCGCGTCGGCTTCCTCGTCTGCGCAGCGATCAGCGGCGCTCGCGGCGGCCGTGCTGCTGCGGCACGGCTCCCGCGAGTCCTGACCATCATATTGGAAATCATTTCCATCTGGTGGTAAGCTCGCGCCGGAAGCGGCGAAGGAGGACGAGCGACCCGGAGAGTCGCGCCCGACGCCGCCGCACCGCCGCTTCGCCCTAGAATCGACCTTCGCTCGCGCCGACGGCACTTCGGCGCGCGAACGGCGTTCGCCGATGCAGCACCGTGTCTGGCGCGGCCCCGGGCCACGAGCCCGCGCCCGCCACGAGTGAGGAGACGTGCATGGACGCGCAAAAACGCGACCCCGATCCGCAGGAAACGCGGGAATGGCTCGACGCGCTCGACGGCGTGCTGGCCGTCGAAGGTCCCGACCGCGCGCACTACCTGATCGAGCAGCTGATCGACGCGGCGCGCCAGACCGGCGCGTACCTGCCGTTCTCGGCCAATACGCAATACATCAACACCATCCCGACCGAGCGCAGGTGCGCCTGCCGGGCGATCCGGAGATCGAGGCAGCGCATCCGGTCCTACGTGCGCTGGAACGCGATGGCGATGGTGCTGCGCGCGAACAAGCACACCAACGTCGGCGGCCACATCGCGAGCTTCGCGTCGGCCGCCGACCTCTACGACGTCGGCTTCAATCACTTCTGGCGCGCGTCGACCGACGCGCACGGCGGCGACCTCGTGTTCGTCCAGGGCCACTCGGCCACCGGCGTCTACGCGCGCGCGTTCATGCTCGGCCGCCTCACCGAAGAGCAGCTCGACAACTACCGGCAGGAAGTCGACGGCCGCGGCATCTCGTCGTATCCGCATCCGTGGCTGATGCCCGACTTCTGGCAGTTCCCGACGGTGTCGATGGGCCTCGGCCCGCTGATGGCGATCTACCAGGCGCGCTTCATGAAGTACCTGCAGGACCGCGGGCTCGCGCAGACGGAAGGACGCAAGGTGTGGGCGTTCATGGGCGACGGCGAGATGGACGAGCCGGAGTCGATGGGCGCCATCGGCATGGCGTCGCGCGAGAACCTCGACAACCTGATCTTCGTCGTCAACTGCAACCTGCAGCGCCTCGACGGTCCCGTGCGCGGCAACGGCAAGATCATCCAGGAGCTCGAGAGCGACTTCCGCGGCGCCGGCTGGAACGTGATCAAGGTGATCTGGGGCACGCACTGGGACGCGCTCCTCGCCCGCGACAAGAAGGGCATCCTGATGAAGCGGATGATGGAGTGCGTCGACGGCGAGTACCAGACGTTCAAGAGCAAGGACGGCGCGTACGTGCGCGAGTACTTCTTCAATACGCCGGAGCTGAAGGCGCTCGTCGCGCGACTGGTCCGACGACGACATCTGGCACCTGAACCGCGGCGGCCACGACACGCACAAGATCTACGCGGCGTTCCACGCGGCCGCCCACCACCAGGGCCAGCCGACGGTGATCCTCGCCAAGACGATCAAGGGCTACGGCATGGGCACGTCGGGCGAGGCGCAGAACATCACGCACCAGCAGAAGAAGATGTCGCACGAGTCGCTCGCGCGCTTCCGCGACCGCTTCGAGCTGCCCGGTGCCCGACGACAAGCTCGACGAGATCCCGTACGTCACGTTTCCCGAGGGCTCGCCGGAGCTCGAGTACATGCGCGGCGCGGCGGATGGACCTCGGCGGCTACGTGCCGCAGCGGCGCCGCAAGTCGTCGACGACGCTGGCCGTGCCCGAGCTCTCCGCGTTCGACCGCTTCCTGAAGAGCACCGAGGACCGCGAGATCTCGACGACGATGGCGTTCGTGCAGATCCTGCAGGTGCTCGTGCGCGACAAGAACCTCGGCAAGCACGTGGTGCCGATCGTGCCCGACGAATCGCGCACCTTCGGCATGGAGGGCATGTTCCGCCAGCTCGGCATCTGGAACCAGCAGGGCCAGCTCTACACGCCGCAGGACGCACGACCAGCTCATGTTCTACAAGGAGGACAAGCACGGCCAGATCCTCCAGGAAGGCATCAACGAGGCCGGCGGCATGTGCGACTGGATCGCGGCGGCGACGTCGTACTCCACGCACGACGTGCCGATGATCCCGTTCTACATCTTCTACTCGATGTTCGGCTTCCAGCGCGTCGGCGACCTGTGCTGGGCGGCGGGCGACATGCGCTCGCGCGGCTTCCTGCTCGGCGGCACCGCGGGGCGCACGACGCTGAACGGCGAAGGCCTGCAGCACGAGGACGGCCACTCGCATCTCATGTCGGCGACGGTGCCGAACTGCATCTCGTACGACCCGACGTTCGCGTACGAGGTCGCGGTGATCATCCAGGACGGCCTGCGGCGCATGTGCGTCGAGCAGGAGGACGTGTACTACTACCTCACGCTGATGAACGAGAACTACCCGCACCCGGCGATGCCGGAGGGCGCGGCGAGCCGGCATCCTGAAGGGGATGTACAACGGCTGCGCCGACGCCGCGCGAAGGGCGAAGCGGCAAGGCGCCGCGCGTGCAGCTCATGGGCTCGGGCGTGATCCTGCGCGCAGGTGATCGCCGCGGCGGAGCTGCTGAAGCGACGACTGGGGCGTGCGAGCGACATCTGGAGCTGCCCGTCGTTCACCGAGCTCGCGCGCGACGGCAACGCGGTCACCCGCTGGAACATGCTGCATCCGACCGGCAACGCCGCAGCGCTCGCACGTCGAGGATGTGCCTCGCCGGTACGCAGGGTCCGGTGATCGCGGCGACCGACTACATGCGCCTGTTCGCCGAGCAGATCCGCCCGCTCGTGCCGCGCCGCTACGTCGTGCTCGGCACCGACGGCTTCGGCCGCTCGGACACGCGCGAGAAGCTGCGGCACTTCTTCGAGGTCAATCCGCAGTACATCGACCGTCGCCGCGCTGAAGGCGCTGGCCGACGACGGCACGATTCCGGTCGGCGAAGGTGGCCGAGGCGATCGCGAAGTACGGGCTCGATCCGGACAAGCCGGCCCCGTGGACCGTGTAGAGGCGCGCGCCATGAGCACGATCGAAGTCAAGGTCCCCGACATCGGCGACTTCAAGGACATCCCGGTGATCGAGGTGTTCGTGAAGCCGGGCGACACGCGTGAAGGCCGACGATTCGCTGGTCACGCTCGAGTCCGACAAGGCGACGATGGACGTGCCCTCGCCGGCGGCCGGCGTGGTGCGCGAAATGAAGCCTGAAGGTCGGCGACAAGGTGAGCGAAGGTACGCTGGTGCTGACGCTGGAGCAGGCGGCGGCCGCAAGCCGCGCGCGGCGCCGGCCACCCGCGCCGCGCACGCGGTTGCGCCTGCCGCCACCGCTGCGCCCGTCGCAGCGCCCGCACCGGCGCCGGCGCCCGCGCCTGCGCCTACTCCCGCCCCCGCGAGTGCGGCCGTCGTCCCGGCTGCGCCGGTGGACGAGACCAGCGTTCACGGCGGCGCACGCGTCGCCGTCGGTGCGCAAGTTCGCGCGCGAGCTGGGCGTCGACCTCGCGCAGCGTGAAGGGCACCGGACCGAACGGCCGCATCCTGCAGGAGGACGTGCAGCAGTTCGTGAAGGGCGCGATGGCCGGCGCGGCGGCGCCCGCCGGCGCCGGGGTACCGGCGGCGGCGCGCTCAACCTGCTGCCGTGGCCGACCGTCGACTTCGCGAAGTTCGGGCCGGTCGAGACGAAGCCGCTGTCGCGGATCAGGAAGATCTCCGGGGCCAACCTCGCGCGCAACTGGGTGATGATCCCGCACGTCACGCAGTTCGACGACGCGGACATCACCGAGCCTCGAAGCGCTGCGCGTCGCGCTCAACAAGGAGAACGAGAAGGCCGGCGTCAAGGTGACGATGCTCGCCTTCCTCATCAAGGCGTCGGTCGCGGCGCTGCAGAAGATTCCCCGACTTCAACGCCTCGCTGCCGACGGCGACAACCTCGTCCACAAGCAGTACTTCAACATCGGCTTCGCCGCCGACACGCCGAACGGCCTCGTCGTGCCGGTGCTCAAGAACGCCGACCAGAAGGGCGTGCTCGCAGATCGCGAAGGAGATGGGCGAGCTCTCCGCGAAGGCGCGCGAAGGCAAGCTCGGGCCGGCCGACATGCAGGGCGGCTGCTTCTCGATCTCGCTCGCTCGGCGGCATCGGCGGCACCGCGTTCACGCCGATCATCAACGCGCCCGAAGTCGCGATCCTCGGCGTGTCGAAGAGCGCGACGAAGCCCGTGTGGAACGGCAAGGAGTTCGTGCCGCGCCTCATGCTGCCGCTGTCGCTCGTCGTACGACCACCGCGTGATCGACGGCGCCGCGGCCGCGCGCTTCACCGCCTATCTTCGCGAGCCTGCTCGCGGACCTGCGGCGATCGCTGGTCTGATCCGGTTCCGTCTGCCGCCGGCGTTGCCTGCCGGCGCGCATCGGCGTGGCATCATGCATGCCGTGGCTTCGACTGCGAGGAACCTGATGGCGGCCGCCGGACTGCTCGCGCTGCTCGACGACATCGCGAGCGTGCTCGACGACGTCGCGCTGCTGACCAAGGTCGGCGACGAAGAAGACCGCCGGCGTCCTCGGCGACGACCTCGCGCTCAACGCGCAGCAGGTCACCGGCGTGCGCGCCGACCGCGAGCTGCCGGTGGTGTGGGCGGTGGCCAAGGGCTCGGCGGTCAACAAGGCGATCCTGGTGCCGGCCGCGCTCGCGATCAGCGCGTTCGCGCCGTGGGCGATCGTGCCGCTGCTGATGGTCGGCGGCGCCTTCCTGTGCTACGAAGGGCTTCGAGAAGCTCGCGCACCGCTTCCTGCAGTTCGCGCGACGAGCGCGAGCCGACGAGCACGCGGCGCTCGCGCAGGCGGCTCGCCGATCCGGCGGTCGACCTCGTCGCGTTCGAGCAGGCGAAGATCAAGGGCGCGGTGCGCACCGACTTCATCCTCTCCGCCGAGATCGTCGTGATCGCGCTCGGCATCGTGGCCGACGCGCCGCTTCGCGACCCAGGTGGCCGTGCTGGTCGGCGATCGCGATCGCTGATGACCGTCGGCGTCTACGGGCTCGTCGCCGGCATCGTGAAGCTCGACGACGCCGGCCTGTACCTGCGCGCCGCGCGAGCGGCGGCGGCGCGTGGTCCGCGCGATCGCAGCGCGCGCTCGGCGCGCGGCATCCTGCGCGCGGCGCCGTGGCTCATGAAGTTGCTGTCGGTGGCGGGCACCGCCGCGATGTTCCTGGTCGGCGGCGGCATCCTCGCGCACGGCGTTCCCGTCGCTGCGCCACTGCGGTCGACGCGCCTCGCGGACGCCGCGGCGCGATTGGCCCGGCATCGGCGGCGGCCTCGACGCCCTCGCTCCGCTGCTCGCCAACGCGCTGGTCGGCGTCGTCGCGGGGGCGGTTCTCGTCGCGGCGATCGCGGCGGCGCAGCGCGCATGGAAGCGGCGGGACAAGGCACCGGCGTAAGATCGCCGCATCGAGTTGCCGGAACGTGCCATGACCCAGGACGAGATGAAGCAGGCGGTCGCCCGCGAAGCGATCAAGTACGTGGTGGACGGGCGCCTGGGTCGGCGTGGGCTCCGGCTCGACCGCGAACTTCTTCATCGACGAGCTCGCGAAGATCAAGAGCCGCATCAAGGGCGCGGTGTCGAGCTCGGTCAAGTCCACCGACGCCTCAAGGGCTACGGCATCGAGGTCGAGGAGCTCAACAACGTCGACAACGTCCCGGTCTACGTCGACGGCGCGGACGAGGTGACGCAATGGGGCGCGATGATCAAGGGCGGCGGCGGCGCGCTCACCCGCGAGAAGATCGTCGCGGCGGTCGGCCGCAAGTTCGTGTGCATCGTCGACCAGTCGAAGCTCGTGCCGGTGCTCGGCCGGTTCCCGCTGCCGGTCGAGGTGATCCCGATGGCGCGCAGCTACGTCGCGCGCGAGCTGGTCCGCCTCGGCGGTCAACCCGCGTGGCGCATGGGCTTCACCACCGACAACGGCAACGTGATCCTCGACGTCTCGGGTCTCACGATCGAGGATCCCGTCGCCCTCGAGACCACGCATCAACCAGATCGCGGGCGTGGTCACCGTCGGTCTCTTCGCGCATCGCGGCGCCGACGTGATCCTGATGGGCACGCCACCGGCGTGCAGACGCTCACGCCAGCCGCGTCGTAGGTCGCGCTTGCGCGCGCGAAGCTACGCGCGCCGGGCGCGCAGCCGGGGCACCTTCGCCGGGACTGCCGGGTTGCGCTGGGCCTCGACGAACGCGTGGAAGATGTCGGTCTCGGTGATGACGCCGACGACCTTGCGCCTGGCGTCCAGCACGGGCAGGCCGCCGATGTGATGATCGACCATCAGCGCGGCCGCCTCGGTGATCGGCGTGTTGCGCGTCGTGGTGACGACGTCGCGGTGCATCACCTCGCCGACCTCGACGACCGCCTGCATGTGATGCGTCGCCGCGAGCAGGAGATCGCGCTCGGCGACGATGCCGACCAGCCGCTTCTTGTCGTCGAGCACCGGCACGTGGTGCAGCGCATGCCGCTGCATGAGCTGCAGCGCCACCTTGTAGTCCGCGTCGTTGCGGATCGTGACCGGATGCGCGCTCATGCGATCCTTGACCAGCATGGCGTTCTCCTCCTGTGTCGGCCGCCTTTCGTCCATTCTCGCGCCGCGAGCGCCGCGCCGGATTGACGGCGGGCAAACAATGCCCCGGCGCCGCCGCCGTCCGCGGCTGCGGCGCCGGGCGAGCGAGTCGCGCTAGAATCGTGCCGATGACGAACCTCAACATCCCGGGCCTCGCGGACGCATCGGACGTCGGCGCCTACATGGCGCGCGGTCGGCGAGGCCGCGCGCGCCGCGGCCCGCGAGGTGGCGCGCGCCGACACCAACGCCAAGAACCACGCGCTGCACGCGATGGCCACCGCCATCCGCCGCGACGAAGGCGCGCTGGTCGCAGCCAACGCCGCCGATGTCGAGGCCGCACGTGCGGCCGGTCGCGACGCGGCCTTCGTCGACCGGCTGACGCTCACGCCGAAGGCGATCATGGCGATGGCCGACGGCTTGCAGGAGATCGCCGCGCTGCCCGATCCGGTCGGCGAGATCACGCGACCTGCGCTACCGCCCCACCGGCATCCAGGTGGGCAGGATGCGCGTGCCGCTGGGCGTGGTCGGGATCATCTACGAATCGCGCCCGAACGTGACCGCCGACGCCGCGGGCCTGTGCCTCAAGGCCGGCAACGCGACGATCCTGCGCGGCGGCTCGGAGGCGCTGCGCAGCAACCAGGCGATCGCCGCGTGCGTGCATCACGGACTGCGCGAAGCGGGCCTGCCCGAGCACGCGGTGCAGGCGATCGCCACCGCCGACCGCGCGGCGGTCGGGCATCTCATCGCCGACGAGAAGCACGTCGACGTCATCGTGCCGCGCGGCGGCAAGGGACTCATCGAGCGCATCGCGCGCGAGGCGAAGGTGCCGGTGATCAAGCACCTCGACGGCGTCTGCCACGTGTACGTCGACGCCGCGGCCGACCTCGACATGGCGATCCGCATCGCCGACAACGCGAAGACGCAGCGCTACTCGCCGTGCAACACGATGGAGACGCTGCTCGTGCACCGGGACATCGCGGCCGCGCTGCTGCCGCCGCTCTCCACGATCTACCTCGACAAGGGTGTGGAGCTGCGCGGCGACGAGCGCGCACGCGCGGCTGGTGCCCGCGATGAAGGCCGCCACCGAGGACGACTGGTACACCGAGTACCTGGCACCCATCCTGGCCGTCCGCGTGGTCGATTCGCTCGACGAGGCGATCGCGCACATCGCGAAGTACGGCTCGCAGCACACCGACGCCATCGTCACGCGCGACCACGCGAACGCGATGCGCTTCCTGCGCGAGGTGGACTCGAGCTCGGTGATGGTCAATGCGTCGACGCGCTTCGCCGACGGCTTCGAGTTCGGACTGGGTGCCGAGATCGGCATCTCGACCAACAAGCTGCACGCGCGCGGACCCGTCGGGCTCGAGGGCCTCACCAGCCAGAAGTGGGTGGTGTTCGGATCGGGACAGGTCCGGAAGTGAACGGCATCGGCGGGTCCGCGACGATCCGGTAGGACGCACGGCCGTCCGACGCGGCATCCGGCAACGCGGCGCGCCTCGCCGGGCGGATCAGATCGGGCAGAGCGCCGCGTCGCGGAAGCGGAATCCCCATCCCGGCGTGTCGCGCGGGTACGCCAACCCGTTTTCCACGCGCATCGGCGCGTCCACGATGCCGTCGATCCAGTCGAAGGATTCGGCGCCCTGGCCGTTGCCGATCGTGCACAGCAGCGGCACGTCGTAATCGCGGTAGTAGTGCGGCAGCACGGGCAGCCCGTGCATCGCCGCGCAGGCCGCGGACTCGCGCCACGCCTCGACGCTGCCGAGGCGCAGGAGGTCGGGCTGCCACAGGTCGAGCGCGTTGCGCGCGGCCAATTCGCGCAGCGCCAGCGTGTCGTATTCGCGCTCGCCCATCGCGAGCGCGATGCCCGCCCGCTGCCGCAGGAACGCGTAGCCCGCGAAGTCGCGGTGCTCGACCGGCTCCTCGAACCAGCCGATGCGAAGCGCCCGCGCGGCGAGCGCGAGGTCGAGCGCGGCGGGCACCGTCATGCCCTGGTTCGCATCCATCATGATGCGCACGTGCGGTCCCACCGCTTCGCGCACGCGCGAAAGCCGCGCGAGATCGCGGCCCGGCTCGGCCGATCCGACCTTGATCTTCACCGCGGCGAAGCCGCGCTTCGCGTAGTCGCGCACCTCGGCCACGCAGCTCGTCGTCGGAATAGGAGAGCCAGCCGCCGCTGCCGTATACCGGCACCGGGCGCGCGCTGCCGCCCAGCAGACGCCACACGGGCGTGTCGAGCGTGCGCGCATGGGCGTCCCACATCGCGACGTTGGCGAGCCCGGCCGCCCACCGCTGCACGCCCTCGTGCCCGAAGTATTCGGTCTCGCGATTCCAGTCGTCGAGGAAGGCCCGCGTCGCGGTGGCGTCGCGGCCGACGGCGAAGGCCGCGACATCGCGCAGGGCGCCGCGAATCGCCTCGCGCGAATAGTGGAAGGCAAGGAGGTACGACTGTCCGGTGACGCCGTTGGCAAGCGTGAGGTCGCAGACCACGAACTCGATCGCGGGAATCGCATGCGTGGCATCCGCGATGGGACGCGACAGGACGGAGCGTGCCGCGTGGAACTGCAGCGAGCGGATGGCGGTGGGGGTCACGATGCGCAGCGGCCGGTGGACGTCGGGATCATAGCGGGTTCAATCCCGGACACGGTCGTCCGGCACATCGTCAACGAGGGCACGGCCGAGCGTAGCTTCCAGCTGGCGCAGGAAGCCGGCCTGTCCGCGCAGGATCTTCGCGCGCGGCCGTCGCAAGATCGAACCACGCGACGCGATCGACCTCCGGGAAGCTTTGCGTGCGCCCCGACCCGCGCGGCCACTCCAGTGTCGAAGCGGTTGGAGACGAAGTCGGCGGCGTCCCACGCGTCCTCGGTGATCCACGCCGCGACGATCTTGCCGCTCGCCTGGCGGATCGGCTCGAGCGCGGCGAACGGACCGGGCGGCACGCGACCGGTTTCCTCGGCGAACTCGCGGATCGCCGCGGCCAGCGCCGGTTCGGATTCGTCGTGCTCGCCCTTGGCAATCGACCACGCACCGTCGTCCCGGTGCGCCCAGAACGGGCCGCCGGGATGCACGAGGAGCACCTCGAGGCGTCCGCGGTCGCGGCGGTACGGGAGGATGCCGGCGCTGGCCCGGGGCATGTCGCCGCGGACCTTCAGGCGGCCTGCGCCGCCCGCCGCTTCCCGCGCCGCGCGTACCAGAGCACCACCGCACCGACCAGCGCGAGGATCGGCAGCGCGACCCAGTTCATCACTTCCCATCCCGCGGCGGACACCAGCGCGCCCGACGAGAACGAGGACAACGCCCATCACCGAGAACATGATGAAGTCGTTGGCGCCCTGCGTGCGCGACTTCTCGGCCGGCGCATACGATTGCGTGAGCAGCGTCGTGCCGCCCGTGTACATGAAGTTCCAGCCGGCGCCGATCAGCATCAGCGCGACCAGGAAATGCGTGAACGTGTTGCCCGATGAGCGCGAACGCGGCGCCGCCCGCCATCACGAGCACGCCCGCCAGGATCACGTTCAGCATGCCGAAGCGATCGATGAGGGTGCCGGTGACGAAGCCGGGCGCGTACATGCCCACGACGTGCCACGAGATGACCGTGGCCGCCTGCGCATACGGAAGGCTGCAGAAGTCCATCGCGAGCGGCGTGGCCGTCATGAGCAGGTTCATGAGGCCGTAGCCGAGCGCGGCCGCCATCGCGGCCACGGCGAACACCGGCTGGCGGACGATCTCGCGCAGCGGCCGGCCGCCGCCCTTCTGCTCCGCGGCGGAGGGCTTGGGCACGTGCACCTGCGACTGCACGGCGAGCGCGACGAGCGCCACCGCGGCGAGCAGCATGAACGAGCCGAGGAAGGGCGCCGGAAAGAGATCGCGGCCCCAGCGCGTGATCGCAGGACCCAGGAAGCCGCCCGCGATGCCGCCCGCGAGCACGAGCGAGATCGCGCGCGCGCGATCGTGCAGGCGCCGCGACTTCCGCCGCCGCGAAGCGATACTGCAGCCCGACCGCGTTGTAGATGCCGATCACCGCGGTCGCGGCGCAATACAGCGACGAAGCTGTGCACCCACAGCGCCGTCACCGCGACGCGCACAGCCCGCGATGTTGATGAGCGCGCCGGCCATGAAGCCGCGCCGCCGGCCGACCTTGCCCATCCACAGCGACATCGGCATCGTGGTCAGCGCCGAGCCCAGCACGTAGGTCGTGGCGCCGAGCGTGGCGAGCGTCTTGATGTCGGTGAGCGAGAAGCCCACGAGCGCGTTCATCGAGATGAGGCCGGCCGCGTTGGTGAGCAGCAGCGCCTGGCAGCACGCGAGCAGGAAGATGTTGCGATACGACGTGGTCATGGCAATGCGCGTGCGCGGGCAGGACCTCGTATCATAGGGCATGGACCCGCGTCGCCGCTTCCGTTCTCGACTTCTGGTTCGGCGCGCCCGGCTCGGCCGAGCACGGTACGACGCGCGACGTCTGGTTCCGCAAGGACCCCGCGTTCGACGAGGAGATCCGGCGCGCTTTCGGCAACGCGGTCGAGAACGCGCTCGCCGGCGGCTACGCCGAGTGGTGCGCGACCGCGCGCGGCGCCCTCGCGCGCGTGATCCTGCTCGACCAGTTCACGCGCAACATCTTTCGCGACACGCCGCGCGCGTTCGCGGGCGACGCGCTGCGCGCTCGCGACCGCGCAGGAGGCCGTGGCGCGTGGCCTCGATCGCGCGCTCGACGCGCACGGCCGCTGGTTCCTGTACATGCCGTTCGAGCACGCCGAGGACGCGGCGATGCAGCATCGCTCGCTGCGCGCTGTTCGGCGCGCTTTGCCGAGGAAATGAGCGACGGCGGTCCGCTCGAATGGGCGCAGAAGCACGCCGACGTCGTCTTCCGCTTCGGCCGCTATCCGCACCGCAACGCGATCCTCGGCCGCGCGTCCACGCCGGAGGAGGTCGCGTTCCTCGCGCTGCCCGGCTCGCGGTTCTGACCGGTCGCCCGCGCAAGCGCATTCCGTACAATGCCGCGATGGCCATGATCGAGGTCATCCTGGCGCTCATTCTCGCGGTGACGCTCGTCGCCGCGCTGGCGCGCTTCGTGCCGGTGCCGCTGCCGTCTGCTGCTGATCGCGGCGCGGCGTGCGTGCTGTGCTTCGTGCCCGGCTTCTCGCGCGTGCACATCGATCCCGAGACGTTCTTCGTGCTGTTCATTCCGCCGCTGCTGTTCGCCGACGGATGGCTCATGCCGCGACGGGACCTCGAAGGACGTGCTGCGGCCGGTGCTGCTGCTCGCGTTCGGCCTCGTGCTCGCCACGGTCGTCGTGGTCGGCTACGTCGCTGCACTGCGCTGATCCCGTCGCTGCCGCTCGCCGCGGCGTTCGCGCTCGGTGCCATCGTGTCGCCGACCGATGCGGTGGCCACCGCGGCGATGACCGAGCGCCTGCCGCTGCCGTCGCGGGTCACGCTGATCCTCAACGGCGAGAGCCTCATCAACGACGCGTCCGGGTCTCGTCGCGTTCAAGTTCGCGGTGGCGGCGATGGCCACCGGCGTGTTCTCGCTGGGGGAGGCGGGCGGCCAGCTCGTGCTGCGTGGCCGCCGGTGGCGCGGCGATCGGCGTCGTCATCGCGTTCCTGGTCAGCAGGCTGCGCGTGCGGGTTGCGCCGCGTCGGCGGCGACGATGCCGACGGTGCAGACGATGCTGTCGCTGCTCACGCCCTTCGCCGCCTACCTCGCCGCCGAGCGCTTCCACGCCTCGGGCATCCTCGCGGTCGTCGGCGCCGGCCTGTTATGCGGGCTGGCACGACGCGCGGCAGATGTCGGTCGCCGACGCGGCAGCACGCGTGGCAGGTGTGGATGATGGTGCTGTTCGTCTTCAACGGGCTGGTGTTCCTGCTGCTCGGGCCTCGTCGCTGCCGCCCGGCGATCCGCGCCCTCGCGGCCACGCAGTCCTGGAACGAGCTCGGCGCTTCACGCGGGCGTGCTCTGGATCATCGTCGACCGTCGATCCGGCTCCTGTGGGTCTATCCCGGGCACCTACCTGCCGCCGCTGCTCTTCCGCGCGGTCCGCGCGCGCGAGCCGGTGCGCGATCCGCGCGCCGTGTTCGTCGTCGGCTGGGCGGGGCTTGCGCGGCTCGGTGACGATGGCGGCGGCGCTCTCGCTGCCGGTGGTCGATCGCGCACGGACACGCCGTTTCCCGGTCGCGACGAGATCATCTTCCTCTCCGCCACCACGATCCTGCTCACGCTCGCTGATCAACGGGCTCTCGCTGCCGCCGATCATCCGCGCGCTCGGCCTGCGCGGCGACGGCGCGGCCGAGCGCGAGCTGCGCGCGGCCGAGATCGCGCTGGCCCAGGCGGCCACGGCGCGTCTCAGCGCGAGATGCCGCGCCTGTCCGACCGCGGAGGAGCGTCAGTTCGCGCAGCGCCTGTTGACCGACTACGAGCACCGGATCGCGCTGCACACGGCCAACGCCGACGCCGGCGCGGCGCTCTGGAAAGCTCGCCGGACGGGCATCGGCGGATCGTGCTGCTCGCGCTGCGCAGGCCGAGCGCGACGAGCTCGCATCGCTGCGCGACCTGGGCGTCATCAACGACGAGACGGCGCGCGCCATCGAGCCGCGCATCGACCACGCCGAGCTCGTACGCCCGGGTGCCACCGCTGCGGGGCGCGGGCATTGAAGCCGCCCGTCGCGCTGCTGGGCGGCACCTTCGACCCGGTGCACTACGGGCACCTGCGCTTCGCCGACGCGATCCGCCGCGCGCTCGGCCTCGACGACGTGCGGCTGGTGCCGGCGAGCGACCCGCCGCACCGGGCGGGCCCGCAGGCCTCGGCCGCCGACCGTGTCGCGATGCTCGAGCTCGCGGTCGCCGAATTTCCCGGGCTCGTCGTCGACGAGCGCGAGATTGCGCGTGCCGGCAAGAGCTACACCGTGCTGACGCTCGAGGAGCTGCGCCGCGAGGACCCGCAGCGGCCGGTGCTGCTCCTGCTCGGCGCGGACGCGTTCCTCGGCCTGCCCACGTGGCATCGCTGGCGCGAGATCTTCGGGCTCGCCCACCTCGTCGTCGTCGCCGCGCCCCGGCGTGGCGCTGGCGGACGGCCTGCCGCCCGCGCTCGTGCCCGAGTGGAACGCCCGGGTGACGCAGGACCCCGCCGTCTTGTTTTCGACGCCGGCCGGCGCCATCTTCGAGGCGTCCGTCCCGCCGCAGCCGATCGCGGCCACCGCGATACGCGCGCAACTCGCGCGCGGGCGCGGCGGGCCGCGACGCGGTTGCGCAATTGCTCCCGCCGCGCGGTTTTAGCCTATATTGACCAGCACGGTCTTTACTCGACCCTCCCGGATGCGACTTAACAAGCTGCAGCAAACCGCCGTCACCGCCCTCGAGGACATCAAGGCCCGCGACATCAAGGTCCTCGACGTCCGCAAGCTCACCAGCTTCTACGACTCGCTGATCATCGCCAGCGCCGAATCCAACCGGCAGGTGAAGGCGCTCGCGCACCACGTGCGCGACAAGCTGAAGGAAGCCGGCGCCACCATCGTCGGCGTCGAAGGCGAGGAAACCGGCGAATGGGTCCTCGTCGACTGCGGCGACCTCGTCGTCCACGTGATGCAGCCCGCGGTGCGCGCGTACTACAACCTCGAGGAGCTGTGGGAACGCGCCTCCCGTACGGGCGCGCGCGGCCGCATGAATCGCCGCATCCGCGTGAAGCTGCGCATCGTCGCGCTGGGTCACCGGATGCCCGCCTGGGTGGCGGCGGGCTTCGACGAATACGCGAAGCGGATGCCGCGCGACCTCCCGCTCGATCTCGTCGAGCTGAAGCCGGAGCCGCGCGACCGCGGAAGGCCCGTCGCGCAGATGCTCGCCGCGGAAGCGACGCGCATCCGCGCCGCCTGCGCCGGCGCGACGGACCGTGGCGCTCGACGAGCGCGGCGCCGCGTGGACCACCCGCGACCTCGCCGCAGCGCCTCGACGCGCTGGCAGGACGAGGCGCAGGACGTCGCCTTCGTGATCGGCAGCGCCGACGGCCTCGACCCGGCGCGTCAAGCGGGACGCCGCATGCCACCCTCGCGCTGTCCGCGATGACCTTGCCGCACGGCCTCGTCCGCGTCATGCTCGCCGAACAGCTCTATCGCGCAGTCAGCCTCAACGCCGGCCACCCCTATCATCGTGAGTAGCACGTCCGTCTACCTCGCCTCGAGCAGCCCGCGCCGGCAGGAGCTCCTGCGCCAGATCGGCGTCGACGTTCGAGGAGATCAAGCTGCGCGCGGCGCCCGGGCGGAAGCGCGACGTGGTCGAGGAAGCGCACGACGGCGAGCCGCCGCTGCACTACGTCGAGCGCATCGCGCGCACCAAGGCCACCGTCGGCTGGAAGCGCATGGAAGAGCGCCTGCTGCCGCCGCGGCCGGTGCTCGGCGCCGACACCGAGGTGGTGCTGGACGACGTGATCTTCGGCAAGCCCGCCGACATCGACGCGGCGCGGCAGATGATCGCGAAGCTCTCGGGACGCCGGCACGACGTCATCACCGCCGTCGCGCTGCGCTGGCAGGACGACGTCGAGGTCGCGCTGTCGGTGTCGCACGTCACGCTGCGCCGGCTGACCGCCGGGCGAGATCGAGCGCTACGTCGCCACCGGCGAGCCGTTCGACAAGGCCGGCGGCTACGCGATCCAGGGCCGGGCCGCCGCGTTCATCACGCACCTCGAAGGCAGCTACTCGGGCGTCATGGGACTGCCGCTGGCCGAGACGGCGGCGCTTCTCGCGCGGATCGGCCGCCCGTGCTATAACGACGCGGCACGCGAATTGCCTCTGCGGGTGGCGCGCAACGCGCTCGTCCCGCGAGCGCGCCATGTGCCCGACGGGCCGCCCTGGGCGACTACCGGCGTGCGCAGCCGAGGTCGACCTTGACCCATGAAATCCTCATCAACGTAACGCCGCAGGAAACGCGCGTCGCCATGCTCGAGCAGGGCGTCGTGCAGGAGCTCCACATGGAGCGCGCGAGCGCGCGCGGCCTCGTCGGCAACATCTACCTCGGCCGCGTCGCGCGCGTGCTGCCGGGCATGCAGAGCGCGTTCATCGAGATCGGCCTCGAGCGCGCGGCGTTCCTGCACATCGCCGACATCTGGGAGCACCGGCAGAACGGCCACGGCGGCATCGAGCGGCCGATCGAGAAGATCCTGCACGAGGGCCAGTCGCTGCTCGTGCAGGTGATCAAGGATCCGATCGGCACCAAGGGCGCGCGCCTGTCCACGCAGGTCAGCCTCGCCGGCCGCCTGCTCGTCTACCTGCCGCAGGACTCGCACATCGGCATCTCGCAGCGCATCGGCGACGAGGCCGAGCGCGAGACGCTGCGCGAGCGCCTGCAGCACCTGCTGCCCGAGGGGCTGGCCGGCGGCTTCATCATCCGCACGATGGCGGAGACCGCGTCGCGAGCGCGAGATGCAGGCCGACATCGAGTACCTCACCAAGCTGTGGGGCGACCTCACCGTCCGGTCGAAGGAAGCGCCGCCCGCCTCGCTGCTCTACCAGGACCTGAACCTCGCGCAGCGCGTGCTGCGCGACATGTCGACCGACGAGACCGTGCGCATCCTCGTCGACTCGCGCGAGACCTTCCTGCGCATGCAGGACTTCGCGCGCCAGTACACGCCCGCGCTGTCCGAGCGCATCAACCACTACGTCGGCGACCGTCCGCTCTACGACCTGCACGGCGTGGAGGACGAGATCGAGAAGGCGCTCGCGCGGCGCGTGGACCTGAAGTCCGGCGGCTACCTCATCATCGACCAGACGGAGGCGATGACGACGATCGACGTCAACACCGGCGGCTTCGTCGGCGGCCGCAGCTTCGACGACACGATCTTCAAGACCAACCTCGAGGCGGCGCAGGTGATCGCCCGGCAGCTGCGCATGCGCAACCTGGGCGGCATCATCATCATCGACTTCATCGACATGGAGAACGCCGACCACCGCAACGCGGTGCTGGCGGAGCTCAACAAGGCGCTGGAGAAGGACCGCACGCGGCTCACCGTCAACGGCTTCACGCAGCTGGGCCTGGTCGAGATGACGCGCAAGCGCACGCGCGAGTCGCTCGCGCACGTGCTGTGCGAGCCCTGCCCGACGTGCCAGGGCCGCGGCGAGCTCAAGACCGCGCAGACCATCTGCTACGAGATCCTGCGCGAGATCGTCCGCGAGTCGAAGCAGTTCAACGCGCGCGAGTTCCGCATCCTCGCGTCCCAGTCGGTGATCGACATGTTCCTCGACGAGGAATCGCAGAGCCTCGCCCAGCTCGGTGACTTCATCGGCAAGCCGGTGTCGCTGCAGGTCGAGACGCTCTACACGCAGGAGCAGTACGACATCGTCCTGATCTAGCGGGCGCACTCCACTGCGCGACGGGCAGGCATGGTCAGCGCGGATCCGAGCCCTGCGGCACCACCGGCCCGTGCGCCGCATCGTGGGCGATCGCGGCCGCCACCGTCCCGGCGAGGAACGACAGCGCCATGTAGTAGGTCCAAAGGAGCACCATGGCGAGCGAGCCGGCCGCGCCGAACGCGAGCGAGACCGTCGAGTGCGACAGGTACACGCCGATCGCGAGACGGCCCGCGGTGACGAGCAGCGTGGTGAGCGCCGCCGCGCCGAAAATGGCGCGTGCCCGCATGCGCCGCGCCGGCAGCAGCCAGTAGATCGCGGCGAAGAGCAGGAACGCGCCTGCGATGCTCACCGCTTCGGTCGCGAGCGACAGCAGCGGAATGCGCTCCCACCCGAACGCCTCGGCGGTCATCGCGGTGCCGGCGCGCACGAAGGCGTTGGCGACCATCGCGAGCATCAGCACGAGCGCCAGCCCCAGTACCAGCAGGAACGACGTCACGCGCGAGCACAGCGCGCTCATCATGGAGCGTCTCTCCGGCGCGGTGCGCCCGAGGATGGCGTCGAGGGCGTCCTTGAGCTCCGTGAACGCCGTGGTCGCGCTGACGATCAGGATGCCCGACGCGATGAGCGCATACCAGCCGCGCGGGCGCCCGCCGGCGCCGTCGAGCATGGCGGTGACGAGACGCACGCCGTCGGTGCCCATCATGCGATACACCTGCGACAGCAGCGACGTGCGCAAGGCGCCCGCCTCCACCACCATCGAGCCCACAGCGACGACGATCACCAGGATCGGCGCCAGCGAGAAGATCGCGAAGTAGGCGAGCGCCGCCGCCCGGCTGACGCAGCGGGCCGCAGTCCAGCGACGGAGGAAGTCGCGGACGCGCGAGGTTGCTGCCGGCGCGGTGACCGGCGCGGGGTGCGACGCAGCGTAGTCCATGGAGGCAACCCGTGGGTCGAGCCACGAGCATGCGCCTGCGGCATGGGCCGCTGCCATCGGCGCGCGGCGCATGTCCGGCGTCGGACACCGTCCTACAGCGGTGCGCCGTCGTGCGCGGCGCGCGAATCGGCGGGCGCCTGCCCGCGCTCGTGCATGCCGTAGTCGCGCAGCACGTGCGCGACGCGCAGGCGGTAGTCGGCGAACATCCCGCCGCGGCCCGCGGCCTGCATGCGCCGGTGCGCCTCGAGATTCCGCCACTGGCGCACCGCCTCCTCGTCGCGCCAGAAGGAAAGCGAGAGGATCTTGCCCGGCTGCGTCAGGCTCGCGAAGCGCTCGATCGACAGGAAGCCGTCGATTTCCGCGAGCAGCGGCTTCAAGGTCGCCGCCGCGTCCAGGTACGCGTCCGTGCGATCCGGATGCGGCTCGACCTCGAAGATGACCGCGATCACGGCGCGCCTCCCGCGGCCGCCGCGACGTCCTCGAGGAAGGTCCGCTCCTCCCTGCGGATCAGGCGCCGCGATTGTGCGAACGCGAAGTTGGCGCGCGCGTCGGGGTCCGCCTTCAGGCGCGCGCGATACGCCTCGTAGTCGGCGAGGCTGTCGCACGCGACGAGGCCGAACGCGACGTCGCTGGTGCCTTCGTGCGGCAGGAAGTACCCGGTGACGCGCCCGCCGCAGCGGGGAATGAGCGTCAGCCAGCGCTGCGCGTACTCGCGGAACGCTTCGCGCTGGAACGGGTCGATCTCGTAGCGGATGAAGCAGGTGATGGCCATGACGCCGCCTCCGTCGGGAACGTGTGCCGCGGATGATAGCCCGTTGCGCGGCGCCAATGGTTCGTCTACGATCGAACCATGAAGGATGGCCCGAACATCGTCGGCATCGCGGCCCTCATCGGCGACCATGCGCGCGCGGCGATCCTCACCGCGCTCATGGCCGGCCCGGCGCTGACCGCCACCGAGCTCGCCGCCGAAGCCGGCGTGACCAAGCAGACGGTGAGCGCGCACCTCGCCAAGCTGCTCGATGCGCGGCTCATCGCCGTGGAAAGCCAGGGCCGGCATCGCTACTTCCGGCTCGCGGACCGCGACGTCGCGCACCTTCTCGAAAGCCTCATGGGCGTGGCGTACCGCGCCGGCGCGACCCGGGTGCGCGCCAGCCCCCGCGAGCCCGCGCTGCGCCACGCTCGCGTCTGCTACGACCATCTCGCGGGCGACCTGGGCGTCCGGCTCTTCGACGCGCTGCTCGCACGCAGCTGGCTCGCACAGGCCGACCACGAACTCGCGCTGACGGCGCACGGGACGAAGTCGTGCCGCGCGCTCGGCATCGACGTCGCCGCGCTCGCGCACGGACGGCGCCCCTTGTGCCGCACATGCCTCGACTGGAGCGCGCGCCGCCACCACCTCGCGGGCGCGCTCGGCGCGTCCCTGCTGCGGCGGATGGTGGAGTTGCAATGGGCCCGCCGCGTGTCCGGCTCGCGCGTCGTCAGGTTCTCGCCGGACGGCGAGGCCGCCCTGCGCAGGCATTTCGGGATCGCGTAAGGCCATGCCCGGCCGCTGGTGGGCTCGCACCCGGGCGTGGCTCGCCCGCCTCTTTCGCCGCGAGCCCGCGCCCGGCCGCTTCGAGACGGGATCGAAGTTCTCGGTGCACGGCATGGTCGCCACCGCGCCGTTCGTGTGGCCGAGCCGCGACTATCTCGTGTACGTGCCGCAGGGACGCGCCTTGTTGCGGCGCGCGCCGCTGCTCGTGCTGCTGCACGGCTGCAAGCAGACGCCCGAGGAGATCGCGCAGGGCACGCGCATCGCCGCTTTCGCCGATCGCGCCGGGGTGGTCGTGCTGCTGCCGCGGCAGAAGGGCCACGCGAATCCGTGGCGCTGCTGGAACTGGTTCGATCGGCGCACGATGGCCGGCAAGGGCGAAGCGGCGATCGTCGCCGCGCAGATCCGGAGCGTGCGCCGCCGGTATCGCATCGACCGCAGGCGCGTGATGGCGGCCGGCATGTCCGCCGGCGGCGCGCTGGCGGCGGTGCTCGGCGTGCGCTATCCGGACCTCGTGCGCGGCGTGGCCGTGCACTCGGGGTTGGCGTGCGGCGCCGCCTCGTCGGCGCTCGCCGCGCTCGACGTGATGCAGCGCGGCCCGGATCGCGACGTCGAAGCGATCGCGGCGGACGTGCGCGAGCGGGCGGCGCCGCGCGACCTGCGCGTGCCGCTGCTGGCGGTGCAGGGCGAGGCCGATCCGATCGTCGCGCCGCGCAACACGATCGCGCTCGTGCGCCAGTACCTGCGCCTCAACGGGCACCCCGCGGTGGCGGCGGAGGACGATCGCGCCGCGCTGCCGGCGCCGGATGCGGAGCGGACGGAGCGTCTGCCGGACGGCCGGCAGGTAATTGTCCGCGAATGGCGGCGCGACGGGCGCCTCGCGGCGCGCTACGTGTCGGTGGCCGGCCTGGCGCATGCATGGAGCGGCGGCGATCCCGCACTTGCCTACCACGACGCGGCGCCGCCCGATGCCACCGCCCTGGTCGGCGATTTCTTCGGCGATGCATTATCCTGACGGGCCGAGCCGTCATCAGCAGGGATTGCGCCATGACCGTATCCGCGATGAACCACTTCACGATCCTGACCGACGACGTGCCGCGCACGGTCGACTTCTACAGCCGGCTGCTCGGCCTGCGCGACGGCCCGCGGCCGGACCTGGGATTTCCCGGCGCGTGGATGTATGCGGGCGACAACGCCATCCTGCACATCGTCGGCGGCCGCAGCAGGGAGCAACTGCGCAGCGGCGTGATCGACCACATGGCCTTCACCGCGAAGGGACTCGCCGAAACGCTTGCCCTGCTCGTGACCCTCGACATCGAGCACACCTGCCGCCAGCAGGTCGGCACCGGCTTCTGGCAGGTCTTCTTCTTCGATCCCAACGGCGCGCGCGTCGAGCTCGACTTCGCGGCCGACGAAGTACGGGCCCACGCGTGACCGGCGCCGCGGGCGCGCAGCGGCGCGACGTGACGCCGCTCGCCGTCGAGCCCGACCACCTGATCGTCGCCGCGCTCGAGCTCGCGCTCGGTTGCGACTGGATTGAGGAGCGCCTCGGCGTGCGGCCGCAACCCGGCGGCGCGCACGTCGCGATGGGCACTCACAACGCGGTGCTGTCCCTCGGGCCGCGCTTCTACCTCGAGGTGATCGCGATCGATCCGGAGGGCAGGGCGCCCGCGCGGCCGCGCTGGTTCGATCTCGACGAGCCCCGGATGAAAGCGGATCTCGCCGAAGGCCCCCGGCTCGTGAACTGGGCCGCACGCTGCGGCGATCTCCACGGCGCCGTGGCGCGCGTGCCGGAGCTCGGCGTGCCGACGCCGATGGCGCGCGGCGACCTCCAATGGCGCATCACGATCCCCGACGACGGCCACCGGCCCGGCAGGGGACTCGTGCCCACGCTCATCGCGTGGCCCGACCAGCGGCATCCGACCGATCGCCTGCCGGATTCCGGCCTGCGCCTCGCCGTGCTCGCGGGCGAGCATCCCGACCCCGCGATGGTGCGCGCGGAACTCGCGGCGCTCGGGCTGTCAGATGTACTGAAGGTCACCTACGCGAAATCGCCGCGTCTCGCGGCGATGATCCGCACCCCGCGCGGCGTGGCGACGCTCTAGCGCGACGCGCGCGTCACTGCGGCGCGCACATGATCACCTGGTCCGGGCCGTAGCCCTCCGCGATCCACCCGATCGCGAGCATCTGGGCGCGAACGGTCGTGCTCGTCGTGTAGCGATGGTTGGTGTCGGCGCGGTTGTCCCACATGCGGTACACGGGCACCGTGCCCGGCGCGCACGCGCCCGTCGCCGCGTCGGGCAGGCCGATGTAGAACACGCTCGGCGATTCGTAGGTGAACGCGGGGTACGACGCCTGCACCTGCGCGCATTCCGCGGGCGACGCCGAATAGAAGTGCGAGTCGCCGTAGGCCGGCGGCACGTAGAAGCGGCACACCGGGCTCGCACCGCTCGCCGCCGCCGCGTAGGCGTTGAAGCCGCGCCCGGTACGCGTCCATCCGGCGTGCACGCCGGTGTCGAGGTCCGCGATTTCCGCGCTCGCCGCGGTGATGAAGTAATGATCGCGTGCCGCGTTGTAGAACTCGACGACGGGCACCGTGGTGGCGCCCGTGGCGAACGTCCCGAGGTAGGCGGCAATGTCCTGCAGGTTCGCGGGCGTGAGCAGTGTCGGGATGAAGCCCATCTGCGCAGGATCGGCCGCGGCAGCCGCCGAGATCTGCGCCGGATTGTTCGCCGCGGTCATGATGAGATTGAACGGCGCGACCGCGGTGGGCGGATCCGGCGAATGGCAGACGTGGCAGTACGTGCGTAGAGCGACTTGCCGGCCGTGGCGTTCTGCGCGAACGAGGGAGCGGCGACCGCGAGGGCGATAGCCGCCGCGAATGCCGCGAACGATCGCCTGCAGGCACCCTGCGCACCCCGCCGGTTCAGCGCCATGAACCCGACGTCGGCCTGCGGGAACCGGCCGAGGTTGGGGAACACCGAAGCGAGATCGGCCGGCGCCACCCCGAACCACTTCGCCAGCGTGGCGCCGTACTGGTCCACCGACGTCGTCGGGATCCAGCGGCCGCGGCTCTTCGGCGTCGTCGGGACCGCCGAGCGCCAGCGTCGGATACCGTGCCGTACATGTCGCCGCCCTTCACCGCGCCGCCGATCGATGAAATGATGGTTGCCCCACGCGTGATCGGTGCCGCGCGCCCGACGCGGGCTGGAACGTGCGTCCGAAATCGGAAAGCGTGAACGTCGTCACGCTGGCTGCGACGCCCGAGCGCCTCGGTGGCGTCGTAGAACGCCTTCAGCGCGGGCGAAAGTTGCCCGAGCAGGTTGGCCTGCGTGGGCAGCCTGGTTGGCGTGCGTGTCGAAGTTGCCGAGTCCGACGAAGAAGATCTGGCGCACTGCGCCGGTGGCCGCGCGCGCCTCGATCGTCTTCGCGACCTGGAACAGCGCGCTTGCCGTCGTGTTGCCGGCGAGCGGCGCGAAGATCGGCGCGACCGACGAGTTCGCGTTGGAGAGGATGGGACTCATCGTGGCGGACAGCGCAACGGCCTGGCTGCCGATCGCGTTCGCCGCGTTGACGTACTGGTTCGACGATCCGGCCGCGAGGAACTGCTTCATGGCCGCGAAGCGCGCGTTGCCGGCCGCGTTGCCGGCGAATCCCGCGAGCGCGAACGAGCCGCTGACACCGGTATCGACAGCGGCGTCGTGGACTTGCCCGTCGCGAACAGCACCGAGCCGCCGAGCGACGTGACGACCGGGAAGCCGTTCGCCCGCATTGAGCGGCGCGACCTTGTCGGCGATGCGTCCGCCCCAGCCGGTGCCGGCCACCACGTTGGAAATCGAGCTCTGCCACTGCGCCTGCTGGTCCGAGTGCGAGTACAGCGACAGCGGCACCACGCCCGACAGGTACTGCGCCTTGGTCGTCGGCTGCACCAGCGTACCGACGTTCGCGACGACGGCGAGCTTGCGCTGGCTGAAGAGCGCTTGCAGCTCCGCCAGGCTCGGATGCAGGCCGAACGGCCGGCCGGCGCTCGCCGGCTGGATCGGCAAGCAGCGACGCCTGCGCGAGCTGGATGCCCGAGCTCGCGCTGCGCACCGCGGCGTACTGCGCCATAGCCCGCGCTGTCGAGCGGGATCACCGTATTGTTGCCGTCGTTGCCGCCGATACAGGAACACGCACACGAGCGCGCGGTAGTCGACGGCCGACTGTGCGCTCGCCGAGGCGACGAGGTCGAGCACTCCCAGCCGGGACCCGAGCGCCGAGCGCCGACAACGCGCCCGCGACGCTGCAGGAAATGACGGCGGCCGATGCAGGAATCGCTTGTCCATCGTCAGCGCTCCACCTGGTATTCGGCGACGTCACGACGAGATAGAACCGCCGTGCGCGCGCGGGTAAGCGTGTCGGTCGCCGCGACCGCGTTGATCGCGGTGACGAGGCCGCTGCGCATCGCCGGCGGCATCGTGCCGTGGAGGAGCAGCGTGTCGAGCTGGTCGGCGAGCGCGTTGGCGTCGGCGGCGACCGCCTGCAGCGCCGTCCAGTCGGGCTGCGTGCCGGTGGCGCCAGGATACGTCGCGAGCGGCGCGATCGTGCCGAAGGCCAACGTGTTGGCGACGTTGCTCGCGGTTGATGTACGTGCTCGAGTTCTGCAGCGCGAACTCGGGGCCGATGAGCGCTCGTGCCCGGGAGCGACGTAGTCGGGCGGGTAGTAGTTGAACACCGACGGCGAGTAGAAGAGGTTCTGGCCGAGCGCGCTTCCGACGCCGGGCCGAAGTAGACGCCGTCGGTGCGCGCATCGACCGCGCGCGCGGCGCCGGTGAGGTAGAGCACCGGCTCGCGCAGCTTGCCGTAGGCGGGATCGAGCTTCACGTCGCCGCGCGCTTCGGGATCGATGCAGGATCGCGCGCGATCACCGCCCTCATGTCGCCGCGCACGCCCTTGCCGTTGTTGTTGAAGACCGCGGCGACGCGGCGCGACGTACTGCGGCGACGGATCGCCGGTGACGAGCTTCTGGATGAGCTGCCTCGCCGACGAACGGCGCCGACGTCCGGCGTGCAGGAACACGTTGTGGATGGCGCTCGCGAGGTCCGCGTCCATGGTGAGGCCCGCCGGCTGCACGTACGCCGTCGAGCAGCGTGCTTGGCGCTCGTGTCGTGGTTGGAGGCAACCGCCGTCATGTCGCCGAGCGAAGTTCTTCGCGTTGTGCGTGCGCTGCGTGGTGCCCGGCAGCAGCGGATACGTCCAGCCGGTGAACACGTGCGCGAAGCCCTCGACCGTGGCCTGGTCGTACGTCGGGATCGGCTGCGCCCGCCGCGTCCGTCAGCGGCGTGCCGTCCTGGTCGCAGCTCCCACAGGCCGATCGTGAAGAGCTGCAGCAGCTCGCGCGCGTAGTTCTCGTTGGGATTGACGCCCGGCCACCGGCTTGTCGTTGTTGACCATGTTGAGGTAGTCGCCCATGACCGACGACAGCGTCACCCGGGTCATCAGGTCTTCGTAGTTGCCGAACGCGTCGTCGAGGAAGATCTGCTGGTAGCGCCGCCATCCCGTACGCCTCGTTGATGTCGAGGCCCGACGTGACGAAGATCTGCGACAGCGCGAACGCGACGCGCTGGCGCAGCTGGTCGTTGCCCGTGAGCGCGTTGCGGATAGAAGTCGTTCTGCAGCTGGAACAGCGAGTAGTAGTCGCGCGCGCACGTCGGATCGGGATCGGTCGGGCAGAAGGTCGCCGCCTGCCCGGACGGAACGTACTTGTTGCTCGAATAGCGCGACCCGGTCGCGGCGAACTGCTCGTCGAGGAACGCCGGGATGCCGACGGCGGTCGACGTGCGCGACCAGCGCGTCGGTCGGTCCGAACGTCGCCTGCTCGAGCAGCCGCACGACGTCGGCCTGCTTCTGCGCCGTCGACAGCGGCGAGCACATCACCACGCCTTCGAGGGTCGACGATGCCGCCATCTTCTGGTGCATCGTGAGATCGGGCAGGAAGCGATGGTTCGATTCGCTGACCTTCGGCGCCGGGATAGAAGCTGCGATAGATGGGCTCGCTGCCCTCGGCGCAGGCGCCGCCCGTCGGCACTTCGACGTAGAAGGCGATCGCCTCGTAGGTCCAGTCCGGGTTCTGCCTGACCTTCGCGCACTCGGCCGCATCCGCGGTGTAGAAGTGCGAGTTCGGTCCCTTGTCCGGCGTGCCGAAGAAGCGGCACACCGGGCACTGCGGTCGTGTCGTCGCGCGGCATCCTTCCACACGTTCCACGCCACGCCGGTGCGCGTCCACCCGGCGACCGGCACGCCCTTGTCGAGCGCCGCCGCTTCCTCGGGAAATGCCGTCACGAAGTAGTGATTGAGCGTGGCGTTGTAGAACTCGACGGCCTGCGCGGTCGGTTCCAGCGCTTGAACGATCGGCGCGAGCAGCGCGGAGAGGCTCGCGAGGGCGAGTGCAAGGGTTCGCTGCATGGCTCCTCCCTGGTGCGGACGCTGGGTTCGCGGACGGCCGGCTCGGTCCGGACGGAACATGCTAACGGTCTTGCGTCGCGCATCGCTGACGCGATTACAAACGCTTACACGTCGTAACCTGTTGCGGCGCAATACGAAGGCGCCGGGCGGGCGGATCGCGTCATCCGACCGCGCCGCGCGCGCTCACCGGCCACACGCATTCGACCCGGTCGCCGCGCATGCCGACGATCCAGTCGTAGAGATTGACCGTCGGATCGCAATGGCCGGGAATGAGCCACACGCGATCGCCGGGCACCGGCTGCGCGAGCGCAGGATCGACGCGCAGCACGCCGTGCTCGTCGGACGCCTTCTCGTACGCGAGCCCGCGCGCGACGTGCACCTCCGGCAGCCCGGAATCGAAGGCGAGCGCCTTCAGCCCCGCATCGACCACCGCGCGCTCGCGCGCGGGCACGCTCATCACCGACGCGAGCACGTACAGGCTCTGCTCGAAGTGATGCTGGTTGGGCGCGAGCGCGTTGCGGTGGTAATCGGCGTCCATGAAGATGTACGACCCCGGCTGCAGCTCGGTGTAGATGCGGCTGTCGCGCTCGAGCTGCCACGTGCCCGTCCCCGCGCCGGTGACGACCGGACAGGGGACGCCGGCCGCCTCGATGCGGCTGCTTCGTGTCGGCGGCGAGCGCGCTCGCGTGCGCGATCGCCTCGAGGCGCTCGTCGGGCCGGCGCAGGTGCTGCGCCGCGCCGTGATAGGCGTGCAGCCCGCGAAAGCGCAGGCCCGGGGAACTCGCGATCGCCTGCGCGAGCGGCACCGCCGCCGCGCCCGCCGCGACGCCGCAGCGATGCGCGCCGACGTCGATCTCCACGTAGACGTGCAGCGTGCCCCCGGCCAGCGCGGCGGCGGCCGAGAGGTCCGGGATCACGCGCGCGTCGTCCACGAGGACGCCGACGGTCGCCGACTTCGCGAGCGCCGCGAGGCGCGTGATCTTCGCCGGCGCCACGATCTCGTTGGTGACGAGCACGTCGGCGATGCCGGCCGCGACGAACGCCGCGGCTTCGTCCACCTTCTGGCAACAGATGCCGACGGCGCCCCGCGCGACCTGTGCCTTCGCGATGTCGACGCACTTGTGCGACTTCGCGTGCGGGCGCAGCGCGAGGCCCGAGCCGTGCACCGCGTTGGCCATGAGGTCGAGGTTGTGCTCGAACGCGTCGAGGTCGACGACCAGGGCAGGTGTGTCGACAGCGGCGAGCGGATCGCCGATGCGGGCGGGGACGCGCTGCATCAGCAGGCCCAGCAGCCTTTCCACACGAGGTCGCCCAGCAGGCGTCCCGGCATGAACGTGAACGCGCCGGCGATCACGAGGCCGCCGGCGTAGAGTCCCTTCATGGTGCCCGCATGTCCCGCGACGTCGCCGTGGCGCACGCGCCACAGCGCAAGCGGCAGCGCGATCGCGGTGACCAGCGTGAACACGTGGGCGGCGAGATGGACGTAGACGACCGGCGCGACGGGATGGCTCATGGCGACGCGTTGCAGCGAAGGCGTCATTGTCGCCCGGAACCGCGGTCGCTGCACGGGCGCGTATCATCGGACCTGCCGGCGACGCGCACCCATCGTGGCGCGGCCGCAGTCGAAGGTGACGAGGATGAACGGCCAATGGGAAGACCGCCTGGCGATCCGCGAGATCGATCGAGAACTGGGTGGTGTGGCGCGACGCCGGCGACTGGGAGCGCTTCCGCACCGTGTGGCACGACGACGGCGTGCATGATGGCGACGTGGTTCCAGGGACCCGCCGCCGAGTTCATCCGGGTCAGCCGGGAAGGCTTCGAGCGCGGCGTTTCAGCATCCTGCACTTCCTCGGCGGCCATTCCGTCGACCTGGCCGGCGACCGCGCGATCAGCCAGACCAAGATGACGATCTCGCAGCGCGCCGAGGTGCACGGCGTGCGCGTCGACGTGGTGTGCACGGGCCGCTTCTACGATTTCATCGAGCGGCGCCAAGGCCGCTGGGGCGTGGTGCTGCGCCAGCCGATCTACGAGAAGGACCGCATGGACCCGGTCGACCCGTCCGCGAGGCTCGCGCTCGACGCGACGCTGCTCGCGCAGTTTCCCGAAGGCTATCGTCACCTCGCCTATCTGCAGACGGGCATCGGCTACCCGGTGAAGCGCGACATGCCGGGGCTGAAGGGTCCCGAGGTCGAAGCGCTGTACGCGCGCGGCGCGCGCTGGCTCGCAGGCGGCGCGCTGTAACGGCCGTGATCGCACCGTTCGACTACGCGGGCTCGTCCGCGCGCATCGTGTTCGGCGCGGGCCGCGTGCGCGACGTCGCCGCGGAGCTCGCGCGACTCGGCGCGACGAGCGCGTTCATCGTGTGCACACCCGGCCAGCGCGCCACGGCGGGCGCGATCGCCGCCGTGCTGGGCGATCGCTGTCCCGCGGTGTTCGCGGAAGCAGCCATGCACACGCCGGTGGCGGTCAGCGAGCGTGCCCTCGCGATCGCGCAGCCGCTCGGCTGCGACGTCGTCGTCGCCGTGGGCGGCGGATCGGCGGTCGGGCTGTCCAAGGCGCTGGCGCTGCGCACCGATTGGCCGCAGATCGTGCTGCCGACGACCTACGCGGGCTCGGAGGTGACGCCGATCCTCGGCGAGACGAAGGATGCGGCAAAAGACCACGCAGCGCTCCCCGCGCGTGCTGCCCGAGGTCGTCGTCTACGACGTCGAGCTCACGCTGTCGCTGCCCGTCGCCGTGTCGGCGACGCAGCGGCATGAACGCCATCGCGCACGCGGTCGAGGCGCTCTACGCGCAGAACGCGAATCCGCTGGTGTCGCTGATGGCCGAGGACGGCATCGCGTCGCTGGCGCGCAGCCTGCCGCGCATCGTCGCGCGATCCGGCCGACGTGCACGCGCGCAGCGACGCGCAGTACGGCGGATGGCTCTGCGGCACCTGCCTCGGCGCCGTCGGCATGGCGCTGCATCACAAGATCTGCCACGTGCTCGGGCGGCACCTTCGACCTGCCGCATGCGCAGACCCATTCCGTGATGCTGCCCTACGTGGCGGCGTACAACGCGCACGCGGCGCCCGCGGCGATGACGCGCGTCGCGCGGGCGCTGGCGTGCCGGCGACGCGGTGGCCGGCCTCCACGCGCTCGCGCGCCGGCTCGGCGTGCCGGCCATCGCTGCGCGAGATCGGCATGCCCGCCGACGGCCTCGACCGCGCGGCCGACCTGGCCGCTGCGCGACGCCTACGGGAATCCGCGTCCGCTCGATCGCGAATCCATCCGCGCGATGCTCGCCGCTGCGTTCGCCGGCGACCCGCCGCGCGCCGGATGAAGGAGTGACGATGCGCAACTTCGACGAAGACAACATCACCGGCGCGGTGCTGGCACGGCTCGCGAGCGTGCGAATCGCCGCGCACCCGGCAGGTGAGCGAGGCGCTGGTGCGCCACCTCCACGCGTTCGTGCGCGAGATCGAGCCCACGCAGGACGAGTGGACCGCGGCCATCGGCTTCCTCACCGAGACCGGCCACATGTGCAGCGACGTGCGCCAGGAATTCATCCTGCTCTCCGACACCCTCGGCGTGTCGATGCTGGTCGATGCGATCAACCATCGCCGGACCGGCGCAGCGACGCCGTCGACGGTGCTCGGGTCCCTTCTACGTGCCGGCCGCGCCGGAGCTCGAACTCGGCAGCGACATCGCCGCCGACGCGAGGGGCGAGCCGCTGCTGGTCGAAGGCAGCGTGCGCCGGATGGACGGCACGCCGATCGCCGGCGCGATCGTCGACACCTGGCACTCCGACGCCGAAGGCTTCTACGACGTGCAGAAGCCGGGCGGCACGGACGCGCTCACGATGCGCGCGCGCTTCCGGACCGATGGCGATGGCAAGTTCTGGTATCGCACGGTCGTGCCGTCGGCCTATCCCATTCCCGACGACGGTCCGGTCGGCAGGATGCTGCGCGCGCAGGGCCGCCACCCCTATCGTCCGGCGCACGTGCACTTCATGGTCGCCGCGCCCGGGTGCGAAACGCTGGTCACGCACGTGTTCATCGCCGGCGACCGGTATCTCGATTCGGATGCCGTGTTCGGCGTGAAGGACGACCTGATCCGCGCGCTCGAGCGCCAGCCCGCGGGCGTGACCGCGCAACGGCCACACCGTCGAGCGGTCGATGGCCGCGCTGCGCTACGACTTCACGCTCGCGCCGGCGCGCTGACCGTGGCGCTGGCCGGCAACGCGTTCCTCGCCCTCTGGAACGACATCGCGCCCGCGCGCGAGGCGGAGTACGGTCAGTGGCACACGCGCGAGCACGTGCCCGAGCGAGTCGCGGTGACGGGTTTCCACGGCGCGCGCCGCTACCTCGACCGCGCCCGCGCGCACCACCGCTATTTCACGCTCTACGACGTCGCCGATCTCACGGTGTTCGACAGCCCCGAGTACCAGGATCTCGTGGACCATCCCACGCCGTGGTCGGCGGCGATGCGCCCCGACTTCGCGAACTTCCTGCGCGCGCCGTGCCGGGTGATCGCGTCGGAAGGGGATGGCATCGGCGCCGCCCTCGCGCTCCTCTGCTACGCGAGGCGCGATGCGCGGGCCGAACCTTCGCCCGCCGATCTGCGCGGGCAGCCCGGTGCCACTGCCTGCCATGTCGGCGAAGGCGGCGCCGGCACCTCGCCCATCCCGTGGGCCGCGTCGCCCGGCGATACCGCACCGGTGCGCCCGTTCGATCGCGTCGTGATGATCGAGGCGCTGGATCGCGAGCTCGCGCTGCGCGCGCTCGCGCAAGCGCGCCACTCGCTCGGAATCGATTCGCTGCCGACCGATTTCGGCAACCACGTGTACGACCTGGCGTTCATCTTCCCCGGCCACGATGCGGGCGAGCGCCGCCGTCATCGCCGGCCGCACTGGGACGCGTGAGCGTTCCGGCCCCTCCACCGTTCTCGGAGCATCCGATGAGCTCGCGTCCCGCCGCCCCTGGCGTCCCCCTCCCGCCGCCGGCCGCGTTCGGCGATCTCGTGCAGGCGCAGACGGTGCGCTGGCGCAAGATGATCGAGGTCGCGAAGGTCACCGGCGAGTAACGGACCGCTGCCTCGAGCCACGCGCACGGGGCCATGGCGCAGCGCATGGACGACCTGGAGGCGGACTACATCATCGTCGGCGGGGGCACCGCCGGCTGCGTGCTCGCCAACCGCCTGTCCGCCGATCCCGCCGTGCGCGTGCTGGTGCTGGAAGCGGGACGCGAAGCGACCAGCCCGTGGATCGGCATGCCCGCCGGCGTGGCGAAGCTGTTCCCGCATCCGGTGCTCAACTGGCGCTACTGGACGGAGCCGGAAGCCGCGCTCGGCGGCCGCAGGCTCTACTGGCCGCGCGGCAAGGTGCTGGGCGGCACGTCGGCGATCAACGGCATGACGTTCGTGCGTGGCAATCCGGCGGACTACGACGACTGGGCGCACCTCGCGGGCGACGCATGGTCGTGGACCAGCGTACTGCCGTACTTCATGAAGCTCGAGGACAGCCCGCTGGGCGATGCCGCGCTGCGCGGACGCGGCGGTCCCGTGGCGCTCGGCGGCACCGACACGCCGCATCCGCTGGCGCAGGCCTTTCTCGCGTCGGCGCAGGCGGCGGGCGTGCCGCGCAACGACGACTACAACGGCGCCCGGCAGGAGGGCGTCGGCTACACGCAGGCGACGATGCGCGACGGCCGCCGCGTGACCGCGGCGAGTGCCTACCTGGCGCCGGTGCGCTCGCGCGCGAACCTGGCCGTGCGTACGCTCAGCCTCGCGCGGCGCATCGTGTTCGACGGCCGGCGCGCCTGCGCCGTCGAGGTCGAGCGCGACGGCAAGGTCGTGCGAATGCGGGCGCGGCGCGAAGTTCTGCTCTGCGGCGGCACGGTGGCGTCGCCGCAGGTTCTCATGCGCTCGGGCATCGGCGATGCGCGCGCGCTTGCGGCACTCGGCATCGCGGTCGTCGCCGACCGTCCCGCGGTGGGCGCCAACCTGCAGGAGCACGTGCGCGCGCAGCTCGTGTATCGCGTGCGCGCGCCGTCGCACAATCGCGAGGCGCGCGGATGGCGGCTCGCGCGCGAGATCGCGCGCTACGGCCTCACGCGGCGCGGGCTGCTCGCGGTCACCGCCAGCCAGGTCAACGGGTTCGTGCGCTCGTCGCCACGACTCGATCGCCCCGACCTGCAGCTCGTGTTCCGGCCGTCGAGCGGCGATTATCGCGACGGCCGCTATGTCGTCCACGACTACGAAGGCGTGATGGGCATGGCGAGCCTCCAGCATCCGGCGAGCCGCGGAAACGTCGCGCTGCGCAGCGCGGATCCGGACGCGCCGCCGGCGATCACCGTCGGACATCTTTCGGTGCCGCAGGACGTCGAGGCCTTGCTGCGGGGCGTGAAGCTGCTGCGCCGCATCTTCGCCACGCCACCGCTGGCGGGCCTCGTCATCGACGAAGTGAAGCCCGGCGCCGATGCCGACGACGACGAGGGGCTGCGCCGGTTCATCGTCGCGACCGCCGATTCGGCGTATCACGCCGTGGGCACCTGCGCGATGGGCGCCCGTGACGACGCCGTCGTGACCCCGGACCTGCGCGTGCGCGGCGTCGAGGGGCTGCGCGTGGTGGACGCGTCGGTGATGCCGCTCCTCCCGACGGGCAACACGGTCGCGGCCGTCTACATGATCGCCGAGCGCGCGGCGGACTTCATTCGCGAGGCGCGCGATCGATGATCGATCCGGCGCAGCGCGCCGACGGGCCAGCTACTTGGGCGCGGACGCCTCGAGCGCGGCGAGCTGGCCGTAGACGACGCGGCCGATCGACAGCAATTGCGCGCGATCGAGATTGCCCGACAGCGCATACGTGCAGTTGTCGTCGATCCAGTAGTAGATGCCGGTGCCGCCTTCCAGCGCGTAGCGGAACGCGACCTCGCCGGTGGGCGCGGCCTGCTTGCGCACCTGCAGCGTCAGCCGCTGCTTGTCGCCGTTCTCGTAGACGAAGAGCGCCGTCGGCTGCTCGTTGCCGGCGACCAGCCGGCCGCCGACGAGCGCGAAGCCGAGCGCGTTGAGATCGGGCGCGCGCACCGCGAAGCCCAGGCGCTTCGACAGCCAGTTGACGAGGCGCTTCTCTTCCGCCGCCCAGATCTCGACCGGGCGGTTCGCATCGCCCGCATACAGCGCGTGCACCAGCGCCGCCTGCCGCGTGAACGTGGTCGGCGTGCCTTCGCGCTGCAATTCGAAATCGCGTCCGAACCAGCCCATGCCGACGCCGATGAGCAGCGACGCTGCCGCGGCCATCGCCACCGGGACCCAGCGCGGCACGCGCCGGCGCGGGGCGGGCGGACCCGCGGTGGCGGCGACCAGCCGCTCGGGGAGCGCTTCGTCGAGCCAGGGGTCGAGCGCGTCGCGCAGCATCGCGTTCTGCCGCTTGAGCTCGGCCACTCGCGCGGCGAGCGCAGGATCGCGGGCGAGCGCGTCCTCGACCGCCGGCACGCGTGCGGGCGCCAGCTGGCCGTCAACGTAGGCGTTGACGTCGGCGTCGGTGATCGGCAGCGGGTTCATGGCGATGGCGTGCGTCTCCTCACTTCACGATCTTGAGCGGCGCCGCCGGCGCGACATCGGCAAAGGCGTTGCGCAGCTTCTCCCGGGCCCGCGACAGGCGCGACATCACGGTGCCCACCGGAATGTTCAGCACCGCTGCAATCTCCTCGTAACGCATCTCCTCGACGACCGCGAGCATCAGCACCTCGCGCTGGTCGACGGGCAGTCGTCCCACGTGCTGCACCAGCTCCGTCAGCTCGACCCGCGTGTACTGCGCCGGCCGCACCGGAATCTGCCAGGCGTCCGCGCCCTCGCCCTCGGCGTCGAGCGAGACGTGCATCCGCTCGTGGCGCGCGAGCGCCCGCTGGTTGACGAAGACGTTGTGCATCACGGTGAACAGCCACGCGCGCAGATCGCTGCCGGCGGCCCACAGCCGGCGCTTCTCCCAGGCGCGCGCCAGCGCTTCCTGGACGAGGTCGTCGGCGCGCGTCGGGTCGCCGGTCAGCACCCGCGCATAGCGCCGCAGCCGCGGAATGGCCGCCAACAGGTCCGGCTGCGGCAGCGGCGGATCGTTGGCGGCGGCGGCGATGCGATCCATGCGGTCGGGCTTCCCTTGCATGAGCGGCGATGCGAGCGAAGCCCTGGATGGCGGACCGGCGCGCGAGGGGCTCGCGTCAGCCCTTGACCGCGTGCCAGGCGCCGTTCAGGAAGCCGTCTCCCGTCTTGTCGCCGGGCTTCGAATCCTTCGTCCACGTGTACACCGGCTTGCCCTTGTACGCCCACTGCTTGCTGCCGTCGTCGCGGGTGATCACCGACCAGTCGCCCGAGGCCTTGGCGTCGGCACCGGCCATGAGCGGCGGCCAGTTGGTTGCGCAGGGGCCGTTGCAGGCGCTCTTGCCGCCGGCATCCTTGTCGAAGCTGTACAGCGTCATGCCCTTGGCGTCGGTCATCGTGCCGTCGGCGGCCTTCATGGCCGGGGCCTGCGCCGAGGCGTTGAGGGTGAGCGCGAACAGGGCGGCGCCGAGGAACGGAAGGGTCTTCTTCATTTGCGGGTCTCCATTGGTGGGTTATGGTCCAACACGCCCACAAACAGCCGGCTTATAAGAATATTCCCTGGCGAGGGTCTGTCCAAGCGCCGCCGGTCAGCGGACGAGGAACACCGTGGCGAGGCCGAGGAAGATGAAAAAGCCGCCGGAATCGGTCACCGCGGTGATCAGCACCGACGACCCGAGCGCCGGATCGCGGCCGAACCGCAGCATCGTCATCGGGATCAGCACGCCCATGGTCGCGGCGAGCATGAGGTTGAGCGTCATCGCGAGGATCATGACCAGCCCGAGCGCCACGTCCTTGTAGAGCAGCATCGCCACCAGGCCCATCACGCCGCCCCATACGAGGCCGTTGACCAGTGCGACCAGGATCTCCTTTCGGATCAGCGCCCTCGCGTGCTCGCGCGCCACCTGCCCGAGGGCCACCGCGCGCACGATCATCGTGATCGTCTGGTTGCCCGAGTTGCCGCCGATGCCGGCGACGATCGGCATCAGCGCCGCCAGCGCCACCAGCTTCTCGATCGAGCCCTCGAACACGCCGATCACGCGCGAGGCGATGAACGCGGTGACCGAGGTTGATGGCCAGCCACGTCCAGCGGTTCTGGAACGACTTCCACACCGACGCGAAGACGTCCTCCTCCTCGCGCAGGCCGGCCTGCGCCAGCACTTCCTCCTCGCCGCGCTCGCGCACGAAGTCGAGGATCTCGTCGACGGTGACGCGGCCGACCAGCTTGTCGTTGGTGTCGACCACAGGTGCGGAGACGAGGTCGTAGCGCTCGAACGCGGAGGCCGCCTCGTCGGCCTTCTCGTGCTGCTGCAGCTTGACCACCGGCGGTTGCATGACGATCGGCGACGAGCGCGTCCGGCTCCGACACGATCAGGCGGTTGACGGGCAGCACGCCGAACAGCTTCTCGTCGCGGTCGACGACGAAGAGCTGGTCGGTCTGCGACGGCAGCTCGTCGAAGCGGCGCAGGTAGCGCAGCACCACCTCGAGCGTGACGTCCGGACGCACCTGCAGGTCCTCGAAATCCATCAGCGCGCCGACCATGTCGTCCTCGAAGGACATGGCCGCGCGCAGCTGCTCGCGCTCCTCGATCGGCAGGCTCGAGAAGACGTCGTCCATCACCTCCTGCGGGAGGTCGGGCGCGAGCTCGGCGATCTCCTCGGCGTCGAGGGTCTCGGTGGCCGCGACCAGCTCCTCGGTGTCCATCGAGGAGATGAGCGACTCGCGGACCGGCGTCCGAGACCTCGAGCAGGATGTCGCCGTCGCGGGCGGCGCGGACGAGATCCCAGATGTAGAGCCGCTCGTCGAGCGGCAGCGCTTCGAGGATGAACGCGATGTCGGCCGGATGCAGCCGGTCGAGCCTGCGCTGCAGCTGCTTCCCTGTTGTGCGCGCGTGACGATGCTCTCGGCGAGCTCGCCGCGGGCGCCGCCCTCCCCGGTTACCGGCGCGTGCTCGAGCTGGTCGTGGACGAGCCCTTCGACCAGCCGATGCCGGCGCAGGAGCGCGGTGATCTCGGCCAGCGCATCCTGCACGCGCTCGCGTGCTTCCGGGCGTTCGCCCGCCGGTTGTTCGACGGTCTCGGACATGGCGGGTCGAGGGACAAGGTCGTTCTTGCGCGCAGTGCGAAGGGCTTCGCATTCTAGCGGTTATGCCTGCGCGGGCGCAGCAGTTTTCTCGGGGCCGAGCGGCGATTGCGCTAAGGCAACTCCGCCGACGGCATCCGCGCGAGGATGATCCCGATCTTGCGATTGAGGCCGGGCGCGCCCTGGTTGCGCTCGTAGAAGCGCGGATTGGGCGCCATCGCCGCGAGGCGCGCGGCCTGCTCGGCCGACAGCTGCGGCGGCGCTGAGTGCCGAAGTAGCGCCGCGCCGCGGCCTCGGCGCCGAACACGCCGTTGCCCCACTCGATCACGTTGAGATAGAGCTCGAGGATCCGCCGCTTCGGACAGCAGCGTCTCGAGCATCACCGTGATCACCGCCTCCTCCGCCTTGCGCACGTAGCTGCGCGACGGCGTGAGGAACAGGTTCTTCGCGAGCTGCTGCGTGATCGTCGAGCCGCCCGCGACCACGCGGCCCTTCTTCTGGTTCTTCTCGAGCGCGAGCTCGATGCCGTCCCAGTCGAAGCCTTCGTGGTCGACGAACTTCGCGTCCTCGGCGGCGACCATCGCGCGCTTCAGGTGGCCGCGATGCGCTCGTACGGCACCCACGCGTATTGCAGTCTGCGCCTTCGGATTCTTCGCGTGCAGCTCGTCCATGCGGTACGCCATGAACGACGTCTCGCCCGACCGGATGGTCGCGCCACCACAGGATGTGCGCGCGCGTACCACGCGCTGCACGCGCGACCAGCGACCGCGACGGCCGCCAGGAGCGCCCACGCGAGCCAGCGCGCCCACGAGCGGCGGCGTCGCCACGCCATCAGGCGCCCGGGCGCAGCAGCGAGAACACCGGGCCGCGTGTCGGGCCGCACGCCGCGCCAGAGGAAGAAGCTCTCGGCCGCCTGCTCGACCAGCATGCCGAGGCCGTCCGCCGAGCGCGCGGCGCCGTGCTCGCGCGCCCAGCGCAGGAACGTCGTCGGCGCGTCGGCGTAGATCATGTCGTACGCGAACGCGTCGCCGGCGGAAGAGATGCCGGGCGGCCACGGCAGCGCGACGTCGCCGGCAAGGCCCGCGCTGGTCGCGTTGATCACGACGTCGAAGCTGCCGTCCGGCGAGCGCGGCCGGCGCGACCGCGACGAGCGGGCCGCGGTGCGCGAAGCGCTCGACCAGCGCGTCCGCCTTGGCCATCGTGCGGTTGGCGATCGTGACCGAGCGCGGCGCCTCGCGCGAGCAGCGGCACCAGGATGCCGCGCGCGGCGCCGCCGGCGCCGAGCACCAGCACATCGCGACCGGCGCAGCGGCACGTCGAGATTGACGGTGAGGTCGCGCACGATGCCCGCGCCGTCGGTGTTGTCGGCGTACCAGTGCGTCGCCTTCGCGCATCAGCGTATTGCACGCGCCGGCCGCCTGCGCGCGCTCGCTCGCCTCGCGCGCGACCGCGAACGCGTCGAGCTTGAACGGCACGGTGACGTTGAGGCCGCGCCCGCCTTCGCGCGCGAATCGCGCGACGACCTCCGGCGAAGCCGCCGATCGGCGCCAGCAGGCGCTCGTAGCTCATGTCCTGGCCGGTCGCGCGCGCGAACGCCGCGTGGATCTGCGGCGACTTCGAGTGCGCGACGGGATTGCCGATGACGGCGTACTGGTCCATGGGGCGATCCGGAGAGGACTGGTGCAGCGCAGCGTATCGACGGCGCGCGATCGCGCCAGTGCGCGACTACTTGGCCGTCAGGCACGGCCCCGCCGGATCCGGCAGTACTGCGGCTTACTGCGACTCCAGCGAATCCGCCTTGGTGAACGTCCAGGTGCGCGTGATGTGCAGGATGTCGGTGTCGCGCTTGATGTCGGGCGGAAACGGCGCGAACGGCGCCGACATCTCGACGATCCGCACCGCCGCGGCGTCGAGGATGCGGCTGCCCGACGTGCGGATCGATCTCGACGTTCTCGAGCGATGCCGTCGCTGCGGATGGACACGGTCAGCAGCAGGTTGCCGTAGAGCTTCTGCTGGCGCGCGGCTTCGGGATAGTTGAGGTTGCCGACGCGCTCGATCTTGAGGCGCCAGTCCTCGACGTAGCGCGCGAACCGGTACTCCTCGGCGCGCGCGCCGATGAAGCGGCGCTTCGGCCGCTTCTGGTACGCCTCCATGTCCTTCGCGATCTGCGCTTCGAGCCGCATCGCCTCCAGCGTGCGCTGCATCAGCTCGTTCGCGGTCGGCAGGTCGGTCTTCTCGCGCGACGTCGGTGGGCGTCGGCACGGGCGGCGCGCACGGGCGCCGACTTGCAGCTGCGTCATGCAGCTCGCGCGTCTGCTGCTCGAGCGCCTCGACCTTCTGGGTCGCGACCGCCACCTGCTGGTCGGGACTGTTCTTCGGCAGCACCGGCAGCGGCGTCTGCGCGCGGCGATTGGCGTCGGTGTTGCCGCCGCCGTCGAGATTGCGCCTGCGCCAGGATGTCGGCCTTGGTCGGCTTCGCGACGGTCTTCGCGTTGACCAGCGCGACCTCGAGCGGCGGTCCCTTGTCGTTCAGCGTTGCTTGAGGATCGAACGGCTGGAAGTGGATCAGCAGGATGACGACGTGGATCGGCCACCGAGATGCCGATCGCCGTGGCGAGCAGCCGGTCGTTGCGCGGCGAGATCGAGCGCCTCGCGCGGGATGGTCGCCGGCGGCAGCGCGCCGGCCGGCGCGATGTGCGCGGTGCGCCGCACCGGGCCCTGGCGGGCGGGCGCGACGACGGCGCGGCACCTCGGGATCGACGATCAGCGGCTTGGCGGCGCTTGGCGCCGCGGGCTTCCTGCGCGGCGCGCGAGCGGCGGCGGCGGCGCTTCGGCGCGGCGCGGCCGACGCCGCGGGCGGCGTGCGAGCTGCTCCGCGCGGGATCGGCGGCAGGTTTGGGCGGCGTCGCGCGGCGCGGCACGGCGGCGTGGCTCGAGGCGTCAGCGGGGTCCGGCGTATTGTATGCGCCCGTCATGCCGACGTCATGCCCGAATCCGCGTGGAGCGGCCGCCCGACCGCCGGGACCTCAGCGCGACACCGGCGATCGCGTCGTCGACCGCAACCGCCCGCGAAACGGCATTCGAGCGTCGCGGCGAGGAGATCGATGCGCCGATCGCGAGCCGCACCGCGGTGTCGGGCGGCTGCGGCGGCAGGTCGGCGACGCGCAGCGACCAGCGGCAGCCGCTCGAAGCGGACGAGGTTCTCGCGGATCACGCGCGCCGTCGACCTCCGTGACGTTCTCCTGCAGCAGCCAGCGCAGGCACCAGTAGTGCTCCATGCGGTCCTGGAACTCCGCGTACTGGCTGTAGGTCGCCTCGAAATCGGCGAGCGCGGCGAACAGCTCGGCGTCGTTGTCGCGCGTACGGCGGCGCCTCGCCGGCCAGCGACCGCGAGGAGCTGGCGCTGGTTGACGAGGTCGCTGTAGCGGCGCAGCGGCGAGCTCGCCCACAGGTAGTGCGTGAGCCCCAGGCCCTGGTGCTCGCCCGGGCGCGTGCTCATCTTCACCTTGCCCGCCGCCTGCACGCGGTAGAGGCCCGCGGCGTCGCGCTCGGCCAGCAGCTTCCCCCACGTGTTGTTCACGTGGATCATCAGCTCGGAGATCAGCTTGTCGAGCGGGCTGCCGCGCTCGCGCGGCACGATCGCACGCGGCCGTCGGCGCCGCCGTCCCAGTCGACGTAGAAGCTGTAGTCGATGCGGTTGACGTCGTTCTTGCCGCGCTGCGCGCGACAGGTGCTGCGCGAGCTTCCACAGCACGCGCAGCTCCTGCGTCCACGGCGGGTCGGCGGGCGACGGCAGCTCGTTCGCGAAGTGCCTCGCCGATCGTGTCGAGCCGCAGGTTGGCGGCGACCGGCACGCGCTCGCACGCGTCGTCTCGTGGCGCACCGGCGCGCCGTCGGGCGTGATCTCGATCAGCAGCGACAGCGCGGGCGGCGTCGTCCCCGCCTTCAGCGTGAACGCGCGCGACGGCCTCCTCCGGCAGCATCGTGAGCTTGCGGCCGGGCATGTAGACCGTCGACAGCCGCGAGCGCGCGATGCGGTCGAGCGCGCTGCCGCGCGGCATCGCGAGCGCCGGGCACGCGATGTGGATGCCGACCTCGTAGTTGCCGTTCGGCAGCTCGCGCACCGAGAACGCGTCGTCGATCTCGGTCGTCGTCGCGTCGTCGATGGAGAACGCGCGCACGCGCGGCGACGGGCAGCTCGGGCAGCGGCGGCAGCGTCGCCCCACGCGGGAAACGCGACGCCCTGCGGAAACGCCTCGGCGAGGAACGCGGTTGAAGTGATAGTCGTGCGTCGAGGGAATCGCGCCGCACGCGGCGAGCAGCGCGACCGGATTGGTCTTCCGCGCGTCGCACGCCGCGGCGAGCGCCTTCCACTCGAGCGTGTTCTTGTCGGGCTTGTAGAGCAGCATCGGCAGCTTGGCGCGCAAGCGCGTCGGGCAGCCGTCCTGCGCGCGAGCTCCGCCACCCACGCGGCGATCTGCTCGCCTTCGCGCGCCTTGCGCTCGACCGAGGCGAGCGCCGCGCTGCAGCGCGTCCGGCGGCGCCTTGCGGTAGCGGCCCTTGCCCTTCTTGTAGAAGTGCATCGGCGACGCGTGCAGCAGCAGCGCGACCGCGGCCGCCTGCGCGGGCGACGGGCTGCGCGCCGTAGTACTCGCGCGCGAGGTCGGCGAAGCCGAACTCGTCGTCGCCGCTCGCCTCCCACAGGAACGCCGGGATCGAGCTCGGCCGCGAGCTTCTGGCCTTCGGCTCAGCGCTTCGCCGGGCGACGGGCGACGCGAAGCGCAGCAGCACGTTGCCCGGCCTTGATCTTCATCCGCTTGCCGGACACCGCCTCGACCTGCAGCGACGCGTCGTTGTCGGCGAGCACGGCGCCGGCCTTGAGCTGGCCGTCGTCCTCGAACAGGACGTTCATGGGCGCGGGGGCGACGCGGGGCGTTGCGAGGAGGTGAGGATCACGGCGGTCGGCGCGGCAGCCGCGAGCCGGTGCGCGAGGCGGCCCTGGAACGCAATGGGCAAGGGCGGCATGATAAAGCATCGCGCGCCTGCGTCCGGGGCAGCGTGCGTTTGCATGGCACTGCGCGATCCTGCATAGTCGCCGGCTCGGCGATCGAACGGAGATGACGGCAATGGAGTACGTGCGTCTGGGCAACAGCGGTCTCATGGTGTCGCCCCTCTGCCTCGGCGCGATGATGTTCGGCGACCGCACCGACGCCGCCGAGTCGGCGCGCATCATCGACGCCGCGCGCGACGCCGGCGTCAATTTCATCGATACCGCCGACGTCTACTCGAAGGGCGGCTCCGAGCGCGATCGTCGGTCCGGCCGATGCGCGAGCATCGCCGCGACTGGATCCTCGCGACCAAGGTCGGCAACGTGATGACCGCAAAGCCCGCACGACGGCGGATCTGTCGCGCCGCTGGATCCTGGCCGCCTGCGACGACAGCCTCGGCCGCCTCGGCCTCGACTACATCGACATCTACTACCTGCACAAGGACGACCCGACACGCCGATCGCCGAGACCGTCGGCGCGATCGGCGACCTCATCCGCGACGGCAAGATCCGCTACTTCGGCGTGTCCAACTATCCGCGGCTGGCGCATCGCCGAAATCGTGGCCGAATGCGAGGCGCAGGGCGTGCCGCTGCCGGTCGTGTGCCAGCCGTACTACAACCTGCTGAACCGCATGCCCGAAGTCGAGATCCTTCCCGCGTGCGATCACTACGGCATCGGCGTCGCGTCGTACTCGCCCGATCGCGCGCGGAGTGCTCACCGGCAAGTACGTACCCGGCGCGCCGCTGCCCGAGGACTCGCGCGGCGCGCGCGGCGATCGCCGCATCATGGAGACGGAGTTGCGCGAGGAGTCGTTCGCGTCGCGCAGAAGCTGGCGGCGCATGCCGCGAAGACCGGCCGCACGCTGACGCAGTTCGCGCTCGCGTGGCTGTGGGCCAACCGCATCGTGACCTCGGTGATCGCCGGCCCGCGCACGCTCGAGCAGTGGCAGGACTACGTCGACGCGCTCGGCACCGATTGGAGCGACGAGGACGAGGCGCTGGTCGACTCGCTGGTGGCGCCCGGCCATCCGTCGACGCCCGGCTACAACGATCCGCAGTATCCGTTCTTCGGGCGGGTGCGGGACTGAGCCGGCATCCGGGCAGAGCGCGCGCGCCGCACGCAGCGCGCACCCCGGGCGACTATTCGTTCGCCACGCCGTGCGGCACATGGCCCGACGGGACGTGCTGCGCGGCCGATCGCACGTGGCGCGTCTGGTCGTCGAAATAGAAATCGGGCTCGAACTCGCGCAGGAACGGACCCTTCTCGAGGCCGCCCAGGAACATCGCCTCGTCGACGTGGATGTTCCAGTCCATCAGCGTGCGGATCGCGCGCTCGTGCGCCGGCGCGCTGCGGGCGGTGACGAGCGCGGTGCGCAGGCGCATCGACACCTTGTCGAGGTCGTCGGCCTGCTGCAGCCGGTGCAGCGCCTCGAGCAGCGGCTTGAACGGCCCGGGCGGCAGCGGCCGCGACGCGTGCGTCGGCCTCGTGCGTCTGGAACGCGTCGAGACCCTTCGCGCGATACACGCGCTCCGCCTCGTCGGCGAAGAGCACGGCGTCGCCGTCGAACGCGATGCGCACCTCGTCGGGATGCGTGTCGTTCACCGCGGTGCTCGTGTAGACGACCGCCGCGGGAAAGCCGCTCGTTGAGCGCGTCGCGCACGTCCTGCGGCGTTGGCCGACAGGAACAGGTTGGCGTTGAGCGGCCGCAGGTAGCCCACGGCTCGCGGCCGCGCGTGAACACCGCGCGCTCGATCGCGAGCTGCGTTGCCTTCGACCGACTTCAACACCCGCAACCCGGACACCGGGTCGTTGCGCGACAGGATGACGACCTCGACGCGGCGCACGCCGTCGGCGTTGAAGCCCAGGAGCTTCTTCACGAGCCGGAACGCGATGCCGGGCTTCGCGAGCTGCGTCGAGGCGCGCGAGCTGCAGCTCGATGTAGGGGCCGTCGTCGGCCGGATCGAAGAGCGCGTTCTCCTCCTCGAAATCGAAGAGCGCGCGCGACGAGATCGCGACGACGAGCTTGGCGGGAGGGGCGTTGCCGTCCATGGCCCATCGTAGCAACGCCGCCCCGCGTTGGCTACAGCGGGCTGCCGGATGCCGGACCTTCCTCGATCTCGCGGCACACGGCGGCGATCTCGCCCACCGCCCACGCGAGATCCGCTGCACCAATCGTGAGCGGTGGTGCGATGCGCACCACGGTGCCGTGCGTGTCCTTGGACAGGATGCCGTGCGCGAGCAGCCGCAGGACGACGTCGCGCGCCGTTGCATGCCGCGGATCGATCTCGATGCCGATGAACAGCCCGCGGCCGCGGACGTCCGCGACGAGCGGGACTCTCGATCGCGCGCAGCTCGGCCAGCAGCCAGCGGCCGAGCGCCGCGGAACGCGCGACGAGGTCCTCGCCGCTCCAGCACGTCGAGCGCCGCCATCGCGACCGCGCACGCGAGCGGATTGCCGCCGAACGTGTTGCCGTGATCGCCCGGCGTGAACACCTGCATCACGTCGTCGGTGGCGACGAACAGCGACACCGGCAGCAGGCCGCCGCCGAGCGCCTTGCCGAGGATGACGCCGTCGGGCGGCGACGCCGTCGTGCTCGCAGCCGAGGAAGTAGCCCGTGCGCCCGAGCCCCGTCTGGATCTCGTCGCAGACCAGCAGCACGTTGCGCTCGCGGCAGATGCGCGCGCATTCCGCGAGATAGCCGTCCGGCGGCACGACGATGCCGCCCTCGCCCTGCACCGGCTCGACGAGGAAGCCTGCGGTGTTCGGCGTGATCGCATCGGCCAAGGCCTGCGCATCGCCGTAGGGAATCGCGACGAACCCGGGCGGAAACGGTCCGAAGCCGTCGCGATACTGCGCTTCCGACGAGAAGCCGACGATGGTGATGGTGCGCCCGTGGAAGTTGCCGCGGCACGCGATGATCTCCGCCCGGTCGGGCGCGATGCCTTTCACGCGATAGCCCCACTTGCGCATCGCCTTCAACGCGGTCTCGACGGCTTCCGCGCCGCCGTTGGACGGCAGCGCGCGCGCGAGTCCGGTGAGGTTCGTGATGCGTTCGAGCAGGAGCGGCAGGCCGTCGTTGTAGAACGCACGCGACGTGACCGCGAGCTTGCGCGCCTGCTCGATCAAGGCGCCGACGATGTGCGGATGCGCGTGGCCGAAGCTGACCGCCGAGTAGGCGCTCATGAGATCGAGGTACCGGCGGCCGCCGACATCGGTCGCCCACGCGCCCTGCCCGCTGGCCAGCACGACGGGGAGCGGCGCGTAGTTGTGCGCGCCGAATCGCGCCTCCCGCTCGATGAACGGTCGCGAGGGATCGCTGCCGCCGTGCAGGTCGTCGTGCATCGCTTGGCCCTCGCGGGCACGGTACCACGGGTGCGCAGCCTTCCGCGCTTGCGCGTCGCTGCGTCAGCTCCGTTGGCGCGACACCCACTCCGCGGCGGACGCGGGCGCGCGAAACGCGTCGAGCGCGCGCACCGGAACCCCGGGGACCGCCTCCGCGAACATGCGCGCGAGCGCGTCGCCCGGGCCGATCTCCAGCACGGCGTCGGGGCGCATTTCCGCCACCGCGTCCATGCACGCGGACCAGTCGAGCGGCGTGGCGATCTGGCGCGCCAGCGCGTCGGCAGCCTGCGCGGTGGTGCGCAGGGTGCCGCCGTCGACGCCGGTCAGCATCGGGATGCGCAAACGTTCCGCCTCCATGACGCTCGCGAGCGCAGCCGCGAAGCGCGGCACCGCCTCGGCCAGCATCGGCGTGTGCGCGGGCGTATTGACGCACAGTCGCTGCGCGCGCACCGCGCCGCGCCGCACCGCCGCCGCGATGAAGGACGCCAGCGCGGCGTCGGCGCCGCCCACGATGAAATGCCGGGGTCCGTTGCGGATCGCGACCGCCACGTTCTCCTGTGCGCACAACGCGGCGACGTCGTCCGCGGCCAGGCCCAGCACCGCCGCGAGTCCCGACGGCCCTTGCGTCGCCTCGTCCATGGCGCAGGCGCGCCGGGCCGCAAGCGCGATCGCCGCGGAACCGCATAGCCCCCGGCCGCGCTGCACGCGGCGAGCTCGCCCACCGAATAGCCGGCCACGAGCACGGGCGGCGGCAGGCTCGCCGCGATCCGCTGCCAGGCATGAACCTGCCAGGCGCACAGCGTCGGCTGCGCGACGCGGTTGCGCGACAGCGCGGTCTCGTCGAGCGCATCGGCCGCAACGCCGGCCCCCGACAGCGCCGTCGCCCATGCTTCTCGCAACGGCGGCGGCAGGTCGTCCGCCAGCGCATGTGCGTGCTCGAGGCGCTGGCCGCCCTGCCCGCTGAACAGCGCCACCCACCTCAGCGCTGCCGCCATGCCCCGGTGTCGAGCGCGTGGAGAAAGTACGTGACCGCGAGGAGGTCCGCGCTGCCGCCCGGGCTCAAGCGCCGCGCCACGAACTCGCGGTGCGCGCTCGCCGCCCGTGTCCGCCAGTCCGGTGCGAACGCGCCGCCGTCCGCGAGGAACGCCGATGCGCGCGCCTGCGCCCACGCGAGCCCCTCGCGGCCGCCGCGCCAGGCGAGGTTCGAGTCGTCGACGTGCGCGACGAGCGCGTAGAGCGCGTGCACGCCGGCGCGCTCGGGATCGGCGGTGACGGCGAGCGCCGCGCGCAGCGCCGGCAGGCCGTGCCGCCGCGCGGACACGAAACCGCTCGCCGCTTCGGCGCGCGCACCGCGCAGGCCCAGCGAACGCGCGACCGCCGCGCCGTGCGATGCGCCCGCGGTCCCCTCGGCGCGCAGCGTGCCTCCGAACTTGCCGCGCACCCAGGCGCACGCCCGCGACGCGTCGATGCGCTCGCCCGTCGCGGCAAGCGCCCCGCCCGCGGCGCACAGCAGGCCGAGATGGAAGATCGCGCCGCGATGCGTGTTGACGCCGCCGGTCGCGCGCAGCATCGCCGCTTCGGCGTCGCGACCGCAGGCCTGCAGCTCGGGCAGCGCCGGATCCGCTGCGCCCAGCGCCGCAATCGCGGGAAAGTACCCGCGCAACGCGAAGAGGCTGCGATAGAACGTCGCGAGCGTCATGTCCTGGTGCGCGCCGCTGTCCACCGGTCCCACGAGCCCGGGCTTGCCCTCGAGCGTGGCTTCCCGATAGAGCGCGCGCACCGCCGCGCGTCCGAGTTGCGCGGCGACACCCGCCGCCGGCGTGATGGCGACGCGACGACGGGCGGCGGAGACCGGGCTCATGGCGACGGCGCCAGCATCCGCCGCAGCGACGTGAGGCCGACGTCGCGCGTGCCCTTGGCGAGCACGAGGTCGAGGCCGTTGCGGCGCGCGTCGGCGAGCTCGCGCCAGGCGACGGCTCGGTCGCACGCGAAGCGGATCTCGCCGTCGATGCGCACCGGCACGTGGCGCGCCGCGTCCTCGAACGCGGCGAGGACCGCGGCCAGGCTGTCGCCCGGCGCGACGTCGCAAATGAGGTCGAGGTCCGATCCCCGCATGGCGATAGGCGTCGCCCGTGACGAACTCCCACGCCGTGGAGCCGTAGACGCCTGTGCGCGCACCGAGTGCTGCCAGCAGGGTCGCGAAGCGATCGAGCGCCGCGGCGGTCGCTCGCGGCAGCACCGTGCCGGCTTCCGCAGCGGTGATGCGGGCCGCGGGTACGGGCAGCACGGAGCGTTCGGCGACGACGCAGGCGACCCGTGTCCTGCCGAGATTCGCCGGCAGCACCGCGCCCAACGCGACGAAGCCGTCCGCCACGCACTGGCGTGTCGCCACCAGCGGAAAGCCCGCGCGCGATCCGGTCGCGAATCCACCCACGCGCCGTCTCGTCGCAGGCCGCGAACGACGGCAGCGCAGCCGGTTCGAGATAAACCCAGTCGTGCCGGCGCAGGTTCACGCTGCGCGGACCACCGCCGCCACCGTCGGCGCCGCGGACGTGCGTCCGCCGCGGAATGGCCGTCGCGGCGTCGCGTGTCGCCGCGCGTCTGCGCGGCATGCGCAAGGAGGTCGACGAGTGCCGCGTCGAGGCGCTTCGCCGACGCGTCCGGCCAGATCTCGGCGATCGCTCCCATGCGCGCGTAGTTCTCGGCGCCGGGCGCGAACACCGGCGACTGCGCCGCGAGCGCGACGAGCTCCTCGTGCGCGATCTTGGTCACGCGCGCCATCGCCTTCAGGTCCATCACGCGGATGCGCGCCTCGGCGAGCGCGTACGCGCGGTCGGCCATCAGGCCGAGGCTCAGGTAGCCGCCGCTCACCGCCTCGCCGTACACGAGCGACAGCGACGGAAAGCCGCTGCGCCGTGCGAGGTCGACGCAGCTTGCGCACGTGCGCGAGATAGGCGTTGAGTCCGATGACCTCCTCGTGACGCGAGAGCGCCTGTCCGCTGGTGTCGACGAGGAACAGCGAGCGGCACGGGCGGCCCGTCCAGCGCCGCGAGGATCGTCTCCGCGAGCGCCAGCGCGATGTCGGCGCCGATCGCCGCGGCATCCGCGGTCCCCGCGACGACGACCGTCGGCACGCGAGCGCGTGCGCGCGGTGCCGCGCAGCAGCGGGCCGTCGACGCGCACGTCGTGGCCGTCCGGAAACAGCGCGGCGAGCAGCGTCGCAATGTCCATCAATGCGTCCTCCGCGGCCAGCGCCATCACGTCCTGCGCGCTCAGCATCGACACGGCCTCGGGCTCGCGGCACGCCGAGCCGGCGCCACACGTCGAGGCCGTCGCGCAGGCCCGCGAAGTTGCGCGCCCGCGCGGCCAGCGCCGCCTGTCGCGCGCGCAGCCCGCCGAGCGTCGGCGGGCCTTCCGGCACGTCGCGCATCGCCGCCACGGCGGCCGCGCGGAACGCCGCGATGTCGTCCTCGACCAGCACGTCGCAGTCGCCGGTGAGCAGGCGATGCTTGCCGCCGGTCACGCGCCAGACGAGCGCGCGGTCGCGCGCGTCGAATTCCTCCACGCCGGCCACCGTCTCGATCACGTCGGGGCCCGACAGCGCCAGCCGGCCTTCCTCCGACATGATCACGTGCGAGCAGAGCCGCGCGACGATGCCCATGCCGCCGAACGCGCCGCAAAGTCCGCCGACCAGCGCGACGACCGGCACCCCGGCCGCGCGCACGTCGAGCACCGCGCGCATGATCTCCGAGATCGCGATCAGCCCCGCGTTCGCTTCGTGCAGGCGCACGCCGCCGGAGTCGATGAGGAACAGGACGGCCCGCGGCCTTTCGGCGATCGCGCGCGCGAGCGTGCCGGCGATCTTGGCGCCGTGGATCTCGCCGACGGCGCCGCCCATGAACTGGCCCTCCTGCGCGGCGAACAGCACGGGCTCGCCGTCGAGCGCGCCGCGGCCGACGATCACGCCGTCGTCGAGCGCGCCGGGCAAGCCCGAGGCGCGCGAGATGCGGGCTCGGCGCGCTCACGTGCGGCGGCAGGAACTCGTGGACGCTGCCCGCGTCGAGCAGGTGCGCGATGCGCGCGCGTGCGGTGGCGCCGAAGAAGCTCCATCCCGTGCGCGCGATGCCGGCCATCAGTGCGTACCCTCGCGATACGCCACGAGCGCCTGCTCCAGCCGCAAATTCACCACCGCGGGCGTGGCGCCCATGTCGTTGATCACGAAGTTGAGCTCGCCCACCGGATGCCGGGCGGCGAATGCTTCCAGCACCGCGTGCCAGATCTCGCGGAAGCCGCGTGCCGACGTGTGCACGATGAGTCGGCATTCGCGGGTGGCCGCGGGCACGATCAGCACCTCGAGGTTGCCGGAGCCCACGACGCCGCGGATCGCCGGTTCGCGCGGCGCGCCCGCGGGCGTCGATGCGAACGAGAATTCCAGCGTTTCCATCACCAGTTCCGGAAGCGCGCCGGCGGGTGGTAGAGGCCGCCGGACCAGCGCACGAGGTCCTTGATCGAGCGCGCGGCGAGCAGGTCGCGCGTCGCGCGGCGCGGATCGATGCCGAGATCCTCGGCGCGGCGGATCACGCCGCGCGCGCGCAATGCGTCGACCACGCGCCGGTTGCGCGCCCGCCCCACCGGCGTGAAGCCGGCCACGCCGCGGATCGCCTGCTCGCGCTCGTGCGCGTCGCGGCACAGGAGCAGGTTGGCGATGCCCTCCTCGGTGACGATGTGGGTGACGTCGTCGCCGTAGATCATGATCGGCGGCAGCTCCATGCCCATGCTGTCCTTGAGCGCCCACGCGTCGAGCTTCTCCACGAACGCGGGCTGCATGTGCTCGCGGAAGGTCTCGACCGTCTGCACGACGAGCTTCTGCCCGCGCATGCACGGCGCATCGCCGGCGCGCTCGCGGCCCGCGCTTGCAGCCACGCGGGGCTCGCATGCCGCCGCCCGCGCGCGTCGGAGCCCATGTTCGGCGCGCCGCCGAAGCCCGCGATGCGGCCGAGCGTGGCCGTCGAGCTGTTGCCCGCGAGGTCGATCTGCAGCGTGGAGCCGATGAACATGTCGCACGCGTACAGGCCGGCCGTCTGGCACAGCGCGCGGTTGGAACGCATGCTGCCGTCGCGCCCGGTGAAGAAGACGTCGGGGCGTGACGCGACGTATTCCTCCATGCCGACTTCGGAGCCGAAGCTGTGCACCGACTCGACGAAGCCGCTCTCGATCGCGGGAATGAGCGTCGGATGCGGATTGAGCGCCCAGTGCGCGCAGATCTTGCCCTTGAGCCCGAGCTCCTCGGCGTAGGTCGGCAGCAGGAGCTCGATCGCCGCCGTGTCGAAGCCGATGCCGTGGTTCAGCCGCTGCACGCCGTACTCGGCGTAGATGCCCTTGATGGCCATCATCGCCATCAGCACCTGGATCTCGGTGATCTGCGCCGGATCGCGCGTGAACAGCGGCTCGATGTAGTTCGGGCCGCGGCGCGGGCACGACGAAGTCGACCCAGTCGCCGGGAATGTCGACGCGCGGCACGGCTTGTCGACGAGCTCGTTCACCTGCGCGATCACGACGCCGTCGCGGAAGGCCGTGGCCTCGACGATCGCCGGCGTGTCCTCCGTGTTGGGGCCGGTGTAGAGGTTGCCCGCGGCATCGCCGACTGCGCGGCGATCAGGCACACGTTCGGCGTGAGGTCGATGAAGTAGCGCCCGAAGAGCTCGAGGTAGGTGTGGATCGCGCCGATCTCGATCTTGCGCGCCTGCACGAGCCGCGCGAGATGCGTGGCCTGCGGTCCCGAGAACGAGAAGTCCACGCTTGCGCGCGATGCCGCGCTCGAAGAGCTCGATGTGCGCTCGGCAGCGCGAGCACCGATTGCACCAGGTGCAGGTCGTGCACGCGCGCCGGATCGCACGCCGCGAGCGACTCGGCGAGAAAGTCCGCCTGCTTCTGGTTGTTGCCTTCGAGGCAGACGCGATCGCCGGGCGCGATCACGGCCTCGAGCAGCGCCACCGCATCCGCGGCCGCCACGATCCGGCCGCGCGCCCGGTCGCCGAGCGCCGCCGCGGCGTCAGCGAGCCGGCGCTGCCGGCCGCCGCCCTGCGCCGCGCGGTCGCGCGCGTTCATGGCACGTGCCGCGTGCCCTGTGCGCCACGCGGGAAGCGAGCGTGCCGCGCCATGTCATGCGCCTTTGTACACGTGGTTGGGAAGCCAGAGCGCGATCTCCGGGAAGAAGCACAGCAGCACGATGCCGAGCACCATGAGGCCGATGAACGGCAGCGTGCCCCAGACGATGTTGCGCAGCTTCAGGTCCGGGGCGATGCCCTGGATCACGAACAGGTTGAGGCCGACCGGCGGATGGATGAGGCCCATCTCCATCAGGATCGTCATGATGATCCCGAACCAGACGAGGTCGATGCCGAGCGCCTTGAGCGACGGCAGGATGATCGGCGTGACCATCAGGATGATCGCCACCGGCGGCAGGAAGAAGCCGAGGACCACGATGAACACGTTGATCCAGACGAAGAACGGCCACTTGCCGAGGTTCATCGCGACCAGCCATTGCGCGGCCGCCTGCGTGATGCCGAGGTAGCTCATCACGTAGGTGAACAGGAACGAGGTGGCGATGATCATCATGATCATCGTGCTCTCGCGCACGGTGCCCGACGAGGATCGCGCTAGATCCGTCCATGCGGTAGCAGCGGTAGAGCGTGACGACGAGGATGATCGAGCCCGCCGCGCCGATGCCCGCGACCTCCGACGGCGTGGCCCAGCCGTCGTACATCGCGACCATGATGACCGCGATCAGCACGAGGAACGGCAGGAAGCGCGGCAGCGACGCCAGGCGGTCCGTCCAGGTGAATTGCTCCTCCTCGAGGATGGCGGCGTTGCCGCGGCCGCTCGCGAATCGCGGCCAGCGCCGCCGCGTGCTCCATCCGGAACTTGACCACGACGTAGGCCGCGAACAGCGCGGTCAGCATCAGCCCGGGGCCGAAGCCCGCCATGAACAGGCGGCCGATCGACGTCTCCGACGCGAGCCCGTACAGGATCAGCGTGAGCGACGGCGGGATGAGGATGCCGAGCGTGCCGCCCGCGGCGATCAGGCCCGCCGCCAGCCCTTCCGAGTAGCCGCGCTTGATGAGCTGGGGAATGCCCGACGAGCCGATCGCCGAGCAGGTGGCCGGGCTCGACTGCCGCACATCGCCGCGAACACCGAGCACGCGAACACGTTGGCGAGTCCCAGTCCGCCCGGCACCTTGTGCAGCCAGGCGTTGAGCGAACCGTAGACGTCGGTGCCCGCGCGCGTCTTGCCGATCGCGGCGCCCATCAGCACGAACAGCGGGATCGTCAGCAGCGTGAAGTTGTCGAGCTCGGAGTACATCGTCTCGGCGACCGACCACAGGTTCGCGGTCGGCATGAAGATCGCCATGAACACGAGCGCGGACAGGCCCGAGCGCGAACGCGATCGGCATGCCCGAGAACAGCAGCACGAGCGTGACGCGCCGTAGAGCATGCCGATGGTCCCGGTGCCCATCATTCCTTCCACTCGGCGCCCTGCGCCTCGAGCTGCGCCTCGATGTCCGCGACGTGGCTGCGGCGGCTCTCGATGATCTGCACGAGCTGCTGCAGCGCGAGCGTGGTCATGCCGATCGCCATGAACAGGTACGGGATCCAGAGCTTCGGGGCCCACGCGCTGTTGGACACGCGGCCGTCGGCCCACGCCTCGTCGAAGAACTACCACGCGTTGCCGGCGACGAACGCGCAGAACACGAACGACAGCACGTCGCCGACGAAGTAGCGCACGCGGTTCAGGCGCTTGGACAGCACGTGCTCCAGCACCTCGATGGTGACGTGCCCGCGCTTCAGCTGCGTGTAGGCCGCGCTCATGAACGTGGCGATGATGAGCAGCATCACGCACATCTCGATCTCCCAGTCGGTCGCCCACTTGAGCACGTAGCGGACGACCACCTCGAACACGATCACGAGGCTGCACGCGACGATCACGAGGCCGGAGAAATACCCCGTCGCCTCGTTGAACCATTCGACGCCGCGCACGAAGCGCGGCCACGCCGCCGGCCGGGCCGGCGGCGCCGGCATCCCGGCGGCGCGCGATGGGATGCCGCCGACGCCACTATTTCACCGCCATCGCCATGTCGAGGAGCTGCTGCCCGTTCTTCACGTTCTCGGCGAAGGTCTTGTACGCCGTCTCCTTGGCGATCGCCTGCCACTTCTGGAACGACGCCTCGTCCATGTCGACGACCTTGGCGCCCGCCTTCTGGAACACGGCGGCCAGCTCCTTGTCGTCGACCTGCGCCTGCTCCTTGGCGAACGGCTCGAGCGACGCGCCCACTTCCATCATGATCTTCTGCTGCTCGGGCGTGAGCTTGCTCCACGCGTCCTTCGAGATCACGAGCGGCTCCAGCATGAACCAGATCGACTTGTTGCGCGCCGTGGTCACCGCCTTCGAGTTCTCGGCGAGGCGGAAGCTGATGAGCGACGTGGAGGAGGTCAGGGCCGCGTCGAGCACGCCGCTCGACATCGCGTTGTAGATCTCGTTGGACGGAACGTTGGTGACCGCGCCGCCCGCGCCCTTGATCATGAGGTCCATTTCCTTGCTGCCGCCGCGGACCTTCTTGCCCTTGGCATCGTCGGGCGAAACGATCGGGTCGGTCTTGCTCGCGATGCCGCCCGCCTGCCACACCCAGGTCAGGATCTTGATGCCCTTGTCGTCGAGGATCTTCTCGAATTCCTTCCCGATGGGCGCCGTCTTCCAGCGCAGCCCCTGGTCGTAGCTCGTGACGAGCGCGGGCATGAGGCCCAGGTTCATCTCGGGCACCTCGCCGCCGCCGTAGGCGAGCGGCAGCACCGACATGTCGAGCGTGCCCTTGCGCAGTGCGCCGAACTGGCTGAACGTCTTCACCAGCGAGCCGTTGGGATACACCTCGATCTTGAGCTGGCCGTTGGTGCGCTTCTCGACCTCGGCCGCGAATTTCTTGGCCATGCGGTCGCGGAAATCGCCGCTGTCGCCGGTGGCCGCCGGGAACTGATGCGAGATCTTGAGGACCTTGGGCGACTGCGCGTGCCCGACGCCGGCGAGCCGCGAACGCACAGGTCGCGACGAGCACGACGGCCACTACCCGATTCAAGCCTGATTTCATGCGACGCCTCCTGGTTGACTGCATTGAATCCGCCGATCGGTTGCGGCGTGTTTTGTGTTCAACACGGCCCATTGTGTATACAGAATAGCTTGTTTTGTATATCTGTCAACGGGCCCTCGATTCCGGACCAATGGTGAAACGCGCCGGTCGCCGCCCCCGCTTTCTCCGGCGCGAACGAGCTGCGTCCGCTCAGCCGCGGCGCCGAGCGCGGGCGCCTGCGGGGACGGCAGCCGCGGCCGGGGCGGCCGCCTTGGCCGGCTCCTCGGCAGGACGCGCCAGCGTGCCGCTGCGCAGGTCCGAGAGCGACGCCACGAGGTCCGCGAATCGCTGCCCCTGCACCACCACGTGGTCGCGCAGCCGCTGCGCGGTCAGCTCGGCATCGCCGGCGAGGATCGCCTGCACCACGCCCTCGTGCTCGCGCAGCGACGTCGGCATGCGGTCGCGCACGCGCAGCTGCAGGCGGCGATAGGGCCGCAGGCGGCGATGCAACGCGGACGCCTGCTGCTCGAGGAAGCCGTTGTGGCTGCCCTCGTAGATGAGGTGATGGAAGCGCTCGTTCTCGTAGTAGTACGCGTCGGGGTCGTTGGCGGCGCGCGCGGCCTCGCACGCGCGATGCGCCTCGAGCAGGCGCTCGTGCTCGTCGGGCAGCATGCGCCGCGCCGCCAGCCGGCCGCACATCGCCTCGAGCTCGCCCATCACCTCGAACATCTCGACCATGCGGTGCGGCGACACTTCGGCCACCACCGTGCCTCGGCGCGGCTGCATCTCGACGATGCCGGCGGAGGCGAGCTGGAACAGCGCCTCGCGCAGCGGCGTGCGCGAGACGTCGAAACGCTGGGCGAGCTCGACTTCGTCGAGGCGCATGCCGGGCGGGAAGCTACCCGTCGCGATGCCTTCCTCGATCAGCTCGCGCACGTGCTCCGAGCGCGTCGTAGCCTTGCGTTCCTCGGCGTGAGTCGTCATGCGTGTCCGGTCAGGTACGAGGTTGCGCACAGTATAGACGCCTCATGAAGGAACCAAGCCCGTGAACTGGCCGCGGTAGTCGCAGCCGTTGGAGATGCCGTGGCCCTGGAAGCGGCCCATCACGAAGCCGTTGCGCTTGTTTAGCTCGAACCATGCCATCGTGCCCTCCTCGCCGTCGCTGCAGGCGTACGAGGTGGAGGTGGCGGCGAGCGACCCCGCCTGCGTCAGGTTGCCGTTGAAGCGGCATGCGCGGCTGGTCGACGTCCATTCCATGTCGATCACCACGCCCGCTTGCGCGACGACCATCGTCTCCTGCGCAGTGCGATCGCCGTTCGCCGCGCTGTCGGAGCAGTGCGTCGCCACCCGCTGAACCGTCGCCGCGTAGCGGCCGGAAAAATCGTCGACGCGCAGCGGCTGGCGTTGCACGCTCTTGCTGACCGCGGCGCCGTCGATCGCATACTGCAGCGTCGCGCTCTCCGCGCTGCCCCCGGATCCCGCATGCGGATGCAGGCGAACCCGGATGCTGCAACCGTTCTCTTCCGTCGACGACTTCTTGTATGCAACATAATGCGTTTCGATATACAGAGTCAAATAACTTGTATATTTCTCCGCGCCGTAATTGAACCGGTTCAGAGGACGTGCGAGAGGAGGTGGCGGTGCAGCATCGCACGGCCGTGCAACGACCTCGCCGCAGCGGACGCGATCGCCGCGAGTCCGCGGCTTTAGTGCGTCGAGCGCGTTCCCCCTGCGTCGCGGAAGACCGCCGCGAGCGCGGCCGGCGTCACGGGCATCGCGCCCATGTCGCCGAGCGTGACGGGCCTGGCCGGAAAGCGCAGGCGGAAATAGCCGACGTCCGCGGGCGTACGTTGCTGCTCGCGCGCGATGATCTCCGTCACCGTGAGCCCGCAGTAGCGACCTTGGCAGGCCCCCATGCCGCAGCGCGTGTACGCCTTCATCTGGTTCGGCCCCGCGCAGCCCGCGCGCGCGGCGGCCGCGATCGTCGCGGCGCTCACTTCCTCGCAGCGGCACGCGACGGCATCGCCGGCGGGCACGCGGAACCGTTCCGCCGGCAGGTAGAGCGCATCGAGGAAGGCACGCCCGCGCAGCGCGCGCGCAAGGTCGGCGCGCAACGGACCCGCCAGACGGTCGCGCGTCGCACCGTCGATGCGCGCGCACGCGTTGCTCGCGGCAAGGCCCGCGAGCCTCCCGCGCGCGGTTGCCGCTTCCGCGCCCGCAATGCCGGCGCCGTCCCCCGCGACGAAAAGTCCCGCGACGGAGGTGCCGCCCCACGCATCGACCGCGGGCGCGAAGCATGCCTGCGCGTCGTCCCACGCGAGCGCGCAACCCGCCGCGGCCGCGAGGTTCAGGTCGGGCACCACGCCCTGGTGCAGCAGTACCACGTCGGCCGGCAGCGCGTGCGCCGCGCCGCCCGTCGCGTAACGCACGGTGCGCACCGCCTCGTCGCCCTCGAGCGCGAGATCGGTCACGTACTCGACCACGCGCGCGTGCCGGCGCACGCTGCGCACGAGGGCCAGGCCCTTGCGGAAGTACGGCGAGCGCAGGAACGCGGGCGCGTGCCGCAGCACCTGCGCGAGCCGGCCCCGCGGCGTGGTGTCGAGCACCGCGTCGATCGTCACCCCGGCGCGCACGTATTGCGAAGCGAGGAGCCACAGCAGCGGCCCGCAGCCAGCGAGCACCGTGCGGCCCCGCGGCACGACGCCCGCCGTCTTCAGCAGCGCCTGCGCGCCGCCCGCCATCAGCACGCCGGGCAGCGTCCAGCCGGGAATGGGAAAGGGTCGTTCGAGCGCGCCGGTCGCGAGGATCACCGTGCGCGCGGTCACGGCGAGGGTGTGACGATGGGGCGGCGGACCGGCGGTGATCGCGAGCGTGAAGACACCGTCGTTGCCGCGTTCGATCGCCCACACCGACGCGTGGCGCACGTAGCGCGCGCCGGAGCGCTCGAACGCCTTGACGCGCGCCGCGCCGGACCAGTAATCGTCGTCGAGGATCGCCGCGTGCGCGAGCGGGCTCGCGGTGACATTGCGATATATCTGCCCGCCGGGGCCGCCCTGCTCGTCGTAGACGGACACCGACAGGCCGCGCTCCGCGCACGACGTCGCCGCGGCGAGTCCCGCGGGGCCGGCGCCGACGACGGCGACGTCGAGCACGCTCACCGGTCCGCCCTCCGCGTCATGGCGCTTCGGGGCATTCGCACTCGGGGCGGCCGTTCGCGCTCATGCGCAATCGCGCGCCGCGCGCGCGCCGCGTTGCGTGACGATGCGCATGCCGTCGGCGACGGCGATGGCGCAGCCTTGCTGGTTCGGACGGCCGTCGATCTCCACCAGGCATTCCTGGCAGGCGCCCATCAGGCAGAACGGCCCGCGCGGCGCCCCGCTCGCCGCGGTGGTGCGGCAGGCGACGCGGCCGGCCGCGAGCACGGCCGCCGCGACGCTGTCGCCGGCGCGCGCGGTGCACGGCGCGCCGTCGAGCGTGAAGGCGACCGTAGCGCCCGGCAGGTCAGGCAGCCGCGCGAACATCGAAGCGATCCGGCAGGAAGGCGTTGCAATCCGCAGGCAGCGCGCCCTGCGCGAGTGCGGGTCCCATGACGAGCGCGTGCACGGCGGCGAGTGTCACTCCGCTGTGGCACGTGACGCCGAACGCACCGGGATGCGCGCGCGACTGCGCGTAGATCGGAAACGTGTCGGGCGACATCACGCGCAGCGCCGACCACGCACGCGTCACGCGCACGTTGCGCAGGAACGGGAAGATGCGCCCGGCGCGCGCGGCCATCGCCGACAGCACGGCGGTGTCGAGATGCTCGTCGGCGCCGCAGTCGCGCTGCGCGTCGCCGACGAGCACCGTGCCGTCGTCGGTCTGGCGCACGTTCTCGAGCGTGAACGGCAGGAACGGCTGCACGCGCTCGAGCGCGATCACCTGGCCCTGGTTCGGCGTCACCGGCAGGGACAATCCCACCATGGGCGCGAGGCGCGCATTGCCGAGTCCTGCCGCGAGCACCAGGCGCTCGCAATGGATCGCGCCTTGCGCCGTCTGCAGCGTGAAGCCGCCGCTGCGCGCTTCGACGCTGGCCACCGGACGCCCGGGCAGGTACGCGACATCGGCGCGCTGCGCGGCCACGTGCAGCGCATGGAGCAGGCGCAGCGGATTGCAGTCGCCGTCGAGCGGGCACCACGTACCGCCCGCGACGTGCGATCCGACCGCGGGCAGGCGCGCGACGACCTCCGCGCGATCCAGCACGTCCAGGGGATAGCGTTCGAATCCCGGCTGCGCGAAGAGCTCCGCGAAGCGCGCGGCGCGCAGGTCGAGCTCGTCGCGCGACAGGCACGCGTGCAGGCCGCCCGCCTGCCGCAGCGCGACGTCGATGCCCGTCGCGGCGAGCAGCTGCGACGCGAGCTGCGGCCACGCTCGTGCCGAGCGCTGCGTCCACGTGCCGTAAGCCGGCATGCCGTCGCCCTTGCCCTGCACCCAGATGAGGCCGAAGTTGCCGCGCGACGCGCGCAGCGCGACGTCGCCCTCGTCGAGCAGCGCGATGCGCCCGCTGCCGTTGCGCATCCCGAACGCCAGTGCGGCGCCGACCAGGCCACCGCCGACGATCGCGACGTCGAAGTGACGGTCGATCATGCCCCTCCCGCCGCGCCGGCGAAGCGCAGGATCGCGGGGATCTGCGCCGCGAAGTCGGTGAAGCTGTGGTCGCCGCCGCCGCGCACGTACTGGAACGCGCCGCCGTAGAACGTCACCGCCAGCCGGTAGTCGAGCACCTCGTCGCCCGTCTCCACGAGCAGGAAGTAGCGCTCCGGCCGGGTGATGCGCGGCACCGCGAGCGCGCGCAGCTCGGCGAAATGCGCGTCGGTCACGTCGAACGCCTCGCCCGTGTAGAGGTTGGTCTGCACGCCGCGCCAGGCCTGCAGGTCGTCGTAGGGACGCGTGGTCGGATTGATGAGCGCCGCGCGCGCGCCGAAGCGCTCGGCCAGATGCGTCGCGTAGTAGCCGCCGAGCGAGCTGCCGATGAACGCCAGCGATGCGCCGCCGCGATGGCGCTGCACCCAGTCGATCACGCTCGCCACGGCCAGCGCCGGCCGGTCGGTCAGCGCCGGGATGTGCAACACGGGGCGTTGCGCCGCCGGCATCGCATCGACGTGCGCGCGCAGCTGCGCGGCCTTGGCGCTCGCAGGCGAGGAGCGGAAGCCGTGCAGGTAGACGAGCATCGGCGTCACGGCGCGGTCGTCGTCACGCGAGCCGCGCCAGCAGCTTGTCGTGGATGCCGCCGAAGCCGCCGTTGCTCATCACGAGGATGTGATCCCCCGGCTTCGCGTCGTCCGCGATGGCACCGATCAGCGCCTGCAGGTCGTCGTGAACGACCGCCCGCTCGCGCAGCGGCGCGAGCGCCGCGCCCGCGTCCCAGCCGAGGTTGGCGCCATAGCAGTACACGCGATCCGCGGCGGCGAGGCTGTCCGGCAGCGCGTCCTTCATGGCGCCGAGCTTCATCGTGTTGGAGCGCGGCTCCAGCACCGCGAGGATGCGCGCCTTGCCCACGTTGCGGCGCAGCCCTTCGAGCGTCGTCGCGATCGCCGTCGGATGATGCGCGAAGTCGTCGTACACGGTGATGCCGCGCACGCTGCCGCGCTTCTCCAGCCGCCGCCTGACGCCCTTGAATTCCGCCAGCGCGGCGAGCCCGTGCGCCACCGGCACGCCGACGTGCCGCGCCGCCGCCAGCGCGGCGAGCGCGTTCTGCTGATTGTGGCGGCCGGACATCCCGAACCGCAGCGTGCCCTGCGGTGCGCCGCCCAGCAGGATGGTGCCGTCGACGCCGATGGTCCAGTCCGGTCCGGTGCCCGGCACCTCGGCCAACCCGAAGCGCTCCACCTCGCTCCAGCAGCCGCGCGCGAGCACGCGGGCGAGCGACGCGTAGCCGCCGTTGACGATCAGCCGGCCATTGCCCGGCACCATCCGGATCAGGTGATGGAACTGCGTCTCGATGGCCGCGAGGTCGGGAAAGATGTCGGCGTGGTCGTACTCGAGGTTGTTGAGGATCGCGGTGCGCGGCCGGTAGTGGACGAACTTCGAGCGCTTGTCGAAGAACGCCGTGTCGTACTCGTCGGCCTCGATGACGAAGAACGCGCTGTCGGTGAGCCGCGCGGAAACGGGGAAGTCGACGGGCGCGCCGCCGATCAGGAAGCCCGGGCGACATCCCGGCGTGCTCGAGGATCCACGCGAGCATCGCGGTGGTCGTGGTCTTGCCGTGCGTGCCGGCGACCGCGAGCACCCAGCGGTCGGCGAGCACGTGCTCGTAGAGCCACTGCGGTCCCGACACGTAGCGCCGGCCGCGGTCGAGGATGGCCTCCATCAGCGGATTGCCGCGCGACACGACGTTGCCGATGACGAACACGTCGGCGTCCCGCGCGACGGTGGCGAGCTGCGCGGCGTCCCAGCCTTCGGTGAGGCCGATGCCGAGCGCGGTAAGCTGCGTCGACATCGGCGGATAGACGTTGGCGTCGCAGCCGGTGACGGTGTGGCCCGCGGCCTTCGCGATGGCCGCGAGGCCGCCCATGAACGTGCCGCAGATCCCGAGGATGTGCAGGTGCATGTCGTTCAGGCCGGCGCGGCGGCGGGCGCGTGCACGCCGAACTGCCGCCAGCCGCGCACGAACCAGAGATAGGTGATGACGTCGCCGGCGAACACGATCGCGAAGGCGACGCGCAGGCCGCCGGCGGCATCGAGCGCCCACGCCGCGCGCGCCGCGTCGACCGCGAGGCCGATGCCCCACTGCGTGAGGAAGCTGCCGCTGAACATCAGCAGGTTGAGCGTGGTGTTGGTGCGCGCGGCAAGCTCGCGGCCGAAGCCTTCGTTGAGCACGGTGAAGGCGAGCACGTTCACCGCGGCGCCCAGGCCGAAGGCGGACCACCACAGGTAACTGCCGGGCATCCGCGAGACGATGCCGCCGAGCGCGATCACGTTGAGCCCGAACCCGGCGGCGACGAGATGCCGTGCGTGAATGCCGCGATGCGCAAGGCGCGTGCCGAAGAAGCCCAGCGCCGCATAGCCGCACATGATCACCGCGTTCATCAGGAGCAGGTGATCGGCGGCGGCCGCGCGCGACGCACCGTCCACTTCCATGAGCCACGGCACCGCCCACAGACCCTGGATGGCCATGAACGATCCCATGGCGAAACCGCCGAGCGGCGCGATCCACCAGAAGCGCGGATGCACGAACACCGAGCGCACGCCGGCGAATTGCTCGCGCAGCCCGCCCGAGCGTTCCGGCCGCGCGATGTCCGGCACCCGCCACCAGATCGCGAGCGCGACCGCGAACGTCACCGCCGACAGGCCCATGAACACGACGCGCCAGTGCGTGACGCGCAGCGCGAGCTCGAGCGGCACCGTGGCGGACAGCGCGCCGATGCCGCCCGCCACCATCATCCATCCCGAGTACGACGCCTGCCGGTCGCGCGGATACCACGTGTTGATGGCCTTCAGCGGCGCCATGAGGCACGCACACACGCCGGCCCCGATGATCGCGCGCGCCACGCGCGAGGCCCGTCAGCGTCTGGGCGAACGCGAAGAGCGCCGCGCCGGTGCCCGCGACCACGAGCAGCACCGGTTCGACCCGCCGCGGTCCGAAGCGATCGAGCAGGATGCCCACCGGCACCTGCATCGCGGCGAAGGCGAGGAAGTACGCGCTGGTGAGGAGGCCGAGCGACGACGGGTTGAGCGAGAGATCGCGCACGAGCTCCGGGGAGATCACCGCGTTGACCGTGCGATACAGGTACGACAGCAGGTAGCCTGCCGCGAAGGCGAAGTAGATGTGCAGGAAGTGCACGGCGCGCTTAACCGCGGAAGATGAAGTACACCGCGCCCATGAGGCACATGCCCGCCCACAGGTAGTCGAGCTTGATCGGCTGGTCCATGTACATCACCGCGAACGGCACGAACACCGCCAGCGTGATCACCTCCTGCATGATCTTGAGCTGCGCGAGCGAGAGCACGGTGTAGCCGATGCGGTTGGCGGGCACCTGCAGCAGGTATTCGAAGAGCGCGATGCCCCACGACGCGAGAGCGGCGATCCACCACGGGCTGCTCGAGAAGTTCTTGAGGTGCCCGTACCACGCGAGCGTCATGAAGAGGTTGGAAAAGACGAGCAGCACCGCCGCGGTAACCACGGGGTGCTGGGCGAAGGGCGCGAAGGAAATGGGATTCATGGGCGCGCGGAGCGGAGGCGTGGCGGGATTATCGCCGATCCAGGTCCATTGCCGGGCGCAGTTGCGCGACCGCGGCAGGCAGCGCTACGATCCCCCGATTCGGCCGGCAAGGGGAGGCTCGTCATGGGATTGCGGTCATCATCGGCGGCATGGGCACGGTCCGCAGCGATCATCGGAGTGGCCCTCGCGACCGCTGCAAGCGCGGCCGACATTGCGACCGGCAGCATCGACTACAAGGGCCGTGCGGCCGCGCTCAAGTACGCATGGCTGGTGACGGGCCCGAGCGACATGGAGCCCGGCAAGACGGTGCGCCGGCTCGTCCTGTCGGCCGCCGATATCGGCGGCAAGCTCGCGGCCTGCAAGACGTTCTCGTGCACCGATGGCGAGGTGACGGAGGGGATGACGGTCGATTTCACCGGCGGCCCGCGCCTCAACTATTGGGTGGCGCTCAACGGCCAGAAGATTCAGTACTCCGGAACCGCGAGGCCGGAGACCTTCACGGCGCGCATCAACGATCCGTCCCATCTCGCGGGCCGGCTTGCCATCGATGACACTGGTGCCGGTGGCCCGAAGGTTGCGGCCGAGTTCGACGTCACGGTCGTCAAGGATTTCAAGTTGGCGCGCTGACGTGCCGAACCGGTCGTGCAGGACCGGGGACGAGGCCGATGAACGCATTTCGCTGCGCCGTGGCCGCGCTCATGCTCGCCGCGCTGGCCGTCGCGCCCCACCGGGCCGCGTCCGCGCAATCGTCCGGGGAGGCGTGCAAGCCCGACTTCTATCGCGACGTGAAGCAGATGCTCGCCACCGCCGCGGAGAAAGGCGGCGCCGCGCTGATGGCCAAGGGCGCGCAGCCGATGGTGCAGTTGAGCGTCGGACCCAACAGCAGCGGCCGCAAAGGCATCTGGTACGTGAACTACAGCGTCAAGGGCGGATCCACGCTGCAGGTGATGTTCGACGGCGCCACCGGCAAGTTCGAGCAGGCGATTCCCAACTGATCGCGGGCGGTGGGGCCGTCAGCGTTCCTGCGTCGGTTGCCGATAGCGCCGCACGTCGCCCTGCGGCAAACATCCGGATTGCCGCTTGGCAATGCCTCGGCATCGACCGTCCGGTAACCGCTGCCCCCGCGATATTCCGAACAAGTCCTGGGGACTCGCAGAGACCGCCATTGATTCCCGTCACAGGCACCGGCGCCAAACACCGTTAGGCTGCAACCGATCGATTCCCCGCGGTGATTCCCGGTACCGGTACAGGTGAAGGCGATTCCATGACTGCCGCGCGCGAGCCATCGGCGCCCAGGGTGGCGGAGGCGTACTGGTGCCAGGAGGCCTCGACCCTGCTCGCCGCGCTCGCCACGAGCCGCCGCGGACTTGCCGCGACCGAGGCCGCCACGCGCCTCGAGCGCGTCGGCCCGAACGTCGTCGAGGAGCAGCGCGAGGTCGCGGCGCTGCGCCTCCTTCTCCATCAGTTCGCGAGCCCGCTCGTCCTCATCCTGGTGTTCGGCGCGGCCATCTCCCTGTTCGTCCGCGACTGGGTGGATGCCGCGATCATCCTCGTCATCGTGCTCGGCAGCGCGCTCCTCGGCTTCACGCAGGAATATCGGGCCTCCGCTGCAGTCGCGGAATTGCGCAAGCGGCTCGCCCTTACGGCGCGCGTCCGGCGCGACGGCGTGGTGCAAACGGTCGTCACGCGCGAGATCGTCCCCGGTGACGTGATCGAGCTCTCCGCCGGCAATCTCGTGCCTGCCGATGGCGTGATCCTCGACGCCCGCGACTTCCTGGTCACCGAGGCGAGCCTTACCGGCGAGTCGATGCCGGTCGAGAAGCAGCCTGGCGCAGTGAGCGCCGAGGCGCCGCTGTCGGATCGCACCAACTGCGCATTCACGGGCACGTCCGTGCGCAGCGGGACGGCCCTCGTCCTGGTCGTGAGGACCGGCAGCGCCACCGTGTTCGGCGAGGTGGCGTCTCGCCTGCGGGTGCGCCCGCCGGAGCCCGAGTTCGCGCGCGGCGTGCGGCAGTTCGGCTACCTGCTCGTACGCATCATGGTGGTGATGGTGTTCTTCGTGCTCGCGGTGAATCAGATGCTCGGACGCCCGGCGATCGAGTCGCTCCTGTTCGCCGTCGCCCTGGCCGTCGGCATCTCGCCCGAATTGCTGCCCGCCATCGTGAGCGTCACGCTGGCGCACGGCGCGCGCGCGATGGCGCAGCGCGGCGTGATCGTGCGCCATCTGGAAGCGATCGAAGGACTCGGCAGCATCGACGTCCTGTGCACGGACAAGACCGGGACGATGACCGCCGGCGTGATGGCACTCGACGCCGCCGTCGATACCGAAGGGGCCCCGTCGGCGGAGGTGCTTCGCCTCGCCTACCTCAACGCCGCGCTCGAGACGGGCATCGACAATCCGCTGGACGCGGCGCTCGTCACGGCGGGCGAGAAGGCGGGACTCGCGACGGCGGGCTGCACGAAGATCGACGAGATCCCGTACGACTTCCTGCGCAAGCGGCTGACCATCGTGATCGCGTCAGACGAGGACGCCGGCCGCCATCGGATCATCATGAAGGGGGCGTTTGCCAACGTGCTGGGCACCTGCACCGCGCTCCTGCGCGGGGGCGCCGAAGTCGCGCTCGACAATCGCCTGCGCGAGAACCTGGAGTCCTACTTCCGGGACAAGGGAACGGAAGGCTTTCGCGTGCTCGCGCTCGCAACCAAGGACGTGCCGGCGCAGGATCGCTACCTGCCCGGTGACGAAACGGGCATGACGCTCGCCGGGTTCCTGCTCTTCTTCGATCCCCCGAAGATCCAGGCCGCGCAGACGGTCCGCGACCTCGCCGCCCGCGGCGTCCGGATCAAGATCATCACCGGCGACAACCGCTACGTCGCCGGGCACGTCGCTGCCACGATCGGTCTCGATCCCGCCGCAATGCTCACCGGCACGGCCATCGCAAGGCTGCGCGATGAATCGCTCTGGCATCTCGCGCCGCGCACCGATCTTTTCGTCGAGGTCGATCCGCAACAGAAGGAACGCATCGTGCGCGCGCTGCAACGCACCGGCCACTCGGTGGGCTACCTCGGCGACGGCATCAACGATGCCCCGGCGCTGCACGCGGCAGATGTCGGCATCTCCGTCGATTCTGCCGTGGATGTCGCACGCGAGAGTGCGGACGTCGTGCTCCTGCAGCCTGACCTGGACGTCCTGCGTCGCGGCGTGGACGACGGCCGCCGCACCTTCGCCAACACCCTCAAGTACATCTCCATCACCACCAGCGCAAACTTCGGGAACATGGTGAGCATGGCGCTCGCCACGCCGGTGCTGCCTTTCCTGCCGCTCGCCGCCAAGCAGATCCTGCTCAACAACTTCCTGTCCGACCTGCCGTCGATCGCAATCTCGACGGACAGGGTCGACGCGGTGCGCGTGGCGCGGGCCCAGCGCTGGGACGTGGCGGAGGTCAGGCGCTTCATGATCGTGTTCGGTCTGATCAGCACCGCCTTCGACCTGCTGACGTTCTTCGTGCTCCTCCGCGTGTTCGACGCGACGGAAGCGACCTTCCAGACCGGCTGGTTCGTGGTGTCGCTGCTGACGGAGCTGGCGGTGCTGCTCGTGCTGCGGACGCACGGGCCGGCCCTGCGCAGTGTTCCCGGCGCCATGCTCCTCTGGACCACTATCGTCGTCGCGGGCTTCGCCGTGGCGGCTCCGTTCATATTGCCCTTTGCCCAGGTCTTCGGCTTCGTCCCCCTTGGCTGGCCGCTGCTGATTGCCATGATCGCCATCGTCCTCGGCTACGTATTTGCGACCGAGGTCGCGAAGCGCTGGTTCTATCGCGAACGCGGATGACGGATGGGCTGCGCCGAGCTTTGTGTGCGACACCGCACCGACCCGCACATGGGAACGGCGTAGTCTTCTACGTGTAACGATGGAGGACCTATGAAACGAAGCGCGGGTTTGTGGATCGACCATACGCAGGCATTCCTGGTGTTCGTCGGTGACGACACGGAGGAAACCCATCACGTGAAATCGGGCATGGAAGCGCACGTCCGTTTTTCCGGCGGCAACCGGCGGGAAGACGGCTCGGCCGACGACAAGCAGGACAGGCAATTTGCGACGCACCTCAACCGATACTACGACGAGGTGATCGCGCAGCTCGGCGATGCTGCGGCCATCCTGATCTTCGGCCCCGGCGAGGCCAAGGGCGAGCTCAAGAGCCGCCTTGCGCACAAGGGCCTCGAAGGACGCATCGTCGGCGTCGAAGTCGCCGACAAGATGACCCCGCCGCAGATTGCGGCCAAGGTCCGCGAGCACTTCCAGATCTAGCGTTCGCGCCAGCGGGCGCCTGCGCAGCGGCGGCGGCTTCCGGACGTTCGCGCGCGCTCAAGCTTCGGCGAGCGGCAGCGTGACGGTCACGATCACGCCGTCCTTGCCCGGCTTGTCCTCGGCGCGCACGCTGCCGCGATGGAACTGCGCGATCACGCGCACGATGTAGAGTCCGAGTCCCAGATGCGGCTCGCTGCGTTCGCCACCGGGGCGCACCGACACCATCGACTCGAAGAGGCGGCCCTTCCATGCCTTCGGGCAGCGGCGGGCCGTCGTTGGCAACCGTCAGGTGCGCCGTGTCGGCGTCCGCGGCGAGGCCGATGTCGATCGCGCGTCCCTTCGCAAACTCGCCGCGTTGGCGACCAGCTTGTCGAGCATCTGCGCGATCAGGTCGGGGGAGCCGTCGACCGGAATCGCGACCGCCGGCGGCACGTAGGCGATGCGCGCGTCCGGATACGCGAGGCGAAACCCGTCCACGCAGCTCGCCACCACCGGCACGAGATCGAACCGCACGCGCTCGACGTCGGACAGCGATCTGCTCGAGCCGCGCGGCCTCGGTCATGCGCGTGAGGATCTGCGTCAGTCGCGCGAGCCCCTCCTGCGCCCGCTCCATGTACACGCGCGCGTCGGTCGGCAGCGGCGTCGCCTTCAGGTTGTCGAGCGACGAGCGCACCACCGCGATCGGCGTGCGCAGCTCGTGCGACAGCCGGCTCGCCATCTTCTCCTGGTAGCTCGCGTACTCGGCCAGGCGGGCGAGCACGCGACGAGAAGCTGCGCGAGAGATCGCCGATCTCGTCGCCCGCGCCCGAGCTCGCGAGCGGCGCGCGCACGCGGCCCTCCTCGTCGATCGCGCGCTCGGCGTCGTCGCGCAGGCGGCGGATGCGCGACGACAGCCACGTCGCGTACGCCGTCAGCGCGAGCGAGCCCACCAGCAGCACCGCGAGCACGATGTTGAAGAGGCGCTCGAACGCGCGATTGCGCTCGGCGAGCACGGCGTTGCCCGTCTCCTCGGCGATCACCGCGCCGCGCACCTGGTCGCCGACCCAAACCGGATGCGCGGCGGAGACGATCACCGCCTTGCCGTCGGTGGTCCGTCGGCGGTCGGTGGTGAGGATGCCGGCCAGCGCGCCTTCGACGTCGCGGCCGTGCGGCGCGCCCTGCGTGGCCGCGTCGTCGCGGAAATCGTCGGTCGGCTGCTCCAGCACCAGCGGGTACAGGCGGCCCACCGTCGCGCGCGTCGCGCGCGCCCAGAACGATTCCGGCGGCGCCTGCGGCGGCGGCGGCTTGAGCGATCCCGCGCGCGCGAGCACGGTGCCGTCGCGGTCGATCACCCAGATGCGCGCCGTGGTGCGCGAAAGCCCCTCGATGATCTGCGCGATCTCCGGCGACGCCGACGGCGGCAGCGACGCCGGGCTCGCGCGATCGAGCGCACGTTCGCGCGCGAAGCTCGCGATGGGATCGGGCGGCGTCGCGAAGAGCCGCGGGCGATCGTGCAGCGCGGTCGCCACCGCCTGCGCGGTGCCGGCCAGCGTGCGCTCCTGCGCGTCGCGCAGCACGCGCTCCAGCTCGCGCACGTACTCGCACGCCGAGCCACGGCAGCGCGAGGAAGACGGTCAGGACCAGCAGCAGCTGCGCGCGGATCGACAGCGCGATGCGCGGCAGCCTCACGTCATTCCTCGCCCCAGCGATAGCCCATGCCGTAGACCGTCGCGATCCGGTCGAACGCCGGATCGACCGCCTGGAACTTGCGGCGGATGCGCTTGACGTGCGACGTGATCGTGCTGTCGTCGACGACGATGCTCGGCGTCGCGCATCAGCGCGTCGCGATCCTTCACGTGGCCCGGGATGGCGCGCGAGCGAGTGCACCATCCAGAACTCGGTGAGCGTGAGGTCGACGCGCTTGTCCTGCCAGTGCGCGGTGAGGCGCTTCACGTCGAGCCGCAGCGGACCGCGCTCGACGATGTCGTCGGTGGCGGGCGGCGCGGCCAGCGAGCTCGCTGCGGCGGAACAGCGCCGCGATGCGCGCGGCGAGGTGCGGCAGGCTCGCGTCCTTGGTGAGGTAGTCGTCGGCGCCCAGGCGCAGGCCCGCGACGATGTCGAAATCCGAGTCGCGCGCCGACAGGAAGATGATCGGCAGCGTCGGCCGACATCGCGCGCAGCTCGCGCATCAGCGCGAAGCCGCCGTCGACCTCGTCGCCGAGCCCGATGTCGACCAGCGCGAGGTCGGGCAGCCGCGTGCGGAACGCGGCCAGCGCCTCGGGCCGGTTCGCGTACGTCGGCCACCTCGTAGCCGTGACGGCGCAGCGCGTCGGCGTAGTTGGCGCGGATGGCGGGTTCGTCCTCGACGATGGCGATGCGGCGCATGCGGGTGGCGGAGATCGGGAATCAGGCAGCGGACGGCCTGTGGCGAATATACCGCAGCGGCTTTCGCGTCCGTGCGGCGCTCGTCGTGCGCGACCGTACTGCCACGGGTTTGCCACATTTCTTCGCCGCGCTGCCGCTTTCCGCTCCCGCCGCCTGCCGCATTGCCCGCGCGTAATGCGCTCCATCGAGGGCGTGCCGCCGGTGGGCGCTCCCGGCGCGCACCACCCAATCCGCCGGCTTCGGATGCAAAGCAGGTCAGCGGGACATGGCAGACGTCGATCGCAGCAACGGCAGCGGGCTCCTGCGCCGCGAGTGGCGCGAGCTGGGACGTCTCGTGGTGGACAGCTTCGTCGCGGGACTGGTGGTGAGCCTCGTGCTCGGCGCTCGCGGTGTTCATCGTCACGTCGCCGGCGCAGGCGGCACGCCGCGCGACACGCCGCCGGGCATGCTCTATCTCAGGCAGGCCGACGGCGGCCGCGCCGCCGTCGCCGCTGGTGTTCACCGACGTGCACATGGACGTCACCGGCATGATCGCCCGCGTGTCGGTCACGCAGCGCTTCGTCAACCCGACCGACGGAATGGCGCGAAGGCGTCTACGTGTTTCCGCTGCCCGAGAAGGCGGCGGTCGACCACCTGCGCATGCAGGTCGGCGAGCGCGTGATCGAGGGGCATGATCAAGGAGCGCGGCGAGGCCAAGCGTACCTACGAGACGGCGAAGAGCGAGGGCCGCAAGACGACGCTGGTCGAGCAGGAGCGCCCGAACCTCTTCACGACGAGCGTGGCCAACATCGGTCCCGCGCGAGGAGGTCGTCCGTCGCCATCGAGTACCAGGAGACGCTGCGCTACGACGACGGCACCTTCCGGCTGCGCTTTCCGCTCGCGATCACGCCGCGCTACATCCCGGGCGCGCCGGTCGCGACGGACGAAGGGCACTCCCGCGGCTCGGGCTGGTCGCCTGCCACGCAGCAGGTGCAGGACGCCGACCGCATCACGCCGCCCGTCGCGGCCGCGCAGCGAAGGCTACGTGAACCCGGTGCGCATCGCGATCGACCTCAACGCGGGCTTCCCGCTCGTCGCGGCTCGCGAGCACCTACCACCCGATGACGATCGAGGAGCGCGCCGGCCATCGCTATCCACCTCGACGCTCGCAGGACGGCCCGATCCCCGCGGCACGCGACTTCGAGCTCACGTGGACGCCGGACATCGGCGCCGCCCCGGGCGCCGCGCTGTTCACCGAGACCAGGGGCGGCAAGACCTACGCGCTGCTGATGGCGCTGCCGCCGCCGTCCGCGGGCGACGCCGGCCGTGCGTCGGCCGCGCGAGATGACGTACATCGTCGACACCTCCGGCTCGATGGAAGGCGTGTCGATCGCGCAGGCGCGCGAGGCGCTGCTCATGGCGCTCGACCGCCTGCAGCCGGGCGACCGCTTCAACGTCATCGAGTTCAACTCGGTCACGCGTCTCGCTGTTCGCGGCGCCGCTGCCGGTCGACGCCGAGACGATCGGGCGCGCGCGGCAGTTCGTGTCGCGGCCTGCGCGCGCGCGGCGGCACGGAGATGCTGCCCGCGCTCGAGGTCGCGCTGGCGCGGCGCGCGCGAGGCCGCGATGATGCGCCAGGTCGTGTTCCTCACCGACGGCGCCGTCGGCAACGAGGACGAGATCCTGCGCTTCGTCGGCGACGCGATCGGCGACCGCCGGCTCTTCACCGTCGGCATCGGCCCGGCGCCCAACAGCTTCTTCATGACCAAGGCCGCGCAGTTCGGGCGCGGCACGTACACCTACATCGGCGACGTGCGCGAGGTGAAGGAGAAGATGACGGCGCTCTTCCGCAAGCTCGAGACGCCGGCGCTGACCGACATCGCCGTCGACTGGCCCGCCGGCGCCGACGTGTGGCCGCGCGTCGCTGCCCGACCTCTACGCGGGCGAGCCCGTGGTGGTCACCGCGCAGTTCAACGCCGACGCGGCGCGGCAACATCGCGCTGTCGCGGACGGCGCGACGGCGACGACGTGGGGCATCGCTGCTGCCCGCCGTCGCCAACGTGCAACGAGCCCGGCGTGGGCGTGCTGTGGGCGCGCGCCAAGATCGACGCGCTGATGGACGCGGCGCGCCGCGGCGCGCCGGAGGCGGACGTTCGCGCCGCCGTCCTCGACGTCGCGCTCACGCATCATCTCGTCAGCAAGTACACGAGCCTGGTCGCCGTCGACGTGACGCCGACCAGGCCCGCGCAGGCACCGTGCCGCTGCCAAAACCGCGCTGCCCGGCAACATTCCCGAAGGGCTCACCGGCTTCGACCAGCTCCCGCGCACCGCCACGCCCGCGCCGCTGCTGCTCGCGATCGGCGCGGTCACGCTCCTGCTCGCCGCGGCCTGGCCCTGCGCTTGCGCGCCGGCAGCGCGGTCGCGCTCGCCGCATTGAGGCGCTCGCGGTGCCGCACCCGACGACGCGGCGGCGCAGGCCCGCGCAAGGTCGCGCCGCCGCGCAACCTGCTGCTGCTGCCCGGCCACTACGACGGCGACGTCGGCTCGATGGACGCGACGATCGAGGACATGCCCGAGCACGGCTGGTTCGTGCTCGTGAAGGACGCGGCGGGCTCGTACCTGCGCCGCATTCCCGACAGCGGCGGTGCGCGCCCGCTGTTCCTGCGCGAGCTCGAGCTCGCGTCGCTCGACAACAGCGCGACGCTGCAATCGGCGCTCGGACAGCTCTACTACCTCAACCTGCCGCGCACGGCGCTGCGCGAAGGGCCGCTCACCGAGGTGCCGCTGCGCCGGCGCGCGCTCATCGCCCGTCAACGGCCAGGCGTATCGCGCTCACGCTCGGTCACACGCCGTTCACGCTCACCGTGAACAACGGACGTGAAGGGCCGCGCCGGCGCGCACTACGTGATGGAGACGGGCGGCGCGAAGTTCGAATGGCTGCTCGACGGCTTCGGCTGGGACAGCGAGGTCCAGTACGCGGGCGACATCGACCGCGACGGCAAGCCGGACCTCATCGTGTACGTGAACGGCAACAACAGCGGCACGTGGTACGTGCTGCTGTCGAGTGAAGCGAGGCCGGGAATGAACAGGCCGAGCGCGCAGCTCAGCGGCGATCGGCTGCTGACGGCAGCTGGCGAAGAGAGGCATCGTGATGAGCATGGCCACCGATCGGGGAGGACCTTTCGTCCGCGCAGACGGCGCGGCACGCAACTGGATGAGGGCGGCCGCGCCCGGGATCGCTTGCCGCATTCCCGCCGGGCGAGTCTTCCCCGATCGGTGGCCGGCGGGCGGCGGCGGACGCGCCGCCCCCGCGCGCGCAGTGGGTCGCCGAGCGTGGCCCGCGGCGCATCCGCCTCAAGCGCGCCTGGACCCTCGCCATGGCCGCGCTCGCCGTCGCCGGGACGCTGACGTTCGGCGCAGGGCGCGTACATCTACGCCAAGGCGGGCTCGCGCAGGTGCTGCTGCAGTCGGCGTGGGAGCGCGAGCGCGAGCACGGGCGTGGCCGCGAAGCCGTGGCCGTGGGCGGACACGCATCCGGTGGCGCGCCTGCGCGGCACCGGGTCAGGACGCCGACGTGCTGGTGCTCGCCGGCGCATCGGGGCGCACGCTCGCGTTCGGTCCCGGGCACCTCGACGGCTCCGCGCAACCGGGCGAGCGCGGCAACGCGGTGATCACCGCGCATCGCGACACGCACTTCCGCTTCCTGCGCACCGTGGCCCCGGGCGACGAGCTCGCAGGTCGAGCGCGCCGACGGCGCGACGCGCCACTTCCGTATCCGGCGCACGTACGTCGCGGACTACCGGTCGCTCGCGCTGCCGCGCGACACCGACGTGCCGACGCTCACGCTGGTGACGTGCTATCCGTTCGACGCGCTGAATCCGGGCGGACCGCTGCGGTACGTCGTGGTGGCGGAAGCGGTGTAGCACCATTCCCGTCGCACAAATGTACCTTCACTGTCGGCGTTGGCCGCCGAAGTTCGTATGATGCGGAGCAATGGACGCGTGGATCGCCCCCATGCTGGCCGCGCTGGCGCTGCCCAGGTACGGCCTTTCCACCGTCTTCGTCGTGTCCTTCGTCTCCGCGACGCTGCTGCCGATGGGCTCGGAGCCCGCGGTGTTCGGTCTCGTCAAGCTCAATCCCGATCTCTTCTGGCCCGCGATCCTCGTGGGCACCGCGGGCAACACGCTCGGCGGCATGCTGACGTGGTGGATGGGCTACGGTGCGGAGCGCGCCTACGAGCGCGTCACGCATCGCGGCGTCGCGCATCCGCAGGCGCTGCGCTGGCTCGAGCGCTTCGGACCGCGCGCGTGCCTGCTCGCGTGGCTGCCCATCGTCGGCGATCCGCTGTGCGCGGTCGCGGGCTGGCTGCGCCTGCCGTTCTGGCCCTGCGCGGTCTACATGGCGATCGGCAAGTTCCTGCGCTACGTGGTACTGACCGCCGCCCTGATGTGGGTGTTTCCCGGGACGTTCACGCTTTGACCTAGAACGGCAGCAGCTTGCGCGCCTTGTTGAGCATGTCGGCGGCATCGTCCATCGGCGTCGCCGGCTTCGGTGCGGCCGCGGGCTGCTGCGGCTGCGTCGACGACTCCATCGGCGGACGCTCGCCGCCCCGCCGCGCGCCGCGGCGCTCGCCTTCGTCGCCCATGCCGAGCGGCGTCATGCCGGTCGACTTCACGCGCACCTTCACCGCCCACTGCTGCTCCCAGGTCGACCTTGGGATCGGCGGCCGCGGCGGATGCACGAGGTTCAGCTCCTCGCCGTACGCGATCGCCGTTGACCATGCCGCCTTCGACGCCCTCGAACACGCCCTTCGGGATCGTGCACGACGTCGACCGACGCCGGCAGCACCACCTTCTCGTCGATCATCCTGCGCAGGAAATCGTTGGGCAGGTAGTTCATGAGGCCGAAGCCCGTGTCCTGCAGCTCGCTCGACGTCCAGATGATCATCTCGTTGCCGCTCTGCCGGAAGCCCATCGCCTGCAGGAAGTAGCCCTGCGCGGTTGGCGATCGTCGCCCACGACAGCGGCATCGGGTCCGCCGACGCCGCCTTGGCCGCTCACTTCCATCGCGCGGCATGAAGTCCTGCCTCTCGCCGATCGCGAACCTGATGTCCGGCGTCGCATTGCCGTTCACGAGCTGGTCGCCGCGCAGGCTCGCGTTCGGCGGGCACCTGCTTGCTTCTCGCGCTCGTTGGGCCACAGGAGCTGCGCATTGCGCTGCGCGCTCCAGCGATCCGGCGGCGAACGTCCCGCGAACGCCTGGCCGAATTGCGCCATGTCGACATCTTCTCGGTGTCGGCGATCTTCGGCTGGCCCGGCCGAATCGCGTCGCCGCAACCCCAGTAGATCAGCATGCGCGCCTTCGGCTTCTCGGGCGGCCGCTCCTCGTCGTAGCGCTCGCCGCGCGCCGCCCTGCGCCGGCGCCGCGCCCAGCAGCGGCAGCGCCGGGCCCATGTCCATGCCCGGGCGGAATCATGTGCTGCGCCTCCGGCGTGCCGGAGGCCTTCTGCGACGAGCGCAGGCCGAGCCACAGCTCCTTTTGCGGGCCGCCCATGCCGGCGGGCATGCCGGGCATGCCGCTCATGCCGCCGGCGGGCATGCCGGGAATCGACATCGTGCGCGTTCGCGACGTCGACGCCGTAGGTCGCGATCGGCGGCTTGACCTGCTGCTGTTGCGCGGCAAGCGGTGCGGCAACGGCGGCGGCAACTGCGGCCGCGACGCTGATGCGAATGAAACGCATTGAGTCCCTCGCAATAAACGAAACGGCCGCGAGGCAAGCGCGGCCGCACATGCATTTCCGACCGACGCATTGTAAACGATGCGACGGCGAACCGATCGGCTGCGAGTCAGCCGTTGCGCAATTGCGCGAACCGCCGCGCGAAATCCGCCGACCACTTGTCGAACGCGTTCTTGGCGTAGGTCCATTGCGAGAACGAATCGAGGTAGCCGCCGACCCAGGCCTCCGCCGCGCCGGCGGCGCCGGCGTTGACGTCGGCGGCGTACTTGAGGCCGATCTCCGTGTCGGCGCACTCGCCGATGATCTGTCCCGTCGCGCCGTCGCGGAACTGCACTTCCATCCCGGTCTGCCCGAGGTAGGGCGTCGAGCCCACGGGCCGGCCGGTGGCCGCGCCCGAGCCGATCTCGGCGACGAAGCCGTAGGGCGCGGCGGTGCCGGCGAGGCTCGCGAGCGTGTTGGTCGGCACGAGATTGGTCAGCGCGATGCGCACGCGCAGGACGCCGGGACCGGGCGCCGTCACGATCTGCGCTTCCGGCTGGATGGCCTTCACGAGATCGGCGTGGAAATAGTCGATCAGCATCTTGAGGTCGGTCGGGTCGACGGCATTCTGCGACCCCGGCTTGATGTACACCTGGATGCGCTCGAGCATGACCTTCGTGTACTGCTTCCAGTTCGTGCCGGCATCGCGCCAGCACAGCGTCCCGCCCCCGCCCGGCATCGGCTGCAGCTTCGCGTAGTTGGTGAGGAAGCCGACGCGCGCCACGTTGGCGGCGGTTGCCTCGGAGGCCACGGTGCCCACGGTCGAGGCGCTGCTGGCCGCGGCCGGCGCGGACGCGCCGGGGGCGCCGCTGCCGCCCGGAGACGCGCACGCGGCGAGAACGAGCACGCCCGCGGTGAAGACGAGGGCAAGGCGAACCGGCTTGATGGAAAACGACTTCATCGACAGATCCTTGGTGGATGCGACGCGGAGAATCCGCGCGAGCGAACGATGGCGTCCGCGGAACGCCGCGCGGGTGGCGCGGCGCGGGGGGTAGGCTATTTGGGAAACATCAGCTGCACTTGCGCGCGGATCTGCCAATTGGCGCCGTAGTCCGGTCGCACGACGTTGTAGTAGGCCGACAGCTGCGTGTTCACCGGCAGCTTGCCCAAATGGAAGATCTTGCCCACGCCGCCGCCGATCGGCACGGTCCACTGCTGGCTGCCCTCGGCCTTCCAGTCCACCGTCAGGATCGGGGCGCTGGTGAGGTAGAAGCCTTCCTTGAAGTTGTAATTGACGAACGGCTGGATCAGGCCGTTGTTGTACGAGCCGCCCTGCTGGCTGCTGGTCAGCGACCAGATGTTGTTGACGAGCACGCCGTAGACCCACGGGTCGTCGTGCTCGAGATGCAGCACCACGACCGACGGTCCCATTCCCCAGTTCCTGTTGCCGAGCTCCGCGCTGCTGTTGGTCGGGATCTGCAGCACCGGTCCGGCGCCCCAGATCCAGTGACCCGGGTTGGCCGGCGACAGGAACGCGGTGAGCACGGTGTCGCCGACGCCGTTCTTGCTGTCGATGCCCGGACCGAGCGCCGGATTCCAGATCACCGGCACGATCGTGCGCGTGATGATGTTCCAGTCCTTGGTGACCGAGATCGGAATCACCGGCTGGATGTTGAGGATGTTCTGCGTCCCCTTCTCGGGGCCGAAGTTGAGGTTCGTGTTGTTCTGGAACGGCAGGCTGATGAGGTTGCCGACCGGATTCTGCGCGAGCTTCGCCAGTTCCTCGGCGCTCATCTCCGCGTGCGCCGGCGCCGTTGTCGCCAGCGCGATCAAAAGAGCGGCGACGCCGCGGCCTGCGCACCGGATGGATCGTTTCATGCCTGCACCATTGATCGTTGACGTCCTGATTCTATCGTTCGGCCGCGTTTGTCGCATCGCTCAGTACGGCTTCGCGACGCCGATCTGCGGCGCGCGCACCGGCTTCGCCATGCCGAAGAAGATCACCACGCCCTGCCCGCCGCAGCGCGTGGACAGCGCTTCCGAGGCGCCAGGGTAGCAACTGTCGATGTCCTGCCAGTTGTTCATCGCCCAGACGTCGCCGCTCGGCGAAATGGCGATGTCGGTCTGCAGTTGCAGGCCACCGCCGACGTAGCCGCCGGGCGGGGAAATCTGGTCGCCGGTCTTCAGGCCCGGGCGGGCAATGTTCGGTGCGCACGCCGCAGAGTTGCACGATCGGGCTCGCGGGCATCGCGAAGTTGCTGATCCACACGTTGTCGTTGCCGTCCACCACCACGGCCCACGGCCCGGGCAATCCGCCGCCTTTGAAAGGAGATCCCGGCAGCGGCGTGCCATCGGGACGCATGACGGTAACGCTCCCGCTGCCGCCCTTTTGCTCCGACATCGTCTTCGTCAGGTAGTCGGCGGCGGAGAGCACGCCTCCCGTCTTCAGATGCACGGCCATGTCCACCATGTGCGCCATTCCCAACAAGCCCGGCCCGAATCGGTTGGTCACCCAGACATTGCCCTGGCTGTCGATGTTGAGTCCGCTGTTGTTGGAGCGCACGTCCAGCTTCAAGACCTTGGTCGGATCGGAAGCCGGAAAGCGGATCACGTGGAACGAGCTGTCCGACACCCAGATCCGGTCATTCTGGTCGATTGCGAGATGGAAGGGCGCGGTGAACGATTTGCAGGGCTCGGCGCTGTCGCCTTCGCAGACGATCCTGCCGTTGTTCCAGTCGCCCTTGGGAAAGTGGAGCAATTGCCGCTTCTCGACGCCGAGCGCCCACACGTCGCCGTTCGGTACGACGATGATACCCTGCATGAGCCCGAGCCGGCCACCGAAGTTGATGCCGTCGGAGGGCGTCTGCGGCTTGCCGTCCTTGTCGAACACCGTGATGGATTTGCTGCCGTAGTTCGTGAACCAGACGTTGCCTTTGGCGTCCACGGCGGCGCCGAACGTGCCGCCCTCCATGCCGCCGCCGGCGAACCCGGTGGTGATCGGCGACAGCGGCTTGCCGTTGGGGTCGAACTTGGTGGCGTGACCCTGCCACAGCGCGTCGTTGGCCTGCCAGCCGATCGTGAAATTGTCCCCGACCCAGAGGTTGCCCTCTGCGTCGAACATCGCCTTGCCGCCCGCACGGTAGCCGCCGCCGTCGAACTTGAGCGGCAGCACCCAGGCGCTCGGGGCCACCTGCAGGTACGGCATGTACGGCACCGGCCGCAGATTCCTGCCCTTGGCGATGGGGTAGAACGTGTCGAGCAGCGCGAACACGCGGTGCGGCTCGTACCACGGGTACTTCGCGATCGACTGCGCCGCCGTCAGCGTGTCGGCCGGCGCCGCACCCGCAGGTCCCCGCGCCGCGACGTAGAGCTTGCCGCACGCATCCGCCGTCACCCGTGTGACGCAGCCCGCCAGCGCGTCGGCGAGCGTGGCGTAGTTCGCCATCGTCGGTGTCTGGCCGCCGTTGAGCGGGTCTTGGATCGTCGCGCCCCAGCCGCCGGTCGCCAGGTCGACGAAGCTCGGCACGTTGCCGGCGGCGATCGCAAGCTGCAGGGGTTGCGCCCGGATCGCGGTGCCATCGATGAACTGGTTGTGCGTCCACACCGACGCCACGGTCGTCATCTCGTTCAGCGTCACGTTGGCGGGCGCCTTGCCGCCGACCACCGTCATCAACGCGATTGCCGGATTGTCCCCGGCATTCTTGTCCGTGCCCGCACGACCGCCTTTCGCCACTAGGTAGAGGCTCGCGTCCTTCTCCGCGGCATCCGGCACGACGAGGGCGAAGCGGCCGTCGGCGCCGGTCGTGGCCTGCGCAAGCTGCTTCGGCGCGGAAGCGCTTGCCGACCACAAGATTACGGTGGCGCCGGCAATCGGCGCGTCGCCGCCCTGCACCTGTCCGCCGATGCTCGCGGCCAGCGCGGGCGTCGCGGCCAGGGCACACAACACCTGCAGCGCAACGCGCCCCGGGGCAAACGCTCTCTGGAACGGGCTTCCGGAACCTTGCCGTTGCACAGCGTCAAATTCGTGTTGCATTCCGATTGCCGACCTCAATTGAGATCCGCATCCTTGAAGAACTTGGTACCGGAGACGGTGAGCGTGGCGGAAAGTCCCGTCTGCGTGATCTGGTACAGGTAGACGCCCGGTGCCACTGCGGCCGCGCCGCTGAACATGCCGCCCTGCCCGCCCGCCATCGCGGACAGGTTGGCCTGTCCGCCGAACTCCCAGCCCTGCTGGATGAAGTTGCGCAGCGCGGAATCGTTCGTGAACACGAAGATCAGCCGGTTCTGGTTGAGACCGAAGCCGAGCCCGCCCTGCACCTGCACCATCTTCATGAACGTCTGGCGCTGGGTGCGGTTGTTGAAGACCACGCCCTTGCCGGTCGTGCCGCCCGCGAAGAAGAGCTTCACGCCGAACGTGCTGAACACCGCGTAGCCCGCCGCGCGCTCGACGGTGCGCCGCGCGCCGGGCTGGATCTCGTACAGCGTGGCCAGCGCGTCCTGCGCCATCTCGCGCACCTGCGCGCGCGCCTGGATGATCTTGCCCTCGTTCGGGACGCCCTCGGGCAGGTCGCTTTCGATTTTCTGCAGCGGGTCCCAGGAGAAGATCTGGGCGGAGATCGGCGCCGAGACGAGGCAGGCGGCAACGGTGAGCAGAAGCGTGACGAATTTCATTTGCGTTCCTTTGCAGTGCGAACCTTGCACGGATGGGCAGCACGGGCGCGCGGAGGAGCGTTGCGCGTCCCGATGCCCGCGCGCCATCCTGGCCGCGGACGACGCAAGGACGGGCGACCCGTCTCCGGGCCACCCGCCGTGATGCCGATTGCCGTTACTGGCCGGTGCCCTTGCTCGCCGCTTCCGCCTGCTGCATCTTCTTCGCCAGCTCCGCCTTGACCGCGTCGAGGTTGAAGCTCGCGCCCCGCTGCATCGGCGGGTACTCGATGAAGGTCTGGATTTCCTGGGCGATCAGCTGCTGAACGAACACGAAGCGCCAGAACTGGAACTTGAACCAGTCGAAGTACTGCTGCGCGCCGTCCTTCGTGCCGTTGTTCGGCCACCCCGTGCGCTCGAACGGATCGAGGCGCAGGTTGGTGATGTACGGCACGTCGGGATGCGTCTTGTCGCCCAGCCAGCCGTTCGGCTGGTCGATGAAGCGATACTTGTAGTCGTCGATGCGCACCGCGCCGACCGTGCTTTCGCCGAGGTAGAAGATCTCGTGGCGCGCGGACGGTCCCTTGCCGGTGAGAGCGGCCAGCTGGTTGTAGCCGTCCAGGTGGTTCTTGTAGGTGCGGCCTTCGATCGTCTTGCCCTTCAGCAACTCGTCCGCGATGTTCGGATTCCCGGCCACGGCCGCAAACGTCGGCAGCCAGTCGAGTCCCGAAAAGATCCCGTTCTGCACGCTGTCGGCGGGAACGTGGCCGGGCCAGCGGATCATCGCCGGCACGCGAAAGCCGCCTTCAAGGACCGTGCCCTTCGACTGCGCGAACGGCGTCTGGCCGCCATCGGGCCAGGTGAAGACTTCGGTGCCGTTGTCGGTGGTGAACACGACGATCGTGTTGTCGTCGACGCCCATGTCCTTCAGCTTCTTCATGACCAGGCCGATGTCGTCGTCGAGCTGGGCCATGCCCGCTTCCTCCTCCGACCAGCCGTTGTCCGAGTTGCGCATCGCCTCGTACTTCGGCGACAGATGCGTGACGATGTGCATGCGCGTCGGATTGAGCCAGACGAAGAACGGCTTGCCGTCCTTCTGCGCCTTGTCCATGAAATTGATGGCGAAGTCGCGGATCTCGTCGTCCACGGTTTCCATGCGTTTGGGATAGAGCGTGCCGGCGTCCTCGATCTTCTGCTTGCCGACCTTGCCCCAGCGCGGCATCACCGTCGGATCGTCGACGTTGGTGGCCCAGCTGTGCACCATGTTGCGCGGGCCGACGACGTTCAGCAGTTTCTGCGGATAGTTGGGATGCGCCGGATCCTCCATCGCATCGAGGTGATACAGATAGCCGAAGAACTCGTCGAAGCCGTGGACGGTGGGCAGGAATTCGTTCAGGTCGCCCAGGTGGTTCTTGCCGAACTGGCCGGTGGCGTAGCCCATGCTCTTCAGCACCGTGGCAATGGTGATCGCTTCGGCCGGCAGCCCGATCGGCGAGCCGGCCTGGCCGACCGTGGTCATGCCGGTGCGGATCGGCAGCATCGCCGGTGATGAAGTTCGCGCGCCCCGCCGTGCAGCTCGCCTCGGCATAGTAATCGGTGAACAGCATGCCTTCCTTGGCGATCCTGTCGAGGTTCGGCGTCCGGCCCGCCATCATGCCCCGGTGGTAGGCGCCGATGTTCCACATCCCGATGTCGTCGCCCATGATGACGACGATGTTCGGCTGCTTGGCCGGGGCCTGCGCATACAGCGGCGCGCCCGCGCCGGCCGTCAGCCCCAACAGGGCCATTGCGGCATAAGCCAGACGTTTCAGTTTCATTCGACGACTCCTAGGTGGACGACGCGCGCCTGCGCGCCGGTGCTGCGGTTCATTCGAACGCGAAGATGCGCTTCCAGTCATCCTTCATGCTGATCACGATCCAGCCCTGCTTCACCGCTTCGTCGTACAGCGACTGCGGGAACGTGCCGACCTTCGTTGCGGGCAGTCCCTTCGCGGGACCGTAGGCATACTCGCGCTTCGCATCGTCGTGCAGCACGAGCATCGCCAGCCGCGCGCCGTCGCCGGCCTTCGTGTACTCGAGCATCTGCCGATCGCCGGACGAATTGCCGAACGCTGCGACCGGCCGGCGGCCGATCACCAGGTGGATGCCTTCGGGCTTGCCGGCGTTGTTGTCGTTGAGGAGGAGCTTCGGCTCCTTGGTCAGGAACGGCTTGCCGTCCTTGGAGTAGCCGTACTTCGTGCCGCCGGCGGAGCCCACCACCTGCTCGGGCGGGATCCCATAGGTGGCGTCGGAGTACACGCGGACGAAGTCCTGGCCGCCGCCGGTCACGATGTAGGTCTTGTAGCCGCTGGCCCGGAGGTACTTCAGCACTTCCTGCATCGGCAGGTAGGTCAGTTCCGTATAGGGCTTCTTCCAGCGGGGATCCTTCGCGTCCGCCAGCCACTTCCTTGCCTCTGCCGCAAAGGTCTCGACCGACATACCCGTCGACGTGGCGGCGAGGATCGTGAGCAGGTCCTTCTCGGACAGCTTGCCGATCGCCTCGCGATTGCCCGACATGACGGTCTTGAACGGCTCGACGTTCGCGAGCTCCGGCTTCGCCTTCACTACCGCCGGCACGCGGTCGAGGACGAACATCACCTGCGAATAGATCGGATGCTCGACCCACAGCGTGCCGTCCTGGTCGAACGCGGCGATGCGCTCCGCCGGCGGGACGAAGGTCGGACTCCCCTGCGTCGTGGTCGCCTGCACGAACTCGACGATCGCCTTCCTGGCGGCACCGTCGTTCCACGACGGCAACGGATCGGTCTGTGCGTGGACGTGGGCGCAGGCGACCAGCAGGAGGAGCGCGGCCGCCGCTCGCATGCGGGCGTACGCCGAAACTTCCGATCGCGAACTCGAGTTCATGTGCATCCTCATTTCAGATCACGTCGTCGACGTTGGCCCGTCGGGCCGGGCGTGCCGGAGGTTCATAGAGTCCCATCGCCCTGTCATGGCATGCACAATCCCCTCGTCCACCGGCAGGGCGATTGCCGATTTCATCACTTTTCGGATGAGGTTCGGTTGAGGTGGATCAAACGACTCCGGCACGAAGGGGCCCAGGGCCCCTACGGGCCAGGTGGTCGCAGCAGCGACGAGCGAATCTGATCGCCGGGACGGCAGGGCCCGAGTGGAGGCGCAGCAATGCCGCGCGCAGTGCCGCGACCTCAGACGCGACGAGGCGCGGCCGCAGGCGTCGCGCGCACCTGCGCGGCCAGCCGGTCCGCTGCCGGCCGCGCATGTCGCGAAGAATCGTTTCAATCCCGGGCACAGGTAGTTCAGGCCGGCCTCGCCGTCGGGCGCACGCACGATGCGGTTCTTCGGGCACTCGCCCCAGCAGTCGGTCAGGCACTCGCAGTTGCGGCAATACTGCGGGAGCGACTCCGACTTCGCGTACCCGAACTTCACCTGCGCGGGGGAGAACACCATGTCGCCGAGCGAGCGCTCGCGCACGTTGCCGAGGCGGTACTCCGGATAGACGTAGTGATCGCACGCATACACGCTGCCGTCGTGCTCGACCGCCACGCCCTTGCCGCAGAATTCGGCGTGGACGCAGATCTGCGCGGGCATGCCGGCGCGCTGCGCGACCAGCGTCTCGCAGAAGTTGACGAGAACCTTGCCGACGTCGCGCGCGCAGCCACTCGTCCCACACCTTCGACAGGAAGTAGCCGTATTCGTCCGGGTCGACCGACCACTCGGTGACGATCGAATCGGGATGGCCGGGGCGCGACTCCGGGCTCCCGACGACGGGCAGCCGCGACGCGTCCCACGTCTGCGGCGCGGTCGTCTCGAAGCCCCTGATCTCGACGATCGGGATGAACTGCAGGTACGTGGATCCCAGCTCGCGGCGCAGGAAGCGATAGACGTCGAGCGGCTTCGTCGCGTTGTAGCGGCTGACGCACGTGAGCGTGTTGAACGGCACGCCGTGCCGGCGCAGCATCTTCGCCGCGGCAAACACCGTGTCGAACGTCGGCGCGCCCCGCTTGGTGATGCGGTACTGGTCGTGGATCTCCTTCGGACCGTCGATCGACAGGCCGACGAGGAAGCGATGCTCCTTGAGGAACCGCGCCCATTCCTCGTCGAGCAGCGTGCCGTTGGTCTGCAGGTCGTTCTCGATCCGCTGTCCCGGTTTCGCGTACTTGCGCTGCAGCGCCACGACCTTGCGGAAGAAGTCGACGCCCAGCAGCGTCGGCTCGCCGCCCTGCCACGAGAAGACGACTTCGTCGGCGGTGACGCTTCCGATGTAGTCCCGCACGAAGCGCTCGAGCACCTCGTCGTCCATGTGCCCGCCGCCGGGACCGCCTGCCAGCGTCTGCTTGCTCAGGTAGAAGCAGTAGGTGCAGTCGAGATTGCACGCCGAGCCGCGCCGGCTTCGCCATGACGTGGAAGCGGCGCGGCGCGCGCGCCCCCAGCCACTGCGGCGCGTGGTACTTGTCGATCGTGATGCTCGGTGCGACGGGGGGCGTGGTCATGGGCAGCCGGCGCGCGCCACCGTTCCCTGCCCGGGGATGCGCGGCGCGGATTGCGAAGTGCGGGCACTGGCGCACATTGAGCCCCAGCGCCGCCGCCGGGACCTTGCTTCGGATCAACAGGGGCGCGCCTGTTCAGGGCGCCGTGCTGGCGGCCAGCCGCGTCGTCACCCACGTCTCGCTGTGCAGCGTGCGGTGCACCGGGCACTTTTCCGCGATCGCCAGAAGCCTTGCCGCGGACCTCGTCGGAGAGATCGCCCTCGACCGTCAGCACGCGCTCGATGCGGTCGATCTTGCCGTCCTTCGTCTCGCATTCGGCGCAGTCGGTCGCGTACGATCTTGGTGTGCATCAGCGCGACCGCGACGCGGGTCAGCGGAATGCCCTTCGCCTCCGCGTACAGCCGCACCGTCATCGCGGTGCACGCGCCGAGGCCGGCGAGCAGCAGGTCGTACGGCGTAGGTCCGCTGTCCATGCCGCCCGCGGCCACCGGCTCGTCGGCGAGCAGGCGATGCGGACCGACCTGTCACGAGTTGCTGGAACTTGCCTTTGCTGCGTTTCCGTCACGAGCACGGTGTCGCGCGGACCGTCGGGTTCCGCGGCGGCGGCCGGTGCGGCCGGCAAGTACCGGTCCGCCCATGCCGCGAGCACGGTCGCCGCGTAGCGTGCGTCCTCGCGGCGCGTCAGCAGATGATCCGCCGTGTCCAGCGACACGAAGCTTTTCGGATGCTTCGCCGCGTGGAAGATCGCGGAGGCGTGCTCGATCGAGACCGTCGTATCCGCCGGGCCGTGCATCACGAGCAGCGCACGCTTGAGATTCGCCACCGCCTGCGTGATCTTCACGGTGGCGATGTCGTCGAGGAACTCGCGCCGGATGGTGAACGGGCGCCCGGCCAAGTCGACCTGCGCCTGCCCGCGCGTGCGGATCTCCTCCTCCTGCCCCGCGAACATCCTGCCGAGATGCGCGGGATCCGAGGGCGCGTTGATCGTCGCCACCGCCGTCGCCGACGGAATCTGCGCCGCCGCGGCGAGCACGGCCGCGCCGCCGAAGCTGTGCCCGACGAGCAAGGACGGCGCCCGCCCCGTCCCGGCGAGCCAGTCGGCCGCCGCCACCAGGTCCGCGACGTTCGACGAGAAATGCGTGTTGGCGAACTCGCCTTCCGAGCCGCCGAGCCCCGTGAAGTCGAAGCGCAGCGTGGCGAGTCCCGCGTCGGCGAGCGCCTCGGCGATCAGCGTCGTCGCCTTGGTGTCCTTCGAGCACGTGAAGCAGTGCGCGAACAGCACGTAGGCGCGCGGGGCCTGCGCGCCGGGCAGGTCGAGACGCGCGGCGAGCGCCGCGCCGCTCGCGCCGGGAAACGTGACGGGTGTGCTGATCCGGCTCATGACCGCTCCTTCGCGAAGACGACGCACGCAGGGGTCGCGTACCGGCGACCGGCGCTTGCGACGCGCTATGATCGCCCGAACGCCGGAAGGAGGCCACCATGCAGACTCGAAGGAAGCTGCCACTGCGGCGCGCGTGCGGTTCCGCGTCGAATCGCACACGCCGTATCCCTTCATGCGCTGCTACTGCTCGATCTGCCGCAAGACGCAGGGCGGCGGCGGCTACGCCATCAACATCATGGGCGAGGCGCCCACGCTGCAAGGTGCGCGGCACGAAGAACGTGGCGCGTCTACCGCGCGCGCATCGCGGAGCCCGGCGCTGCGCGCAAGCGGCTGTCGCCGGCGCGCCGGCACTTCTGCGGCCGGTGCGCGAGCGCGCTGTGGGTCTTCGACCCGCGCTGGCCGCAGTGGGTCTATCCGTTCGCGTCGGCGATCGACACGCCGTTGCCCAGGCCGCCGGAAGACGTCGAGCTGATGCTCAACTACGCCGCGAAGTGGGCCGACGTGCCGAAGGGTCGCGGGCACACGCACTTTCGCGAGTACCCGCGCGAGGGCATCGCCGACTGGCACGCGAAGCGCGGGCTGACGGTTCCCTGAGCGGCAACGCTGCGTCGACGTGCGCACCGACGGCCGACCGCGGAACCTACGTCTTGGCGCGCATGGCGGATCGATCGCCGACGGGTCGAGCGTCGTGCCGTCGGCGACGACGACACGCGGGTCGCGCACCGGAATGCGGCTGCCGGTGCGGTATTCCTTCTCCTCGACCGGCTGCTGCGCGGTGCTGCCGCCGGTGGACGGAAGTGCGAGGCGCACGCGGCGAGCGCGAGCGCCACGAGGGCGAGCGTGAGGTGCTTCATCGACGGTCTTCCGAAGGCGGTCGCGCATGGACACGACGGCGCCGCGCAAAAAAAGCCGCGATTGTAACGGAGATCGTGGCGACCGGTCAGCTGAAGGTGATTCGAATCCGGGAAGCCCGAGCACGCCGTAATCGCTCGACCAGGTCTGCCCCGGCGCGACCGGCCATGCATCGGTGACGGTGCCCGTGGTGACGAACTCGCCGGCGCGCGAGCGGCGCCGTCTCCGGGCTGCGTCGCCGAGCACGCGCGCGAGATGCGCGAGCGCCAGCGCCGGGCTGTCGAGCACGTTCGCGCCCACGCCGCGGTCGACACCGCTCGCCCTGGCGCAGCGTGAGCTCGAACGCCGGCAGCGCCGCGCGCGAGCTGCGTCGCGATTGGCCGCCGGTGATCGGCGTGCGCGGGCCGACGACGAGCGCGCGATGCAACCCGAAGGCCGCCGTGCAGTCGGGCGCCGTGAACTTCCATCCCGGAAAGTGCGATTGCACGATCTCGAATCCCGGCGCGATCCACGCGACGGCGCGCGAGCACGTCGCGCGCATCGTCGGTGACGGGCACCGGTCCCGCGAGCCCGAACACGACCTCCGGCTCGATGCGCGGCTCCACCGGCCCCGCGAGCGAGACGGTGGCGTGCGCCGTCCGGCGCCTGCTGCACGGTCTCGTCCCACACGTGCGCCCACATCGGCTGGTACACGTTGTAGCGCGGCCAGATCGTGCGATTGGTGAAACCGATCTTGCGGCCGACCGGCCGCCAGCCGCGCGCGACGCGCCGGCGCTCGATCTCGTCGCAGCACGCCGTACGCCGCGGGCAACGTCGAACGTCGGCAGCCAGCTCGTGATGGGCGCGAGCGTCGTGGCGCCGCGCTTCCGCGGCGGAGCAGCGCGTCGGCGACCGCGGCCGAGCGCCGCCGGCGTCACCGCACGAGCCCCAGCTTGCGCAACACCACCGTGAGCGCGATCCACACCGCCGGTCGCGACCACCATGCCGACGACCGCCGCGATGAGCGCGCCGCCGACGCCGGCGACGCCGAGCGTCGCCGATCGACCGCGACCAGCCGGCGAGACCGCCGGCGGCCGCTCACGAGGATGCCCGATCACGCTCCAGACGATGTCGCACGGCCCACGTGCCGCTTCAGTCCCCGAGATATCTCAGCCCGGGAACGTGCGGTCCCAGGTCGCCGGATCGAAGCCGACAGGATGCCCTCATCCGATTCCACGACCGGCCGGCGGATCGCGGTGGGATTGGCGAACATCAGCGCGATCGCCGACGCGCTCGTCGATCACGCGCGCCTGCGCCTCCGGCTCGAGCTTCTTCCAGGTCGTGCCGCGCCGGTTGAGCAGCGTCTGCCAGCCGGCCGCGCGCACCACGCCTGCGAGCTGGTCGCTGGTGGGCGGCGTCTTCTTGAAGTCGACGAAGCGATGCGAGACGCCGCGCTGCGCGAGCCATCGCACGCGCTTCCTTGACGGTGTCGCAATTCGTGATCCCGTAGACGTTCATGATGTCTCCCCATCGTGTGCTTTTTGGGCGGGTGTTTCCCCGCTTCGTGCAATGATACGGCGAACGGCCGTTCTGTTCGCGCCCGCTCGCGACGGGCGGCCGGACGGCTGCCAGGAGGGGAAGTATCCCATGCCCGATCACCGACCCGGCCACGACACCACTGCGAGGCCCGCCGTGCGCGCGCTCGCGCGCCTCGCACATCCGCGACGTCGCCAACGAGGGCATGGGCGAGCCCGACGTGCTCGCGTTCTGGTTCGGCGAGCCCGACGAGGTCACGCCGGCGTTCATCCGCGACGCGCGGCGCGGCGTCGCTCGCGCGCGGCGAAACCTTCTACACGCAGAACCTCGGCATCCCGCCGCTGCGCGAGGCCATCGCCGCCTACGTGAGCGGCCTGCATCGCGCGACCGCGGCCGGCGAACATCGCGGTCACCGCGTCGGGCATGTCGGCGCTGATGCTCGTCGTGCAGGCGCTGGTCGCGCCCGGCGATCGCGTGGTGGTGGTGACGCCGCTGTGGCCGAACCTGGTCGAGATCCCGAAGATCCTGTCCGCGCACGTGCGAGTGCGTGCGCGCTCGCGTTCGCGCCGGCGGGCTGGCGCCTCGACCTCGACCGCCTGCTCGCCGCGCTGACGCCGGGCACGCGCGCTCTGCTCGTCAACTCGCCGAACAACCCGACCGGCTGGACGCTCGACGCGCGACGAGCAGCAGGCGATCCTCGAGCACTGCCGCCGCCACGGCATCTGGATCGTCGCCGACGACGTGTACGAGCGCCTCTACTATCCGCGACGACGCCGCGGCCGCGCCGTCGTTCCTCGACCTCGCCGGACGCGGACGAGCGCGTGGTCAGCACCAACAGCTTCTCCAAGTCGTGGCTCATGACCGGCTGGCGCCTGGGCTGGATCGTCGCGCCGGCGGCGCTGATGGCCGACCTCGGCAAGCTCATCGAGTACAACACGTCGTGCTCGCCGGCGTTCGTGCAGCGCGCGGGCGTCGCCGCGATCACGCAGGGCGAGCCGACGGTCGCGCACACGCGCGAGCGCTTCCGCCGTGCGCGCGACTTCCTGGTCGCGCGAGCTCGCGCGCCTGCCGGGCGTCGAGGTCGCCGCGCCCGCGGGCGCGATGTACGCGTTCTTCCGCGTCGAGGGACTGACCGACAGCCTCGCGTTCTGCAAGCGCCTCGTGCGCGACGCGCGGCTCGGGCTCGCGCCCGGGCGCGCGTTCGGACCGGAAGGCGAGGGCTTCGTGCGCTGGTGCTTCGCCGCCGACGAGGCGCGGCTCGCGGACGGCGTGGCGCGCCTGTCGCGCTTCCTCGCGACGCACCGCTAGCTGCGGATTATCCGGAAGTTGTTTCCGTGATGCATGACTCCGGCGCAACCGTCGTCCCCGCGAATGCGGGGACCCAGTGTCGTGCGCCTGCGAGCGAGAATCGAAAGCCACTGGGTTCCCGCCTTCGCGGGAACGACGAGTCCAATCATGCGGCATGCAGAACGAGTGACAACCTCTTGACGCCTCACCGCCAGCGCGCCGTTCGGCCCCAGCGCGGCGCCCTTCGTCCGCTCTCCTGCACGGAGGCGTCCCGCATGTGAAACTGCGTGCCGTTGCCCGCGCGTTGCGAAGCTCGGCAACCTGCAGATCGAGGGAGCCTTCATGCACGACGACGTGTCGACGTTTCGCCGCGGCGCGATCGCCCTCGCCGCGCTCCTGCTCGCCGCCCACGCGAGCGCCGCAACGGTGCAGGTGATCGAGTACTACAACGCGAGCCAGGATCATTACTTCGTGAGCTCGCTGGCCGCCGACATCACCGCGCGGCGGCCTACCAGAACGCCCTCGCCAGCGACGTGATCGGGCGCGATCCCACGCTGTGCGGGGCGAGCCTCGTCATCTACTGGTCCGACGTCGCGCCGGCGAAAGGCGTGTACGACTGGACCGCGGTCGTCGCCGCCGCGAAGCCGTACACCGACGCCGGCCTCACGGTGAATCTCCTGTTCGCCGACACCACGGAGGGCGCCGTGAACAACGTCACCCCGGCGTGGGTCACCGCGCCGGTGACGGGCGGCGGCGACGGCGTGCCCACGGTCGCGTGTGCGGGACAGCCGGCGCTGCCCGTGTACTTCAACGCGACGTACGAGGCGGATTGGGAAGCGCTGATCGCCGCCGCCATCCACGAGTTCAGCTTTGCCAACTCGCCGCTCGCCGCCAGCGTCGGCTACCTGCGCTTCGCCACCGCCGGCGGCGCGGAAGCGCTGCCGCCGCCCGGCTACAACGACGGCGGGGCGTGCCAGGCGCTGTGGACCGCGGCCGGCTACTCCTACGCGACGTGGAATGCGCACGAGGCGCGCATCATCACGGCAATGGGCAGGGAGCCCACCGACAAGCAGATCATCGCATCGCTGCCGTACGTCAGCGGCGGCCCCGACGTCTACGCGGTGGCCAATCTCGGTGCGGCCGCCGCCGCGGCGGTGCACGTCGGCTTCTCGTTCGAGAGCCTCGGCGTGATCGAACGTCGCCGGCCCCGGGTCCGCGCCCGCCCCGTGCGATCCGCAGGCGCAGATCATCAACCTGCACTGGTGCCAGGCATACACGAACTACGCGGGAACCGTGCCGCTCGCGCAGCAGCCGATCACCGCGACGACCAACACGTCGGTCGCGACCATGGACATCGCGAAACTCCTGCAATACGCGCTCGCCAACCGCATCCAGATCTTCGAGCTGTATCCGGAGGAGTGGCTGCAGGCGAGCTCGCCGACATCGCCGGGCTTCGTGCCCGCGAACCAGGCGCGCTACCAGGCGGCCTTGCAGGCGGCCGCACTCGTGCTGGGCGCCACCAACGGGCGCTGACCGTCGCCGCGCCCCGCAGCTTCAGCTGCGCGAGACGCCCTCGCAGCAGAGGACCAGCGTCTCCAGGGCGACCGTGTGTCCCGACGCGTCGAGGTGCGGCCCTTCCCACTGGCAGGGAAACGCGTGGACGAACTGCCAGCGCACGACCGGGACAAGTGCCGCGTCGAGCAGCACCACCGCTCCGTTGCGCCGATCGTGCACGCCGTTGGCGACGTTGTTGTACCAGTCGAACAGCTCGTGCGCCTGGGTGACGCCGCGGCGGAGCGTGATGTTGCTGAACTTGCGCAGTCCCGGCAGCTTGCGCACCGACGTGTCGCCGCCTTCGCGATACGTGATCACGTCCACCGACGCGCCGAGACCGCTGCATTCCGTGAACCCGGCGATCGCGATGCCGTCGATCTCCACCACGAAGTTGAAGTTGCCGTAGGGGCCGTCATTGGGGGGCATGCGCTTCTCCTGTCGTGACTCACGCCCCGCGCGTGGAGGCGATGCCGGCTTCGCCCGCGATGTACGCGAGGTCGCGGAAGACGTCGAGGTTGTGCGTCGCGGCGTCGACGAACCGCCGTCCGGCGCCGTCGTGGTAACGAATCTCCGCGCGCACCCGCGTCGGCTCGCGGCGCGCGAACCACGCGCCGCTTTCGTCGAGCAGCGTGAAAAGCGCGCGGCCCGGGCCGAGGAACGAAAGGTCCCGGAACAACGCCTGCGCGCCGACGTCGCGCCGGCCGCCCAATCCGTTCAGCTTCACGTCGAACGCGACCGCGACGTCGTGCGCCGGGAGGTCGCCGATGTTGCGCACGCCCACCTGCAGCATGCCGCGTTCGAAGAGGAACTCGACGATGACGCGCGGCCGTCCTGCCGGCGGTTCGGCGGCCGGCTCGCGCGCCACGGAAGGCTCGGTCATGCCTGCACCAGCAGCCGCGCGCGCGGCGCAACGAACGCGGGATCGACCTGCCAGGCGCCTTGCGCGTGCACGAGGCGCGCCAGCGCCACCTCGTGGGGTGCGGGTGCGACGGCGAGCGCCAGCACCGCGATCTCCTCGACTTCGCTCACCTCGGTGCCGGAAGGATCGACGGTGGGCACCGTCGCCGCGGCGCGCTCGCCGTAGCGCACCGTGACGAACGCGGCGTCGCCGGGCGGCAAGACGGCAAAGCGCACGGCGCAGCCGATGGCGAGGAGCGCGCCGTCGGGCGCGATGGCGGTGCCCGGCGACACCACGACGCTCGGCGCCCCGTCGGCGGCCACGCCTTCCACGTGCACCGCGAGCCCCGCGACGACGCCGGCGCCGAGCAGCGCGCGGTTGTGCCGCCGGTACGTCTCGCGCAGGTAATCCTGCTCGAGCGAGAAGTCGGAGGTGGACAGGACCTTGCCGGCGAAGTAGCGCGGTCGCCGCAACGGCGCCTCGGCCGGGCGATCCGTCGCGAAGTGCGCGAACGCGCCGGCGATGCGTGCCGCGGACGCACGGGCCTGCGGCGTCGTCGCATAACGCTGCAGATCGCAGGCGACGTAGGCGAGGACCTCGAGCAGCGTGATTCCCGGATCGTGCGCGTTGTGATCCGTCCAACCGGGCAGGCCTTCGCGCACGGCATGCGCCATGCGCTCGATCAGCTCGCGTCCGACGAGCGCGCCGGTCGACGTCGCCACACCGGGAATCGGCGTGACGCCGCCGGCGATTTCCTCGACATAGACGCCGGGGGCAAGGTATTCGGGCATGCGGCGACTCCTTCCCACGGCGCACGCGGGCTCCGGCGGGTTCCCCGTCCCCGGCGCCTCGAGGTGCCGTCGATGCTATGCCCGGCACGCGCCGCGGGTCAACTCGCGGGGCGAACGTGCGATCGATTGCACGAATGCCGGCGTCACGCCGGCGCGCCGAACGCGAACGCGCGGCCCGGCGCGGCCGCGAGCAGCGACTGCGTGTAGTCGTCGCGCGGCGTCGCGAACACCTTCGCCGCGATGCCGTACTCGACGATGCGGCCGCGCGTCATCACGGCGACGCGGTCGCACACCTGCGCCGCCACGCGCAGGTCGTGCGTGATGAAGAGCATCGCGAGGTCGAGCCGGCTGGCGGATCTCGTCGAGCAACGCCAGCACCTGCGCCTGCACCGAGACGTCGAGCGCCGACACCGCCTCGTCGGCGATGAGCAGGTCGGGCTCCATCGCGAGCGCACGCGCGATGCAGATGCGCTGGCGCTGCCCGCCCGAGAACTGGTGCGGGTAGCGGTCGAGCGCGCTCGCGTCGAGCCGCACGAGCTCCATGAGCGCGCGCGCGCGCGCGCGCGGCCGCCTGCCGGCGTCGCGCCGTAGTTCATCGGCCCTTCCGACGATGGCGGCGCCCACCGTGCGGCGCGGATTGAGCGACCGGTACGGGTCCTGGAACACGATCTGCACCTTGCGGCGCAGCGCGTGCAGCTGCGTGCGCGAGCATGCGACGCGAAGTCGGCGTCGCCGATCGACGATGCGCCCGCGCGTCGGCGTCGATCAGCCGCGCGACGCAGCGCGCGACCGTCGTCTTGCCGGAGCCCGACTCGCCGACGATGCCGAGCGTCTCGCCGCGGCGGATCTCGAACGACACGTCCGCGGCCGCCTCGACCGCGTCGCGCGCCGGCCCGAGCCAGACCGCTGCGCGTACGTCTTGCGCCAGCCCTCGGCACGCACGACGACGGGGCCGCTGACCGGCGTCGCGCGCGTCGGCGGGACGAGGCTCGGCACCGAGCGCGATGAGCATCTTCGTGTAGTCGTGCTGCGGAGCGCGCAGCACCTGCTCGCGCCGGGCCCATCTCGACGATCTCGCCCCGCCGCAGGACCGCGACGCGATCGGCGATCTCGGCCACGACGCCGAAGTCGTGCGTGATGAACAGCACGCCGGTGCCGTGCTCGCGCATCAGCTCGCGGATGAGCGCGAGGATCTGCGCCTGCGTGGTCACGTCGAGCGCGGTGGTCGGCTCGTCGGCGATGAGCAGCGCGGGCTCGAGCACCAGCGCCATCGCGATCATGATGCGCTGCCGCTGGCCGCCGGAGAGCTGGTGCGGGTACGACGGCGATCATGCGCACGGGATCGGGCAGGCGCACGGCGCGCGACGATCTCCAGCACCTTCGCGCGCCGCGCGGCCGCGGCGAGCCTGCGTGTGGGTGGCCAGCACCTCGTCGATCTGGTCGCCGCAGCGCATGACCGGATTGAGCGCGGTCATCGGCTCCTGGAAGATCATCGCCATGCGCGTGCAGCGCAGCGCGCGCAGCCGCGCCGGGCTCGCCGCGAGCACGTCCTCGCCGGCGAGCAGGATCTCGCCCGCGGTCGCGGCGAGCGCCGCGCGGCAGCAGGCCCATCATCGTGTGCGCGATCACGCTCTTGCCCGAGCCCGATTCGCCGACGAGGCACACGATCTCGCCCGCGTCCACCGCGAGGTCGATGCCCCGCACGGCGTGCGGCGCGCTCCGCGCCGGGCGGCAGGCCGACCGTCGAGGCCGCGAGACGGCGAGCACGCGTCACTCGCATCGTCTCCATCCGCGGATCGAGCGTGTCGCGCAGCCCGTCGCCCAGCATGTTGACCGCGAGCACGGTGAGCGCGAGGAAGATGCCCGGGTAGCAGGATGATGTGCGGGAAGACGCGGAACAGCGACCGCCCCTCCGCCATGATGTTGCCCCACGTCGGCGTCTCCGGCGGAATGCCCACGCCGAGGAACGAGAGGATCGCCTCGATCAGGATCGCGGAGGCGGCGATGTAGGTCGCCTGCACGATCAGCGGCGCGACCGTGTTCGGCAGCACGTGGCGGACGAGCAGCTGCGGCGTGCGCGTGCCGACCGCGATCGCCGCCTCGACGTACGGCTCCTCGCGGATCGAGAGCACGACCGAGCGCACGAGCCGCACCACGCGCGGCACCTCCGGCACGACGATGGCGACGACGACGGCGGCGAGTCCCGCGCGCGACAGCGAGACGAGCGCGATGGCGAGCAGGATCGCGGGAATCGCCATCAGGCCGTCCATGAAGCGCATCACGATGGCGTCGAGCCAGCGGAGGTAGCCCGCGACAGGAGGCCGATCGCGAGACCGAGCGCGACGCTGATCGCCGCCACCGCGGCGCCCACCGTCAGCGACGTGCGCGCGCCGTAGACGACGCGCGCGTAGACGTCGCGGCCGAGCGAGTCGGTGCCCATCCAGTGCGTGACCGTCGACTTGCTCCCGTCGTCGCGGCGCACCGTCTCTTCCGCGCCCGGCAGCTTGTTGCGGAACGCCGGATTGATCGCGGCCGGATCGAGCGGCGTGAGCAGCGGCGCCGCGACGCCCATCAGCGCGATCAGCGCGAGGATCGCGGCGCCGACGACGACGTCGGCGAGGCCACGAGGCGCCGCCACACGCGGCCGCGCGCCACGGGCGGCACGGTGGCCGGGGCTTCGAGGCCGATCGCATCGGCGGTGAGGATCGGGTCGGGCATGTCCGTTGCGCGCACGCCTAGTAGCGGATCCGCGGATCGAGCAACGTGTAGGAGAGTCGACGAGCAGGTTGATCAGCACGTACGCGAACGAGAACAGCAGGATCACCGCCTGCACGGTCGGATAGTCGCGCGCGAGCACGGCATCGACGGTGAGCCGGCCGAGTCCGGGAATGCTGAACACGCTCTCCGTGACCACCACGCCGCCGATCAGCAGCGCGACGCCGATGCCGATCACCGTCACGATCGGCACCGCGGCGTTGCGCAGCGCGTGCCTGAGCAGCACCTCGACGTCGGAAAGTCCCTTGGCGCGCGCCGTGCGGATGTAGTCCTCCGTCAGCACCTCGAGCACGCTGGTGCGCGTGATGCGGGCGATCAGCGCGATGTAGATCACCGACAGCGTGAGGCTCGGCAGCACGAGGCGCCGCAGGCATTCGAGCAACCCCTCGCGACAGCGGCGCATAGCCCTGCACCGGCAGCCAGTTCGAGCTCGATCGCGAACACGTAGATCAGCACGTAGCCGATCACGAACACCGGCACCGAGAAGCCGAGCACCGAGAAGCCCATCACCAGCCGGTCGATCCAGGTGCCCTGCTTCTACGCGGCGAGCACGCCGAGCGGCACCGCGACGGCGATCGAGAGCAGCATCGTGGTGATCGCCAGCATGACCGTGGGCTCGATGCGGTCGCCGATGAGCTCGGTCACGTCCTTCTTGAAGAAGAACGACTCGCCGAAGTCGCCCTGCGCGAGATGCGAGAGCCACAGGAAGAACTGCACGAGGAACGGCCGGTCGAGGCCGAGCGTGGCGCGGATGCCCTCGACGTCCTGCGTGGTGGCCGACGACCCGGCGATGATCGCCGCCGGGTCGCCCGGCGTCAGCCGCAGCAGCGCGAAGACGAAGACGGCGACGACCGTCATCACGGGGATCGCCGCCAGGAGGCGGCGGGCGACGTACGCGAGCATCGCGGGAGTGTAGCGCCCCTCACCGGGGAAATCGTCGGGCTCCGCCCGCGATTTCCCTCTGATCAGCCTTTCGAGCGCCCGTCAGCGTCGAGATTCTTCCAAGGGGTCGCGGCGTTAGCCTTGCGACCCCTTCTGACTCATCTACTACCTGCCAGCCTTGGAGATGTTCCAGAACACCGACGCCGGCGCCACGACGATGCCGTCGACGTTCTTGCGCGCGGCCCCCGGCTGATACCACTGACCCAGATGCACGTGCGTCGGATACTGCGTCCAGCGCACCTGCACCGCCTCGGCGATCGCCTTCTGCTTCGCGGGATCGGTCTCGCGCGCGAAGTCGTCGCGCAGCTTCTCCATCTCGGCGTCGCACGGCCAGCCGAACGGCGCCTTGTCGCAGCTCGCGTTCAGGAACGCCGTCGACACGGGATTGAGGATGTCGGCCGACACCCACGAGGTGAGCATCGCGTGCCAGCCGCCCTGCGTCGGCGGGTCCTTCTTGGCGCGGCGCGCGACCACGCTCTGCCAGTCCATCGACTGCATGTCGACCTTGAAGCCGGCCTTCTCCATGCAGCGACTTGGCCACCGGCGCGAGGTTGGTCAGCACCTGCAGGTCGGTCGAGTGCAGGAGCACGATCGGCGTGCCGTCGTAGCCCGCCTCCTTGAGCAGCGCCTGCGCCTTCGCGAAGTTGGACTCGAGCAGCCCGTCCATGCCCTTGTCGGACGCGAGCGGCGTGCCGCAGACGAAGAGCGCCTTGCACACCTTGTAGTACTGCTTGTCGCCGATGACCGCCTGCAGGAAGTCTTCCTGGTTGAACGCATAGCACCACGCGCCTGGCGGACCTTCGGGTTGTCGAACGGCTTGCGCCGTCGCTGTTGAAGCGGAAGGCGTACTGGTTGCCGAGCGGGTTCCAGTCGACCAGCTTGACGTTGGGGTCCTTGCGCAGCGATCGGCAGCAGGTCGTGCGACGGCTGCTCGATGAAGTCGATCTCGCCGGCGATGCAGCGCGTTGACCGCGGTCTGCTGGTCGGCGAGCTGCGCGCCACTCGACGCGGTCGACCTTCGCCGACCTTGCCGCCGGCGAGGCCGGACGCCGGCTCGGCGCGCGGCTTGTACTTGTCGAACTTCACGTAGACCGCCTTGTCGCCGGGCTTCCACTCGTCCTTCTTGAACACGAACGGTCCCGAGCCGGTGTAGTCGGAGATCTGCTCGTTCGGGATCGGTCGCGGCGACGCGCTTCGGCATCATGAACGGCACGTTCGACGACGGCTTGCCGAGCGCGGTCAGCACGAGGCCCGTCGGCGCGTTCAGCACGATGCGGAAGGTCTTCGCCTCGACCACCGGCATGTCCTTCGACGAACGTCATCATCTTCTGGCCCATCGCGTCCTTCGCGCCCCAGCGCCTGATCGACGCGACGCAGTCCTCCGCGGTGACCGGCGTGCCGTCGTGCCACAGCAGGCCGTCGCGCAGCGTCATCGTCCACGTGAGCTTGTCGCGGCGACAGCACGTACTTGTCGATCATCTGCGGCTTGATCTGGCCGTTCGCGTCGGTGGCGAACAGCGTGTCGTAGATCATGTAGCCGTGGTCGCGCGTGATGTACGCCGTGGTCCAGATCGGATCGACGATCTTGAGGTCGGAGTGCTTGACCACGCGCAGCGTGGTCTGCGCGCCGGCGGGCAGCGGCGAGCGCCAGCGCGAAGCGCAGCGGCGACGAGCGGACGGAACGAGCGGAGCAGGAACATGCCGATCTCCTCGGGCGTTGCGAGCTTGCTACGATAAACGAGTCGCCGCGGCGCGGGCAATGGCGCGTGCGCCTACCGCGGATCGATCGGCGTGATGCGCGGCATGCGCGCCTCGATCGCCTCGGCGGCCGCCAGCGCGAGGTCCTCGCGAAAGCGCGGCGCCGACGATCTGGACGCCCACCGGCAGCCCGTCGGCGATGCCCGTCGGCACCGCCATGCCGGGCAGGCCCAGCACCGGCACCGCCATCAGCGTCGCGCACTCCCGCCACAGCCGTTGCGAGCGCTGCGCGCTCTCGAGGTCGAAGCCGTGCGCGTACGGCAGCTCGGTCGATACCGGCGGCGAGCACCAGCGGCGTGCGCGCGAGGAACAGGTTCCACTCGCGGATCACCCGGGTGCGCTCGGCCAGCGCGAGCAGGTGCGCCCTTTGGTCGAGCTTCGGCGCGATGTCGACGAGGTAGCTCATCGCGACACGGATGCCGTCGTCGCCGTCGCGCTCGAAATCGGCCTGCATGAAGTGGCGGAACTCGGGCACCAGCATCTCGAACCACAGGTCGAACGCGCGCGCGAAGCCGGGCGTGCGCTCGTCCACGATCTCGTAGCCGGCATCCGCGAGCGCCTGCGCCGCCTCGCGCAGCGCGCGCGCCACCGGCGCCGACGGCGCGACGCCGCCCAGATCCTCCGCGCGGTCGACCACCGCGACGCGCAGCGGCCCGGCGGTTGCCGGCCATTCGAGCGGCGCGGGCACCCACCACGGATCGCGCGCATCGAACTGCGCCATGGCAGCGAGGCCCAGCCGCACGTCGCGCACCGACCGCGCGAGCGCCCCCTGCACCGACATCAGCTGCGCCGAGATCGTGCGCTCGGCCTTGCCCGACGGGTTGTACGCGGGCACGCGACCGAACGACGGCCGCAGTCCAGCCAGCCCCGTGCAATACGCGGGATAGCGGACGGAGCCCGCGATGTCGTTGCCGTGCGCGAGCGGCGTGATGCCCGCCGCCACCGACGACGACGCGCCGCCCGACGATCCGCCCGGCGTGTGCCCGCGCGACCACGGGCTGTAGGTGCGGCCGCGGAACTCGTTGACCGTGTCGAGGCGGAAGCTGAACGCCGGCGTGTTGGTGCGGCCGATGATGATCGCGCCCGCTCGCTTCCAGTGCGCGACGATCGGGCTGTCCTCCGGCGCCATCACGTCGGCGAACGCCGCGACGCCGTTCACGGTGGCGCAGCCGACCTGTCGACGTTCTCCTTGATGGTCACCGGCACGCCGTGCAGCGGGCCGAGCGCCTCGCCGCGCGCCACCGCCGCATCGGCGTGGTCGCGCCTGCGCCAACGCCTGCTCGGACAAGATCGACCGTCACGGCGTTGAGCGCCGGATTGACCTCGTGCATGCGCCCGATGCACGCGCTCGCCACGTCGACCGCGGAGACCTTCCGCTCGCGGATCGCCGCAGCCAGCGCGACGGCGTCCCACTGCCAAAGCGCGTCGGCCATTGCGAAAAGACGCTCCCGTGATGTGCTACGCTGACCCGCTCGCGTTCACGATGAGCACGGCAGCGATGTCGGTGATTGCCGTCGGCGGCTTCCAGCACGAGACCAACACCTTCGCCCCGTCGAAGGCCGACTATAACGCGTTCGAGCAGGGCGGCGGCTGGCCGCCGCTGACGTTCGGCGACGCAATTCCGGCGCGTCTCGCCGGCGCCAACATTCCCGCCGCCGGCGCGCTCGACGCGCTCAACGTCGCGGGCCATCGCACGCCGGGCCTCGCGTGGGGCGCCGCCTCGCCGTCGGCCCACGTCACGAAGGACGCGTTCGAGCGCATCGTCGGCGAGATGACGGCGCGCCTCGCGCAGGCCGGGCCCGTCGACGGCGTCTACCTCGACCTGCACGGCGCGATGGTGACCGAGCACCTCGACGACGGCGAAGGCGAGATCCTCGCCCGCGTGCGGCGCATCGTCGGCCCGCACGTGCCGATGGTCGCGAGCCTCGACCTCCACGCCAACGTCACGCGCGCGATGACTGCAGCACGCCGACGGCATCGTCGCCTATCGCACCTATCCGCACATCGACATGGCGGCCACCGGCGACGCGCGCGGCGAAGCTCCTGCTGCGCACGATGGCGGCGGGCCGTCCGCTCGCGAAGGCGATGCGCCCGCTCGATTTCCTGACCGGCCTGTCGTCGCAGTCGACGTTCATCGAGCCCGGGACGTCGCCTCTACCAGACGCTGGAAGTGCTGGAGCGCGAGCACGACGCCGTGCTGTCGTTCACGCCCGGGCTTCCCGATGGCGGACTTTCCCGAGTGCCAGATGGCGGTGTTCGGCTACGGACCCGAACCGCGCGCGTGCAGCGCGCGGTCGACGCGCTCGCGCACGCCGTGCACGATGCCGAGCCCGAGTTCGCGCTGGAGCTCTACGATCCCGACGTCGCCGTCGCGCGCGCCGCGCAGCGCGGCGAGCGTCGGTGCGCCCGTCGTGCTCGCCGACACGCAGGACAATCCCGGGCGCGGGCGGCAACGGCGACACCACCGGGCCTGCTCGCGGCGCTCCTCAAGCACGATCCGCGCGACGCGGTGCTCGGTCTGCTCATCGATCGCGCATCGGCGAAGCAGGCGCACGAGGTCGGGCTCGGCCGCGCCGCGGAATTCCGGCTCGGCGAGACGTCGGGCGTGCCCGGCCACGTGCCGCTTGCGGGCGAGTTCAAGGTCGTGCATCTCGCCGACGGCGTGTTCACGTGCACCGGCCCGATGTTCAAGGGCTTCAGGATGACGCTGGGGCCGATGGCCGTGCTGCAGAAGGGCAACGTGCGCGTCGTGGTCGCGTCGAAGAAGGTGCAGGCCGCCGACCAGGAGATGTTCCGGCACGTGGGCATCGAGCCCGTGCAGCAGCGCATCCTCGCGCTCAAGAGCTCGGTGCATTTCCGTGCCGACTTCCAGCCGATCGCACGCGAGGTGCTGGTGGTCGTCGCCCCCGGCCCCGCGAAGGCGGACCCGACGATGTTCCGGTGGACGCGGCTGCGGCCGGGTTTGCGGTTGAAGCCGCTCGGGCCGGCCTTCGCGCCCTGATCATGGCCCGCCGCTTCGTCATCGGCCTCGTCAAGCACGAGACCAACACGTTCTCTCCGCTCGCGACGCCGCTGACCGTCGTTCGGCCACGGCGAGGGCCCGGCGTTCGGCGACGCAGCGCGCGCGCGCTTCGAGCACACCAACACGCCGATGGCGGCGTACCTCGACCTCGCGCGCCGCGAGCGCGCCGAGATCGTGACGCCGGTCGCCGCCGAGTCGTGGCCGTCGAACAAGGCGTCGCGCGCAACGTTCGAGACGCTCGTGCGTCCGCTGGAAGACGCGGTGCGCACGGGGCTGCGACGCGGTGTTCCTCGACCTGCACGGCGCGATGGTGATCGAGGACTGCGACGATGCGGAAGGCGAGATCGTGCAGCGCCTGCGCCGCATCGCGCCGGACGTGCCCATCGCGGTCACGCTCGACTACCACACGAACCTCTCCGCCGCGCTGGTCGAGAACGCGACGGTGCATCACCGGCTACAAGACCTACCCGCACGTCGACATGTACGAGGCGGGCAAGCTCGCCGGCGGCATCCTCGTCGGCGCGCTCGACGGCATGGTCGAGCCCGTGATGGCGTGGGGCTGGAAGCCGCTGCTCGCGTCGATCATGCGCCACGCGCCCGAGGACGGGCCCTCGGGCGACATCATCGCCTTCGCGCGGCGCATGGAAGCCGACGGCACGGTGCTCGCGGCCACGCTGCTGCCGTCGTTCCCGCACGCCGACACGCCGTACACCGGCGTCTCCGCCGATCGTGGTCGGCGACGCCCGCCACGGCGGCCGCGAGCACGCGCGCACGGTGTGCAACCACATGCTCGCGATGGCGTGGGAGCGCCGCGACGAGTACGTCTTCCACGCGCCGCCGCTCGCCGAGTCGGTCGCGCGCGCGAAGGCGCTGGGCCTCGCCAATCCCGGCGCGCCGGTGCTGCTCATCGACCACTGCGACAACTGCGGCTCCGGCGGCGCGCAGGACGTGATGACCGTCGTCGCGGAGATCCTGAAGCAGGGACTCGACGACGTCGCCATCGCGCCGATCCGCGATCCCGCGGCGGTGGCCACGCATGATCGACGCGGGCGTCGGGCCAGCGCGTGCGCCTGTCGCTGGGCGGCCACACCGACATGCCGTCGATCGGCCTCGACGGGCATCGCCGCTCGAGGTCGAGGGCCGCGTGGACGCCATCACCGACGGCGAGTTCGTCATCACCGGCCCGATGTACACCGGCATCAGGACCTACCTCGGCCGCACGGCGGTGCTCGCGATCGACGACGGCCGCGGCCGCGCGCAGATCGTCGTCACCGAACGCCCGCACGAGCCGTTCGACCTCGGCGTGTTCACGCACGCGGGCATCGATCCACGTCAAGAAGCGCTACGTGATGCTGAAGTCGCGCATCCACTACCGCGCCGGCTTCAAGCCGATCGCTTCCCACATCGTGGAATGCGCAGGCGCCGGGGTGCACCAACGCCGACCTTTCCGTCTACCCGTACCGCAAGCTGGCCCGGCCGATTTTCCCGCTCGATCCGATGTAAGCTTCGCGGCGTTCTGGCCCCGGTCCGCCGAGCCCCGTGCTGCGCAACTACACCCTCCTGATCGACGTCGGCAACACGTTCCTCAAGTGGGGCCTGTTCCGGCCGACGGCCGGCGGCAGGCGCACGACAACCGCGTCGAGTCCGGACACGCGCTGCACGAGGAGATCACCGCGCTGCCGGCGCAGTTCGCGAAGCTGCCCACCCCGGCGAAGATCGTGATCAGCAACGTCGCCGGCACGCGCATCCGCGCCTCGACCATCCGCGTGCTCGAGACGTGGCCCGACGCGCCCGCGCCCTACTGGCTGGTGCCGCAGGACGTGCAGTGCGGCGTGACCAACAGCTACCGCAATCCGGCGCAGCTCGGCAGCGACCGCTGGGCCGCGCTGATCGGCGCGCGCCACCTGATGGGCGCCGCGGTCGGTGATGGTCGTGGTGTGCGGCACCGCGACCACGATCGACTTCCTGACCGCCGACGGCGTGTTCAAGGGCGGCATGATCATGCCCGGCGTCGGCCTCATGCTGCGCTCGCTGCACGAAGGCACCGCCGCGCTGCCCGACCAGGGCGGCGAGTTCTTCGCGTATCCCACGCAGACCGTGGACGCCATCGCGAGCGGCTGCCAGCACGCGCAGGCGGGCGCCATCGAGCGCCTCTACGCGATCGAGCAGAAGCACACGCCCGACACGGTCTGCCTGCTGTCCGGCGGCGCCGCCGGGGCGGTCGCGCCGCGCCTGTCGATCCCGTTCCAGCTGCAGGACAACCTGGTGCTCGAAGGCCTCTACCGCATCAGCCAGTCGCTTTAGCGGGCGGCGCGTGCCGCTGCATGTCGGCGAGCAGCGCCTCGATCCCCAGCGCGAACGTCGCATCCCACTGCGCCGGCTTGAAGTACGGCGCGGCCGCGACGAGTCGCGGACAGTGCTCCGCCAGGTACGCGTCGCTCACGGGCTCCGCGGCAGACGGTCCCGACGCATAGCCCGCCGTCTCGTCGAGCGCGCCCCCCACGAGGTAGTAGCCCAGCGCGCGGAAGTAGCGCACGGCGAGCTCGCGCCCCGGCACCAGCGACGCCACGACACCGAGGACGCCCTCGATGAAGCGCACGCCCGTCGGCGTGTTGAGGCGATGCACCGCGGCGTACGGAAAGAAGCGCGGATGGCGATGCGCGAGCTCGCGATAGGCGTAGCACACGCGCCGCACCCGCTCGACCGGCGACGGCCCGGGTGGCGGCAGCGCGAAGTCCGCGATCACGTGATCCACCATGCCGTCGAGCAGGTGCTGCTTGCTCGGGAAGTGGTGGTAGATGCTCATCGCCTCGCAGCCGAGCGCGTGCCCCAGCCGGCGCGTGGTGAGCGCCGCGAGGCCTTCGGCCTCCACCAGCGCGAGCGCGGCGTCGACGATGCGCTCGCGCGTCAGCGCGACGCGTCCGCGCGGCGCCCTGGCGCGGACGGCCGTGCGGGACTTCGGCGGGACGGACTTGGGCCTGGTCGCCATGGGTGTTGCAATCTTACAGCGTAAGTGTAGAGTGCGGCAATCGACTTACGCTGTAAGGTCGCGGGCTGCCGCGTCGGCGCCCGCGCGGCAATCGTCGCACTGCTCGCAAAGGAGGCGCGCATGGACACCGTCGACCTCGTGGGGCTGCTGGTCCCCGTCACCTACTTCGTGCTGCTCGTCACCGAGAAGCGGTGGGCCGCGCGGCCATTCCCGGAGCGCCGGGGCTGGCAGTGGCTCGGGCTCGCGTTCCTGCTGCTGCTCGGGACGCTGTCGACGGTGATCCCCTTGCTGCTGCCGGTCGAGTGGATGGCGGCGCATCGCTGGCTCGACGGTACGCGGCTGGGCGTGATCGGCGGCACCGTCGTCGGCTACGTCGTGCTGTCGGGCGTGATGTACGCCTGGCACCGAACGGTGCACAACGTGCCGTTGCTCTGGCGCGCCGTGCACCAGCTCCACCACAGCCCGAATCGCGTCGACATCCCGGGCTCGGTGCTGTTCCATCCGACGGAGATGGTCGCGCAGGTGCTGCTGCAGCTGTTCGTCACGGTGATCGCGCTCGGCCTCGATCCGCTCGCCGCCGCGCTGGTGGGCTACGTCGCCGCGTTCTACGGCATGTTCCAGCACTGGAACGTGCGCACGCCGCAATGGCTGGGCTACGTGATCCAGCGCCCGGAGTCGCACTGCGTGCATCACCGGCTCGGCGTCCACGCCTACAACTACGGCGACTTCCCGCTGTGGGACCTGCTGCTCGGCACGTTCCGCAATCCGCGCGAGTATCGCGGCCAGTGCGGCTTCGCGAACGGCGCGGACCGCCGCGTCGGCGCGATGCTGGCGTTCGCCGACGTCAACGAAGACCAGTACGGACCGGGGAGCCTCGGCCAGAAGGCGCGCGCGGGCGCAGGCGAGAGTGCCGCCCCGGCGCTTTGACGCCGTGCCGGCGGCGCCGGCCGATGCTAGAACTCGCGTGAAATTTCGCCCTTATGTGGCGGAATTGGCAACACTTCCGAGGACCCGCTGCGGTGCGCCTTTGATATTTGTCAAAGAAATCCGGACTGCCGTTGCCGACCGCAATACTTGGGATTAGCCTCCCCCACGTACCACAACATGTTGTGCCGGCGGCCCACGATGCCGCCCTCAAGGGAGGCAGTCGAATGGCATTGCAGGACATCGTGCGCGGACCCGCCGCGCAGGTCGCCGCGTCGGGGACGCCCGCGCTCCCCGCCCAGGTGCGCAAGCGCGACGGCGCGCGCGTCCCGTTCGAGCTCACGAAGATCGCCTCCGCCATCGCCCGCGCGGGTGCGGCCACCGGCGAGTTCGACGCGGACGAAGCGAACGCGCTGGCGCAGGCGGTCGGGCGCGTGCTCGCGCACAAGCACACCGGCGGCACGCCCGACATCGAGACCATCCAGGATTGCGTCGAGCACACGCTCGCGGCGGCCGGCTGGTTCCACACCGCGCGCGCCTACATCGTCTATCGCGACCGCCACGAGCGCCTGCGCGCGGACCGCAAGACGCTGGTCGACGTCGCCGCGTCGGTCGACGAATACCTCGAGCAGAAGGACTGGCGCGTCAACGCCAACGCCAACCAGGGCTACTCGCTCGGCGGGCTGATCCTCAACGTCTCCGGCAAGGTGATCGCCAACTACTGGCTGTCGCACGTCTACGCGCCGGAGATCGGCCGCGCGCACCGCGAAGGCGACGTGCACATCCACGACCTCGACATGCTCGCCGGCTACTGCGCGGGCTGGTCGCTGCGCCAGCTGCTGCACGAGGGCCTGAACGGCGTGCCGGGCAAGGTGGAAGCCGGGCCGCCGAAGCACATGTCGAGCGCGGTCGGGCAGATCGTCAATTTCCTGGGCACGCTGCAGAACGAGTGGGCCGGCGCGCAGGCGTTCAGCTCGTTCGACACGTACATGGCGCCGTTCGTGCGCGCCGACGCGATGAGCTACGAGGCGGTGAAGCAGTCGATCCAGGAGCTGATCTACAACCTCAACGTGCCTTCGCGCTGGGGCACGCAGACGCCGTTCACCAACCTCACGTTCGACTGGATCTGCCCCGAGGACCTGCGCGAGCAGATCCCCGTGATCGGCGGGCCGGGAAATGCCGTTCACCTACGGCGACCTGCAGCCCGAGATGGACATGATCAACCGCGCGTACATCGAGGTGATGATCGAGGGCGACGCCAAGGGGCGCGTGTTCACCTTCCCGATCCCGACCTACAACATCACGCACGATTTCGACTGGGACCATCCGAACTGCGAGGCGCTGTTCGCGATGACCGCGAAGTACGGCCTGCCGTACTTCCAGAACTTCGTGAACTCGGAGTTGAAGCCCAACATGATCCGGTCGATGTGCTGCCGCCTGCAGCTCGACCTGCGCGAGCTTCTGAAGCGCGGCAACGGCCTCTTCGGCTCGGCCGAGCAGACCGGCTCGCTCGGCGTGGTCACGATCAACTGCGCGCGCCTGGGCTACCTCCATGCCGGCGACGAGATCGGCCTCTACGAGCGCGTCGACGAGCTGCTGGGCTACGCGCGCGACAGCCTCGAGGTGAAGCGCAAGGTGATCCAGCGCCTCATCGACCAGGGCCTCTTCCCGTACACCAAGCGCTACCTCGGCACGCTGCGCAACCACTTCTCGACGATCGGCGTGAACGGCATCAACGAGATGGTGCGCAACTTCACGCGCGGCGACGACGACATCACGATCGCCGTACGGCCACGCGTTCGCGCGTGCGCCTGCTCGATCACCTGCGCGCGCGGATGCTCGAGTTCCAGGAGGACACCGGCCACATGTACAACCTGGAGGCCACGCCGGCCGAGGGCACCACGTACCGCTTCGCCAAGGAAGACCGCAAGCGCTGGCCCGACATCCTGCAGGCGGGCACCGCGGAGCAGCCGTACTACACCAACAGCTCGCAGCTGCCGGTGGGCTTCACCGACGATCCGTTCGAGGCGCTCGCGCGGCAGGAAGAGCTGCAGACCAAGTACACCGGCGGCACCGTGCTGCACCTGTACATGAGCGAGCGGCTCTCCTCGGCCGTCGGCGTGCAAGGCGCTGGTGCGCCGCGCGCTCACGCGCTTCCGCCTGCCGTACATCACCGTCACGCCGACGTTCTCCATCTGCCCGGCGCACGGCTATCTCGCCGGCGAGCACGAGTACTGCCCGAAGTGCGACGACGAGAAGCTCGCCGAGAAGCGGCGCAAGCTCGCGGCATGACGTCCATCCACGAGAAACCCCGGAGATCCCCATGAACACCATGACCGAGACCCAGCACCTCGTCGCAGCGCTGACGCTCGCCAACGACGAGCGCCAGCGCTGCGAAGTGTGGACGCGCGTAATGGGCTATCACCGGCCGGTCGCGTCGTTCAACATCGGCAAGAAGGGCGAGCACGGCGAGCGCCGCTTCTTCAACGAGGTGCGGGCGCTGCCGGCGGGTTGAGCCCGACCGTCGTCGCGCGCACCGCCGTCGTCCCCGCGCAGGCGGGGACCCAGCGTCGTGCGATGATCGAGTCCATTGATCGAACGACGCTGGGTCCCCGCCTGCGCGGGGACGACCCCTATGATCCCGCAGCCGACGCGCACGTGCAGCACGAATCGCTGCACGTCGGCGGCTTCGTGCCGTTCACCAGCCACCGACTACCCGGACGCGCTCGCCGCCGTGGTCTTCTGCCAGGGCTGTCCATGGCGTTGCGGCTATTGCCACAATCCGCATCTCATTCCGGCGCGCGGCGACGACGAGCACGACTTCGCGGCGATCCTGCGCTGGCTCGCGACGCGACGCGGCCTCCTCGACGCGGTGGTGTTCTCCGGCGGCGAGCCCACCGCGCAAGCGGCGCTGCCCGCCGCCATGCGCGCGTGCGCGCCCTGGGTTTCGGGTCGGCCTGCACACGAGCGGCGCCTATCCGCGGCGCCTCGCGGCAGTCGCTGCCGCACGTCGACTGGGTCGGGCTCGACATCAAGGCGCCGCGCGCGCACTACGCGGACGTGACCGGCGTGGCCGGCAGCGGCGACGCCCCGCTCGCGAGCCTCGAGCTCGTGCGCGGGCGCGGCGTCGCGTTCGAGGTGCGCACCACCGTGCATCCGGCAGCTCACGCCGCCGCGCTGCGCTCGAGCTGCTCGCGCGCGAGCTCGCCGCGCGCGGCATCCTCCGCTGGATCCTGCAGCCGTTCCGCCCGACCGGCTGCGCCAGCGACGCGCTGGTCGCCGCGGCGCCGCGAGGCGTCGGCCTCGACCCCGACCTGCTCGCGCGGTTCTCGGCGCACGTGCCGATCTCGAAGTGCGGGGCTAGGCTTAGCCGGGCCCAGTGTCCGCATTACGGTGGCAGTTGACGGGCATCAAGGACGTCCGGCCCGGACATCCGTAGGCTGTTCGTCTCGTCTGCGGCCCTCATGGCCGGGACGCTGCGTCACCCGATGAACGACCCACGTCCCCGGCGTCTCCACTGCCCCGCTCACCCTGCGCGGCCGGCAAGCGTGCTGCCGATCGTGCAGGGCGGCATGGGCGTGGGCATCTCCGCGCACCGGCTGGCCGGCGCGGTCGCGCGCGAAGGCGCGGTCGGCACGATCTCCAGCGTCGACCTGCGCCGGCATCACCCCGACCTGATGGCGCAGAGCCGCAACGGCGACAAGGCGAGCGTCGACCGCGCGAACCTGGCCGCGCTCGACCGCGAGATCCGCGCGGCGAAGGACGATCGCCGCGGGGCTGCGGCCTCATCGCCGTCAACGTGATGCGCGCGGTGTCCGAGTACGCGGCCTACGTGCGCCAGGCGTGCGCGAGCGGCGCCGACGCGATCGTCGTCGGCGCGGGGCTGCCGCTCGACCTGCCCGACCTCGCGGCCGAGCATCCCGACGTGGCGCTGATGCCGATCCTCTCCGACGCGCGCGGCATCGCGCTCGTCGTGAAGAAGTGGATGCGCAAGGGCCGCCTGCCCGACGCGATCGTGATCGAGCATCCGCGCTACGCGGGCGGCCACCTCGGCGCCGCGAAGATCGAGGACCTCGGCGACCCGCGCTTCGACTTCGAGCGCGTGCTGCCCGAGACGCAGGCGTTCTTCCGCGCCGAGGGCATCGCGGAGGGGCAGATCCCGCTGATCCCGGCGGGCGGCATCAACTCGCACGAGCGCGTGCGCGAGCTGCTCGCGCTCGGCGCGTCGGGCGTGCAGGTCGGCACCGCGTTCGCGGTCACCGACGAAGGCGACGCCGACATCGCGTTCAAGCGCGTGCTGGCCGGCGCCAAGCCCGAGGACATCGTCGAGTTCATGAGCGTCGCCGGGCTGCCCGCGCGCGCCGTGCGCACGCCGTGGCTCGAGAGCTACCTCAAGCACCTGCCGAAGCTCGCCGACGCGGCGCGCCGCAAGCCGCGCTGCACGCTCAAGTTCGACTGCCTCATCCAGTGCGGCCTGCGCGACGGCATCGCGAAGATCGGCCAGTTCTGCATCGACACGCAGCTCGCCGCCGCGCTGCGCGGCGACGTCGCGAAGGGCCTCTTCTTCCGCGGCGCGTCGGCGCTGCCGTTCGGCAGCGAGATCCGGCCGGTGCGCGAGCTCATCGCGCTATCTCGCTCACCGGCGTGCGCCCCGCGCCGCTCGCGCATGCCGCGCCATGACGCCGACGTTCGTCGCCCATCCGCAACCTGCGCGTCGCCGTCGCCGCGCGCAGCTCCTGTCCACCGTCCCGCACCGCTTCTTCTTCCTGGCGGGGATCGTCGAGGCGGCGCATCGTCGTCGCTGTGGTGGCTGTGGGTGCTCGTCGCGCGCGCGTCTCCCGCGATCCCGCCGCCGGCCGCGCCGGTGCCCGACACCATCGTGCACGCGCTGGTGATGACGTTCGGCTTCGCGCCGTTCTTCATGTTCGGATTCATGTTCACCGCCGGGCCGCGCTGGCTCGACGTGGCGCCGCCGCCGCCGCGCGCATGGCGCATCCCGGCGTGCCATCGCCGCGCTGTGCGTGCTTCCTGATGGTGCCGCTGCAGGCGTTCGGCGTCGGCGGCCTGCGCCTCGCTCGCCGGCGGCTATGCGCTCGCGTGGCTGTGGCTGCTCGCGCGCTTCCTCCTGCTCGTGCGCGCGAGCCGCGCGGCCGACAAGGTGCACGCGAAGCTCGTGCTCGCGGGCGCTCGTCGCGGGCGCGCTGGCGGTCGGCGCGTTCGCGCTCGTCGGGCACGGCGGCCTACCAGTGGCTCGCGACCGCCGGCATCTGGTTCTTCCTGCTGCCGGTGTTCGTCGTCGTCTGCCATCGGATGATCCCGTTCTTCACCGCGAGCGCGCTGCCGTTCGTGCACGCGTTCCGGCCGTGGTGGCTGCTCGCCGCTGATGGTCGGCGCGCCGGTGCTGCACGGCGTCCTCGGCGGTCGCCGGGCTCGCCGGCTTCACGTGGATCGTCGACTTGCCGGCCGGCGTCTTCCTGCTGGTGCTGACGGTGCGCTGGGGCCTCGTGCAGAGCCTGCGCAACCGCCTGCTCGCGATGCTGCACGTCGGCTTCTTCTGGTACGGGATCGGCTTCCTGCTCGCCGGCGCGAGCTCGATCTGGCAGCTGGCGCACGGTGCCGTCGCTCGGGCTCGCGCCGCTGCACGCGATGACCATCGGCTTCGCGTCGTCGCTGCTGCTCGCGATGGTGACGCGCGTGACCTGCGGACACTCGGGCCGCACGCTCGCGGCCGATACGCTTGACCTGGCGGCTTTTCCAGCTCCTGCAGGTCGCGGCGGTGCTGCGCATCGGCGCCGACCTGCACGGCAGCGGCGCGCTGCTGCTGGGCGCGGTCGCTGTTCTGGGTCGCGTGCCTCGTGCCGTGGTGCGTGAAGTACGCGCCGCTGTACTGGCGGCCGCGCGCCGACGGACGTGCCGGCTGAAGGCATCGCCCGCGCTCACTCGCCTGTGCGGACTCGGTCTGAGCCCGATGGCGGCTACTGCCGGACCATCGCCAGCAGCTTGTTGACGTCGAGCGTGCGCGCCTGCTCGGTGATCTGGCTCGTGTACTTGCCCTGCAGCTGCTTCGCCTCGCCGAGCATCTCGCCGAACGCCTGCTGCAGTCCCGCCGCGTCGATGGTGCGCCCGCCCGCGTAGTAGCGCTTCGCGACCTGTCCCAGCGCGTACGTCGTCGCGAACGAGAACGCGGCGCCCGTGGTCGCGCTGCCCATCGCCGCGCAGAAGCCCGCCGCCGATGCTGCCCAGCAGCCCGCCGATGAGCTTGCGCCCGAACTGCTCGACGTACTGCGACGTCAGGCCCACGCCGAGCGTGGCGAGCAGGTCCTTGATGTGGCCGCGGTCGAGCTCGAAGCCGTAGGCCTTGCCGATGCCGTACACCATCTTCATCTGCAGCGGGATGATCGCCATCGAGGCGAGCGACTGCGGCAGCAGCTCGAGCGCGCCGTTCAGGATCGCGTAGTTGAGGATCGACTTGTCGAGCTCGGCGGCGTTCGCGGGCACCGCCGCGACCAGCGTGCCTTCGAGCGCGGCGCCGCACAGCGGCGCGGCGGCCAGCGCATCCGCGGCCTGCGCGAACGCCTGCGCCGGCGCGGCGGCGCAGGCCCAGCGCCGCGCGAGGCGCGCGAGGAAATCGCGCTCGGCCTCGCGACGTGGCGCCGTCGGCGTTGCACACCCCGACCGCCATCTCGTACGCGTACTGCCGCGACTCCGGCGTGGTCAGCGCGGCGGCCACCGTCCCGAGATCGGGCTTGCGCAGCAGCACGTCCTCGTAGACGCGCCGCGAGGTCGCCGCCGCCCTGCGCGCCGAGCGACTGCGTGACCTGGCGCAGCTGCGCGCGCTCGCGATCGTCGCTCCCGCCGTCGGCGACGGCGGCCATCAGGCAGAGCGTGAGCACGGCGCGTTGCTGGGCGGCATCCATGGCGGTACGTTCCGGGCGGTTGAGCGAGGCGTCAAGTGTAGCGCGGCGCGGCAGCCCGCTCACGCGAAGCGCGTCGCCCGCAGCGCCGGCACCGCCAGGTCGACGAACGCGCGCACCGTGGCCGACGGCAGCCGCGACTGCGGATAGATCGACGCTGCACCGGCACCGGCGGCAGCTCGAAGTCCTCGAGCACGTAGCGCAGCCGCTTCGCGGCCACGGCCGACGCGACCTGGTAGGAGAGGAACATGCCGATGCCCACGGCCGTCCTCGCACGCGGCCACGGCCGCGTCCACCTGGTTGCACTCGAGCCGCGTCGCGCACGGCCACGCCGACCGTGCGCCGCCTGTCCCGCAAGCGCCATTCGGCGCCCGGCGTCAGTCCGGCGAAGCGCACCGCCACGTGCCGGCGCAGGTCGTCGGGCGCCTGCGGCACGCCGTGCCGGCGCAGGTACGCCGGGCTCGCGCAGACCACGCGGCGCAGCGTGCCCACGCGGAATCGCGACCAGCGACGAATCGGCGAGCACGCCGATGCGCACGCCGACGTCGATGCCTTCCTGCACGACGTCGACCTGCCGGTCGAGCAGCAGCAGCTCGCGCGGTTGTCGCCGCATGCCGCGCGAGGAACGCGTCCACCAGCGGCGCCACGAAGCGCCGGCCGAACAGCACCGGCGCGGTGATCGCGATGCGGCCCTGCGGTTCCGCGCGCCGCGCGGCGAGCGCCGCCTCGGCGTCGCGTACCGCGGACAGGATCGCGCGGCATTGCGCGAGATACTGCGCGCCCTCGTCGGTGAGGTGCAGGCGCCGCGTCGTGCGGTTGAGGAGCCGCACGCCGAGGGCTGCTCCAGCGCGGCGAGCGTGCGCACGACCGACGGCAGCGACGTACCGCAGCGCCTCGGCGGCGCGCGTCAGGCTGCCGTCGCTCCACGATGCGCACGAAGGTGGTCATCGCGTGCAGCTTGTCCATGCCGGCACATTACTCCGGAATATGGAGTAATTCCATGCAGATTGACCCATTTATTGACAGCGCATGCGGCCCGACACTTCGCTCCACGTGCCGCAACCGCGGCCCGTTTCCTGCCTGAAAGGAGCTTGTCCATGACCGCATTCCCTCCCGTCGATCCCGCGCACGCCACCGGCAACGCGCGCGACCTGCTCGCCGCCGTTCGCGCCAAGCTCGGCATCGTCCCCAACATGACGCGGCACATGGCCCGCTCGCCGGCGGTGCTCGACGGCTATCTCGGGTTGCCGGCGCGCTCGCCGGCGGCACGCTCGGCGCGAAGCTCGCGCGAGCAGTCGCGCTCGTCGACCGCCGAAGCCAACGGCTGCGAGTACTGCCTGTCCGCGCACACGATGCTCGGCAAGGCCGCGGGCCTCACCGCCGCCGACGTCGTCGCGGCGCGCGAAGGCACGCGCGACGACGAGCGCCGCGCGCCGCGCTGCGCTTCGCGCGGGCGCTGAGCGACGGCGCGGGCACGTGCCCGACGGCGCCATCACCGCGGTGCGCGACGCGGGCTTCGACGACGGCGCCATCGGCGAGGTCGTCGCGCACGTCGCGCTCAACGTCTTCACGAACTACTTCAACAACGTCACGCGCCCGGTGGTCGACTTTCCGGTCGTGCGGCCGCACCTGCGCGCCGCCGCCTGACGCCACGCGGGGCGCCCGCGCGCCCCGCCTTTCACGAGGAGATCGCATGAACGCTTCGACCACCGACGTCGCCTTCACGGAAGCGGTGAAGGCGCTGCAGTGCGCGCCACGGCTCGCGCCACGCCTACGCGCGCCTCGAGGCGCGCGGCGGCTGGCGCGACATCGCTGACGCCGGACCTCGCGGCGTTCATCGCCGAGCGCGACTCGTTCTTCTTCGCCACCGCCAACGCTGCAGGGCCAGCCGTACGTCCAGCATCGCGGCGGCGCGCGCGGATTCCTCGCGCGTGCAGGACGAGCGCACGCTGGCCTTCGCCGACTATCGCGGCAACCGGCAGTACATCACCGCCGGCAATCTCGCGGAGAACGACCGCGCGTTCATCTTCCTGATCGACTACGCGACCGGCAGCGGGTGAAGCTGTGGGGCCGCGCGCGCGTGGTCGAGGACGACGCGGAGCCGCTCGCGTCGCTGCGCCTGCCGGCCGGCGAGCGCGCGCGCGAAGCGGAGCGCGCGATCGTGTTCACGCTCGACGGCGTGGGACGCGAACTGTCCCGCAGCACATCCCGCATCTCGTCCCGGCCGCGGCGACGAGGTCGCAGCGCTCCGGTGCGCATCGCGCTGGAGGCGCGCATCGCCGCGCTGCGAGGCGCAGCTCGCCAGCCGCGTGATCGGCTACCCGGACGATGCATTCGCAGTTCATCCGGACCGCCCGGCGCCGGATGGATGTTGTCGACCCAGTGCACTTCCTCGGGATTGGGCTCGACGTTGGGCAGGTCGAGGTTGACGACGACCGGCTCCTGCCCGCTGCGGCAGAGCACGCACGACAGCGGCTCGGTGTCGCTCGCGTTGATCTCCTGGTGCGGCACGAAGGGCGGCACGTAGATGAAGTCGCCGGGCCCGGCCTCGGCGGTGAACTCGAGGCGGTCGCCCCACTTCATGCGCGCGCGGCCGCTCACGACGTAGATCACGCTCTCCACCGGCGCCGTGGTGATGCGCGCCGGTCTTCGCCTTCGGATGGATCACGACGGTGCCGGCCCAGAGCTTCTCGGCGCCCATCGCGCGCGTGCGTGATCGCCGCCGCGCGGTTCATGCCGGGGGTCTGCGCGCGTGTTGGTGTCGAGCTCGCCCGCGCGCACCACGCGCACGCCGTGCAGCCGCCATTGGGTTGGCGCTGGTCATGGCGGCACGTCTCCGAGGGTCACTCGACGCAATCGCGATCGAGCGCGTTGCGCATCGGTGACCGCGAACTCCTCGATGGTGCAGGGAAAGCCCGGGATCGCCGCTGCTGCAGCCCGGAAGCCGCAGCGGCGTGCGCGCGGGCGGCGCGTCGCGGCCGTCAGCGGCGTCGCGTTGCGCATCTGCTCGAGGGACTGCGCGACGTACGACGTGTAGACGCGGAGCTTCTTGTCCGGCGTCTCGCGCACCTCGAACATCAGCGCGCCGCGCCGGCGGCGTCTGGTTGCGCTGGTAGCCCGGCTGCAGCCACGACACGTCCATCATGCCCGGCGAGGTTCCAGATGTTGGTGTCGTGGCCGACGTAGGCGACGAACTTCGCGTCGCGCACCGCGGGATCGGCGCGGGCCGAAGCCGAGCGCGCGCGCGCTGGTCACCGCCGCCGCCACCTTCGACAGCAGCGCCGATCCCATCCTGCGCGCGAGGTACGGCGTGCGCTGCATGAGGTCGTACTGCTCGGTGTGCAGGCGCGCACGTGTCGCGCATCTGCGCCGGCGTCGCGCGGCCCCAGCCCGACGTCGCGGTCGGCATGCCGTCCGCGTATTCGAGCAGCAGGACCTCCGACGTCGGTCGACGCGATCGGCAACGCGCCGAGCAGCGCGATGCCCGCGCCGTCCGGCGTGCGAGCGTGAGCGCGGTCGGCAGGTCGGGCGAGCGTGCAGCGCTCGCCGCGGCCGAACGCGATGCACAGCGCGGGCTTGCAGCAGTCGAGCACGCCTGCAGCGCGTCGAACGACGCCTTCAGGTCGCGCGTGATGCGGTTGAGGTCGCCGCCCGCGCGCTCGAGCACGCGCGTCTGCGCGAGCATCGGATCGAGCTTGCACACGCCCGCCTCGAGCGGATGGAACAGCGGGTCGACCGGCGACGTTGCCGCGCGTGCGGTACGTGAGACCGCAGTTGGCCGCGAAGCCGTCGAGCAGCGCCTGCGCGGTGGCCTGCGTGCGCTCCGGCACGTCGGCATACGACGTAGACGGCGCCGGGTGCCGGACAGCCCGCCGCCGGCAGCGCGCCGAGCACGCCGAGCGTAGTCGCGATACTAGCGGCCCATCAGCGTGGCGAGCTGCGCGCCCGCGCGGCGTGAGCGCGCCGGCGGGCTGGTTCCACTGCGGCCACGGCTGCGCCGCCCAGTTCGCGAGCTCGGCGGGCGCCGGCAGCGGCGTGCGCACGCCGTGGCGGCTCACGATCACGAGCTTCTGCAGCACGTCGTCGCCCTGTGCGGCCGCGGGCATCGCGACGGCGAGCGCAAAGGCCGCCATGCACAGCCGCGACGCCGCGCGCAGGTAAAGGCTCACTTCCGCACCCATTCGTCGAGCGTAGCAGCGCACGCCGGTCCACGCCGCGCGGCTCACCCCGGGATGCGCACGGCCGTCGCGCTTGCGGAAGACGCCGCGCCCCATCTTCCAGCTCTTGCGAGGTGCGCGCTACCGGCCGTCCCCTTGTTGACCGCTGGCAAAGGGCATCGCGGGCGGCGCAGTATCATGTCGGTTCCAGTCGAGGAGGTCCCCCATGAGCAATCGAGAAGTCGTCATCCTGTCCGGCGTACGCACTGCGATCGGTGATTACGGCGGAAGCCTGAAGGACATTCCGCGCACGAGCTCGGCGCCAGGGTGGTGCGCGAAGCGGTCGCGCGCGCGAAGATCGATCCCGCCACCGTCGGCCAGTGCGTGATCGGCAACGTGATCCACGGCGAAGCGCGCGACATGTACATCTCGCGGCTGTGCGCGGTCAACGGCGGCCTGCCGCACGACACGGGCGCGTTCACCGTCAACCGCCTGTGCGGCAGCGGCATGCAGGCGATCGTGTCCGCCTCGCAGTACATCCTGCTCGGCGAGACCGACACCGCGGTCGCGGGCGGCACCGAGAGCATGAGCCGCGCGACCTACGCTGTCGCTGACGCAGCGCTGGGGCGCGCGGATGGGCGACTCGCAAGATGATCGACATGATGGTCGGCGCGCTCACCGATCCGTTCGACATCGTGCACATGGGCGTCACCGCGGAGAACGTCGGCCAAGCAGTGCGAGCTCACGCGCGAGGTGCAGGACGCAGTTCGCGGTGGAGAGCCACAAGCGCGCGGCGACGGCGATCGCCGCCGGCCACTTCAAGAGCCAGATCCTGCCGATCGAGCTCAAGAGCAAGAAGGGCCCGGTCATGTTCGACACCGACGAGCACGTGCGCGCCGACTCGTCGATGGAAGGCATGGCCAAGCTGAAGGCCGTGTTCCAGAAGGAGAACGGCACCGTCACCGCGGGCAACGCGTCGGGCATCAACGATGCCGCCGCGGCCGTCGTGCTGATGGAGCGCGCGGCCGCGGCAGAAGCAGGGCCTGAAGCCGATGGCGCGGCTCGTCGCCTACGGCCACGCCGGCATCGATCCGAAGATCATGGGCCTCGGTCCCGGTATCGGCGGTCAAGCGCGCGCTGACCAAGGCCGGCCTCAAGGTCGGCGACCTCGACGTCATCGAGTCGAACGAGGCGTTCGCGGCGCAGGCGCTCGGCGTGTCCAAGGACCTCGGCCTCGATCCGGCGAAGGTCAACCCGAACGGCGGCGCGGTCGCGCTCGGCCACCCGATCGGCGCGACCGGGCGCGATCCTGACCGTGAAGGCGATGTACGAGCTGCAGCGCACCGGCGGCCGCTACGGCCTCATCACGATGTGCATCGGCGGCGGCCAGGGCATCGCGGCGATCATCGAGCGGATGTAGCAGCGTCTTTCGTTTCCCTTGCGCAAAGGCCCCGCGGATGCGGGGCCTTTCGCATTTCGGATCACCGGTGATCCGGGACACCCCGTTTTGTAACAACGAGTTACCGCCGGGCGACTTCACCTCGCCCGGAGGCCGATTCACTGCGGGGGATCAAACTCGCGGCCCGTCGAGGCTCCGATAATGGGCCTGACGGCGGTGGAACGCTTGCCCGCGGTCCTGATTCTCAGCCGACGATGCCGCCTCTCCTGCGAACGATCCTCGACCAGCGCTGGTTTCGGCGCGCGTCTCGTCGCGATCGTCGTGCTCGCGCTCGCCGCGTTCGCCTTCCGCAACCTGCTGTTCGGACCCACGGTCGACGCGTACGAGGTGCGCAAGGGCGACCTCACGCAGACGGTCGTGGCAACCGGCCGCGTGACCACGCCGCAACGCGTATCCATCGGCGCGCTGGTCACCGAGCGCGTCGCGCGCATCCCGGTGCAGGAAGGGCAGGAGGTGCGCCGCGGCGACGTGCTGCTCGTGCTCGACGACAAGGACGAGCGCGCGGCGCTCGCGCAGGCGGAGGCCGCGGTGGCGCAGGCGGAGGCCAAGCTGCGGCAGATGCGCGAAGTGGCGCTGCCGGTCGCCCAGCAGGCGCTGGCGCAGGCGGAGGCCAACCGGGTGCTCGCGCTCCAGCAGTACCAGCGCAACCAGGATCTCGCCGCGAAGAACTTCATCGCGAAGTCCGCGCTCGACGACACGAAGCGCAACGTCGACGTGGCGGAGAGCCAGCAGAGCTGCGGCGCGGCTCGCGGTCGAGTCGAATCGTCCGGGCGGTGGCGACTACCGCATGGCCGAGACCGCGCTCGCGCAGGCGCAGGCGACGCTGCGCGCGGCGCAGGCGCGGCTCGAGGACATGGTGGTGCGCGCGCCGGCCGGACGGCCTGCTCATCGCCCGCAACGTCGAGCCGGGCGACGTGGTCCAGCCGGGACGCGAGCTGATGGCGCTGGCGCCCGCCGGCGAGACGCAGGTCGTCGTGCAGATCGACGAAAAGAACCTCTCGCGGCTCGCGATCGGGCAGAAGGCGCTCGCCTCGGCCGATGCGTATCCGCGTGAGCGCTTCCCCGCCGAGCTCTTCTACATCAACCCCGGCATCGACGCGCTGCGCGGATCGGTCGAGGTGAAGCTGCGCGTGCCGCAGCCCGCCGCCGTACCTGCGGCAGGACATGACGGTGTCGGTCGACATCGAGGTGGCGCGCCGCACCGGCACGCTGGTCGCGCCCGCCGCGGCCGTGTTCGATGTGGCGGGCGACGCATCCGTGGGTGCTGGCCGTCAACGGGCACCACGCGGTGAAGCGGCCCGTCACGCTCGGGCTGCGCGGCAACGGCAGCGTGGAGATCCTGCAGGGCGTGGCGGCCGGCGATCGGCTGGTCGACAATGCCGCCGGCGTCGCGCCCGGCGATCGCGTGCGCATCGGCGATGCCGCCGGCGCGGACGCCCGATGAATCCGTTCCGGTTCTTCGAGACGGTCGTCGCCTTCCGCTTCATGCGCGAGGGCATGACGCAGACGCTGCTCATCATCTTCGGCGTGGCGCTGGGCGGCGGCGTCATCATCTTCATGTCGGCGCTGCTCGCCGGCCTGCAGTCGAACATCATCCGGCGCACCCTCAACTTCCAGGCGCCGATCCAGGTGCTGGCCCCGGACCAGGTGGCACGCCCGCTGCGCGGCGACCTCGACACGGCGATCCAGCTGCAACCGCGGTCGCAGCAGCTGCGCTCGGTGGACCAGTGGCAAAAGGTCCTGGCCGCGATCGAGCAGATGCCCGCCGTCACCGGCGCCACGCCCGTGGTGACCGGTCCCGGGTTCGCGCAGCGCGGTGAAGCGGCGAAGGCGGTGTCGATCATCGGCATCGACACGACGTCGTACTACCGCGTGATCTCGCTGCCGGAGAAGATGATCGCCGGGCAGGCGGAGCTCGGGCCCATCGACGTGCTCATCGGCGCCGAGCTCGCCAAGGACCTCGGCACCGCGGTGGGCGACAAGCTGACGCTGAAGGCGGCCAGCGGCACCGCGTCGACGCTGACCGTGCAGGGCATCTTCGACTTCGGCAACAAGGGCGCCAACGAGCGCAACGCCTACGTGTCGCTGCGCACGGCGCAGAACCTGCTCAACCTCATCGGCGGCGCCACGAGCATCGACGTGCGCATCCAGGATCCGTTCGCGGCCGAGGTCATCGCGCAGCAGATCCGCGGCACCGGCGACATCCGGGTGGACAGCTGGATCTCGACCAACGCCCAGTTCTTCAGCGCGATGTCGGCGCAGATCCTCGCCAACACGCTGATCCGCTTCTTCGTCGGCCTCACCGTGGCGCTCGGCATCGCCAGCGTGCTGGTGGTGTCGGTGGTGCAGAAGTCGAAGGAGATCGGCATCCTGCGCGCGATGGGCACGAGCCGCCGCCAGGTGCTGCGCGTGTTCCTGATCCAGGGTGCGAGCATGGGCCTCACCGGTGCGCTCGCGGGGTCGCTGCTGGCGTGGGGCTTCCTCGTGCTGTGGCGCGGCGTGGCGAAGAATCCCGACGGCACGCCGCTCTTCGTGGTGGTGATCGAGCCGACCCTCTTCGCGCTCGCCTGCGCGGGCTCCACGCTCGTCGGCACGCTCGCGGCGGTGGTGCCGGCGCGCCGTGCGGCACAGCTCGATCCGGCGGTGGCGATCCGTGGCTGACCCGCGCCCGGCACCCTCACGCTGCGCCTGTCGGGCGTGCGCAAGTCGTATGGCGTGGACACCCCGCTGGCGACCGAGGTGCTGCACGGCATCGACCTGACGCTCGCGCGCGGGCGAGTTCACCGCGCTGATCGGACCGTCGGGCTCGGGCAAGTCCACGCTTCTCAACCTCATCGGCCTCCTCGATCGCCCCACCGCCGGGCGCATCGACGTGGCCGGCGAGGACGCCGCCGCGCTCGACGAAGTCGGCGCGACGGCGCTGCGCGGACGCGCGCATCGGCTTCATCTTCCAGTATCACCACCTGCTGCCGGCGTTCACCGCGCTCGAGAACGTGATGATGCCGGCCCTCGCCGCGCGCGGGCGCTACGACGACGAGATGCGCGGGCGGGCGCGCGATGCTGCTCGACCGCGTGGGCCTCACGCCGTGGCGGCGACAGCAAGGCGTCCGCGATCTCCGGCGGCCAGCAGCAGCGCGTGGCGATCGCGCGCGCGCTGGCGATGAACCCGGCGCTCGTGCTCGCCGACGAGCCTTCCGGCAACCTCGACACCGAGAACGCCGACGCGGTGTTCGACCTCATGCGCGACGTCAACGCGACGAACGGCACCACGTTCCTCATCGTCACCCACGACCCGCGGCTTGCGCAGCGCTGCGATCGCATCGTCGAGCTGGTCGACGGTCGTGTCGTCTCCGATCGCACGAACGCGCGACGTGGTGCGGCGCGGCTAATCGGAGTCGTCCCGCCGCGCGGCGAGGGGTGCACGCGAACGACCTCGCGATGCTCTTCGAGACGTCGGCCTCGGTCGGCCAGCCCAAGGGCGGGGTGGAAAGCTACTGACCGTGTCGCAACGGTCGCGTGGAGATGCCGACGGGTGCCAGCGAGGAAGGCGAACCGGAGGGGTTAGCAAGTTTGTGAACTTGACTTAGCCGATTTGGTAATGGAGTCTTCGAGATGTCGGACACGGGTAGGCGATTCCCTTGATCCCCGTTGCCGAACGGATCAAGGAATCGCGGCGCGGCCCGCCGGCTAACCGTCCGGCACTCCAGGCGAAAGCCCCCATGACAGAGCATCCCATCGCGGCTTGGCATCGGCTCGCTCGAGACCGCAATCCCGCCGGGCTCGATGCCCTGCTCGACGATGACGCGGTGTTCCTCTCGCCGGTCGTGCACACGCCGCAGCGCGGCAAAAGGCTCGTCACCGCGTACCTTGCCGCGGCGTTCCAGGTCTTCGGCAACTCCACCTTTCGCTATGTGCGCGAGATCGTCGGCGCGACCGACGCCATGCTCGAGTTCGAGACGGAGATCGACGGTGTCCTCGTCAACGGTGTCGACCTCGTCAAATGGAACGATGCCGGACGGATCGTCGAGTTCAAGGTGATGCTTCGGCCATTGCAGGCGATCAACATCGTCCATCAGCGTATGGCGGCCATGCTCCAGGCCGGTCCGCGATAGGGGCCCGCGCGGACGCGACGGCCCGTGCGTGCGCGCCGCCAGTCCCCGAAAGAAAAGCCCCGCGGCAAGGCGGGGCTTTTCCCGGTGCAGAGGGGGAATCGAGGCTACTTCTTCCCCTCGCCCTTCGCTTCCACCGTCACGCGACGGTTCGGCTGCAGGCACTCGATCAGCTGCTTCATGTTCTTCTGGTCGCAGTTCACCACCGGCTGCTTTTCGCCTAAGCCCAGCGCCTCGATCTTCGCCTTGTCCACTCCCTTGCTGACCAGGTAGTCGCGCACCGCATCCGCACGCCGCTCCGACAGCTTCTGGTTGTAGGCCTCGGTGCCGAGACGGTCGGTGTAGCCCGTGACCAGCACGACTTCCAGCTTGGTCATCTGCGACAGCTTGGAGATGACCTGGCTGTCGATCGCCGCCTTGCCTTCGGGCTTCAGGACCGCCTTGTCGAAGTCGAACAGCACCTTCGAGTCGAGCGCGATCTTCTGCACCTGCGGCGCGGGCGCTGCAGCCGGTGCGGGAGCCGGAGCCGGAGCCGGAGCCGGTGCCGCCCTGGGCGCGGGCGCCTGCGCCACCTTCGGCGCGTTGTACACCTGCGGCGGCGGATCGAACTTGTACGTCACCGTCAGCCAGAACAGGTTGGCCTTGTAGCCCGGGTTGGCGAACGCGCCGCTGAAGTAGCTGTAGTTCGAGCCGACGGCCGCCGTGTTCAGGTTCTGGAAGTAGCCGTAGTAGCTGCCGTAGCCCAGCATCTGCCCGTCGCTGTAGTCGTACTTCTCGTAGGCGTAGCCGGCGTTGAACAGCCACTTCGGGCTATAGGTGTACGTGCCCTTGATCTGGAAGCGCTGCAGCGTCGTGTTGTCGGTGTCGTAGTTGACGAGCGGGCCACCCTGGAATCCCCCGCCTGCGGCCGTGTTGCCCGACGAGAAGTCGACGCCGCCGTTGGTCTTCTGGTACGAGTACGAGGCGGTGAGCATGATCTTGTCGGTCGCCGCCCAGTCGACCAGCGCCGCGCCCATCCACCCGTCCTGCGTGTTCCGGGTGCTCCAATTGAAATTGGTGGAGCTGTTCGGATCCGGCGGCGGGAAGTTGCCGGTGAGGTACGACTGGTCGTAACGGAGCTTGCCCCAGTTGCCGATGCCGGTCAGGCGCAGCTTTTCGTCGCCCCAGGACGCGGTCACGTCGTATTGCTCGCTCTGGTCCTCGGTGCGGCCGAAGTAGTTGTCCTTGTAATCGACCTGGCGCCAGGTGGCGCCGAAGCCCAGCAGCAGCTTCGGCAGCGGCGTCCAGTCGAGGTTGAACTTGACGACGTTGGCGTCGAAGTTGTTGACGTCGTAGGCGGTGTAGTACGCGGTGACCGACGTCTTCGCGGCATTGTTGACCAGGTCCGAGCGCCGTTGCAGGAATTCGTACTTCAACCGGCCGGAGAGGTTGTTCCATCCGCTGTTGCGATACTCGACCCAGTAGCGGTAGTCGTCGGACTTGGGCGCGTCGGCGAGGTTGCGGTCGATGTTCTCCCAGTCGAAGCCGCCCAGCAGCTTGTTGGTGCTGTTGAAGGACCAGGACGCGTCGAATCCGGCCGCGTTCTTGGTGTAGCTGAACTCCTCGCCGGCTTCCTCGGTCAGTGCGCCGATCTGGAAGCAGGTCGCGCTGTTCACCGGCGGGGTCGCGCAGTTGGTGCCGAGGCTGCCTTGCCGGTACGAGACCGTGGTGGAGTTGTTCTGCTTGTCGTAGTAGTTGTAGTAGACCCGCGTGTCGAGCTTCGCCATCGGGCTCGCGTTCCACGCCACGTTCGCGCTGGTCGTCTTGATGTCGCCGCTGAAGTTCGAGATGTTCTGGTTGTTCGACGAGTCGTACGGCTGCGTGAACAGGTAGCCCACGGCCGGTGGATTCGATGCGCCGGTAGGAAGGGTGTTCATCAACGGCTTGAGGCTCGACGTATACGCCGGCGAATCGAGCCCGATCGAGTTGGTCAGCTTGGCCTGCGTGAAGCGCACGATGATGGCCGAGTCCCACGGCAGCTGCTTGATGTAGCCGTTGAAGCTCCACTTCTTGTAGTCGTTGTCGGGCGGCAGCGGCGACATGTCCAGCCCGTTCTGCATGTAGAAGTTCGTCCACTTCGCGACGTCGTTGCCGTCGCTGAACTTCGAGTCCAGGAACGCGACCTTGAAGCCGTACTGCTTGCTGTTGTAGCCGCCCTCGATCAGCGCGTTCTTGGTGGTGTAGTCGACCGGCATGCCGAGCTCGATCAGGCCGTTGCCCGATCCCGTGCCGAACTGCGCGCTGCCCGGCTTCGTCCCGGTCTGCTGCACCTCGTTGTAGTCGGCGCGGACGAACCACGGCGACTTCGCGGACACCTCGAAGTTGCCGCCCGTCTGGTTGCGCTGGGTGCTGTAGTTGAAGTAGTTCCAGTCGTTCGGATTGCGCGCCGGCGGATACGCGCCGCCCGGGTTGGGCATGAGCGTGGTGCCCGAGCTCTGCAGGGGCGTCAGCGCGTTGAACGAGTAGTTGTGCGGAATGTCGTTGTTGTAGAACGACGCCTTCCACGAACCGTACCCGCCGCCCGTGATGTTGATCCACTGGTCGTCGCGGCCGAATTCCTCGCCGTAGCCGCGCAGGTAGTAGTTCTTGCTGGCGCCGCGGATGTCGATCACGCCGATCGGCGCGCTGCGGATGTCCTGGTACTCCTGCGCCTTGGCGTCGCTGGCCGGACCCGTGAACGGGATCCACTGCAGCGGCGTGGTGGTGCCGTAGGCGCCGTTGACGCTGGCGCCGTCGATGCTGGTGCCGCGGCCACCGACCTCGGCCGACCCGCCCCACACGAAATTCTCATCGGCGTACGCGGATTGCGCGAAAAGGCCCGCCACGACGATGGCAATCAGTTTCACTCTCATGATCGTCCCCTGAGCTCAGCGAAGGAAGAATTCGCCGTAGGCGGAAGACGGCGCGTTGCTGCCATGGATCTGCCGATGGCAATTGACGCAGCCGGCACTTTGGAAGCGGATGTTCGAGGGCAGCGTGCCCGGGATCGTCCCGCGACCGTCGTAGATGCCGTGCGTATGGCCACCGGGGTGGCAGTCCGCGCACAGCGCGGGCGGCTTCTGGGCGAGCAGGCCCTTGTGCGCGGAGCCGTGCGGCACGTGACACGTGGCGCAGTTCTCCTCGACCGGCGGGTGCTCGTGGATCCACGGGCCGCGCTTGTCGGCATGGCAGGAGAGGCACAGGTCGTTGACCGATTCGCTGCGCAGGCTGGCCTTCTGCAGCGAGCCGTGCGGCTCGTGGCAGCTCTCGCAGCCGATCTTGCCTTCGATGATCGGATGGTGCGACGGCAGCAGGATCGAGGCGCGCACGTCGGTGTGGCACTCGACGCACTTCTTGTAGGTCAGCTGGCGCGACGGTCGTCGTGTACGGCGCGGCCGCGAACTGGGCGCCCTTGACCTGCGAGTTGTTGGCCGCGGATTGCGGCTGGTGGATCGAGTGGCAGTTCACGCAGGTGACGTCCACCTTGCGGTGCTTCGCGATCGACCAGTTCTCGAGCTGGCGCTGGCCGGCGTGGCAGGTGAGGCACACCGCCGACTTCTCGGCCGCCGTCGCGGTCTTGCGAGTCGAGCACGTTCGACGGGCTTGTTCTTGTTCGGGTCCTGCAGGTGCAGCGTGGCGTCGCCGTGGCACCCCTGGCACGCGCTGCCGCTCGAATCGTTCGCCGCACCGTGCGCGGTCAGCCGGATGGTGGCGGTCGCCTTCTCGTGGCAGGTGAGACAAACGGGCCCGCTGTCGTCGGCTTTCTTGTCCTGCGCGAACGCGGGTGATGCGCAGAATGCCGCGACGGCCGCCAGCAGCGCAGTGGCCGCAAAGATCGACTTGAATCGCATGTGGAACTCCCCAGGAGTGCTGCGTAGTTACGGCCTGCGTTACAGGCGCCGTATCGTGCTGCGCCCACGATTGGTGAGCGCATTGGGGGCCATCGTGCGCGCAGGCAGCGGCTCCAAAGTTGACGGTCGTCAATGCGACCCGCGTTCGCGCCAACGCGTGTGCGTCCGCGCAACACGCGCGGCGCTAATCCGAGTGAATCGCTTGGGCTATCGGCGCGAGCGCGCCGCGGATGCGTCAGGCCGCGCGCAATTGCGCGAGCAGCGCGTCCGATACTTCGATGCCGTCGCGTTCGGCCGCGCGGCGCAACGCTTCGCGGCGCGCGCCGGGCAGGCGCACGCCGGGGTCCTTGCGCATCTCGTCGATCAGCACCTCGACGCGGTCGAGATAATGTTCGCTGCCCGCGAGCGCGGCGGGGTCGACGACGATGAACGCCTGCCCGATGCCGGGCCGGTTGCCTTCGTCGACGAAGAACGTCGACGCCTCGAAGCCGAAGCGCGCGCCGATGACCGCGGTGACCAGGAGCTCGACGACGAGCGCGAGCATCGCGCCCTTCGGCGACGAGACCGCGCCGACCGGCAGCATCGAGCCTTCGAGCGCGGCCTGCGCGTCGGTGGTGGGATTGCCGTCCGCGTCGAGCGCCCACCCTTGCGGAATCGGCTGGCCCGCACGCGCCGCGACCATCACCTTGCCGCGCGCGACCTCCGACAGGCTGAGGTCGATCAGCAGCGGATCGTGCGCGCGGCGCGGGAACGCCGCCGCGATGGGATTGGTGCCGAAGATCGGATGCCGGCCGCCCGCGGCGGGCATCGCGGCCGGCGAGTTCGCGAACCCGAGTCCCACCAGCCCGGCTGCGGCAACGGGTCGCAGGTGATCGACCATCACGCCCGCGTGATGACTGCGCATTACGCCGGCGAAGACGACACCCTGCACGGGCGCGGCCGCGATGGCCTCGCGTACGGCCAGCGCGCACGCGGGAAAGGCCAGGCCTTCCGCCGCGTCGACGAGCAGCGCGCCGCCGGTGCGCCGGGCGATCGCCGGCACGGCATCGCCCGCGACGCGCCCGTTGCGCAGCTGCGCCGCATACTGCGCCACCCGGGACAGGCCATGGGACGGCATGGCCTGCGCCTCCGCGAGCACGAGGGCGCTCGCCGTCGCCTGCGCCATCGCGGGCGTCGCGCCCGCCCGCTCGAGCTTCGCGACGACCAGCGCCGCCACTTCGGTCATCGGCAGCTTCATGCCAGCGCCTCCAGCACCTTGTCCGCGATCAGGAAGCTCACGCGCTCGTTCGCCTCGGCGGTGACGCCCGCCACGTGCGGCGTCAGAATGAGGTTCGGACAGTCCGCGAATGGCGACGACGCCGGCAGCGGCTCGGCCGCGAACACGTCGAGCGCCGCGCCGCCCAAGTGTCCGCTGCGCAGCGCGTCGGCCAGCGCCGCCTCGTCCACGATGCCGCCCCGCGCGGTATTCACGAGCACCGCGCCGCGCTTCATCGCGGCGATGCGGGCTGCCGCGAACAGCCCGCGGGTTGCGTCGACCAGCGGCACGTGCAGGGTGACCACGTCGGCATCGCTCACGACCGCGTCGAGCGGCGCGCTGCGCACGCCGTGCGCCGCGAACACCGGATCGCGGCCGTCGAGCAGCGCGTCGTACGCGATCACCTCCATGCCGACCGCACGTCCCAGCCGCGCGGTGAGTTGCCCGATGGACCCGAAACCGACGATGCCGAGCGTCTTGCCCGCGATCTCGCGGCCGTTGCCGAGTGCGTTGCGCGGCCAGGCGCCCGCTGCAACCGCCGCGGTGGATTGATAGGCGCCCCGCAGGAGGACCATCGCCGTGCCGATCACGTATTCGGCGACCGAGAGCGCGTTGGCGCCCGTGGCCGGGATCACCTGGAGGCCGCGCGCCGCGCAGGCCGCGACGTCGATGTTGTCGAGCCCGACGCCGAGCCGGCCGACGACCTTGCAGCGCGTGAGCGCCCCCAGCAGCGCGCCGCGCACCTGCGTGCGATTGCGCACGACGATCGCGTCGCAGTCGGCGGCGGCGGCGAGGAGGCGCGGCGCGTCGTCGACGAGGCCGGCGTCGTAGAGGACATCGTGGCGGTCGCGCAGGCGCGCGACCGCCCGCTCGTCCATGAATTCGGTGATCACGATCCTGCTCATTGAAGGTTTCCGGACGTGGCAAGGGGAGCCCGGAGCACGGGCTCCGGGCGCGACGGAACGAGTATCCGGAAGCGGTCGGCGGATCGTCAACCAAGTCATATAGATGACATGGATGAAACGCCGCGCGAACGTGCGTATGCTCCGCCGATGGCTCGCGCGCAACCCTCCGCGGCAACCCCGCGCTTCGCTCCGATCGCACCGGACGCGGCGGGCATGCCGCTGTACCGCGCGGTGGCGCGGGCGCTGCTGCGCACCATCGAGGAAGGCGCCCTCGCGCCGGGCGCAGCGCTGCCGAGCGAGACCCGGCTGTCGGCCTCCTTCGGTGTCGCCGTGGGCACGCTGCGCCGCGCGGTCGACGACCTCGTCGCCGATCACATCCTGGTCCGGCGACAGGGCCGCGGCACCTTCGTCGCCACCCACACGCGCGACCGTTTCCTCTTCCAGTTCTTCCACGTCGAGCGCGGCGACGGCCTGCGCGAGGCGCCCGAGGTCGAGCTCCTGTCGTTCGAGCGCGCCCGCATGGACGAGGAGGCCGCGAGCGCGCTGGGCATGCAGGCCGGCGATCCCGCCTTCGCGGTGCAGAACCGGTTGCGCCTGCAGGGCACGGTGGTCGTGCACGACCAGCTCGTGATTCCCGCCGTGCTGTTTCGCGGGCTCACCGAGAAGCGACTGCGGGAGCGCCCGAGCACCCTCTACCATCTCTACCAGAACGAGTTCGGCATCACCGTCGTGCGGGCGCACGAGCGCGTGCGCGCCGTGGCGGCGGACCGTGCGAGCGCGCGCGTGCTCGGGATCTCGCCGGGGCAGGCGCTCCTGCAGGTCCGGCGCACCGCCATCGCGCTGGGCGGGCGCGCGGTCGAGTACCGGATCAGCAGCGTGGTCACGACGCGCCACGACTATGTCAACCTCCTGTCGCGTGCCGCATGACGCCCGGCTCGCCGCGTGGCGCGTCCAACGCCGGCGACTGGCGCCGACGCCGTGCCGGTGGTAAACGACGACCTTCCGGCCGTTGCCGGCCCCGCTGACATGCCCCGGACCCTCGACCAACTCCGCAGCCGCCGCTGGTTCTCCGACGCCGGCATGCGCGGCTTCGCGCACCGGCAGCGGATGCAGCAGATGGGCCTGCGCCGCGAGGACGTGACGGCGCGCCCGATCGTCGCGGTCGTCAATACGTGGAGCGACCTGTCGCCCTGCCATGCACACCTTCGGGAGCGCGCGGAATCGGTCAAGCGCGGCGTGCTCATGGCCGGCGGCATGCCGCTCGAGCTGCCTGCGATGAGCCTCGGCGAAGTGCTGGTGAAGCCCACCACGATGCTCTATCGCAATTTCCTCGCGATGGAAGTCGAGGAGCTGCTGCGCTCGCTTCCCGTCGACGGTGCGGTGCTGCTCGCCGGGTGCGACAAGACCACCCCCGGCACCGTGATGGGCGCGATCAGCATGGACATCCCGGCGATCTTCTGCCCCGCCGGCCCGATGCTCAACGACCGGCACCAGGGCCGCACGGTGGGCGCCGGCACGCACACCCGCATGTTCTGGGACGAGCATCAGGCGGGGCGCATCGACGACGCCGAGTGGGTGCGCCTCGAGGCGCGGATGACGCGCTCGCCCGGCACGTGCAACACGATGGGCACCGCCAGCACCATGACGGCGATCGTCGAGGCCCTCGGCCTCGCGTTGCCCGGCAGCACCAGCATCCCCGCGATGGACGCCGCGCATCCGCGCATGGCCGAAGCCTGCGGCGAGCGCATCGTGGAGATGATCTGGGACGACCTCACGCCGCGGAAGATCCTGACCGCGGGCGCGTTCCGCAACGCCGCGGCCGTGCAGATGGCACTCGGCGGCTCGACCAATGCGGCGGTGCACATCGTCGCGATGGCGCGCCGTGCCGGCGTCGCGCTGACGCTGGCCGATCTCGACGCGATCGCGCGCCGCGTGCCGGTGCTTGCCAACCTGTTCCCGAGCGGCGACCGGCTGATGGAGGACTTCTACTATGCGGGCGGCCTGCCGGCGCTGATGGGGGTGCTTCGCGACGAGCTTGCGCTCGGCGAGACGACCGTCACCGGACGGAGCTGGGAGGCCGAGCTCGCCGGCCGCACGGTCAGCGACCCCGAGGTGATCCGCGCGCTCGACCATCCGGTGAGCCCGCGGCCCGCGCTCGCCGTGCTGCGCGGCAACCTGGCGCCGGAGGGCGCGGTGATCAAGCCGAGCGCGGCGGATCCCGCGCTCCTGCGCCACCGCGGGCGCGCGCTGGTGTTCGACAGCCCGCGCGAGATGAACGCCGCGCTGGCCGACCCCGCGCTCGACTGCGACGAGGGGACCGTGCTGGTCCTGCGCAACGCGGGCCCGGTCGGCGCGCCCGGCATGCCCGAGTGGGGCAACCTGCCGATTCCGAAGAAGCTGCTCGCCCGCGGCGTGCGCGACATGGTGCGGATCTCCGACGCCCGCATGAGCGGCACGCACTACGGCACCTGCGTGCTGCACGTGAGCCCCGAGAGCGCGGTCGGCGGCCCGCTCGCGCTGGTGCGCACCGGCGACGAGATCGCGCTCGACGTCGAGCGCCGCTCGCTCGAGCTCCTGGTGGACGACGCCGAGCTCGCGCGCCGGCGCGCGGCCTGGTCGCCGCCGGCGCCGCCCTACGCGCGCGGCTTCACGCGGCTGTACCAGGAGCACGTCACGCAGGCGCACGAAGGATGCGACTTCGACTTCCTCGCCGGGACGGCGCCCACGCCCGAGCCCGCCATCTACTGATCGGAACCGCGATGAACCCCTTCCATCGATTGCTCGCCGACCGCCGCACGAAGACGCCGATCGGCACCTGGATCATGGCCGCCAGCCCCATCGTCGCCGAGGCGATGGGCACCGCGGGATTCGACTGGGGCGTGATCGACATGGAGCACACGCCGCTCGACCTCATGGACCTCGTGCACATGCTGCAGGCCGTCGGCAACACGGGCATGGCGCCGGTCGTGCGGGTGCCGTGGAACGACACGGTCTACGTGAAGCGCGTGCTCGACGCCGGCGCGCCGTCGCTCCTGTTCCCGTTCGTGCAGGACGCCGGCGAGGCCGCGCGCGCGGTGGCGGCCACCCGCTATCCGCCCGAAGGGGTCCGCGGCATCGCGGGCATGAGCCGCGCGTCGCGATTCGGCACGATGCCCGGGTTCCCGCGGAGCGCGAACGGGTCGGTGGCCGTGCTCGTGCAGCTCGAATCGCCGCAGGCCATCGCGAACCTCGAGGCGATCGCCGCCGTGCCCGGCGTGGATGCGTTGTTCGTCGGTCCCGGCGATCTCGCGGGCAGCCTGGGACAGGCGGGCAACCTCGGCCACGACGACGTGCTCGCGCAGATGGCCGATGCCGCGCGGCGCGCGCAGGCGCAGGGCATGCCCATCGGCACCGTGGGCGGCACGGCCGAGACCGTCGCGCGCTACCGCGCGATGGGCTACGACTTCGTCGCCATCGCCTCCGACCTGGGGCTCCTCATGCGCGGGGCGCAGGGCGCGGTGCAGGCGCTGCGCGCCGCGGAATCCGCGGTCGCCGCGCCGGCGCTCGCGCGGCCCGAAGGAGGCTACTGATGGCGGAGGTCACGCTCTCCGGCGTCACCAAGAGCTATGACGGCAAGACCACCGTCATCCACGGCATCGACCTCGACATCCGCCATGGCGAGTTCGTGGTGTTCGTCGGGCCGTCGGGCTGCGGCAAGAGCACGCTGCTGCGCATGATCGCGGGACTGGAGGCGATCACCGGCGGCGAGGTGCGCATCGGCGGCCAGGTGGTGAACGCCCTGCCCCCGCGCAGCCGCGACATCGCGATGGTGTTCCAGGACTACGCGCTCTATCCGCACAAGTCGCTCTACGACAACATGGCGTTCGGGCTGCGCCTGCGCAAGACGCCCGAGGACGAGATCAGGCGGCGCGTGATGAACGCGGCGACGCTGCTGCGCATCGACCACATGCTCGAACGGCGCCCGGCCGCGCTCTCGGGCGGCCAGCGCCAGCGCGTGGCCATCGGCCGCGCGATCGTGCGCGAGCCCAAGGTGTTCCTGTTCGACGAGCCGCTGTCCAACCTCGACGCGCAGCTGCGCAACGAGATGCGCACGGAGATCAAGCGGCTGCACCAGCGGCTGGGCGCGACGATCATCTACGTGACCCACGACCAGACCGAGGCGATGACGCTCGCCGACCGCATCGCGGTCCTCTCGGCCGGCCATCGCATGCAATACGACACGCCCGACGCGATCTACAACCGCCCCGCCGCGCTGTTCGTCGCCGGCTTCACCGGGGCGCCGCCGATGAACCTCGTCGACTGCGCGATGCGCGACGGCGGCGCCGACCTCACGGGCGTGCGGGTGCCGCTGCCGCCGGACCTCGCCGCGCTCGGCGCGCAGCGCGCGACGCTCAAGTTCGGCGTGCGCCCCGAGAACCTGCGGCTCGCCGGGGCGCCCGGCGACATCGCGCTGCCGGCGGAAGTCTCGCTGCTCGAGCCGCTCGGCGCGGAAACGCTGGTGACGCTGAAGGTCGGCGGCACCGAAATGGTGGCGCGCTGCCCGGCATCGTTCCGCGAGCCGCCGGGCACCGGCATCACCCTGCACGTCAGTCCGTCCCACCTGCACCTGTTCGACGCCGCCACCGGAGCGGCGCTGCACTGATTTCCACCCAAGGAGGAGCGAGGATGAAACGTCACAGCCGATTTGCCACGTGGGCGCTGACCGCGGGTCTCGCGCTCGGCATCGTCAGCACCGGTGCGCTCGCGCAGACCACGCTGCGCGTGTTCTCGGGCGGCGCCAACCAGCGCCCCGATCTCATGCGCAAGCTGTTCGACCAGTACCAGGCGGCCAATCCCGGCGTGAAGATCGAGATCGAGACCGGCGGCGCGACCAGCGAGCTGCAGCGCCAGTACCTGTCCACCGTGCTGAACGCGAAGGACTCGGCGATCGACATCTACATGATCGACATCGTCAATCCCGCGCAGTACTTCGGCGCCGGCTGGCTCGAGCCGCTCAACGCCTACATCGGCAACCCGGCCGAGGTGATGAAGCCGTACCTGCCGGTGTATGCGCAGGCCGACGTCATCGACGGCAAGATCGCGGCGATGCCGGCGTTCGCCGACGCGATGTTCATGTACTACCGCAAGGACCTGCTCGACAAGTACAAGATCCCCGAGCCCAAGACGTGGGACGAGCTCACCGCCGCGGCGAAGAAGATCCAGGAGGGCGAGAAGAATCCCAACCTGCAGGGCCTCTCCATCCAGGGCGCGCCCATCGAGGGCGCCGTGTGCACCTTCCTGCTGCCGTACTGGAGCCAGGGCAAGGAATTCAACGACGCCTCCGGCAAGATGACGCTCGACAAGACGGCCGCCACCAAGGGCCTCAACCAGTGGCTGTCCATGGTCGACGCCGGCGTGATCAAGAGGAACGTCGCCGAGGTGAAGACGCCCGACACCGTCAACGAGTTCAAGGCGGGGCAGGTGGTCTTCGCGATCAACTGGGGCTTCGCGTGGGACCGCTTCCAGGTCGATCCGGATTCCACCGTCAAGGGCAAGGTCGGCGTGATGCCGCTGCCCGCGATGGCCGGCGGCAAGAGCGCGACCTGCGTCGGCGGCTGGCAGTGGGCGGTGAGCGCGTTCTCGAAGCACAAGGCCGAGGCGGCCAAGCTCGTGAAGTTCATGTCCACGACCGGCGCGAGCAAGCTGCTCGCGATCGAGGGCTCGCTGCTGCCCGTGTACCAGAGCGTGTACGTGGACGCCGACGTCGTGAAGGCCGTGCCGTGGTTCAAGGACGCGTCCAACGTCGTCATCGCCGGCAAGAACCGGCCGATGAGCCGCGACTACGGCCAGGTCAGCGACGTCATCCGGACCACGACCAGCGCCGTGCTCGCGCGCACCAAGAAGCCGGACGAGGGCGTGTCCGAGATCCAGTCGCGCCTCGCGCGCGTGATGCGCTGAAGCGGAGCCCTCCCCGCGCACGGGGGAGGATCGTCGCGCGATGACCGCCCTCGACCGCCTGCGCGACCCCAGCGAGAGGACGCTGGGGTTCGTGCTGCTCGCCCCCGCGTTCCTGCTGCTGCTCGTGATCGTCGCCTATCCGATCGGGAAGCTGATCTTCAACAGCTTCTTCGACATGCGGCTGTCGGGCGGGAGCGGCGGCTTCAAGTTCGTGGGCTTCGAGAACTACCTGCTCGTGTTCCAGGACGGCGAGTTCTGGAACGCGACCTGGAACACGGTGCTCATCACCCTGGTGACGGTGCCGGGTGCGCTGGTCGTGGGCCTCGGGCTCGCGCTGCTCGCCAACCTGCCCTTCCGCCGCCAGTGGCCCGTACGCCTCGCGCTGCTGCTGCCGTGGGCGCTGCCGCTCGCCTTCGCGGGCCTGATCTTCGCGTGGTTCTTCCACACCGAGTACGGCGTCGTGAACGACATCGTCCGGCGCTTCCCGGGCAGCGGCGAGCCGACCATGTGGCTCCTGAGCCCGCGCTGGGCGTTCACCGCGATCTGCCTCACCATTGTGTGGAAGACGAGCTCGTTCATGGCCCTGATCCTGCTCGCGGGCCTGCAGATGATCCCGCGCTCGCTCTACGAGGCCGCCGAGGTCGACGGGGCATCGCGCTGGCAGCAGTTCCGCGAGATCACCATCCCGATGCTGATGCCGTCGATCGTCGTCGCGCTCATCTTCCGCACGATCACCGCGCTGCAGACGTTCGACATCCCGTACACGATGACCCGCGGCGGACCCGGCAACGCCACCGAGACGCTGGCGATGCTGATCCACAAGACGACCATCGACTACCTCGACGTCGGCTACGGCTCGACGCTCGCCGTGTGCATGTTCGTGCTCTCGATGGCGGTGACCGCGCTCTACCTGCGGCGCATCGGGAGGAACGCGTGAAGGCGCTCGACGGACGCGCGCTGCGGCTCATCGCCTCGGCGATCGTCGTGGTGAACGGCTTCTTCCCGGCGGTGTGGATCCTGCTCACCTCGCTCAAGACGGAGGCCGAGCTCGTGAGCAAGCCCATCACCTACCTGCCGCACCATCCCACGCTCGCCAATTACGTGCAGGCCTTCACCGACCAGCCGCTCCTGCGCTACCTCGGCAACAGCTTCGTGGTCGCGCTGCTGTCGACGGCGCTTTCCCTGTTCGTCGCCGCGCTCGCGGCCTACGCCATCGCCCGTCTCGAACTGCCGCGGCGCCAGCTCATCCTGACCTGCATCGTCGCCTCGAGCATGTTCCCGCTGGTCACGCTGCTGGTCCCGATCTTCGAGACGATGCGCACGCTCGACCTCCTCAACACCTACACCGCGCTGGTGCTGCCGTACACCGTGCTCAACCTTCCCGTCTGCACGCTGGTGCTGGTGGGATTCTTCCAGACGATCCCCAAGGATCTCGAGAACGCGGCGATGATCGACGGCTGCACGCGGGTGGGGGCGCTCTGGCGCGTGGTGGTGCCGCTGGCCGCCCCCGGCGTCTTCACCGCGGGCATCCTCGCCTTCGTGAACGCGTGGGACGAGTTCCTGCTGGCACTGTCGCTCAACGCCAGCGCGACGATGCGCACGCTGCCGGTGGGCATCACGCTGTACCAGGGCGAATTCACGTTCCCGTGGCCCATCATCTCGGCCGCGCTGGTGGTGGCGATCGTGCCGGTGGCGGTGGTGATCGCGGTGTTCCAGGAGCGCGTCGTCGGCGGGCTGACGCAGGGCGGCATGAAGGGATGAGCGCGGCGAGAGCGGCGCCTTCCAAGTCACGCGAGGTTTCCATGAACGAGCATCGGGCAGGCGCGCTGCGCTACGGGATCGTCGGCTGCGGCAGCATGGGCCGCGAGCACATCGAGAACATCCAGGCGATGCCGCCGGCCGGCGGACGCGTGACCGCGCTCGCCGACCCGCACCCCGAAAGCCGCGACGCCGCGCTGGCGCTGTGCCGCGACCGGCCGGAGGTCTTCGCCAGCCATCGCGACCTGCTGCAAAGCGGCGTGTGCGACGCGGTGGTGATCGCGACGCCCAATTTCACCCACGTCGAGATGGTGCGCGACGCGCTCGGCACGGACCTTCACATCCTGGTCGAGAAGCCGGTGGTGACCCGGATCGAGGATGGCGTCGAGCTTGTCGCCCGTGAAGCGGAGCGTCGGGCGAAGGGCGGGCGCGGCATCGTCTGGGTCGCGCAGGAATACCGCTACATGCCGCCGGTGGCCGAGGCCATCCGCATGACGCACGAAGGCGCTGTGGGCCGCGTGCAGCAGGTGGCGATCCGCGAGCACCGCGAGCCGTTCTATCCCAAGGTGGGCGACTGGAACCGCTTCACCGTCAACACCGGCGGCACGCTGGTCGAAAAGTGCTGCCACTACTTCAACCTGATGGACGTCGTCCTGCGCGAATCGCCGCAGCGCGTGTTCGCCTCCGGCGGCCAGCGCGTGAACCACCTGGACGAGGACTACGGCGGGCGCAAGCCGGACATCCTCGACAGCGCCTACGTGGTGGTCGAGTACGGCAGCGGCGCGCGGGCCATGCTCGACCTGTGCATGTACGCGGAGAATTCCGTCGACAGCGAGCACCTCACGATCGTCGGCGACGAAGGCAAGCTGGAGTCGCTGCTGCCCTCGCTGACGCTGCGCTACGGGCGGCGCGCGGACTGGGGCCGGCGCGAGGTGTGGGGACAGCCTTCGGGCACCGGCCGCGGCGTGTCGGTGCGCCGCATCTGGGACACCAGCATCAAGTACGGCGGCCAGCACTTCGGCGCGTCGTACATCGAGCACCTGCGCTTCGCCGACGCCGTGCGCCACGGCAAGCCGCCGGAGATCACGCTGGAGGAAGGCCTCCGGGCGGTGGCCACCGGCCTCGCCGCGCATCGCAGCATCGACGAGGGGCGCGTCGTCGCGCTGGCCGAAATCCTGCCCAAGGGCTGGTAGATTCGCATCCGCATCGGACGACCATGATGGCCTACACCCTCTACCCTTCCCTGCGCGACAAGGTCGTGTTCATTTCCGGCGGCAGCTCGGGCATCGGCGCCGAGCTCGTGCGCGCCTTCGCGGTCCAGGGGGCGCGCGTCGCCTTCTGCGGCACCCGGGAGGACGGCGGCGACGCGCTGATCGGCGAGGCGGTGGCGGCCGGACATCCGCGTCCGTGGTACGGCGCGTGCGACGTGCGCGACGCCGTCGCGTACCAGGCGCTGCTCCGGCGCGTGATCGAGGTCCACGGCGCCATCCGCGTGCTGGTCAACAACGCGGGTCGCGACGACCGGCATGCGCTGGAGGACGTCACGCCCGAATTCTGGGACGACCGCCTCGCGCTCAACCTCAAGCACTACTTCTTCGCGATCCAGGCCGTGGCGCCCGCGATGGCCGCGGCGGGCGGGGGAAGCGTGATCAACATGGGCTCGGTGAGCTGGATGCGCGGCCGGCCGAACCTCGTCGGCTACACCACCGCGAAGGCCGGCATCCTCGGCCTCACGCGCACGCTCGCGCGCGAGCTCGGACCGCGCAACATCCGGGTCAATGCGCTCGTCCCGGGTGCCATCGTGACCGAGCGGCAGATGACGCTCCACCGCGACGCCGTCGCGGAGGAGCGGTTCCTGGCCGAGCAGTGCCTCAAGATCCGCCTCGACAGCGGGCACGTCGCGCGCGCCACGCTGTTCCTCGCCGCCGACGACAGCGACGGCATGACCGGCCAGCACGTGCTGGTGGACGCGGGCCTCGCGCAGTCTTCCGTCCTCACCTGAACGGCAGTCGCGACGGTTGCGACGGCCGGCGGCCCGCGCTATTTCTTCCCGAGGCCGAGGCGCTGCGCGCCCTCGGTGTAGAGCTTGATCTTGTCCTTCATGAACGCGTCCATCTCGGCATTGCCGACGTTGACGAGCTCGAAGCCGCTCTTGTCGGCGAGCGTCTTCATCTCCGGATCGGTGTTGAGCGCGAGCCACAGGTCGGCGAGCTTGCGCCGCGCCTCCGGCGAGGTGCCCTTCGGCACGCCGATGCCGCGATAGGCGCCGTCGACCCAGTCGACGCCGAGCTCGCGGAACGTGGGGACGTCCGGCAGCAGCGGATGCCGCTTCTCCATCGCGACCGCGAGCGCGCGCACCTTGCCCTTGTTGTTGATCGCGAACGCCGTGTACGACATCGCGCCGTCCACCTGGCTGCCGACGACGGCGGTCGTCATGTCGCCGGTGCCCTTGTACGGCACGTAGATCGTCTTGATGCCGAATACGCTGTCGAGGCGCTCGTGCGCCGCGTGATTCGCGGAATTGAGTCCCGATCCGCCGAGCGACATCTTGCCCGGATCGGCCTTCGCCGCCTTCACGAAATCGGCGAACGTCTTGTACGGGCTCTGCTCGGGCACCACCAGCGCGTCCGGCGTGTAGTGGAACCAGAACACCGGCGTCACGTCCTCGGTCTTGTAGCTCACCTGCCCCTCGATCGGCTGGAACACGATGTGCGGCAGGTTGATGCCGACGATGTTCACGCCATCGGCCGGCAGCGAGTTCATCTGCGTCCACATGACGCCGCCGCCCGCGCCCGGCTTGTATTGCACGATGGTCTCGATGGCCGGGCACTTCTTCTTCAGCACCACCTGCTGGTGCCGGGCGGCGAGGTCCGACTCGCCGCCCGGCGGAAACGCCTGCCAGTAGAGGACGTTCTTCTCCGGACAGGGTTGCGCCAGCGCGCATCCGGCGGCGAGCGGCAACAGCAACGCAGCGAGCTTTCGCATCATGGGTGCTTCCTCCTGGTTGAAACGGTTGGTCCTGGGGTCGATCAGGCGGCGTGCCGCGCGCATCCTTCGCGGATGCGGGCCGCCACCGCTTCGGTGACTTGCGCCGTCGTGGCGGTGCCGCCCAGGTCGCGCGTGTGCAGCGCGGGGTTGGCGGTCACCGCCTCGATGGCCGCCATGAGCTCCGCCGCGGCGCCCGGCTCGCCGAGATGCTCGAGCAGCATCACGCAGCTCCAGAACGTGCCGATCGGATTGGCGAGCCCCTTGCCCATGATGTCGAACGCCGAGCCGTGGATCGGCTCGAACATGGAAGGATAGCGGCGCTCGGGGTCGATGTTGCCGGTGGGCGCGATGCCGAGGCTGCCGGCGAGCGCAGCCGCGAGGTCGCTCAGGATGTCGGCGTGCAGGTTGGTGGCGACGATCGTGTCGAGCGACGCGGGACGGTTGACCATGCGCGCGGTCGCGGCGTCGACCAGCTCCTTGTCCCACGTCACGTCCGGAAAGTCGCGGGCCACGATCTGCGCGACCTCGTCCCACATCACCATCGCATGCCGCTGTGCGTTCGACTTGGTGACGACGGTCAGCTGCTTGCGGGGGCGCGATTGCGCGAGGCGGAACGCGAAGCGCTGGATGCGCTCCACGCCCACGCGCGTCATGATGGAAACGTCGGTGGCCACCTCGATCGGATGGCCGCGATGCACGCGGCCGCCGACCCCTGCGTACTCGCCCTCGGTGTTCTCGCGCACGATCACCCAGTCGAGGTCGCCGGGCGCGCAGCGCTTGAGCGGCGCGTCGATGCCGGGCAGGATGCGCGTCGGCCGCACGTTCGCGTACTGGTCGAAGCCCTGGCAGATCGCCAGGCGCAGTCCCCATAACGTCACGTGGTCGGGAATCTGCGGATCGCCGGCCGATCCGAACAGGATGGCATCCATTCGACGCAGCGGGTCGAGGCCGTCCTCCGGCATCATGACGCCGTGGGCGCGATACCAGTCGCCGCCCCAGCCGAAGTCGGTGAACTCGAACGCGAACTCGCCGCGCGCCTGCGCAAGCGCCTGCAGGACGTCGCGCCCCGCGGGAACGACTTCCTTGCCGATGCCGTCGCCTGGGATGGTGGCGATCCGAAAGGTCTTCATGCACGTGCCTCGTGTGGAATCGGCGGCAAGGTTAACGCGGCGCGTCCGATTTGACCATCGCGTTCTCGCCTCGCTACGCACCGGACGGCGATGCGGCGGCACGAGCGGAGTGGCGCCGCGGCATGGCTGCTCGCGCCGTACCTCGCGCGGGTGACCTTCGCCGGCGTGCTGAACGCGAAGCTGCCGTCGCTCAACGGGCCCGGGCGCCGCGCTCGCGCGGGCACCCCGCTAGTTGTGCATCCGCGTAAGCCGGTCCAGCTTCGCGGCGTAGAGGTCGTGGTCGTGGCGCGTGGTGCTGTTCTTCACCGCGAGCGCGAGGTGCTGGCGTGCGGCGTCCACCTCGCCCAGGTTGAGCAGCGTGACCGCGAGCCAGAACTGGAACTCGTGGTAGTCCGGAGCGCGGGCGACCTCGCGCGCGAACGCGTCCTTGGCGGCTTGCATGTTCGCCCTTGTTGCAACGCGTCCATCCCGCGGTTGAAGAAGGCGAATGCCGGCTCGGGGTCGAGCGCTTCGAGTCGCGCCGCAAGCTTGTCGGCCTCGGCGGCGCGGCCCTGGTCGCGCAGCACCGCCACCAGGTTCGACATCGCCTGCGTGTTGGACGGCTCGCGCTCCAGCACGAAGCGCAGCACCGGCTCCGCCTCGCGCGCGTCGCCATGCAGGCGGTAGACGGCGCCCAGCGTGTTGTACGCGACCAGGAATTCCGGCGCCTGGCGGATCGACGCCCTCGCCCACCAGTACGCATCGTCGATGCGATCGCGCGCCAGCGCTTCCACCGCGCGGTTGTTCATGTACATCGCGACGATCACGTCCTCGCTGACCTCCAGGCTGCGCATGCGGCGCATGTCGTCGGGGGGCAGGAAATCGATGGTGAGTCCCTCGCTCTCGAACGGCTTCTTGCCGACGCGATACCCGAAGCCGCCCTCGTCGGTCTTGCGCCGGCCGAGGGTGAGGTTGACGTGCCCGATGGCGAGGTAGATGTCGCCGCTGCGCGCCCACGTCGTCGTCGACCAACACCTTCTGGTACGTCACCGGCAGGTCAAGGGCCTTGGCGAACGCCGCGGTCATGATCACCAGCGACAGGCAGTTGCCCGAGCGCGCGGCGAACGCCTGGGCCGCGTTGCGCGTCATCTCGGAGTCGTACTCGAGCTTCAGGTCGCCGTGCGTGTAGAGCGCGTCCACCAGCGCGTTCTGGCGGCCGCGCTTCTGCGCCGGCCCGTTGATCTGTGCGTCGAGGTACTCGCGCATCGCGGGCGACAGCGCGAACACGTCGTCGACGCGGATGGCCTCGCTCGCGGGACGGAACTGCGCGTCATGGAAGAACCGGCCGTCGTGCGGCACCGGCGGTGCCGAGGCGCAGGCCGACAGGCAACAGGGACAGGAGAACGACACGCCAGGGGGTCATGGGCCGACTCCTCTTCGCAAGGCCACGGGACATTCTAGACCTCCCGCGGCGCCGTGCCACGAGGGGGCCGCCCGTCATCCGGCGGCCGCCGGCGGCCCGGCGGCGGGACGGGCAGCGCGGGCTTCGCTACAATCGTGCGCTTCCCCTGCAAGCCCGCGCCGCGCGCCACAAGCCTGCGGCGCGATCCATTGGCGGCCACCCATGTTCGCTTTCTTCGAATCCCGCATCCGTCCCACCGCCCTGCCCGGCACCGCGCCGCCGCCGGGGCTGCTCGCGTTCTACTGGCATTTCATACGGCAGACGAAGGGTCTTTACGCGGCGATGTTCGTGACCGGCATCCTGGTCGCGCTCATCGACACCCTGATCCCGGTGTTCATCGGCAGGCTGGTCACGCTGATGCAGGCCGACGATCGCGCGGCGGCGTTCGCGGCGGCGCTGCCGATGCTGGTCGGGATGGCTCTGGCGGTGCTCGTCGGGCGCCCGGTGACCCTCTTCGCCGACAGCCTCGTGCGCAACAACGCGGTGGTGCCGAACGTCACGAGCCTCATCCGCTGGCAGAGCCACTGGCACGTCGTGCGCCAGAGCTGGCCGTTCTTCCAGAACGACTTCGCGGGCCGCATCGCCAACCGCGTGATGCAGACGTCGAACGCGCTTGCGCGAGTCGGTGGTGTCGTCGATCCGCGCGGTCTGGTACATCGCGATCTACGGGCTCTCGGCGCTGGTGCTGATGGCGCTGGCCGACTGGCGCCTCGCGCTCCCCACGCTCGCCTGGTTCGGCGGCTACGTCTTCTTCCTCCGGCACTTCGTGCCGCGGATGCGCGACCTCGCCAAGGCGAGCTCCGAGGTGCGCTCGCACGTGATGGGCCGCGTGGTGGACAGCTACACCAACATCCTCACGGTGAAGCTCTTCGCGCGGGCCCGCGACGAGGACGCGTACGTGCGCGAGGTGATCGACGAGCACGCGAAGGCGATCGCCGCGCACATGCGGCTCATCACCAAGTTCATGGCCACGCTGTCGACGATGAACGCGCTGCTGCTGGTCGCCACCGCCGGCATCGGCATCACCCTGTGGGCGCAGGGACAGGTGAGCGCCGGCGTGGTCGCCACCGCGCTGCCGCTCGCGTGGCAGATCGCCAACGTCGCCGGCTGGGTGAGCTGGGAAGTCACCGGCATCTTCGAGAACATCGGCGTCGTGCAGGAGGGCATGGAGACGATCGCCGTGCCGCACGCGCTCGTCGACCGTCCGGACGCGCGCGAGCTCGCGGTGCCGCACGGCGAGATCCGCTTCGAGCACGTGACGTTCACCTACGGCCGCAGCGACGCCCGCCGCGTGCTCGACGACTTCAACCTCGCGATCCGGCCCGGCGAGCGCGTGGGCCTCGTCGGCCGCTCGGGTGCAGGCAAGTCGACGCTCGTCAACCTGCTCCTGCGCTTCCACGAGCTCGAGCAGGGCAGCATCCGCATCGACGGCGAGGACATCCGCAACGTGACGCAGGAATCGCTGCGCATGGCGATCGGCATGGTCACGCAGGACACGTCGCTCCTGCATCGCTCGATCGCCGCCAACATCGGCTACGGGCGGCCGGGCGCGTCGGCGGACGACATCGAGACCGCCGCGCGCCGCGCGCACGCGCACGAGTTCGTCTCGGACCTCATGGACTGGCGCGGACGCACCGGGCTACGAGGCGCACGTCGGCGAGCGCGGCGTGAAGCTCTCGGGCGGCCAGCGGCAGCGCATCGCGATCGCGCGCGTGATCCTCAAGAACGCGCCGATCCTCGTGCTCGACGAGGCGACGTCGGCGCTCGACAGCGAGGTCGAGCTCGCGATCCAGGACCAGCTGCTCGGACTCATGGAGGGCAAGACGGTGATCGCGATCGCGCATCGCCTTTCCACCATCGCACGCATGGACCGACTGGTCGTGCTCGACGCCGGCCGCATCGTCGAGCAGGGCACGCACGACGAGCTGCTGCGGCACGGCGGCCACTACGCGATGCTGTGGAAGCACCAGTCGGGCGGCTTCCTGCCCGACGACCTGCCGCGCCGAGGAACCCCTCGCGGAAGAAGACGGTCCGATGGACGACATGCGCGCCGAGGAGCAGCCCGAGCCTTCGACCAACGACGAGCCGCTGCCCGCGCGCACCTGACCACCCGCGCGCTCCACCATGCTGCGACGCTTTCGCTACCTGGCACTGGCCGCTGCGCTGCCGCTCGCGACGGCCTGCGTGTCGATCACCGAGAATACCCGCGCACTCATCCACGAGCCCGAGGGCATCGCCGTGCGCACGCTCGATTGCGCCGCCGCCGCGCAATCCGCGCGGCAATCGGCGGGGGGCCCGCAGGGTGCGGCGGCGCTCGATCCCCGGGCCATTCGCCTGCTCACGTGGAACATCCACAAGCAGGACGACGCGGGCTGGGATCGCGACCTCGCCCGCTTCACCGCCGGCAACGACATCGTGCTGCTGCAGGAAGTGACGCTCGACGACGGCATCGAGCGCATCCTGCAGGCCGCGGACCTCACCTGGGTGATGGCGAGCTCGTTCATCTACCGCGAGCGCGACATCGGCGTGCTCACCGCCACGCGCGTGGTCCCGGTGGCCAACTGCACGCAGCGCGTGGTGGAACCGCTGCTGCGCATCCCGAAGTCCGCGGTGGTGAGCTGGCTGCGGCTCGCGGGCACCGACCAGACGCTGGCGGTCGCCAACATCCACGCGATCAACTTCACGCTGACGCTCTCCGCCTACCGCGACCAGCTGCGCGCGCTGGGCGAAGCGCTGGCCGAGCACCGGGGCCCGATCGTGATCGGCGGCGACATGAACACGTGGACCGACGAGCGCCTCGACGCGGTGCGCGAGCTCGCCGCGCGCCTCGGCCTCACGGAGATCGCGTTCGACGGCGAGGACCTGCGCTCGCTGTTCTACGGGAGGCAGCTCGATCACATCTTCGTGCGCGGCCTCGCCGTGTCCGGCGTGAAGGCGATTCCCGTGCGCTCGTCGGACCACAACCCGGTGGCGGCGGTGCTGCGGTATCCCCTTAGCCGTGAAGTTTCCGGACGTCGTTTCCGTGACGTATGAATAGGGCTCAATCGTCGTTCCCGCGAAGGCGGGAACCCAGTGGCTTGGCCCTTTCGCTGGCAATGGCACGCCGCTGGGTCCCCGCCTTCGCGGGGACGACGGGCCAATTGATGCGTCTACTGAATGCAAGACGATGACAACCGCTTGACGCTCCACACCGAGCCGGCGGGCGCCGCCGCCTACCGCGGCTCGTTGTCGTTCACGCCCGTCACGATCTCGTGCAGCTTCATGCGCCGCCGCCAGACGTCGAGCAGCGCGAACGCGATCGCGAGGAGCAGCGGCCCCAGCACGATGCCGGTGGCGCCGAACGCGAAGAGCCCGCCCATCGCCGCGATGAACACGGGCACCGTGTGCATCTGCAGCCGGCCCTTCATGAGCAGCGGATAGAGCAGGTTGTCGACGAGGCCGATGACGATCGAGCCCCACAGGAACAGGATCACCGCCTTCTCCCAATGCCCGTCGACGAGCAGGAACGCCACGGCGGGCAGCCACACGATCGCGGCGCCCAGGAACGGCAGCACCGCAACCAGCGCCATCATCGCGCCCCACAGCAGCGCCGCCGGAAGACCGAGCCACCAGAACATGAGGCCGCCGAGCGCGCCCTGCACGACCGCGACGATGAGCGTCCCGTAGACCACGGCGCCGATCATGTCGCGCACCTTGTGCACGACCTGGGCGGTCTCCGCATCCGACAGGGGCACGAGGTTCTCCACCGTGGCGAGGATGTGCCACTTGTCGCGCAGGAAGAAGAACAGCAGGAAGAACGTCACCAGCAGCGCGACCCCGAACTCGACGGCCGCCTGCAACGCGTTGTGCACGTTGCGCGCGACCTCGTCGGTCTTCGTCGCGGGACCGGCGCTGTCGATCTCCTGGTCGAACCACTCGTGCACCGGTGCGAGCTGCGGGAACTGGCGGATCACCTGCTTCCAGCGCTCGCCGTCGAACAGGCTCTTCACCTCGTCCGCGCTTGCGATCGCCTCGCGGCCGACCTCGCGCACCAGCCACGCCGTCGGCAGCGCGATCACGAGGGTCACCACCAACAGGGCAAGGACCGCGGCCACGTTCGGCCACGCCGGCATGCGCGCGAGGATGCGCTCGTGCAGCGGATGCGCGATCACCGCGAGCACCACCGCCCACGTCAGCGCCGGGACGAACGGCTTCACCATCGTCCAGCACAGCCAGGCGACCAGCGCGGTCGCTCCGACCAGCACGAACACCAGGACGCGCTCGCGCGTCAGCAGGTTGTCGGCGTGGTGGATGGGCATGTCCGCTCGCGTCCGGCCGCGCACGCCGAGGGCATGCCGCGCCGGCCCGCATTATGCGCAGGGTGCGCGCAAGGCGACAACGCCGGCCCGCAGCCGGACCCCGCCCGCGGCGGAGAGATTGTGTTAGTTTCGCGCCCGTGCGACTCCCCTTCCCCGATCTGCTCGCCACCAGGGCCGGCCGCCTCGCCACCTTCTTCCTGCTGTACGTGACGGAAGGCATTCCCCTCGGGTTCACCGCCACCGCCATCGCCACGCAGATGCGGCGGCAGGGGCTGGGGCCGGTGGCCATCGGCGCGTTCGTCGGCTCGCTCTACCTGCCGTGGGCGTTCAAGTGGCTCGCGGGACCGTTCGTCGACACCTTCTCGTCGGACCGCTTCGGCCGCCGCCGGCTGTGGATCCTCATGATGCAGGTGGGCATGATGGCCACGCTGGCGATCGCGATGCCGGTCAATTTCGCGACGCAGGTGGGCCTGTTCACCGCGATCATCCTCGCGCACAACGCGTTCGGCGCCACCCAGGACGTCGCGATCGACGCGCTGGCCGTCAACGTGCTGCCGGAGCACGAGCGCGGGGTCGCCAACGGCTTCATGTTCGCGGGCGCCTCCATCGGGCAGGCGATCGGCGGCTCGGGCGTGCTGTTCCTCACCGAGTACTTCCCGTTCACGTCGACCTACATCTTCGTGATCGGCGCCATCTTCCTCGTCACGCTGTTCGTCGTGCTGCCGCTCAAGGAGCCGAAGGGCCCGCCCCGCCGTGCGTCGGACGCCGGACCGGTGGCCACCGTGCTGCGGGACCTCGGAACCTTCGTGCGCGAGTCGTGGCGCGCGTTCACCGGCTCGCGCCCCGCGCTCGTCGGCGTGATCGTCGCACTGCTGCCCGCCGGCGCCTACGCGCTGTCGCTCGCGCTGCAGTCGAACCTCGCGGTGGAGCTCGGCCTCACCGACAACCAGATCGCGCAGCTCAACCTCGCGTCGACGGTCATCTTCGCGTTCGCGTGCGTGAGCGGCGGCTGGCTCTCCGACCGTTTCGGCCGGCGGCGCATGCTCGCGCTGTTCGTGTTCCTGACCGTCGTGCCCACCCTGTGGCTCGCTTGGGAGATGGAGGCCGCGCAGTGGATCCTGCCGGTCGACATCGACCTGCCGAACCGCCCGCACCCGTCCGCGCATCTCGTGTTCGTGTTCTGGGCCGCGGTCATCGCCTTCAACGTGTTCCAGGGCCTCTACTACGGCGTGCGCACCGCGCTCTTCATGGACGTGACCACGCGCGCGGTCGCCGCGACGCAGTTCACGGCCTACATGGCGATGTCCAACCTCGTGATCACCTACACGTCGTGGTGGCAGGGCCTCTCGATCGTGAAGTGGGGGTATCCCATCACGCTGCTGATCGACTCGGTGGTCGGGCTCTTCATGATCTTCCTGTTGCCGCTCATGCGACGCAAGGACGCGGTCCCGGTCGCCGCGGCGGCGCCGCACGCGATGCCGGCGCCGCGACTCGATTGAGCGGGCGAGCGCATGCCCGCTTGACGGATATCAACGCGCGGCGGCGGCTCCCGCCGCAAGATGTGCGGTCAGCGCACGCGGCTTCGCGCCGCGATCGCGCTGCCCTCCCGTGAAGCCCGCCGCCCTGCGCCACGTCCCCGTCGCCCGCACCCCGCTGCTGGGGTTCCTGCCGCCGGCCGTCCGCGGGGTCATCGCGGCCGCGCTGCTCGGCCTCAACACGCTTCTCTGGTGCTTCACGCTGTTCGCGTTCGCGCTCGTGAAGCTGGTGTTGCCGCTGCGCGCGGTGCGCGTCGTCGTCGACCGGATCCTGAACCGCATCGCCACCTTGTGGATCGCCGGCAACAGCGGCTGGATGAGCCTGGTGCAGCGCACGCGCTTCGACGTGGCCGGGTTCGACGACCTTGCCTACCGGGGCTGGTACCTCGTCAACTGCAATCACCAGTCGTGGGTCGACATCCTGGTGCTGCAGCATCTGCTCAACCGCCGCATCCCGCTCCTCAAGTTCTTCCTCAAGCAGCAGCTCATCTACGTGCCGGTCATCGGCCTCGCCTGGTGGGCGCTCGACTTTCCGTTCATGCGGCGGCATTCGACCGCCTACCTGCGCAAGCATCCGGACAAGCGCTTCGACGACCTCGACACGACGCGCCGCGCGTGCGAGAAGTTCGCGCTGGTGCCGACCAGCGTGATGAACTTCGCGGAAGGCACGCGCTTCACGAAGGAGAAGCATCGCGCGCAGCGTTCCCCATACCGCCACCTGCTGAAGCCGAAGGCCGGAGCGCTGGCGCTGGCGCTCGACGTGCTCGGCGACCGCTTCGACGCGCTGCTCGACGTCACCATCGTGTATCCCGGCGGCGCGCCGACGTTCTGGCAGTTCCTGTGCGGCACCGTCGACGCGGTGATCGTGCGTGCACAGCGCACGCCCATCCCGGCCGACCTCCGCCGCGGCGATTACGCGAGCAATTCCACGTACCGGCACGCGTTCCAGGCGTGGCTGCAGGAGCTGTGGCGGGAGAAGGACGCACGCATCGATGCGCTGCTCAAGGGCCGGGAGCGGCCGACGGCAAGGGGCGGCCCGCCATCGCAGACGTGCTCCCGGTAGAATGCGGCTCCCCCAAGGAGATCCCCATGCAAATCTCGATGTACCAGGCGTCCGTCCCCGCGTTCGCACGCGGACTCACGAGCTTGAAGCACATCCTGCAGAAGGCGCAGGCGCACGCCGCCGCGAAGAAGATCGACGAGAGCGTGCTCATCGGCCTGCGCCTCTACCCCGACATGTTCCCGCTCAATCGTCAGGTGTTCATCGCCACCGACTTCGCGCGCGGCACCGTGGCGCGCCTCGCGGGCACCGAGCCGCCGAAGTGGGAGGACACCGAGACGACGTTCGACCCGCTCATCGCGCGCGTCGACCGCGCCATCGAGGCGGTGCAATCGTTCACACCCGCCCAGATCGACGGCTCGGAAAGCCGCCCGGTCACGCGCCCGGTGCGCGGCGAGCCCAGGACGTTCACCGGCATCAATTTCCTGCAGCAATACGCGCTGCCGAATTTCTACTTCCACTGCGCGACGGCGTACGCGATCCTGCGCAGCAACGGCGTCGAGTTGGGCAAGGGCGACTTCATCGGCGCGCTGGACTGAAGCGGGCGCAAGGGCGGGGCGTTCAGCCGGCGGTCGCCTGCGGCTGGGGAGCGGTGATGCCTTCCGCGACGCGCCACGCCGGATGCACGCGCGGCACCGTCCATACGCGAAAGTGAAGCAGGGATAGCGCGATCGGGTCGGCGAGCAGGATCATCTTCTCGCGCGCCGATAGCGCGTCGGGTCCCTCGGCCAGCGCACGCTCCACCAGCGCGCGGCGTTCCTCGCGCACGCGCACGGGCAGGTCGGGCCGCGGCACGGCCAGCGCGGCCATCACGGCGTTGTGCCGCGGGTCCACCACCGCGTCGATCCACAGCGGCGCCGCCCGCGCATTCGCCACGTAGCGTTGCGTTGCGGCGATCTCCGGCGGCGGCTGCGTCTCTTCCGGAATGAGGAAGAGGCCCAGATGCCGCATCCGCTCGCCGAGGATAGCGCGGCTCGTGTACACCGAGACCGGGATCGAGAGGATCAGCGCGCCCGCGACCGGCAGCAGCCACCACAGGAACGACGGGTTCAGCCACCACACGACCGCCGCCCACGCGATGCCGAACAGCGTGTGCAGGCCGTGGCGCCGGATGGCCTCGCCCCACGACGTCTGCGCGTCCTCGCGCGGCGGCGACTTCCACTGCACCGAGCGTCCGAGCAGCGCCATCACGACGAAGCGCGTGTGGAACAGCATGCGGATCGGCGCCAGCAGCGCCGACATCACGATCTCGCAGCGTGACGCTCGCCACGAGCCGCGCGCGTCCGCCATAGCGCGAGACGCGGCGGCCGGGCACCATGAACACGCTCAGGATCTTGGGCAGGAACAGCAGCAGCGCGGTGCCGCCGACGAGGCTCAGCGCCCATTCCGGTCGCCACTCCGGCCAGATGCGGAAAGAGCTGGTACGGCTGCGTGAAGTAAGTGGGCTCGACCAGCGTGTGGACCGCGAGCTGGACCGTCGAGAGCACGAGGAACAGGAACCACAGCGGCGCCGAGAGATACGCCATCACGCCGGTCATGAACACCACGCGATGCGCCGGATGCAGCCCCTTGGTGAGCATCAGGCGGGCGTTCATGAGGTTGCCCTGGCACCAGCGGCGGTCGCGCTTCAGCTCGTCGATCAGGTTGGGCGGCATCTCCTCGTAGCTGCCCGGCAGGTCGTAGGCGATCCACACGCCCCAGCCCGCGCGCCGCATCAGCGCGGCTTCGACGAAGTCGTGCGACAGGATCTCGCCCGACAGCGCGCCCTTGCCGGGCAGCCGCTCGAGCGCGCAATACTCGATGAACGGCGCCACGCGGATGATCGCGTTGTGGCCCCAGTAGTGCGATTCGCCGAGCTGCCAGTAGTGCAGGCCCGCGGTGAACAGCGGACCGTACATCCGCGTGGCGAACTGCTGCACGCGTGCGTACAGCGTCTCGCGTCCCGCCGCGCGCGGCGCGGTCTGGATGATGCCGGCGTCCGGATTGGCCTCCGCGATGCGCACCAGCGCCGCGAGGCAATCGCCGCTCATCACGCTGTCGGCGTCGAGCACGACCATGTAGCGATACTTGCTGCCCCAGCGCCGGCAGAAGTCCGCGATGTTGCCGCTCTTGCGCTTGATGCGGTGCTGCCGCCAGCGATAGAAGATGCGGCCGAACGCGCCGAGCGTGCCGCACAGGTCGTTCCACGCCGCGACCTCCGCCACGCGCGTGTCGGGATCGCCGGTGTCGGACAGCACGAAGAAGTCGAAGCGGTCGAGCTGCCCCGTGCGCGCGAGCGACTCGTAGGTGGCGCGCAGGCCGGCGAACACGCGCGGCACGTTCTCGTTGGCAATCGGCATGACCACCGCCGTGCGCGCATCCTCGGCGATCGGCGCGTCCCTCGCCGCGGTGCGCGAGATCGCGTAGCCGGTCGCCGCGCGAGACGATCACGAGGAACCCGGCGAGCGCGGTCCAGAATCCGAGCGATACCCACGTGAAGAGGATCGCGAACAGCACGAGGATCGCCGCTTCGAGCGGCTGCTGGCCGTGGTACGGCAGCACCGCGCCCATCAGCGCGGTGGCGAGCCACGTCTGGGCGAGGGCCAGCGCGAGCAGCACGACGCGGCGGCGGTTGGCGACGTAGTACCAGCGGCTGCGCTTGCCGCTGCCGACGGCCTTGTCGTGCTCGCCGCGCGCGGGCCAGGGCCGCGGCACCATCGACGTGCGGCGCATCGCGGGCGTGGTGACCAGGCGCGGAAACCCGTGGACGTCGCGCTGCACGATGCCGTCGTCGTCGCGCGCCTCCCCGCGCAGCGCGAGCGCAAGGCGCGCGCGCAGCGACGCGAATGCGGGCTCGGCCGGCGTTTCGCCCGCGTGCGCGAGCTCGCGATGCAGCGCCGCGATCGGCGGCGTGCCGGGATGCTGCGCGACCGCCAGCGCAAGCCGCTCTTCCTGGGCGCCGGACAGGCCGAGCTTCGCGAAGTACGCCTCGACTTCGCCGTGCGCGGCGTCGTCGCGCATCATTCGCCCGGCAGGATGTAGCTCCACGTCGGCGTCAGCGTGGTGTCGCCGGAGCGCAGGAACGCCCGGAGCTCGACCGGCTTCTTGTCGTCGATCTGCTTCACGCGGAGGCGCAGCCGGTAGCCGCCGGTCACTTCGTTGCGATACGGATGGTTCTCGACGATGTCGCCGTTGCCGTCCGCCGTGACGACGCTCTCGACCTTGGCGTCCGGCGGGCAGCTTCGCGAACACCGGCCCCTCGAAGTCGATGACGAAGCCGATCGAGGGATCGGGATCCTTCGAGTAGCCGTGGCCGCGGCGCGTCTGCGCGACCCACGCGAGCGGCGGCCGGCGTCTCCTTCTCGCGCTGCCAGCGCACGTTGTATTCGACGTCGAGCGGCCGGCGCAGCGCGGGCATCGCGTCGGGCACCCAGAAGGCGACGATGTTGTCGTTGGTCTCGTCGGGAGTGGGGATCTGGACCAGCTCGACGCGTCCCTTGCCCCACTGCCCGCGCGGCTCCACCCACGCGCTCGGCCGCAGCTCGTAGCGCGCCTCGAGGTCCTGGTAGTGGTCGAAGGCGCGGTCGCGTTGCATGAGCCCGAAGCCCTTGCGGATTGGTGAGCGCGAACGACGTCACGAGCAGCCGCTTCGGATTGACCAGCGGCCGCGTGATCCACTCGCCGGTTCCCGACTGGATGAGCAGGATATCCGAGTCGTGGACCTCGGGCCGGTAGTCGCGTCCGGTCGCCGCCGCTGGTTCTCGCCGAAGAAGAACATGCTGGTCAGCGGCGCGATCCCGAGCTTCGCCACGTTCTCGCGCAGGAACACGCGCGCCTTGACGACGGTCACGCGTCTCGCTGCCGGGCCGCAGCACGAAGCGATAGGCGCCGGTCACGCGCTTGCGAGTCGAGCAGCCCGTAGATCGTGAGCTCCTTCGCCGCCGGCTCCGGACGCTCGATCCAGAACTCGACGAAGCGCGGAAACTCCTCGCCCGACGCGAGCGCCGGTGTCGACCGCGAGCCCGCGCGCCGACAGTCCGTAGCGCTGGTCGCGGCCGAGCGCGCGGAAATACGACGCGCCCTGGAACACCAGCACCTCGTCCTTGTACTTCGGACTGTTGAGCGCGAAGTGCACGCGAAAGCCCGCGAAGCCGACGCCCCGCATCGCCTGCGGATCGATCTTGTCTTGCCGTAGTCGAAGAGCTCGGGATCGAAGCGGATCTCGCGCGGCGTGCCGCCGACGATCTCGGAGATCCGCACCGGCTGGTCGTAGTAGAGCCCGGGATGGAAGAGCTGCAGCTCGAACGGCAGGTTCGCCGCGCGCCAGATCGACTTCGCCGGCTTGAAGCGGATGTCGCGGTACTGATCGTACGAGAGCGCGCGCAGCGCCTTGGGCAGCGCGACGGACGGTGCCTTGTAGGGATGCGCCGCGAGCGCGGCGGCGCGCCGGCCCACGTCCTCGAAGTCGAAGGCGGCGGCGTGGGCGGTCGCCACGAGCCACGCCGACAGGGCAATGCAGGCGGCGATCGCTCGCAGCGGCGCGCGGAACAGGCGGATGCTAGGCAGGGCAGCCACGCGCGATCCTACGACGACGCCAGCACGCACATCGCCGGCATCCTCGACTCGAACATCGCGCCGTCGACGGGACGGAGACGGCCGGTCACTTCGTACGTCCCCGCTTGCCGTTCTGTGCAATCACCGGTCGCCTTCAGCCGAGGTTGGGCGCGAGCCGGCGCTGCGCGTCGTCGCGGGCGATGCCCGCGCGTCGCGCGAAATCCGCGAGCTGGTCGTCGCCGATGCGCCCGACCGCGAAGTAGTGCGCGTCCGGATGCGCCAGATAGAAGCCCGACACCGCGGCGGTCGGCAGCATCGCGTAGCTCTCGGTGAGCGTCATGCCGATCGCGTCCGCGCGCAGCAGCGCGAAGAGCGGCGCCTTGACCGCGTGGTCGGGGCACGCCGGATAGCCGGGCGCCGGGCGGATGCCGCGGTACTCCTCGCGCACCAGCGCCGCGCTGTCGAGCGCCTCGTCGCGCGGCGTAGCCCCAGAGCTCGCGGCGCACCTTCGCGTGCAGCCACTCGGCGAACGCCTCGGCGAGGCGGTCCGCGAGCGCCTTCAGCATGATCGCGCTGTAGTCGTCCTTCTTCGCGTCGAACTCCGCGAGCTTCTTCTCGATGCCGAGCCCGGCGGTCACCGCGAAGCGCGCCCAGCTAGTCCGCGCGCCCGACGCCCTTCGGCGCGACGAAGTCGGCGAGGCAGTAATTCGGCTTGCCGGACGGCCGCTCGTTCTGCTGGCGCAGGTTGTGCCACGTCAGCGCGACGCTTCGTGCGCGCGTCGTCGGCGTAGACCTCGATGTCGTCGCCGGCGGCGTTCGCCGGCCACAGCGCCGATCACGCCGTTCGCGGTGAGCCAGCGGCCCGCGATGATCTGCGCCAGCATCGCCTGTCCCTCCGCGTACACGTTGCGCGCCGCCTCGCCGACGACCGGGTCGTCGAGGATCGCGGGGAACGGCCCCGACAGCTCCCACGCCTGGAAGAACGGCCCCCAGTCGATGTAGTTCGCGATCTCCGCCAGGTCGACGTTGCGGAATTCGCGCCGGCCCGGCGCGCGCGGCACCGGCGGCGCGTACGCGTTCCAGTCGGTGCTGGAAGCGCGTTGGCGCGCGCGGCCGCGAGCGGGATCAGCGTCGGCCCCTTCTTGCCGGCATGCTGCACGCGGATCTTCTCGTAGTCGGCGGCGACCTCGGCGACGTAGCGCGTCGCGCAGCTCGTCGGAAAGCAGGTTGCTCGCCACACCCGACCGCGCGCGACGCGTCGGGCACGTAGACGGTGATGCCCGCCGTAGTTCGGCGCGATCTTGACCGCCGTGTGCACGCGCGACGTCGTCGCGCCGCCGATCAGCAGCGGCTGCGTCATGCCCGAGCCGCTGCATCTCGCGCGCGACGTGCGCCATCTCCTCGAGCGACGGCGTGATGAGGCCGGACAGGCCGATGATGTCGGCGTTGTGCTCGATGCGCGGTCTCGAGGATCTTCTTCGCCGGCACCATGACGCCGAGGTCGATCACCGCGAAGTTGTTGCACTGGAGCACCACGCCGACGATGTTCTTGCCGATGTCGTGCACGTCGCCCTTCACCGTGGCCATGACGATCGTGCCCTTCGGCTTGCCGGCGTCGCCGGACCGCGCCTTCTCCTCCTCGATGAACGGCACGAGATGGCCGACCGCCTGCTTCATCACGCGCGCCGATTTCACCACCTGCGGCAGGAACATCTTGCCCGCGCCGAAGAGGTCGCCGACGACGTTCATGCCCGTCCATCAGCGGGCCTTCGATCACCTGGATCGGCCGCGCGTACTTGCGGCCGCGCCTCCTCGGTGTCCTCGACGATGTAGCGTCGTGATGCCCTTGACCAGCGCGTGCGACAGCCGCTCCTCGACGGTCCCGTCGCGCCACGCGAGGTCCTCGGTCGACCGCCTTGCCCTGCGCCTTGACCGTCTCGGCGAACGTGACGAGCCGCTCGGTGGCGTCGGGGCGGCGGTTCAGCACGACGTCCTCGACGCGCTCGCGCAGCTCGGGCGTCGAGCTCGTCGTACACGCCGAGCTGGCCCGCGTTGACGATGCCCATCGTCAGGCCGGCGCGGATCGCGTGATACAGGAACACCGTGTGGATCGCCTCGCGCACCGGCTCGTTGCCGCGGAAGCTGAAGCTCACGTTGGAGATGCCGCCCGACACCTTGGCGTGCGGCAGGTGCTCGCGGATCCAGCGCGTCGCGTTGATGAAGTCGACCGCGTAGTTGTTGTGCTCGTCGATGCCGGTGGCGATCGCGAACACGTTCGGGTCGAACACGATGTCCTCGGGCGGGAAGCCGACGCGGTCGACGAGAAGGTCGTAGCTGCGCCGGCAGATCGCCGTCTTGCGCTCGAACGTGTCGGCCTGGCCCTTCTCGTCGAACGCCATGACGATCACCGCCGCGCCGTAGCGGCGCACGAGCTTCGCCTGGCGCAGGAACGCGTCCTCGCCTTCCTTGAGCGAGATCGAGTTGACGATCGGCTTGCCCTGCACGCACTTCAGGCCCGCCTCGATCACCTCCCACTTCGACGAGTCGATCATCACCGGCACGCGCGCGATGTCGGGCTCGGAGGCGATGAGGTTCAGGAAGCGGACCATCGCCGCCTTCGAATCGAGCATCGCCTCGTCCATGTTGACGTCGATGATCTGCGCGCCGCTCGCGACCTGCTGGCGCGCGACCTCGACCGCGCCGGCGAAGTCGCCGGCGAGGATCAGGCGTCGCGAACGCGCGCGAGCCGGTGACGTTCGTGCGCTCGCCGACGTTGACGAACAGCGAGTCGTCGCCGATCGGCGAGCGGCTCGAGGCCGGCGAGGCGCATCACGCGGGACATGGACGATGGTCGGCGCTGGCTCGAGCTCCCTCTCCCGCCTGCGGGAGAGGGTTGGGGTGAGGGGTGGTCGCCGTGACACCGGCGCCCCGCACCCCGGCCCTCTCCCCGCGCGCGGGGAGAGGGAGCCGTTCTACGCGGCCGCCTCCGCAGTTCCGCGCCGCGGCACCGCGCGCGGCGGCAACTTCGCCACGGCTTCCGCGATCGCGCGGATGTGCTCGGGCGTGGTGCCGCAGCAGCCGCCGACGATGTTCACGAAGCCGCTGCGCGCGAAGTCGCCGAGCAGCCGCGACGTCTGCGCCGGCGTCTCGTCGTAGCCGGTGTCCGACATCGGGTTGGGCAATCCCGCGTTCGGATAGCACGACACGAACGTGTCGGCGACGCGCGCGATCTCCTCGATGTACGGCCGCATCAGCGCCGCGCCGAGCGCGCAGTTGAGCCCGACGGCGAGCGGCTTGCACGTGGCGCACCGCATTCCAGAACGCCTCGGGCGTCTGGCCGGACAGCGTGCGCCCGGACGCATCGGTGATCGTGCCCGAGACGATGAGCGGCAGCCGCTGGCCGACGCGCTCGAAGTACGATCTCGATCGCGAACAGCGCCGCCTTCGCGTTGAGCGTGTCGAAGATCGTCTCGACCAGGATCAGGTCGGCGCCGCCTTCGGCCAGCCCCGCGACCGCTTCGCCGTAGGCGGCGACCAGCTCGTCGTACGTGACGTTGCGCGCGCCGGGATCGTTGACGTCCGGCGAGATCGACGCGGTGCGATTGGTCGGCCCGAGCGCGCCGGCGACGAAGCGCGGCTTGTCCGGCGTGCGCGCGGTCCACGCGTCGCAGGCATTCGCGCGCGATGCGCGCCGCCGCGTGATTGATGTCGTAGACGCGCGCCTGCATCCCGTAGTCGGCCTGCGCGACGCCGGTCGCGCGAGAACGTGTTGGTCTCGATGATGTCCGCGCCGGCGGCGAGATACTCGTCGTGGATCGCGCGCACGACGTCGGGCTGCGTCAGCACCAGGAGGTCGTTGTCGCCCTGCAGGTCGTGCGAGTGATCGTGGAAGCACGCCGCGGAAATCCGCCTCCGTCAGGTGGCGCTGCTGGATCATCGTGCCCATCGCGCCATCCATGACGAGGATGCGCTCGCGCAGGAGACGGGTCAGGAGGGCGGTGCGGTCGGGTTGCATGGCGATGGGCGCTTCGCGGGCCGGCGCAGTGTGCGGCAAGGCCTTGAATTTTAGCATTAATGTTCGGCGCCTCCCGCGCCGCACGAACGCAGCGCGCTGCGAACGCTGGCGCCATATGGACGCGGCGACGCGTGCGCGTGCTAATCTTATCGCGGCCATGAAGCATCTCAAGCCCAAGGAAGCGCACGACCTCCTGCAACGCCAATCCGCAGGCGGTGTTCATCGACTGCCGCAGCGAGATGGAATACTTCTTCGTCGGCCACCCGGTCGGCGCGCAGCACGTCGCGTGGAACGACGGGCCCGACTGGGAGATCAATCCCGCACTTCGTCGGCCAGGTGAAGAAGGTCGCGAGCATGAACCGGCCGATCGTGCTCATCTGCCGCAGCGGCCACCGCTCGGTCGACGCCGGACTCGCGCTCGAGAAGGCCGGCTTCTCCGAGGTCTACAACGTCCTCGACGGCTTCGAAGGCCCGCTCGACGACAAGCACCATCGCGGCGCCAAGTCCGGATGGCGCAAGGAAGGACTGCCGTGGGAGCAGCTGTAGCGCGGCAGTTCCGAGGGTCGGCCCTTGGCGCCAGGCGCCCGCCGCTGCACGCGCTGTTCCGCGAAGCGAGCGAGGCGCCGCCGGCCGACCGCGAGATCGCGTGGTACGGCAGCACTTCCCGCTGACGCCGGACTCGACCCTCGACGTGCTGTGCGGCTCGGGCCGCCTGCTCGTGCCGCTCGTCGCGCGCGGACGCAAGGTGCACGGCGTCGATCCCTCCGCCGCGATGCTCGCGCGCTGCGACGCGCGGCTCGCCGCGCGCGGCCTTGCCGTCGCCGACGTTCCGGCAGGACATCGCGCAGATGAACGTGCCGTTCCGCTATGGCGGCGCCTACGTCGCCGACGGTGCGTTGCAGGCGATCACCGATCCGGCCGCCGTGCACGCCGTTCTGGAGCGCATCCGCGCGCACCTCGTCGACGCCCGGTACGCTGGTCGTCGACTGCCGCGTGCCGCCGCACGGCGCAACAGCGGCTCGCCGCGCCGCTCGTCGAAGCTGCGCACCGTGAAGCTCGACGACGGCTCGCAGATCGCGCTGCGCTCGGAGACCACGTGGACGCCGGACGCGCGGCTGGCGCGCGCGGCAGCACCGCTATGCGCATCGCCGCGGCGCGCAGCGCCTGGCCGAGGAGCACGAGACGCTGCGCTCGACGTGGTACGCGCCCGACGACATGCTCGAGGCCGTGCGCGCCGCGGGCTATCGCGACGCGCGGGTGGCCGCGTCGCCCGTCGCTGCGCCCGAGGACGAAGCGTTCGCGGTGATCGCGCGCGCCTAGCCGCGCGGTCACGAGTCCGCGGCGAGCCGCGCCATCACGGCCGCCACGATCCGGTCGCAGCGCTCGCCGTCGAAGCCGAACGCGTCGCGCTCGACGACGTCGATCTCCTGCGCCAACGCCTCGCGCAGGAGGGCACGGGCGCGGAAGTGCCGGCTGCGCACCGTGACCTCGGGCACGCCGAGGCAGCGGGCCACCTCCTCGACGCTCATGTCCTCGACCGAGCGCATGACGAACACCGTGCGCAGATCGAACGGCAACTCGTCCAGCTTGGTCTCGAGCAGTGCGCGCATCTCCGCCCTCATGGCCATCGCTTCCGGACGCGCGCTGCCGGCGTCCGCGAACTCGTCGAGATCGACGCCGAGCTCGGTGGCACCGGCGATCGGGATCACGTTCTCACGGCGTGCGCTGCGTCGCCGTCGCGCGAAGCATTCGTTGAGAACCACGCGCGTGAGCCACGTCGACAGCGTGGCATCGCCGCGAAACTGCGCCATCGAGCGGAACGCCTGGAGATACGCTTCCTGCAGCGCGTCCTCCGCATCGGCGTCGTCGCGCAACACGGCCCGCGCGACGCGATACAGGCGACGGTTGTAGCGCCGCATGACCACGGCGAACGCGACGAGATCGCCGCCCGCGATTCTGCGGGCGAGGGCGCGATCGTCGAGCGACGCCTCGACGCCGCCGGTGGCCAGGGGAGCGGCAGGGTTCATTGCACGATCACCTCCGCCTTCATCGTCGGGTGCAGCGTGCAGACATAGTCGTGCGTCCCCGCTCGCGTCGCCTGCCACGACCACGACCTGCCGGCGGCGATGCTGCCGGAGTCGAACGCCCGGTCGCCGGCGGTCGCAGTGTGCGGGAAGGGATCCTTGTTCACCCACACTACCCGATCGCCTCGCTGCACGACGAGGCGCGCCGGGGCGAACGCGGTGGCCTCGATCGTGATGGTATGCGTACCCGGCGCGGCCGCCGCCTTGCCGACGCCCATCGCCAGCAGGGCGATCGCGACCGCGCGCCGCGCTTCCAGGCCGCACCTGCTCATTTCGGCAGCGACGCCTGGATGTGCTTCGCGTGCTCGAGATGCGCGACGAATGCGGGCCGCACCTTCACCAGGAGCGCCTTGAGCTCGGCATTCGTCGCACTCGGGATCAGCGTCGTGTCCATCGCGTCGATGACCTGCTGGTGATACGCCACCTCGTGATCGACGTAGGCCCGGTCGAACGCCGGTCCGCTCAATTGCTTCAGCGCGGTCACGTTCGCGTCGCCGCCGCGCTGCAGCGCCTGGCTCGTGTCGCTGCCCACCGGCGTGACCTTGAGCTTCGTCACCAGCGCCTTCGCCTGCTGGTTGACGCCGCTGTGGTCGGTGATCATCTGTTGCGCGAAGCCCCTGACATCCGCCGAGCTCGCCTGGGTCTTGGCCACCTGCCCGGCGTCGATGTCGACCTGGTTGGCGGTCACGACGATCGCCGCGATCTGCGCGTCGGTCGGGCCGCCGTCATGCGCAAAGCAGGTCGCAGCGGCCAGCGCCACGGCGAGCGCCGCTGCCATGGAAATTCTCTTCATGGGAAATGCCTCCGGTTGCGCCGGTGCTGCCGGCGTCAGGTTGGCCGCACGATGCCGTGGCCTTCACGTCATCAGAGGTCGCGACGCGCCGCCGCGTTGCAGTCTTTAATCTGGCGCAATATGGCTAACAACGAGAGTCGGCGGACGCGTCCTGCCTTGCGCCACGTTGGCCCGCGCGCCGTCAAGGTTGCACCGGTGGCAACACTGGCTCGCTTCTTGCTTAATCCGCGGAATGCCTCACCGGCCGAACGTGCCCGGCCGCCGTGAACTGCACCCAATGACTGCCGCCGCCCGAATTCTTGAAAAGTACCTGCCCATCGTGCAGCGATGGCGGCTGCGCTGGCCGAGACGCGACGCCGGCCTCGACGAAGGCTCCCGGGTCGACGCGGGCGAGAAGCAGTTCTTCTTCCGCCAGCCCCGCCGCGGCCTGAAGATCGATTCGGCGCGGCACGACGCGGACCGCGGCGCGGAGGCCGGCGCTCGTCCGGACCGGATTGCCGGGCTGGTCGCGAGCGAGGCACGGTTTCGCAGCCTCACCTTGCTCGCCTCCGACTGGCACTGGGACCAGGATGCGCAGTTCCGTTTCACGGCGGTGAGCGGCAATCTCGCCGACCCGATCGGTGCGGCCATCGAGCACAATCTCCGGCGCACGCTGTGGCAGATGCCGCAGGTCGAAACCCTCGAGGGCGACTGGGACGCCCACCGCCGGTGCCTCAAGGCGCACCAGCCTTTTCGCGACCTCGTGCTGCGCGGGCCACGACAGGACGGAGGCCTGAGCTATGTCTCGATCAGCGGCGAGCCGCTCCTTTCCGCCGCCGGCACGTTCCTCGGCTACCGGGGGGTCGGGCTCGACATCACCAAGCAGAAGCTCATCGAGGCGAACATCCGGCGCCTCGCCCGGTTCGATCCGCTGACGGGACTGCACAACCGGACCTCGTTCTTCGAACGGCTCAACCACGCGCTCGCGGTCGCGCGGCGCCACGATCGTGTCGTCGCGCTGCTGTTCGTCGACCTCGACCGGTTCAAGGACGTCAACGACGCGTTCGGCCACGTCTCCGGCGACGAAGTGCTCAAGGTGCTGTCCCGTCGGCTCACCAAGACGATCCGCACGACCGACACGCTCGCCCGGCTCGGCGGCGACGAGTTCATCGTGCTCGCCGAGGACGTCGCGAACCAGGTGGACGTCAACGAGTTCGGGCTGCGCCTGCTGCAGACGCTGTCCGAGCCCGTCGTGCTCAACGGTCAGGAGTGCCGGCTCGGCGCGAGCATCGGCGTCGCCATGTTTCCCAACGATGGCGAGGACGCGACCATCCTCCTCAAGACCGCGGACGCCGCGATGTACCGCGCGAAGGAGTCCGGCGGCAACAACCTCGCGTTCGCGTCCGAGGTGGGCGAGCGGCCGGCGACGGAGCGGATGGTGCTTGGCGTGGGCCTGCGCCGCGCGCTGGAGCTGAAGCAGTTGCAGTTGCTCTACCAGCCGAAGGTTTCCATCCGGACCGGCGCCCTCACCGGCGTCGAGGCGCTGGTCCGCTGGCAGCATCCCGAGCGCGGACTCGTGCTGCCCGACGCCTTCATCCCGCTGGCCGAGGAATCCGGACTCATCCGGCACATCGCACGCTGGGTGCTGCACCAGGCGTGCGCGCAGGCGTGCCGGTGGCGCGACGAAGGGCCGGGACCCATCCGCGTCGCGGTGAACCTTTCGGCGCGTCAGTTCATCGATGGCGGCCTCGTGATCGAGGTCGCGCACGCCCTCGCGCAAACCGGGCTCGGCCCCGACCTGCTCGAGCTGGAGATCACCGAGAGCATGATGATGGCGCACCCCGAGCGGGCCGCCGAGACGCTGCTCGAGATCAGGGAAATGGGCGTGCACTTGTCGATCGACGATTTCGGCACGGGCTACTCCTCGCTGGCGCGCCTCAAGAAGTTCCCGATCGAAAGCGTGAAGATCGACCGGTCGTTCATCGGCGACATCGCCAACGATTCCGACGACGCCGCGATCGTGTCGGCCGTGATCGCAATGGCGCACCACCTGCGCCTCAACGTGGTGGCGGAGGGCGTCGAAACGGTGGAGCAGGTCCACTTCCTGCGCGAGCGGAATTGCGACGAGATCCAGGGATATCTCGTCAGCCGGCCGGTGACGCCGGAAGAGGTGTCGCAGTTCGTCGTGCGCGGTGACGGCAAGCGTTGCTTCGATGCTGCGGCCGGCTCGAGCGGGCGCTCGTGAACCCGCAAGTCCTGGCTCCGCTGGCGACAGGCGGCTACGACGGGCTGCGTCGGCCCTTCGACCGCAGCGCCGTGGAGGCAGCCTGTCGCGCCCTGCCTGGCAACGACCCGATCGCCGCGCAGAGGACGCTGTGCGAGACGCTGGCGACGCTCGACAGGAGCCACGCGCCCGACCTCGCCCAGCTGGAGGCGCTCCACGTGCTCGAGGCACACGCGCGACGCGTGTCCGATCGCCTGCTGGTCCGCTACGTCGAAGGGGATGCGCAGCTGCGGTCGTTCGAACGCGCGGTCTACGTTGCCGCGATGCGGCTCTGCCAGTCGATGGTCCTGGCCTACGAGCACTTCCTGCCGCACGTCGAGACGGCGCGCGGCGACGAGTGGCTTGCGCAAGCGAGCCGCGTGGTCGTTCACCTGCTCTTCCACCGGCAAGTCGAGTTCCTGCTCCGGTTCTTCCGCTACAAGAAGCGCAACGCCGACCAGTGGCGTTCGCTGCACGAGGCTTATCGCTTCGCGCTGGCGCGCGACCTGCACCGGCATCCGGTCCAGGCGCAGGCGACCGCCGCGGTCGCCACGACCCCGGAGCAGCAGTACATCCAGATACTCCTGCTGGAGCTCATGAACGGCGGCCAGTTCTCGCCGCGCGAGGCGTTGTGGGCCTATGCGTGGTTCGCGCGCTGGTGCGCGGGCCTGGCACTCCGGGCGCAACCACGCGATGGCGACGACGTCGGCACCCCGGCGGGCTTCGCCGTCGATCTCTCGGGTGCAGCAGGCGCCTCACGCGCCCCGCTGGCGGCGACCGGCGCGAGCCTTCACCTCGACCCGTCGCCGCTCATGTCGATGATCGACGAGGAGATCGCCTCCCTGCGGGAATCGGCGCGACTCGCCGACGATCCGGCGCCGGCGCGCGACAGCCAGATCGTGCTGCTGTCCAAGCTCAGGATGCTTTTCGCTCCCGAGCAGGTGCGCATCGAGCGCCGCGGGGAGCGCCAGGCCGTGGCCGCGACGGTCGAGGCGATCGTCGGGCTTCCGCGCATCGTCCAGATGCTGCGCGAGTCGGGTCGAAACGGGAGCGACGCGCCGTCGGCGCCTTCCGCGCTGGACGAGCCGACCATCCAGGCATTCGGCGGGCCAACGCACTCGCCGACGCTGGCCGCGTGGGTGGCCGGCGATTTCGGGATGGACGCGGCGCCCGAAAATTGGCAGGTCAGGGATCGCAGCGACAGCGGGTGCCGCATGCGGGGAAAGACCGCCGACCTCAACCGCGTCATCCCGGGCTCGCTGCTCGCCATTCGCCCCGCCGAGGACGCGCCGTGGACCGTGACGACGGTGCGGCGGTTGCGACGGCTCATGGTCGACCACGTCGAGATCGCCGTCGAGCACATCGGGCGCAAGCCGCGCTACGTCAAGATGGTGGCCGACGGCGGCCGCGACGCAGCGGCGCGCGGAGGGTCCGACGCCGGGCTGCGATGCTTCGGCGCCCTCTACCTGCCTCCCAGCGAGGCGTTCCCGACCCTGCCGATCCGGACGCTGCTGCTTCCCGCGCGCGAATTCAAGGCCGGCTCCAGCATGACGCTGCTGTCGTCGGACGCGAGCTACGTGCTGCGACTCCACGAGCCGATCCGGCGCGAGCTCGATCTCGTCTGGACGTCGTTCACCGTCGTCGCAAGAACGAGCAACCAGCACCCGGCAGGGCATTTGACGGGGACGCCCATGCAGGGACCGAGAGCCGGCGCTTCATCGCTCGCGCGAGACTAGGGGACGGCGCGCATCCGTACGGCACGCACGCACCCAGGTCGAGCGTGTCCGGGTCACCAGCTTCCCGAGCTGCCGCCGCCGCCGGAGCTGCCGCCGCCGCCCGAGAATCCGCCGCCCGACGCAGCTGCCCGACGACCAGCTCGAGCCGCTGCTGCCGCCGGAGCTCATCGTGAAGCCGCCGATGCGTCGCGTGTGCCCTTGGTCTTGAGCTCCGTCGCCGCCTTCTCGTACCAGGGCGTGCGGCTGAGCGATGAGCTTCGCGATCGGGATAGCCGACGAGGTAGATCGACGAGCAGCGTCGAGCGCGCCCTTCACGCCCGACGATGATGATCGGGAACATCGCCCAGAACGGGATCAGGAACAGGTACAGGAACCAGCCGACGCCGGGCGTCATCACGCCGACGATCGTGAAGAGCCCGATGATGCCGAAGATGAACGCGCCGAGCAGGATGCGCATCGGCCATGGCGGCAGGTCCGGCTCGTCGATCGCTGAGCGCACCGAGCGTGGTCGCCGTCCGCGGACGCGCCGGCTGTCGCCGCCGGCTCGGCGCCGCCTTCGAGCCGCGCGACGATCGCCTGCGACGCCGTCCGCGATGCCGCCGTCGAAGTCGCCGCTCTTGAACTGCGGCGTCATCTCGTTGCGGATGATGCGGCTCGCGATCGCGTCGGTGAGCGTGCCTTCGAGCCCGTAGCCGACCTCGATGCGCATCTTGCGGTCCTTCGGCGCGACGACGACCAGCACGCCGTTGTCCTTGCCCTTCTGCCCGAGCTTCCAGGCTGCGAAGACGCGTGTTCGCGTATTCCTCGATGCTCTCGGCGCCGATGGTCGGCACCGTGAGCACCGACGACCTGGTTGGTGGTCTTCTGCTCGTGCGCCTTGCAGCGTCGCTCGGTCAGCGCGCTCGCGCGCCGCGGCGACAGGATCTCCGCGTCGTCGACGACGCGGCCGGAGAGGTAGGGCACGTCGGTCGCCCACGCGGGCAGCGCGAGCAGCGCCGCGGCGCACAGCAGCGCACGAGCGACCGCGCACGATCGCGCTCATGCGCCGCCGCTCCTCGATCGGCCCATCGGCGAACGTCGTTGCCCGCGCCGCGCGCGATGCCCTTCGCCGGCGAGCAGCGCCTGATGCGCGTCGAGGCCCGCGAGCATCGCCGCGCCGACTGTCGCCCGCGGCGAGCTGGTCCGTCATGCGCGCGATGACGCCATCCCATTCGGCCGCCGACGACGTGCGCGCGCAGCCCGGTGTCGGCGAGCGATCACCACGCGCCGCTCGAGCATGCTGACGAGCACCAGAATCGCCGGTGCGCTCGCGCGTGCGCGAACAGCTCGCGCTCGAGGAACTGCACCTTCGCGTATTGCGAGACCTCGAGCGTCGCGCGCGAATCGCGCAGGAACAGCCGCGCGAACGCCGGGGACGTAGACGCTCGCGAGCGCGCACAGCGCGCCGACGCCCAGGATCGTGACCGCCGCGACTCAGCACCGCGCCGACGCGTCACCCAGTCCGGCCGCAGCGCGTCGCCGATCGTCGACGCCGAGCGCGGTCGAGCGCCGCGCCCAGCGCGAACGCCTTCCACACGGTCTCGGGATAGACGTCGGACTTGCCGATGACGAGCGTCACCACCTCGACGCCGATGCGCCTTCTCGAGCGCGGCGACGCGCGCGTCGATCGCCTGCTTGTCGGTGGCGGTGAGGAACATGCGCGGACGAGGTTGCGCGTCACAAGCGTGCGCGTCATGTACACGACGCCGCGGCAACGGGTTGTGATAATACGGCGAACATTCGCGCGAAGCCCAGCCGCGCGTACAGCCGGCGCGCGTCGCGTCATCCAGTCGAGCGTGTCGAGCTTCAGCTCGCGGTAGCCGATGGCGCGCGCGTCGGCGAGCAGCGCGCTCGACGAGCCGCTGCGCCGAGTGCCGGTGCCGCGCGCCTGCGGGCCGCACGTACAGGCGCTTCACCTCGCCGACGGTGCCCTCCGCATCGGCGCCGCGCAGCGGACGCAGCGCGATGCAGCCGACGGCCGCGCCCGGCGGACCGGCGAGCAGCAGGCGGCCGCGCGGCGGCGCGTAGGCGCCGGGCAGCGTGGCGAGCTCCTCGGCGAATCCCTGGAAGCAGAGGTCGACCGCGAGCCACGCCGCGTATTCCTCGAACAGCGCGCGGGCGTGCGCGATGTCGGCGGCGCGACGCCGCCTGCCGGATCGGCGGCCGGCGTCAAGTCGCGCGCTCGCACGCGGTGATCTTGATCTCGCTGCCCGGCGTATTGCGCGTGCAGGTCCTTGCAGACGCGCGACCACCGACTGCTGCGGATCGCGCACGACGAGCGAGCGTCTGCGCGATCGGCTGCGCGCGCGGCTCGACCTTCGCGAGATTCACGCCGAGCGGCGCGAGCTCCTCGGCGTAGGCGACGGCCGCGGCCTCGGTGCGGAAGTTGCCGAGCGAGACCGCGAACTGGCCCTCGGCCGCGCGTCGGCGACGGCGAGCTCCTTCACGCCCGCCTTGCGCAGGTCGCGCGATGCGGTTCTCCGCCGCCGCGCGCGTGGCGAACGGACTCATGTTGACCCAGAAGCCGCTGTCGAACTCGACGCGCTTCTGCGTCAGCAGCCGGCCGAGCGCCAGCGGCTCGAGGTCCGCCAGCGCGCGCGTGCGATCGGGGTCGGAGAACGGCCCCCACTCGACGCACACGTCGGCGAGCGCCGCCACCTTGGCGGGACCGAGCGCCGCGACCTGCTGCGGCGTCAGCAGCTTGATCTTGTCGGGCTGCACCTGGTCCTGCAGCAGCATCGCCTCGCCGCCGCCGCGTGTCGAGCCTGCGTGTACGCGTAGAGCGTCAGGTTCGCGAGCAGCAGGAGGACGATGACGATGCGCATGTGCGGATCAGCGCGCCGAATACGCTTCCGCGGCGAGCGCCAGCACGCCTTCGAGCACCAGATTATCCACGACCTCCAGCGGCCCGGTAAGGTGGGGCGCGATCTCGTGCGCGGCGCCGCCCGTCGAGGTAGCACTTCACGACGCACGTCGTCCTGGCGCAGCTGCGCGCGCATCTGCTCGATGGCGCCGCACACCGCCTGCACGGCGCCCGCTGGCGAGCGCGTCGGCCGTGTTGGTCGGGAAAGTCGTGGACAGTGCGCCGGGCGGCACCTTGAGCGCCGGCCGTGCGCTCGGCGATCGCCTGCAGCATGAGCCGCGGATCCGGGCAGGATGAGGCCGCCGCGGAACACGCCGTCGGCGTCGAGCGCATCGACCGTGACGACGGTGCCGGCGTTCACCACGACGCACGGCGGCGGGAAGAGCTCGCTGCGCCAGCGCGCGCCGGCGCGCGGCGACCAGCAGCGCCCAGCGGTCGGCGCCGAGCTGCGCGGCCGGCCGATAGCGGTTGACGACGCCGCCGCCGCGCTCCGGCGCGACGAGCCATTCGACGGCGAGGCGCCAGCGCGCGAGCTGGCTCTCGACGCGCACGCGCGCCGCCTCGCCGCGCGGCGTTGACGCCGACCGCGCGCGCCGGCCGCGGCAGGTTCTGCCAGTCGCGCAGCGACAGCGTGCCGATCTCGGCATTGGGGAGCACGCCGTGCGCGAGCCAGCCGCGCGGGCCGAGCAGGCCCCACTTCATCCTGCTGTTGCCGACGTGCAGGATGAGCGTGGGGGCCATCGATTACCGGATGCCGATCACGCCGCGCGCAGGCGGCGCCGCTGCGGCATTACGCGCGGCGCAGCGAGATCTCGCCCGACAGGAAGCGCGCGCGGCGAGGGCCGTCGGCCAGCACCAGCGCGCCGGTGCTGTCCACGCCGGCGACGGTGCCCTTGACGCTGCCGCCGTCGGGCAGCAGCAGCTTCACCGGCTTGCCCTGGTAGGCGTGGCGACGCTGCCATTCGGCGGCGAACGCGGGAAAGCCGGCGCTGCGAGTAGGCGTCGAGCGTGACGGCGAGCTCCGCGGCCACGCGCGCCAGCAGGTGATTGCGATCGATGGCCGGCGCGCCGCGTCCGGCGACCGTGGTGAGGTCGCTGACCGGCTGCTCGATGTTGCGGCGGATCTCGGCGGGCAGGCGCACGTTGAGGCCGACGCCGACGACGACCGTCGACGGGCCCGAGCGCATCGCCGTTCAGTTCGACCAGGATGCCGCCGACCTTCAGGTGCTTGTGGACGAGGTCGTTCGGCCACTTGAGCTCGACGCCCGGCGAGGCCCTCGGCGTCGAGCGCGCGGCACACGGCGACGCCCACCGCGAGCGACAGGCCGGCCAGGAAGCCCGCGCCCTGCTCGTACCGCCAGCCCAGGGAAAACGTGAGGCTGCCGCCGGCGACGGCGGTCCAGGCCTTGCCGCGGCGGCCGCGTCCGGCGCTCTGCCATTCCGCGGCCAGGACGCAGCCGTGGATGTCGCGGCGCTGCGACGCGGCGCAGGAGCTCGGTCGAGGTGGAGCCGATCTGGTCGACGACCTCGACTTCGAGCGGCGGGAACGACGCGCCCTTGGCGGCCAGGTCGTGCAGGGCCTTGCGGACCTCGTCGGCGCTCAGGAAATCCGGGGCCGCGGTGAGGCGGTAGCCCAGGCCCGCGCACCCGCTCGAGCGACAGTCCGGCCGTTTCGGCCTGCTTCAGGAGCTGCGACACGCGGGCGCGGGTCAACCCCACGGTCGCGGCCAGGTCTTCGCCGGAGTGGAAGGCGCCATCGGAAAGCTGGCGCAAGAGCGAGAATCCAAGAGGAGTGAGCACTGACATCTACCTGTCATGTTGCACTGCCAAATGTAACACGGCAGCGCGATTGGCGCACCAAGTTTCGGGCCCTGGAACGGACGGATGTGGGGCCGCCGGGGCAAGATTGCAAGTATGTAGGACACCCCGGCGCAAAAAAGGTTGATCCCGATCAGCCCGATCGGATGCGATAGCGGTTTCCCGTGTCCAACCCGCACGACTGCCGGCGCTATCCCGCGAGCGCTTCAGAAGGGCTTCGTGGAGCGTCCGGTCGCCGGACGCGAGCACCGGCGCCGCCCTGGTCGCAGGGGCCGCCGGTCCAGTTGGTGATGGCGCCGCCTGCCGCCTCGACCAGCGGGATCAGCGCCTGCACGTCGTACGGCTGCAGCCCGTTCTCGATGACGACGTCGACGAAGCCCATCGCGAGCTGCGTGTAGCAGTAGCAGTCGCCGCCGTAGCGCAGGAAGCGCGCGGGCTGCGAGACCGCGGCCAGCGCGGCCTTCTCGGCGTCGCTCGCGAAACTGGCGCGGATCCGTGGTGGCGACGATGGCGTCCTCGATGCGGGCGCAGTGCCGGGTGCGCAGGTCGCGCCGCTCGTCGCCGCGCCGCCATTGCGCGATGCCGCCGGCCGCGCCGACGAACGACTCGCCGACGAACGGCTGGTGCACCACGCCGACCACCGGTGCCGTGCCGTCGTGCAGCGCCATCAGCGTCGCCCAGTGATGCTGGCCCAGGATGAAGCTCTTGGTGCCGTCGATGGGGTCGATCACCCACGTCAGCGGCGACGTGCCCGTCTCGCGGCCATGCTCCTCGCCGTGGATGCCGTGGTCCGGGATACGTCGCGCTTGATCGCCGCGCGAATCACGTCCTCGGCCGCGCGGTCGGCGATCGTCACCGGGTCGTAGCCCATGAAGTTGCGCTTGTCCTCGACGTCGATCACCTCGCGGAAATGAGGCAGGATGGCGGCGCCGGCGGCCACCGCCGTGCGCCACGCGAAATCGAGGTAGCCGCGCTGCTCTTCGTCGTTCATCGGGGCCCGCTTCAGTGCACCGGCCCGCGTGCCTTGACGAGCTCGCGCTCGGCGTCCGCGGTCAGCACGTCCTTCCAGGCGCTCGCGTTGTCGCGCTGCGCGAGCCACGCGGCGGTGTCGGCCACCGTCTCGGCAAGCGGGCGGGTGCGCAATCCGGCGCGCTGCGCCTTCCCGCAGTCGATCTCCATGAACCCCGCTTCGTCCGCGAACGTGCGAGGGAATCCACAGCGGCAGCCCGGTCCACGGCGCGACCTTCTGCTCCAGGAGCAGCGCCTCGTCGACCCACGCCGGTCGTGGCGACGCGCTGCCCGCGACCTCCGTGAGAGCGCCTGACCAGCGCGCCGAACGTCCATTGGCCCGCGCGGGCTCGTCGCGTTGAACGTGCCGCTCGCCTTGCCCGCCACCAGGTCGAGCATGAACGCCGCGAGGTCGCGGGCGTCGATGAGCTGGAGCGGCCGTTCCGCCGGCAGCGGCACGATCGCCTCCGCCGCGCCGGTCGCCCAGGAGCTGCGGCCGGCACGAAGCGCGCCACCCAGTAGCCGAAACGGTCGGTCGGGATCGTGCGGGCCGACGATCAGCCCCGGCCGCACGTTGAGCGCGCGCTCGCCGTAGATCCCCGTCACGACGTCCTCGCACGCGGCCTTCAGCGGACCGTAGTGCTTGCCGATCTCCTCGGTCGTCGGGCTCGGTCGAGCGCGCCCACCGGCGAGGATTCGTCGAGGCCGGACTTGCTCGCGTCGGTGAATACCGAAATCGACGACACGAACAGGTACCGGCCCACGCGCGGCGCGAGCAGCGCCGCCGACGCCCGCACCACGCGCGGCACGTAGCCGCAGGTGTCGATCACCGCGTCCCACGTGCCCTGCGCCAGCGCGGCCAGCGCCGGCGCCTTGTCGGGATCGCGGTCGCCGGTGAGCGGCGGTGACCGCCCCGGCCCAGTGATTGGGCTGCCTGCCGCGGGTGAACACCGTGACGTCGTCGCCGCGCGCGAGCGCCGCGTCGACGACGTGACGGCCGAGGAAACGCGTGCCGCCGAGGATCAGGAGCTTCACGTCGCGCCTCCTTCCGGTGCGATCACCCGCGCGGGACGATCGTCACGCCGTTCAGCTTTTCCTGCGCCTCGATGAGCGACGCGACGTACTTGTCGCCGAAGCCCAGCAGGTTCGCGTTGACGAGGCTCTGGTGCACCGCCTCGCCGACGATCGCCGACACCGGCAGCGACTCGGCGAAATGCGTGTAGTAGCGCAGGTCCTTCATCGCGTTGACCAGCGTGAACTTGAGGCCGGTCAGGTCGCCGTTGTTCTCGAGCATCTTGCCGACCATCATCTGGAAGATACCGGAGTTGACCGCGCCTGCCGAGATCACCTCGTGCAGCTTCCGGATCGACAGGCCCGACTTCGCCGCCGCGGCCAGCGCCTCGGCCGTCGCCGTGGCGATCGCCTGCGCGATGAAGTTGTTGATGAGCTTCAGCACGATGCCGTGCCCCGGCGGCCCGGCGTGGATGATGTTCTCGCAGAACGCCTGCAGCACCGGCTTCAGCTCCGCGAACGTCGCGTCGTCGGCGCCGACCATGATGTTGAGCCGTCCCTGCTCCGCCTCGACCGGCGTGCGCGCGAGCGGCGCGTCGACGAAGCGCACGCCCTTCGCGGCGAGCTCCTCGCGCATCTTCGCCGTGGTCGCCGGCTCGCTGGTCGACGTGTCGACCACGATCAGTCCACGGCGCGCGACCGACGCGATGCCGTCCTTGCCGTTGACGATCTCCTCGACCTGCGGCGCGCCGGTCACGCACAGGAACACGATGTCGGCGTCGCGCGCGACGTCGGCGTTGGTCGCGACTTCCTTCGCGCCGGCGGCGAGCAGGTCCTCGAGCGGCTTGCGGTTGCGGTTGACGCGCACCGCCAGCGGAAAGCCCTTGGTGACGAGATTCTTCGCGATGCCGTGGCCCATGAGGCCGATGCCGACGAAGCCGATGCGGGGTTTGCTCATGCTGCTCCTCCTTGGAAGGAGTGATTGCACGTCAGTCGACGGCGGTGGGCTCCGCCGGCGCGAGCAGCGCACGCCGCCGCTCGTGCCACGTGAGCAGCAGGCCGCTGCCGGCGATGAGCGCCATGCCGGCGAACGTGAGCGCGTCGGGCAGGTCGCCGAACAGCGAGCCAGCCGATCAGCGTCGCGAACACGAGGTGGACGTAGGTGAACGGCGTCAGCGCGGACGCCGGCGCCCGCTGGAACGCGAGGATGAACAGGAAGTGGCCGACGGTGCCGAGCACGCCGATCGCGCAGCAGCAGCACGATGTCGAGCCACGCGACGTCGATGCGCGCGCCGAACCACGGCCACACCACGCGTCATCAGCGACGGCGCCGACCAGCGCCGGATAGAACAGCGTCACGCGCGGGTCCTCGCCCGCCAGCATGCGCGTCGTGATCTGGTAGACCGCGTAGCACGCGGCGGACGCCAGCGCGAGCAGCGACGCGCCGCGGAAGATGTCGGCGCCCGGCCGCACGATCATCAGCATGCCGGCCACGCCGGCCACCACGAAGGCGATGCGCGCGGCGGTCATGCGCTCGTTGCAGGAACACGACCGCGAGCAGGATCACGAGCGTCGGCGTCGTGTAGTTGAGCGCGGTCGCGTCGGCGAGCGGCAGGTACTTGAGCGCAGACATGAAGCACAGCGACGAGCCGATCAGCAGCACGCCGCGCACGAGCTGCATGCGCAGCTGCGCGCGTGCGCACCATGCCGCGTGCCCATCGTGCGGCGCCGAGCCAGATCAGCATCGCGACGCACCTGCGCGCGTCCAGCGCGCCCACACCAGCAGCGGCACCGGATGGCGCGCGCGAGCAGCGACTTGATCGATCGCGTCGGAGATCGAGAAGAACGCGACCGCGCCGACGATCATGCAGCGACCGCCGACGGCGGGATGTGGACGTGCGCGCGCGTCATTTCGCGGTCGGCCAGGAACGCGTTGAGCGCGCGCCTGCTGCGCGCGGCGCAAGCGCGATGCAGGTGTCGATCCGCTCCAGCGTCTGCGCGATAGCGGCGCGCGCCACGCGTCGATGTCCGGCGCGCGCGTCTCGAACAGCGCGACGAACTGCGCGCGCTCCCCGCTGTGCACGCGAACTTCGGCGGCGAAGAGTCGCGAGCAAGCCGACCTGCTGCTCCGCGCGGCACGCGCGCCGGCAGACCGCGTCGAAGTTCGCGGCGAGCCAGCCGAGCGCGGCCGGGCGATTGCGCGGCGTCCTCGAGCGCCGCCGGAGAAGCGTCGGGACGTCGCGCGCCGGCACCTGCGGATCGAGCGCGAGCTGCGAAGCGCGCGGCGCGCGCAGCGCGGGATCGCGGAACGAGCCCAGCGCGACGAGCGCGTCCTCGCGCTCGTTGGCGTCCTGTGCCGTTCGCCGATCGCGGCGAGGCGCGTCGAACAGCTTCGGCGCTCCTTGCCGCGCCGCTGGCGCGGGCCGCGCGCTACGCAGCACGATGCGCCGTGCTTCGCGGCGGGATGCGCGCTGCGGTGCGTCGAGCCAGCGCTGCGCGAGCTGCATGCGCCTTGCGCGCGAGCGCGGCATCGCCGCCGCGCGTCCGCGACGAACGGCACGGCCGTCTGGCGCAAGCGCAGCACTTCCGGGGACTCGCCCTTGCGCGGCAGCCAGCCGAGCGCGCGCGCGCGATCGCCGAAGTGATGGCGGATGCACGCCGCGTATCGCGGGCCGTTGGCAGGCGTCGACCATCGCGTCCGGCACGATGTCCGCGAGCGTCGTAGGCGCGCAGCGCGACGCGCGGCGTCGGGATGTGCCGCCTGGCGCGCGGCGAGCGGCAGCACGTCCGGTAGCCGACCGCGCCGGCCGCGCGAGAAGCGTCGACGTCGCCGAGCAGGGCCGCGTAGTCGTCGGCGGCCGAGCACGCGCTCCGCCTTCGGCAGCGCGGCGTACAACGCGGGCGAGAGCCGCGGCAGGTAGTAGCCGCTGCCCGTCGCGATTCGCGACGACCCACTGCGGGCACGCGCGCGCTCGGCAGCGGCACCGTCTGCGTCGCGTCGCGCACGAGCGTGCAGGTCTGCGCGTCGCCTTCGCGCGTCGCCGAAGTCGAAGCAGGCGGGGAACACCCAGCGCTCGCCGTCCGCCGCCGGATCGCGCCTGCCGGCGCCGAAGCCGCTGCTGGGCGAGCTTGAGCGACGGCGTGGCCCGAGCAATCGAGCGCGACGTCGAGCAGCGGCACGCCCGGCGCGCTCGACGAAGCCGCGGAACGCCGGGCACGAGCGGCGTCGTCGGCTGCGCGCCGAGCGCGGCGAAGAAATCGTCCGCGGTCGCGTTGCCCCACGCGTGCTGCGCCACGTAGCGGCGCACGCCGTCGCGGAACTTGTCCGGCCCGAGCCACTGCTCGAACATCGCGAGCACCGTCTCGCCCTTGGCGTACGTGATGCCGTCGAACGCGGCGCGCACCTCGCCGTACTCGGTCACCGGCTGGCGGATGCGCCGCGCCGAGTGCAGGCGGTCGAACTCGATCGCCCTGCATGCGCTGGCGCGAGCGCCAGCCGTCGCGCGGCCAATCCGGGCGCAGCTCGGCGACGATGGCGGTGCCCAGCCACGACGCGAACGACTCGTTGAGCCAGAGGTCGTTCCACCACGCCATCGTCACGTAGTCGCCGAACCACATGTGCGCGATCTCGTGCGCGGTGACGCCGATGAAGCGCTGCTCGAACACCGGCGACATCTCGTCGGGCCGCGCGAGCAGGATTGCGCGAGTCGTACGTGATGAGCCCGGGATTCTCCATCGCGCCGCCGAACGTCGCGCGTCGGATAGGCGACGAGGTCGAGCTTCGGGAACGGATAGGGATGTCCGAAATAGCGCTCGGTGGCCGCGAGGATCGCGCCGGCGTTGCGCGGCGGCGTACGCGGCCTTCGGCCGCGCGGCCCTTCGGCGCGACGATCGAAATCGGCGTGTGGTTGCGCCCCGCGCGTCCGGCGTCGCGCACGTCGAACTCGCCGACCGCGAACGCGACGAGGTACGACGGCAGCGGCGGCGTGCGCTGGAACACGTCACCTCGCGTCGCCGGTGCCGGTCGGCGCGCTCGCTCTCCACGGGCATGTTCGAGAACGCGCGCATGGCGCCGGGCACCGTCAGCGTCAGGCGCCACGGCGCCTTGCGGTCCGGCTCGTCGAAGCAGGGGAACACGCGCCGCGCGTCCATGCGGCTCGAACTGCGTGACCGCGTACCAGCGGCCGGCCTCCTGCTGCCGGAAGAGCCCGACTCGCGCCCTTGCTGTCGAGGGCGCCGGTGTAGCGCGATCGACAACCGCACCTCGCCCGCGGGCAGCACCTTCGCGAACTGCAGGCCGACGACGTCCTCGTTGCCCGGCGACCAGCGTAGCGGCCGCGCTCGTCCGCCGGCGCGGCGAGGGGCACGCGCGTGCACTCGCGCCGATCGCGAGCTTCTTCGCGTTGAGCCAGACGAGGTCGGTCGGCTCGAGCACGCGCACGGTGATGTCGATGGTGCCGCTGAAGGTGCTCGCGGGCGGGATCGACGTCGAGCTTCGGCTCGTAGCGCAGCGGCACGACGTTGCGCGGCAGGCGCAGGCCCGGCACGGCGGTCGCCGCGGACTGCGCGTGCGCGCGGCGCTACGACGTCGGGCCAGCCACAGCAGCGAGCGACCACGGAAGCCGCGCAAGCGCGAGCGGCAACGGCAGGAAAGCGTGGCGCAGCGGCGGTCAAGGCGGATGCTGCGCTCGAAAAAAGATGCCGGGCGCGAACGGCCCGGCACTGGTCTGACCATTTTACCGATCAACGGGCCCCGCAGGAAGCCGCGCGCGGCCGTCACCGCGCGCGGTCCGCGGGCGCCCGATACACTCGGGGGCCGCAGCCCGCTCGCCCGCCGCCATGCACGATCTCGCCGTCATCTCCACGCTCGCCGGCGGCCTCGCCGCCGCGCTGGTGTTCGGCTGGCTGACGCAGCGGCTCGGCCTGTCGACGCTCGTCGGCTACATGCTGGCCGGCATCCTGGTGGGTCCGTACACCCCGGGCTTCGTCGCCGACCCGCGGCTCGCCTCGCAGATGGCGGAGATCGGCGTGATCCTGCTGATGTTCGGCGTCGGCATGCACTTCCATCCGCAGGAGCTGCTGCGCGTGTGGCGCGTCGCCGTGCCGGGCGCGATCGCGCAGAGCGCGGTCGCGACGCGTCGCCGGCTGGGCGTGCGCCCGCTGGTTCGGCTGGAGCGACGCGGCGGGCTTCGTGTTCGGCATGGCGCTCGCGGTCGCGAGCACCGTGGTGCTGATGCGCATGCTGGTCGACCAGGACCGGCTGTCCACGCGCGCCGGGCACGTCGCGGTCGGCTGGCTGATCGTCGAGGACCTCTTCACCGTCGTCGCGCTGGTCGTGCTGCCGGTGCTCGCGACCGACGCGGCGGACGTCGCGGTCGTTCGGCCTGCCGCTTGCTGATCGCGCTCGGCAAGGCCGCGCGCGTTCGCCGCGCTGGTGTGGGTCGTGGGCAGCCGCGTCGTCGGCCAGGCTGATGGAGCGCATGGCGCGCACGCGCTCCGAGGAGCTGTTCACGCTCGACGGTGTTCGTGGTGGCGCTCGGCATCGCCATCATCGCGGCCGAAGGCTTCCACGTATCGGTGGCGCTGGGCGCCTTCTTCGCGGGACTCGTGGTCGGCCAGTCGCGCTTCGGCCCGCAGGCGTCCGAGCTACATGACGCCGTTCCGCGACGTCTTCTCCGCGCTGTTCTTCGTGTCGGTCGGGCATGCTGTTCAATCCCGCGCTTCGTGCTCGACGCATCCGCTGATGGTGCTGGCGGCGCTCGCCGATCGTGCTCGTCGTGAAGCCGCTGGTCGCGCTCGCGATCGTCGCTGCTGATGCCGCGCGGACGCGCGGCACCGCGCCGACCGTCGCGGTCGGGCCTCGCGCAGATCGGCGAGTTCTCGTTCATCCTTGCCGCGCTCGGCAAGAGCCTCGGCGTCCTGCCGCCCGAGGCCTCGATGCGCTGGTGGTCGCGGCCATCTTCTCGATCGCGCTCAATCCGATGCTGTTCCGGGCGCTGCGGCGCATCGGGAGCGCGGCGCGTGGCGACACGCCGCTGGCCGCCGCCGGCGTCGGAGCTGGCCGCGGCGGAAGTGCCGGTGGTGATCGCGGGCGCCGGCGAGCTCGCGCGGCGCGTGATCGCGCGCTGCGCCAGCGAAGGCATCGCCGCCGTCGTGCTCGTCGAGCGACCTCGAGGCGATCGACGCGTTGCGGCGCGGGGCGCCGCGACGATCTACGGACAGGCGCACCGGCAGGACGTGCTGCGGGCGGCCCACGATCGAGCAGGCGCATCGCTCGTGGTGACCGACGGCACGCTGCCGGAGAAGATGGGCATCTGCATCGCGGCGCGCGGCGCTCAATCCGCGCATTGCGATCGTCGCCACCGCGGCCAACGCCGCGGAGCATGCGTGGCTCACCGAGTTCGGCGTCGCGTTCGTCTGCGACGCGCTCGAGGGCCTCACCGATTCGCGTGGTGCGCTCGATCCGCCGGACGCTGTGACCGCAAGCACCGCGGCGCCGACGACCAGCAGCGTGGCGACGCCGAGTGCCGGCGTCAGCGGCCGTCCGGTCACCACGAGCAGCAGCGCGGTCGACAACAGCGGCGTCGCATAGGCGAGCGTGCCGACGACGCGCGGATCGCCGCGCTTCATCGCGATGTCCCACAGGTAGAACGCCGCGCCCATCGGACCGAGGCCGAGCAGCACCAGGCGCCAGCGCATCGCTCGCGACGAACGTCGCGCGGCGGCTCGAACAGCGCGTGACAGGCGAGCGCCAGCAGCCCGGACGCGAGCGCGAAGCCGCCGATCGCCCACGACGAGAACGGCGGCACGCGCCGGCACAGCAGCGAATAGCACGCCCACACCGTCGCCGACCCCGCGGCGAGCGCGAACCCGAGCATCGCTGCGCGCGTCGAGCGCGACCGGCGCGACGCCGATCGCCAGCGCCGCGCCGGCGAGCCCCAGCGAGCGCCGCGAGCGCATGCCGCCACGTCAGCCGCCAGCCCGCGCAACAGCACGGGCGTCAGCACGCACGATCAGCAGCGGCCACAGGTAGTTGACGAGATTGGCCTCGACCGGCGGCGCGAGGCGCAGCGCGATGAACAGCAGGAAGTGGAAGCCGAAGAGGCCGCCGATCCCGAGCAGCAGCGTGGGCAGCGGCACTCGCCATTGGCGCCAGCGGCACGACCCCGGCAGCGCGCCGAGCACCAGCGCGCATCCGGTGAGCAGGAACGGCGGCAGATGGGCAAGCGCGAGGCCGAGCGCGGCGAGCGAGCTCCACAGCAGGATCGCGCCGGCGGCCGCGAGCAGCGGCGTACGTCATCCCCATTGGCACGGCGCGCCAATCCTGGATAATCGCCCGCTCCCGATCGCGCCGCGCGCGGATGCCACTAGGAGCCTGCACCATGAAGACCTGTTCCGTCATGCGTTGGTTGGCCGCCGTTGCGTGTTGGCGCTTGCGATGGTCGCCGGGAATGCCGCCTCTGCGCAGCAGCCCGCGTCGCGCGCCAAGGTCGTGATGCAGGTGAGCGACGCCGATCCGCGAAGTGGAACCTCGCGCTCAACAACGCGAAGAACGTCCAGGCGGACCTGGGCGCCGCCAACGTCGACATCGAGATCGTCGCCTACGGCCCCGGCATCGGCATGCTCAAGGCCGACTCGGTGGTGGGCAACCGCATCGAAGAAGCGATGGGCGGCGGCGTCAAGGTGGTCGCGTGCGAGAACACGATGCGCGGCGCAGAAGCTGACGCAGGCCGACATGCTCGGCAAGGTCGGCTACGTGCCGGCCGGCGTAGTCGAAATCATGCAGCGGCAGCAGCAGGGGTGGGCGTACATCCGGCCGTAGGCCTTTTGTGGCATCCGGCGCTGCGCCGGGATCCACAGTGCTCGATCGACCACCGCACGCGGGCCGGCAGCGTTCGCGACCGGCGCAAGGCAACGCCGCGCTCAGGCCGGGATGGCGGCCAGGATCCGCAGCGCCGCGTGCGCGGCGCCGAAGCCGTTGTCGATGTTGAGCACCATGAGCCCCGAGGCGCAGCTCGCAAGCGCCGCGTGCAGCGCGGCCTGGCCGCCCGCGCCGACGCCGTAGCCGACCGACACCGGCACCGCCAGCACGGGGCTCGCGACGAGCCCGCACAGGACGCTGAACAGCGCGCCCTCCATGCCGGCCACCGCGATCACCACGCGGTGCGCGCGGATTTCGGGCAACCGCTCCATCACCCGCCACAGCCCGGCGACGCCGACGTCGAGCACCACCGTTGCGGTCTCGCCTTCGAAGGCAAGCGTACGCGCCGCTTCCCGCGCGACGGAGGCATCCGAGGTGCCGCCCGCCACGATCGCCACGCGCCCCTGGCGCTGCGGCTCGGGCAGCGCGCCGAGCACCGCCGTGCGCGACGTGACGTCGTAGTCGAGCGCCGCGCGCACCCCCTCCGCGAGTGCGGCGTGCTGCGCGGGCGGCAAGCGCGTCAGGAGGAGGCGCCGCTCGAGCTCCATCGCGTGGCGCACGATGGCGTCGACCTGCGCCGCGGACTTGGGCTCGCACAGCACCGCCTCGCTCGCGCCCGTGCGCGACGGACGCTCCCAGTCCATGCGGAACTCAGTCATGGCGCGCCGGGTGCAGGAACGCGGCGCCGCGCGCGTAGCGGCGCACGCCGGCGAACGTGCGGCCTTCGGCGCGGCACGCGCGCTCGCCGACCTCGCGCGCGATCGCGCTCGCGTCGTCGTCGTCGCGGCCGAGCTCGATCACGATGCCGCCGTGCGTGACGCGACAGCGCAGCACGGCCTCGCCGCCCAGCCGTCCCGCCAGTGCCGTCTCCACGCGATCGATGAACGCGAGGTCGTCGGCGGCGATGCGGATGCCGGTTTCCACGCGGCTCGCAAGACACGGCTGCGCCGGCAGGCGCTCGAGGTCGGCCAGGCGGAGCTCCGCCGCCAGCGCGTAGATGTCGGACTTCGCGAGGCCGGCTTCGACAAAGGGGTGCACGACGCCGTGCTCGCCCGCGGCGCGCAGGCCGGGCCGGAAGTCGCCGAGATCGTCGCGGTTGGTGCCCGAGGCGATCGGATCCGCGGTGCTCTCGCGGATGCGTGCATACAGGTTCGTCTTGCACCAGTAGCAGCGGTCGAGCGGATTGGCGCGATAGCGCGCGTCGCCGTACTCGCCGGCGTCGAGCAACCGGAGCGCCCAGCCGTGCTCGCGCGCATGGCGCTCGACGCGCCCGCGCGCGGCGGCCGGCACGGCAGGGCCGCACGCGTGATACATCGTGGCGTCGACGTCCGCGAGCCGATGCGCGACGTGCGCGAGCGTCATCGAGTCCACGCCGCCGCTGACGGCGATGGCGAGGCGCGGGTGCAAGGCCAGCGCCGCGAGCAGGCGATCGAGCACGGCGCCGGACGTGGGCGCCATCACGCGTCCTTCTCGTCGAGCGCCTGCCGCTCGGCGTCCGCGCGTGCGGAGCGGCGCGCGGCGAGGCTGTCCGGCGCGCGCACGTCGTCGTGTGCGGCCTTGGCCGTCGTCTCGCCTTCCGGACGCCGCGCGCGCTTCACGGCAACCGCCGGCGCGCCGACGGCGACCTCGTCGCGCTTGAGAATGCGACGACGGTCCTCGCGCACGCGCAAGCCGAGCGTGGACGTCTCCCGAAAGCATGCCTCTATCGCCGCCTCGGCTGCGCCGGGCGCCGCGAGCAGGCGAAAATCGGTGACCGGACGCCCCTTCTTTCCCTGCCGCGTGCCGAATGACAGGTCGCGCACGCCGGCGATCGCGCGCAGACGATCCGCGGCGAGCGCGATCTCCTCGCCGGTCATGTCGTCGACGTCGAACTCGAGCACCGCAACGACGTCGTCGTCCGCGGTGACGGACACGTCCATGACCAGCGCGCGCACGACGTTGGCGATGCCGGGCAGCGTGCGCGTCCCGGCGCCGTAGCCGGTGGCGCGCAGGCGTCCTGCGGCGCGCGTCCCCCCGCAATCGGATGCGGCAACGAGGTGGCGCAGGATCGCCGCGCCGGTCGGTGTCACGCGTTCGCCCGCGATGCCGTCGTCGTGGAAGCGATAGCCGGCGAGCAGCGCGCTGGTCGCGGGAGCGGGCACGGGCAGCAGTCCGTGCGCGGTCTTCACGCGGCCGCCGCCGAGCGGCAGCGACGACGAGGTCCAGCGCGCACCCTGAAGGCGTGCGGCGATGGCCCCTGCCGCGACGATGTCCATCAGCGAATCCCAGTCGCCGATCTCGTGGAAATGCACGGCGTCGAGCGCGATGCCGTGCACCGCGCTTTCGGCCTCCGCCAGCAATGCGAGGATCGCGAGCGCATGCCGGCCCACGTCGGGCGCGAGCGACGCCGCCGCGATGCGGTCGCGCAATTGCGCATGCGACGTTCCCTTGTGCCCGTCGCCGCTCCCGGCAATGCGATACGGCGTTGCGCCGCCGAACCGTCGCGCGGCGAGGCCGGCCTGCGTGGCCGCCACGAACGCGGGCATGGCCGCGCCGTCCGGCCGCACGGCGGCGACGGCGGCCATCACGTGCGCTTCGAGCGCCGGCAGCGCATCGACCAGCGCCGCGACGAACATGTCGCCGGCCAATCCGCCGACGAGATCGAGGTGAAGCGCGAGCGACCCGGCGGCCGGAAGATCAGGCGACGACCGGGACGACATACGGCCCTTCGGGAATGACGGCAAGCGAGGCATCGCCGCCGCGTGCGAGCGCAGCGGCGAGGGCGTCGTGCAGCGACTCGACGTTTTCCACGCCGGTGACGGACCGGTCCTCGGCCGCTAGCCCCGTCGTGTAGAGCTGCACGCGGCCGAGGCGCATCGGCTTCAATTGCATCTCGGTCTGCCACTCGTCGACGTCGGCGAGCGCTTTGCCGAGCAGCGTCGCGAGGAACGCGTCGGGGCCGATCTCGACCAGCTTCTTCTGCGCCGCGCGGAAGGAGCCGGAGCCGATGCCTTCGGAGCAGGCCGACGCGATGATCAGCGTGCCGCCCGGCTCTAGGATGTCGAGCGGCGTCACCATGCCCTTCACGGTCTGGTAGTACGTCTTGTCGAGAGGATGGCCCGCGGCCGACGTGAGGATCGTGTGGAAGCGGCGTCCGACGGGCACGCGCACGCTGTCGGCAACGAAGCGCACGGCGACCAGGTGGCTCTCGATGATCTCGCCGAAGTTCACGTGCACGAGGTCGCGGCGCTCGTCGATGACGGTGTTGACCGCGTAGACCTCGCCCAGCATGCGCACGATGGCGAGCTGCTCCTCGTGCAGCGGGTTGCGCTCGAGGTTGCACTGGATCGCGGCCGGGTCTTCCATGAAGCGCGCGCTGTGGAAGGTGCGGATGGTATCGGCGTGCGCGACACCCGGCGCGATCACCTTGCGCCCGCCCGACCAGCCGGCCATGAAGTGCGGTTCGACCAGCCCGGTGGCGATGCGCAGGTCCGCTTCCGCGAAGCGGCGGTCGATGCGCACCGGCGTGTGCCGTGCCGGCGTGAACCCCAGGTCGGCGTGCGCGGCGTCGTCGCGCGCGAAGTGATTTTCCACGCGCGCGTGCTCGAACACCCACGGATCGCCGACGACTTCGGCGAGCTCCTCGCCTTCGTTCGGTCGATGCAGGCCCGTGGCGACCAGCACGGTGATCTTCTCGCGCGGCACGCCGGCGTCCCGCAGGCCCTCGATCAGCGGCCGCAGGAACAGGTGATTGGGCACCGGGCGCGTGATGTCGCAGATCAGGATGCACGCGCTCGTGCGGCCGCGCACGAGCTCCGCGTACGGCCTGGCGTTGACCGGTTGCGCGAGGGACGCGCGCACTGCGGCATGCGGATCCGGCAGCACGGCCAGCGGCCGCTTGCCGATCACCGTGGGCCGCGCCGCGCGCGGCAGCGGAACGGCGAGGCCGTTGCGTCCGTAGAGGAGTTCGACTGTCGACGCGCCAGCGGTCATGGGAGGTCGCGCGGCGCCGGGGACGAGGACGCAGCGCGCGAGAGGTGAAGTGTATCCCAGCCGAGGCGCGGGCCAGCGCGTTCGCCGGCCCGGCCGCGGGCGACTGCGGGACAACCCTGCGAGCCCCGTCCGGTATCATCGCGTGATGATCGGCACCGGCCACGTCGACCGCTTCCTCGCCCCCGACGAGGTGCGCGGCATCGTCCACGACGCCCTCGCGGCCTTGCGCCCCGACGGCAAGCGCTTCCTGTTCATCATCCCGGACGGCACGCGCACGATGCCGATGGCGCAGATGTTCGCCCTCGTCACCGGGGCGCTCGCCGGGCGCGCGAAGGCCGTCGACTTCCTGGTGGCGCTCGGCACGCACCAGCCGATGGACGACGCCGCATTGAGCGAGCACCTCGGCGTGCCCGTGGCGAACGGCAAGGCCGGCGCGTCGCGCGTGTTCAATCACGAATGGGACGATCCCGCGACGTTCCGCACCATCGGCACGATCTCCGCGAGCGAGATCGCGACGCTGTCCGGCGGACGGCTCGCGCAGGACGTGCCGGTCGCGCTCAACAAGCGCATCTTCGACTACGACCAGCTCGTGATCTGCGGACCGGTGTTCCCGCACGAGGTGGTGGGCTTCTCCGGCGGCAACAAGTATTTCTTCCCCGGCATCGCGGGCGCCGAGGTCATCAACTTCACGCACTGGCTGGGCGCGCTCATCACCAACTATGAAGTGATCGGCTCGGGCTACACGCCGGTGCGCGCGGTGATCGATCGCGCGGCGTCGATGGTGACGGTACCCACCGCGTGCTTCGCGCTGGTGGTCGGCACGGAAGGCATCGCCGGGCTGTACTGCGGCGACGCGCGCGCGGCGTGGGAGAAGGCCTCGGCGCTGTCCGCGCAGCGGCACATCGTGTGGCTCGACCGTCCGATGAAGACCGTGATCTCCGTGATGCCGCCGATGTACGCCGACGTGTGGACCGCCGGCAAGGGCATGTACAAGATCGAGCCCGCGGTGGCCGACGGCGGCGAGGTGATCATCTACGCGCCGCACATCCGCGACGTGAGCGTCACGCACGGCAAGGTGATCGAGGCAGTGGGGTACCACTGCCGCGACTACTTCACCGCGCAGCCGGAGCGCTTTGCCCAATACCCCGGCGGCGTGCTCGCGCACTCCACGCACGTGAAGGGCCTGGGCACCTACGACCCGGCCACGGGCGTGGAAACGCCGCGCGTCACGGTGACGCTCGCGACCGGCATCTCGCCGGAGCGCTGCCGCAGGATCAACCTCGGCTATCGCGACCCGGCGTCGATCGACATCGCCGCCTGGCAGAACCGCGAGGCGGAAGGCATCCTCGTGGTGCCGCGCGCGGGCGAGATGCTCTACCGGCTGAAGCCGGGCGTGGCGCGCGCCTAGCGCGTCACTTCGCTGCGGCGACCTTCGTGCCGCACTTGGCGCAGAAGAGGCTGCCGGCGTCGAGCGGCGCGCCGCACTTCTTGCAGAACCCCGCCGCCGCCGCAGGCGCCGGTGCCGCCGATTGCCGGCGCCACAGCAGCGCGACGATCAGCGCGACGATGATCCCGAACGCCGCGAAGCCGCCGACGGGGACCATCCAGTTCGGCAGGTTGCTCGGCGCGGGCAGCGGCGCCGTTGCCGTGGCGGACGGCGCGCTCGACGGCGGTGCCGCCTGCGCGGTGCGCAGTCCCTTGATGTCCACCGTGGGCCGCGCATCCGACTTCGTGTACCGGATGGTGATCGGCACTGCCTTGCCCGCCTCCAGCGCCCCGAGATCGCCGATCCGGTAGTTGAGGCCTTCCGCCCCCGTCGAGGTCTGCGTGAAGTTGGGGTCGGTGACGAGGCCCAGCGCCGCGGCAGGCTCCTGCACGACGACCGTCGCGCGCTCCACCGCGATGTCGCCCGGCCACGTGTAACGGAAGCTGCGGTTGCTGTCCGCGATCGACATCGGCTCGTAGAACTCGACGTGGAAGAAGCGCTCGGGCACTTCGAACTTCACCGTCACGTAATCGCCCGACTTCACCTGCTCGTTCTTGAGGTTGAGAAGGTTCCCGTCGGCGCTGGCGGAATACGCCACGGCGGCGGCACCGCCCGCGGCCGCGGGCAGGCGCAGCGAGATCGCCGCCGGCATCTTCACGTCCTCCGCCACGACGCCGCGCAGGATGACGAGCGCGGCCGGCCGGTCGTACTCGGGCCAGATCTCGATGGAAAGGCTCGCCAGGCGCGGTCCGCCCTTGGCGGGGGCCTGCGCGACGGCGAGCACGGGCAGCAGGAGCAGCGCGAGGAGGAAGACGGCAAAGCGCGCCAGGCTGGCCGCGGGGTCGTTGCGCGAGGTCGTGGTCATGTGCATGTGAGGTCCCGGTTTGGCCGCGTGACTCTAACCGGTATCCCCCACTGCGGGTCAGATCGAGGTCAAGGAATGTGCGCGGCGCGCGGGGGTGCCGTTAATGTCCCGATAATCCGGCCGCGCGAGCCTTCATCCTGTCGCGCGGGCCCGGTGGCAGGAGCCGCCGGACGCGGCGCGCGATCCACCGGAGACGACCCCATGAAGCTTCGCGTTTGCACACCCCTGTTCGTGCTTGCCTCGGCTGCCCTGCTGTCCGCTGCGGCGTCCGCCAGCAACGTCCCTTACGGTCTCGCCGACACCGTCAAGGCAATGGAGCAGCGCTATCCGGGCAAGGTGGTGGCGATCGAGCTCGATGCCGCGGGCGACAACCCGGCGCATTACCACGTAGACCTGCGGTTTCCGGCAAGCGGGCTCGCCCGACTCGACGTCGATGCCGAGACGCTCGCCATCGCCGGCCGCGACGCGTCGCCAACGGCCGCAGCGCCCACGCCGTTTGTCTATGCCGTCGCGCTCGTCGGCTCGGCGATCGAGGGGCAGGTGATCGCCACGCGCCTCGATCACACCAACGGCGCGCCCGCGCACTACGACGTGGACGTCGCGCTGCCCTCGGGAGCGATCGCGCGTCTCAAGGTCGATGCCGCCACCGGCCAGGTCGCGTGGCGCACACCGGCGATCGCCGCTGAGTGAGTCGCCACCTCCCCTCGCCCGTCAAGACCCGAGGGCGGGGGCTTGCCCAACGCCGCGCTCACGCGCGTGCTGGAAAATCGAGCGTCGCAGTGAGGCCGCCGGTCGTCGAGGTGGCGCTGAACCGCAATCGTGCGCCGTGCACCTCCGCGATGCGCCGCGCGATCGAAATCCCGAGACCCGAACCCGTGGCCTCGGGACCCAGCAGGCGGTGGAAGCGCTGGCCGAGCCGTTCCACCTCCTCCACGGGCACGCCCGGACCTTCGTCGGCGACCGTTATCAGAGCCACCGCCGCCGCGCGCCTCCACGCGGACGTGCACGGCGGTGCGCGGCGGGCTGTAGCGCACCGCGTTGTCGAGCAGGTTGCGCAGCAGGATGCGCAACAGCCGCGCGTCGCCGGGAATGGTCACGGCGCCGTCCGCCTCGAGGTCGACGTCGATCGACTTCGCGTGCGCCGCGGGCACGATGTCCGCGACGGCGAGCTGCGCCAGCTCGCGCAGCTCGCACGGTTCCTGCGACCGCAATCCCTCGGGCTCCAGCCGCGCGAGCGTAAGGAGCTGCTCGACCAGGTGCGACGCGCGATCGCATCCGGCGATGACGTTGTCGAGCGCGCGAGCGCGCTGCGCGTCGTCGGCCGCGGTCCGCGCGACCTGCGCCTGCGCGCGCAACGCCGCGAGCGGCGTGCGCAGCTCGTGCGCGGCATCCGCCGTGAACCGCCGTTCGTTCTCGATCGACGAGCGCACGCGGCCGAAGAGTCGGTTCAGGCTGTCCACCAGAGGCGCGACTTCCGAAGGCACGTCCGCCGCCTCCAGAGCGGCGAGGTTGTCCGGCGCGCGATGCTCGACCTGCCGGCCGATGACCCGCAGCGGATGCAGGGCGCGATCGATGCCGAGCCAGATCAGCAGGCCCAGCGCCGGCAGCGCGACCGCAAGCGGCCACGACAGGTTCTTCGCGATCTTGGCGACGATCTCGTCGCGCGCCTCGCGGCGCTCTCCGACCTGCACGAGATAGCGATGGTCCGCGTCCCACCCGCTGAACACGCGCCAGCGGCGGCCGTCGATGTCCGCATCGCTGAAGCCCTCGATCTTCGCCGACAGCCGCGCGTCATTGGGCGCGTTGACCGAATGCAGGCGCAGCACGCTTCCCGTGCTCCCAGAACTGGAACGCGACGCGGCGCTCGTACGGGTGAAGCTGCGGCGAATGCTCCACCTCGATCTCGCCCGACTCGCCCCCGGCCTGCGCGATCAGCAGCGACGCCGTCTGCGCCAGATGCGCATCGAGCAGCTCGTCGAGCTCGTGCCGCGCGTCGAAGTAGCTGACGACCGCGGTCGCAAGCCACGTCGCCGCCACCGCCGCGAGCACCACGACGAGCAGCGCGCGACGGATCGAGCGGCGCGGGACGCGCCTCACTCACGCGCCGGCTCCTTCGCAAGCACGTAGCCCACGCCGCGCACGGTGCGGATCAGCTCGGGCGCGAGCTTGCGCCGCAGGTGATGGATGTGCACGTCGACGGTGTTGCTCTCGACCTCGTCACCCCATGCATAGAGGCGCTGCTGGATCTGCTCGCGCGTGAGCACCCGCCCGGCGTTGAGCGCGAACTCGTGCAGCAGGTTGAACTCCTTGGCCTGCAGCTCGACCTCGGCTCCGCGATAGCGCACGCTGCGCGCGGCGGGATCGATGCGCAGGTCGCCGACCTCGAGCACCGGGCTCGGCTCCCCGCGCGACCGACGCACGAGCGCACGCAGGCGCGCCGCGAGCTCGTCGAGGTCGACCGGCTTCAGCACATAGTCGTCCGCGCCGGTATCGAGCCCCTTGATGCGATCCTCGACCGCGTCGCGCGCGGTCAGCACGAGCACCGGCACGGCGTTTCCCTTCGCGCGCTGCTTGGCCAGCACGTTGAGACCGTCGAGTCGCGGCAGGCCGAGGTCGAGGACCACGGCCGAATACGCCTCGGCGGCCAGCGCGAGCTCCGCCGCGACGCCGTCGCGCACCCAGTCCGCGTCGAAGCCGCGCTGCCTCAGGCCCGATTGGAGGGCATCCCCGAGCAGCGCGTCGTCTTCGGCGAGGAGGATGCGCACGGATCAGCTGTCGTCGCCACGATCGTGCGGACGCGCGTGATGCGCGCGCTCCGCATCGGCCGCCTGCTGGCCGGTCCCGCCGAACAGCGCGGCCCACAATCCGAGCACCGCGACCGCGAGCGCCGCAGCCGGCGCCCAGCGCGTCGCGCCGATCCCATCTTCCGCCGCGCCGCGCTTGCGGCCGGTGATCATCGCAGCGACGAGATTCTCGCGATGCACGACGCTGCTCGCGAGCACCGCCACGACGTGCACGATCACGAGCGCGAGCATCGCATTCGCGGCGCCCTCGTGCAGCGCTTCGAGCGCGCGCCCGCCCATGTCGCTGTAGACGAAGTATCCGCTGGCCGCCACGGCGAGCCCAAGCACGAGCATCGCGACGATCGCCCACCCGCCGGCGGGGTTGTGACCGGCATGATGCTCGGGCCGGCCCGACGCGAGCGAGGCGAGGTAGCGCATCACGGCGCGCGGCCCGCGCACGAACGATGCGAAGCGCGCGTGGCGGCTGCCGATCAGGCCCCAGACGATGCGAAACGCAAGGAGTCCCATGAACGTGTAGCCGAGGGCGACGTGCACGTCACGCACACGTTCGGATTCGGCGGTAACGAATGCACCCGCGAAGGACAGCGCGAGCAACCAGTGAAACACGCGCACGGGCAAGTCCCATACGACGATTCTAGACTTTTCCATGGCGGCCCTCATGCACGCGGGATGCGCACGTCGCGCTCGCTGAAGCGCCCGCGCTCGGCCTGCGGATGGCAGGCGCCGCAGTTGGCGGGGGTGCGCACGGCGGCGCGCTGCCACACGGCCGGCGCGATCTCGCCATGTTCGTGGCGGAACCACGGCGTCTCGGTGATGCGCACGGCGGCCGGATCGAAGCGCTTGCCGCCCGCGCGCTGCGCGTTGGCGTCCAGGAAGGCGCCGATCGTGGTCGCCGTGGGCGCATCGACGCTCGCGTCGACGCCGAAATGGCGGTCGAGTCCCTGGAGGATGCGTTGCCAGGCGGGGGCGGCGAGCAGCTGCGGCGGGTATGCCACGTGGCAGCTGCCGCATTCCGTCTGGTACGCGGCATTCGTCGCCGGGAGCGCGGAACGCCCGCTCGCCATGGCGTCGGCAATGAGAAACACGGAAAAGGCACCGCCCGCGATCCAGGCGGCGATGTCGAAGGTCCAGCGTGCAATGTCGCGATTCATGGAGTGCTCCTTCAAGGCTTGACCTGCGCAAGCCAGGCAAGCACGTCGCCCTTCTCCTGCGCGGTGCATTCGCGGCCGACCACGTCGTTGCAGTTGCGCCGGAACCACTTCTCGGTGGTGGCCAGGTTCGAGAAGCGCTCGGGATTGGCGGCAGGCGCAAGCGGTGCGATGGCCCTGCCGGTCTTGGCGTGCTTGCCGGTCGCCGCGGGATTGGCCGTGTGGCACGACGCGCAGCTCCAGTCGCTGCCGTGCGTGCCGCGGAAGAACTGCTCGCCGCGCTGCGCCGAGAAACCGGCGAAACTCGCCGCCTCGCGCTTCGCGGCGTCGGCGTAGGCGGCCGTGATGGTCGCGGGCGTGTCGGCATTCGCCGTGCCGCCTGCGATCAGCGCGAGCAGCGCGACCGCGATCCTGATTGATGGCATGAAGTCCCCGTTGGTTGATGCGACGGGGGCAAGACTGGGGCCGCTTCATTAGCGGATCGTTAACGCGCGGCCGGGACCCCGAAAACGCGAACGGCCCTTCCGGGCCGCTCAAGCGTCGCCGTCCCGCATCGCTGCGTCAGGCGGTCCCCTTGCTCGTTCGTGTCGGTGCCGAATCGCCGCTCCCTCCTGGGGGCCCGCCGGGTCCGCCGCGACAGCACCCCCAGGGTGTCCCCGCGGCACGGTGACGCGCAGCGGCAAGCGACGTGACGCAAGGCGCGGTCGCCGCCCCCGATCCCCACCGTTTCGGCCGTTGATTCAATTCGTCCCATCGGTGCAGCAAACGGCGTGCCGAGGCGGTCGGGACGGGATGGGTCCATGTCCGCCCAGGGGCTTGCGCGGCCCTTGACCCGGCGCAAACGTGGCTCGAGCGCCGCTGTCTATAGTCCGGCCATCCCCTCTTCCCAGCTCGATGCCATGCGCTTCCTCTCCCTTGCCGTCGCCGCGGCCTTCCTTGCCCTTGCCTCCCCCTCGTTCGCGCAGGCGCACGACCATTCGCCGATGTCGGCGCCTGCCCCCGCCGCCGCCAAGGCGGCGCCTGCCGAAGGCGAGGTGCGCAAGGTCGACAAGGCCAAGGGCACGGTGGTGCTCAAGCATGGGCCCCTGACCGCGCTCGACATGCCGGCGATGACGATGGAATTCGTCGCGAAGGACCCAAGGCTCCTCGCCGGCGTCAAGGACGGCGACAAGGTCCGCTTCACGCCCGAGCTGGGCAAGGACGGCAAGCTCGTCGTCACCTCGCTCGAGGTGGTGAAGAACTAGCGTCCGGCTGCCGGAAACGACGACGGCCCTCGCGGGCCGTGCGGGATCTGGAGCGGGTGAAGGGAATCGAACCCTCGTCGTAAGCTTGGGAAGCTTCTGCTCTGCCATTGAGCTACACCCGCGGGAGCGCCATTCTACTAAACGGCGTTGCACCGCGCGAGCGCGGCGCGCAGCGCGGGCAGCGCGCCGTCGAGATGCAGCACCTCGCCGCGCGCGCAAACCTCGGCGAGCTCCGAGCGCTCCGGCGTTCCCTGCGCCGCGCCCACGAGCGCGCGAGCGCGCCTCACGACGAAATCGACGAACGGCAGCGGCTCGTCGCGGGTGAACGCCTCCAGCCGCGCCGCCTGCTGCAAGGCGCGTTCGAGATCGCCGTGACGCAGCGCCGCGTCGATCGCCTCGCGCCTGAACCAGAAGTGCCCGTGCGCGGGACCGCCCGCGAGCGCGCGCTCGCCCTGGTCGAGTACGTCGGCCAGCTCCGCCGCGTCGTCCGTCATGAGCGCACGCGCGCCAAAGAGCATGCCGCCGACGAAGCGCGCGCCGACTTCCTCGCCGACGGCAGAGGCTTCCTCCAGCGCCACACGCGCGTCGTTGCGGCGTCCGACGTGCCAGTACGCGTACGCGAGCATCGCGAGATTGAACTGCACCCAGCGCCGCGAACCGATCTCGCGCGCGAGCGCGAGGCTGCGCTCTCCCGGCGGGATCGCGTCGTCGCAGCGTCCCTGGATAAGGCGCACCCAGGATTCGGTCTCGTCGGCCATCACCTGCGGTGCCGGCTGGCGCAGCTCGCGCGCCACCGCGCGCACGCGGTCGAGCTCCCCGATGGCGCCGTCGGCGGGCTCGAGGTACGCGTGGACGATGGCCAGCATCGCGCGGTTGTTGAGCGCGAAGCGCGCGAGCCCTTCGCGGTCGCACAGCGCCACGCACTGCTGGAATGCCGCGTAGGCCGAGTGCATGCGGCCGTCCGCGTAGAGCACGTCGGCCAGGCCCGACAGCGCCTGCGCCTCGCATTCCGCGTCGCCGGCTTCGCGCGCCCGCGCCAGCGCGCGCTCCTGCGCGACCCGCGACGCCGCGGCGTCGCCGCGCGCGAACTCCAGGCAACCGCGCAGGTACGCTGCGCGGGACGCCTCGACCGGCAACCGCGCGCCTTCCGCCAGCGACTCGAGCGTCGCGAGCTCGGCGAGTCCGTCCGCGACGGCCCCGCTCGCGCGATGGGCCGCGACGATGCCGATGTGGGCGGCACAGCGCGCGGCGTCGGTGGGCGCATGCCCGAGCGCGCGCCGGAACGCCGCCAGCGAGGCCGTCACGTCACCAGTGTCGCGCGCCAGGTCGCCTTCGAATCGGGCGAGGTCGCACGCGACCTCGGCAGACGCCGGCAATTCGGCGCCCCGGCGCACCAGGCGCAGCGCGGAGTCGAAGCGCAGCGCCGCCGCCTCGGCGCGCGCCGCCACGAGATACGCGGCAGCGGCCCGCGCATCGTCGGCACGATCGAGGTGCTCCGCGGCGAGCACGGCATCGCGGGTCGCATACCACTCCGCGGCCCGCAAGTGCAGCATGCGCCGCGCGGTGTGCAGCAGCGACGCGTACGCCCCGTCGCGGATCAGGGCGTGCACGAAGTGGAAGCGGCGCGCGTCGTCGGCATCGGCGTGCACGAGATCGCGGCCGAGCAACGGCGCGGCGTCGTAGCCCGCGTCGTCGAGCAGGTGGCGCAGGAGCGCGATGTCGAACCGCTGGCCCACCACCGCCGCCGCCTGCACCGCGCGCTTGTCGCCGGTCGGCAGGCGATCGAGCCGGCTCTGCACCACGCTCTGGATCGTCCCCGGGATCGTGGCGCCATCGGCGTTGCTGCGCAAGAGCTGGGTGAGGAACAGCGGATTGCCCTGCGCCCGGGCCACGCAACGCTGCGCGACGTCGGCCGCCGCCGACGCGAACGATTGCGCCAGCGCCAGCGCTTCCTCGCGCGCGAGCGGACGCAGGTCGAACCATTCCGCCGCAACCCGGAGCGGCTCGGCGGCGAAAGGATCGCCCTCGCGGCGCGTGGTGCACGCCACGAGCAACAGGAAGCTTCGCCGCGGCGGCCGCGAGCGCATGCACGCAGCGACGCACCCACGGCGTCGCCCAGTGGACGTCCTCGACCAGCAGCAGCAGCGGTGCGCCGCGCGGCGGCGCGGACGGCGGCATCGACCAGCGCACGCACGCGGCCCTGCGTGCGCGCCGCGTCGTCCATCGCCTCGTAGGCGGCAGGCCGCGCGCTGGCGCCACGGCGAGGATGTCGGCGGCGAACGGCTCGTCGTCGGGCGCGACCCGGCCGTCCGCCACCGCGAGGTCGCAATGCCTCGCGGCGGTCGTCCGCCGACGCGTCGGCGGGAAGCCCGAGCACGCTCGCGAACAGCATGTGCATCGCGTCGCGCCCCTGCGCGGCGCCGAAGTCGAGCACGGCCGCCGCGTGCGCGCGCCAGCCGTCGCGGCGCGCGAGCATCGATCATCGCCTGCGTGAGGCGCGTCTTGCCCATGCCAGGATCGGCGCGCACGATCAGCGCGGCGCCGCGGCCCGACGATCGTGCCTGCGCCAGCAGCGCGGTGAAGCGCGTGAGCTCGGCGTCGCGGCCGACCAGCGGATGCGCGGCCTTCTGCTGCGCCGCGGAGTGCACGCAGCCTCCAGACCGGCACGTCATGCGCGAAGTCCGCGGATCGGCGACGCTGCCGGCCGATTCCGCGTCGACGTCCGCCGCGCACGCGTGATGCACGTCGTCGGAGATCACGGTCTCGCCCGCGCGCGCGAGATCGGTCGAGCCGCGCCGCGAGGTTCACCGCGTCGCCGGTCATCGTGTAGCGGCGATGCACGTCGCTGCCCGTGTCCGCGGCGACGACCTCGCCGCTCGCCACGCCGACATGCGCGGCCAGCGTGCGCCCGAACTGTGCGGAGAGCGTCGGCCATCGCCGCGTGCACGCCCAGGCCGGCGCGCAGCGCACGCAACGTGTCGTTGCCGTGCGCGACCGGCGCGCCGAACACCGCCATCACCGCGTCGCCGATGTGCTTGTCGACGGTTCCGCCGTGTTGCGCGACCAGCCCGTCCACGAGCTCGAAGTAACGGGTGAGCAGCGATGCACCTCCTCCGGGATCGAGCGCGCTCGACAGCGACGTGTAGCCGGCGAGATCGGCGAACAGGACCGCCACCTGGCGCCGCTCGCCGGCTCCGCGGCGCGGCGCGGCGGCGCTCGGCGCGAGCGGCGCGCCGCACTGCGGGCAAAAGCGCGCGTCCGCCGGCACGGCCGCGCGGCAGCGATGGCAGGCAGGCTCGACGGCAGAGCATCGTCGCGGCCATTCTGCCTGCGCTTGCCCCCTCCCGGCAATGGCGTACACTGGCGCCAACGCTAGGGGTCCTGGCCGCCGCACATGACGCGGCCGGGTGAGATGCAGACCCTTGGAACCTGATCCGGATAATGCCGGCGCAGGGAAGCGTGAAGCGCCTTCCTCCTTCCGCTCCTCGCGCCTCGTCTCCTTCGAGGAGTACTGCCATGAATGCCAACGACCAGTTCTTCGCACGCGACGCGAAGGTGGATTCGGCCGCCGTCGCGCCGCTGCCCGCGTCGCGCAAGATCTACGTCGAGGGCTCGCGCCCCGACATCCGCGTGCCGATGCGCGAGATCTCGCAGAGCGACACGCCGGCGTCGTTCGGCGCGGAGAAGAATCCGCCGCTCGCCGTCTACGACTGCTCGGGGCCGTACACCGATCCGGACGCGACGATCGACATCCGCAAGGGCCTCGCGCCGCTGCGCGCGCGTGGATCGCCGAGCGCGGCGACACGGCCGAGCTGCCCGGACCGACGTCGGCCTTCGGGCAGGCGCGGCTCGCCGATCCGGAGCTCGCCGGCCTGCGCTTCGACCTGCATCGCAAGCCGCGGCGCGCGAAGCCCGGCGCGAATGTCACGCAGATGCACTACGCGCGGCGCGGCATCGTCACGCCCGAGATGGAGTTCGTCGCGATCCGCGAGAACCTGCTGCGCGAGGAGATGGTCGCGCGCTTCCCGGAAAGCGTGCGCCGCCAGCACCCGGGCCAGAGCTTCGGCGCCGCGATTCCCGACGTCATCACGCCGGAGTTCGTGCGCGACGAGGTCGCGCGCGGCCGCGCGATCATCCCGAGCAACATCAACCACCCGGAAAGCGAGCCGATGATCATCGGCCGCAACTTCCTCGTGAAGATCAACGCCAACATCGGCAACTCCGCGGTGTCGTCGTCGATCGACGAGGAAGTCGAGAAGATGACCTGGGCGATCCGCTGGGGCGGCGACACGGTGATGGACCTGTCCACCGGCAAGAACATCCACGAGACGCGCGAGTGGATCGTGCGCAACTCGCCGGTGCCGATCGGCACGGTGCCGATCTACCAGGCGCTGGAGAAGGTCGACGGCAAGGCCGAGGACCTGACGTGGGAGATCTTCCGCGACACGCTGATCGAGCAGGCCGAGCAGGGCGTCGACTACTTCACGATCCACGCCGGCGTGCTGCTGCGCTACATCCCGCTGACCGCGAAGCGCATGACCGGCATCGTCTCGCGCGGCGGCTCGATCATGGCCAAGTGGTGCCTCGCGCATCACAAGGAGAGCTTCCTCTACACGCACTTCGAGGAGATCTGCGAGATCATGAAGGCGTACGACGTCGCGTTCTCGCTCGGCGACGGCCTGCGCCCCGGCTCGATCCACGACGCCAACGACGAAGCGCAGATGGGCGAGCTCGCCACGCTCGGCGAGCTGACGCAGGTCGCGTGGAACCACGACGTGCAGGTGATGATCGAAGGCCCCGGCCACGTGCCGATGCACATGATCAAGCACAACATGGACGAGCAGCTGCGCCTGTGCGGCGAGGCGCCGTTCTACACGCTGGGGCCGCTCACCACCGACATCGCGCCCGGCTACGACCACATCACGAGCGCGATCGGCGCCGCGATGATCGGCTGGTACGGCACCGCGATGCTCTGCTACGTCACGCCGAAGGAGCACCTCGGGCCTGCCGAACAAGGCCGACGTGAAGGACGGCATCATGGCGTACAAGCTCGCCGCGCACGCCGCCGACCTCGCCAAGGGCCATCCCGGCGCGCAGATGCGCGACAACGCGCTGTCGAAGGCGCGCTTCGAGTTCCGCTGGGAGGACCAGTTCAACCTCGGCCTCGATCCGGACAAGGCGCGCGAGTTCCACGACGAGACGCTGCCGCAGCACGGCGCCAAGCTCGCGCACTTCTGCTCGATGTGCGGCCCGCACTTCTGCTCGATGAAGATCACGCAGGACGTGCGCGACTACGCGGCGAAGCAGGGCATCGCGGAGGCCGAGGCGCTGGCCAAGGGCATGGAGGCGAAGGCGGTGGAGTTCGTGAAGAAGGGCGCGGAGATCTACTCGAAGGCATAGCCCTTCGGCGAGCCGTACCCGGGAGCCTCGCACCGGCGGCGTGAAGGTCCATGGCCAGCCCTGACAATCCTGTCGGGACCGCGTTCGTCGCCGGCGCGGGCGGCGCCATTGGGCGCGTGTTGTGCGAGCTCCTGCTTGCCGACGGCTGGCGCGTCGCCGGGACCACGCGCCGGGCGACCACCGCCGACGAGCTGCGCATGCTCGGCGTGATGCCGGTCGTCGTCGATGTCTTCGATCGCGATGCGCTCGAACGCGCCGTCGTCGGCGTCGCGCCGGACGTCGTCGTCCATCAGCTCACCGACCTGCCGAAGACGTTCGATTCCGCGAGCATGGCGGCAGCAAGGGTCCGCAATGCGCGCATCCGCGAGATCGGCACCGCGAACCTCGTCGCCGCCGCGACCCATTCGGGCGCACGACGGATCGTCGCCCAAAGCATTGCGTTCGCCTACGCGGCGGGTCCGCGGCCGCACACCGAGGACTCGCCGCTCGACCTCGTCGCCGCACCGGCCGTCGTCAGCCTGGAAATGCAGGTCCTGGGCTGCGGCCTCGACGGCATCGTCCTCCGGTACGGGCGGCTGTATGGACCGCGAACGTGGACGCCGACGCCGTCGGGCGAATCGCCCGTGCACGTCGACGCGGCCGCCGACGCCGCGCGGCGCGCGCTGACCCGCGGCCGGCCTGGGATCTACAACGTCGCGGAAGAGGACGGCGCGGTCGCGAGCGCGAAGGCCCGCACCGGTCTCGGTTGGAGCGCGGATTTCCGCATGCCGTCGCGCTGAAGCGTCGCGCCGCGCAACGTGGTCGCAACCTCGGCGCGCGAGGCCTCGCAAGCGAGGCACGCGCGCACGGGGTGCTAGATTGCACCGGATGACCTGCGCGCCCCGTTCGTCAGCCGGCAACCCGTTCGGGCGTCCGCGGCGCCATCCGCGTCGGGATCTCCGGCTGGCGCTACGAGCCGTGGCGCGGCACCTTCTACCCGAAGGCGCTCACGCAGGCTCGCGAGCTCGCGTACGCGTCGCGGCAGCTCGCAACGATCGAGATCAACGGTTCGTTCTACTCGTTGCAGACGCCTGCGTGCTACCGACGGTGGTACCTCGACACACCCGAGGACTTCGTCTTCAGCGTGAAGGGCGGTCGCTTCATCACGCACATGAAGCAGCTGCGTGGCGTCGATGGCGCACTCGGCAACTTCTTCGCCTCGGGCGTGGCCGAGCTGCGCGAGAAGCTCGGACCCTTCCTCTGGCAGCTCCCGCCGAGACTGGCGTTCGATCCGGAGCGCATCGAGTCCTTCCTCGCGCTGCTGCCGCAAGACACGGACGCCGCGAGCGCGCTCGCCCGGCGCCACGACGGCAAGCTCAAGGCGCGCGCCCGCATCGCGTTCGGATCGCCCCGGCCCCTGCGGCACGCGATGGAGGTGCGGCATGGAAGCTTCGTCGTGCCGGCGTTCGTCGCCCTGCTGCGCAAGTACGAGGTCGCGTTCGTGATCGCCGACACCGCCGGGAAGTGGCCCGAGTTCGACGACGTGACCACCGACTTCGTCTACATGCGGCTGCATGGCGCGGTCACGCTCTACCAGAGCCGCTACAGCGAGCAGGAGCTCGACCGCTTTGCCGGCCGCATCGAATGCTGGTCGCGCGGCGCCGAGCCCGCCGATGCGCGGCGAATGACGGCGCGCCACGCGCCGCGCGCGCGCAAGCGCGACGTGTTCTGCTACTTCGACAACACGGACAAGATCGAGGCGCCGGCCAACGCGCGCCGGCTCGCGGCGAAGCTCGGCGTCGGCGTGGGCAGCGAGGCTCCGCACGCCTCGGCGCCGCGCGGCGCGCGGCCGGTGGCCGCGTGACGCGTCACCGCGGCGCCGAGAACTCCACCTTGCGCTTCGACATGTAGTAGAAATACGCGAGGAGGTCGTCGAGGTCGCGCTCGCTGATCGCGTTGGTGTCGAAGCCCGGCATCTTGGAGTCGGGCCACGAGCGCACCGACTGCGGGTTGCGCACGAGCCGCCGCAGGTGCTCCTCGCGGAAGTACTCGGTCGGGCTGAACGGCACGTTGAGATCCGGTCCGACCTTCGCGTCGCCGGCGAGATTCAGCGTGTGGCACGACGACGCAGTTGGTCGTGAACACCGTGAGGCCGCGGCGGATCGGATCGGTCGACGGCACCGTCGACCGCGGGCAGCGAGCGTTCGGGAAGCGCGTCGTGAGCGGTGCGATCTCCTCGACCGTCGCGATCTGGTACGGCCACTGCTCGGGCACGATGCGCGCATTTTTCCGGATTGATCCACACGAGATAGAACGGACCCGCGGTGGCCGGCGCACCGGCCTTGAGCGGCGGCCAGCGCGCGGTCGGCGGCTCGACGGCGAGATAGGCGCGCGGCGGTGTCGTCGCCGGCGGCGAGCAGCGTCGCGGCAGGAAGCGTCGCCGCGAAGCCGTCGGCCGCGACGAAGCGCACCGAGTCGTCGCGCGGCAGGCCCTGCAGCAGTGCCGTCACGGGAATCGCGCGATAGGTCATCGTGCGTCGGTAGGCGACGTCGTTGCGGCACGATGATCGTCACCAGCGCGGGATTCGCCAGCAGCGCGTCGGACGTGAGCTTCTGGCGTGCGCCCGCCGGCCGTGATCGACGACTTCGGGCGATGCCGCCTCGGCGGCCAGCGAGGCCAGGCACGAGCAACGTGCTCGCGAGCCAGCGGCGGTACCGCGTCGCGAAACGCCGCATCTCCATGGTCAATCCTCCGGCGTGGAAAGGCGCACGAGGTAGCCGCCCGAGCTTCTCGTCGCGCTCGAGCTCGAGACTGCCGGCCGCGGCGGCCGCCTCCAGCATGCCGTTGAACGAGCGGAAGCCGTAGTACGACTCGTTGAATCCCGGCTTGCGGCGCTTCAGCGCCTGCTTGACCATCGATCCCCAGATCTTCTCCTCCGCCCCGCGCTCGGAGATCAGCGCGTCGACCGTTCTCGACGATGAGGTCGAGCGCTTCCTCGCGCCGCTCGTCGTCGGATCGGGGGTGCGCCGCGGGCGGCTCCTCGCTGGCGGCGCGCGGGGCTTCGGCGGCCGGCGCCTCGGGTGCCGGCGCATTCGGACGGCGCGGCCTTCTTGCGCGACCGGGTCGCGGGCGTCTTGGCCGCGGGCGACTTGGCGGCGGCCGTCTTGGCGCCGCCCCGGCGCGTCGCCGCCTTCTTCTTCTCGGCGCGCACGAGGTCGTCGTAGAAGATGAACTCGTCGCAGTTGGTGACGAGAAGGTCCGACGTCGAGTTCTTGACGCCGACGCCGATCACGATCTTGTCGTTCTCGCGCAGCTTGGAGACGAGCGGCGAGAAATCGGAGTCGCCGCTGATGATCACGAACGTGTCGACGTGCGACTTCGTGTAGCAGAGGTCGAGCGCGTCGACCACCATCCGGATGTCGGCGGAATTCTTGCCCGACTGCCGCACGTGCGGGATCTCGATCAGCTCGAACGACGCCTCGTGCATCGGCGCCTTGAACGCCTTGTAGCGCTCCCAGTCGCAGTACGCCTTCTTGACGACGATGCTGCCCTTCAGCAGCAGGCGCTCGAGCACCTTGCCGATGTCGAACTTGTCGTAGTTGGCGTCGCGCACGCCGAGGGCGATGTTCTCGAAGTCGCAGAACAGCGCCATGCTGGTGACGTCGTTGATGCCGGCCATGCGCGTTTCTTCAGGAAGGCAAAGGCCGTATCGTCGCACGAAAGCGGCGCCGACGCGCCGGGGCGTGCGCGTAACGAGGTGTTGCCGGCGCGCTACGCCATCGCGATGCGCACCGGAATGCGCCGGCGGCCGGAGGCGCGATCGAACGCGCTCGAACCGGCCCGGAATCGGCGTCGCGCAGTGCGTGCAGGCGCCCGTCCGCGGTGACGTCGTAGCGCAGGATCTCGTGCCAGTCGCGCACGATCAGCGGCTGGCGCGCAGCCCGGGCAGTACGTGGTGCCGCCGTCGCGGTCGTGCACGTTGCCGGTGTAGACGTAGCGCAGCCCGGCGCGCGTGCGCGATCGCCCGCGCCCGCGTCAGCGTCGCCGCCGGCGTGCGCGCGCAGGTCGGTCATCTTGTAGTCGGGATGGAACGCGGTGAAGTGCAGCGGCACGTCGGGGCCCAGCTCGCGCGCGATCCACTCGCACATCGCGGCGAGCTCCGCGTCGGAGTCGTTCTTGCCGGGGATGAGCAGCGTCGTGATCTCGGTCCACACGTCCGTCTCGTGCACGAGGTAGCGAGCGTGTCGAGCACCGGCTGCAGGCGCGCGCCGCAGAGCTTCACGTAGAAGTCGTCGGTGAAGCCCTTCAGGTCGACGTTGGCGGCGTCCATCTTCGCGTAGAACTCGCGCCGCGCCGTCGACGCCGATGTAGCCGGCCGTGACCGCGACGGTCGCGATGCCGCGCTCGTGGCAGGCATCGGCCGTGTCCATCGCGTACTCGGCGAAGATCACCGGGTCGTTGTAGGTGAACGCGACGCTGCGGCAGCCGTGCGCATGCGCCGCCTGCGGCGATCGCCGCGGGCGAGGCCGCGTCCATCAGCGTGTCCATCTCGCGCGACTTGCGAGATGTCCCAGTTCTGGCAGAACTTGCACGCGAGGTTGCAGCCCGCCGTGCCGAACGAGAGCACCGACGAGCCCGGGTAGAAGTGGTTGAGCGGCTTCTTCTCGATCGGGTCGATGCAGAAGCCCGACGAGCGCCCGTAGGTGGTGAGCACCATGGCGTCGTCCTTGCGCTGGCGCACGAAGCACGCGCCGCGCTGGCCTTCGTGCAGCCGGCAGTCGCGCGGGCACAGGTCGCACTGGATGCGGCCGTCGGCGAGCCGCATGCCACCAGCGGCCCGGGATAGTCGCCGGCTCGTGCGTGACCGGCGTCGCGTCGAGGGTCGTCGTCATGGCGTCACCGTCGTGCTTCGTCTCGGCGAATTTCGTCACCGTGTAGCGCGCGAGCCGCGATCTGCGCGCTCCAGAAGCCGGCGGGCAGGCCGGCCTTGCGCTTCAGCGCGCCGAGGAACTCGCGGGGATCGGGCAGCTGCTCCCACACCTGCGGCAGGAACGTCGCGCGGAAGCCGGCCGCATTCGAGGATCACGCCGTCGACGCCGGGACGCAGCGCGCGCGAGCGCGTCCGCCTCGCTGCCCGCGGCGAGCGGCTCGCTCGGGCCGAGCAGCGACACCTCGATCGACGTCGCCGTCGTATTCGTCGCGCGCGAGCGGCGGGAAGCGCGGGTCGCGAAACGCCGCGGCGAGCGCGTTGGCGCGCACGTCGGCGCCGAGCGGCGGCGCGCCTGCACGCTGCCGATGCAGCCGCGCAGGTCGCGCCGCCTGCCGCAGCGTGACGAACGTCGCGCCCGGCGCGGCGAGCGCGGCGTGCGCCGGCGCGGCCTGCGCGGAGGCGCCCGAGCGTCGCGGCGATCGCGCCGCGCGCGAGCGTCAGGAGCGCGGCGCCGAGGTCAGGATCGGTGTCGCATGGTCGGTGAAGGCGAAGGACGCGTAGCCGACGACGCGCGATCGGTCGCCCGCGGTGTCGCCGGAGTTGCGCAGGTCGAGCAGCGCCGGCGACGAGCCCGCGCCGGCGCGCGCACAGCAGCGAGGCCGTTGATCGGCGTCGCGCCGCATGCCTGCTCGTGATCGAGATCGTGGCGACAGCGCGAGGATGGCGTCGGCCGTGGCGCGGTCGATGCGCCGGGCTTCGGCGTACGGGTGATAGTGCGAGAGATCGGAGCTGACCACGATCAGCGTCTCGGGGCCGCCCCACAGGCGCGTCGAGCACCGCGGCGACCTCGTCCGCCGTCGCGTCGCCCGACCGCGAACGGCACCAGCGTGAAGTCGCCCAGCACTGTCCTGCAGGAACGGCAGCTGCACCTCGAGCGCGTGCTCGTGCGCATGGGCCGCGTCGCTCACCGACGACCTGCGGCAGCGCGCGCGCCTGCGCGATCGCCGCGCGCGTCGACCGGCACCGTCGCCGAGCGGCGTGGCGAACGCGTCGCGCCGCAGGCACCGCGAGGCCGCGCACCGGCACGCGATGCGTCGGCCCGAGGAGCACCACGCGCGTCACGATGCCGCGCAGCGGCGCCAAGCGCGCGTACGCGGCCGCCGCGATGGGCGCCGGAGTAGACGTAGCCGGCGTGCGGGACGATCACCGCCTTCGGCGCGGCGACCGGCGGCCGCCGGGACGTCCGCGAGATAGCGCGCGCACGTCGGCCGCGAGGCGCGCGGGCGCGTCGGGATAGAACATGCCGGCCACGGCGGCCGGTCGGACGTCGTGCATCGATGGGCCTCGTCGTCAGTTGCGCCGCGGCGCCTTCGCCACGGCAAATCGACCCGGCCATTCACCTGCGTGTCCAGTCTACGCTCGCGCGCCGCGGGCCACGGGCAGGGGTCCTTCTCCAGTCAAATGGGGGTGACGGCGGTCGCAAGCAAGCGCCGACCGGGCTTTTTCGGGGCGTCCAAGGCGCGCCTTGCGCCCACCCGTTCGAGGATGCCGCGCGCAGGGACGGGGCGGGCATGCGGTACACTCGGCGCCCCCCGCCCTTCGCGTCGCGCTGCCCATGTCCCTCCCCGCGCTTTCCCTGCTCGAAACCCGCGTGCTCGGCGTGCTCGTCGAGAAGCAGCACACGGTTCCCGACACCTACCCGCTCACGCTCAACGCGCTGGTCGTCGGGCTGCAACCAGAAGACGAGCCGCGATCCCGTGCTCGAAGCCACGGAGGCCGAAGTGCAGGCGGCCATCGACCGCCTCAACGGCGCTGTCGCTCGTCGTCGAATCGAGCGGCGGGCGCGTGATGCGCTATGCGCACAACGTCGCGCGCGTGCTGGGCGTCCCGGCGCAGGCGGTCGCGCTGCTCACGGTCGATCATGCTGCGCGGTCCGCAGACCGTCGGCGAGCTGCGCATCCACAGCGAGCGGCTGCACCGCTTTGCCGACATCTCGTCGGTCGAGGGCTTCCTGGACGAGCTCGCGCGGCGCGCGGACGGGCCGCTGGTGGTCGAGCTGCCGCGGCAGCCCGGTGCGCGCGAGACGCGCTGGGCGCACCTGCTCTCCGGCGCGCCCGCGATCTCCGCGACGGCAGGCGCACGACGCCGCGACCGACCGCGGCCGAGCGCGTGACCCTCGGCGAGCTCGCCGCGCTGCGCGCGCAGCGTCGCGCAGCTCGAGGACGAGCTCGCGGCGTGAAGGCGACCGTCGAACGCCTCGTGCAAGGAACTGGGGCTGCCCGCCCGGGTAGCGACGTCACTGTCGAATTGCCGCCGCTCCCGCGCGGGGCGAGAATGACCGTTTGCACACACCATGCCGGGGGATTCGATGAACTTCGACGTTGCAGGCCTCTACGACACCGCGAAGCCGCGTCGATCATCGCGTTCGCGCTGAAGGTCGTCGGCGCGATCGTCCTCTACATCATCGGCCGCTGGCTGATCGGCCTCGTCGGATCGCTGATCAACAAGGCGCTCGAGCGCCAGAAGATCGAGCCGACGATCGTCCGCTACATCGGCAACATCATCAGCGTCGCACTGAACGTGCTGCTGGTGATCGGCATCCTCGGCTACTTCGGCGTCGAGACGACGTCGTTCGCCGCGCTGATCGCCGCGCTCGGCATCGCCATCGGCGCCGCGTGGGGCGGCCTGCTCTCCAACTTCGCGGCGGGCGCCTTCATCCTCGTGCTGCGGCCGTTCAAGGTCGGCGACTACGTGCTCGCCGGCGAGGTCGAGGGCACCGTGCGCGCGATCGGCCTGTTCACCACGGCGATCGACACGCCCGACAACGTGAACACGATGGTCGGCAACGCGAAGGTCATGAACGGCACGATCAAGAACTTCTCGCACAACGCGTACCGTCGCGTCGACCTCACCGCGCAGCTCGATCACACCGTGAACGTGCCGGATGCGATCGCGCCGCCTGAAGGAGGCGCTGCCGCGATCCCCAACGTGATGGAGACGCCCGACGCCCGACGTCGAGATCATCACGTTCAACGAGCGCGGACCGGTGCTGGCCGTGCGGCCCTACGTCCACACCGATCACTACTGGCAGGTGTATTTCGACACCAACCGGGTCGATCCGCGAGACGTTCGGCGCCGCCGGCTACCCGGTGCCGGAAGCCGCCATTCGCTATCGAACGGTGTAGCCTAGGCACGCGGCGCGGCCGGACGGTCGCGCCATTCCTGGCAGGAGGCGCGGATGGGACTGCTCGACGGATTGCTCGGCGAAGTGATGAACGGCATGCAGGGCCGCATGCCCGGGACGCAGCAGGGCAACGCGGGCAGCGCGCTGGGCGGCAGCGCGATCATGATGATCGTGCTGCAGCTCCTGCAGCAGAACGGCGGCATCGGCGGCCTGCTCGCGCGGATGCAGCAGGCGGGCTACGGCGGCCAGGCGCAATCGTGGGTCGGCACCGGCCAGAACCAGCCGATCCCGCCCGACGCGCTGTCGCAGATCTTCGGCGGGCCAGCTCGGCCAGATCGCGCAGCAGCTCGGCATGTCGCACGAGGAAGCCGCGAGCAGCGTCGCGCAGGCGTTGCCCGACGTCGTCGATCGGATGACGCCGCAAGGCAGCGTTCCGCCGGCGGACAACGACATCGTCGCGCAAGCGCTCGCGATGCTGCAGGCGAAGAGCCGGTAGCGCGTACTTCCGACTTGCCGGGGAATCCGCGACGCGCGACGCGATCGGCGGGCTTCGCGCTCGCTTGACTTGCTACGTCTGGGTCCAGGGGAGGCCGGCCATCTGCCACCCATTGACCCGCCGCTGCCCCGCGGCATTCTTGTCGCCCTCGAAGCCCTCGAGGACGTTGTACGCCGCCCGACAGCCGTGCTGCGGTCGCGAGCGCCGCCGCGTGATGCGAGCGCACGCCGCTGCGGCACAGGAACGCGACCGGCCGTTCCGGCTCGACCTGCGCCCGCAGCTGGTCCAGGAAGTGCTCGTTGCGCACCTTGGCCGGATAGTCGTACCACTCGATGGCCACGCTCCCGGGCACGTAGCCGATGAGGTCGCGCTCCGCGAGCGTGCGCGTGTCGACGAGGTCGATCGCGCCGGCCTCGAAGAGCTGCCACGCCTCGGCGGGCGTGAGCAGTCCCTGCATCGGCGCGTTCGCTCCCGCGCGCGCGCGGCGGCGGCGGCGAAGATGGCCTCGGTGTCGATCGACGGTGCGGGCATCGCGGTAGTGGGCAGGTGAGCGCGGAGCGCGGTCGCCTATTCTAGGTCAGCGCGCGCCGGCCGTCCCGATCCGGCTCCTCGCGAAGCCTGCGCCGCCCGCGGTCGCTTCCCTGCCGCTGTGCGACAATCGCGCCGGTCAGCGCCCCTTCCGCCGGCGCACGCAGCATAAACGCGCCCGCCGCCTTGGACCATCCCACGCTCATCGTCGCCCTCCTGCTCGGCATCGTCGAGGGCCTCACCGAATTCCTGCCGATCTCCTCCACCGGCCACCTGATCGTGGCGGGCTCGCTGCTCGGCTACACCGGCGAGCAGGCGAAGGTGTTCGAGATCGTGATCCAGGCGGGCGCCATCCTCGCCGTGTGCTGGGAATTCCGCGCGCGCCTCGCCTCGCGTCATCGTGGGACTGCCGTCCGACCGCCGGCGCGCAGCGCTTCGCGCTGAACGTGATCGTCGCCTTCCTGCCCGCCGCGGTGCTCGGCCTCGCGTTCGGCAAGCTCATCAAGGCGTCGCTGTTCGCGCCCGGTGCCGGTCGCGATCGCGTTCGTCGTCGGCGCGTTCGTGATCCTGTGGGCCGAGCGGCGGCAGCGCGCGCGCCCGGATACCGTGCGCATCGACGACGTCGACGCGATGCGCTGGACCGACGCGCTGAAGATCGGCTTCGCGCAGGCGTTCGCGCTCGTTCCCGGCACCTCGCGCTCGGGCGCGACGATCATCGGCGGCATGCTGTTCGGACTCTCGCGCAAGGCGGCGACCGAGTTCTCGTTCTTCCTCGCGATTCCCACGCTCTTCGCCGCATGCGTCTACGAGGCCGTGAAGAACCGGCACCTGCTCGCCGCCACCGACCTGCCGGCGTTCGGCGTCGGCTTCGTCGCCGCGTTCGTCTCGGCGTTCCTGTGCGTGCGCTGGCTGCTGCGCTACGTGAGCCGCCACGACTTCACGCCGTTCGCGTGGTACCGCATCGTCGTTCGGCGCGCTGATCCTCGTCACCGCGTACGCGGGCGTCGTGCGGTGGGATTGAGCGACGGCTCGCCTTCCGCGCTGGCCTTGCAGCGCGCGGCACGAGGCCGCATGGATCGGGCCCGCGTGCGCGGTGCTGGGCGTGCTCGGCTTCTCGTTCAAGGGCATCCTGATCAAGCTCGCGTACGCCAGCGCGCCCGTCGACGCGATCACGCTGCTCGCGCTGCGCATGCTCTATTCCGCCCCGTTCTTCTGCGCGATGGGTGGTGGGCGGCGCGGCGCCCCGGCGTCCGGCCGATCGCGCGTCCGGACCTCGCGCGCCTCGTGTGGTTCGGCTTCATCGCGTACTACCTCGCGAGCCTCGTCGACTTCATCGGGCTGCAGTACATCACCGCCTCGCTCGAGCGGCTCGTGATGTTCCTGTACCCGACGATCGTGGTGATCCTGTCGGCGCTGCTCCTCGGCAAGCGCGTGACGCGCCGCGCGGTCGTCGCGTTGCTGCTCTCGTACGCGGGGATCGCGGTCGTGTTCTGGCAGGACCTGCACCTGTCCGCGGACACCGGCGCGACGCGCTCGGCGGCGCGCTGGTGTTCGCCTCGGCGGCGCTGTACGCGCTCTACCTCGTGCAGGCGGGCGCGGTCATCGCGCGGCTCACGTCGCTGCGCTTCATCGCGTGGGCGATGCTCGCCTCCTCGGTGTTCGTGCTCGCGCAGTTCGCGCTCACGCGCCCGCTGGCCGCGCTGGACGTGCCGGTCCGCGTCCATTGGCTCTCGCTCGCGATGGCGATCTTCTCGACCGTGCTGCCGGTGTGGCTCACGGCCGAGTCCGTGCGCCGCATGGGCGCGAACGCGGCGTCGCTGGTCGGCGCGCTGGGTCCGGTGTTCACCGCGGGCCTCGGCGCGATGATCCTCGGCGAGCGCTTCGAAGGCCTGCAGATCGTCGGCGCCGTGCTGGTGCTGGCCGGCGTGCTGCTGGTCACGCTGCGGCCCAGGCCGCCGGCGACGCCCGCGCCCTAGGGCCGGCGCGCGGAGCCCGCGCGATAAAATGAGCGCTCGCGGCACACCGCCTGCCAGGAGACGCCCATGGCGCCCGACACGATCGAACGTTCCCTTCCCGCGCTCGAGCGACCCGGCGCTGTTCCGCACGCAGTGCTACATCGACGGCCAGTGGGTCGACGCCGACAGCGGCGCCACGTTCCCGGTCGTCAACCCGGCGACGGGCCGCACGATCGGCACGGTGCCCGATTGCGGCGCGCGCGGAGACGCGGCGCGCGATCGCCGCCGCCGACCGCGCGTGGCCCGCGTGGCGCGACATGCTCGCCGCAGGACCGCTGCGCGATCGTGCGCAGGTGGTACGACCTCATGCTCGCGCACAAGGCGGACCTCGCGCTGATCCTCACCACCGAGCAGGGCAAGCCGCTCGCCGAAGCCGAACGCGGAGATCGCGATCGGCGCCGCGTACGTCGAGTGGTTCGCGGAGGAAGGCAAGCGCGTCTACGGCGACGTGATCCCGACCATCGGCAGGACCGCCGCCTCGTCGTGGTCAAGCAGCCGGTGGGCGTGTGCGCCGCGATCACGCCGTGGAACTTCCCGTGCTCGATGATCACGCGCAAGGTCGCGCCGGCGCTCGCCGCAGGCTGCACCGTCGATCATCAAGCCGGCGGAGGCCACGCCGTACTCCGCGCTGGCGCTGGCCGAGCTCGCGCATCGCGCCGGGTTTCCGCCGCGGCGTGCTCAACGTGATCGTCGGCGACGCGCCGACGATCGGCGGCGAGATGTGCGCGAACCCGACGGTGCGCAAGCTCTCGTTCACGGGCTCGACCGAGGTCGGGCGCCTGCTGATGCAGCAGGTCGCGCCCACCATCAAGAAGATCTCGCTCGAGCTGGGCGGCAACGCGCCGTTCATCGTGTTCGACGACGCCGACCTCGACGCCGCGGCCGAGGGCGCGATCATCTCCAAGTACCGCAACGCCGGGCCAGACCTGCGTGTGCGCGAACCGCCTGTTCGTGCAGGACGGCGTCTACGACGCGTTCGCCGCGCAAGCTCGCCGAGCGCGTGCGCGAAGCTCAAGGTCGGCCCGGGCACCGAGGAAGGCGTGACGCAGGGTCCGCTCATCAACGCCGACGCGCTCGCCAAGGTCGAAGAGCACGTCGCCGACGCGACGCGCCGCGGCGCGCGCATCGTGCAGGGCGGCAGGCGCCAGCGCGCTCGGCGGCAACTTCTACGAGCCGACGGTGCTCGCCGACGTCACGCCCGCGATGAAGATCTTCTCCGAGGAGACGTTCGGGCCGGTCGCCCCGCTCATCCGCTTCCGCGACGACGCGGAAGTGGTGCGTCTCGCCAACGACATCGGAGTTCGGGCTGGCGTCCTATTTCTACAGCCGCGACATCGGGCGCGCGTGGCGCGTCGCCGAGGCGCTCGAGGCGGGCATGGTCGGCGTCAACACCGGGCTCATCACCACGCAGGTCGCGCCGTTCGGCGGCGTCAAGCAGTCGGGGCTCGGCCGCGAAGGCAGCAAGTACGGCATCGACGAGTACGTCGAGGTGAAGTACATCTGCTTCGGCGGCGTGTAGCGTCCCGGCATGCTCGTTGCGGGGCCGCGCCGGCGCAGCGCCGGCGCAGTCCCCGCGCGACGCCCGCCGACGATCGGCGAGCGCCTGCCGCGCAGTTCAGAAGGTCGGCGCAGGATTGGCGACGTCGGCCTGCGTCGGACGCAGTGTCCGGCGGCAGCGCGTAGCCGTCGAGCGCGATGGCGCGGCCACGCGGCGAGGCGGCCGCGTCGGTGACGACCGGCTGGACGCGCAGCGTGCGGCGCGACGAAGTAGGCGTGATCGGCAACGGCGGCGACGGTGCCCAGCACGACGACGAAGAGCAGCCGGTCTTCACGCCCGTGGTGAACCGCCGAGCTGTCCGGCGCGCTGGCGGGATCGATGTCCATGATGTTCTCCACTTCCGAGTTCCTTGAGAGGCGGCCGGATGCGGGATCCGGTGCCGCGAGACGCGCTTGCATGCGTCGTCTCTGGAACCCATGGTAGGGGACGCGGCGCGCGCGGCGCGCCGGAACAATCGGAACGCGCGGATGCGGAATTATTCGCCGGGCGACGCCGGCAGGCGCGCGGCAGCGCTTACCAGCCCGGCGGCAGCTTCTTGACGATCGTGATCTGGCGGTCCTCGACGAGCAGGTAGCCGCCCGCGACCAGGTCCTTCATGCAGCTTGCCGATCATGTCGCGCGAGGCGCCGACGCGCTCGGCGATGTCCTGCTGCGTGAGCCGCTCGCGCACGACGAGCTGGTCCGTCGTGCGTCGCACCGCGAGCGCGTTGAGCGAGCCGCACCAGCCGGCCGTAGACGTCGGAGAGCGCGAGGCTCTTCACGTTCTCGGTCGCGCTGCGCGCGCGATGGATCAGCGTCTGGATGAGGTGCTGCGCGAAGTCGGGATTCGGCGCGAGGAAATCGCGGAACTGCGCGCGATTGACGATGGCGCACGTGGTCGGCTCGACCGTCACCACCGACGCCGAGCGCGGCGCGCCGTCGAGCGACATCTCGCCCACGTATTCGCCCGCGCCGTGGAAGTTGATCACGACCTCGCGGCCCGCCGCGTTGCTCGCGTAGACCTTCACGCGGCCGGACAGGATGATGTAGAGCGAATCGCCGACGTCGCCCTCGTGGATCAGGACCGTCTGCTTGGGGAACGAGCGCACGACGCCGGACGTGGCGATCGCGCGCAGCGATCTCCTCGCGCAGCGGGCGTGGGCGAGATCGGCGGCGGCTTCCGGCACGCTGACGGACCCTTCGAAAGGCCGCGGACGTGCCGCAAATGCGTAGCACGGCGGCTGCGCGCGGCCGCGCGGCGCGGCGCGTCACTCGTACTTGCGGACGTCGTCGATCACCTTGCCGTCGTTCGGCAGCTCGCCCGGCGCGCGGAACGCGACCTCGCCGCGCAGCTTGGTCACCTCGCGGATCGACGCGACGATCGCGTCCGCGTGCGACGACGCGTTCGCCGGCCACCTCGACGTGCAGCGTCATGCGGTCGTTGCCGTCGGGGTTGTCGACGACGAGCCGCGCCTTCGCGATCTCGGCGATGCCGGCTGCACGATCGCCGCGACCTGCGACGGATGCACGAACATGCCCTTCACCTTCGTCGTCTGGTCGGCGCGGCCCATCCAGCCCTTGATGCGCATGTTGGTGCGGCCGCACGGCGAGCGGCCCGGCAGCAGCGCCGAGAGGTCGCCGGTGCCGAAGCGGATCAGCGGGTAGTCGGCGTTGAAGAGCGTCGTGACGACGACCTCGCCGACCTCGCCCGGCGCCACCGGATCGCCGGTGCCCGGCCGCACGATCTCGACCAGCACGCCCTCGTCGACGACGAGCCCTTCGCGCGCGGGCGTCTCGTAGGCGATGCATGCCGAGATCCGCCGTCGCGTAGACCTGGTAGCCCGCGATGCCGCGCGCCGCGAACGCGTCGCGCAGGCTCGGCGGAAACGCCTCGCCCGACACCAGCGCCTTGGTCAGCGACGGCAGCGCGCACGCCGCTGCTCGTCGGCCTTCTCGAGGATGATCTTCAGGAACGACGGCGTGCCGACGTAGCCGTCCGGCGCGAGCTCCGCCATCGCCTGCACCTGCAGCTCGGTCTGGCCGGTGCCGCCGGGGAACACCGTGCAGCCGAGCGCGTGCGCGCCGCGTCTCGAGCATCGAGCCCGCCGGGCGTCAGGTGATACGAGAAGCAGTTGTGGACGAGATCGCCCGCGCGAAAGCCGGCGGCGAACAGCGCGCGCGCGAGGCGCCAGTAGTCGGCGCGCGCGCCCTCCGGCTCGTAGATCGGGCCGGGGCTCGCGAACACGCGGCGCGCTTCGCCCCAGCGCGGCCGCGGCGAAGCCGCCGAACGGGCGGTCGCGCCTTCTGGAGCTCGAGGAGCTCCGACTTGCGCGTGACCGGCAGCCTGCGCGAGCGCGCGCGCGACGTGAGCGCGTCGGCGTCGACGTCGGCGAGGATCTTCGCGAACGCCGGCGCGTGCGCCTTCGCGTGCGCGACCTGCCGCGCGCGCAGGCGCCGCGCAGTCTGCGTGCGCGCTCGCGCGAGCTTCGGGAGTCGCGCGTTTCTCGAGCACGGTCGAAGTGACGTCGCTCACTGTCATTCGGCGCTGCGTTCTCGTGGCGGCCTGCGGCGGGCGATCGCGTCGCGCTCGCGCCGGGTGAGCTTCGCGAAGATGAGCGCGTGCGAGCGCGCGAGAAGCTCGCGCGCCTGCGCGTCGGTGAGCGCCTTCGCGTCCTGCGACCTGCACCCAGTGCGCACGCGCGAGGTACGGCGCGGGAACGATGCCGGGCAGGTCGGTCAGCTCGAGGAAGCGCGAGGGATCGCACTTGAACGAGACGGTGCGGCCGCCCTGTTCGCTGAGGCCGAACACCGCGAACATCCTGCCGCCGACGCAGTGGCACTCGTCGGCGCCCCACTTGATGTCGACCGTCGCGCCCGGCAGCGTCGGCGCAGTACTTGCGCAGCGCGTCGAGGTTCATGCCCGCCGGCGCCCGTCCCCGCGGCGGAGACGCGCGGCGCGCCGAGGTCACGCCAGCCAGCGCTTCCGGCGGCGGTAGTGCTTCACGTCGCGGAACGACTTGCGGCCGCCCGACGACAGTCCCGAGGTAGAACTCCTTCACGTCCTCGTTGGTCGCGAGGTCCTTCGCGCCGCGCCGTCCATCACCACGCGGCCGTTCTCGAGGATGTACCCGTAGTTCGCGTAGCGCAGCGCGACCATCGTGTTCTGCTCGGCCAGCAGGAACGACACGCGCTCCTTCGAGTTCAGGTCGCTGCACGATCTCGAAGATCTCCTCGACGATCTGCGGCGCGAGGCCCATCGACGGCTCGTCGAGCAGGATCATCGACGGCTGCGCCATCAGCGCGCGGCCGACCGCGGTCATCTGCTGCTCGCCGCCCGACGTGTAGCCGGACTGGCTCGACGCGCCGCTGCTTCAGCCGCGGGAAGTAGTGATAGACCTTCTCCAGCGCCGCGCGATGTCGCGCGCGCGACGCCTTGCGCGTGAACGCGCCGGTCAGCAGGTTCTCCTCGACCGTCAGGTGCTGGAAGCAGTGCCGGCCCTCCATCACCTGGCACACGCCCATGCGCACGAGCTCGTTGGCCGTGAGCTTGTCGACGCGCTTGCCCTTGAACTCGATCGTGCCCTTGGTGACGTCGCCGCGCTCGGCGCGCGAGCAGGTTCGAGATCGACTTCAGCGTGGTGCTCTTGCCGGCGCCGTTGGCGCCGAGCAGCGCGACGATGCGGCCCTCCGGCACCTCGAGCGACACGCCCTTCAGCACGAGGATCACGTGGTCGTAGATCACCTCGATGTTGTTCACCGAGAGGTAGCGACGCTGGCCGCGGTTGGCGCGGCGGCGAAGGTGGCGGACTGGGCGGCGATGGTGGAGTGCCATGGTCTTCTCCTGTCGTGCCGGCGGCGCCGGGGCGAGAGGGCTGGGGTGAAGGAACCGTTCGACGCCCCTCACCCCAACCCTCTCCCGCGAGCGGGAGAGGGAGGGTTGTCAGCGTGCCGCCGCGATCAGCCTTCCTTCGCGCAGTCGCGCGGCGTGATCTTCTTTTCGATGGCGTACTTGTTGCCGCGCTCTCGTCGACCATCTTGCGCACGAGCGCCGTGTCGCCGGTCATGAACGGCGCCACCTGCTTGAAGCCGTTGCCGGTCCCACTGCTGGAACTTCACGAGACCCGAGCCCTCGTGGTCCAGGCAGCTCGTCTTGATCGGCGGGAAGAGGCCGGGCGCGCCCAGCTCCTTGATGCGCGCTTCGGTGAGGTTGAGGTTCTCGAGCGCCCCAGCGCAGCTGCTCGGGCGTCATCGGCTTGCCCTTGCCGTACTTGTCCTGCGCCTTGCGGATGCGCCTCGACCAGGATCATCCCGTACACCACGCCGCGGGTGTACATCGACGTTGCCGAGCCGCGTCGGATCCTCGAGGTTGCCCTTGCCGGTCGCCGTAGACCTTCTTCTTGATGTCCTGCATCACCGGGAAGTTCGTGCCCGGCGCGGTGAACGACGCGCTGACGTAGCCCTTCGACGCGTCACCCGCGGGAATCACGTCCTCTTCCGAGCCCGCCCACCACACGCCGAGCAGCTTGTCGCGCGGGAAGCCGACCTTGGCGGCCGTCTTCGAGCGCGACGGTGTTCATCACGCCGCACGTCCACAGGATCACGTAGTCGGGCTTGGCCTGCCGGATCTGCAGCCACTGCGATTCCTGCGTCTTGCCCGGGCGGCGTGACGGGATCTTCAGCACGTCGAAGCCGTACTTCGCTGCGCGAGCGCGTCGAGCACGGGGATCGGCTCCTTGCCGAACGCGGAGTCGTGATAGAGGATACACGATCTTCTTGCCCTTCAGCTTGTCCATCCCGCCTTCCTTCTGGCCGAGGTACTGTGATCATCGCGCGGCTCTGGCTCCAGTAGGTGGTGCCCATCGGGAAGACCCACGGGAACACGCGGCCGTCGGCGGCGATCGGCGCGGCCGTAGCCGAACGTCGTCATCGGGATCTTGTCGTGGCCACGCGGTCGAACAGGCCGTACGCGATGCCGGTCGACAGCGGCTCGACGGTCGTCGCGCCGCCGCCCTTCTTCTTCAGCCGCTCGTAGCACTCGACGCCGCGCGACGGGTTGTACTCCGTCTCGCACTCCTCCCACGTGAGCTTCACGCCGTTGACGCCGCCGTTCGTGTTGACGAGCGTCCAATAGTCGATCGTGCCGCCGAAGTAGCCCGACCCGCCCGCGGCGTACGGGCCCACGTCGATACGACAGCATCGGGATGAACTGCTCCTGCGCGGTGGCCGCTCCGGCCGCGGCGAGCAGCGCGAGGCCCAACAGCGCCGACTTCAATGCCTTCATGTGCATCTCCTCCAAACGAAACGTTGGTGAAACGACCCGCGGCCGCATCGACTGCACCGTGCGCGACCTGCCGGAGTTGCGACAACTGCCCATGGTACCGCCGGCCCGCCGCGCTGCGCGCGGCGAGCGACACGCAGCATCAGTGCGGGAACGGCCACAAGCGAAGCTTCTCCTTGCCGATCTGCCACAGCGCGCGAGCCCGTGCGGCTCGACGATCAGGAAGAAGATGATGAGCGCCCCGAACACCATGAGCTCGAGGTTGCTGATCGTGCTCTCCGCGATGCCGCATCCCGAAGCTCTGGTCGAGAAAGCGCACGGTCACCGACAGCAGCACCGGCAGCAGCACGACGAAGCCGGCGCCGAGGAACGACCCCAGCATCGTGCCGACGCCGCCGATGATCACCATGAACAGCACGCGGAACGAAAGGTCGAGGTTGAACGCCTCGGGCTCGACGGTGCCGAGGTACGCGTACGCGTACAGCGCGCCGGCCACGCCGCAGTAGAACGAGCTGATCGCGAAGGCGAGCAGCTTGGTCGCGCATCAGCCGGATGCCGATCACCTCCGCGGCGACGTCCATGTCGCGCACCGCCATCCACGAGCGGCCGATGTTGCTCGCGGGCCATGTTCTTGGCGGCGAGCGCCATCACGCGCGACGATCGACAGCACCAGCAGGTACTTCGACGCGGGCGTGTGGAACGCGTAGCCGAGGATCTCGATCGGCTGCGCGGTGATGACGCCGGACGCGCTGTAGTTCGGTGAACCAGCCGACCTTGGTCAGGCACCAGACGATGAAGAACTGCGCGGCGAGCGTCGCGACCGCGAGGTAGAAGCCCCTGATGCGCAGGCTCGGCAGGCCGAACACGATGCCGACCAGCGGCCGCCACGACGCCGCCCCCGACGAACGCGAGCAGGATCGGCATGCCCGGCACGCGCAGCACGAAGTTGTACGAGGCGAACGCGCCGACCGCCATGAACGCCGCCGTGCCGAGCGAGAGCTGCCCCGCGTAGCCGGTCAGGATGTTGAGGCCGATCGCGGCGAGCGCGAAGATGAGGAACGGGATCAGGATGCGCCGAGAAGACGTACTGCGTCGCGAAGAGCGGCACCACCGACGAACGCGACCAGCAGGATGCGCGAAGAGCGCGATGCGGTCCTGGCGGATCGGAAAGATCGCCGAATCCGTCGCGCGTAGGACGTCTTGAACTGGCCGGCTTCGCGATAGAACATGCGTAGGTCACGCAACGTGACAGGCGCGGTCAGATGCGGCGAATGATCTTCTCGCCGAACAGGCCTTCCGGCCGGACCAGCAGGAACGACGCAGCGCGAGCACGTACGGGAACCAGCCTTCGATGCCGCCGCCGACGAACGGCCCGAGGTAGACCTCCGCGAGCTTCTCCGACGCGCCGATGATGAGGCCGCCGACGATCGCGCCCGGGATCGAGTCGAAGCCGCCCAGGATCAGCACCGGCAGCGCCTTCAGCGCGACGAACGTCAGCGCGAACTGCACGCCGTTGCGCGCGCCCCACAGCAGGCCCGCCACCAGCGCGACCGAGCCCGGCGACGCCCCAGACGATGCGCCCAGATCTGCTGCAGCGGAATGCCCACCGCGAGCGCGGCCTGGTGATCGTCGGCCACCGCGCGCAGCGCCCGGCCGATGCGCGTGCGGCTGAAGAACAGCGCCAGCGCGGTCACGAGGATGGCCGCGATGCCCGCCGCCGCGAGGTCGAACTTCGACACGTTCATGCCGGTCGCTGTCCGATGACCCACGCGATCGGCTCGTCCTGCAGGCCGAGCTCGAGGCCGCGCACGTTGGCGCCCCACACCACTGCGCGAGGCCCTCGATGAAGAACGTGAGCCCGATCGTCGCCATGAACAGCGTGATCTGCGGCTGGTTGACGAGCGGCCGCAGCACGATGCGCTCGGTGAGCGAGCCCGAGCACGACCATCGCCGCCAGCGTCGCCGGGAAGGCGAGCCAGCGGCGAAAGTCCGAGCTCCAGCAGCCCGACGAAGGTCAGCGCGGCGAAGAACACCATCGCGCCCTGCGCGAAGTTGAACACGCCCGACGCCTTGTAGATCAGCACGAAGCCGAGCGCGACGAGCGAGTACATCACGCCCGAGAGGAGGCCGCCGATCAGGACTTCGAAGAAGAATGACATCCGTGCCGTCCCCTCAATGCGCCACGCCGAGATACGCGTCGATCACCGCCTGGTTGCTGCGCACCTCGTCGGGCGGGCCGTCGCCGATCTTCTTGCCGTAGTCGAGCACGACGACGCGGTCGGAGATGTCCATCACCACGCCCATGTCGTGCTCGATCAGCACGATCGTCGTGCCGTACTGCTCGTTGACGTCGAGCACGAAGCGGCACATGTCCTGCTTCTCCTCGACGTTCATGCCGGCCATCGGCTCGTCGAGCAGCAGCATCGACGGCTCGGCGGCGAGCGCGCGCGCGAGCTCGACGCGCTTCTGCAGGCCGTACGGCAGCCGCCCGACCGGCGTCTTGCGGATGTGCTGGATCTCGAGGAAGTCGATCACCTCCTCCACCTTGCGCGCGGTTCGCGAGCTCCTCGCGCTGCGCGCGGCCGACCCAGATCGCCTGCTCGAGGAAGGTGCGCCTTCATCTTGAGGTTGCGGCCGGTCATGATGTTGTCGAGCACCGTCATGCCGCGGAACAGCGCGATGTTCTGGAACGTGCGCGCGATGCCGTGCTGGCCGCGGCGTCGTGCGGGTCCATGTCGCGGCGCACCTCGCCGCGAAACGTGATCGTGCCCGTGCTGCGGGCGGTAGACGCCGTTGATCACGTTGAGCATCGAGCTCTTGCCGGCGCCGTTGGGGCCGATGATCGCGCGGATCTCGTGCTCGCGCACGTCGAAGCTGATGTCGGTGAGCGCCTTCACGCCGCCGAACGCGAGCGAGATGTTGTCGAGCTTCAGGATGACGTCCCTTGCGGCGCGCGGGCGGCGTCATGAGCTACCTTCGTGCTGCGCACTCGGGTAGCTTGGCAACAGTCCTGCGATCTGCGCCTCTGCATGGATTCGCGGCCTTCCCGCGCGTCTGCGGTCATGTCGCGCGCCTTCGGAGGCCGCAGACGCCGACGACTCCAGCAGGATCTTTCTCTGCGCCTCGGCGCCTCTTGTGAACCATTCTCACGCCGCCTGCCGCTGCGTCGGCGGGAACGTCTTCGCGTCGCGATCGCAGGTCGGCCGCGACCATGTTCGTGCGGCCGTCCTCGAAGCGCACCAGCGTCTCGATGTGCTGGACGCCCTGGCCGCCGTACAGCGCGTCGATCAGCACCGCGTACTTCTCGGCGACGAAGCCGCGCCGCACCTTGCGCGTGCGCGTCAGCTCGTCGTCGTCGGGATCGAGCTCCTTGTGCAGGATGAGGAAGCGGTGGATCTGCGAGGCCGCGAGATCGCCCTCGCTCGCGAGCTCCGCGTTCACCTTCTCGACGCACTCGCGGATCAGCTCGTACACCTCGGGCTTCTGCGCGAGGTCGGTGTAGCCCGAGTACGCGAGGCCGCGGCGCTCGGCCCAGTTGCCGACCGAGCCCATGTCGATGTTGACGAACGCGCACACCATGTCGCGGCTGTGGCCGAACGCCACCGCTTCCTTGATGTGCGGGAAGAACTTGAGCTTGTTCTCGATGTAGTTGGGCGCGTACATCGCGCCGCTCGTTGAGCTTGCCGACGTCCTTCGCGCGGTCGATGATCTTGAGCTGCCCCGTGTCGTCGAGGAAGCCGGCGTCGCCCGTGTGGAAGTAGCCGTCGGCGTCGATCGACTCCGCCGTCGCGTCGGGCCGCTTGTAGTACTCCTTGAGCAGCATCGGCCCGCGCACCAGCACTTCGCCGCCGTCGCCGATCTTGACCTCGACGCTGCGGCGCCGGCATGCCGACGGTGTCGAGCTTGACGTCGCCGTCGGGCTGCAGGCACACGTACGCGCAGGTCTCGGTCTGGCCGTAGAGCTGCTTCAGGTTGATGCCGATCGAGCGGTAGAAGCGGAACAGGTCGGGGCCGATCGCCGCGCCCGCCGTGTACGCGACGCGGATGCGGCTCATGCCGAGCACGTTGCGCAGCGGGCCGTAGACGAGCAGGTTGCCGAGCGCGTACTGGAGGCGGTCGGCCGGCGGACACCGGCTTGCCGTCGAGGATCTCGGCGCCGCAGCGGCGCGCGACGTCCATGAAGTGACTGGAACAGCCCGCGCTTCGATCGCGCTCGCGTCCTCCATGCGGATCATCACCTGCGTCAGCAGGTTCTCGAACACGCGCGGCGGCGCGAAGTAGTAGGTCGGGCCGATCTCGCGCAGGTCGGTCATCACCGTGTCGCCCGACTCGGGGCAGTTGATGGTGAACCCGGCGACCAGCCACTGCGCGATCGAGAACAGGTGGTCGCCGACCCAGGCCATCGGCAGGTACGACAGGATGCTGTCGTCGGCGCTGAGGCGGTCGAACTCGCAGCCGCCGCGCGCGGCGGCGATGAACGCGCGCGTGCGTCTGGCAGCACGCCCTTCGGCTTGCCGGTGGTGCCGGACGTGTAGAGCATCACCGACACGTCGTCGGCAGCGCCCTTCGCGATCTCCGCGTCGTACCAGCCCGGATGCGCGCGGTCGAACTCGCGGCCGATCTCCTGCAGCCGCGTCGAAGCTCGTCACGCCTTCGTAGTTGCGCAGGCCGCGCGGATCGTCGTAGTAGACGTGCGCGAGCGTGGGCACCTGCGGCCTGCGCCTCGAGCATCTTGTCGACCTGCTCCTGGTCCTCGACGATCGCGTAGGCGATCTCCGCGTCGTTCAGCACGAACACGAAGTCGGCGGCGGGCGCGTCCTGGTACATCGGGCACCGGCATGCCGCCGAGCGCCTGCGCGGCGAGCATCGACCAGTACAGGCGCGGCCGGTTGTCGCCGATGATCGCGAGGTGCATGCCGCGCGTGAACCCCTGCGCGGCGAGCCCGCACGCGAGCGCGCGCACCTCGTCCGCCACCTCGCGCCACGTCCACGTCTGCCAGATGCCGAGATCCTTCTCGCGCGTGGCCGGATGGTCCGGCCGCACCTTCGCGTGGTGCAGCAGCAGGCGCGGAAACGTGTCGAGCCTCTCCTCCATCTCCTCCTCCGCTTTCGCGGCGCTGTCGCACTCGGGCGCGCGCCGCCGCGAAGTCCGAGCCGGCGTGCCGCACACGTGTGTCCGTCTTCGTGGCCCGCGTCTTGCCGGCGTGCGCGCGCCGGCCGTTCTTCCATCTTATACATGACCGCCGCGGTCCGGGGCGCGGCACGGCGGGATCGGCATCTTAGCCCGTTCGCCCCGCCACGCCGGGACGCCGGCGCTCGACATGGAAGCGCCAGCGCCCCCGGCATCCGCCGGCCGCTGCCGTTTAGAATGAATCGGCGGCAGAATGTAGGCGCGAATCGCCGGCCGAAGCTGTCGTCCGCGCCGACAATTGCACCGTCCCGCACCTTGCCTGCCATGCCGTCGCTCGCCGCCATGCTCCGCGCCGTCCCCCTGGGCGCGCGCGCTGGCCGCCCGCGGACCTCGCGCGCGTCGAGGCGGAGACCGTCACGCGGGTCTGCCGCGGCCGGGACGCTCGTCTGCCGCAAGGGCGAGGCGGTCGAGGCGTGGATCGGCGTGGTCGACGGGCTGGTCAAGATGGCCAACGTGTCCGCCGACGGCAAGCCGACGAGCTTCGTCGGCGTGGGCTCCGGCGGCTGGTTCGGCGAAGGCTCGCTGCTCAAGGACGAGCCGCGGCGCTACGACATCGTCGCGCTGCGCGACAGCACGATCGCCTACATGCCGCGCGCGACGTTCATGTGGCTGCTCGACACGAGCATGCCGTTCAACCGCTTCCTGCTGACGCAGCTGAACGAGCGGCTCGGCCAGTTCATCGGCATGGTCGAGCACGACCGGCTGCTCGGACCGGACGCGCGGCTCGCGCGCTGCCTGGCGTCGATGTTCAATCCGCACCTGTACCCGGGCATCGGTCCCGCGCTGCCGATCTCGCAGGAGGAGATCGCGCAGCTCGCCGGCCTGTCGCGCCAGCGCGCCAATCAGGCGCTGCAGCGGCTCGAGCAGGCGGGTCTCCTGCGGATCGAGTACGGCGGCATCACCGTCACCGACCTGGCCGGCCTCCGCCCGTTCGAGGATTGATGCAGACTACCTCCCCGCGAAGCGGGGAGGACGCTTCTCGAGGAACGCCGCCATCCCCTCGCGCCTGTCCTCGGTCGCGCACAGGAGCGCGAACACGTCGGCCTCCAGCACGTTGGCGTTGGTGAGGTCCATGTCCTGCCCGTGCACGACGAGGTGCTTCGACAGCCTGACCGCCACGGGACCCTTCGCCGCGATCATCCGCGCGAGCTCCATGCCCTTGTCGAGCAGCGCGTCGGGCGGCACGACGTGGTTGGCGAGCCCGATGCGCAGCGCCTCGTCGGCCTTCACCTGCCGGCCGGTCGTCACGAGCTCGAGCGCCATCGACGTGCCGACGACGCGCGCGAGCCGCTGCGTGCCGCCGAAGCCCGGGACAGATGCCGAGGTTGACCTCGGGCTGGCCGAACACCGCCTTCTCCGACGCGACGACGAAGTCGCACGCGAGCGCCAGCTCGCAGCCGCCGCCGAGCGCGAAGCCGTTCACGAGCGCGATCACCGGGAACGGCGCGATCTCGAGCGCGCGCAGCGTCTCGTGGCCCTTGAGCGCGAAGTCGCGCATCGCGAGCATCGGCATCGCGCTCATCGCCGCGATGTCGGCGCCCGCGACGAAAGCGCGCTCGCCGCCGCCCGTGACCAGCAGGCAGCGCGCGCCGGCATCGGCGAGCACCACGCGCGTCGCCGCCGCGATGTCGTCGAGCACCTGCGGCGACAGCGCATTGAGCGCCTTCGGCCGGTTGATGGTCAGCAGCCAGATGCCCGGCTCGCGCTGCTCGAGGACGACCGTTTCGTACGTCATTTCTCTCCTCCGTGTAATCGTAGAACCCGCGGCCTGTCTTGCGGCCGAGGTGCCCGGCCGCGACCATCTGCTTCAGCAGCGGCGCCGGGCGGTACTTGGGATCGCCGAAGTCGGCGTACGAACACGTTCATCACCGCGAGCAGCACGTCGAGGCCGATCATGTCGCACAGCGCGAGCGGGCCGATCGGGTGGCTGCAGCCGAGCTTCATGCCGTTGTCGATGTCGGCGGGCGTGGCGAGACCTTCCTGCAGCGCGAACACCGCTTCGTTGAGCATCGGGCACAGGATGCGGTTGACGACGAACCCGGGGCTGTCCTTGACCACGATCGGCGTCTTGCCGAGCTTCTTCGCGAACTCGGCTCGCGGCGGCGACCGTCGCGTCGCTCGTCTGCAGGCCGCGCACGAGCTCGACCAGCGCCATCATCGGCACCGGGTTGAAGAAGTGCACGCCGATGAACGCGTCCGGCCGCGACATCACCGCCGCCAGCGTCGTGATCGAGATCGACGACGTGTTCGACGCGATCAGCGCATCGCGGCGCACGATGCCGTCGGCCTGCGCGCAGGATCGAGAGCTTGAGCTCGAGGCTCTCGGTGGCCGCCTCGATCACGAGATCGCAGTCGCGCAGGTCGTCGTAGCTCGTGCTGCCCTTGATGCGCGCGAGCGCGGCCGACTTGTCCGCGCGCGGTCATCTTCTCCTTCTTGATCAGGCGATCGAAGCTGCCGCCGATCGCCGCGGTGCCGCGCGCGACCGCGGCATCGTTGACGTCGATCATCACGGCGTCGAGGCCGACCGCCGCACAGGCCTGCGCAATGCCGTTGCCCATCGTGCCGGCGCCGATGACGCCCACGCGTTGAATGGTTGCCATGCTGTTCGCATCCGAAGGGTGACTGGAGGATCTTCCATTATGAGGCAGTGCCGCGGCGCAACAAAACCGGGGCGGCGCGCCCCATGCAGTTCCGAGCGAAAACGGTCAGTCGGCCGCGGCCGGCGCGGACGTCGCTGGCGCGCGTCGCGGCCGGGGCGGAGCCGCCTTTCAGGCCCGCCAGCAGCATGTCGATGAGTGCCGGCGCGGCCGTCGCGAGGTCGTAGGCGGACGTGTCCAGCACCCATTCGTGCATGATCCCCACCATCAGCGCGTGCAGGCCCTGCGTGGCGAGGAAGGGGTCGATGTCGGCCGGTAACTGACCGAGCTCCGCCGCGCGGCGGACAATATCCTCGATCTGCAGCAGGCACTCGCCGCGTTCCTTCGCGATGCGAACGAGGCGAGCCCGGCGAGCTCGTCCACCAGCTCGCTCTTGTGGAAGACGATCTCGAAGACGTTCTGCGCGCGCGGATCGCTCGCCAGGCTTTGCAGTGCGCCGATCGCGAGCGTGCGCAGCGTCCCGAGCGGATCGACGCAGGCGGCGGCAGCGCCGTCCTCGAACGCGGAATCGAGCGGCAACGTCGCCCGCTCGCACATCGCGCGGAAGAGGTCGGCCTTGTCCTTGAAGTGCCAATAGACGGCGCCGCGGGTCATGCCCGCGGCGGTCGCCACCTCGGCGAGCGACGTCCGGGTAACGCCCCTATCGCGAAAGAGGTTTTCGGCCGCGTCGAGCAGTCGCTCGCGCGTGGCCTGGGCCTCTTCCTTGGTCTTGCGCGCCATGAAAGTTCTCTTCCTGCAAAAATCTACTTTACAAACATTCGTGAATGTATGTAATCTAGCCCGCCTTGGCAAGTTGCAGCGCAACAAAAACCGTCTGACCGAACGTCAGGAGCTTCCGATGGCCCACCCCGCGTCCTCCGCTGGCGCTTTCCGCGCCCTTCCCTTCCTCGCCGCCTCCGCTGCGCTGCTGCTCGCCGCCTGCGGTCAGCAGCAGCAGGGAGGATTCCATGGCTTCCCGCCGGCACAGGTGACCACGATCAAGGTGGAACCGAAAACGCTTCCGGCCACGTACGAGTACGTCGGCCAGACGACGGGCTCGAAGGAAGTCGAGGTGCGGGCGCGGGTGACCGGCATCCTCGAGAAGAAGATGTTCGAGGAAGGCGAGCCGGGTGAAGGCCGGGCAGCAGCTCTTCCTCATCGATCCCAAGCCGCTGCAGGCGCAGACCGCCGCGCTCGAGGCCGACCTCGTCCGCGCGCAGGCGCAGAAGGCGCAGGCCGAGCGCGAGCTCGCGCGCCTGAAGCCGCTCGCCGAGCGCCGTGCCGTCGGCCAGAAGGAAGCCGACGACGCGGCCTCCAACCTCGACATCGCCAACGCGTCCGTGAAGGCCGCGCAGGCGAAGCTCGCCGAGGTCGAGCTCAACCTCGGCTACACGCGCGTGACCGCGCCGATCGCCGGCCTGTCGAGCCGCGCGCCCAAGTCGGAAGGCAGCCTCGTCACCGCCAACGACACGCTGCTGACCACGATCTCGCAGGTCGATCCGATGTGGATTCCCTTCCCCGTCGCCGAGAACGTGCAGCTCGCGCTCAATCGCGCGGTGCAGGAAGGCCGCCTCACGCTGCCCAAGGACTGGTCGTTCGACGTCGCGGTGCAGCTCTCCGACGGCTCGGTGCTGAAGCGCCGCGGCAGATCAACTTCGCCGACACCCGCATCAATCCGGCGACCGGGACCTTCGAGCTGCGCGCCGAGATCCCCAACGCCGACGGCGCGCTGAAGCCCGGCCAGTTCGTGCGCGTGAAGCTGATGGGCGCGGTGCGCAACAATGCGCTCGCGGTGCCGCAGGTCGCCGTGATGGACAGTCCGCAGGGCAAGTTCGTCTACGTGGCCGGCAAGGACAAGGACGGCAAGGACGTGGCCGCCGTGCGCACGGTCACGCTGGGCGACTGGGTCACCGCCGACGACACCAACCTGTGGATCGTCGACAGCGGGTTGAAGCCCGGCGACGTCGTGATCGTCGACGGCGTGGCCAAGCTGCGCCCGGGCGCGCCGATCGTCCTGGGCACGGGCGCGCCGCCGGCGGGCGGCGCGCCGGGAGCCCCGGGGGCGCCGGCCGCGCCCGCCAAGGACGCGCCGCCGGCGGCGAAGTCCTGATCACCGGCAGCCACGATCATGATCTCCCGCTTCTTCATCGACCGCCCGATCTTCGCGGCGGTCATCTCGATCTTCCTCGTGCTCGCCGGCCTGGCCGCGATGCGCACGCTGCCGATCGCGCAGTATCCCGGAAATCGCGCCGCCGGTGGTGACCGTGCAGGCGGTCTACCCGGGTGCCTCCGCGCAGGTGGTGGAACAGACCGTCGCCGCGCCGCTCGAGAACGCCATCAACGGCATCCCGGGCATGATGTACATGAGCTCGAACTCGGCGTCGAACGGCGTGGTGCAGATCCAGGTGACGTTCGAGATCGGCACCGACGTCGACATCGCGGCGGTGAACGTCAACAACCGCGTGAAGCAGGTCGAGCCGCGGCTGCCGGAGGAAGTGCGCCGGCAGGGCGTGACCGTCGAGCGCGGCAGCTCGTCGTTCCTGCAGGTGGTCGCGTTCTACTCGCCGGACGACCGCTTCAACGATCTCTTCACGTCGAACTACGTGACGCTCAACGTGCTCGACGAGATCAAGCGGCTGCCGGGCACGACCAACGTGCAGATCTTCGGCGCGAAGGACTACGCGATGCGCATCTGGCTCAAGCCCGACCGCCTCGCCCAGCTCAAGATGGCCCCGGCCGACGTGATCGCCGCCGTCAACGAGCAGAACGCGCAGTTCGCCGCGGGCAAGGTCGGCCAGTCGCCGATCAACAAGGGCCAGGACCTCGTCTTCACGGTCACCACCCAGGGCCGTCTCGCCGAGCCGAAGCAGTTCGAGCAGATCATCGTGCGCGCCAATCCCGACGGCTCGACCGTGCGCCTGGGCGACGTCGCGCGCGTCGAGCTGGGCTCGAAGGACTACGAGTTCAACGGCCGCTACAACGGCAAGCCGGCCACGCTCGTCGGCATCTTCCTCTCGCCGGGCGCCAACGCGCTCGACGTCGCGAAGTCCGTCCAACAAGCTGCTCGCCCAGCTCGCCGAGCGCTTCCCCGAAGGCCTCTCCTACCAGGTCGCCTTCGACACCACGCGCTTCGTCGAGGTGTCGATCCGCGAGGTGGTCAAGACGCTGATCGAGGCGATGATCCTGGTGTTCCTCGTCGTCTACCTGTTCCTGCAGAGCTGGCGCGCGGCGATCATCCCGTTCGCCGCGGTGCCGGTCGCGCTGATCGGCACCTTCGCGGGCATCCTGTTCCTCGGCTACTCGATCAACACGCTGACGCTGTTCGCCATGGTGCTGTCGATCGGCATCGTCGTCGACGACGCGATCGTCGTGCTGGAGAACGTCGAGCGCATCATGCGCGAGCAGCACCTCGGCCCGCGCGACGCGGCGATCAAGGCGATGCGCGAGGTCACCGGACCGATCATCGCGATCGTGCTGACGCTGGTCGCGGTGTTCGTGCCGATCGCGTTCCTGGGCGGCCTGACCGGCGAGCTCTATCGCCAGTTCGCGGTGACCATCTCGATCTCGGTGGTGATCTCCGGCGTCGTCGCGCTGACGCTCTCGCCCGCGCTGTGCGCGCTGATCCTGAAGCGCCATCGCGAGCCCAAGGGCTTCTTCCGCTGGTTCAACCGGTGGTTCGAGAGCGTGCGCGACCGCTACACGCACGGCGTCGCGTTCCTGATCCGCCACGGCATCATCGCGCTGTCGATCTTCGGCCTCATGGTCGCGGGCGCGGTGCTGATGTGGCGGATCACGCCGGGCAGCCTCGTGCCCGACGAGGACCAGGGCTTCTACATCACCGCGGTCATCCTTCCCGACGGCGCGACGCTCGAGCGCACGCAGAAGGTGGTCGACCAGGTGGAGGCGGCGATCCGCAGCAACCCGAACAACAAGGACGTGGTCGCGTTCACCGGCTTCGACTTCATCGGCGGCGGCTTCCGCAACAACGCGGCGACGCTGTTCGTCACGCAGGTGCCGTGGGACGACCGCACCGTGACCGCCCAGCAGCTGGTCGGCGAGCTGTTCGCGAAGACCGCGGGCATCAAGGAGGCGCTGGTGCTGGCGTTCAACCCGCCGCCGATCTTCGGCCTCGGCACCACGGGCGGCTACGAGTTCTACATCCAGAACCGCGGCGACGGCGGATCGGCGAAGCTCAACGAGGTGAAGGACGCGCTGCTCGCCCGCCTCAACACCGACAAGCAGCTGGGCGGCGCGCAGACGCTGTGGCACGCCGCGGTCCCGCAGCTCTTCGTCGACGTCGACCGCGAGAAGGCCAAGAAGGTGGGCGTGCCGATCAACGACATCTTCAGCACCCTGTCGGCGACGCATGGGCACGTACTACGTCAACGACTTCAACAAGTACGGCCGCACCTGGCAGGTGCTGATGTCGTCGGAGTCGCAGTTCCGGAAGACGCCCGACGACATCAGCGGCGTGTACGTGCGCTCGAAGGCCGGCGACATGGTGCCGCTGTCCTCGCTCGTCACCGTGAAGTACATCTCCGGCCCCGACTCGCTCGACCGCTTCAACAACCTGCCGGCGGTGAAGATCATCGGGCAGGCCGCGCCGGGCTTCAGCTCCGGCCAGGCGATCGCGCGCGTCGAGCAGATCGCGAACGAGGTGCTGCCCAACGACTTCTCCTACGACTGGGGCGGCTCGTCCTACCAGGAGAAGAAGTCGGGCGGCGCGTCGACGTTCGCGCTGGGCTTCGCGGTGATCATGGTGTTCCTCATCCTCTCGGCGCAGTACGAGCGCTGGTCGCTGCCGCTCGCGGTGCTGCTCGCGCTGCCGTTCGGCACGTTCGGCGCGCTGGTGGCGGTGTGGGCGCGGCATCTCACGAGCGACGTGTACTTCCAGATCGGCCTCGTGACGCTGCTCGGCCTCGCCGCGAAGAACGCGATCCTGATCGTCGAGTTCGCGCTCAACAAGCACGAGGAAGGCCTGTCCGCCTCCGCCTCGGCGGTGGAAGGCGCGCGCCTCCGGTTCCGCCCGATCCTGATGACGTCGCTCGCGTTCATCTTCGGCGTGCTGCCGCTCGCCCTGTCCACCGGCGCGGGCGCGGGCGCGCGGCACTCGGTCGGCACCGGCGTCACCGGCGGCATGCTCGCGGCGACGTTCCTCGCGATCTTCTTCGTCCCCGTGTTCTTCAAGGTGATCTTCGACCGTCACGTGATCGAGAAGCGCGACACCAAGGACATCTTCAAGGAGATCGACCACTTCCACGCGGTGGCGCACCATCCGCCGCCCCCGACGCCGAGCCATCCGCCGCACACCGCGCCGCCCACGCGACCGCATCCGCGCGACGACGAACCGGCGGGAGAATCGTCATGACCAGGACGCTCGTTTCACTGTTGGTCGCGGCCACGCTCGCCGGCTGCGCGGTGACGCAGCCGGTGCCGCCCAAGCTCGACCTGCCGCTGGGCACCGCCACGGCCGCGCAGAACGAATTGCTCGAGCACTGGTGGATCGCGTTCAACGATCCGGTGCTGAATGCGCTGGTCGACGAGGCGTTCGCCAACAACCTCGACATCAGGATCGCGCTGACGCGCGTGGACGCCGCCCGCTCGCAGGTCACGCTGGCGCAGTCGTACCTCGTGCCGAGCGTGGACCTCGGCGCGAACGCGGGCCGGTCGCGGATCTCGGCGAACACGTCCCCGCCGCTGCCTTCCGGCATCGGCCAGACCAGCAACAACTTCCAGCTCTCGCTGCAGGCCGCCTACGAGCTCGACCTGTGGGGCAAGTACCGCAGCGGCCTGCTCGCCGCGACCAACGACCTCGTCGCGTCGCAGTACTACCGCGAATCGGTGCGCATCACGGTTGCCGCGGACGTGGCGAGCACCTACTTCCGGCTGCGCGCCGCCGACGCCGAGCTCAAGCTGCTGCAGGACACGCTCGAGCTGCGCACCGAGACGGTCCGGCTTCAGCGGGACCGCTTCGAGGGCGGGATCATCGGCGAATACGACCTGCGCAGCGCCGAAGCGGAGCGCTCGGCGGTGGTCGCCGACGTCGCGCGCACGACGCAGGCGATCGGGCAATTCGAGTCGGCGCTCGCCACCCTCACCGGGCGCTCGCCGCGCGCGGTGTTCGCGCCCGGGATCGCCCGCGGCGCGGTCATCGACGACGTGACCGAGGTGCCCGCGCTCCCGTCCGGCCTGCCCTCCGGCCTGCTCGAACGTCGTCCCGACATCCGCCGCACGGAAGCGCTGATGGCGGCCTCCGAACTGCGGATCCAGGAGGCGCGCGCCAACTACTTCCCGACGATCTCGCTGACCGGCGCGTTCGGCGTGGAGTCCGCGGCGATGACGAGCCTGTTCTCCGGGCCGGCCGCGATCTGGAGCATCGGCGCGGGCCTGCTCCAGCCGGTGTTCGGGCTGAAGGCGATCGAGGCGCAGGTACAGCTCGCCACGGCGCGCAACCAGGAGACGCTGGTCCAGTACCAGCAGACGGTGCAGGTCGCGTTCAAGGACGTGCACGACGCGCTCCTCGCGAACCGCTCCGCGCGCGACGTGCTCGCCGCGGAGACCGACCGCCGCGACCAGATCGCCAAGGCCTACGAGGTCGCGCAGCTCCGCTACGACGCGGGCCGGACGTCGTTCCTGGAGGTGATCGACGCCCAGCGGCAGCTGCTCGCGGCCGAGACCCTGCGGCTCGCCGCCGCGCGCGACGCCAAGCTGTCCATCGTCGATTTCGCCAAGTCCTTAGGCGGCGGCTGGAACCCGACCGACTACCTCGCGGCGCGCTGACGCCCCATCCGCCACCCTCCCCACCCGGTGCGCGCGGCGCCGCGCGCACCGGCCGCCGATGCTATGCTCCGCGTCCCGCCCCGCGGCGGGAGCGTGCCGGCGGCCGTCCGCCATAAGCGATTTCGATGGCGCGCCGGGCCATTCTCGGCCCCGGCGAGAGGCGGTCTCGGCGCACAATGCGCTCCCGACGATCCAAGAAGCGGTCCTGCACACGTCGACAAGGAGGAGAGAAGCATGGCGAGAATCGGCATCATGGCGGCAACGCTATCCGCGCTGGCCTTCGCGGCCACCGTATCCGCGCAGCAACCCCTGAAGGTGGCCGGCCTGGTCGAGTTGTCCGGCACCGGCGCGACGTCGGGCACGAACTTCGACAACGGCGTCAAGCTCGCGGTGAAGGAGATCAACGCCTCCGGCGGCATCCTCGGACGCAAGATCGAATACACGAGCGGCGACACGCAGTCGCAATCCGCAGATCGCGAAGGCGCTCGCGCAGAAGGCCGTCGACGACGGCGCGTACGTCGTGATGGGCCCGGTGTTCTCCGGCTCGATCATCGTGTCGATGGCCGAGACGAAGAAGGCGGAGATCCCGAACTTCACCGGCGGCGAGGCGGCGAACATCACGCAGCAGGGCAATCCGTACATCTTCCGCACGTCGTTCACGCAGACCACGGCGATGCCCAAGGTCGCGCGCTACATCGCAAACGACCTCAAGGCGAAGACCGTCGCGATCATCTGGGTCAACAACGACTTCGGCAAGGGCGGCCGCGACACGATGGTGAAGGAGCTGGAGAAGCTCGGCGTGAAGGTCGTCGCCGACATCTCGACCGATCCCGGCCAGGTCGACTTCTCCGGCGCCGTGCTGAAGGCCAAGCAGTCGAACGCCGACGCGCTGTTCGTCTACATCAACGAAGAGGAGTCGGCGCGCGCGCTGCGCGAGCTGCGCAAGCAGGGCTACGACAAGCCGATCGTCGGCGAGACGGTGCTCACGAGCCAGAAGGTGATCGAGCTCGCCGGCGACGCCGCCAACGGCGCGGTCGCGCACGTCGGCCTCACCGCCGACGCGCCGCAGCCGGCGATCAAGGCCTTCGACGAGAAGTTCCAGAAGGAATACAAGAACAAGGGCGACCACAACGCGCTGAAGGGCTACAGCGCGATGTACATCGTCAAGGTGCTGACCGAGCGCCTCGGCAAGGTCGACCCGAAGGCGTTCGCCGCCGCGATGCACGGCGCGAAGTTCACCGTCAAGGACAACCCTGGCGTGCTGCTCGACGTCACGTTCGACAACAACGGCGACCTCGACCGCGAGAGCTTCATGACCAAGGTCGTCAACGGCAAGCAGCAGGTCGATCGCGACGCTGCCGCCGGCGTCCGCCAAGTAGACGTCCGCGACAGTCACGGCAAGGGCCTCGACCTGGCAGATCCGCAACGCGTTCGGCATCGCGGGCCTTCTCGGATGGCCGGTCGCGCACTCGCGCTCGCCGGTGATCCACAATCACTGGCTCGCGCAATACGGCATTCCCGGGCGCTACGTGCTGTTCGCCGGTGCCGCCGGAGAAGCTCGAGGCGGCGGTGCGCGGGCTTGCGGCGCTCGGCCTGCGCGGCTGCAACGTCACCACGCCGCACAAGCAGGCGATCTTTCCGCTGCTCGATCGCGTCGACGATCTCGCGCGCCGGATCGGCGCGGTCAACACCGTCGTGGTCGAGAAGGACGGCACGCTCACCGGCTTCAACAACGACGGCAACGGCTTCATCCAGAGCCTGCGCGATGTCGACCCGAAGTGGCGTCCCGACAGCGGGCCGATCCTGGTGCTCGGCGCGGGCGGTGCGTCGCGCGCGGTCGTCGCGAGCCTCGCGGCGCAGGGGGCCACGGAAATCCGCGCTCACCAACCGCACGCTCGACAAGGCGCAGGAAATCGCCGACGCCGTCGGCGCGATGGTGAAGGTCGTGCCGTGGGAGCAGCGCGAGGACGCGCTCGACGGCGTCGCCATGCTCGCCAACGCGACGAGCCTCGGCATGGCCGGCAAGCCGCCGCTCGACATGGCGCTCGACCGCCTGCCGCCGCACGCGGTGGTCGGCGACCTGATCTACATTCCGCCGGAGACGCCGCTGCTCGCCGCGGCGCGCGCGCGCGGCAACGTCACCGTGAACGGGCTGGGCCTGCTGCTCAACCAGGCGCGGCCGGCATTCAACGCGTGGTTCGGCGTCATGCCCGAGATCACGCCCGCACTGCGCGCGGCCATCGAGGCGACGTTCTAGCCATGTGCCGGCCGGCATGAGCCCGCAGGGCCGTCCCAAGGGCGAATCCGCCCCGAAGCGCAAGGCGCGAAGGGTAGTCCAGTGAGCATCTTCGACGAGCGAAGATCGACTGCCACGTCCACGTCCTCGACCCGGCGCGCTTTCCCTACGCGCCGCGACACGCACTACCGTCCCGCGGGCCAGGAAACCGGCACCTGCGACGCAGCTCGTCGCGCGTGCTCGACGCGTACGGCACGCGGCACGCGCTGATCGTCGGCCCCAATTCCGGCTACGGCCTCGACAACCGCTGCCTGCTCGACGCGCTGGCGCGGAGCGCCGGGCGCTGCAAGGGCGTGGCGGTGGTCGCGCAACGACGCGAGCGCGGGCGAGCTCGCGGCGCTGCAAGGCGGCGGGCGTCGTCGGCGTCGCGTGGAACGTCACCACTACGGCGTCGACGTACTACGCACGACGCCGCGCCCCTGCTCGACCGGCTGCGCGACGCTCGACATGTTCGTGCAGGTGCAGGTCGAGCACGACCAGCTGCGTGCGCGCTGCGCCGATGCTGCTGCGCTCGGGCGTGCGCATCCTGGTCGATCACTGCGGACGGCCGACGCCGGCGGCGGGCCTCGACCAGCCCGGCTTTCGCGCGCTGCTCGATCTCGGCGCGATCGCGCCGCGCGTTCGTGAAGCTCTCCGGCGTGGCCAAGATCACGCGCGAGCCGTTTCCGCATCGCGGACGCGCAACCGTATCTTCGACGCGCTGCTCGACGCCTACACGCCGGACGCGCTGCATGTGGGCGTCGGACTGGCCGTATCTGCGGGCGCCGGGGCGCATGGACTACGGCGTGCTGCTGAAGCACGTCGAGCGCGTCCTGCCCGATCCGGCGCAGCGGCGCCGCGTGCTGTGGGACACGCCGAACGCGCTGTTCGGATTTACGCAATAGCACCGTTGCCCCCGCGAAGGCGGGGACCCAGTGGCATTCGCTTACCCACCGAACGTGACGGCGAAACGACGCTGGGTCCCCGCCTTCGCGGGGACGACGCCTGTGGGCTATCCCCGGTCTTCTCGCGGAATGCGATCCGCCTGCGTCCGCCACTGCTCGTCCTTCGCGGCGCCGGCGAATGTCGCCGCCCTGGCGAGATCGGCCACCCACTGCTGTCGATCCGCAATGGCGCCCGCCATGAAGGGCTCGAGGCCGGCTTCGCGCACGGTGGCGGCGGCCTCGCGCATCTCCTCCGCCCGCCGCTTGCCGTGCTGGATCACGCGACTGAAGAAGTAGTCGCCGTTGCGCTCCCAGTCCAGGCCGGGAAACGTCTCGGCCAGCGACGCCAGCACTTCCTTCTCCACGCCGTAGCGGCGCGCCGTGACGAAGCTCTCGATCACGATCGCTTCCATGCCCTTGATGATCACGCTGCGGCACATCTTGATCGCGGAGGCGACACCCAGCTCGTCGCTCGCCGACCTTCGCTGCGAAGCCGAGTTCGGCGAGCGTCGGGCGCGAGCGCGCGTCGCGTGCGGTCCGCCGAGCAGCATCGGCACCTTGATGCCGTACGGCGGCACCGAGGTCATCACCGCCGACTCGACGTAGCGGCCGCCGGCGTCCGCGATCAGCGCGCCGCAGTCCGCCTTGGTGCGCGGCGACGCCGAGTTGACGTCGAGCAAGATACGCGCCGCGGCGCAGCGCGCGGCGCGACGCTGCGCGCCGCGGCGCGCGTGTTGCTCGCGGTCACCGCGCGAGATGACGACGCTCGGCATCCGCGACCGCGGCGGCGTGCGGTGGCGCGCAGCGTCGACGCCGTCGCGCGCCGCGCGCTCGCGCATCGCCGCGCTGCGCCGCGGCGTCCGGCAGCAGGATGTCGTAGGCCGCGAGCGCCGGCGACGCCGCGCGCCGCCAGCGCCTGGCCGAAGATGCCGCCGACCTCGCCGTAGCCGATGAGCGCGACGCGCAATTGCGCGGGCGGGGGAAGGTTCGTGACGTGCGATCGTTCATGGCAGGCGCCTGCCGCACGGTCACTCGCGGTTGCATGTTCGACTGCTCGATCACCGGCTTCCAGCGCGCGATCTCGGCGGCGATCATGCGCGCCGAACGCGTCCGGCGTGACCGGCGCGGCCTCGGCGCCTTCGGCATCGAGGCGCGCCTTCAGCGCGGGTGTCGCGAGCGCGCGATTGATCTCCTCGTTCAGGAGCGCGATCACGGACGCCGGCGTGCTTCGCGGGCGCGACGACGCCGTACCACTGCATCGCCTCGAAGTCCGGATACGACCGCGGCGATCGTCGGCACGTCCGGCAGGCTCGCGACCGGCTTCGCGCTCGACACCGCGAGCGCGCGCAGCTTGCCCGCCTTGACCTGCTGCAGCACGGCCGGCACGCCGGTCATGATCATCTCGACCTGCCCGCCGATCACGTCCGTCGACCGCCGGCGCCGTGCCCTTGTACGGGATGTGCTCGATGTCGGTCTGCGTGCGCAGCTTGAAGTACTCCATCGCGATGTGCGCGGCGCTGCCGTTGCCGCCCGACGCGTAGCGCAGCGACCCCGGCTTCGCCTTCGCGAGCGCGACAGCTCCGCACGCGTGCGCGCCGGGCACGGCCGGATTCACCACGAGCACGTTCGGCACGCGCGCCACGAGCGCGACCGGCGCGAAGCCGTGCGCGGATCGTAGGGCAGCTGTCTTGTAGAGCGACGGATTGACCGCGAGCGTGCCGATGTGGCCCATCAGCAGCGTGTAGCCGTCCGGCGCCGCGCGCGCGACCGCGGTCGGCGCCGATCGAGCCGCCGGCGCCCGGCTTGTTCTCGACCACGAACGGCTGCCCGAGCGCCTCGCTGCAGCTTCTGCGCGATCTCGCGACCGAGGATGTCGGTCGAGCCGCCCGGCGTGAACGGCACGACGATCCGGACCGGCCGTGTGGGCCAGGCCGGGGCCGCCGCGAAGGCGAGCCACGGCGTCGCGCTCGCCGCCAGCGCGGCCTGCAGCAATCTGCGGCGTGTCGACTGTCTCATCGTTTCTCCTTGTTGTCCCACGACAACGCGGGCGCATCCGCCCCCGCGACCGAATACAGCGCACCGGGCGCGTTGCGCGTCTTCTGGAACTCCTCGAGCGACTGGCCGCGCATCGCGGCGTAGATGTGCAGGTTCGACACGCCGACGACCGCGCCCAGCTTCTCCAGCATGAAGAAGATGACGCCGTAGTGGATCATGCCGCGCCAGTCGCGCCGGCGCACGAGATCGCGCTCCTCCGTCGGTGAGCCCCGCGTCCGCGAACGCCGCTTCCGGATCGGCGAGGAAGCGCGCGCGATGCGCGGGCTCGATCATGCCGGTGCAGGAAGTCGTTGAGGCGGTACGCCTTGCACGCTGCGTCACGAGAGTCGAACGGATACGTGCCCGCGAGCTTCTCGACGCCGGCCAGCTGCCGCGCCGCCTCGGCGCGCGTGGCGCGCGATCGCCTGCGGATCGCGCACCGCGTCGACGTCCTCGTAGATCGCCGTCGCGATGCCGGTCATCGACGGCAGGTAGTAGGTGCGATGCAGGCAGCGGATGCGCAGCGGTCCATCGCGCCGCGCATCACGAGCCACATGATCACCTCGGCGCCCTCGAGGCCGCCCCGCGTCGGCGAGCTCCGCATGCGTCATGTCGGGCGAGGCGTTCCGGATCCTTCTCGAACAGGTCCATGAACTCGCGCGTCCCACTCCGGGATTGTTGAAGCCGGCGCGCTCGCCGTGCACCTGGTGCGACAGTCCGCCGGTGGCGACGATCGCGACGTTGATGTCCTCGGGATAGCTCTCGATCGCGCGGCGCAGCGCCTGCCCCAGCCGATAGCAGCGGCGCGCCGTGGGAATCGGGAACTGCAGCACGCCGACCTGCAGCGGCACGATCGCCGCGGGCCAGCCGTGCTCGTGCGGCAGCATCATCGACAGCGGCGAAAAGCAGCCGTGATCGAGCGCGCGGTGCTGGAAGACCGACAGATCGAACTCGTCCGCCATCAGCGCCGCGCGCGATGTGCGCGACGAGCGTCGGGATCGCCGCGCACCGGCGGCAGCGCGCGCGCGCCGCCGCCTTCGTCGGCGACGTCGTACGACTCGCCGATGCCCAGCGCGAACGCCGAGTAGTGATCGAAGAAGAACGACGTGACGTGGTCGTTGTAGATGAAGAACAGCACGTCCGGCTTCTTCGCCGCCAGCCACTGCCTGGATCGGCTCGTAGGCGTCGAAGATCGGCGCCCACACCGGGTCGTCCTGCTTGTTCTTGTCGAACGCGAAGCCGATGGTCGGCGTATGCGAGCTGGCGATGGCGCCGACGATCGTGGCCATGGAAGGTCCTTCAGTGTGCGGCTCCGCCGCCGACCGCGAGGTAGCGATCGAGCGTCGCGGCGTCGGCGCAGCAGCGTCGGCGCTCGTCGGCCGCGTGCGCGATGCGGCCGCGCTCGAGGACGATCGCGTCGTCGGTGATCGCCAGTATGCGCGCGGGATTCTGCTCGACGAGGATCGCGGACATGCCCTCGTCGCGCACGATGCGCGTGAGCGCGCGCAGCAGCTCCTCGACGATCAGCGGAGCCAGGCCTTCGAGCGGCTCGTCGAGCAGCAGCAGCCGCGGATTCACCACGAGCGCGCGGCCGATCGCGAGCATCTGCTGCTCGCCGCCGGAGAGTTGCGTGCCGAGGATCGCGCGGCGCTCGGCGAGCCGCGGGAACATCCCGTACACGCGCGCCGGCGTCCACGGTCCGCGGCGCGCGACCGCCGTCAGGTTCTCCTCGACGGTGAGCGAGCGGAAGATGTTGCGCTCCTGCGGCACCCAGCCGATGCCCGCCGCGGCGCGCTGCTCGGGGCGCAGGCCGGTCAGCGCGCGGCCGTCGAACTCGATGCGGCCGCCGCGATGGCGCGTGACGCCGACGAGCGTGGTCAGCAGCGTCGTCTTGCCGGTGCCGTTGCGCCCGAGCAGCGCGAGCGACTTCCCGTCGCCGAGCGCGAAGTCGACGCCGTCGATGACGATCGCCTCGCCGTAGCCGGCCCGCAGGTCCGGTGACGCGCAGGAGGTCAGGCATGGGGCGTCGCGTCGCCGAGGTACGCCGCCTTCACGCGCGGGATCGCGCGCGATGTCGTCCGCCGGTCCTTCGACGAGCACCGCGCCGTTGACCAGCACCGTGATGCGCGTGCGCGAAGCGGAACACGAGGTCCATGTCGTGCTCGATCAGCAGCACGCTGACGTCGGCCGGCAGCGCGGCCAGCGTGTCGAGGATCTCCGCCGACTCGCCGGCCGGCACGCCGGCCACCGGCTCGTCGAGCAGCAGCACGCGCGGCTTGCCGGCCACCGCGATGGCGATCTCCAGCAGGCGCCGCTGGCCGTACGCGAGCTCGCGCACCTTGCGCTGCGCGACGTCGGCGAGATGGAACTGCGCGAGCAGCGACGACGTCTCCGCGACCACCGACGGAAAGCGGCCCGAGCGCGCGCAGCATCCGCCGCGCCGAGTCCGTCGCGCCGCGCGACGACGAGCGCGATCGTCTCGTCCGGCGTGAACTCCGCGAAGAGCTGGTTGATCTGGAACGTGCGCACGAGTCCGCGCTGCGCGCGCTGGTGCGGCGGCAGCGCGCGTGATGTCGACGCCGGCGAGCTCGATGCGGCCGGCGGAGGGCGCGAGCACGCCGGTCAGCAGGTTCACGAGCGTCGTCTTGCCCGCGCCGTTGGGGCCGATCAGCGCGTGACGCGCGCCGTGCGCGAGCGACAGCGAGACGTCGTCGCGTCGCCGTGATGCCGCCGAACTGCTTGCGCAGCGCCTGCGTGGCCAGCGCCGGGCGCTCGGTCATCGCCGGGGCCGGTACCGCGCTCATCGTCCGCCTCCCGCCGCGCGCGCGGCGCGGCGCCGCTGCCACGCGTCGCGCGCGAGCTGCCAGGGCCGCACCAGCCGCTCGTGCCCGACGAGCACGATGACGACGAGGATCAGGCCGAGCCAGAACTGCCAGTACTGCGGCGTCCATGCCGGAGAGCACGTCCTGCATCACGCGGAAGACCACGGCGCCGACCACGCCGCCGTAGAGGTAGCCGGTGCCGCCGATGACGAGCACCAGCATCACGTCCGCCGAGCGATGGAAATCGAGCACGTCGAGCGACGCGAAGCCCGTCGTCTGCGCGAGCAGCGCGCCGGCAGCCGCCGCCATCGCCGCGGACAGCGTGTAGACGATCGCGAGATGGCGGTTGACGTCGATGCCGATCGCGCGCGGCGCGCAGGCGGTTGTCGCGGATCGCCTTCAGCGAATAGCCGAACGGCGAATGCACGACCCGTCGCGCGACGCAGCACCAGCACGAACGAGCACGCGAGGCTGTAGACGTACGCGACCTTGCCGTCGAGGCCGAACGGGAACACGCCCGAGCAGCGGACCCATCACCACGCCCTGCAGGCCGTCGGCGCCGCCGGTGATGATGTCGAAGCTTGTTCGCGAGCTCGTAGAGGATCGACGCGACGCCGAGCGTCACCATGAGGCGGGTGAGATCGGAGCCGCGCAGCACGAACGCGCTGCTGGCGAGCCCGAGCAGCGCGCCCACGAGCGTGCCAACGACGAGCCCGACGCAGCGGATCGTGGACGCACGTGCTTCGCGAACAGCGCCGCCGCGTAGCATCCGGTGCCGAAGAACGCTGCGTGCCCGAGCGACACGATGCCGCCGTAGCCCAGGATCAGGTCGAGCGACACCGCGAAGAGCGCGAGGATCGCGATCTCGTTCCACAACGCGCGCCTGCCTCGGGAACAGCACCAGCGCGAGCGCCGCGACGACGCGCAGCGCGACCTCGTAGCCCCGCCAGCGTGCCGCGAGCGGCAGCGGCAGCGCGCGCCCGCCGCCGAACGTGGCCGGCTGGGCGCCGCGGGCACCACGCTGGCCCCGGCGCGCGAACAGGCCCTGCGGGCCGCACGTAGAGGATCGCGATCATCAGGCAATAGATGATGAACGCGCCGAGCTTCGGCACGTAGTACTTGCCCGCGACGTCGGCGACGCCGAGCAGCAGCGACGCGAGCAGCGGGCCGGTGATCGTCGTGGTGCCGCCGACCGCGACGACCACGAGGAAGTAGATCATGTACTTCAGCGGAAACGTCGGGATCGAGGCCCAGCAGCTCGGCGCCCAGCGCGCCGCCCAGGCCGGCGAGCCCCGAGCCGACCGCGAACGTCGCGAGGAACACGGCGTTCACGTCGATGCCGAGGCCGCGCGCGATGCGCCGGTCGTCGACCGCCGCGCGCAGCCGGCTGCCGAAGCGCGTCCGCGCGAGCGCCCACTGCAGCGCGATCGTGATCACGCCGCAGATCACGATGATGAACAGCCGGTACGACGCCGATGCCCACCCCGCCCCACTCGAAGCGCTCGCGCAGCCACGGCGGCAGCTTGACGAACTGCTGGGTGGCGCCGAACGCGAAATCGATGGCCGCCACCGCCATGAACACGAGGCCGATCGAGAACAGCACCTGGTCGAGGTGCGGCCGCGCGTACAGCCGACGGTAGAGCGTGGGCTCGAGGATGCGCGCCGAGCAGCGCCGAGAACACGAACGCGAGCGGCAGCGTGACGAGAAACGGCACGCCCATCCGGTTCGACAGCACCGCGCGAGATAGCCGCCGGCCATCGCGAACGCGCCGTGCGCGAGGTTCACGAAGTTCATGAGCCCGAGCGTGACCGCGAGGCCGCTCGCGATCAGGAACAGCAGCATGCCGTAGGCGACGCCGTCGAAGAGGATGGTCAGCATGGTCGGGGTAGACGGGTCAGAAGGGGTCGCAGGCCTGACGGCGCGACCCCTTGGAAAAATCACGACGCCGACTGCCTGCCGACCAGCGAGTCAGCAGGAATCGCGGGCGGAGCCCGTCGATTTCCCCGGGTCACGCGGCCCCGCGATTCGCCGCTACTTGTGCATCGGATCCTTGACGCTCGGAACGGTCGCGAACTCGACGTTGTAGAGCTCGCCGCCGACCCTCTCGACCTTGCGCATGTAGACGTTCTGCACCGGGTCGCGCGTCGCCGCGATCGATCGTCACCGGTCCGCGCGGGCTCTCGAACGACTGGCCCTTCATCGCGTTCGACCAGCGCCTCGCCGTCGGCGTTGCCCTTGGTCGTCTCCAGCGCCTTGTAGATCATGCGCATGCCGTCGTAGCCGCCGAGCGAGTGGAAGTTCGGGCGCATGCCGTTCAGCTTCTTGAACGCCTCGACGTACGCCTTGTTCGCCGGCGACGGATGCGCCGCCGAATAGTGGAACGACGTGATCACGCCGAGCGCGACGTCGCCCATGTCGTTCAGGATGTCGTCGTCGGTCACGTCGCCGGTGCCGATCAGCTTGATGCCGCCCTTGTCGAGCCCGCGCTCGGCGAACTGCTTCATGAACACGGCGCCCACGCCGGACGGCACGAACACGAACACGGCGTCCGGATTGGCGTCCCGCACGCGCTGCAGGAACGGCGCGAAGTCGGGGTTGCGCAGCGGCACGCGCAGCTCCGCCAGCACCTGCCCGCCCGCCTGCGGTGAAGCGCGATCTTGAACGCGGTCTCGGCGTCGATGCCCGGACCGTAGTCGGTGACCAGCGTGACCACCTTCTTGATGTTGTTCTTCGCGGCCCAGTCGGCGAGCGGCGTCGTGACCTGCGGCAGCGTGAAGCCGGCGCGGATCACCCACGGCGACTGCTCGGTGATCGACGACGTCGCCGCCGCCATCACCAGCTCGGGAATCTTCGCCTGCGTGGCGATCGGCACCGTCGCGAGCGCGAGCGGCGTCAGGCCGAAGCCGGCGAGGATGCTCACCTTGTCGTTGACGACGAGCTCCTGCGCCAGGCGGCGCGTCGTTTCCGGCGTGCCCGCGTCGTCCTTCAGGATCACCTCGATCTTCTTGCCCGCGACCGTGGTGCCGTTCTGCTGCATCCACAGCTTCACGGCGCCGTCGATCTGCCGTCCGGTCGACGCGAACGGTCCCGTCATCGGCAGGATGAGACCGATCTTGACCGTGTCCTGCGCCGCCGCCGTGCCCGCCACGAGCGACACGGCAAGTGCCGCCCATGCTAGCCATCGCTTGTACATCGTTCCTCCTCGCTGAATGTTCCGGGACGGCCGGTCGTGCGCCGGCATCGTCCCCTCCTCAAGTTGACGGACCGCTGCCGTCCCTGGCGCCGCCTGACGTCGCGGGCGGAGCGGACGGCGAGGACCGCCGCCATAGGGTAGCGCCTTTGCGCCAATCGTGCAGTGTAGGCCGCGCCGCGCCGCGCGCCCGTAATGAAATAATGGGCGAGCATTCATATCGTTTTTGGCATCCCCCACAGTACGATCGGGCATCCCCATGGCCAACGACATCACCCCCGACTGGTTCCTGCGCTCGCGCCTCAAGATGCGCCACGTGCACCTGGTGGTCGCCGTCGACGATCTGCGCAGCATCCACAAGGCCGCCGCGCGGCTGCGCATGACCCAGCCGGCCGCGACCAAGCTCCTGTCCGACCTCGAGCACGTGCTCGCGCCTCCGGCTCTTCGAGCGCACGACCCGCGGCATCATTCCCGACGCCGCACGGCGAGAGCCTCGTCGCGGCACGCGCGCGCCATCCTCGGCACGCTCGACCACGCGCGCGACGAGCTCGCCGCGATCAGCATCGGGTCCACCGGCAGGCTGAACGCGTCGGCGTGCTGCTGGTCGTCGCGCCGGTCCTGATGCCGCGCGCGCTGCTCGCGTTCAAGCGGCAGCAACCCGCGGGTCACGGTGCACCTCCAGGAAGGCACGCTGGGCGCGCTCGCTGCCGATGCTGCGCGCCGGCGAGCTCGATCGTCGTCGTCGGCCGCCTGACGTCCGACTTCGCCACGACCGGCCTGCACTTCGAGCACTGCTACGACGAGGCGATGGCGGTCGTCGCGCGCCGCGGCCATCCGCTTGCGCGGCCGGCGCCGCGTCGACGCTCGCCGAGCTCGCCCACGAAAGCTGGATCCTGCCCGCGCCGGAGGCGGCGTACCGCCACCGCATCGACGCGGCGTTCCGCCAGGGCGGCGTCGAGCCGCCCGTGCAGCTCATCGAGTCGATGTCGATCCTCACCAACACGACGCTGCTGCAGGAATCCGACATGCTCGGCGTGATGCCGCGGAACATCGCGCGGCACTACGCGCAAATCGGGCGCGCTGGCGGTGCTCAAGCGTGCCGCTGCCGCTGCCGTCCGGACCCGTCGGCATCATCACCCGCGCCGACCAGCCGCCGGTGCCGGCGCTCGACGACCTCGTCGCGGCGCTGCGCGCGACCGGGCACTCACTGTCCGCGCGTGACGGCGTCAGTCTAGATGCCGCCCCAGACCTCGCGCGCGGTCTCGACGACGAGCCGCAGCTTGGCGGTCTGCGATTCGACGGCGATGTCGTTGCCGTGCACGGTGCTCGAGAAGCCGCACTGCGGCGAGAGGCAGAGCTGCTCGAGCGGCACGAGCTTCGCGGCGGCATGTCGATGCGGCGCTTGAGGTCGTCCTTGCTCTCGAGCTGGCCGACCTTCGTGCTGACGAGGCCCAGCACGACCATCTTGCCCTTCGGCACGTGGCGCAGCGGCGCGAAATCGCCGGAGCGCGCGTCGTCGTACTCGAGGAAGTAGCCGTCGACGGCGAGCTCGTTGAAGAGCACCTCGCGCCACCGGCTCGTAGCCGCCCTCGGCCGCCCACGCGCTCTTGAAGTTGCCGCGGCACAGGTGCACGCACGCCGTCATGTTCGCCGGCCGCTTCGCGATCGCGGCGTTGATGAGCCGCGCGTAGCGGCGCGGCAATTCGTCGGGATCGTCGCCGCGCTGGCGCGCGCCTTCGCGCATCTTCGGCGTCGCACAGGTAGGCGAGGTTGGTGTCGTCGAGCTGCAGGTACGTGCAGCCGGCGGCCGCGAGGTCGGCGATCTCGTCGCGATAGGCCTGCGCGATGTCCGTCGAAGAACGCCTCGAGGTCCGGATAGGCGTCGCTGGCTGATCGCGCCGCGGCCGCCGCGGAAGTGCAGCATCGTCGGCGACGGAATCGTGACCTTCGGCGTGCGCGTCGTCACGGAGCGCAGGAACTCGAAGTCGGCGCGCTGGATCGGCTGCGCGTGCCGCACCTTGTCGGTCACCGACATGACCGGCGGCGCGAAGTCGACGTTGCCGCTCGCGCTGTGGAAGCTCACGTTGATGCCGCCCTTGGTCGTGACGCCGGAGAGCCTGGTCAGGAAATCGGTGTGGAAGTACGTGCGCCGGAACTCGCCGTCGGTGATGCCGCGCAAGCCCAGGTCTTCCTGGAAGCGCACGATGTCGCGGATCGCCTCGTCCTCGACCGCGCGCAGCGCGGCGGCGGCGATGCGTGCCCGACTTGAATGCTGTCGCGCGCGTCGAGCAGCTTCTTCGGACGCAGGAAGCTGCCGACGTGATCGGCGCGAAACGGCGGTTGCGGACGCGCGCCGGGGCGCGCAGGGGGCGTGGTCATGATTTCCTCCGGGCGGCCGTGCCGCGCCGCGTTGCCGCCGCGCGAACGTCCTCTGGTGCAGTCGAATGCGCCGCTCGCGACGCGCGCGCGGCATGCGCCGATGCTACCGCGCCGGCATGCGAGTGTGCGAATATTGGGCGGTCGTCGCGCGTCGTCAGGCCCAACATGCGTCCCGTCTTCCGCTGCATTTCCGTGTGCGCCGCCGCGCTCGCCGCCGGCGCGGCCTCGCTTGCCGCTCGCGCAGGCCCCACTGGTGCTGCAGGATTTCCAGTGCCGCGGCGAGGAACCGTTCTGGGGGCTCGCCGGCACGCGCGTGACGGCGGTCTACAGCACGCCCGGACCGAAGGGCAAGCGCGAGGTGGTGTTCCGCGGCGCGCCGCAGACGCTGCCGCCGCTCGCGCCCCGGGTGATCGTGTGGCGCGGCGAATCGACGCACCTGCCCAAGGACACGCTGGTCGTCACGCTGCACGAGGAAGCCTGCCGATCGACGATGGCCGACGGCGCGCCGCTCACGCATCGCGCGATCCTGTCGCTGCGGGGCGCCGATGCGCTCACCGGCTGCTGCTCGCTGCGCATGGCGGCCGCCACGCCGCCGGCGCCCGCGAAGCGGACGCCATGATGCGCGGCGCGCTCGCTGCGCGGCCGCGCTGGCGCTGGCGCCGCCGGCACGCGGCGCAGGTGCCGCCGACGCCGGCGGAAGTCGCGGCGTACAAGGGCCTGTTCGCGGCCGCCGCGACCGGCGACGCCGCGGCGATCCGCAGGCTCGCCGCGGGCGGCGCCGACGTCAAGGCGCGCGACGGCCACGGACGCACGCCGCTGCACGTCGCCGCGTTCGCGCGGCAAGCACGACGCGATGCGCGCGCTCGTGCGAGGCGGGCGCCGATCCGAACGCGCTCGAGAACGACCGCTACGACATCGTCACCATCGCCGCCGTCGCCGACGACGTCGAGACGCTCGAGGTCGCGCTCGCGATCGGCGGCAAGGCCACCAACGTCACCAGCCGCTACGACGGCACGGCGCTGATCGCCGCGGCGCACCTCGGCCACGACGAGGTGGTGCGCACGCTCATCGTCGCCAAGGCGCCGCTCGACCACGTCAACAATCTCGGCTGGACGGCGCTCATCGAGTCGATCGTGCTGGGCGACGGCGGGCGCACGCCACCTCGCGACGCTGCAGGCGCTCGTCGACGCCGGCGCGAACGTGAACATCGCGGACCGCAACGGCATGACGCCGCTGCACCTCGCCGAAGGCAACGGCTATCGCGAGATGGCCGAGGTGCTGCGCGCCGCCGGCGCGCGCTAGCGAAGCCCGGCGTGGGGCCGCCCCGACTTCCGCGACATTCTGGCAAACCGATGATCTTTGCGCGCGGCGCGGCGCAGGACGCGCGCCCGCCGCGCGCTTGTGCGCGGTCACAATGCGCGCGCATGCGCACCCACGATTACGACATCGCCATCGTCGGCGCCGGCTTCGCCGGACTCGCCTGCGCGCGCGCGGCCGCGCGCCGCGGGCTTCGCGTGCTGGTGATCGATCGCAAGCCCGAACCCGGCGCCCGCATGCACACCACCGGTCTCGTGGTGAAGGAGGCGGCCGAGCGCTGGGAGATTCCCGCCGCGCTGACGCGGCGCGTGCGCGGCGTCCGGCTGTATGCGCCGTCGCTGGCAGCACTCGATCTCGCGGCACCGGGCTACTACTTCCTCGCCACCGACACGCCGGCGCTGATGCGCTGGCTGGCGCGCGAGGCGTGCCGCGCCGGCGCGCACCTGCGCTGGGCGCGGCGATATTGCGGCGCGGCGCGCACGCGCGACGGCTTCGTGCTCGGCGGCCACGGCGAGCGCGTGCGCTGCCTCGTCGGCGCCGACGGCCCGCACTCGGCCGTCGCGCGGAATTCGCGCTCGGCCGCAACCGCGAGTTCCTGCTCGGCGTGGAAGGCGAATGGCGCGGCGTCGGCGGCGTCGATCCCGATCGCCTGCACTGCTTCCTCGATCGCCGGCTGGCGCCGGGCTACATCGGGTGGATGGTCCCGGGCCACGGCGGCATCGTGCAGGTGGGCCTGGCCGCGCGGCAGCCGCATCGGCACGGACCTCGCGGCCTTCGAGCGCAAGGTCGCGCGTCTATTCGATTTCAGCGCGGCGCGACGCATCGCGCGACGCGGCGGACTGATCCCGGTGGGCGGCCCGGTGTCGCCGTTTGCGGCGCCGGGCGTGGTGCTGATCGGCGATGCCGCGGGCGTCGTCTCGCCGCTGTCCGCGGGCGGCATCCACACCGCGCTCGAATCGGGCTGGGCCGCGGCGCAGGCGATCGCCGATCACCTGCGCGAAGGCGCGGAAGCGCCGGCACACGCGCTGGCGCGCAGCCTCCCCCGCTTCGCGCACCAAGCGCCTGCTGCGCGCGGCATTCGATGCGGGCGTGCCCGACGCATGGTTCGACGCGATGCTCGGGCACGCGCGCGTTCGCGGCGCTGGCGCAATCGGTTTACTTCCATCATCGCGGACTGCGCTCGCTCGACGCCTGGCGCGACCTTGCCCACACGCTCCGGCACGGTCCGTCATAATTGGTGCTGAGGGAAGGCGGGAGCAAGCAATGGAACCGGCAGGCGGCGACCGATGCTGAAGGGCATCCGCGAATTCTTCGACAGCGCGTTCGGCGCCGCCGATCCCGCCGATCGCCATACGATCGAGGTCGCCACTGCGGCGCTCCTGGTCGAGATCGTGCGCATGGACGGCGAGGTCAGCGACGTCGAGCGCGCGGCGGTGCTCGACGCGGTGCGCGGGAAGTTCCACCTCGCCCCCGCGGACGCGCAGGCGCTGGTCGACCTCGCGGAGGCGCAGGCCCGCCAGGCCAACGACTACTACCAGTTCACGTCGATCATCAACCGGCGCTTCACCCAGGCGCAGAAGATCCGCGTGGTCGAGCTGCTCTGGGAGGTCGCGTATGCCGACGCGGCGGTCAACCCGTTCGAGGAGCATCTCATCCGCAAGCTCGCCGATCTCCTGTACGTCGAGCATCCGGACTACATCAACGCCAAGCTCAAGGCGCGCGACGCGGGCGGGCGCGGGCGCTCGTCAGCACCGGGCGGTTGACGCTAAGATGGGCGCCCTCGCCGCTGACCCGTCGTGCCGCCCATGGATGTCGGTTGGTTCCATCAGCTTTCGTCGTCCGAGCTCGCCATCATGGTGGGCGCGGTCACCATCATCGTCGCGCTCGTGGGCCTCACGCTCACGGCCCACCGCGTGCGGGCGACCACGCTGCACGAGCAGCTCGACAACGGCGCGATCGCCGGGCTGCTCGCGGCGCTCATCGGCATCTACGCCATCGCGGCGGGCCTGACGGCGGTCGCCGTGTGGGGCAACACCGGCGACGCCGCCGCCAAGGTCGCGCGCGAAGCCTCGGCCATCAACGTGCTCTTCCACGATCTCGGCGGATACCCGCAGCCGCTGCGCGACCAGTCGCGGCAGGCGCTGATCGACTATACGAGATACGTGATCGACGAGGAGTGGCCGAAGCACCGGATCGGCGAGGCGCCGACCAGCACGCTCAAGGTGATGGACGACGCCCAGCGCGCGCTGTTCGACTACGAGCCCGCGACCGAAGGCCAGAAGATCATCCACGCGCAGGTCCTGGCCGCCTACAACAACCTGCTCGAGACCCGCCGCATGCGCCTGCAATCGGTGTTCGACACCGCGCTGCCGGGCGAGCTGTGGGTCATCGTCATCATGCTCGGCGTGATCGCGATCTCCTCGTGCTTCCTCCTGCGCGTGGACAGCTTCGGCATGCACGCGACGATCACCATACTGGTCGCGGCGCCGATCGCGCTGATCCTCTACTTCATCGCCGTCACCGACCGCCCGTTCCAGGGCGGCATCAGCGTGTCCGCGGAACCCTACCGCTCCGTGCTCGAGAACATCATGGTGCCGGAGGTGCAGCGGCGCCGATGAGTCGCGGTGGAGCGTACCCCTAGGGCCCGCGGGATCTCGACGTTCGCCGCCTTGGCGCCGCTGTTCGGCGTGTAGGCGATCGATACCGATACGCCGCCGCTCTCGAAGCACCCTCGCGCACGCGGCGGAAAAAGAAAAGGCCCCGGTTGGGACGGGGCCTCGAGGAATTCGCGGGCCGCGGAGCACTGCGCGCGGCCCGCATCGCTCTCGTCAGAGCTTGTTTTCGTGGCAGTGATTGCAGCGCACCGCAGTGCCTGCCTGCAGTGTGATCGTGCGGTTGCCGTCGTCGTCGGCGCGCAGCGTTCGCGTGGCCGCGACGCGGGCGAGCACCGTGCCTTCGCCCTTCATGCCGTGGCAGGTGCGGCACGCATCCTTGTTGTTCTCGGCGACGCTCTTGTGCTTCAGGTTCCAGTTCGTGTCGTTCACCGGATGCATGCCGTGCGGGACCGTTGAGCGTGAGGCCCAGGGATCCGGCCGCGTGGCACACGGTGCACTCGATCAGCGTTCCGGCGTGCCCCTGCAGCTGCGAGGCCGCGACGTTGTCGTTCGCCACCGGATTGGGATTCGGCCATTCCGCGTGCGTGCCGCCGTGGCAGCCCTGGCACAGCACGCCGCCGTGGCCCTTCGACAGCCGGTACAGCTTCTGGTTTTCCGCGAAGCGGGACGACGGCGCGTCGATGAGCGATACCGACGCCGCGGTCGCGCTGCTCTTCGTGTACGCGAGCAGGTTGCGGATGCCGTCGTTGGCGACGATGTAGTCGGTGCGATTCATCGTCGTCACGCTCTTGGCGTCGCCGACGTGGCACGACTGGCACTTGGGCTCGACCGCCCACGGCACGCGCCGCGCGAGGTCGAGCGGCGCGCCCGCGGGCAGCCCCGCGCTGAAGTCGTTGCCGACCTGCTTCATGTCGCCGTGGCAGTCCTGGCATACGACGCCGCCGGCGCCCATCGCGCCGCGCAGGCACTTGGTGACCTTGCCCGGGTGGCACTGGTAGCACGTCTGGTCGAGGATGTCGGTCTGCGTGGCGAGCGTGCGATTGGCGCTCTTCGGCAGCGGCATCGCCGGGAAGAGGTTCGCGTACTGCCCGTGGTTGTAGTGCATCGCGCGCGACATCGAGATGTGGCGCTTCTGCTGCCGGCCGTTGACGCCGGCTGCGGGCTCGTCGATGGGGCCGACCTGCGCGAGGTCGAGCGCGGGCGAATAGTGGCACTGCGAGCACTGGATGGCGCGGCGCTTGTCGAGGCACGAGCTCTCGGTGCCGCCGTTGCACGGCGTCGCGGAGCCGTCGGCGCTCGACGTGTACTTGCTGCCCCACTTCGCGTCGTGCAGGCGCAGGACGTTGATCTTCGCCGCGTTGTTCACCTTGTCCGGGCCGGGCGCGCTGGCCTCGTTGGCGATCGTCCACGGCGTGCCGTTCCTGTACGCCGTGGTCTTGGCGAACACCGCGGCGATGCCGTCGGTGCCGTTGTGGCAGTTGCGGCAGTCCGCTTCGGAGGCCACCGGCAGCACGATGTCGACCTTCGCCTTCACGTTCGCGGGCTTCGCCGGATCGGCGCCCTTGGCCACGGCCTGGACGCGCATCAGCGGGTACGGATTCGTGCGCCCGGCGTCGTCGACCGGCAGGATCGGAATGCCATCCGCCGAGAACCAGTTCACGCCGGCGACCGTCGTGCCGAACGGGAAGCTCGCGAAGAACGGCAGATTGGTGTCGAAGCGCGCGAACTTCTGCGGCACGTTGGAGGGGCTCGGCATCCGCTGCTGCGCGGCGGCGAGCGCGGGGAGCTTGGCGGGATCGGGGACCGGGAGTCCCGTCTCGCTCGGAATCGGCGCGAACAGGTCGAGCACCGCATTGGGATAGAGCGCGCGATAGGCGAGACCGCCGAGCGTGCCTGCGGCGCCATTGGGCAGCGGGGTCGCCTGCCAGAAGTTGCTCTTGGTGCCGCCGGGCACGAGATTGCTGGTCGTGTTGATCGAGCCCGCGCCGAACGGATCCACCGTGCTCGACGTCGCGAGATACGAGACGTCGGCGTCGGTGGCGGACAGGATCTTCGGCTTCGCGGTGGCGGTGCCGGTCTGCACCACCTGCGCGTGCACGACGTTGAAGGGCGGCAGGATGCTGAACACCTGGTAGTCGAGGTCGGCGCAGTGCATGCCGAGGTCGTTGGAGGCGAGCACGCGCCACGGCAGCGTCGACGCGGTCGGCGGCGGCGGCGTCGCGTCCCCGGTCACCGTCACGGCGATCGTGGCCGAGTGCTCGCTGTCGCGCACGGTGACCTTGGCCGTGCCCGCCGCGACGCCGGTGATCGTGACGTTGGGGCTCGCATACGTCGCGGTGGCGACCGCCGACGAGCTGGTCGTCACCCGCACCGAGCCGCGGCGTTCGACACCTTCACCGTGGCCTTGGCGCCGGCCGACAGCGACACGACGCTCGCCGATACCGAGAGATCCGACGCACGCGCAGCGCCGAACGTGATGAGAAGGCCCGCGAAGATCGCGAGCGCAAGGCCGAAACTACGTCGCATGGTTGTCTCCTCTTATTGGCCGCGACGGGTTGCCGCGACTGCGGGCCGTCCGCCGCGCAGGGCGCGGCGGCGTGCAAGCTGGCGAGCGTACGCGTCGATCCTGAACAGACCCTGAAAAACGCGGCGCGCCCGGCCGCGCGAACGCTCCGCGAATTGACTTTCGTCAAACTGCGCGTCGCGTCATCCCCGTACGCTCCGCGCATGCGCATCCTGCTCATCGAGGACGATCCGGGCCTGGGCGCCGCCGTGCGGCGCTTTCTCGAGCGCGAGGGGCACGTCGTCGACTGGGTCACGCGCTGTGCCGAGGCGCGCGCGTGCGCGCCCGGCTCGTACGCGGTCGTGATGCTCGACCTCGGGCTGCCCGACGGCGACGGCGACCTCGCTCCTGCCCTTCCTCACCCGAGCGCGACGAGCCGCCGTCGGTGCTGATCCTCACCGCGCGCGATCGCCTGTCCGAGCGCGTGCGCGGCCTCGACGCCGGCGCCGACGATTACCTCGTGAAGCCGTTCGACCTCCCCGAGCTCGCGGCGCGCGTGCGCGCGCTCGCGCGCCGCCGCGCCGGCCGTCACGCGCCGCTGATCGAGCTCGGCGCGCTGATCATCGATCCCGTCGCACGCACCGTCGAGCTCGCGGGCCGGCCGGTCGAGGTCACCGCACACGAATACGCGCTGCGTCACGGCATTCGCCGAACGTCCGCGACAGGTGCTCACGCGCGAGCAGCTCGAAGGCGCGCTGTATTCGCTCGACGGCGGCGCCGAGTCGAACGTGGTCGAGGTCTACATCTCGCGCCTGCGGCGCAAGCTCGGCCGCGATGCGATCCGCACGGTCCGTGGCATCGGCTACCAGTGGGGCACCGCGGGCGGCGACGGCGCGCCGCGCGCATGAGGACGCTTCATGGCCGCCGGCTCGCTGACCGGCAGGCTCGCGCGCAGCCTCGTCGTCGGCTTGACGCTGCTGTGGCTCGTCGGGCGTCGTGGGCAGCGGGTTCGTGCTGCAGCGGCTGATCGACGAGAAGTCCGACGACGAGCTGCAGGAAAGCGCGACGCTCATGCTGTCGCTCGTGCGCTACACCGACGATCTGCTGATCACCGCGGCGGTGCTCGGCGAGAAGCGGCGCCTGCCCGATTCGCCGCAACGAGCACGAGCGCTTCGTCTACCAGATCCGCGACGCCGCGGGGCAGGACGCTCCTGCGCTCGCACAATGCGCCGGCCGAGCTCGACGCCGTGCCGCTGCAGGAGGGGCTCGTCGATGCGGGCGACTGGCGCGTGGCCACCGTGCACGACGCGCAGCGCCAGCGCTTCGTGCAGCTCGCCGATCCGCTGAGCGAACGCCGCGAGGCGCTCGTCACGTCGCTGCTGTGGCTGACCGTGCCGCTGGCCGCGGTACTGCTGTTCGCGGTGTACATCGTGCTGCGCGCGTCGCACGCGCTCGCGGCGCACGTGCAGCGCACCGCCCGCGCGGTGGCGCGGCAGGACCCGCAGGCGCTCGGACTCCTGCCGCTCGACGACGTCGCCACCGAGATGAAGCCGGCCGTGGAGGCCACCAACCGCCTGCTCGCGCGACTGTCCGATGCGCTCGAAGCCGAGCGCAGCTTCACGTTCAACAGCGCCCACGAATTGCGCACGCCGATCGCCGCCGCGCTTGCGCAGGCGCAGCTCGTGGCGTCGATGGCGCAGGCGGCTCTGCCTTGCAGGACGAAGTCCGAGACGCTGGTCGGCGCACTCGCGCGTCTCGCCCGCATCGCCGAGCGCCTGCTGGCGCTGGCGCGCGCCGAAGGCGCGCAGCCGCTGGCCGAGGATTGGGTGGACCTCTCGCGCGTGCTGAACGTGACGGCGCAGGAGTTCGCGCACGATCCCCGTCTTGCCGGCCGCACGCTCGCGGCGAGCGGACCGCCGGTGCGCGTGCGCGGCGATCTCGACGCGATCGGGCTTGCGGTGCGCAATCTCGTCGAGAACGCGCTGGTGCATGCCGCGGGCAGCACCCGCATCCTGCTGCGCTGCGCGGAGACTCGCAGCGCGGTGATGCTCGCGGTGGCCGACGACGGCCGCGGCGTCCCGGCCGACGAGATCGCCTCGCTCGCGCGGCGCTTCGCGCGCAGCCGCAACGCGCTTGGAACTGGCGCAGGCCTGGGCCTGTCCATCGTGGATACCCTGGCGCGCCGCATGGGCGCACGTCTCGTGTTGCGCAGCCCGCCCGCTTCGCAGCCGCGCGGGTTCGAGGCGCGCATCGTCTGGCGTCGCGTCGACGCCCGCAACGCTTAGCGCAACGCGCGGTGCCGCTCCTGCTAGAGTGCCCTCGTGTCGAACGCATTCCATCGCTGGCGCCACGCGCTGCGGATCGGCCTCTTCGGTGCCGGGTTGCTCGTATCCGCGGCCGCAGCCGCGCAGGTCGCCATCACCACGCAGGCCGCCAACGTGCGCGCGGGACCGGATCGCTCGTATCCGCTCGTCGCGTGGCTCGCGGCCGGCACCCCCGTGCAGGTCATGGGGTGCATCAACGGCTGGCGCTGGTGCGACGTGCTGGTGGGTCCGAACCGCGGCTGGGTGTATTCGGGCTTCCTGTCGTACGGCTACCAGAATTCCCCGACGCTGATCCTCGAAGGCGGCCCGATGCTCGGCTTGCCGCTCGTCACGTTCTCCATCGGCTCGTACTGGGACAGCTACTACCGCAACCGGCCGTGGTGGGGCAATCGCACGTACTGGTACAACCGGCCGCTGCCGCCGCCGCCCGCGTGGCGGCCGCCGCCGTCGCGCCCGCCGGGCTACTACCCGGGTCCGCGGCCGCCGCACTCCAACAACCCGCCCCCGAATCGGCCGCCGAGACCGATCCAACCCGGCTACCGGCCGCCGCCGCAAGGCGGCAATCCCGGCCATCCGGGTGGCTCGCGCCCGCCGGGTGGACGGCCGCCCGAGCGGCGGCGGTCCTGGCGGCGGCAGGCCGCCGGGGGGCGGCAATCCGGGTGGCGGCCATGGCGGCGGCAATCGTCCGCCGTCCGCGCGGCCGTCCGCTGGCACCCATCCACAGCAATGATTGACGCTGGGCGGCGCGCGCGCCGCCGCCAGCCAGGGGACGCATCGATGACCGACCAGCAGGACCGCCCGCTGTCCGAGCGCGACGTCGAGGAGCTGGACGAGCTCCTGGCCTCGCTGCCCAAGCCCTACGACCCCCTGGACGTCGTCGCGCTCGACGGCTTCCTGATCGGCGTGCTCCTGCAGCCGGAACCGGTTCCGGAAGGCGAGTGGCTGCCGCTCGTGTATCACGGCGAGGGCCGGGTGGTGCCGGACAACGACACCTCGCGCCGCATCGAGGCGCTCGTGCGGCGACGCCGCGACGAGCTCGCCGCGTGCCTGGCCGCCGGGGAGGAGTTCGATCCCATCCTGTTCGAGCTTGCGGACGACGACGACAACCCGCTCTCCGGCCGCGAGGCGATCGCGGCGCTGCAGCCCTGGGTGACGGGTTTTGCCGCCGCGCTTCAGGCATTCCCTGCGCTCGACGAGGCGGCGGAGACGGACGACGACATCGCGGAAGCGTTGACCCTCATCTTCCGCCACCTCCCGCTCGCCGAGGACGCCACCGGCGACGAGCGCGCGGCCTACGAGCGCGAGCAGCGCGCGCTGGATGACGAGGTCCCGGTCGCCGATCTCGACGAGGCGCTCGACTTCGTGATCGGCTCCGCGCTGCGCATCGACGAGGCCGTCCACCCGCGCCGGCCGGTGGTCCGCGAAACGCCGAAGGTCGGCCGCAACGACCCCTGCCCGTGCGGCAGCGGTCGCAAATACAAGGCCTGCCACGGCCAGAACTAGGCGACGCCGTGCCGCCGCGCGGCTTCCTGCCGAGGTCGCCGGCGCCTCCCGACTTGTCGTCAACATCCGCCGAAAAGAGACCATTCGGGCTAGACTGCCGATCGGCATGCCCCGATCGTCACGACAAAACCGACAACAAGACGGCGAACGGCGCGGTTGTTGCTTAGGCAGATCGCACCGGAGGGATCAGGAGATAAGGGGACCCCATCATGTTCGTCCAGCGAATGCTCGCTTTCGCGGCCTCGGCGCTCGCGCTCGTGGCCGTCCCGGCCCTGGGGGCCGACGGCGTGACCGCCACCACCATCACGATTGGGCAGTCGGCGGCCTTTTCGGGCCCCGCCGCGGAGCTCGGCAACGACATGCGCAAGGGCATCCTCGCGTACTTCGACGCCGTGAACCGGGCCGGCGGCGTGAACGGCCGCAAGCTCGTCCTGAAGTCGCTCGACGACGGCTACGAGGCGACACGGGCCGCCGAGAACACCAAGAAGCTGATCGGCGAGGACGTGTTCGCACTGCTGGGCTATGTCGGCACGCCGACGTCGGAAGCCGCGAAGCCGATCTTCACCGAGGCGCGCGTGCCGTTCGTGGGCGCGTTCACCGGCGCCGAGCTCCTGCGCTCGCCGTTCAACCGCTACATCTTCAACGTGCGCGCAAGCTATTACGCGGAGACGGACGCGATCGTGAACCTGATCGCCAAGCTCGACATGAAGCGCATCGCGGTCTTCTACCAGAACGACTCCTACGGCAAGGCGGGACTCGCGGGGGTGGAGAAGGCGATGACGGCGCGCGGCATGAAGATCCTCACCACCGGCACCGTCGAGCGCAATTCGGTCGACGTCGCCGCGGCGGTGAAGGAGATCGCCGCGAAGGACCCGCAGGCCGTCGTGATGATCTCGGCGTACAAGTCGTGCGCAGCCTTCATCAAGGAAATGAAGAAGGCCAATTCCAATCCGCAGTTCATGAACGTCTCGTTCGTCGGCACCAAGGCGCTCGCGGCGGAGCTCGGCGACGAGGGGCGCGGCGTGGCCGTCTCGCAGGTGGTGCCGTTCCCGTGGAACCTCGCCACCCCGATCGTGAAGGACTACCAGCGGCATGTCGCCGGCGCCAACGCCACCGCCGACTACGGATTCGGCAGCCTCGAGGGCTACATCGCGGCGAGGGTCTTCGTGGAAGGGCCTGCGCCGCGCGGGCAACAACCCCACGCGCGACAGCTTCATCGCCGCGATGGAGACGCTGCGCGACTACGACGTGGGCGGGTATCTACGTGTCGTACACGCCGTCGGACCACAACGGGTCGAAGTACGTCGACCTCACGGTGATCGGGAAGGAAGGACGCATCCTGCGCTGACGCACCGTCAGGCCTCGGCGCGGAACACCACCGCGAACGGCCGCGGCATGTCGGTAAGGTGCCGGAAGAACGCCACCTTGACGAACGTGCTCTGGCGCTCGAACAGGCCGCGAATGCGCTCGGTGCCTTCGGTCGGCGTGGTCGCGCGGCCGATGAAGCGGCGTCTGTCCCGGCGCGCGCCGCCGTCCCGTGAGCCCGAGCATCAGGTCGGACAGGTCGGCGTCGCGGCTCATGTAGGCGCCGTAGACCGCGAGTTCCTCGATCTCGTACTTGTTGCGCGTCGCGGTGCGGTTGAACCGCTTGGCGAGCTCGACGCAGCGCGCGAGCAGCCGCTGCGCCTCGGTGCGCGGCAGCGGCTCGATGATGCGGGCACGCGCGATCTCGCGCATGCGGGTGGTCACCTCGAAATCGGCGCCGCGATCCGACAGCGGCTGCAGCACGCCGTCGGCGACGAGCTGGTCGACGAGCGCGCGGCTCGCGCCGGCGGTCAGGCGGAAATCCTCCACCAGCGCGTCGAGGCGCACGACGGGGCGGACCGTCGTGTCCTCCGGCAGGCGCGCCACCACACGATTCGCGGCATCGCGCAGGTTGAGCGGGTCCATCCCGAAGTAGAGATGCTTCGCGACCAGCGTCATCGATTTCATCGCGCCCCCTGTGCTACGACAATGGCATAAAGTAGCACAGCCGCACGCCTGTGGGCTACACGGAGAAACTACGGAGGCGTGCTGCCGGGGTGCCGGGTACGTCACGCGCTTCGGCGCTTCTGGCGAGCCTCGTGGAGCGCCCGGTACGACAGGTCCAACTCGTCGCGCACCCAGCGGCGCAGGGAAGCGAGCGGAGGCCAGTCGCGCACGCTGGGCGGGTAGACGAAGTGGTACGGCTCGGCGTCCGGGTGCGTGATCGCGATCGGCGACAGCTGCACGAGCCGCCCGTCGCACAGCGCATCGGCGGCGAGGATCTCGCGCGAGAGCGCGAGGCCGATGTCCTGCTCCGCGGCCTGCAGCATCAGGCCGGCGTCGTTGAACACCGCCACGGTCGTCGGGTTGGTGCGCAACCCCGGCGCCTCGAACCACAGCTTCCACAGGTCGCCATCGCCGAGCAGCGGCTCGCGCGCCAGTGCCTCCGGCTGCGCGCCGGCGAGCCGCCGTGCCGACGACGCGGACGCCGACGACGATGATCGGCGGCTGGTCGAACAGGCGCTCGGACGCGAGACCCGGCCACGGGCCATTGCCCTGACGGATGGCGGCGTGGAATCCGTCGCGCACGAGATCGACGGCCTTGAACGACGCGTCGATCTCCAGCGCGATCGCGGGATGGCGCTCGCGCCAGCGGCCGATGCGCGGCAGCAGCCAGCGGTTGGCGAACGACGGCACCACCGTCACCCGCAGCCGCTGCGCCTTGCCCGCCGCCGCGGCCGCGGCGCGGCCTGGACGCCGTCGTCGAGCGTCGCCATCGCGCTTTGCACGCTGCGCAGGAACGCCGCGCCGGCCGGATTGAGCACCACCCGGCGACCGCGCCGCTCGAAGAGCTCGAACCCAAGCTGTTCCTCCAGCCCCTTGATCTGCTGGCTCACCGCGCTGTGCGTGAGATGCAGCACGTCCGCGGCAGCGCGCAGGTTGGCGACCTCGGCCACCGCGCGGAAGGCGGACAGGGTGTTCATCGGAAGGCGTGTTCTTGGTCGGCATTACTTACCAATATGGTTCGAACATATCGATTCTCATCGCGACGCTGGGTCATTAATCTTACCAGCGTTGACACAGCAAGGAGAACGACCATGCCACACGTCACCGAGCTCCGCCGCGCGGCCGCCGTTGCCGCCCTCGCCGTGGCCATCACGGTCAGCTCCGGCTGCACCGACCCGCATCGCCGTGCGCCGCTCGCCGGCGTCCCGACCGGCGAGACCGTCGCCGGGAGCCCGGTCTACCGGCTGCCGCCGATCGACGTCGTCGGGCGGCGACCGCAGGACGTCGCGGTGCCCACCCGCGGCAATCCACCCTTTGGCGCCAACCGGTCCGCCGGCTGATCCGAAACCGCGAGAGGAACCATGTTGACGACATCCGGCATCCCCGGCGCCGCCCCCGCCGTCCTCTGGCGGGCGGCGGCATTCGTGCAATCGATGGCGCACGCACTGCTGCGCAAGGCACGGCGGATCGACGCGTTGCTTGCTGCGCGCAAGCGCCGGCGCGACGACCCGCAGGCGCTCGCGGCAATGAGCGATTACGAGCTCCGCGATCTGGGACTGCATCGGCTCGACGTGCCGCAGGTCGCCGCCGGCCTCCGCACTTTGCGCGAGGACTTCCGGTGACCCCGGGGGCGGTGGGTGGCTGCAGGGCGGATGGCGGTGCGTGTAGCATGCGCTGACACCGCGCCGCGCCGATGCGCCGCGGACGTCGCCAACGCCCGCGCCGCGCATCCGGCGCTCCCTGCTTGGAGTCACCGTGCCCTACATGCTGCTGATCATGGAACGTCCCGGCCAACGGCAGGAGCGCACCGAGGCCGAAGGTCGTGAGCTCTACGACCGCATGCTGGCCTGCGCGGAAACGCTGCAGCGCCGCGGCGTGCTGCGCGCCGCGCAGTCGCTCAAGAGCAGCACCGAGGGTGTGCGCGTCGAAGTCCGCAACGGCAAGCGCACGCTGACCGATGGACCGTTCGCCGAGGCGAAGGAAATGGTCGGCGGCTATTTCCTGCTCGATTGCGCGACGCGCGACGAGGCCGTGGCGATCGCGGCGGAGATTCCTGCCGCGCAGTGGGCGACCGTCGAGGTCCGCGAATTCGGTCCCTGCTTCATGTAGTCGCGAGCACGGACCAGAAAATGCGAACGACGGCATCGCGCCGCCGTTCCCTCGCACTGAACCGCCCGCAAGACGCCCGAACGTTCCAACCTGGAGCAAATCGACGGGCTCCGCCCGCGATTCGCCCCTGGCCGGCTTTCCGTCAGGCTGTCAGCGTCGTCGATTCTTCCAAGGGGTCGCGCCGTCCGGCTTGCGACCCCTTCTGACTAGAACCGATACCTGGCCCCTACGCCGAAGATCCAGGGGTTGATGTCGAGCGAGCCCAGAGTGGCGCCGGTCGCATTCACGATCACGTCCGTGCTCATCCACACGTACTTCACGTCGGCATTGAGATAGAGGTTCTTCGCGACTTCGTAGTCGAGGCCCGCCTGCAGCGCGCCGCCCCAGCTGCTGTCCTTGATGTGCAGCGTGCCGTTGGCGAGCGAGTCCTCGTAGAAGTAGGTGTAGTTGAGGCCGGCGCCGATGTAGGGCTTGGCCGCGCCCAGGTCCGTGAAGTGCCACTGCAGCGTCAGTGTCGGGGGCAGCACCGCCGACCTTGCCGAGGCTCGTGCCGTTGAGCGTGACCTCGTGCTTGTTGGCGCCCGCGATCAGCTCGGCCGCGATGTTCTTCGTGAAGAAGTAGGTGAAGTCGAGCTCGGCCCACCAGGCGGAGTCGACGTCGAGTCCGTTGATCGACGTGCTGACGTTCGGGCTCACGTACAGGGCGCGCGCGCCGATCATCCAGTTCTGCGCGCTCGCGGTCATGGGGGTCGCGGCCAGCGCCACGAACATCGCTGCAGCCAACGGGCGCAGCATCATCCGATTGAGACTCATTGATTGCTCCTGTTCTTGTCGAGAGACGGGGTATGTCCTCGTCCAGATGGTGCGATGGACCTGCCGCACGGCCGTTGACGAAAGTCAACGCGCGGAACGTGCGAGCGGTTCGACACCGTGCCCTGTGGCGAAAACCGCAGCCCGATTGCCCGTTCGAGAACGACCCTGCGGCGATTCCGCGCGGGCGCGGTGCGCGGTGCGCCGTAGGCGGCAACCCGACGCGCATGTTGCGCAAACGCGGACAGACGCGCGCAGCCGCACTGCCGACAATCGTCGAGGCCCAGCTCGACGCTGGCTGCGCAACGAACCGCCGACGTGTCTGTCATCTCCTCTTTTCGCCGGGCCGCGCGCGACGCCAACCGGTCTCTCGGACGCACGCCGCTCCTGCGGCCCGGTGCGACGTGCTGGCGCATCGAGCGCGCGAGCCGGATGTCGTTCCTCGTCGACGGCGAGGATTACTTCGCGGCCGTGCGCGCCGCGCTCGTGCGTGCGCAACGCTCGATTCACATCCTCGGCTGGGACATCGACAGCCGCATGCGGCTCATGCCGCAGGGCGCGAACGACGGCTATCCCGAGGAACTCGCTCCCTTCCTCAACGCGCTCGTCAGCGAGCGGCGGAAGCTGCGCGCGCACGTGCTCGCGTGGGACTTCGCCATGCTGTATGCGTTCGAGCGCGAATGGCTTCCGCTCTATCACTTCGACTGGAAGACGCACCGCCGCCTCACGTTCCGCCTCGACGGCCGGCATCCGCTGGGTGCGAGCCATCACCAGAAGGTCGTCGTGGTCGACGACAACGTCGCGCTGCTCGGCGGGTTCGACCTGACCCGCAGCCGGTGGGACCGCTCCGCGCACGCGTGCGAAGACGCACTGCGCGCGGACCCGAACGGCGCGCACTACGGACCTTTCCACGACGTCGGCGCGATCGTCGAGGGCGATTGCGCGCGTGCGCTCGGCGATCTCGCGCGCGAGCGCTGGCATCGCGCGACCGGCGAGCGACTGGCGCCCGCGCGCATCGAATCCGATCCGTGGCCGCGCCACGTCACCCCCGCGCTCGCGAACGTCGACGTGGGCATCGCGCGCACGGAGCCGCGCTACGAGGGTGCGACCGGCGTCGACGAGGTGCGCCGCCTGCACCTGGACGCGATCGCCTCGGCGCGCCGGTTCATCTTCGCCGAGAACCAGTACTTCACGTCGCGCACCATCGCGCACGCGTTCGCGCAGCGGCTCGCGGAACCCGACGGACCGGAAATCGCGGTCCTCATGCCGTCGGTGCAGAGCGGCTGGCTCGAAGCCTCCACGATGGGCGTGCTGCGCGCGCGCATCCATCGGCTGCTGCGCGAGAAGGACCCGAGGCAGCGCTATCGGCTGTACTGTCCCACGCTGCCCTGGCTCGCGGGCGGCGAGCGCTGCCTCAACGTGCACAGCAAGGTGCTGGCGATCGACGACGAATTCGTGACGGTGGGCTCCGCCAACCTGTCGGAGCGCTCGATGCGCCTCGACACCGAGTGCAACATCGCGCTGGAGGCGCGAGGCAACGCACGCGTATCGGAGGCGATCGCGGCGTTGCGCGCGCGCCTCCTGGGCGAGCATCTCGGCGCGGAGCCGCAGGTGATCGCGCGCGACGTCGCGCGAGCCGGAAGCCTCCACCGTGTCATCGATGCGCACCGGGCGGACGGAAGGCGCACGCTCGCGGTGACCGAGCCGCAGCTCGATCCGGCGGTCGATGCGATCACGCCGGATCATGGCGTGCTCGATCCCGAGCAGCCGCTGGATCCCGACATCCTCGTCGCGGACCTGCTGCCCGATCCGGAGCCCAAGGACCGCGTGCACGGACGCCTGGTGGGCATCATCGTGCTGGTTGCCGCCTTGGCGTGCATCGCGCTGGCGTGGCGCTACACGCCGTTGCGCGAGTGGCTCGACTTCGACACGCTCGTGGCCTATGCGGAAGCCTGGCAGCGTTCGCCGGTGGCGCCCATCGCGCTGATCGGCGCCTACGTCGCGGGGGGACTGCTGGTGGTGCCGGTGATGCTGCTGATCGCGGTCACCGCGGCGGTCTTCGGACCGGTGGCGGGAACGCTCTATGCGCTGGCCGGCGCGATGGCGAGCGCCAGCGTGACTTACGCGATCGGCCGCCGGCTCGGCCGCGAGACCGTCCGGCGCCTCGCGGGACACCGCCTCAATGCGCTGTCGCAGCGGCTCGGCCAGCGCGGCATCCTCGCCATCATCCTCGTGCGCCTGCTGCCGGTCGCGCCCTACTCCATCGTGAACCTGGTGGCCGGCGCGTCGCACATCGGCTGGCGCGACTTCCTGCTCGGCTCGGTGCTGGGACTCCTGCCCGGCATCGTGATGACGACGCTGTTCGTCGATCGCGCGCTCGAGGCCATCCGCCATCCGGGGCCGGCCACGTATCTCGTGCTGTGCGTGATCGCGGCCGCCATCGCCGCCGTCGGCTTTGGCGCGCGCCGCTGGCTGCGGCCGCGCGCGGGCGACACCGCGACGGCCCGTGCGCGAGGCGCGACGGATGCCCCCTGACGGCGACGCGCCGGCGGCGCTGGCGCTGCGCGTCGCGACCTGGAACATCCACTCCGGGGTCGGTCGCGACGGCAGGTACGACGCCGCGCGCATCATCGCGGTGCTGCGCGAGCTGCGCGCAGACGTGATCGCGCTGCAGGAAGTGGCTTCGCTCGCCGAGCACGGCGAGTTCCTGACCCAGGTGCGCGCGGCGCTCGGCATGACGATCGCCGCCGGCCCGACGCATCGCGAGGGCCAGTACGGCAATGCCCTGTTGTCGCGGCATGCGCAGACGGCGGTGGCCCGGCTCGATCTCGCCTTCCGCCGGCACGAGCCGCGCGGAGCGATCGACGCCACGCTCGACATCCGCGGGCGCACGGTGCGCATCGTCACCACCCATCTCGGCCTGCGTCCGGCGGAGCGCCGCGATCAGGTGCGCCGCCTGCTGGCCGCGATCGACGCCGGCCAGCCGTCGCCGGTGATCCTGATGGGCGACGTCAACGAATGGTTCTTGTGGGGCCGGCCGGCGCGCTGGCTGCACCGCGACTTCCACGCGCGACCCGCGCCGCCGACCTTCCCGGCGTGGCGGCCGGTGCTCGCGCTCGACCGCATCTGGGTGCGGCCCGCGCACTTCCTGCGGCGGCTGACGCCGCACCGCAGCGCGCTCGCGAGCGTGGCGTCCGACCACCTGCCGCTGGTGGCCGACGTCGTTCTCGCGTAGCTACATCTACATGCTGCGGCGGTACTGCCCGCCCACCTCGAACAGCGCGTTGGTGATCTGCCCGAGCGAGCACACGCGCACCGTGTTCATCAGCTCCGCGAACACGTTGCCGTTGTCGATCACGGCCTGCTTGAGCCGCGCGAGCGCCGCCGGCGCCTCGCTCGCGTGCCGCGCGTGGAAGTCGGCGAGGCGCTGCAACTGCGACTGCTTCTCCTCCTCCGACGAGCGCGCGAGCTCGATCTTCTGCGGCACGGCGTCGCGCGTGCGGATTGCGGAACGTGTTGACGCCGACGATCGGATACGAGCCGTCGTGCTTCTTGTGCTCGTAGTACAGCGACTCTTCCTGGATCTTGCCGCGCTGGTAGCCCGTCTCCATCGCGCCCAGCACGCCGCCGCGCTCGGAGATCGCCTCGAACTCCTTCAGCACCGCCTCCTCGACGAGGTCGGTCAGCTCCTCGACGATGAACGAGCCCTGGTTCGGGTTCTCGTTCTTCGCGAGGCCCCACTCGCGGTTGATGATGAGCTGGATCGCCATCGCGCGGCGCACGCTCTCCTCGGTCGGCGTGGTGATCGCCTCGTCGTAGGCGTTGGTGTGCAGCGAGTTGGTGTTGTCGTAGGTCGAGATCAGCGCCTGCAGCGTGGTGCGGATGTCGTTGAACGAGATCTCCTGCGCGTGCAGGCGGCGGCCCGACGTCTGCGAGTGGAACTTGAGCTTCTGCGAGCGCTCGTTGGCGCCGTAGCGGTTCTTCATCGCCACCGCCCAGATGCGGCGCGCGACGCGGCCGATCACCGTGTACTCGGGGTCCATGCCGTAGCTGAAGAAGAACGAGAGGTTCGGCGCGAAGTCGTCGATGTGCATGCCGCGCGCGAGGTACGCCTCGACGAACGTGAAGCCGTTGGACAGCGTGAACGCGAGCTGCGAGATCGGGTTCGCGCCGGCCTCGGCGATGTGGTAGCCCGAGATCGACACCGAGTAGAAGTTCTTCACGTTGTGATGGACGAAGTACGACTGGATGTCGCCCATCACCTTGAGCGAGAACTCGGTGCGAGAAGATGCAGGTGTTCTGGCCCTGGTCCTCCTTCAGGATGTCGGCCTGCACCGTGCCGCGCACCGTCGCCAGCGTCCACTCGCGGATCTTCTCGGCCTCGTCGTCGGTCGGCTCGCGGCCGTTGTCCGCGCGGAACTTGTCGACCTGCTGGTCGATCGCGGTGTTCATGAACATCGCGAGGAGCGTCGGCGCCGGTCCGTTGATCGTCATCGACACCGAGTTGTTCGGCGCGCAGAGGTCGAAGCCCGAGTACAGCACCTTCATGTCGTCGAGCGTGGCGATCGACACGCCGGAGTTGCCGACCTTGCCGTAGATGTCGGGCCGCACCGCGGGGTCGTTGCCGTACAGCGTGACCGAGTCGAACGCGGTGGACAGCCGCTTCGCCGGCATGCCGTCGGCGAGCAGGTGGAAGCGCGCGTTGGTGCGGAACGGCATCGCCTTCGCCCGCGAACATGCGCGTCGGATCCTCGTTCTCGCGCTTGAACGCGAACACGCCGGCGGTGAACGGGAAGCTGCCCGGCACGTTCTCCTGCAGCTGCCAGCGCAGGATCTCGCCGTCGTCCTCGTACTTCGGCAGCGCCACCTTGCGCACCTTGGTGCCGGACAGCGACGTCGTGGTGAGCGCGGTGCGGATCTCCTTGTCGCGGATCTTCACGACGTACTCGTCGCCGGCGTAGGCCGCCTTCGTCTTCGGCCACATGTCGAGGAGCTTCCTCGCGCGCGCATCGAGCTTCGCGTCGCGGTCGGCGGCCAGCGCGTCGAGCGCGGCGACGTCCGCCTTGCACTCCGCGGCCAGCATCGCCCTGCGTCGCGCGCAGCTGCTGCCGCTCGCGCGCGAGGCGCGCCTGCGCGTCGGCCAACGCGTGGTAGCCGCGCACGGTCTCGGCGATCTCGGCGAGGTAGCGCACGCGCGCCGCGGGCACGATGCGCGTTCTGCGCCGGTCGAGTGCCGGGTCGTCGACGGCCGGCAGCGTGCCCGGCGCGAGCTTCAGTCCCTTCGTCGCGCAGCTTCGCGCACCAGCGCCTGGTAGAGCGCGGTGACGCCGTCGTCGTTGAAGCGCGAGGCCATCGTGCCGAACACCGGCATCGTCCTCGGCCGGAGCCTTCCACGCCTCGCGGTTGCGCTGGAACTGCTTGCGCACGTCGCGCAGCGCGTCCTGCGCGCCCTTGCGGTCGAACTTGTTGATCGCGACGAAGTCGGCGAAGTCGAGCATGTCGATCTTCTCGAGCTGCGATCGCGGCGCCGAACTCGGGCGTCATCACGTAGAGCGAGGTGTCGACGAGCGGCACGATCGCCGCGTCGCCCTGGCCGATGCCGGACGTCTCGACGATGCACGAGGTCGAAGCCCGGCGACCTTGCACGCCGCGATCACGTCGGGCAGCGCCTTGCGAGATCTCGCTGCCGGCCTCGCGCGTGGCGAGCGAGCGCATGTAGATGTTCGGGATGCTCGATCGCGTTCATGCGGATGCGGTCGCCGAGCAGCGCGCCGCCCGACTTGCGCCGCGACGGATCGATCGAGATGATCGCGATGCGCAGCGCGTCGTGCTGGTCGAGGCGGAAGCGGCGGACCAGCTCGTCGGTGAGCGAGCTCTTGCCCGCGCCGCCGGTGCCGGTGATGCCGAGCGTCGGGCACCGTCGCCTTTGCGGCGGCCGCGAGCAGCTCCGCGCGCAGCTTCGCGGGCACCGCGCCGTTCTCGAGCCCGGTGATCGAGGCGCGCCAGCGCGTGCGTGCGCTCGAAGCGGCTGCCTTCGCGCAGCGCGGCGAGCGACGCCGGAAGCGCTTGCGCGAGGTCGGCGTCGCACGCGGCGACGATCTCGTTGATCATGCCCTGCAGGCCGAGCTGCTGGCCGTCCTCGGGCGAGAAGATGCGCGTGACGCCGTAGTCGTGCAGCTCGTCGATCTCCGCCGGCACGATCACGCCGCCGCCGCCGCCGAACACCTTGATGTGCGCCGCCGCCGCGCTCGCGCAGCAGGTCGAGCATGTACTTGAAGAACTCGACGTGCCCGCCCTGGTACGACGAGATCGCGATGCCGTGCGCGTCTTCCTGCAGCGCGCAGTTGACGATCTCCTCGACCGAGCGGTTGTGCCCGAGGTGGATCACCTCGCAGCCGGTCGCCTGCAGGATGCGCCGCATGATGTTGATCGACGCGTCGTGGCCGTCGAACAGGCTCGCCGCGGTGACGAAGCGCACCTTGGACAGCGGCTTGTAGACGAGCGGCGGACGGGATGCGTCGTTCATCGCGGACCTCGGATTCGATGCGCGGCTCCGCCTTGGGAGCGAAGGCGGATCGGAAAGGTTACCTGACTCTGGCAGGCGGTGTCGGCGGCGGTGCCGTCGGCGCGCCCGCAGGCGCTATCGAAGGCGACCTTATCATTACGTTTACGTAAACGTCAATCGACAGCTCCGGCCTCTCGCCCGGGGAACACCCGGACGCGGTCGACCTGCGCCCCGCGTGCCCTGCGACTGCGGGTAAAGTAACGGATTCCTGCAGCGTTCCCGCCCCGATGCCGCCGCCTGCCGCGAGTCCCGCCCTCCCGACCCCCGCCGCCGAGCACAAGCCGCTCGCCGCGCACGGCCGGCTGACCATGCTTCTGCTCAACGTGGCGCACGCGATCGATCACCTCGTCCTGCTGATCTTCGCCACCGCCGTCGGCGCGATCGCCGCCGACTTCGGCTTCACGCGGTGGGAGGACCTGATGCCGTACGCGGCGGGCGCCTTCCTGATGTTCGGCCTGGGCTCGATGCCCGCGGGCCGCTTCGGCGACCACTGGGGCCGGCGCTCGATGATGCTGGTGTTCCTGTTCGGCACCGGTGCCACGTGCCTGCTCGCCGCCGCCACCCAGAACGCGTGGCAGATGGCCGCCGTGCTGACGCTGCTCGGCGCGTTCGCGTCCATCTACCATCCGGTCGGCATCCCGATGCTCGTGCAGGGGACGACGCGACCGGGCGCGGTGATCGGCGTCAACGGCCTCGTCGGCAACCTCGGCATCGCGGCCGCCGCGGTGCTCACCGGGCTCACGGTGAAGTTCCTCGGATGGCGGATGGCGTTCGTGATCCCGGGCCTGCTCTCGCTCGCCTTCGGCCTCGTGTTCGCGCGCCTCGTGCCGCAGGAGGATTCGCCGCCCGCCAAGCGCGCGCCGAAGCAATCGGACCTGCCGCGCAGCGAGATCGCGCGCGTCGATCCTGATCCTCACGATCACGTCCACCTGCGGCAGCCTGGTCTTCAACTTCCTGACCAACGGCAACGGCGAGCTCATGACCGACCGCCTGCGCGCGGTGACCGCGAATCCCGCGGTGATCGGCGCGCTGCTCGGCCTGGTGTACGTGATCGCGTCGTTCGCGCAGCTCGTCGTCGGCCGCGCGATCGACCGCTACCCGCTGAAGCGGCTGTTCCTGGTGATCATGCTGGTGCAGATGCCGCTGTTCGCGCTCGCGATGCATCGCCGAGGGCTGGGTGTTCTACGCGCTCGCCATCGCGTTCATGGCGTTCGTGTTCGGTGCGATTCCCTTCACCGACGCGATCATCGTCCGCTACGTCGACGACCGCATGCGCTCGCGCGTGGCGGGCGTGCGCTTCGCCATCGCGCTCGGCGTGTCGTCGGCGGCGGTGTGGCTGCTGGGCCCGCTGGTGAAGGCCAACGGCTTCGCGTTCCTGCTCGGGCCTGATGGCCGTGATCGCCGCGCTCGCGGGCTTCGCCGTGGTGCTGCTGCCGCGCGGACGCTAGCAATCGCGTCGCGCGGCGCTATACTCGCCGCGCCGTTCTTCCGAGGTGTCCCATGCCCGGTTTCGCATTCGCGGCGCGCCTGCGCCATTGCTCCGTCGTCCTGCTCGCCGCGGCCGCGCTCGCCGCGCACGCCGCGCTGCCGCCCGGCATCGCGCAGGGACCGTCGGTGGAAGGGATCACCGAGTACCGTCTCGCCAACGGCCTGCGCGTCGTGCTGTTCCCGGACCCGAGCGCCGCCACCACCAGCGTCAACGTCACCTACCTCGTCGGATCGCGCCACGAGCGCTACGGCGAGACGGGCATGGCGCACCTCCTGGAGCACATGACGTTCAAGGGCACCGCCAAGCCCGTCAACTACCGGGACGAGATGGGCCGGCGCGGCATGCGCTTCAACGGCACCACGTGGTACGACCGCACCAACTATTTCGAGACGTTCAACGCGTCGCCGGCCGACCTCGAATGGGCGCTCGCGATGGAAGCCGACCGCATGGTCAACTCGCGGATCGACCGCAAGGACCTCGACACCGAGATGACGGTGGTCCGCAACGAGATGGAGCGCGGCGAGAACAACCCGTCCCGCATCACGCTGCAGCGATTGCTCGCCTCGGCGTACGACTGGCACAACTACGGCAAGTCGACGATCGGCGCGCGCTCCGACGTCGAGGGCGTGGACATCGACCAGCTGCGCGCGTTCTATCGCACGTACTACCAGCCCGACAACGCCGTGCTGGTCGTCGCCGGGCAATTCGAGCCGGAGCAGACGCTCGCGTGGATCGCCCAATACTTCGGCGCCGTTCCGAAGCCCACGCGCACGCTGCCGCGCCTGTACACCGAGGAACCGGTGCAGGACGGAGAGCGCGTCGTCACCATCCGCCGCGTCGGCGACCAGCAGCTCCTCGGCATCGGCTATCACACGGTGCCCGGCGCGCATCCCGACTACGTTGCCGTCGACGCGCTGGCCGAGATCATGACCATCGCGCCCGCCGGGCCGCCTGTACAAGGCGCTGGTCGAGACGCGCAAGGCGAGCGGCGTCAGCAACTTCGCCGCGTCGCTGCACGATCCCGGCTTTGTCGCGTTCTTCGCGCAGGTGCCGCTCGCCGATTCCATCGACGGCGCGCGCGACGCCGCGCTGGCCTCGCTGGAGGGCGTCGCCCGCGAGCCGATCACGCCGGCGGAGGTCGAGCGGGTGAAGGCGCGGGCGCTCAAGACCATCGACGAGGCGCTGGCCGATCCGACGCGCTTCGGCATCGGCCTTTCCGAATCGATCGCCGCGGGCGACTGGCGCCTCTTCTTCCTGCAGCGCGATCGCGTGCGCGCGCTGACCGCGGCCGACGTGCAGCGGGTGGCGCTCGCCTACCTCAAGCCCGCCAACCGCGCGATCGCAATGTACCTGCCCGACGCGAAACCGGATCGCGCACCGAAGGCCGCGGACGTCGACGTCGTCGCGATGCTGAAGGACTACAAGGGCGATCCGTCCGTCGCGGAGGGCGAGGCGTTCGCGGCCACGCCGGCCAATCTCGACGCCCGCACGCAGCGCTTCACGCTTCCGAACGGCATGAAGGTCGCGCTGCTGCCCAAGAAGACGCGCGGGCGCACCGTGAAGATCGCGCTGCAGATCGACCAGGGCGACGAGAGGTCGCTGTTCGGCACGGCGCCGCGGGGCGCGCTGATGGCCGAGATGCTGGCACGCGGCACCGCAAGCAAGTCGCGGCAGGAGATCGAGGACACGCTCGACCGCCTGCGCGCGAAGGTCAGCTTCGCCGGCACGCAGACCCGCACGTCGGCGACCGCGGAGACCGTGAACGCCGAGCTCCCCGGCACGCTCGCGCTCATCGCCGAGATGCTGCGCGAGCCGTCGTTCCCGGCCGGGGAGTACGCGAAGCTGCAGCGCGAGCAGGTCACGGCCCTGGAGACGTCGCGCAAGGATCCGGAATCCGTCGCGCGGCGGGCGGTGAAGCGGCTACGGCAACCCGTATCCCGCGGGCGACGTCCGCTACGCGCCCTCGGCCGACGAGGAGATCGCGCTGGTGAGGAAGACGACGGTCGACGACGTGAAGCGCTTCCACGCGCAGTTCGTCGGCGGCAGCGCGAGCGAGATCGCCATCGTCGGCGACTTCGATCCGGACACCGCGCGCCGCGCGCTCGCGCAGGCGTTCGGCGACTGGCGCAGCGCCACGCCCTTCGCGCGGGTGCCGGAGCCGCTGGTGGCGAAGGCGCCCACGACCATCACGCTCGAGACGCCGGACAAGGCGAACGCCACCGTGTTCGGCGACCTGGCGCTGGCCATCAACGACGAGAGCAGCGACTACGGCGCGACGGTCGTGGCCAGCGCCATCCTCGGCGAGATGTCGGGTTCGCGCCTCTGGAAGCGCATCCGCGAGCAGGAGGGCTTGAGCTACGGCGTGTATTCGTACGTCGGGTGGAGCTCGTTCGAGCCCAACTCGACGCTGTTCGTGCAGGCGATCTACGCCCCGCAGAATCGCGCGAGGCTCGCCACCGCGCTCAGCGACGAGTTCGAGCGCGCCGCGCGCGAGGGCTTCACCGAGGCGGAGGTCGAGCGCGCCAAGAGCGGCATGCTGAAGCGGCGGCAGCTCGCCCGCACGCAGGATGCCCAGGTGGCGGCGGCCCTGGTGCAGCAGCTCTACCTCGGCCGCACCTTCGCCTTCTCCGCCAGGGCCGACGACGCCATCGCCGCGGCCAACGCGGCCGGCGTGACCGCGGCGTTCCGCAAGTACGTCGCAGCCCAAGGGACTTGCGCTCGTCTACGCCGGCGACTTCAGCAAGCAGGCGCAGTAGCCATCGGGCAAGACCGCGCGGCGGCGCCCCGTCGCCGTGCGGCATGACCCCTCCAGCCGTGCACCTGCGCGTCTAAGCTGGCCTTAAGGGACCGCGGGCTATACTCGCCCCGCTCAATTTCCCCAGGGCTTCACCCATGCCTACGACTACGTGGCTGCGCCGCGCTGCGGCGTTCCTCCTTCCCCTGTTCGTCGCGCTCGCCGCGCACGCCGCGCTTCCGGCCGGCGTCACGCAAGGGCCGACGGTCGAGGGCGTGACCGAGTACAGGCTCGCCAACGGACTCACGATCCTGCTGTATCCCGACGCGACCAAGCCCAAGACCACGGTCAACGTGACCTATCGCGTCGGCTCCGCGTACGAGAACTACGGCGAGACCGGGATGGCGCACCTGCTCGAGCACCTCGTGTTCAAGGGCACGCCCAGCCGCGGCAACATCATGCAGGAGCTGGGCCGCCGCGGCATGAGCTACAACGGCAGCACGTGGTTCGGACCGCACCAACTATTTCGAGTCGTTCAACGCGTCCGACGAGAACCTCGACTGGGCGCTGTCGATGGAAGCCGACCGGATGGTGAACTCCTACATCCGAAGGAGCGACCTCGACTCCGAGATGACGGTCGTGCGCAACGAGTTCGAGAGCGGCGAGAACAACCCGAGGCGCGTGCTCTCGGGAAAAGATGCTCGCCACTGCATACCAGTGGCACAACTACGGACAAGTCGCCGATCGGCGCGCGCTCCGACATCGAGAACGTCGACATCGCCCGGCTGCAGGCGTTCTACAAGCTGTACTACCAGCCGGACAACGCGGTGCTGATCATCGCCGGCAAGTTCGACCCCGAGCCCACGCTCGCGCTCGATCGCCAAGTACTTCGGCCCGATTCCGAAGCCGACGCGCACGCTGCCGCGCATCTACACGCAGGAGCCGGTGCAGGACGGCGAGCGCAGCGTCACGCTGCGCCGCGTCGGCGACTACGCAAGTACGTCGGCATCATGTACCACACGGTGCGTGGCGCGCATCCGGACTGGGTCGCCACCGACGTGCTGGGCGACGTGTTGACGCTGGCGCCGTCCGGGCCGCCTGTACAAGGCGCTGGTCGAGACGAAGAAGGCGACTTCCGTGCAGTCGGACGACGAGGCGCAGGTCGATCCCGGCACGCTGACGTTCTTCGCGCAGATGCCGGACGGCGCAGCCGATCGCGCCCGCGCGTGACGCGATGTTCGACACGCATCGCCGACATCGCGAAGGACGCCGATCACCGAGGCCGAGGTCGCGCGCGTTCGCGCCAAGGCGGCCAAGTACTTCGACGAGACCATCAACAATCCGCAGGCCTTCGGCGTCGCGATCTCGGAGTCGATCGCGCTCGGCGACTGGCGCCTGTTCTTCCTCCATGCGCGACCGCTATCGCACGGTGAAGCCGGAGGACGTGCAGCGCGTGGCGCTCGCCTACCTCAAGCGCTCCAACGTGACCATCGGCGAGTTCCTGCCCGATCCGAAGCCCGATCGCGCGCCGGTGCCGGCGACGGTCGACGTCGCGGCGATGGTGAAGGACTACAAGGGCGATGCCACGGCCACCGCTGGCGAAGCGTTCGACCCGTCGCCCGCGAACCTCGACGCGCGCACCCAGCGCTTCGCGCTGCCCAACGGCATGAAGGTCGCGCTGCTGCCCAAGAAGACGCGCGGCGAAACCGTCAGCTTCAACCTCTCGCTGCACTTCGGCGACGAGAAGTCGGTGTTCGGCAAGGCGTCGGTGGGCGCGCTGACCGGCAGCATGCTCAACCGCGGCACCGCGACCGAAGTCGCGGCAGGAGATCGAGGACGCGTTCGACAAGCTGCGCGCGAAGGTCGAGCGTCGGCGGCTCGCAGACCGGCGCCTCCGCCTCCGGGCCAGACCTATCGCGCGCAGCTCGCGGACACGCTGCGCCTCACCGCCGAGGTCCTGCGCGAGCCGTCGTTCCCGGCGAGCGAGCTCGACCACGCTCAAGCGCCAGCGCGCGACCCAGCTCGAAGTCGTCGCGCACCGATCCGCAGAGCATCGCGCAGCGCGCGCTCGCGCGCCACGACAATCCGTATCCGGCCGGGCGATCCGCGCTACGCGCCGACGGTCGAGGAGAGCATCGCCAACAACAATGCGGTGACGCTCGACGACGTGAAGCGCTTCCATCGCGCAGCTTCTACGGCGCGAGCAACGCCGAGCTCGCGATCGTCGGCGACTTCGACGCCGACGCGATGCGCGCGCTCGTCACGCGAGCTCTTCGGCGACTGGAAGAGCCCGTCAGCCGTACACCCGCGTGCCCGATCCGTTCCGTCCGAACAAGCCGGCGGCGCTGCGCCTCGACGGTGCCGGACAAGGCCAACGCGTTCATCATCGGCGGCGAGCGCATCCCGGTGAACGACCTGAGCCCCGACTATCCGGCGCTGCTCGTCACGAGCTTCATCCTGGGCGACTCGTCGTCGGCGCGCATCCCCGAGCGCCTGCGGCAGAAGGACGGACTTTCGTACGGCGCCGGCACGTTCTTCCAGCCGAGCGCGATCGACCAGAACAGCACGATCGGCAGCTACGCGATCTTCGCGCCGGAGAACCTCGCCAAGGTGCGCACCGGCTTTCGCCGAGGAGTTCGACCGCGCCGTGAAGGACGGCTTCACCGACGCCGAAGTGGCGGACGCGAAGCTCGGCGTGATGCAGGAGCGGCGTCTCGGCCGCACCGAGGACGGCCGCATCGCGGCGGCGCTCGCGTCGCAGGAGTTCCTACGGCCGCACGTTCGCGACGTCGGGCGCCGTGGACGCGGCGATCGAGAAGATGACGCCGCCGGACGTCAACGCGGCGCTGCGCAAGTACTTCAAGCCGGACGAGATGGCGTACGCGTTCGCCGGCGACTTCGACAAGAAGTAGCGCCGTTCGCGCCCGACTCTGCCGACGCTTCGCGCGGCGAAGGGGCGACGCTAGCCCAGACCAGCGCGGCCAGGTCGGCGCCGATGCCGGGCGCGGCCGCCGACGCACATCGCCTTCGCGGTGGGCGTAGGCGGGCGCGAACGGCACGTGGTAGCCGCCCGCCTCTTCCACCAGCAGCAGGCCCGCCACCGCGTCCCACGCGGAGAGCTGCAGCTCGATGAAGCCGTCGAGGCGGCCGCTCGCGACGTGCGCGAGCTGCAGCGCGGCCGAGCCGAAATTGCGCATCGCCACGCCCGCCTCCATCATGCGGCGGCGGATGTCGAAGTAGCGCGGCTTCGAACGAGCGGTCGTGATGGCCGAGCACCACGTAGCTGCCGGCGAGCTGCGACGGTCGGCGCCGCGCGCAGCCGCGTCTCGCTGGCCGCGACTGGCACCACGCGCCGGCGCCTCGCCGACGCGTGGTACAGCGCATCCGCGCAGCGGGTCGTATACCACGCCGACCTCGCGTGTGCCCGTCCGCGACGTAGCCGATCGCAACGTTCCAGTACGGCATGCCGCGCAGGAAATTGTGCGTGCCGTCGATCGGGTCGACGACCCAGCAGCGGTCCACCGGGCCGGTGAACTGCGCGGCCGTCTCCTCGCCCAGGAACGCATCGCCGGGAAACGTCGGCTGCAGCTCGCGACGGATCACGTTCTCCACGTCGCGGTCGGCGTGCGTCACGTAGTCGGACACGCCCTTCATCTCGACGACCAGCTCGTCGCGGTGACGGAAGTAGTCGAGCGCGACCTGACCCGCCTCGCGCGCGATCCGGCGCGCCGCCTCGTGGCGGTCGGTCAATGCCGAGTCGCTCATGGCCTAGAGCCCGTCGACGGCGACGAGGCTGCTGTCCGCGATCGAATGCCGCAGTTCCGCCAGCGGCCGGTACTCCGGGTCGTTCATGAACGCCTTGATCGCGTCGCGGCTCGGAAAGCGGAACAGGACCAGCCGCGTGGGACGCCAGTCGCCCTCGAGCACCTCGTGCGCGCCGCCGCGCACGAGGTACTCCCCGCCGTGGCGCGCGATCAGCGCAGGGACCTTCTGCTTGTAGTCCTCGTAGCGCTGCGGGTCCTTGATCGCGACATCGACGATGAGATAGGCGGTCATGCGGCGCTCCGGCGGAATCGGAATGGGCAGGGACGTCAACGCGGCAGCACGATGGCCGCGTCGTGGTCGAAGGCGATGCCGACCGCGTCGTCGCGGCGGCGCGCGATGGCGCGCATCGGGGTCGAAGACGAGCAGCTCGCCCCACGGCGTGGCGACCACGTATTCGATGCGGCTGCCGAGATACGCGGCGCGCTTGCAGATGCCCGGCAGCACGCCGCGCCGGCGATCGACCACGCGCAGCCGCTGCGGGCGCACCGCCAGCGTGGCGGGGCCGGCGGCCACGCCGTCGGCGCGCACCGGCGCCGCGACGCCGCCCGCGCGAACGACGCGCCGTCGCGCGCCGATCGCAAGCTCGCCGTCGACCAGGTTGGCGTCGCCGATGAAGTCGGCGAGGAAGCGGACTCGCGGCGTTCTCGTAGAGGTCGTCGGGCGTTCCCTGCTGCGCGATGCGGCCGCCGTTCATCACGATGATGTGGTCGGAGACCGCCAGCGCCTCTTCCTGGTCGTGCGTCACGTACAGGACGGTGAGCGTCGAGCGACTGCTGCAGCTCGCGGATCTCCTCGCGCACGTGGCGGCGCAGCTTGGCGTCGAGGTTCGACAGCGGCTCGTCGAAGAGCAGCACCGCCGGCTCGAGCACCAGCGAGCGCGCGACCGCGACGCGCTGCTGCTGGCCGCCGGAGAGCTCCGACGGCAGGCGCTCCTCGAAATCGGACAAGGCCCAGCATCGCGAGCTTCGCGCGCGCCATCTCGCGCGCCTTGCGCCTTGTCGGTGCGCATCGACAGCGGTCCGTAGCAGACGTTCTCCAGCACCGTCATGTGCGGGAACAGCGCGTACGACTGGAACACCATGCTGACGTCGCGCTCGTTGGCGGCGCGCAGCGTGACGTCGTGTGCCGCCGATCAGCACGCGGCCGGCCGAGCACCGCCTCCAGTCCCGGCGACCATGCGCAGCGTCGTGGTCTTGCCGCAGCCGGACGGCCCGAGCAGCGTGACGAGCTCGCCCGGCGCGACCTCGAACGAGACGTCGTCGACGGCGGTGACGTTGCCGTAGCGCTTGGTGACGTGGTCGAAGACGACGCCGCCGGATTTTGCGTTCATGGTCGAAGGCTCTTTGCGTGGCGGGTCAATGCCCGGCCGCGATCACCGGCGGCGCAGTGCGCCGCCCGAGGCGCGTCTCGCCGACCAGCTTCTGCATGCCGAGCAGCACCGCCAGCATCACGAGGATCAGCACCGCCGAGTAGGCGATGGCGAGCGGATACTCGCCCGCCTCGACGCGGTTGATGACGTAGACGGTGGCGAGGTTGTACTTGGCGGTGGCGAGGAAGATCACCGCGCTCACGGCCGTCATCGCGTGCGTGAAGCTGAACACCAGCGTGGCGAGGATCGCGGGCCGCAGCAGCGGCAGGATCACCTCGCGCAGCGTGCGCACGGTCGACGCGCGCAGCGTCGACGACGCCTCGTCGAGCGTCTTGTCGATCTGCGCCAGCGCCGCCACGCCCGCGCGCACGCCGACCGGCATGTTGCGGAACACGAAGCACAGCACGAGGATCGCCATGCCGCCGGTCAGCTCGAGCGGCGCCACGTTGAACGCGACGATGTACGACACGCCGATCACGGTGCCGGGAATCGCGAAGCTCACCATCGTCAGGAACTCGAACGCGCGGCGCCCGACGAAGCGATGGCGCGTGATCACGTACGCCGCCAGCAGCCCGACCGCCGCGGTGAGCGGCGCGGAGATCGCCGCGACCTCGATCGTCGTGAACAGGCTGTCCCACGCCGAGCCGGTGAAGATCGTGCCCCTGGTGTCGAGCTCGATGCCGAAGCCGTCGAGGAAATGGCCGAACGTCGGCGTCATGTCGCCGCGCCCGATGTCCTTCACGAAGCCGCCGATGAAGATGATCGCGTAGCAGACGAGCGTGAACGACGATCCAGACCGCGGCGATCGAGAAGCAGGTGTTCCACAGCGCGCGCGGCAGCTTGCCCGGCAGGCCGCCGTCGCCCTTGCCGGTCACCGTGACGTACGACAGCTTGCCGACCCAGCGCTGCTGCAGCCAGAACGCGAGCAGCGTCAGGCCGAGCAGCACGGTCGCGAGCGCGGCGGCGCGGCCCGGATCGTGCTGCGCGCCGGCGACCGCGAAGAAGATCTTGGTCGACAGCACCTCGAAGTTGCCGGCGAGCACGATCGGATTGCCGAAGTCGGCGAGGCTCTCGACGAAGCCCAGCAGGAAGGCGTTGGCGAGCGCGGGCCGCAGCAGCGGCCACGTCACCGTGCGGAACACGCGTCCGCGCGACGCGCGCAGCGTCTGCGCCGCCTCCTCGAGCGCCGGGCTGATCGCGGTCAGCGCGCCGTACAGGATCATGAACGCGATCGGCGAGAACGTCAGGAGCTGCGCGAGCGTGACGCCGGGCAGGCCGTACAGCCAGCGCGAGCGCGGCGATGCCGAACGCCGTGTCGAGCCAGCCGGTGACGAGCCCGGTGCGGCCGAACAGCACGACCAGCGCCAGCGCGATCACGAACGGCGGCGTCACGATCGGCAGGATCGACATGAGCTTCAGCACGCCGGCGTAGCGGCGGCCGCCGCGCTGCACGACCAGCGCGAACACGAGGCCGAGCAGCGTCGACAGCAGGCCGACGATCGTCGCGAGCAGCGCGGAGTTGATCGCCACGCCGCAGCGCGTGCCGCCGCCCAGGCAGCCGACGCCCCAGATGTCCTCGGTGAAGCAGGCGCTGCGACCGCGAGCCCCGGCGCGAAGTGGCCCTGCCCGTCGAACAGCGCGGCGGCGAGCGAGCTTGCGCGACCGGATAGAAGATGAAGATGGCGAGCAGCGCGGCGATCACCACGACGATCGTCGCGACCGTCGGCGTCGCCGTTGAACACGCCGCGGCGCGCGATCGCGCGCGCGAAGCGCGACGGTCAGCGCCGTCAGCGCGATGGCCGCGCCGACGCCGAACGACGGGTCCGCCCGTGCCCGAGCGCGAGCGACGCCGCGAACGCCCAGAGCGACCGCGGCGCCCGCGGCGACGGCCGTGCCGCGATCGATCTCGCGCCACGCGCACAGCAGCGCGACCACCGCCAGCGCGATCGTCACGCAGCAGCGACCAGTCTGCAGTCGCGCCGCTCCGCGCAGCGCGCAGCCACAGCGCCGAGGCGCCGCCCTCCGTGCGCCCACGGCACGAAGGCCAGCGCGGCGACCGCGACGGCCGCGCGACCAGCGGTCGCGCGATCGCGCGACGCCGGCACGAAGACCGCCGGCGCGAGCGCGCTGCTGCTCTCCACGGACGCTACGCTTACTTGGGCAGCGTCGAGACTTCCTTGTCCCACTTCGTGAGCAGGCGCGTGCGCTCCGCCGACGAGCCGTACTTCGCGAAGTCGTAGTTGATGAGCTTGATCTCGGAGAGCTTGGGCGACCCGGCGGCGCGCTCGGCGCGCTCTTGTTCGACGGCACCTGGTAGGACACCTTGGCCTGCGCGCCGATCGTCTGCGCCTCCGGCGTGAGCGCCCAGTCGTACCACTTCTTGGCGTTCTCCATGTTCTTGGCGCCCTTGATGATGCTCATGCTGCCGATCTCGTAGCCGGTGCCTTCGCACGGCGACACGATCGTCGACCGGCGCGCCGCCGACCGCCTGCACGACCGCGTCGTGCTGGAACGTGATGCCGACCAGGCTCTCGCCGGTCGCCGCCGCGCGCGCGGGCGCGGCGCCCGACTTCGTGTACTGGTTGACGTTCTTGTGCAGCGCCTTCAGGTACTCGAACGCCTTGTCCTCGCCCATCAGCTGCACGAGCGTCGCGAGCATCGTGTACGACGTGCCCGACGAATTCGGGTTCGCGACCTGGATCTCGTCCTTGAACGCGGGCTTGGTCGAGGTCGGCCCAGCACTTGGGCGCCGGGATGTTCTTCTTCTTGAGCTGGTCGGTGTTGTAGCTGTAGCCGAGCGCGCCGGCGTAGACGCCGACGGTGCGGCCCTTCGACGCTCCCACTGGCGCACCGCCCAGTCCTGCAGCTCGCCCATCTTCGGCGACTTGTACGGCTCGGTCAGGCCCTCTTCCGCCGCCTGCAGGTGCGGATCGCCGGTGCCGCCCCACCAGATGTCGCCGCTCGGGTTGGCGGCCTCGGCCTTGATCTGCGCGTAGAACTCGCCCGAGCTCTTGCGCGTCATCAGCACCTTGATGCCGGTCGCCTTCTCGAACGCGGCGACCATCGGCCGGCACCACTCTTCCTGCACGGTGCAGTACACGACGAGCTCGCCCTGCGCGGCCGCCGACAGCGGCGCGGCCAGCGCGAGCGCGGGCACGATGACCGCGAAGCCATCGGATGATGCGCATGTGAGTTCCTCCTTGCGGTCAGCTTGTTATGGGAATGCCGATCACGGCGGCAAGCTTACGCAAAGCGCCGCGTTGGTCGCGATCAGCGGATTGCCGGCGTGCAGCCCGTCGCCGGCGAAGAAATCGTTGGTGAACCCGCCGGCCTCCTGCACCAGCACGATGCCCGCCGCGCAGTCCCACGAGTTGATGTGCAGCTCGACGTAGGCCTCGACGCGCCCGGCCGCGACGTCGGCCAGCCCGAGCGCGCCCGGAGCCGGCGCGGCGGATCGCCGCCGCCGGCCTTCCAGCACGCGCGCGAGCAGGTCGACGTACGCCGCGCGCCGGCCGGCGCGTCGACCAGCCGCACTCGATCGTGGCCGCGTCGATCTCGGCGCACGGGCTCACCGCGAGCCGCATCGCCGTCGCGCCAGGCGCCTTCGCCGCGCGCCGCCGAGTACAGCCAGTCGTGCGACGGGTCGTAGATGCGCGCCGAGCGCGGGCACGCCGCGCTCGAGGTAGCCGATCGACACGCAGTAGCGCGGCAGCCCGCGCGCGTAGTTGGCGGTGCCGTCGATCGGGTCGATGAGCCACAGGCGGTCGCCCGCGCCGCTGCCCCCTCCTCCTCGCCGATGATCGCGTCGCTGCGGAAGCGCGCACGCGTGATCGCCGCGCGGATGAAGCGCTCGACCTCGCGGTCCATCTCGCGTGACGACGTCGTGGCGCGCCCTTCACTTGACGTGACGCGACGTGCCGAAGCCGCGGTGCGCGAGCTTGCCGGCGTCGCGCGCGAGCGCGCGGCACGAAACGGTACCCGGTCTGCGCCTCGGAGCGCTCGCACTTGCCGCACAGCTCCACCATCCGCCGCTCGTTGAGCGACGTGCGCAGCGCGATGCCGATGCGCGTGGCCTCGGTCGCGTCGTGCAGCGTGAGCGCCGGCGGCTTGTCGTGGCGGACGCAGTCGATGAAGTGCATCTCCTCGCGCAGGAACGCGTCGGCGAAGCGCTCGTAGAACGTCGGCGTGGTCAGCGTGCGGATGCCGTGCGCGTCGGAGATCTCGACCTGGTTCAGGCGCCCGTCGCGGCCGATCGACCAGCCGGCCGTCGGTGCCGACGACCTCGGTCGCCGTCTCGTGGCCGTGCGCCATCGTGCGCGACGCGTAGAAGCACGCCATGCGGCCGTCGGCGAACTCGCAGATCGCGACGCCGTTGTCGACGTCGCCGCAGGCGCGCAGGCCCTCGTGCACGGCGACGGTGCCGACCGAGAACACGCGCAGCGCCTTGGGCGAGCCCAGCAGCCAGCGCGCGAGGTCGATGTCGTGCACGCTCATGTCGACGAAGATGCCGCCGGACGTCGGCGCGAACGCACGAAGAAGCCGGACGGATCGTTCTGGTCGCAGGTCTCCGAGCGCACCAGGAACGGCCGGCCGATGGCGCCCGCGGCGATGCTGCTTCTGCGCGTCCTGGTAGCTCGCGTCGAAGCGGCGCACGAAGCCGATCATCACCTTGAGCTCGGGATGCTTCGCCGCTTCGGCCTCGACCGCCAGGCACTCGTCGAGCACCAGCGACAGCGGCTTCTCGCAGAACACGTGCTTGCCGGCCTTGCAGCGCGGCGATGATCTGCGCCGGGTGCAGCGTGTTCGGCGTGACGAGGAACACCGCGTCGATGTTCGGCTGCGCAGCAGCTCGTGCGTAGTCCTTGTACAGGCCGGGCACGCCGAGCGTGTCGCGCGCCCAGTCGAGCTCCTCGCCGATCGGGCTGCACGCGGCGACGAGCTGCGCGCCGGGCACGCGCGTGGCGAGATTCTCGGCGTGGCGGCGGCCCATGCGGCCGACGCCGACGATGCCGACGCGAACGGGAGCGGGTGTGGTCATGGACGATCTCCCACTCTACAAGCTCCACGATGCGCTTTCTCGCGCCACGACGTGGTCGCGGCGTCGGCGAGCTCCAGCGCCCTCGACGCCGTCCTCGATCGACGTGCGCACCGGGCTTGCCGTTGCGCGAGCGCGTCGAAGAAATGCGCGAGCTCGAGTGCGTAGGCCGCGCGATAGCGCTCGAGGAAGAAATGCTCGGGCAGGTCCTGGCTCACGTTGCTGCCGGTCGACGACGTCACCTCGGTCGGCCGGTGGTTGCCCGCCTGCAGCATGCCCTTGCTGCCCAGCACCTCGAAGCGCTGGTCGTAGCCGTACGCGGCGCGGCGGCTGGTGTTGATCTGCGCCAGCCGTCCCTTCTTCGTGCGGATCGTGACCGCCGTCGAGTCGACGTCGCCGACCGTGCCGACCGCGGGATCGGTCAGCACGCTGCCCGTCGCGTAGACGGTGGCCGCATCGTCGTCGAGGATCCAGCGGAAGACGTCGAAGTCGTGGATCAGCATGTCGCGGAAGATGCCGCCCGAGCGCTTCAGATACTCGACCGGCGGCGCGCCCGGGATCGCGGCTCGTGACGACGAGCATCTCCGGGTCGCCGATCTCGCCCTTGACGAGGCGCTCCTTCAGTGCCGCGAAGGTCGGATCGAAGCGGCGCTGGAAGCCGATCATGCAGGCCACGCCGGCCGCTTCACGGCATCGGCGCAGGTGCGCGCGCGCTCGACGGCGAGGTCGACCGGCTTCTCGCAGAAGATCGCCTTGCCCGACTGCGCCGAGCGCGTGATGAGATCGGCGTGCGTGTCGGTCGACGAGCCGATCACCACCGCGCCGACCGCCTTGTCGGCGAGCGCCGCCTCGGCCGTCGCCACCTGCGCGCCGAGCTGCGCGGCGAGCGCGCTGCGCGGCCGGCGGCGTCGACGTCGACCACGTAGCTTGCAGCTTGCACGCCCGGCTGGCGGGCGACGTTGCCGGCGTGGATCTTGCCGATCCGCCCGGCGCCGAACAATGCGACGTCCATCATGCGTTCTCCCTTCGTTCGACTTCTTCAGCATCCATTCGTGCGCGGGATCGTTGCGGAAATGCCATTCGCGCGTCGGCCCCGCCATCACGTTGAGGTAATACGAATCGTAGCCGTACGGCACGACCACCGGGTGGTAGCCGCGCGGCACCATCACGACGTCGTGGTCCTCGACCGCGAGCGATTCGTCGAGCGAGCGGTCGTCGGTGTAGACGCGCTGGAACGCGAAGCCCTGCGCCGGATTGAGCCGGTGGTAGTACGTCTCCTCGAGCGAGCTTTCCGCTCGGCAGGTTGTCCGTGTCGTGCTTGTGCGGCGGATAGCTCGACGAGTGGCCGGCGGGCGTGCGCACCTCCACGACGAGCAGGTGATCGGCGGGCTCGCGTCTGCGGCAGGATGTCGCACACGTAGCGCGTGTTGAGGCCCTCGCCGCGCGTGGTGCGCTTCATCGTCGCCGGCTCGATCAGGCGCGCCGCGCCGCGCTCGCGACCGGGCGCGCGCGCGACGCCGATCTCGGCGTCCGTGTTCGCCGTCACCGTCGCCGCCTCGCCGGCCGGCACGTACACCGCGTACGGCGCCTCGTCGTCGAACACGCTCGTGCGCTGCCCGATCTCGCGCCACGTCCTGGCCCTGCGCCGTCACGGTCGCGATGCCCGCGCAGCACGACGACGCACAGCTCGTTGCCGCTGGCGGCGAAGGTCGAGCGTCTCGCCGGGTGCGAGGCGATGCGCCGAGAAGCCGACGTACTTCCAGCCCGCCGACTGCGGCGTGACCGTCGACGATGTCGCGGCCGTCGCCGCGCGGCCCTTCGACGAGCAGCGCTCATGGCGCCGCTGCATCGCGCCGCGAGTCGATCGCATTGGGCGGCACCAGCGCTCGCGCAGGTGGCGATACGCCCTTGTCCGCGTACGCGTAGCTCGGCGCCACCACGGGGTCCTGCTCGGCCTCGACGACGAGCCAGCCCTGCATAGCCGTGCTCGCGCAGGATCGCGATCAGCGCCGGGAAGTCGATCGCGCCGTCGCCCGGCACGGTGAACGCGCCGTTGATCACCGACTCGAGGAAGCTCCAGTTGCGGTTGCGCGCGAGCTTGATCACGTCCGGCCGCACGTCCTTGCAGTGCACGTGGCAGACGCGCTTCACGTGCTTGCGCAGCATCGCGACCGCGTCGCCGCCGGCGAACGTCATGTGGCCGCTGTCGAACAGCAGTCCGACCTCGTCGCCGACGCGCGCCATCAGCTCGTCGACGTCGGCCGGCGTCTCCACGTACGCGCCCATGTGATGGTGATACGCGAGGCGCACGCCGTGCGCGAGCGTGTGCCGCGCGAAGCGCGTCAGCCGCTCGGCGTACGCGTCCCACTGCGCGGCGGTGAAGAAGCGCGGCCGCTTGTACAGCGGCTGCGGCGCGCCCTGGATGCTGTCGGCGACCTCGCCGTACACCATCACCTTGGCGCCGTTGTCCGCGAGGAGTTTCGAGGTGCGGCCCGACCGCGGCGATCTCCTCCTCGACCGAGCGCCGCGCGAGCCGGCCCGAGTACCACCCGGACACGAGCGCGAGCCCGTGCGCGGCGAGCACCGTGCGCAGCGCATTCGACTCGCGCGGAAACTTGTTGCCGAGCTCGAAGCCCTGGTAGCCGATCTTGCCTGCCTTCGGTCAGCGCGATCTCGAGCGGCGTCTCGCCGCCGAGCGACGGCAGGTCGTCGTTGCTCCACGAAATCGGGTTGATGCCGATCTTCACGTTCATGTCTGTCTGGCCCTGTCCCTGCCTTCCTCGTACTGCTGCGCGCGCCTGCGCGCACTTCCGCGCGCTCCGACACCTCCGGCACCGCGACCTCCCACCAGCAGCCGCCCTCTTCGGTCGTGTGCGCCGGATCGGTCTCGATCGCAGATGACGTAGGTGCGGTCGGAGGCGCGCGCGCGCGCGAGCGCCGCCTCCAGCTCGCGGAATGGTCTTCACGTTCTCCGCGCGCGCGCCGAGCGCCGCCGCATGCGCGGCGAAGTCGATGCGCGGCGCGCCCGTCCGGACCCTGCACGCAATCGTCGAACAGGTTGTTGAACGGCACGCCGCCCACCGCCTGCTGCAGCCGGTTGATGCAGCCGTAGCCGCGGTTGTCGAGCACGACGACGATGAGCTTGCGGCCGAGCATCACCGACGTCGCGATCTCGGAGTTGAGCATGAGGTAGCTGCCGTCGCCGACGATCACGATCACCTCGCGGTCGGGCCGCGCCATCTTCACGCCGAGCCCGCCGGCGATCTCGTAGCCCATGCACGAGTAGCCGTACTCCATGTGGTAGCCGCCGGGCACGCGCGGTGCGCCAGAGCTTGTGCAGCTCGGCGGGCAGCGTGCCCGCCGCGCAGACGACGATGTCGCGCGCCGGCGAGTCCTCGGCGCGAGCGCTGCACGGCGCCGATCACGTCGCCGTCGTACGGCAGCGCGACGTCGCGCTGTCCGGTCAGGCGCGCGACGTCCGTCGCGCCAGTCGTCGCGCCGCGCGCCGCGCGCGGTCCTGCCACGCCGCATCCGCGCGCCAGCCCGGCAAGCGCCGCCGACAGCGCGGCAAGTCCCAGCTTCGCGTCGCCCGATCAGCTCGACGCCGCGCCACTTGCGCGCGTCGAACGCGTTGACGTTGAGGTTGACGAGCCGCGCCTGCGCGAACAGCGAATGCGATCCGGTCGTGAAGTCGGACAGCCGCGTGCCGACCGCGAGCACGACGTCCGCCTCCGCGGCGAGCGCGTTCGCCGCCGGCGAGCCGGTGACGCCGATCGCGCCCGCCTGCAGCGGATGATCCCACGGCGAGCGCGCCCTTGCCGGCCTGCGTCTCGGCCACCGGCACGCCGTGCGCTTCCGCGAATGCGCGCAGCGCATCCGTCGCGAGCCCGTACAGCACGCCGCCGCCGGCGATCGATCAGCGGCCGCTGCGCTTCGCGCAGCAGCGCCGCCGCGTCCGCGAGCGCGCCGCGGCGGGCGCGGGCGCCGCGAACGTCACGACGTCCGGCGCGAAGAACGCCTCCGGATAGTCGTACGCCATCGTCTGCACGTCCTGCGGCAGCGCGAGCGTCACCGGGCCGCACAGCGCGGCATCGGTCAGCACGCGCACGGCCTGCGGCAGCGCCGTCAGCAACTGCGCGGGATGCACGATGCGGTCGAAGTAGCGCGACACCGGCCGGAAGCAGTCGTTGGCGGTGACCGTGCCGTCGTCGAAGTCCTCGACCTGCTGCAGCACCGGATCCGGCGCGCGCGAGACGAAGACGTCGCCCGGCAAGGAACAGGACCGGCAGGCGATTGACGTGCGCGAGCGCGGCCGCGGTGACGAGGTTCGTGGCGCCCGGGCCGATCGACGTCGTGCACGCCATCATGCGCCGGCGGAAGTTGCGCCTTGGCGTAGGCGATCGCCGCGTGCGCCATCGCCTGCTCGTTGTGCGCGCGGTAGGTCGGCAGTTCCGCGCGATGCGCGTAGAGCGCCTCGCCCATGCCCGCGACGTTGCCGTGGCCGAAGATCGCGAACACGCCGGCGAAGAGCGGCTGCACGCCGTCGGGCGTCTCGCGCGCGCAGCGCCGCGAGATAGCGGACGAGCGCCTGCGCGGTCGTGAGGCGGCACGGCTTCAGCGCGCGACCTCGCCTGCTTCGCCACACGCGCCGATCAGCGCCTCGAAGTTGGCGCGCACCTGCGCGCTTCAATTCCGCGTCGTCGATCGGCCGCCGGCGAGCCACGCCCCGCACGGCTCGTGGAAGATCGTGCGGCCGACCGCGAAGCCGCGGCACGAGCGGCTCGCCGCGCGCGTCGCGGAAGCCTGCGGCGAGCGTGTCGATGCTCGCGTTGAGGCCCAGCAGCACGCACGCCGCGGCAATGCGGATCGCGCTCGGCGATCAGCGCGTCGATCGGCCTGCCACTGCGACGGCGACATCGGCTCGAGCTTCCACCACTCGGGGTAGATGCCGAGGTTGTAGAGGCGCTTCACGCGCGGCACCGTATCGGTGCCGCCCGCGCGGCGTCGCCGGCGCGCGCCCGCCCGGCGCGCACCGGTGCTTCGGCGGAATGATCTCGAGCAGCAGCTCGTGCCCGCTCGCCTGCACGGCGTCGTAGAGCGCACGGATCTGCGCCTCCTGCTCCAGCCGGTGCTCGATCGGATCGTCGGGATGGAAGTACGACGAGGCACTTGACGACGTGCTCGGCGGGCCAGCTCGATCGAGCGTCGTGCCGATCGAGCGGCCGCGGTCGAACACGAGCGGATTGGAGCCCGGCAGCTCGACCGGGCGGCCGATCCACCAGCCGCGTCCGGTCGCCGCGTTCAGCGCGTCCTGCCCGTAGCGGTCGTCGCACAGCATGCCGACCTTGCCCGCCAGGCCGAGCGCCGCCTCGGTCTCGGCGACCGCGTCGACCAGCAGCTTCTTGAGCGCCGGCAGGCGCGCCTCGTCGGCGCCCGCGCGCTGCGCGAGCTCGAAGAACGGATTGCGATGGTCGAACGCGAACGCGAAGACTTCCGGCCGCGGCGTGCGCGGCGCCGTCACGCGGTGCAGCCGCGTCAGCGTCGCGTCCTGGTCGGGCCGCGGGATCGCGTCGGCGTGCGCGAGGAAGTAGTCGAGCTCGACGCGCGTGGGCATCGCCGGCGCGCAGCCGTGCCGCGACACCACGAGCGCGCCGCAGGCGTTGGCGTAACGCGCGCAGCGGTCGTAGTCCTCGCCGCGCACCCAGCCGGACAGGAAGCCGGCCGAGAACGCGTCGCCGGCGCCCAGCACGTTCAGCACCTCGACCGTCGACGCCCTCGCCGTTGAACGCATCGTCGAGCGACGCGGGGATCGCGCCGTCGATCACCGCGCAGCCCATCGGCCCGCGCTTGACCACGAGCGTCGCCGTCGTCACCGCGCGCACCGCGCGCAGCGACGCCATGATGTCGGTGCTGCCGCCGGCGATGTTGAACTCCTCGATCGTGCCGATCACGAGGTCGAACTTCGGGCAGGATGCGCTGCAGGTGCGCGGTGACGCCGTCGGACGGGATGAAGCGCGTCTCGCCGTCGCCGCGCTTGGTGAGCCCCCACAGCACCGGCCGGTAGTCGATGTCGAGCACCGTGCGCACGTCGTTGCGCGCGCGCGCGGTCGAGCGCGAGGTTGCTGATGCGGTTGATGTAGTCGGTCGAGAAGTGCGTGCCGGTGATGAGCAGCGCGCGCGCGCTGCGCGATGTACGACTCCTCGACGTCGTCGCTCGGCGATCGCCATGTCCGCGCAGTTCTCGCGCAGGAAGATGAGCGGGAACGTGTCCTTGTCCTTGATGCCGAGCACGACGGCGCCGGTGAGCCGCGCCGGGTCGACGCTCACGTGGCTCGACGTCGCAGCCCTCGCGCGCGATCGTCTCGACCAGGAAGCGGCCGTTCGCGTCGTCGCCGATGCGCGAGATGAGGCCGGCCTTCAGGCCGAGCCGCGCGCAGCCGAACGCGGTGTTGGCCGACGAGCCGCCCAGGTACTTGGCGAAGCTCGTCACGTCCTCGAGCCGCGCGCCGATCTGCTGCGCGTAGAAGTCGACCGCGAAGCGGCCGAGGCAGATGACGTCGAGCCGACGGCCGGCGGCGAAGCGGGTGGCGTTGTGCATTGCGGGTCCTGCGTCCGGCGCGCCCGGCTGGCGCCGGGCCTGAAAGGAGATTGTCCCGCAGCGATCATTGAAACGCAAGTTTCGCTTACGTCCGTCTTGGAACGTTTGTTCCAATCACTTCGCGTCGCACGAGGGGCGCGGCACCGGCGCCTGCCGCCGGTAGAATCGTCGCTTCCCGTCGTGCGTGCCGAAACGCGTGCGCCTGCCCTTCGCCCGTCCGTCTTGCCTGTCCGACTCTCCCTTCGCGATCTCGTCCTCGTCGTCCTCGTCGTGACGATCTGGGGCTTCGCGTTCGTGCCCGATGCGCTGGGCGCTCGACACCGTGCCGCCGTTCATGCTCGCGGCGCTGCGCTTCCTGTGCGCGGCGCTGCCGGCCGTGTTCTTCATCCGCCGGCCGCAGGTGCCGTGGGCGCTGCTCGTCGCCTACGGCTTCGCGATCGGCGTGTTCCAGTTCGGCCTGCTGTTCCTCGGCATGAAGCTCGGCATGCCGGCGGGGCTGTCGTCGCTCGTCATCCAGACGCAGGTGTTCTTCACCATCGGCCTCGCCGCGTGGTGGCTGCACGACCGCCTCGACCGCCACAGCCTGGTCGGCGCGGCGATCGCCGCGGCGGGCATCGCGCGTGCTCGCGTGGCACAAGCTCGCGAGCGGCGCCACGGCCACCTTCACGGGCTTCCTGCTGGTCATCGCCGCCGCGTTCTCGTGGGCGGTGGGCAACGTGCTCGCCAAGCGCGCGGCGGGCCGCGCCGACGTCGACATGCTGGGACTCGTCGTCTGGTCGAGCCTCGTGGCGCCGCTGCCGCTCGCGGTGGCGTCGTTCGCGTTCGAAGGCGGCGCCGCGGTGTGGGACGCGGTGCGCCGGCATGACGTGGCAGCCGTGGGCGTGCGTGCTGTTCATGAGCTATTTCGCCACGCTGTTCGGGCTCGCGCGCTGGAACGCGCTGCTGCATCGCTACCCGACGGCGGTGATCGCGCCGTTCGCGCTCCTGATCCCCATGCGGGACTCGCGAGCGGCGCGCTGTTCCTCGGCGAGCGGCTGGCCGCCGCGCAGTTCGCCGGCGTCGCGCTGGTGTTGGCCGGCCTCGCCTACAACGTCTTCGGCGCCCGGGCGCGCATGTGGCTCGCGCGCTCGCTGGACTGACGGCCGGCCGGCCGTACGCGTTTTCAAGTTGCGGCGCATGACGTATGCTCGCCGCCACCATGTTGACGACCACCGACGCCGGCGCCGTGCGCTTTGCCGCGGTTTGGGAACGTTGTGTCGCCAGTCCGCCGTCGCCGCCGGCGGCGGACGTCTACGGGGAATTGCACGATCGCCTGGGCGGCCGTCGATCGCCGCTTCCACAATCTCGGGCACATCGACGAATGCCTGCGCCACCTCGACCGCGTCGCTGCTCTGGTGCGCGACCGGGACGCCGTCGAGCTCGCCCTGTGGTTCCACGATGCCGAATACACGCCGGGCGACGCCAGCAACGAGCGCCGCAGCGCCGAGCTGTTCGTCCGGCTGGCGGGCGGCGCGCCGACGCTCCTGCGCCGCCGCGTGGTCGGCCTCATCCTCGCGACCCGCCACCGCTTCCCGGCCCGCACGCTGGATCGCCGCTACATCGAGGACATCGACCTCATCGGTTTCGGGGCGCCGTGGGACAAGTTCATGCACAACGGCGACCTGCTGCGCAACGAGTTCGCCAGCCAATCCGACCGGCAGTACTACTCGGGGCAGGTGGCGTTCCTCGCCATGCTCGAGCGGCGGCCGGTGTTCTTCCTGACCGAGTACTTCCGCACCCGCTACGAAGCGAAGGCGCAGGAGAACATCCGCCGCCTCCTTGCCCTGCGCGCGTCCGAAGGGTACGTCCCGACGCCATCCGCCTGACGCGCCGCCGGCCAGCGCCTCGACGAACGGCGCCTCGCTAGCGTTCGGCGCCCTGGATCGTCGCCGTCGCAAACCGCAACCGCGCGGACACCTGCCGCGCGACGTTGAGCAGCACGACGTTCGCGAGGGCGGGCTCGTCGGCACGGATGCCGTCGAAATCTTCGCGCGTGAGCACGTAAACCACCGACGGCTCGTCGGCGGCGCTGCCTGCCGTGCGCCCGCCGCCATCGAGCATCGCCGTTTCCCCGAAAATGACGCCGGGCGCGAAGCTCGCCAGTCGGTGCGCGGCGGCCACACCCTTCGAGAGGTCCGCGAGGATGCTGACCGAGCCTTTGGCGAGCACGTACAACCGGTCGCCGGGCTCGCCACGGCGGAACAGGATCTCGCCCGCTGCGAGCTCCACGCGCGACAGGTAACGCCGCAAGGTCGCCTGCTGGTCGGCGTCCATGCCGTCGAGCAGCGACAGCTCGGCGAGCGGCAGCTCGGCGGACGAAGCGCGCACGCCGGCGTCCGCGAGCACCTGTCGCTCCGCGTGCTCGAGCGCGCGATCGCTGTCGGCGTGCCAATCGCCCTCCGACGCCTGCAGCGCGCCGAAGGTGCGCAGCGCCCGCGCGTGCCGATCGCCGGCCACGATCCCGGCGAGCAGGAGCTGCGCGCCGCGCTTGCGCAGCCGCGTGACGAGGCGTTCGAGCACGAACGCACCCGACGCGTCGATCATCGTGACGCGGCGGATATCGAGGATCACGAAGCGTGCCCCCGATCCCAGCCGCTCCATGTCGCGCTCGAAGCGATGCGCCGTCCCGAAGAAGATCGCGCCTTCGAGCTCGATCACGCGAACCTCGCTGCCGCGGGCGCGCAGCACCTCCGTCTCCTCGGGGCGGTAGATGCGGCGCGAGCCGCGGGTCTCGCCGGTCGCCACGTTGCGCACGAGCGAGCGGCTCAGCTGGCTCACGAACAGCACGGCGGAAAGCGCGACACCGACCACGATGGCGAAGACGAAGCCGAACAGCACCGTGATCGCGCCCACGATCGCCGCGATGACGAGGCTCCACAGCGCATCGCGGTCGCGGCTGCCGCCGCGCAGCTGTCGCCACAGCGCGGTGCTCCACTGGTCGAAGAGGCCGAGCGCCACCACGAGCATCACGCCGGCGGTCACCACGACCGGCACCCGGCCGAGCGCAGGCCCGCCGACGACGAGCACGAACAGCAGCATGACTGCGCACGCGACGCCCGTGCCCTTCCCGTGCCCGCCCGCGCGATGCGCGGCGAGCTGCACCGCGGACGAGGTGACCACCGGCAGCCCCCCGCACGCGGCGCAGGCGAGATTGCCGAGACCCATGCCCAGCAGCAGGCGATTGGAGTCGTGGCGCGCATTGAGGCGCGTGTCGACCGCCACGGCCGACAGCAGCCCATCCATTGCGCCGATGACCGCGATCACGACCGAGGTGGCGAGCAGCGCGGGCAAGTGATCGCGCGCGACCGGGAACAGGCTCGCCGCGCGACGCCCTGCCACCTCGAGCGGGATCGCGAGGTTCGCAGCCGGCGCGCCCAGCATGTCGCCATACGCGCCGTCCGGAAACACGCCGGACAGCACCGCGTACAGCGCAGTGCCCCCCACGATGCCGGCCAGGCCCCACGGCGCGCGCGGCCACCGCCGCGCGACGATCCAGCACAGCGCCGCGGTCACGAGGCCGAGCGCCAGGCCGCCCATGTGCGGTCCGCCGTCGGCGTGCATCGTGCCCGGCGCTCCCGTCGCGTGGGACATCCCGAGGAGCGTCTGGAACTGGGCGATCGCGATGAGGATCGCGATGCCGTCCATGAAGCCGGCCACCACCGGCCGCGGCACGAAGCTCACGGCCGAGCCCATCCGCAGCAGCGCGAACAGCACCTGCTGCAGTCCGGCGAGCGCGACGCACAGCGAGGCGAGCGCAACGACCGCCTCCACGTCGAGGCCCTGCGGCCCGTGCAGCCGCGGGTCCGCGAGCAGCGTCGCCACGAAGCCGGCGAAGATCAGCGTGGTGGAGGTCTTGGGTCCGCTGCCCGGGCACGTCCACCCCGCCCACCAGGGTGGCGACGAGTCCGCCGACGATCGCCGTCGCGAACGCCGCGCGCACGCCGACGGGGCCGGCCTCGGACCCGAGCACCGCGTAGGCGAGCAAGCCGAGCGGCAACAGGATGCCGAGCGACACCACCGCGCTCGCTATCCCGCCGCGAACGTTCCCGGCGAAGCCTGCGGACCGCAACCTGGCAATCCCCCTGTCGAAGGCGCCTCGTGCGCCATGCAGGGCAGGCGCAACGGACGCAACGTTATCGAGTGACGACCGCAATCTTATGTGATCGCGTGCACTCGTGCTCGTGGCGCGCTCGCGCGCCGCCGTTGCGCTCCGTGTCACAATCCATGCAACGGCAGAAGGACAGCGAACATGGCGGACCCGCAGGTGACGGAAAGCAAGTCGGAGCAGGCCCTGCGCGAGCTCTTCGCGTCCGGGCATCCCCTGCTCTACGTTCTGTCGGCCGACGAGCAGCGCATCTCGGCCCTGCTCCGCCGCGGCGCTCAGCAGCACCTCGTCAAGCCGGTACCCTACTGGTCGTGGAGCATCACCGAGGGCTTGCGCGAAGGCGACGGCACGCCGCAACGCGATCACCGATCCGCGCGCCGCGCTCGACTTCATCGCCGAGCACGACGTCACCGGCGGTGTTCCACCTCAAGGACTTCCACGAGCCGATGCGCGACTCGGTCGACGTGCGCCGGCGGCTGCGCGATCTCTTCGCTGCTGTGCACGCAGCGCGGCCAGTGCGTCGTGATCTCGGCGCCGGTGCGCGAGATTCCCGAGGAGCTCGCCAGCAGCATCCTGTTCGTCGAGCTGTCGGTGCCCGACTTCACCGAGATGCGCGCGTTCCTCGCGCAGCAGGTGGCCGCGTTCGGCGCGGCCGGCCAGTGGGTCGACACCCGCGACACCACGCTCGACCTGATCGCGCGCGCGCTGCTCGGCCTGACGCTCGACGAGGCGGGCTTCGCGCTGCGCCGCGCCGTCGCGCGACGCCGGACGCCTCGCCCGCGAATCGCTGCCGACGCTGCTCGAGGAGAAGCGGCTGCGCGTCAATCGCACGGGCACGATCGAGTACATCGGCGAAGGCCGCGACCTCGATCGCATCGGCGGCCTCGAGGTGATGAAGAACTGGCTGCATCGAGCGCCGCGCGCTGTTCCATCCGCCGACCGGATCGGCGAGGAGCTGGTGCCCAAGGGCGTGCTGGTGATGGGCGTGTCGGGCTGCGGCAAGAGCCTGTCGATCAAGGCGATCGCGTCGACGTTCGAGCTGCCGCTCTACCGCATCGACATGGCCGAGGTGTTCTCGGGCCGCAACGGCACGCCGGAATGGGCGTTCGCGCGTGCGTGCCGGATGATGGAGGAGATCGCGCCCGCCGTCGTGTGGTTCGACGAGATCGAGATGGGCATCACCGCGGCCGAGGCGCACCGGCGAGCAGGGCCGCATCTTCGCGTTCTTCCTGACCTGGATGCAGGAGAAGGTGCGCGGGCTGTTCGTCGCCGCCACCGCCAACCGCATCGACCTCCTGCCGGCCGAGATGATCCGCAAGGGCCGCTTCGACGAGGTGTTCTTCGTCGACCTGCCGCACGACGACGAGCGCGCTCGAGATCTTCACGCATCCACCTCGAGAAGCGCGGGCGAGGACCCGGCGGCGTTCGACCTGAGCGCCTCGTCGCGCTGACCAAGGGCTGGACGGGCGCCGAGATCGAGCAGTGCGTGGTGTCCGCGATCACCAAGGCCCGGCTCGAGGACCGGCCGCTCAAGTTCGACGACCTGATGCGCACCGCGGCGCGCATCGTGCCGCTGTCGAAGACCATGAAGGAGCAGGTCGACCACATCCGCAGCTGGGCGCGCGACCGCGCGGCGCCGGCGTCGCACGCCGCGTAGCGGATCCTACGCGGGGGCGGCCGCCCCGCGCCGCGCCGCCACCTGCCGCAGCACCACCGGGATCACGATCGCGATGCCGATGCTGGTGCTCACGATGCCCGGCGCGATCATCAGCACCGCGGCCAGCACGCAGACCAGCCGCTCCCACATCTGCATCTTCGTGAGCATGTAGTTGGACAGCGCCGCGGCCAGCACCGTGATGCCGAGCACGCAGCCGACGAACGCGACCGTGAACTCGTACCACGAGAAGTTGTCGACCATGATCAGCAGCGACGGCGCGAACACGAACACGAAGGGCACCAGCGCCTTGCCGAGGCCCAGCCGGAACGCGGTGTTGCCGGTCTTGAACGGATCGGACCCGGCCATCCCCGCCGCGGCATAAGCGGCCAGCGCCACCGGCGGCGTGATGTCCGCCAGCACGCCGTAATAGAAGACGAAGAAGTGCGCGACGATCGGCTGCACGCCGAGCAGAACGAGCGTGGGCGCCGCCACCGTCACCATGATGATGTAGTTCGCCGTGGTCGGGATGCCGCAGCCCATGAGGATGCACACCAGCCCCGTCATGATCAGCGCGGCGATCGAGCGTCAGCGCCTTCAGGTCGGCCCAGCCGGTGGGCAGCACCGCGACCACGCCCGAGGCCATCGACTGCGCCGCCGACGTCACGATGTACGACAGCTTGAAGCCGACGCCCGTCAGCGTCACCACGCCGATCACGATGCCGACGGTCGCCGCCGCGGCGCCCACGGCGAGCGCGTACTTGGCGCCGATCTCGAACGCGGCGAGGATCGCGCGCCCGCCGATGCGCGCCTCCCGGCCGATGCAGCGATGCACGAGCGGCACCGCGATCAGCATCGCGACGAACACCGGGATGCGGAACTCGCCGAACTGGCGCGTGATGAGCGCGATCAGGATCGCGTGCGAGACCAGCAGCGCGACGTACTGCAGCGCGGTCGTGCGCTGGCGCGACGTGAAGAAGCCCACCAGGATGCACGAGCTGATGCCGGTGAACGCCGCGAGGTAGGGCGTGTTGCCCTGCACGATGATCGTGATCAGGAGCACGAGCGGGATCAGCGTCGGCCAGTTGGCCGCGAGCGTCTTCCGGATGTCGGGCAGCTCGTCCTTCGCGCAGGCCGCGCAGGCCCTTGTTCTTGGCCTCGAAGTGCACCTGCATGAACACGCCGAAGAAGTGCATGAACGCGGGCACGATCGCCGCGATGATGATGGTCGAGTACGGCAGGTTCAGGAACTCGATCATCAGGAAGGCGGCGGCGCCCATGATCGGCGGCGTGATCTGCCCGCCGGTGGACGAGGCCGCCTCGACCCCGCCCGCGAAGTGGCGCGGATAGCCGAGACGGATCATCGCGGGAATGGTGAGCGAGCCCACCGTGACCGCGTTGGCGACCGACGAGCCGGAGAGCATCCCGAACATCGCGGAAGCGAACACCGACACCTTCGCCGGCCCGCCGGCGTAACGGCCGGCGATCGACGACGCGATGTCGATGAAGAGCTGCCCCAAGCCGATCGCGGTGGCGAGCACGCCGAACAGCACGAAGTGGAAGACGTACGTCGCGACCACGCCGACCGCGATGCCGTAGATGCCCTGGCTCGTCAGGTACAGGTGATTCACGAGGCTCGGCCACGACGCCCCCGAGTGTCTGAGCAGCCCCGGGAAGTACGAGCCCGCCGAGCGCGTACGCCGATGAACAGCAGCGCGATGATCGGCAGCGGCCAGCCCATCGCCCGGCGGGTTGCCTCGAGCAGCAGCACGACCAGCACCGTGCCCATCACGACGTCGAGGTCGTTCGGATTGCCGACGCGGAACGCGAGGTCGTCGAACACGAACGGGATGTAGAGCACCGACGCCGCGATCAGCAGCGCGCACACCCAGTCGTACAGCGGCACGCCGCCGGGCGCGACGATGCCCGGCCTGGGCGGATGCGCGAGCATCGCCTTGCGCAGCGGGAACACGAGGAAGATGAGACCCAGCACGAACGCGAGGTGCACGCCGCGATGCGTCGCCTCGCGCAGCAGGCCGAAGCCCGCGGTGTAGTAGTGGAAGCACGACAGGACGATCAGCAGCGCGGTGACGAGCAGCGCGGCCGAGTTGCGGATCGGCCGGAACCGCATCTCCGGGTCGAACTTCTCCTCGAGCTCGCGTGTCTTGTCGATTTCGATGGTCGGCATCGTGCGTCCTGGCGTGCGCGCGGAAGCGGCGCGAAGGCGTCGCGCCAATGGAAACGGGGCCGGTGCAGTGAGAACCGGCCCCGTTTCGGGTCAATGCGTCGGTGCGCGGCTTACTTCAGCAGCCCGGCTTCCTTGTAGAACTTCTCGGCACCCGGATGGAACGGGATGCCGGCGCCGGCGGTGGCGCTCGCCTTGGTGATGGCCTTGCCCTTCGCGTGGCCGGCGTCGAGCAGCTTGCGCGAGTTGTCGTTCCACATCGCCTTGGTGATCTCGTAGATCAGCGCTTCCGGCTGCTTCGCCGACGTGACCCATTGCGCGCCCACGGCGATCGTCTTCACCTCCCCGACGCCCTTGTAGGTGTTGGCGGGAATGGTGTCGTGCGCGAAGAAGCCGTATTGCTTCAGCATCTTGTCGACTTCGGGACCGGTGACCGGCACGAGGTCGATGCCGCCGCCGGCCGACGCAAGCTCGGAGATCGCGCTCGTCGGATAGCCGCCCACGAAGAAGAACGCGTCGAGGCCGCCGTCGCGCATCTTGTCGCCGGCCTGGTTGGGCTTCAGGTATTCGGCCGTGAGGTCCTTCTCGGTCAGGCCGTAGGCACCGAGGATGATGCGCGCGTCGACCAGCGTGCCCGAGCCCGGCTCGTCGAGCGACACGCGCTTGCCTTTGAGGTCGGCGACGCTCTTGATGTTGGCGCCCTTGCGCGCGACGAGGTGGATCGTCTCCGGGTACAGGTTGGCGATGAGGCGCAGGTCGGCGACCTTGGGCTTGCCTTCGTAGACGCCGGTGCCGGTGTAGGCCCAGTACGCCACGTCCGATTGCGTGAAGCCGGACTCGAGCTGCCCGGACTGGATGCCGTTGATGTTGGCGACCGAGCCGTTGGAGGCGACGGCCGTCGCGACCACGCCCGGCGCGCCGCAGCTGCCGCCGTCGTTGCACGGCCGCGAGCCCGGCGCGTTGCTGATGGCGTTGGCGATGAGGCCGCCGATCGGGTAGTAGGTGCCCGCGGTGCCGCCGGTGCCGATGCGGAAGAACTTGACCTCCTGCGCGAGGACGGCGCCGGACGCCGACGCGGCGACGAGTCCGACGGCGAGCAAGCGGGCAAGCAGGGAAATGCGGGTCATGGCGAACCTTTCCTGTAGGGACGGACGACAACGGGTAAGTGTCGCACGACCGGGAAGCCCGGGACAACCGGGCATGCCTACAGGGTGCTGCCGAGCCGGTGAAATGACAACCACCGGCCGGCTCATTACAGTGTTTGGTTCGTTCACGTTGGAACCATCCCTTGGCCTCCGCCGAACCGACCGTTGCCGTGCTGTTCGCCGATGTCGCGGGCAGCACGCGCCTGTACGAGCGCCTGGGCGACGCGGAAGCGCTGGCGACGATCAGCCGCTGCATCGAGCTGGCGCGGGACGTCGCTGCCGGATTCGAGGGCCGGCTCGTCAAGACGATCGGCGACGAGGCGATGCTCGTCTTTCCCACGGCCGACCAGGCCGCCGCCGCCGCCGCCGAGATCCAGAGCCGGATGTCCGCGCTGACGCCCGTCGACGACCTGCGCCTCGCCTTTCGTATCGGTTTCCATTTCGGCCACGCGATCGAACGGGACGGCGACTTGTTCGGCGACTCGGTCAACACCGCCGCGCGCATGGTCGCCCTGGCGAAAGGCGGTCAGATCATCCTGTCGGCCTCCACCGCAAGCGCGCTGTCGCCCTACCTGCGCCCGCACCTGCGCGAGCTCGACGCCGTGACATTGAAGGGCAAGGATCGGGACATGGACATCGTCGAGCTGGCGTGGCAAAGCCGCGCCGACCTCACGGAGCTCGTGACACGGTCATCGCACGGGGCGGCCGAGCTCGACCTCCAGCACGGTGCGCACACGCTCCGACTCGGCGCCGACGCGGCCGCGCTCACGCTCGGTCGCGATGCCCAGAACGACATGGTGATTCCCGACAAGCTGGCGTCGCGCTTTCACGCCAGGATCGAGCGGCATCGCGACAAGTTCGTGCTGATCGACCAGAGCTCCAACGGCACCTACGTGACCTTCGACGGCGAGCGCGAGTTCGTGCTGCATCGCGAGGAGCTGCTGATCCGAGGCCGCGGCCGTATCTGCTTCGGCCACCCCTGCGAGGGGGATTCGCGTCGAGACGGTGTCGTTCCATTGCCGGGACGACGAGGCATGAGCGACCGCCATTGCCGGGGATGAAACCGGCGACATTCGCGCGCTCGTCAGGACCATCTGCTGCCTGCCCGTAGGGAACGGAGTCGATGCGGGGCCCGGTCGTCGCTAGGGTTCACAGCTGTCTTTGTACAGCAGTACATTATGTTCACTTGCGATTTCCGGCGTTGTTCCGATCGGAGTATCGTCGGACGTCGCCTGCCCCTGACGTCGCCTGCGACCGGCTTCGCACGTCAAGCGCGATCCTACGTTCGTGGGATTCGTATTCTTCCGGCGGGGGAGTAGTTCGCAACGTGTCGAACCGTTGCGCGGCCGGCCATGCCGCACGCAGGATCCTCGGAGGGTTCCTCAATTCCCGGGAACCCTGGCCTCCAGTGCGTCAACCGCTGCATCGCCGGCAGGGCTCGCAGCGGCACGAAAGCTCATGGCTCGAACGCGAAGATGCGCTTCCAGTCCCTCTTCATGCTGATCACGATCCATTGCCTCCTGGCCCCCTCGTCGTATAGCGCCTGAGTGAACGTGCCGACGCGCGTGGCCGGCAGGCCTTGCGCAGGACCGTACGCGTACTCGCGCTCGGCATCGTCATGCAGCACCAGCATGGCAAGACGCGCACCTTCGCCCGCTTTCGTGTACTCGAGCATCTGCCGGTCGCCGGTTGAATTGCCGAAGGCCGCCACCGGCCGGCGTCCCACCATCCGATGGATGCCCGCCGGCTTGCCGGCATCGTTGTCGTCGAGCAGGAGCTTCGGCTCCTTGGTGAGGAACGGCTGGCCGTCCTTGCCGTAGCCGTCCGTCGTGGCGCCGGCCGTGCATGGCGGTTCCCGCCGAATGGCGCGGACGGCGCAGGTCCGCCGTCCGCTGGCTTTCATCGCCGCGTCATTGACCTGCGTGGCTCGCGGTCTGCATCTTCTTCACCTGCTCCATCACCTGCGTGAGGTTGTACGACGCCGGATCCTGCATCGGCGGGAACTCGACGTACGACTCGAGCTCCTTCAGCCAGAGCTGCTGCCCGAGCGGCAGCAGGTTCCAGTCGTAGAGGTACGCAGTCGACGGCGACGCGATGGCGCCGCCCATTCCGATCAGCGTCTTGTACTGCTCGCCGATCGACGTCTCGAAGGGATCGCGCTTGATGTTGACCACCTGCGCCCAATGGTAGGGCTGGACGCCCGCGATGAAGCCCGCCGGCGCATCGCTCACCATCGCGAAGTACAGCTTCCAGTTCTTGTACCGGACCGCCGACGGCTGCGCACCCGAATAGTAGAAGAACGTGTCGCGCGCGGACTTGGCGGACTTGCCGGTGAGGTAGTCGAGCTGGTTCACGCCGTCGAGCCTGGTCTTCACGATCCCCGGGTAGCGGCCGGCCATGATCTGGTCGTTGAGCGTGTTGCCCTTCGGGCCGCCGGCGATCTCGACGAACGTCGGCAGCCAGTCGAGCGACGCGAAGATGTCGTTGAATACCGTTTCCGGCTTGATGACGCCCTTCCAGCGGATGACGGCGGGCGCGCGCATGCCGCCTTCCCACGTGCTCAACTTGCCGCCCTTGAACGGCGTCGTGCCGCCGTCGGGGAACGTGATCGTCTCGGCGCCGTTGTCGGTGGTGAAGACGACGATGGTGTTGTCGAGCTGGCCCATGTCCTCGAGCTTCTTCAGCACGTAGCCGATGTTGTCGTCCATCTGCTTCATGCCCGCCTCGTTCACGCCCCAGTCCTTGCCCCCCGGCTCGCCCACCATCGCCAGGTACTTGTCCGGGAGCACGGTGGTGACGTGCATGCGCGCGGGGTTGTACCAGACGAAGAACGGCTTGTTCGTCTTCTTGGGATCGTTGCGGTCGAGGAAGTCGATGACGTGCGACGAGATCTCCTCGTCCACCGTCTTCGAGCGCTCCAGCGTCAACGGCCCTTCGTCCTTGCAGTTCTGCGACTTCGATGTGCCGTCCGAGGACTTGCACCACAGGACGTTGCGCGGCGGCGTCAGGCAGATCGTGGTCTTGGGATCGACCGCGCCGGGGGTCTCCGGAATGCCGGGGATCGGCGTATTGCGGCACGGCGGAACGACGCTCTGCACCGTCGGCGACTTGTTGATGTCGGGGAAGCTCACGCCCTGCATCGCGTCGAGATGGTAGAGATAGCCCCAGTACTCTTCGAAGCCATGCGCAGTCGGCAGCGCGTCGGTGTGGTCGCCCAGGTGATTCTTGCCGAACTCGCCGGTCGCGTACCCCTGGTCGTGCAGGAACTTGGCGAGCGCGGGCGTGCCCGGGCGCAGGTACGAGGGGCTGCCCGGGAGCTGCGGCGGGATCATCCCCGTGCGCAACGGATGCATGCCGGTGAAGAACGCATTGCGGCCGGCGGTGCAGCTTTGCTCCGCGTAATAGTCCGTGAACATCCCGCCTTCGTGCGCGAGACGGTCGATGTTGGGCGTCTCGCCCACCATCAGGCCGCGGTGGTACACGCCAGGCTGCATCCACCCTATGTCGTCGCCCATGATGAAGAGGATGTTGGGCTTCTGCTGCTGGGCGAACGCCGGCACCGCGAATGCCAGCACCCACGCCACCATGCCAATGCCCCGTCCTATTGCTCCTGTCCAACGCATGTCGGTCTCCTTCGTGGCCGAAGGGCGCATCGGCGGAACGTTCCCGCCGCGACGAGGTGAGTCGCTCACCCTCCTGGGAGCGTGATGCTATGGGCAGCGCCAGGCCGCCGCCATCGAGGCGAGCCACTTAATGGCTACGTGTTGTCACGTAAGCGACACCCGCGCGTCAGGGACGCGCCGTACTCGCCCGTGCGAGTCGGGCCGCGGCGAGCGCGCGGCGCACGGCTCGCAGCAGGCGGCCCGCGCGTAGCGGTGGCTCGACGTACTCGGCGGCACCGGCGCGCACGAGGTCCACGGCCAGGCGAAAATCGTCCTCGCGACCGACCGCCACGATCGCGACGCAGTGGCCGCGCGCCCGGATTTCGCGGATCAGTCCGCGAATGCCGATGCCTGGCAGGTCGACCGAAGTGACGATACAGCCGCAGTCGTCGGCGCGCATGGTCGCGAGCAGCGCATCCGCGTCATCGAAGCAGAGGATGGCGACGTCGTCCGGTCGCAACGTCCTCTCGAGGACGCCGCGTTCGTCGTCTGCAAACCCAACGAGGTAGACGGAATCGCGCACCGGTGGCTCGTCGATTGCGGCATTCGTTCCATGCCGAGGACGCACGCCTCTCGCTTCGCGGGCACGTCGAGCATCGCGGCTCCCTCCGACGCGATCCAGAATGTGCGGCGATGCCCCGAATCGCAATAAGTGGAAGCACTTAGCGCGCGCAACGCTACCGGCTCGCCAGGTGGATGAGTTCGGGCACCGTGCGCACGCTCGAGCTTCTCCAGGATGTGGCTGCGGTGGACTTCGACCGTCCGATGACTGATGCCGAGCGACCTTGCGATCGTCTTGCTCGACAGTCCCTGCACCACGAGGTCCAGCACTTCCCGCTCGCGCTCGGTGAGCGTCGCAAGCCGCAGCGCAAAGCCTTCCCCCTGCCGCGCTGCCTGCGCGCGTCGCAGCGTCGCGGGCGAGCGCCTCGTTGATGCTGTCGAGGAGCTGCTGGTCCCGATACGGCTTCTGCACGAAGTCGACCGCGCCGGCCTTGATCGCCATGATCGCCATCGGGATGTCGCCGTGTCCGCTGATGAACACGATCGGCGTGGAGGCCCCCATGGCGATCAGCTTCTCCTGCAATGCCGGTCCGCTGATGTGCGCCATGCGGACGTCGAGCACCAGGCACCCGGGCCGTTCGGGATCGTACCCGTCGAGGAACGCCTGCGCGGAGCCGTAGGTTGCCGCCGCAAGGCCGACCGAGCTCACGAGCTCCACGATGGAGTCGCGCACCGCCTCGTCGTCGTCAACGATGCAGACCGTGGGAGGCGTCATGATCCGTCGTCTCGCGGGCAATCGGCAGTGTGAATTGGAAGGCAGTCGCCATGCGGCGCGCTCGGCGCGTACCACAGCTTCCCGCCGTGCGCTTCGACGATCGAGCGGCAGATTGCGAGGCCGATGCCCAGGCCCTGCGTCCTTCGTGGAATAGAACGGCTCGAACAGGTGCTCGGCATCGACCGCGCTGATCCCGTGGCCGCGATCGACGATGCGGACCACGATCTCCGCGGCGTCGGCGATCACCACCTCCGCCCTGAGTACCTTGTCGCGCGGGCTGCCCACCGTCTCCATCGCCTCGATCCCGTTGCGGGCGAGGTTCAGGATCACCTGCTGGATCTGCACTTCGTCGGCCAGGACCGGCGGCAGTCCGTCCGCGATCTCGAGCTCGATGCGCACGTCCTTGAGGCGGCTCTCCATCTCGACGAGGTTCATCGTGTCGGCGACGAGCGCTGCCGATGTCGAACTGCGTCGCCTCGGAGTCGTGCTTCTTCACGATCGAGCGCAGGCGCTTCAGCACGTCGCCGGCGCGTGCCGCCTGGCTTGCGATCTTGTCCAGGAGCTCGTGCAGCTTCGCGTTGCCGGTGGCGCCCGGTCCGGCGAGGCGGCGCTGCGCCGCTTGCGCATAGTTCTCGATCGCCATCAGCGGCTGGTTCACCTCGTGCGCGATGGCCGCCGACATCTCGCCGACGGTATGCACGCGCACCAGGTGCGCGAGCCGTTCGCGATACTGGGCCGTTTCGCTCTGCGCCTTCTCGACTTCGAGCGCCGCCCTGCGGCGCGTGAGGACATTGGCGAACACTTCTCCGATGAGACGCACCCTCGGAACGATGACGTCGGGCCAGGGCCGCTCCGCACGCAGCGTCGCCAGCGACAGGGCGCCGACCACATACCCGTCGATCACGAGCGGCACCACCAGCAGCGACCGTGTTCCCAGTCGCCGCAGCGCGTCCTTGTCTTCCTGCGCCTCGGCCGGCAGATCGTCGAGACTCGCCAAATTCGCGACCGCGCCGGCCGACAGGAGCCCAAACACGGTCGGAACCAGCGTTCGATCGATGGAGGACGGCGGGCCGGCCACCCCGTGGGCGGTCCACACGTGCGTCGCCTCGTAGCGCTGGCCGTCAGCCGTGCGGCTCCAGAGCGTCGTGCGATCCACGGCGAGCACGTCGCCGATCGCATGCAGCGCACTGTCGATGGCGCGGTCGGGCTCGTCGAGCTGCTGCGCGATCAGCGACGCGGAGACGTCCACCAACAGCCGCTCGAACGCGAGCGCCCGCTCGACGTCCTCGTGCGCGCGCTTGCGTGCCAGAGCGCTCGCGAAGATCTCCGCGACGAGTTTCAGCCGATCGACCAGCTCGCTCGACCACGTCCGCTCGGAACGCAGCATCCCGAAACCGAGGATGGCGACGAGTTCGCCCGCGACGAGAACGGGCACGCCGATGTGCGACCGCAATCCGGACCGTCGATACCACTCCTTGACCGCGCCGGCTTCCGGCGGCAGTTCCTCGAGCCGCGAGAACACGATGGGCTTGCCGGCACGAGCCATGGCGATGACCCACGGAAACGCGTGCCCGATGGAACCCCTGGGAAGCGCTGCGAGTCCGTCGGCCGCAGAGGAATGCAGCGTCTCCAGATCGCTCGTGCCGGGAATGACGCCGGACAGCGTGCTGCGCTCGACGCCGAGCAGCTCGACGATGCGACGCAATGCCTCGTGGATCGCGTCGTCGATCGCGGCCGCCGGCATGTTGATGAAGCTCGCCGAAAGCTCCGACACCAGCCGCTCGAACCGCAACTGCTCCTCGGTGGAGGCGCTCCACCGCATCGCCTGCCCGGCCAGTCGGTTCGACACCGGCGTCATCCGAAAAGTATACTGATCGGGACAGTTTAGTCACGTCGGAGTCCGATGCCGCGTATCCGCCTGGGGTGGTGCATGCTCGTAGCGGCGGCCGTCACCGCGGTTGCGGGAAGCACCGGCGCACAAGTCCGGGGCACCGCGCCGGTCACGATCATCGTCGGGTTCGCGCCGGGCGGTCCGACCGACTACATCGCACGCCTGATCGCCGGGCCGCTCAAGAGCGCGCTGGGACGCCCGGTCGTGATCGAGAACCGACCCGGGGCCGGCGGGATGATTGCCGCCGAAGACTTGAAGCGTGCCGCGCCCGACGGCAACACGCTGATGATGGCGCCGATGTTCGTTCCGGTCTTGGCGCCGCTCACGCACCGCGCGCCGCCATACGACGCCCGTCGCGATCTCGCGCCGGTGGCGCAGGTCGCCAAGTTTCCGCTGGCCGTCGCAGTCTCGGCCGCGCATCCCGCGCGCACCCTGCGCGAGCTACTCGCGTGGCTGAAGGCCCATCCGGGACAAGCGAGCTTCGGCACCGCCGCCGCCGGCAGCGCACCGCATTTCCTGGGCGTATGGATGGGCCGGCAGTCCGGGATCGATTGGGTGCATGTCCCCTACAAGGGGAGCGCGCCGCTGGTTTCCGATGTGCTGGGGGGCCAGCTGGCGGCGACCATCGACGTCCTGCCGGAGTTCGTCACGCTGCACAAGGCCGGCAAGCTGCGCATCCTCGCCACGACGGGCAGCGCGCGATCACCGCTCGTCCCCGAGGTGCCGACGTTCGCGGAGCTGGGCTTTTCTGAGATCTACGCCGAATCCTGGATGGCGGTGTATGCGCCGGGCGGCACCCCTGTTCCGGTGCGTGATGCGCTCGCCACGGCGGTGTCCGGTGCGCTGCAGTCGCCGGACGTCCGCGCATCGCTGTGGAGCCGCGGGTACGAGCCCACCGGCACCACCCCGGACCAGCTCGGTGCGCTCATGGAGGCCGACACCGCCCGCTGGCGACCGATGATCGAGATGTCGGGGTTCCGCGCCGAGTGAAAGTGCGGTCGCCCGTCGCGCGCTCATGACGCCCGGAGGATGGCGATCCGCTGCGCCAGCGCCGCCTGCGTCGCCGACGCTCGCGCGCGCACCCGCGGCACGAGCGCACTCCCCGTTTATCGTGTGCTGGTAGGCCGTGCAGGGATCGAACCTCGGGCCAGCGGATCAAGAGGTCGTGATGCCTGATCGACATTCCGTGCACGAAGTCGGGAATCTTTCGCGGGGGCCGGTCGCTTCTGGCTTGTCGGTGCTTCGACTCTGAATCCGCGGGTCACAGGTTTGATACCTGCACCGCCTACGAATCCCTTGAAAGCTTAGGAAGCTCCAGTTCAGTCCATTCTCGCGGCCCGACACCGACTGCGCGATACTGGCGGTCAGGCACTGGCAGACCCGCGCAGCAAACGGCGTGTCGCGCTGAATACTTCAGAGAACGACGCTGGTCCGGCAAATGGGCAGGACGCGAAAGGCGGATTGGCTGGAACCCTTTCATCGCCATACGGCTACTTCCTTTACATGAACATCACCAAGCCTATCGCCCGTAATGCCATGGCCTATCCGGAGCGCACGGCGCTGATCGTCGACGGCAAGCACTACACGTACCGATCTCTGTGGCAGGTCACGAACCTCGTCAGCGCACGATTCAGTGATGTGGGCGTTCGCAGGGGCGACGTCGTCGCGCTGGGTCTTACTCGTTGCGAGCAAATCGTGCCTGCGGTATTGGCTCTGGCCCGAATGGGAGCGACTGCTTCACCGTACGTGACTCAACACGAAAACGACCCACACGCAAACTTGCTGCTTCGGCATGGTGCCAGGTTTGTCCTTGCAGACGCGGGCTATCGCTTCGACAACGCAGCAACGCCGCTGGTCGAGCAACTGGACAGTCGCGCCGTGTTTGCCCGTCCGCACGGAGGTACACCACAAGTGCCTCTCATGGCGACGGACGTTGACAATCTGCCGTGGTGGATCGGCTTGACGTCAGGCACCAGTGGCGCACCGAAAAGTGTGGCCCGCACCCACGCACGCGAGGAAATGCTCTCCGCCGTGTATCCCGGAGCGGAACATGAGTATTACCAGCGGGTGTGCGTTTGGCAGAACTGTCTCACGTCGTTCGGCTTGAGCGCGATTCTGCGGATATTGCAGGAGGGGACTGCGGCCATCCTGAGTCCGGATCTGACGTCCAAGTCCTTTCTTGCCCGCTTGCGTGCGGACCGGCCCACTTGCGTCATCACGTCCACCGGTACGGCGATGAAAATCGTTCGCGATCTTCGAGCCTTGACGGAGAACAGGGAGAGTTACAAGTCGATCGTTTCGCGGTTCGTGATGGGTGGAAGCGTCGCCCCGCCCCAGCTGATCGCTGACATTCAAGAAATGTTCTGCGACCAGGTAGAAGTTCGGTATGCGTCCAGTGAATCAGGCTTGCTGGCGGTCGTGGACGAGGAGGTCAGGAAGCAACGTCCGAAGTCCCATGGCCGCTTGTATCCTTGGGTACAAGCAGATGCAGTGGACGAGGATGACAAGATTCTTCCGCCGGGCCACGTGGGCAACCTTCGATTCAAGACTCCCTTTACGGTCGACGGCTACGTGAATGACTCGGGAGCCACGTCAAGGTTCTTCCGCGGTGGCTGGCACCACCCGGGAGACCGGGGCGCTGTCGACGCAGCCGGCTACCTGTACCTAACCGGGCGCATCGACACGGTGCTCAATCTGGGCGGCAACAAACTGGACGCGCAGACGATCGAGGCTGCACTCAACTCCCACCCAGCGGTATTGGAATCGGTCGTTGTGCCGTTCGCGAAACGTGAAGGCGAGCTCCCCATGCTGATCGCGGTCGTGGTGACAAGCGAGGATGTCGATGCGGATGCTCTCAAGCAGCTCTGCCTCGAAAAGATCGGGAATACGACCGTTCCATTCAAGGTGGTGTTCACCGCAGCGTTGCCAAAGAACGAGAGCGGTAAGGTGATGCGCCGTGCGGTGCAGTCCGGCCTCAGAGTGGCGAAAAAGGACCCGCCCTAGGACACCGCTTGGTCGCAGGACGGATGAGGCTCTGCGGGTCGTGATGCCTAGGTACGAGTCTGGCTGGTTGAGCCGCTCTCCTCAGGGTATGGGAGCGGCGCGTAGGTCACGAAGAGTCGGCGCGGTGCGTCTGCGTATCCGGCCAGCATCGCGCGAGGGAAACTCTGCGTAACTCCTCATGTCAGACCGATGGTTGGAGGGGCTCCAAGGCAGTACAGGGGCGTCCGTCGCACCCGATGCCGCGGATGTAGCGCATCTATTTCATGCAGCAGTGATTCAACCTGTCCGATCCGGCGATGGAAGATGCGCTCTACGACAGCGCGTCGATGCGCCGGTTTGCGGGGATTGATCGCACGACGTACCTGGTGCCGGACGAGACGACCATCCTGCGCTTTCGCCACCTGCTGGAGAAGCGTCAGTTGACCGGGAAGCTGTTTGCCGAGGCGCGTAGGTTGCTCGAGGAGAAGAAGCTGTTGCTGAAATCCTGGTGAGCACGAAGGGCAGCTTTGAACGGGCGTGGTTTCCTATCAACGAGTTGGATCATGTTTGTTTGCCTGCCACAAGATGCAAGCGTAAGACGTTTCGGCGGTACAGTGGCCATGGCCTGCGCAGCGGCCGGAGGGGCTCGCCCTGCCCCCATGTGGCAATCGCTAGCGCCCTGGCACTGCAAGTGCGGCCCGTGGGCTTGCGCGCACTGTCACGGGCGTGAGTAGAGCGCCCGGCAGCGCGCAAGGTCCGTTTCGGTTGGCACCACGGGCAGCTCAGTGGCCGGGACGCGCGGACAGTCGGCGGCCAGCGTCATGACATCGTCGCACCTGGGTGAGTGCCGGAGTCCGATGGCGTGACCGAACTCGTGTACGAGGACTTTTTCGAGAAGGCGAGGAGTCCGCTCGAATTCCAGTCGATGCGAGTCAATTGCGATATCACGCTCGATCAGCTCGCGCGACTGTGCTCTCCCAAGCGTCATTGCGCGCACCCCGCGCGGAAGCTCGGCAAGCCAACCGACGACGTTCACGCCGTCCATGAGTCCGGGCCGACGCTTTGTCTCTCCCAAGTACTCCATGCGAATGCCGCACGCTTCCCATTGCCTCGCGGCATCTTGCACCATCGAGCTTGCGCGACGAGCGTCGATCCACGCCGGATGGTTATCTGGATTGTACTGCCAGCGGAATACACCATCCGGCCACACCGGGGCGCTGGGCGACTGTGGATCGAGATCGGATGGCCATGCCGGCGCCGAGAGCAGGATCGTTGCGCATACCAGCAATTTATATGTCCTCCAGCACATGGGTTTCCCTTCCAATCGCATTTGTGGAGCGTAAACGGCGAGTAGGCATGCTGCAATCCGGGCCCATGACTCACGGAGGCGAGACCACATGAAGGAGCGCTGCTGATGGCGCAGCCAGCGCGGTTCATCTGCGCATTGCCACATTCCCGATGATTGCCGTCGAAATCGAACAGGCGTAAATTACGCGGGCCTCGGATTGCGTTGGCAGCTGGTGCGTCGGTTCCGGCTTCGCGGGAAATGTCATCCGCGGGCAGTCGAGCGCTCACGGATCGCCGACGCCAGTTCTAGGCTGCTGCCGCAAGCTAATGCCCGTTCCTTGTGCATTGTCCATCGATCATGATATGCCGGTGATCCATAGCTGGACGGATGGAGCGCGTGCGGCGTTTGGCAACACCCTCGGCCGCACTTGCGAAAGCGGCATGTCCTGGCTGTATGACGTTTGCAGATTCGTCATGAGAAGCACACTCCATGAATGACTGGACCGCCGGCTATGTAGCCGAGATCGGCTACACCCATGGCTACTACGCCGAGCTCAATCCGCTGCGCGTGCAACTCGCGTTCGTCCACGCCGGCCTTGCCTATCCCGACATCAGGAACGCGTGTGAGCTGGGGTTCGGTCAAGGAATCAGCCTGAATCTCCATGCCTCGGCATCGATCGCTCAGTGGCATGGCACCGACTTCAATCCGTCGCACGCGGCGTTCGCGCAGCAGCTCGCGTCGGCGTCGGGCAACAATGCCGAATTATCGGACCAGGCCTTTGACGAATTCTGCGTGCGGCCCGATCTGCCGGACTTCGATTTCATCGGATTGCACGGCATCTGGAGCTGGGTTTCGGATCACAATCGGCACGTAATTGTCGACTTCATTCGCCGCAGGCTGCGGGTGGGGGGGGTTCTTTACGTCAGTTACAACACGTACCCTGGCTGGGCGTCGTTGACGCCATTTCGCGACCTGCTGGCCGATCACGCCGCGATCAACGGAAGCATCGGGCAGGGAGTCGTCGCGCGGATCGACGGCGCGCTGGCGTTCGCAGAAAAGGTGCTGGGGACGAAGCCCCTCTACGCCAGGGCGAACCCGCAGGTGATGCAGAAGCTCAAACAGATCAAGGACGAGAACCGGAATTACGTCGCGCACGAGTATTTCAACCGGGATTTCTACCCCTTTTCATTCACCCGCATCGCCGAGTGTCTGGCGCCGTCGAAGACCACGTTCGCGTGTTCGGCTCACTACCTCGATCACGTAGTAGGGATTAACACCACTCCGGAACAGCAGGCGCTGCTCGATGAAATTTCCAATGCAGAGTTCAGACAGACCGTTCGTGACTTCTGTATCAACCAGAACTTCCGAAAGGATTATTGGGTAAGAGGCGCACGCCGCCTTAATCCCATGCAGCAGATGGAGGCGCTGCGCGCGATCCGCGTCATACTGATCAATGCGCGCGCCGACGTGACGCTAAAGGTCAAGGGAATTTTGGGTGAAGTGGACATGAACGCGGCCATCTACAATCGCGTTCTCGATGCGATGGCCGATCAGCAGCCAAAGACCCTTGGCGAGATGGAGCGAGCTTTCAAGGGACAAGGCGTGAATCTCGCGGAATTGCAGCAAGCGGTGATGACGCTGGTGGGCAAGGGAGATGTCGCCTTGGCGTACGGCGACGAACAAATTGCCGAGTGCAAGGTCAAGAGCGACCGATACAATAGCCACGTGATTCGCAGCGCAAGGACCAGCAACGAAATTCGATATCTGGCGAGTCCGGTCACGGGAGGTGGCATCCCGGCCGACCGGATGCAGTTATTGTTCCTGCTTGCACTTTCGGAAGGCCGCAATGTCCCGGAAGACTGGGCGCAGCTGGCGCTACAGGTGTTGTTGGAACAGGGCAAGCGGCTCATCAAGGACGGCAAGACCCTCGACTCCAAGGAAGAAAATATCGCCGAGCTCAAGACGATGGCGAGGGATTTTGCCGAGAGGCGACTGCCGGTGCTGCGGGCGCTGGGAGCGGTGTCAGGCACTAGATAGACTGATCATCTCGCGGCGCAGAGGCTGGGGTGAGAGGTTCTGGGTTCGGGCCCGCTCCGGAATCGATCAGAGCAATTCTTGCCCCGCATCAGAAGTCGGCAGCTGCTCGCTTTGCGACTCAGCTTGCGATTTGTTGCTTGTCGTTGGCCTGCTTGAACTTCTTCTTCAAAATGCGGGGTGGTTCTGCGGGGGCCGATCCTATTTGCGGATCCCAGACCTGATCCCGCATCCGATTACTCCAGTCCTTGTATCTCCGCCTCATGGTCATCCCGACCAGCCACTAAGTTCAGGCCACGGCGCCGTACACCGTGGCAGTAACTCGTCACGAGCTGCGGCGCGTCACGGAAAAAGCAGAAAAGGGCCCAGCATACGGATCGAGCCCTCGAAGGGAGTAGTAGGCCGTGCAGGGATCGAGCCCGCGACCCATGGATTAAGAGTCTGAATCACAGACACGGCGATGTGCGGCAAGTCGAAGAACAGCGAAGACTTTACTGGTAGAGACGAGGCGTTGCTGTCGCCACCGAGCTTATGCTGAATCCAAACCGCCACAGGGACGGACTGCGGTCACGGATTTCGACCCGAATTCGACTAGCTGCTGAAATCGCCACCGAACTTCCATCGAACATGGCAACTCGGGACGCTGCCAGGGCCGGGTGCAAGAGTGTGGCTACATAGGCGATATTGATCAGGCGCCGACGGACTCTAGCGCCGGCGGTGCCTATCCGCGTCGGCACTGGCCTCCCAATCAACAATGGGATGCAGTCTTGCGTAGTACATTCGGAGGATGATGATGTCGTCCATCACTTCTCGTGGAAAGCCGCGCCGCCCTCCGCGTCGATCGTGCAAGAGCGAGTAGATGAATGCGCTGCAATCCTTAGGATTGTTCCAGTTAGCAGCGACGAGATTTGCCACGCGCGGAAACTGCTTTGCCAATGCCTGGGGACGAGTCTCGGGTGGGAACGAGTCCAGCCAGCGTCGAGTCGCCGGCAGAAGCGCGTCCGCTGGCTGTGCCTTGCGCCGCCCGGCCCATTCCGGCTGGCTGTCCGATGTCGCGCGCGGCGAAACGTGCGCGTCCGTGTTGATGTGCGCACCATGGGCAACGTCGGTTTCAGGCACCATGACCGAGTGTTTTGGGCGATATATCGAGGGCACAGTATCTTGTCTCTCGCATCAAGTGAATTGCGTTTACGGGCAATCGCACGTGGTGTGCTCAAGTCGCATCGAATCGATCGGATGGTGCTTACTGTACTAACCGACAGTCTAATCTATGCCCTGACCCTGCCGACCAACAACTCTCAAGTCCAGTCGCTGAATCGCGAGGCGTACTGTTCGATGCCACGCACCCGGTCAGAAGTCGACGGGTGATCCGTGCCACGAATCGTCTCGCGGTCGGGCACGCGCAAGCGCGAGCGTCACATCACACCATCCCTCGCACGCGTTGCGACCAGGGCGGCGCCGCCAAAGATTCAACAGCCCCTTGCATTTTGCATAGATGTCGAAGAAACGCAGAACCATTCGCCGCTCTACTGCAGTCACACGACGGTCAGTGCAGACCAGTTTGTCGTCGGTCATGCCACGGTCAGTCAGTCAAGATCACCGCGCCTCACGCTTTAACCCCTAATTGAGTACCGAGTGGAAGGCGCGGACCAAGCACCAGCGCGTCGAGCAAATCGCCTTCAAGTCCTATATATGCCGGTACCGAGAAATAGTTGAACGGGCACGGCAGAGGTGAAATCAAATCCACTTGGCCGATCGACCCGGGTTTGCCAAAGCTGCCGCGTGGAACCTCAATTATTCCATCTACCTCCGGCTCCGACGGCCACCGCTTGGCGCCAACGAACCGGCTCTCGTTTGAGGTGATCACTCTGCGACCCTACCCAGGTATCACCGACTTGGAATGGCAAGCATACCGGCAGCGAAGCGCGGTGAATACGATTGCCTCTTCGTGATTGGCCGCATAGAAGGTAGCGATGACACGGCCGGTTGTTGCCGAAACACGAAGTCCGCGATGGAGACATTGCCGGCGGGCGTGGCTTGGTCAAAGCCGTTGCGGAGGCGCAACCACCTTTGAGGTTGACCGTGCTCGTTCTAACCCACGCGTAAAGGCGCATGCCACATTTGTCCGATCTCTAAGACCGTCTCTGTGCTGAATTCTCGTGAAATTCATCTGTGTGTCTTTTGACCAACGTGAGCGTCGTGGCAATGGACGCAGGACCTTTCATGACGCCCAGCATGACCAACGCTTCGCGTACTTCGTCTTCAGGGCGCCTGAGCAATGCAGCCATCTCGGTGATCGTGTGCCGTTCATTCCAGAGATGCAATGCTCGAGTGGCGAGGTCGACGTGAAATGCCATGGATAGGCTTCCTTTGACGTGGCGATCGGGACCGACGTTGAGTGGCCACATTAACGCGTAGACCAGGAATGACATCGCATAGCGAATCCCGACTTCCTGCTGCATCCAGGTCGGCTGCCGGGGCGCGATATAGGTGGTGAGACGCAGCGTAAGTGCGGCACCAACGAGCAGATACGCTAAGAGCAGCCATTCCATCGCCGGGTTCCTTGGTAAGCCCCTTCGCGTCAGCGGAGTCAAGTGGCGCGAGGGGCCACGGCACCGGAATCCGATTTGGAGGCGAACCCGGGCTTGACGACGTCGATGCAAGGAGGGTGCCGAAGATCCGCAGTCCCCACCTGGTGCCGCCAAACGGCGACATAATGATGTCGACCGGTCAATCTGCGAACAAACCCTAGCCGGTTCGCGTAAACACCTCGTTTCCTACAGCGCGCAATCGACCGCGGGTGTAAAGCGCTTCGACAGCGCGAGGTGGAGTGCGCATGCGGGTGTACCACGGCGGGCACTTGCGCAATATGTCCTCGTGCAGGTCAAGGTCGCGGACGGCCTGTGCCACTATTGGGTCCAGTTCCCCCTCGCATTCCATTGTTGGCGATCGAGACGGTGCCGACTTCGTAGGGTAGACGACATCGGGAAAAGCAATGTCCTGAGCCGGTACGCATTTGGTCGCCGCAGCTAGGTAAATACTGGCAGCGAGGCATCAACGACCACTCGATTTCGGCCGCTTGCTTTCGCCGCATAGAGCGCCGATAAACCGGCATGCTTCAGCTAGACTCGGACGTACTGATGGCGCACCCCAGCATCCGGTGCCTGTACCGCTGGCGAAGCAGCGCACGCGGCAAGAGCTGACGAATCTGTACGGCCAAGGCCCCGAAGCACCGTCACTCGACAATCCAGGAGGTACATCCGAACTACCCCATTCTGGGGACGGCAGGGAGCCGCTTTGACTGCAGCGTCCCGAACATTCAGCAATTGCCGGCCAACGCCGAATTTCAGAACTGGTGGAGTCGACCCCGGCCGGTATTGTCCGCGCCGACTATCGCAAACCAGGCCGATGCACGCCGCCTCCGTGGCGCCTCGTCAGCTCTTGATGAAGGGCTCAGGCTGCCCAACCTGCTTTTTCTGCTGCTTGATCGCCTTCTTCTCCTTCGGCGTGTGCTGCGCTTTCTTCTTCTCTTGCTTAGGGGGCTGATGGGACATGTCTGACTCCTCTGGGGTGACCGGACATCGGCAACCCGACGACCATTGGGCACAGGACGGCGCGGCGCACGATTCGCCGCGGTGTCCACTACGACATGGTGAGCAATCCTGCGCAGGCCTTGGCCACCGCGGATACCTCGTCCGGCGAGCTCTTGCCCGGAAGCGTGGCCCAACCGCCCTTCTCGATGAACGCGCCCTGCGACCAGGAGTCGGCTTTCTTCAACTCGGCCAGGTTGACGGCGACGTCGGCGGTGCTCTGGAACTTCTCGACGCACACCGGCGCGAGAGCCACGACGACCGCCGCCGAGGCACGCTGCGTCGCGTCGGCCTCCGCCTTGCTACCGGTAACCCATCCGCCCCACGTGAAGCCGACAATAGCGGCGGCAACCGCACCACCCGCGATGCCCCAGAGGGCCGGTTTCATTTCGACTGGAATTTTCATGGCCACGCCTTTCGATGAAAGGGAACCAGGCCGGGCGCAGTTCTCAGGTGCAATGGAACTGACTGCGACCGCCACTGGGACAAGCGGATGGGGTGCCGATCTGCCATGCGGCAGATGGGACAGATGGCTCGCCCGATGCCCCTCGTGTGCCCACTATTGCGCGCAATAGCGGTCGTCGTATGTGCGCTACCGCGCACAATCGCGCGTATTTCCCGTTCGCCGAATTCGAGCATTCCACCCGGGCCCGACGCCCCGGTGGCCTCGCCTCGGTACCGTATTGCGGGCTAGTGCTTGATCAGCGGCGCCACGTCGGCAGCGTGCTTCTTTTGCTGCTTGGCCGCCTTCTTTTCCTTGGGTGACAGCAACGGCTTCTTCTTGTCCTGTTTCGGGGGCTTATGGAATTTCATGTTTGCTCCTTCTGCGCCGATTGCAGAACCAGCGCCGTTATCAGTATGGGCCGAAGTCCCGGTGACCGCAGCATGGCGTGCACCGCGTACCGAATGCACGCGCGTCGCCGGATGCCAGCCCGCCAGCGAAGCGTGAATGGCAGGCAGCATGAGCGCAACGGCCTCGCGCCCTTCGGCAATGGCCGCTGCGGCGCGGTGATACTCGAATGGGCCGAGCGACTGCAGGCGAGGAATGAGCAGCACGTCGGGCGGCTCGGTCGCGAGCCGTTGTTCCGACGTCCGTTCCTGCATGATCTCGATCGCACCCAGCAACGCATCGATCATCGACGGCAGCGGCGCCACCTTGCGGGTGCTCGCCGCGGCACTGTCATCGTCGCGCCGGCGCAGCAATGCGCTCATCAGTCGCCGCCGATAGGATGAAGTCCCCGGCGTGACCTTTCCTCCCCGCGGAAAGCGCCGCCCCCGATTGGACCCGAGATCGACGGCGATCACCACGTCCGCACCCATGGCGCGGCACAGCGAGACCGGGATCGGATTGACGACGCTTCCGTCGATCAGGTAGCGGCCGTCGCGTGGAACCGGCTGAAAGAGTCCGGGGATGGCGCACGAGGCGTGGACGGCGTCCGAGACCTTGCCTTCGCGCAGCCACACCTCCTGCCCGGACGCGAGATCGGCGGCGACCGCCGCGAACGGCAGCTCCAACTCGGAAAACTGGCAGCTGGCGAACTGGCGATGAAAGTGATCGAGCAGGCGATGACCCTTGAAGAGGCCGCCGCGCAACCCGATGTCGAGCATTCCGACCACACCTTTGCCATCGAGGGAGAGCGCCCAGGCCTCGAGCTGCTCGACGCGGCCGGCGGCAAACGCGGCGCCGACCATCGCCCCCATCGAGCAGCCCGCGACGAGATCGGGCGCAATGCCCACGTCGGCGAGTGCACGCAGAATTCCAATGTGCGCCCAACCTCGCGCTGCGCCGCTGCCGAGCGCGATCCCGAGCGTCGGCTGCCCTTTCATTGCCATTGGATCCGGCGCACGCCAAGTCTCGCGTCAGGTTCGCCGCTGTTTGCCTTGCGCCGCTCCTGCCGGGCCAGGCATCGACGCCCGATGGAACGGCGCCTGATCCTCCGACGCCGTCCTCAGTCGAGCGCCTTGATGTTCACGGCCTGCTCGCCCTTGGCGCCGGCGGTTACGTCGAACGACACCTTCTGGCTTTCCCGGAGGCTCTTGTGACCGTCGCCTTGGATTGCCGAGAAGTGGGCGAAGACATCCTTGCCGCCGCCGTCCGGAGTGATGAAGCCGAAACCCTTACCGTCGTTGAACCACTTTACGATGCCTGTGCTCATGTCTGCCGCTCCATTGAAATGCAATTGACGGGCATTCGCCCAAAACGCGGGAACTTCAAGGGAGAGAGACTGCGACCTGAAGGAAACTGCCTGAAGCGGCTGCGACGGACCAACGATTTCGCTGCTTGAGGACCCTGTCCTACGCATGTTGCGGCCGGCGTCAAACAGGCTCGACGCCCCTGTCCTCGCCGCGCACCTTCCAGTGCCCCTGCGGATCGCTAGAGGTGAGCCGTCTCAACCGGGCGCCGCGGCTATCGCGGAACGCGTTCTAGAATGGAGTGCGGTTCCGGGAAGATGACGGCGGCGGCGAGCATGACGATGGACAACGACAGACTCTATCGTACTATGACGTTTCGGCGCGACGCAGCGGCTCGCGTCGGCGTCGGCGCTGGCCCTCGGCGCGTTCCTGGCGCAGCCGGACGTCATCTCCTGGCACACGCGCGCCATCGCCAGCTGGACATCCTCGGCACCATCGTCTATCTCGCCCTGGCGTGGAGGCTCA
>CAVRZM010000015.1:0-431645 GCA_963725735.1 uncultured beta proteobacterium | reverse complement strand
CAGGCCTTCAAGTTGCAGGTATCGGCGCTGTAGTTGCCATTCGTCGTTCTGCTCGAGCAACAGCGCGCCGACCAAGCGGGTGATCGCGTCGTCGTTCGCTATGTCGACGACAGTGTGTTTGGATTCGAGAGCGAGAAGACCGCACGGCGTCTCCTGGTCGCAATGCAGGAACGCTTTGCCAAGTTCGGACTGGCCTTGCACCCTGAGAAGACGTGACCGATCGAGTATGGTCGATTTGCCGCTATCGATCGGGGCCGACGTCAGAGCCGGCCGGAAACCTTCGACTTCCTTGGATTCACCCACTGTTGTGGTCGGGACCGGCAGCGTGGGTTTCAGGTCGTTCGCCTCACGGCGAAGAAGCGGAAGCGAGCCACGCTGCTGTCCCTCCGGCAAGCGCTGATGCGTCGGCGGCACGAGTCAATTGCCGCTGTCGGCAACTGGTAGCAGCGCGTGGTGCAGGGGTATTACAACTATCACGCCGTCCCAACTAACCTGAAACGCCTCGAAGGCTTCCGCAGTGAGGTCTGCCGCGCGTGGCGGCACGCTCTCCTCCGACGCAGTCAGCGCCATCGGCTGCCTTGGGATCGCTTCAACCGTCTTGCCCTCCGCTTCATACCGTACTGTTGTCAGCTCCACCCTTACGCGGAAGCGCGGTTTCATGCGGCACGACCTTAGGCAAGAGCCGTATGCGGGGATCCTGCACGTACGGATCTGTGCGGGGAGCGGTGGGTAACCACCGTCCCTACCGCGACCTTCAGGATTCGGGGTGTCTGCGCACACTCCCTCCGCATAGAAGAACCCCGCCATTCAGGCGGGGTTCTTTCCTTGAATCAGGGCCTGCCCTACGCGGATTTTCGACGCCTTGCCAATCCCAGTGCAGCCATCGCCGCGCCAAAAAGCGCAAGAGTCGCAGGTTCGGGAGCCGGTTCAGGTTCAGGAGGGTTCGACGTAAACGCTGCCGGTGCCCTGCTTGGCCCACTCCTCGTAGTTGCCATCATTGATGTTGGGAACGCTGCCAAACGCCGAATACAGGTAGATGTATGCGTTGTTCTTGGCAGCCGCCGTTGTCAGACCCAAGTTCGCCAAAGCGCTGTCGAACTGCGTCTTGGGGACGTCCAGCGTCATATCGGTTTCACCCTGGCCCGACGCGTTGTTGTAGTTCAGGATAACCGTGTTGTTGTCGCCGCCAAGATCCATCCGGTAAACGAGGGCGGAGCTGGCGAGGCCGAGAACGCCGCTATTGAAGCTGGTAACAGACTGGTTGGGAATCGTCGACACGAAGATCTGAACCTCGTCCAGGTTCAAGAGTTGCTTGTCGGCGGCATTGGGCTCGTTGATGTCAAGGATGAACCGCATCTGCAAGGTGCCACCGATGTCGATGAAACCGACCTGTCCGATACTAATTTCGTGGTCCCACGTGTCGGTTTGATCGCGATCCGGGACATTATGAGGACCAACAACGACCACGATGGGTGCTGCCATTTTCTCGGCAACCATCGCCGCGCATGGAGCGGGCGGGGCTCCGACCACGCAATTCATTCTTGCTGCGCGATCGGGTCCGCACTGCAAGTCACCCGAATCGGGCCTTGCTCCTGCTCCTCATAGCTGGCAGGCTCGCAAGCTCCGCCGCTCACGCAGTTCCTGCGTGGGCGGCGGAGCAAGACTTCTCGCGCAACCTCACCGTCCGGTCATTTGCGCGATCCTTTGCCGGTGAGACTTTAGGTTTGCCGTTCCCGCACTGGTACCCACGGCCAACGTCGCCGACCGATTGCCCGTCGCACTCGGCGTGAACGAGTACTGGACGGTGCAGCTTTGCCCCGCCGTCAGCGCCGAATTGATGGCACACGTGCCGGAACGGGAGAAGTCCCCGGGGTTCGAGCCGGATGACGTTAGCGCGGTGATCGTAAGGGTTCCGCCACCGCTGTTCGTCAAAGTAACGCTCTTCACCGCTGATGTCGTGCCGACCTTCTGGTTGCCGAAATTTAGCGTTGATAAGCTCAAAGCAGCGGTCGCCGCGGGTGCGACCGTTGTCGTCCCCGATGCCGCAGCCTCGGTCACGATGAACGTCGCGCCGCCCAAGTTCAGATTTGCGGTCCGCGTCGCCCCCGTGTTTGCGGCAACCGAGTAGGAGACCGTCGCACTTCCGGTTCCGGACGCAGCAGAAGACACGGTCAGCCAACTGGCGCTGCTGCTCACGTTCCACGGACAGGCCGCACCCGAAGTAACGGTGAACGTGCCGGTTCCGCCGCCCGCAGCGACACTTGCGCTGGACGGACTCAGCGTGTAGGTGCATCCGGTCGCCTGGTTCACGGTGAATGCCTGGCCACCGACGGTAATGGACGCGGCGCGCGCCGGTCCGCCGTTCGCCGCCGCCGAGTAGTTCAATGTGCCGCTCGCCGTCGTGCCCGAACCCGGGGCGATAGTGAGCCACGATGCGCTGGTCGCGGAATTCCACGCGCAGCCTGCGCCTGCAGTGACGCCGAAGGATCCATTTGTCGCGCCTGCTCCGATGTTCGCGGCGGTCGGCGACAACGCGTATGAGCAGCCTCCGGTAGCCCCAGCCTTGAAGTTGGCGACCGTGTATGCATTCTGGTTGTGGACGCGCGCTACGTCCGATGTCGAAACGGTGCCGAGCGGGTCTGCAGGATTACCGTACGTGAGATTCGGATTCGAGAAGTAGGGAATCCGCGCACAGCTGGTGCCTGCCGCTGCGCACGCGTTGTTGTAGGCCATCACCGTGCGCCAGCCGGCGGCCGGGTCGGTAAGTCCATGACCGTAGGCATACGGCGAGTTGCTCGAATCGACATAGGGATCGTGCAGTGCGCCGAAGTTGTGGCCGATTTCGTGCGCGAGCGTGTAGCTCCCGTATGCGCAGCCACGATTGACCACGCTGAACGCGTAGTTCGCATCCGGCCCCACCCAGGCAAGTCCGCAATATTGGCCGTTTTCGATGAATAGGCTGACGAGGTCCGCGCCATACGTATTCCGCAATGTGGGAACGTTGTCCATGTAGCCGTCGCCGGCGGTCGTCAGCCGATTGAGATCGGTGTAGAAGTCGCCGCTTTCGTCGTAGGCAACCTGCTCGTAATGGACCAGCCGCAACCGCGTCGTGATCCCGCTGTTGGCATACACCGTATTGGCGGTATCGACCGCCTGCTGGATCTGCGCTCCGATCGCGGAGCCGGCTGCCGTCGCCGTCTGATTGCTGTAGACGACCATCACATCAACGGTACCACCCGTGTCCGCCGAGGCTGTCACGGTGCCACCCGTAGACGTCACGGTCTGGGCGGGCTTGTCGGCTGCGGGAGCGATGGTGCTCTGAGGCGGAACGCGGTTGTTTTCCCTGCCGGGCGGGTGGTCCGGCGGAAACGCGTTCGGATCGATTTCGCGCAAGGTCTGGGCGCCGCCCGGGCCCGATTGAATCTGGAACGTCCTCTGCTTCCGAGCTTCGACGTCGTGGTAGGTAATGGATCCTGCCATTTGCCCGTCGACCACCGTCAGGATCGCCTGGCTCCTGGCGTATCCCCGTACTTTGCCGTGCCACGTGTAATTGTTCGGGCCCCGCTGTTCAACGCGGTCCGGGTCGAGCGTGAGCATTTGACCGTCGAACAGCTCGACGCCAAGCGGCGAGGCCGCCTTCCCAGACTTGGGGTCCACGTTTTGGAAGTTGATTGAAACTTGCCGTTGGCGCACGACCGCGCGGTCGGCCGCATGCGCGCTCGAGGCTCCCCGGTTGGCGCCCACGCCGGGCGGCGCGGACAGCAGCATCGGCGGTTGGTCCACCGCTTGCGCCATTGCTGAGATCGGCGAAACCAGAATTCCGGCGGCAACGATTCCGGTGCCGACGATGGCACGCAGTGCAAGCAGCGAAAGACGGGAAATGCCGCGCAAGCACGCGACGATGTCGGCCTGCACCTGCGACCGTTCAGTGTGGGAAAGGCAAGGTTTCACGATCCGCTCCGAGAGATCCGGCTAAGGGACTTCCCGCGAAGCAGATCCACCAGGCACCTGTCGGCACGCGCACGAGCTGCGCGTACCTCTCCTCCCGCGGTCGGCCAGACCGCGCCGATGATCGAAAGCTGTCCGGCGGTCCCGCTGTCGTAGGGCGACTGCCCGTTAGACCGGTGACTTTGCGTCCCCGGCTTTCGCCGGGTTTGCCCTTTTCGAACTTTGAAGAGTCACCACAAGATGGGCCGCGTTCAATTACCAATCAATCAATAAACATCGAGCCCATTACTTATACCATTGTCATAATCACAAAACGCAACGACAATGTCAAGTATCGCGAAAAGAATATGTTAGCTTGCTCCATTATTGATTTGTCATGTGCAATCTGTTCACTATCGAAGGGGACGTCCAACGGTATTTCGAGTCGGATGCACTTCACAAGTCCTCGACAGGCACGCGCAAACGCTAGTGCGGGGCAGGGAGTAGGGACAGGTGCTCGCCACAGTGGATGCCTGACGCCACGCGCGCCACCACGCAGGCGCGGGGTCACCTCTAGCGCCGATCATTCCTGGATTTTGCGGGCGTTTCGGGCCCCGCCGCAATGATATTGGGCCGCGCGCGGCATACGCCACCCAAGATGCGGTGACCGACTTGTCGCAGCCGAGTTCAACGTTTCGCTTCGCTGTCCCGTGACATCTGTAGGGCTGCGAACAAGCCGAATCCGATCGTAGCGCCCACCCAGAACCCTACGAACATCCATACCAGGCTCATGTCCGATCTCCGAATTGGAGGAGATATCGCCATTGGACGGCCTCCCGCCGCGGTACGCCAGTCGGTACACGCCGACGTACCTGTAAGGACCCCGCCTGCCCAAGTGTGGGCCTGCGACCTACGTTAGGCATAGGTCATCGGTATTGATGGCGCTCGACGGTCTCCGTCATCGGCTGCAGTCAAGCGAACTCCCGTGTCGTCAGCGGGCGCACGGACGGGATTGCGTGCGGAGCCTCGATTCCGCTACCTTCTTCGCCTTGGAGTCGGATACTTCACCGATTGCCGACGCCGTCCTGCCATGGAGTGCCCCATGAAACATGTCCAGGTGCGACGTGTGTTCGAGACCGTGCTCTTCGGCGCGATGCCTCTCCTGGTCACCGTTTGCGCTCTTGCGCAGCCGGTGCTGCCGCCGCTGCCCCCATCCCGGGACCCGCCGGCGGTCACCTTCGAGCGACCTGTCCCGCGGTTCGCTGCGCCACTCGCGGGCACCCCGTATAGCCATGGCGAGCCAACGGCGCAGGAGCAGTACATGCTCGAGCTCATCAATCGCGCCCGGGCCGATCCCCCCGCGGAGGGATTGCGACTCCAGGCCACTACCGATCCCGCGATCTTGCTTGCCTACAGCTACTTCAGCGTCAACCTCGCGCAGCTTGTGACGGATCTTGCCGGCTACCCCACGCGACCACCGCTGGCGTTCAATGCCAGCCTCATCGCCGCGGCCCGCGGCCATAGCCAGGACATGGCCGACCACGATTTCCAGGACCACTTCGGAAGCAATGGCTCCACGTTCACCGATCGCATCTCCGCAGCCGGCTACACCGGCTGGAATGAAGCCGCGGAAAATATTTACGCCTATGCCGAGAGCGTGCCGTACGCCCATGCCGGATTCCTCGTCGACTGGGGCGTGCCGAGTCTCGGGCATCGGTTGAACACCCTCAACTTTGCCGCGGGCGGTCCCGTCTACACCGAGATCGGAGTCGGCATCATCAACGAGACTTCCGGCATTACGGCGGTCGGACCGCTGATCGTCACTGAGGACTTCGGCCGGCGCAGCGGACAGCTCTTCGTGGTCGGTGTCGTCTACGACGATCTTGACCACGACGGTTTCTACAGCGTCGGCGAGGGGCTCGGCGGCGTCGTGATTTCCACCAGCCAAGGCAACATCGCCTACACGTCAACCTCCGGCGGGTATGCGATCCCGCTTGCAGCGACCACGGGCACGATCACCGTGCGCGCCGAGGGCGGCGGACTGGGCTTACCCCGCGAGTCGTCGGTGCCACTGGCCGGAACCAACGTCAAGGTGGATTTCGTCGCCAGTGGTCCCAGCACGTACTCGCTCGACTACGTGCAGAAAGCGTACGTCGCCTACTATGGCAGGCCGGCGGACCCGGCGGGGCAAATCTATTGGGCCGGGCGAATGGACGCGGTCGGTGGATCGCTCATCGCGATCATCGACGCGTTCGGCAACTCGAACGAGTTCTATCAGCGTTATGGAGGCCTCGACAACAGCGCGCTGGTTACGAAGATCTACCAGCAGGCGCTCGCGCGCGATCCGGACCCGGCGGGTCTTGCCTACTACGTCGGGGAACTGCAAGCCGGGCGCCGGACGCTCCAGTCGATCACTGTGGACGTGCTCAACGGGGCCACCAAGGGCCGCGATGCCGTCGTCGTCGCCAACAAGCTGGACGCGGCGGCGTACTACACGGCCAAGGTGGCGGCGGGCTGCCCGTATGGATCGGCGGCGGACGGAGTGAACCTCCTCATCGGCGTTACGGACGACTCAGCGACTCTGTCCGCAGCAACGGCCGCCATCGACACGCGTTGCGGGCAATAGCTGGCCTTAGTTGAGTCGCAACGCATATACCGGACTGTCGACATGGCGAATCAGGATGGCGACATCGATGCTCCCGAAGGTGGCAATTCGAAACCGCCCGAATACGTGAGACACGTGCGCCGCGAAGCGCGAACCTCCCGCTGCGTCGGCGATCGGCCTCAGGGTCCCGGCCGCAGGCGGGTGCGCATGCCAAGTCCATTCGTCGAATGGCTCGCTGCGCGAACTCTGTTCGGGTGACGGGGCAACGGTGTACACGATGCCGTCATCGGATGGTGAGAAGTAGACGAGACGGGCAATGTTCGGCGCATATTCCAGCGCTGCGAACGGCCGCAGCAAGGGTTTCGACCCGACCGATCGCAGGCGGACAAGGTCGCGCGCCGGATCGGCAGGATCGAGTGCATGCAACTCGTCACGCGCATGAACCGCCACGATGATGATGTTCCGCAATTGGGTCAATCTGCATCGCGTTGTGATTGGCGATTCCTGGAAGCTTGTTCGGAAAGCGATCGGTCCAGCGCCCGTAGGTTCCATTTCCGTTGTCGCCATCGGGGCGAAAGCCGATGAACGCGTTGCCTCCCCCGTCATCACCCGAGTGCCCCCAAAGCACACGACGTGAATCGTCCCAGGTCGTCCAGCCGCCGGAATTGAGAATTGCCGTGGGATGCTTAGGGCCGCGCCGCCAACGCCGGGTGTCGAGGTTGAAAAGATGTGGTATTGCGACGGCCTTGACGGCTCTGCCCAGTTCCGTCTGACCCTTCAGCAGAATGTAGTCGTTACCCTCCGGGTCGTATTGGACATACCCGTAGGTATGCGGGGGCAGCGGGGAGCCGTCGGGATACACCGAGTCGGGATATGTCGCACCGGTACCGTAATCGCGGTCACCACCAACGACGTAACCGTCGGAAATCCTTTTCCACTCCCGGGAGGCAAGATCAAAGGCGTGGACATCGGAACCGAAGTAGTCGTTGTGCCCACCTCCAAACACAATCATCGATCCGCTGGTGCCAAATCGCGATGCATAGACAGCACTGTTCCATCCCTCCGTAATCGCGCTGAATCCGGCGGTGCCGTGCCAGGGTGACTTGGGATCGCGACCCACGATCCTCCGCAATCGCTCCTTGAGCGTGCGCGCGGGATTCAAGTGAGGATCACGCGCCGGATCGCCGTCGAACAGATATCGCGTCCCCGATGGCGTCGGCTGCAGATCAAGGTCGGGGCGATCACCGGAGATCGCGTACCAGCAGCCCAGACCCATTCGTTCGAGCCACGGAGGCGTTGCGGGTGACATTGATCAAATGCTCCAGTCTAAAGCGTGAGACCGACGGGAACCAAACAGCCCGCCAGCCGCGTGGAACACTCAGAGCATCGCAAGTTACTCATTAAGACAATGTTCGCCCTTACGCGGTCGACAAAGGCTTGCAGCTATCCTGCGAAACCAACTATCGCGGTCTGTGTGTGCAGACCCGCGGTGTCCTCAAGAAGGAGCTGATCGGACATCTGCGGGCCGTGCGTTACATGTGCCAACCGAAAGGCGGTACGACCGTTGATATTCTCGTTGCTGCCGCGCTGCCGCGGGCTGCGCTGTTCGCAGAAATAGACCTGCACGTCGGTGGCGATGGTGAACTTCTTGTGATCCGCCATCTCCTTGCCCCGAACCCAGGTCACGTTGCTGCCCTGAGACAGCGTTGTCCGTTGTCCGATTGAAGCCATGTGATCCTGATTCGTGTTTCAATGAATCTCACGTTCGGCCACCCCATCCTGAAACCTAATAATATGCTGCTGGCGAGCCTCCCTGCGCGTCGGTGGCACAAGTGTTTGTGGAAGCAGCTAAGGAGCAATTCCGCGTGCGCGAAATTTCAGAGCCTTGCACTCCAACGTCGACTGGCTTGAAGCCGAAAACACAGGGTTCAGTTGACTACGTTTCGGCGGGGCACTACGCCCGGCTGAAACAGACAGTGGTGTCACCGTGCTAAAGCCCTTCCTGAACTCGCTGGTGCTTTGGACGATTTTGCTGATATCGCCGCTCGCGTACTCGGAGACGCAAACGGGGACTGCGGACAACAGCGCGCGCGTCATCGTCAAGTACAAGTCCGAATCAATGCTATTGCGCAAACGGGCGCTTTCGGTCGATGCCCAACAAGCAAGTCAGGCGCAAGAGCTAGGGGCACGAATCGGTCTTGAACTGCGCTCGGGCGCCGGTTTGGGTGAGCAAATGCAGGTACTGTTTGCAAATGGCATGACGTCGGAGCAACTGGCGCAGCGTCTGGCGGCCGAGAGCGACATCGAATACGCGGTGCCGGATGAGCGCCGGCATCACTTTCTTGTTCCAAATGATCCGTTGTACGAGGCAGGACCGCCAATATCGGCATCCACTGGCGGTCCCGCTGGTCGGGCAGTGGTATCTGCGCGCCCCGCTCGGCGAGGTGCAATCATCTATCAATGTCGAACCGGCGTGGGACTTGAGTGCTGGTGGCTCGCCGATCGTCGTTGCCGTCATTGATACGGGGGTTCGCCTCGATCACCAAGAACTAGAGCCCGTAGCCGCTGGCGGCAATTTACTGCGAGGCTACGACATGATTAGCGATGTGCCCACGGCCAATGACGGTGATGGACGCGATGCCGACCCATCCGATCCGGGCGACTGGCTCACGCTGTCCGAGGTCCGGCAGCGAAGTAGCCCGTTCTATGGTTGCGCGACAACAGCCGAAGACAGTTCATGGCACGGCACCCAGACCAGCGGCCTGATCGGCGCGTTGACGAACAATGGCATGGGCATGGCCAGCGTCGGGCGGAGCGTGCGGGTGCTATCGGTGCGCGTGCTGGGCAAGTGCGGTGGGTATGATTCCGACATCATCGCAGGGATGCGCTGGGCGGCTGGCATGAGCGTGCCTGGTGTGCCGGCCAATACGAATCCCGCCCGAGTGCTCAACCTCAGCCTGGGTGGGAGCGGCCCCTGTAGTGCCGCCTACCGGGATGCCGTCGCCGCGATCAATGATCTTGGCGCGGTCGTAGTAGCGGCTGCCGGCAACAGTACCGGGCACGCCGTGGGTTCGCCCGCGAACTGCCCTGGCGTGATTGCCGTCGCAGGGCTGCGACACGTCGGCACCAAAGTCGGGTATTCCGATCTCGGCTCCAACATTAGCGTCAGCGCGCCGGCCGGCAACTGTGTCAATACTTCCGCTGACGACCCGTGCCTGTATCCGATTCTCACTACCGCAAACAGCGGGCTCACAACGCCCGTTTCCGATGCGGCGGGTGGCTCGGTCTACACGGATAGCTTCAATGCCTCCCTTGGCACGAGCTTCTCCGCACCCCTTGTGGCGGGTACGGCAGCGCTGCTGCTGTCCGTCCACCCGTCACTGACGCCTGGCGATGTGCGGACAATATTGGAGGCCACTGCACGACCGTTCCCGACCACAGGCGGCGACAACGGCGACGGGACACCGGTACCGCAATGCACGCTGCCGCAGCCGATCGGAAGCACCCAGATTGATCAGTTGCAATGCTACTGCACCACGCTTACCTGCGGTGCGGGCATGCTTGACGCCGGTGCAGCGGTATTGACGGCAATCGCTGCGCAGACATTCGATTTGACCGTTACGAAGTCTGGCCGCGGCACGGTGACCAGCAGTCCAGCGGGCATCAACTGTGGATTGGATTGCAGCGAAACTTTCCCCGCTGGCGCTGCCGTAACCCTCGTCGCCACGCCCGATCTCGGTGCTCCGGGCGGCAATTACACCTTCGCCGGCTGGGGCGGCGCATGCGCGCGATTCGGCGGGCAACCCAGCTGCGCGCTCACCATGAGCATTTCGCAGAGCGCGAGCGCCGACTTCAACTACATTGGCAACGGCAGCATCTACTCCCGCGACGACGTGCAGAAGGCCTATGTCGCCTACTACGGGCGCCCAGCCGACCCCGCTGGTTTGTCTTATTGGGCCGTACGGATGGACGCTGAAGGGCAATCGCTAATCGCGATCATCGGCGCATTCGCCACCTCGAACGAGTTCAACCAGCGTTATGATGGATTGGACTATCCCGCACTAGTCACCAGGATCTACCAGCAGATACTGGAGCGTAATCCCGACGCAGCAGGTCTAGCGTACTACGTCGGCGAATTGCAGGCGGGGCACCGTACGCTGGAGTCGATCGCACTAGATATTCTAAATGGCGCAAGGAACGCGCCAGACGCGACGGTAGTGGCAAACAGGTTGGACGTCGCGGCGTATTACACGACAAAGGTGGCGGATGGGTGTCCGTATGGTACGGCACTGGACGGCGTCGGCGTTATCGCGCGCGTCACGGCGGACCCGGAAACTGTGGCCGCTGCCAAAATTGCCATCAACACGCGGTGCGGGCTCTAGCCGACGCACGTCGAACTGACAGGTAGCGCGTGATACGCGTCCAAACTATCGAAGGTGCAAGTCCAGTGGTTGGGCACCTTCTGTCACTGAGGTCGGTCGTCAAGCGTGGAGTCCAACCAGTTAAGCCGCAGGTTGCCTGGCGAGGTGCTGCTGCCGAAACACCGCGGGCGAGAGGAAGCTGAGCGGCGCCTGTTTGCGCATTCGGTTATAGAAGACCTCGATGTACTCGGTGACCTGGCGCCTTGCCTCTTCCCGCGTGGTGAAGCGACAGTGGTGGGCGAATTCGGTCTTCAGCGATCCCCAGCAACTTTCCATCGGCGCGTTGACAAAGCAATCGCCCTTGCGGCTCATCGAGACCTGCATGCCGAATCGGCGTAGCACTTTCGAAGTTCGGAATCGGGGCAGGCGACGCCGCCAATCAGAACCACATGCCACGGCGACACGTTGTGACGTACACACGTTCCACCACAATTTGCTGCATGAGACGCGTCGCCGGCCGACTCCACACGTCCAATCTTGATCCAGTATCGGGCCAACGCTGGCTTGACGCCTCAGCGCCTGTTGACCCATCAAACTCTGATTGGTGACACCGCAGCAGTCAAAGCCGTTGGCTGCAACCATCGTGTTGCAGCAGTAACAGAATCGAATCGTCATCAGAGGATTCATTGCCATGTGAAGTCTCAGAGACGTGAAATAGCTGGAACGTTATCGTTGTCCTAGGGAGCATTTTTCACAAAGCTGCGGAAGAAGATAAGTGCATGTGTGTCGTTACGTTCCGTCGGCGATCTTTACGCAGATACCGCTCGTCGCTGTGATCAACAATGCAACTCATTGTGACGGCAGGCGAAACGCCGCGGGCATGAAGGTTGCGTCTCCCGTTGTACGAAGTCCGCATGGCGGGCATATCCGTCGGACTGTGCGAAGAAACGGAGAGGATTGATGAGATGGAAACTTGGTCTCGGAGTCGGGTTGTTCGCGACCGGCTCCGCCCTCGCAGGAGTACTTTCCAACGATTTTTCGTTGGGCCTCCAATCGGAGGGATTGAGCGGTGCCGTGAAACGGGCTGGCGAGCACGATCAACTATTACGTGACGACGCAGCGCACACCCATAGACGAAAGCAACCTCCCCCAACTTCCGGCACCACCGATCCCTGTCTACTTCCGGATACCCAGGCGTCCGGAGACACGAATACTCGAAGCCGCTCACCACGGGCTCACACTTCGTCGCACAGCGGTGGCGACGATAGTTCCGGCGGCACAAGGCCCGGCAAGACAAGGCCCGGGAAGACGACGACGCCGAGCGGTCCGGCCCCAACGGTGGATTGTCCTTCTTCGAGCAACTCGGACAACAGCGGCACAACATCCGGCAACGATACGGGCACCGATTCGACTACAACGTCCGGCAACGATGCCACCAGCACTACCGGCGGCGAGTCCGATGAGGCTCCAAACATAGTCGCAGAAGAGTTGCCCGACCCGAGCGATCTTGGCCCCCCTAATCTCGATTTGGATGACTTCGTCGCCCCAATCGGCGACTCGAACGAACCAGCCGGGCCTATACCCCAGCCGTTGACGCCCAACGACATTCTTGCAGACGATCCACCTACTGGCGTCCCGGAACCTGCGACCTTGGCGCTCCTCAGCCTGGGATTGGTTGGACTTGCGGCATCCCGAAGACGCAGGTGGCGCTAGCCACGTTTCTCGTATTTCGATCCGCCCGCCGTTCGGCGGGCTTTTTTTGCTCTCGACGCGCGAAACTCGATGATTGCATCCGCGTTTGCAAGAAAGTGATGTCTACCTAGTACCATCCAACCCCGTTTTCCGCTGGCGCTTCGGTTCCCGCTGCAATGAAAGCGACCGGTGCGCGGAGGGCCCCATTCGAGATGCTTGGACCGGCCTTTCCCGATTGCGGTGAACGCTCCGCTTCGCTTGTCCCGCAACATTTGTAAGGCTGCGAATAAGGCGAATCCGAGCATGGCTCCCGTCCAGAACCCTAGGACCACGCAATACACAACCGGCCGGATGGAGATCCGCTACGCGCGAATGGTCACGGATTGTTCACAGACATGGGGTCGAGCTTTGCCAACCATCCATTGGCGGGGATGGCCCGTTCGGACCGAGAGTCAGGGAATCTGCGGAGCGGAAGCGGGAAGGTGCTGTCGGCGAGGGCCGGCGAAAATCTGACTCAGAGATTGCAGAACATGAGCTCGAACTCGACGTCGCCATCGTAGACCGCGCCGCGGTCCATTCCCGACACGCCGATAAAGCGGATGTTGAGCGCGTACTTGTTGGCGCTGATCTCCGGCACGCAGGAGAGATCGCGTGCGACCGTGAGCCGCAGGAGCTGCGCGACCTTGGTCGTGGTGAGCATGAGCTGGAAGACGCCGCGGTAGGCGACGTGCCGGCTCGCGCGGCCGTTGTCGCGCAGGAGCTTCAGGATGATCGCGGAGCCGGCGCGGATCGGCGCAAACGGCTCGATCCAGCCGCGCAGGTCGTTGCGGCGCGCGCCGGGATCCTGATGCAGCCACCAGTGGTAGGCGGGCAGGTCGAATTCGCACACGCCGCCGGGGATGGCCGTGCGCTGCTTGATGGCCATCAGCCATTCGTTGTCGCGCAGATGGGCGCCCACCTTTCCCGCCTGCGCGAGAAGCTGCGCGTTCACGGCGTCGATCTGCTCCAGCAGCTCCTCGAGCGTGCGCTGCTCGATCTGCGGATTCTGTCGCAGCGGCCCCAGCATCTGCTTTTGCCGCTCGAGCTCCTGCAGCAGGTCCGTCTTGAGGTCGGCGCGTGCGGCGACGTCGGTGATCTCGAACAGCGCCAGCAGCGCGGCGTGATGGTCGAGCGCGCCATCCTGCGAGGCGAAGTAGCTGGTGCGCGCGAACAGGTCCTCGAGGCGCATCAACGTGCGCACGCGTTCGTTCAGCGGATGTTCGTAGCGGATCACGGGTGGCCGGGCGCTAGGCGTGCGCGCCATTTTCCGCAGAACGGCGCGCCGGTTCAAGCGCGACGCCCGGTCCCGCGCGGTCGCGATAGAACCCGTCGAGCCGCGCGACCTGCGGCGGCACCGCTTCGCGCGGACCGCCGTTGTCGATGACGTCGTCCGCGCGCGCGAGGCGCTCGTCGCGCGCGAGCTGGGTGGCCATGATCGCCCGCACGTCGGCTTCGGCGAGGCCGCTTCGCTGCATCACGCGGCGGACCTGCTCGTCCTCCGGGCAGTCGACGACGAGCACGCGCGCGACATAGGGCAACAGGTTCCCGCGCTCGAGCAGCAGCGGCACGGACAGGATGCCGTAGGGCCCGCGCCAGCGCGCGATCTCGTCCCGGATGCGCGCGCCGATCAGCGGATGCAGCAACGTCTCCAGCGCACGGCGTGCAGCGTTGTCCGCGAACACGGTGCGGCGCAGCCACGCGCGGTCGAGCTCGCCGTCGGCGCCCACCGCCTGCGGGCCGAAGGCCTCCGCTACCGCGGCGTGCCCGGCCTCGCCCTTCGCGGTGACCGCGTGCGCGGCGACGTCGGCGTCCGCGACCTCGACGCCGAGCGCCGCGAATGCGCGCGTCGCCTCGGACTTGCCGCTGCCGATGCCGCCCGTCAGTCCGACCACGTACGGCATGGCTAATGGGGGAAGTAGATCTTCACGAACGCCTGGCCGAAGAACAGCGCGAACATGCCGGCGATCGCGAGGTAGGGCCCGAAGGCCAGCGGCACGTTGTGATCGCGCCCCTTGAACACGACGAGGCTGATGCCGATGAACGCGCCGACGACGGAGGACCCGAGCACGATGAGCGGCAGCATCTTCCAGCCGAGCCACGCGCCGAGCGCGGCCAGCAGCTTGAAATCGCCGTACCCCATGCCTTCCTTGCCGCGGATGATCTTGAAGAGCCAGTAGATCGACCACAGCGTAAGGTAACCCGCCACGGCGCCGATCACGGCTTCCGGCAGCGGCACGAAGAGTCCGTAGAGATTCGCGAGCGAGCCCGCCCCACAGCAGCGGCACCGTGAGATCGTCGGGCAGGAGCTGCGTGTCGAAGTCGATGAAGGTGAGCGCGAGCAGCGTCCACAGCAAGGCAGGCGGCGAGCCCCTGCCACGTCGGACCGAACTTCCAGATCGCTGCGGCCGCGACGACGCCGCCCAGGAGCTCGACGAGCGGATAGCGCGCGGAGATCGCGCGCCTTGCACTGCCGAGCACGTGCCGCGCAGCGCGAGCCACGACACGACGGGGACGTTCTCGAGCGCGGTGATGCGGTGCCCGCACGAGGGGCATGCGGACCGCGGGACCACGAGGTTGTAGCGCGGGGCGGCGCGGGCTTCCTCGCCGCGCAGCTCGGCGCACTGCTCCTGCCAGCCGCGCTCCATCATCTTCGGCAGGCGATGGATGACGACGTTGAGGAAGCTCCCGACGCAAAGCCCCACGACGGCGGCCAGCGACGAGCGCCACCGCCGGATCGAGCAGGTACTGCGGCATCAGCCTCGCGCGGTCCGGCGACGCGGGCTCGTCAGACCACCGCGCCGAGCTTGAAGATCGGCAGGTACATGGCGACGACGAGGCCGCCGATCACGACGCCGAGGAACACGATGATGATCGGCTCCAGCAGGCTCGACAGCGCGGCGACCGCGTCGTCGACCTCGCGCTCGAAGTAGTCGGCGATCTTGCCCAGCATGTTGTCGAGCGAGCCCGATTCCTCGCCGATCTGCGTCATCTGCAGCACCATCGTCGGGAAGAGGCCGGTGTTGCCCATCGAGTTGGTGAGGCTGGTGCCGGTGCTGACCTCGGTCTGGATCTTCTTGGTCGCCGGCGGCGTAGACCGCGTTGCCGGCCGCGCCGCCGACCGCGTCGAGCGACTCGACCAGCGGCACGCCGGCGGCGAACATCGTCTGCAGCGTGCGCGTCCAGCGCGCGATGGTCGCCTTCTCGAGGATGCCGCCGATCACCGGGACCTTGAGGATCAGCGCGGTCGAAGCCGTAGCGGAACGCGGCCGAGCGCCGGTAGCACGATGCCGAAGCCGACGATCGTGCCGACGATGATCAGGAACACCAGCCACCACCACGCGACGACCCACTCGCGAGATGGCCATCACGATCAGCGTGGGGGCGGGCAGGTCGGCGCCGAAGTTCGAGAACACCTTCTTGAACGACGGGATCACCCACACCATGATGATCCACACCACGACGATCGCGACCACGATCACGGAGATCGGGTAGAACAGCGCCGACTTGATCTTGCTCTTGATCGCGAGCATCTTCTCCTTGTACGTCGCGAGCCGGTCGAGGATCGCGTCGATCGTGCCCGACGCCTCGCCCGCCGCGACGAGGTTGCAGTACAGCGTGTCGAAATGGCGCGGGTGCTCGCGGAACGCCTGCGCCATCGACGAGCCGGCCTCGATCTTGTTCTTGATGTCCATCATGAGCCGCGAGAAGCGCGCGTTGCTGTGCCCGCGCGCGACGATCTCGAACGACTGCAGCAGCGGCACGCCGGCCTTCAGCATCGTCGCGAGCTGCCGGGTGAAGAACGTGATGTCCTTCTCGTTGACCTTGCGGCCGCCGCGGAACGTCTGCCGCTTGATCTTGGTGACGCGGATGCCCTGGCGCCGCAGGTTGGTCGTGACGACGGTCTCGGAGGCGGCCTTCGACTCGCCGCGCACCTGGCGGTTGTTGCGGTCGATGCCTTCCCAGAGGAACGTGAATTCCTTGACGTCGCGGCGTTGGGCGGTGCGTTGCGGTGGCCATGGTTCGCGTTCCTTGTGCGACGGGTCAGCGGCGCCCGTCACTCGTTGGTGATCGCCTCGATTTCCTCGAGCGACGTGATGCCGGCCTTCACCTTGAGAGGCCGGACTGGCGCAGGTCGCGGACGCCTTCCTTGCGCGCCTGCTCGGCGATGTCGAGCGCGTTGCCGTTGCGCATGATCACCTGGCGCATCTCGTCGGTGATCGGCATGCACCTGGTAGACGCCGACGCGCCCCTTGTAGCCGGTGCCCTTGCAGTTGTCGCAGCCGACCGGGCCGTAGGGCTGCCAGCTAGCCGTCGAGGTCCTCCTCGGTGAAGCCCGCGCGCAGCAGCGCCTCGGGCGGAATGTCCTCGGGCTTCTTGCACTGCGTGCACAGCCTGCGGCCGAGCCGCTGCGCCGTGATCATGATCACCGACGACGCGACGTTGAACGGCGCGACGCCCATGTTGAGCAGGCGCGTGAGCGTCGTCGGCGCGTCGTTGGTGTGCAGCGTCGACAGCACGAGGTGGCCCGTCTGCGCCGCCTTGATCGCGATGTCGGCGGTCTCGAGGTCGCGGATTTCGCCGACCATGATGATGTCCGGATCCTGGCGCAGGAACGCCTTGCAGCGCGGCGGCGAACGTGAGCCCCGCCTTGTCGTTGACGTTGACCTGGTTGACGCCGGGCAGCTGGATTTCGCACGGGATCCTCGGCGGTCGCGATGTTGACGCCGGGCTGGTTCAGGATGTTGAGGCACGTGTACAGCGACACCGTCTTGCCGCTGCCGGTCGGGCCCGGTGACCAGGATCATCCCGTACGGGCGCGCCGATCGGCGTGCATCAGCGCCTGCTGCTGGTCGGGCTCGTAGCCCAGCGCCTCGATGCCGAGCTTCACGCCGGCCGAGTCGAGGATCCGCATCACGATCTTCTCGCCGTAGAGCGTCGGCAGCGTCGAGACGCGGAAGTCGATCGACTTGCTCTTCGTTCAGCACGAGCTTCATGCGGCCGTCCTGCGGCACCCGCTTCTCCGAGATGTCGAGCCTGCTGATGACCTTGATGCGCGACGCGACCTTGTCCTTGATCGCGAGCGGCGGCTGCGCGATCTCCATCAGGATGCCGTCGACCCGGTAGCGGACGCGGTAGAACTTCTCGTACGGCTCGAAGTGGATGTCCGACGCGCCCATGCGCGATCGCGTCGGTCAGGAGCTTCTGGATGTACTTGACGACCGGCGCGTCCTCGACGTCCGAGTCGTCCTCGATCGACGCGACTGCGGGCGCGCCGTCCTCGAGGCCGACCTCCATGTCCTCGAGGTTGGCCATGTCCTTGAGCGTGGCGCCGCTCGCCTCGACGAGCCGGCGATCGCCTGGCCCGAGCTTGTCGTCCTCGACGACGATCGGCTCGGGCACGAGGTTGGTCTTGAAGCGCACCTCCTCCAGCGCCTGCAGGTTGGCCGGATCGGAGATCGCGACGTACAGCTTGTTGCTGCGCTTGTAGAGCGGCAGCACGCGGCGCGCCTGCGCGATCTTGAGGTCGACCAGCTCCTTGTGGATCTGGTCGGTGTCGAACGCGTGAGGTCGAGCAGCGGCGTGCCGAACGCGCGCGACGCGAACACCGCGAGCTGCTGCGCGGTCATGCGCTTGCCGAGCAGCACCTGCTCGACGAAGGAAATGCTGGCCGCCTGGGCCTGCGTCTGCAGCGCCTCGGCCTCGTATTCGGACATGAGGCCGTTCTGCGCGAGCGCGCGCGCGAGTCCGCTGATGTTGCGGGTGGCGGCGTGCGTGGCCATGGGCGTGGGCTGGGTCCGGCTCTTGATGGGTTCAGCGAGCTAAGAGCTCATGCAGGAAAGCAAGCTTCATGCCGTATGAGCCGGAAAAGCCTGTCTATTCCATTCGCATAAAACATCAGCCGGTCGATGATGCCCGCTCGACCGGGCTTTGTAAAGGCGGCGGCCCCTTGGCCCACGGGAGGCAGCAGTTTCACCACTTTCACCGCGCGATCCTGGGTCTGCAGGATTTCCACCATTTGCCCTTCCAGCCGGAAACTGAGGCCCGCCTCGGGAATGTCCCCCAGATTGCTCGACGATCAGCCCGTTGAGCGTCTTCGGGCCGTCCAGCGGAAACTGGGTGCCCAGCCGGCGGTTGAGCGTCCGCAGAAGCGCCATGCCTGACACGATCACGCTGCCGTCGGGCTCCCGCCGGTAGATTTCGGCGCCCTCCGGGCGCCTGCGTCGTGAACTCGCCGATGATCTCCTCGACGATGTCCTCGATCGTCACCAGGCCCTGCAGCTCGCCGTACTCGTCGACGACGAGTCCCAGCCGCTGCCGGTCGTTCTGGAACTGCGTGAGCTGGGTCAGGAGCGGCGTCCCGGCCGGGATGAAGTAGGGCGGGCGCAGCAGCGGCCGCAGCCGCTCGGCGGAGAGCTCGCCGCCGGACAGCTGCAGGTTGACCACGGACTTCAGCGGCAGCACGCCGACGATGTTGTCGAGCGTGCTCCTCGTACACCGGCACGCGCGAGTGGTAGGACGTCGCGAGCTGCTGGCGCAGCAGCGCGGGCTTCTCCGCGAGGTCGAGCGCGTGGATGCGGTTGCGCGGCGTCATCACGTCGTCGACGGTGATGGCCTCGAGGTCCATCAGGTTGGCGAGCATCGTCTTGTGCTTGCCGCGGAAGTACTGGCTGCCCTCGAGCACCAGCGAGCGCAGCTCCTCCTGCGTGAGCTGGGTGCTCGCTTCCGGCGCGGGCTTGATGCGCAGCGAGCTTGAGCAGCGCCTGCACGAACAGGTTGACGAACCAGACGACGGGCGTCAGTCCGCGCAGCAGCGGCGTCAGCACGAACGCGACGAGCGGCGCGATGCGGTCCGCGTGCGCGGCGCCGATCACCTTCGGCGTGATCTCCGAGAACACGAGGATCAGGAACGTGATCGCCGACGGTGCTGGCGGCGAGCGCGAGCTCGCCCTCGCCGAACAGCCGCGCCGGTGATCACGCCCGTCAGCGTCGCCGCGCCCGCGTTGAGCAGGTTGTTGCCGAAGAGGATGACGCCCAGCAGCCGGTCGGTCTGCGCGAGCAGCGCGAGCGCGAGCTTGGCGCCCTGGTTCGCCGCGCTGCGCGCGATGCTTCAGCCGGTACCGGTTGCCGCCATCATCGCCGTCTCGGCGATCGAGAAGAAGCCCGACGCCACGAGCAGCACGGCGAGCGCGATGGCGAGCGTGCTTAGGGGGAATTCGTCCAATGGAGGCTGAGGGCGCTCGCGGTTGACGGCCGAGTATTCGGCGCGCACGGTGGCGGCGGTGTCAATGCGCGGCGGCGCGGTCAGCGGCCGAGCAGGATCTCGGCACGAACTTGCTGCCGAGGTAGCCCAGGACGAGCAGCGCGGTTCCCGCCGAGGATCCAGTACAGCGCCCGCCGGCCGCGCCAGCCGTAGCGCCAGCGGCCGAACGAGCAGCGCTGCCGAACGTGAGCCACCCCAGGACCGCGAACACGTTCTTGTGGGTGAACGTCACCGGCTGCCGAACAGCTGCTCGGAGAAGAGGAGGCCGCTCGCCAGCGTCAGCGTGAGCAGCACGAAGCCCGGCCGCCACGAGCCGGAACAGGAAGCGCTCGAGCGTGAGCAGCGGCACCGAGCCGTCGTCGTCGCGGAGCGCGTGGCCGCGATGCAGCCGCTTCTCGAGTCCGGTCAGGAGCAGCGCCTGCAGCGCGGCGACGACGAACAGCGCGTAGGCGACCAGCGCCACCGCGATGTGCACGGTGGCCCAGCGTCTCGCCGCGTACGGGAAGCGATGCGGGCTGCCGCCGGCGAGCGGCGCCAGCGCGCACAGCGCGGCGACCGGCAGGATCACGTTGCCGACGGCGGGCAGCTCGTGCGAGCACGCCCGAGAATCCGGCGACGAGCACGGTCAGCCACGCGACCAGCGACAGCGCGTGCTGGAACGACAGGTCGAGGCCCGTCGGGCGTGACGACCGGCGCCACGAGCGTGATCGCCTGCAGCACCAGCGCGAGCACGATCAGCGCGGCGGCAGACGCGCGAACGCGGCGGCGTCGCCGGGCGGCGCGCAGCCACGTGGCGGCGCCGTAAAGAGCGGCAACGGCGACGTACAGTAAAATCACGGTTTCCGGAATGCCGGCCGACGGCGCGCGGAGTCGATGCGCGCAGCTCGTTCGAGTTTACCCGAACCGCGCGCCCGCGCCGCCGAGGCGCCCTTCACCATCTGATCATCCCATGCTCGAGAACCTGACCGAACGGCTGTCGCGGGTCGTCAAGAACCTGCGCGGCCAGGCGCGGCTGACCGACGACAACATCCAGGACGCGCTGCGCGAAGTGCGCCTGGCGTTGCTGGAGGCCGACGTCGCGCTGCCCGTGGTCCGCGAGTTCGTCGCGCACGTGAAGGAGAAGGCGGTCGGCGAGGAGGTCGTCGGGTCGCTGACGCCGGGGCAGGCGCTGATCGGCGTCGTGCATCGCGAGCTCACCGCGCTGATGGGCGGCGCCGCGGTGCCGCTGTCGTTCGCCACGCAGCCGCCGGCGGTCGATCCTGCTCGCCGGCCTGCAGGGCGCGGGCAAGACGACGACCGCGGCCAAGCTCGCGCGCCTGCTCGCGCGAGGACCAGAAGAAGAAGGTGCTGCTGGTCTCCGCCGACGTGTATCGTCCCGCGGCGATCGAGCAGCTGCGCCTGCTGGCCGAGCAGGTCGGCGTCGACTTCTTCCCGTCCGACGCGCAGCCAGCAGCCGGTGACGATCGCGCGCGCGCGTCGACTGGGCGCGCACGCACTACCACGACGTGCTGATCGTCGACACCGCGGGCCGCCTGGGCGTGGACGAGGCGATGATGCAGGAGATCGCCGCAGCTGCACGCCGCGGTGCAGCCCGATCGAGACGCTGTTCGTCGTCGACGCGATGCAGGGGCAGGACGCGGTGAACACCGCGAAGGCGTTCCGCGACGCGCTGCCGCTCACCGGCGTCGTCCTGACCAAGCTCGACGGCGACGCGCGCGGCGGCGCCGCGCTGTCGGTGCGCCACGTCACCGGCGCGCCGATCAAGTTCGCCGGCGTCGCCGAGAAGATCAACGGCCTCGAGGTCTTCCACCCCGAGCGCATGGCGTCGCGCATCCTCGGCATGGGCGACGTGCTGTCGCTGATCGAGGACGCGCAGAAGAACGTCGACGTCGCCGAGGCGCAGAAGCTCGCGAAGAAGGTCAAGTCGGGCAAGGGCTTCGACCTCACCGACTTCAAGGCGCAGATCGGCCAGATGCGCAAGATGGGCGGCATCGCGGGCCTGATGGACAAGCTGCCCGCGGAGCTCGCGCGCGCCGCGCAGGGCGCGTCCGTCGACGAGCGCCGCATCGCGCGCATCGAGGGCATCATCAATTCGATGACGCCGGCCGAGCGCGCGAAGCCCGAGATCCTGAAGGCGTCGCGCAAGCGGCGCATCGCCGCGGGCGCCGGCGTCACCGTGCAGGAAGTGAACCAGCTGCTCAACCAGTTCGAGCAGACGCAGAAGATGATGAAGATGGTCGCCAAGGGCGGCATGCAGAAGATGCTGCGCGGCATGAAGGGCATGCTGCCCGGCATGCGCTGATCGCGCGAAACCGCCGGTTCGCCATCTTCGCCCGACCCGCGCACCTCGATTCGGACGCGACTTCGAGGCCATCGCGGTCGATTCGCCGCTGCGCACCCCGCGATCCGCGATCAGGGCGCCGACGTATGGGAGTGCGGATGCCCGTCCACCGTCGCGCGTCGCCGCACGAGCCCCGCCCCGATGAGCAGCAGGTACACGTACGACGCGTAGCCGACGCGCGTGCCGACCTCGATCTCGACCAGCGCGGACGACGATGCCGAGCACGATCACGAGCGCGGCCATCGTGAAGCGCCGGCGCATGAAATGCCACAGGGCCTGCGCGTCGGTCACCGTCTCGTTGACGAGGTGGTGCGCGGCGCGTCGCCACATCAGCGCCTCGCACAGCAGGATCAGGATCAGGTTGCCGCCGTAGATGACGGCGGCCACCGGCTGGTCCGCATTGTTGCCGATGAACGCCGTGAGCGGCGGCACGAAGGTGGTGAAGAGCAGGAAGAAGAGATTGAGCCACGTGAACGACGCGTCGACGTCGCGGACGCGGCGCAGCAGCCGCAGGTGCGCGAGCCAGAACACGCACAGCACGACGAAGCTGATCACGTAGTCGTCGAGATGGGGCAGGAGCGCGAAGAGCCGGGCGACCGCCTCGCGCGGCGTGGCGCCGGCAATCTCGGGCGGCTTGAGGTCGAGCACGAGCAGCGTCATCGTGACCGCGAAGATGCCGTCGGTGAGCGCCTCCAGCCGCGACTTCGGGAGGGGCAAGGGCTCCAGCATGGTGGGGAAGGCGGGGCTTGGCGGCGGACGGGCAGACAGCCTCCAGTGTAGCGATGTCGAGGTCTGATCGCTAACCCCATGATTTGCAAACAAACGTGAGGATTGGGCCCCGACGGCGAGGCGTGGCCACCGTTGCCCGCCCGACTTGCCCGGAGATGCCATTTTCATCGTAGAATCAATGTCTTTTTCCGCTCCACCGGAACCGATAGGGAACATCGAGCCATGGTCGTGATTCGCCTTGCCCGCGGCGGCGCCAAGAAGCGCCCCTTCTACAACATCGTCGTCACCGACTCGCGCAGCCGCCGCGACGGCCGCTTCATCGAGCGCGTCGGCTTCTACAACCCGATCGCGACGCGCGAACGAAGAGGCGCTGCGCATCTCGCTCGACCGCATCTCGTACTGGCAGGAGCGCGGCGCGCAGCTGTCGGACACGGTGGCGGGTCTCGTGAAGCGCTTCGGGCGCCCCGAAGGCGTCGGCGCCCGCCGCTCCGGCCGCCGCGTAAGCGCCGCACGCACTGAAACGCAGGACATCGTCGTGATGGGGCGGATCGCCGCCCCGTATGGCGTCAAGGGCTGGCTCAAGATCCTGCCGCTGACGTCGGAGCCGGAAACACTGCTCGCGCACTCGCAATGGTGGGTGCGCCGCCGAGGCGGCGAAGGGGCGTGGCAGGCCCATACGCTGGAGTCGGGACGGCAGCACGGCGCCACGCTGCTCGCGCAGCTTTCCGGCCTCGCCGATCGCGAAGCGGCGGCGGTGCTGGCCGGTGGCGACGTCGGCGTGCCGCGCAGCGCGCTGCCGCCGGTCGCCGAGGACGAGTATCTACTGGTCCGACCTGGTCGGGCCTGGCGGTGGTGAACCGCGAAGGCGTCGCGCTGGGACGAGGTCGCGGCGGTCGAGGATTTCGGCGCGCATCCGATGCTGCGCGTGCGCGGCGGAAGGACGGGCGCCGAGCTGATCCCGTTCGTGGACGCCTACGTGGACCGCGTCGACGTCGCGCTGTCGCGGCATCGACGTCGACTGGCAGACCGGATTACTGAGCGATGCGCATCGACGTCGTCACGCTGTTCCCGGACATGGTCGCGCAGGCGGCGGCCGTCGGCGTGACCGGGCGGGCGCTGGAGCGCGGGCTGTGGCGGCTGGGCGTGTGGAATCCGCGCGATTTCGCGACCGACAACCACAAGACCGTGGACGACCGGCCGTACGGCGGCGGCCCCGGGATGGTGATGCTGGCGGAGCCGCTCGCGCAGGCGATCGCGGCGGCGAAGGCGGCGCAGCGCAGGACGGCGTCGCGCGGCCGCGCGTGATCCACCTGACGCCGGCCGGTGCGCCGCTGACGCACGCGCGCGTGATGGAGCTCGCGGCGGCGGCCGACGCGGGCTACGTGCTGCTGGCGGGGCGTTACGAAGGCATCGACGAGCGGCTCCTGCGAGCGCGAGGTCGACGAGGAAATCGCGGTAGGCGATTTCGTCGTGTCGGGCGGCGAGTTGCCGGCGCTGATGGTGATCGACGCCGATCGCGCGGCAATTGCCCGGCGCGCTGAACGACGAGCAGTCGGCGCGCGAGGACTCGTTCGCGGACGGACTGCTCGACTGCCCGCACTACACGCGGCCGGAGGTGTACGAAGGGATGGCGGTGCCCGACGTGCTCCTGTCGGGGCATCACGAGGAGATCCGCCGCTGGCGCCTGCAGCAGTCGCTGCAGCGCACGCGGCAGCGGCGGCCCGATCTGCTGGCGGGACGCACGTTGACGAAGGAGGAGGCGGCGCTGCTGGGCCTCCGGACGGCAACGGAGTAGGCAGTCACCACAGAAACGCGCGCACATCAGGGAACGCCCTGCGCTGTGCGAAGGCAAGAAAGGAACGAAGGCATGAACATCATCGAGCAGCTGGAAAAGGAAGAAATCGCCCGCCTGGGCAAGACGATCCCCGACTTCGCCCCCGGCGACACCGTGATCGTCAACGTGAGCGTCGTCGAAGGCGAGCGCAAGCGCGTGCAGGCCTACGAAGGCGTGGTGATCGGCAAGCGCAACCGCGGCCTCAACTCGTCGTTCACCGTGCGCAAGATCGCAGCGGCGAAGGCGTGGAGCGCACGTTCCAGACGTACTCGCCGCTCCTCGCCTCGATCGAGGTGAAGCGCCGGGGCGACGTGCGCCGCGCGAAGCTCTACTACCTGCGCGCGCGTTCGGGCAAGTCGGCGCGCATTCGCGAGAAGCTCGCGCACAAGGAAGGTGGCAAGGCCGCCGAGTAATCGGCCCGGCTCGCCGCGCGAGCGCGCGGCACCTGCACAAACGGCCCGGAAGGGGCCGTTTGTCGCTTTGGGGTCGCGTTTTGCGCAGGAATCGTCCCCCTGCGCAGGCCATCCGCGACCCCGCGGGTTGTCGGGCGGCGGCCGGCGACGACGGGTCGCTGCAGGGGCGTGCGGCGTGCGCAGGCGGCGCGCATTCCGGCGCTCTGAGGGAGGCAAGCCGGCCCTCTGGGCGCAGATATTGCTTTTGCCGCTATTGCGCGCCGCGGCCTGTTCCCTCACTATTCCAACGGCATAATGACTCGTCGGCACCCCAAGGCCGTCGCATGAAGGCAACGCTTTACGAAGCGCTCGGCATCCTGCCCACGTCCTCCGACGAGGATGTGCGAGCCGCGTTGCGCCGCCTGATCCGCAAGTACTACGCCAAGACCCGCGACGGGCAGGGCAACGTCGAGGAGGCGCTGCGCTTCATCAACCATGCGAGCCGCATCCTGTCCGACCACGAGCGCCGCGTCGCGCTACGACCAGGAGCTCGCCGTCTCGTCGGGCTCGACCGAGCAGAAGATCGCGCACGTCGTGAGCAACGCGGTGGCCGAGGCCGGCGAGCAGACGGACGTCGGCGCACTCGCCGAGCCCGTCGGCGCGCAAGTCGCAGGAGGCGATGGACGCGGAGCTCGAGACGGGGCTCGACGCCGACGAGCCCGCGCCCGAGCGCAACCTGCATCATCCCGGGCCTCACCGAGCGCGTCGCGTCGTTCGGCCGCTCGCCGATCGTCACCATCGGCCTGTGCGCGTTCTTCGGCGCGTTCATCGCCGCCGCCATCGTGTTCGTCACGCCCGCCGACACCATCCTCGTCGCGAAGCAGGTGCTGGTGTGGCTGACCATCACGCTGCTCGGCCTCACGCTCGTGTACGGCGCCGTGCACGGTGTCGTCGTACCTGCAGCGCCGGCGCGGCGCGCCGCACGGCGCTCCTCGTGCCGCAGACCGATCTCGCGATCCTCAACTGGCGCCGCGAGAAGAGCGTGTTCCTCGGCACCAACCAGCCGCAGGAGGACGCGAGCTGGATCTTCCAGCTGCGGATGGCCGAGCTCGAGCGGGCGAAATCGGGACGCACGAGCGAGCCGCGGCCGTGGCAGCGACTCGCCGCGCGCACTTCGACTACGCGATCTGGGGACTCGTGCTCGCGCTCCTGCTGTCCGAGCTGCGCGGCTTGGGCCTCGTGCCGCCGGAGCTCGCGTTCTGGGTCGGGCATCCGCTCATCGCGCCGATGCTCATCACCGGCTCCTGGGTGCCGATCGAGGCGCTGCTCATCGCGTCCATCGGCACGACGCCGGGCAAGTGGCTGTTCGGCGTGTTCCTGCAGTTCTCGATCTCGGATGCCTATGCGCGACGCGACGCGCGCGCGCAACTCGATCGCGCGCTGCGTCGCGCCTTCCGCGTGTGGTGGGAGGGGATCGGCTGCGGCTTCCCGCTGCTGGCGCCGGTGCTGATCGCGGTCGCCTACGAAAAGCTCGCGCAGAACCAGGAAACGGACTGGGACTTCGCGCAGGACGTCCTCGTCACGCACGGACCGCCCGGGCGTACTCAATACCGTCACCGGCGTGTGCGGCCTCGCGGCGATGCTGTGGCTCTACGGCGTGGCGTGGCACCAGCCGATGGCGGAGTCGATCGCGTGGGCGCGCACGACGATCGCCGAGGCGATCCCGTCGCCGAGCACGCTGTCCGGCGGCTTCGCCGGCGGCGCCGGCCGCATCTCGGGCCTGCCCGCCCCGGCCACGACCGCGGCGCCGTCGCCATCGGCGCGCTCGACCACGGCGCCCATCACCACCCTCGCGCCGGGCGCAGCGCCCGACACGTCCGCGCGTCCCGCCGACAACGCGCCGATCGACACCGACGTCGCGGCGCTGTTCGCGGAGCGCAGGGCCAGGATCGCGGTCGTGAGCGCGGAGGGTCCGCGCATGCTGCGCGCCGGCAACTGGCGGCGGGCGGCGGAGCTCTGCAAGGCGTGGACCGAGCTCGAGCTCGGCAACGCGGATGCGTATCGGTGCCTGGGCCACGCGCTGCAGGCGCAGGGCTACCATCAGGACGCGATCAACGCCTTCCGCAAGGCGAAGCAGTACGATCCCGCCGATCGCTCGCTCGACGCGGCCATCGATCGGTCGCAGAAGGGCATCGTGGCGGACTTTCTGAACCGATACCGGCGGTAGCGATCATCGCGCAGCGTTCGCCCGCGAGGATTCTCGCGGGGCGCACCCGTTGCGTGTTACCGCCGTCGCAGAACGAAATAGAAGGCGCCGTCGCGCTCGCCCGACTCGACGAGCTCGTTGCCGGTCTGCCGGGCAAACGCCTGGAAGTCGCGGACGCTCGCCGGATCGGTGGCGAGAATCTGGATGAGCTGCCCCGACTGCATCTCGTTCAGCGCCTTCTTCGTGCGCAGGATAGGCAGCGGGCAGTTGAGCCCGCGCGCGTCGACTTCGCGATCGTGTTGCTGCATGGTGGTCATCACGTTGATTCCCGGCGCGCGAAGTATAGCAACCGGCGAGGGCAGGCCCGCGGTCAGCGGCTGCGGATGCGCGAGAGGAGCGTGCTCGTGGACCGGTCGAAGCGAAACGGAATGGCCGCGAAGCGGCCGCCATTGGCGATCACCTCGGCCGCGCCCGCGGTCGTCTTGGCCGTGTAGTCGCCGCCCTTGACGAGCACGTCGGGCATCGCGGCGACGATGAGCTCGCGCGGCGTGTCGTCGTCGAACGGCACCACGAGGTCGACCGCCGCGAGCGCGGCGACCACCGCCATCCGATCGTCGAGCGTGTTGAGCGGGCGATCGTCGCCCTTGCCCAGGCGCTTCACCGAGGCGTCCGAATTCACGGCGACCACGAGGGACGCGCCCAGCGCGCGCGGCCTCCTCGAGATAGTCCACGTGTCCGCGATGCAGGAGGTCGAACACGCCGTTGGTCATCACGAGCGGCCGCGGCAGCGCGGCGATGCGCGCGAGCGCGTCTGTCGCGCGTCGCCAGCTTCGCCGCATGCCGCGGCGGCGGCAGGAATGCGCCGTCCTCGAGCGGGGTGCTCACGTCACGCGCGGTACTCGAAGACCTTGACCACGCGCAGCACGCCTTCCGTCGTGGCCGCGATCTCGCCGGCCGCGGCTGCCCTGCGGCCTGGTGACGATCCCCATCAGGTAGACGACGCCGCGCTCGGTGACGACCTTGACCGCGTTGGGCGGGAACTTGTTCGCCTCGACCATGCGCGTCTTCACCTTCGACGTGATGTACGTGTCGTTGGTGCGGTTGCCGAGCTCGGAAGGCGGGCGCCACGACCAGCTCGTTCTGGACGACGCGCACCTTCGGCGTGTTCTTGGCGAGGTTGCCGACGCTGGCCCACGCGCCCTGGTCGGGCACCTCGCCGGTCAGCAGCACGACGCCGTTGTAGCTCGTGACGTTGAGGTGGATGCGGTCGCCGTACTGCGTGCGCGCCTGCGTCCGCGACCTTGATCTCGATGCCTTCGTCGTCGACCTGCGTGCCGGTCGTGCGGCGGATCGGTGGCGACCATCGCGGCACTCCCCGCGCCGACGGCGATCACCGCGGGCACGCAGGCGGACAGCGCGATCGCCGCCGCCATGATCGTGGCGACGAGCGCAAAGCTCCGCGTCCTCGCGCTCATGCCTCGTCTCCCAGCAGCGTCGCGTCGATGACGTCGCACAGGCAATGGATCATCAGCAAGTGGACCTCCTGGATTCGCGCCGTCCGCGGATGCGGGACGCACAGATGGACGTCCGCGGGCTGCAGAAGTTCACCGATGCGGCCGCCGCCCTTGCCGGTGAGCGCGACGACGCGCATCTCGCGCGGCGTGCGCGGCCTCGATGGCCGCGATCACGTTGCCGGAATTGCCGGAGGTCGAGATGGCGAGCAGCACGTCGCCCTTGGCGCCCAGCGCGCGCACCTGCTTGGCGAAGACCTGCTCGAACGAATAGTCGTTGGCGACCGCGGTGAGGAGCGACGTGTCGGTGGTCAGCGCGATCGCCGGCAGCTCCGGGCGCTCGCGCTCGAAGCGGCCGACCAGCTCGGCGGCGAAGTGCTGCGCGTCGGCGGCCGAGCCGCCGTTGCCGCAGGCCAGGATCTTGCCGTCGGCGAGCAGGCACTCGGTCATCACCGCGGCGGCGCGCGCGATCTCCGGGCGCGAGCGACTCGGCGGCGTCGAGCTTGAGGCGCGCGCTGTCGGTGAAGTGCTCGCGGATGCGCTTGGCGTAGTCGATCATGGCGTCCTCGATTCTAGCAGGCGGCGACGCCTCAGCCGTCACTCGACGATGTCGCGCTCCCAGCGGATGCGCGACGGCGTCGAGCGCGTCGAGCAGCACCGCGTCGAAGCGGCACGGCGGCTCGCGGCCCAGCTGCGCGAGATAGGCCTCCGCGGCGGCGACGAGCCGCGCGCGCTTGGCGGCGGTGATGCTCGCCGCGGCGCCGCCGAAGCGCGACGGCGCGCGCAGGCGCACCTCGACGAACACGTAGGTGTCGCCGTCGCGCACGACGAGGTCGATCTCGCCCTGTCGCGTGCGGAAGTTGCGCGTCACGAGCGACGAGCCCGCGGCGCACGAGGAACTCGGCCGCCAGCGCCTCGGCGCGCTCGCCGCGCGTTCCGCGCGGAGGCCTTGCCGTCATTGCCCATCGAGCGGCAGCAGGCGTCCTGCCTCGAACACCGCGAAGCGGCCTTCGCGCGCGAACTGCCGGCCGTCGAGAGTCACGAGGCCGGTGGCGCCGTCGAGGCGGAATTCCCGCGGCGGCCCGTCGCGGAACGCGTGCGCCACCCGGAACGCGTCGAGACCGAAGGCGTAGAGCCGCGTGAGCGCGGCGCTCGGCATGTCGCTGCGAGGCAGGTTCGCGAACTGCGGCGCGTCCGGCGTGAGCGAGCCAGGGAATCTCGACGAGCACCAGCTTGTCGAGATCGCGCGCGACGCTGTCCGGTACGCGCTCGAACACGAGCCCGCTCGCGTACGCCGGCATGGTCCCGAGGTACGGCTTGGCGAGCGTCGCGTTGCCGCTGTCGAGCGCGAGCAGCACCGCGCCCGGCGGCTTGCGCTGCAGCGCGCGGCGCATCGCCCACGAGGCCGTCGGCGCTCGGATCGAACCGGTACACGTCGGGCAAGCGTGCCGCCGAGCGCGCGCCAGTCGTTCGCGAACGCCGTCGCCGAAGCGCTTCATGAGCGGCGTGTCGGTGGTGATCACGGCGGCGCCGGGCATCGCCGTCGGCGCGCATGCGGCGCGCGATGAGCCGCGCATCGCTCTCGATCGGCGAGCGGGAACGAGAACACGCGCGGCGGCAACGGCGTGCCGTCGTCGAGCTGGTTGAGCGCGACCGTGTACGGCAGTGTCGAGCGCAAGCTCCGCCAGCACCTTGAGGTCGTCGCGCACGAGCGGCCCCACGATGACGCGCGGACTGCGCGCGCGCGCGTCCTCGAACGCGGACAGCACGCCGTCCTCGTCGTGCGCGATGACGTCGCACGTCGTCCTTCGCGCCGGCGGCGTCCGCGGCGGCGAGGAAGCCGTCGCGGAACGCTTCCGCCGCGCGGGCATACGACGGCGACGTCGAGCGGCAGCACGAGCGCGATGGTGTTCGACGGCTCCGCCGGGATCGGCGCGACGTCCGGGGTGCCGGCGGAGACGGGCGCGCCGGCATCGGCGCTCGCCGGCGGCGTCGACCGCTGCGGCGCGGCGCAGGCTCGGACGGGGCGCTGGCGCGGTGCCATTGGCGCCGCAGGCGCCGGTGCCGCTATGATCGGGCGCGACGGCGGTGACGGCACCTCGCGCGGCGGCCGGCTCGCCGGTCCTGCAGCGCACGCGCAGAGCGCAAGCGCCGCGACTGTCGCGGCGATGCGCTGCGCGATGGCGTGCGAGCGGACGGCGGGAACGGGAATCGACATCGGGGAGCGTGTGCGGATGGGAGCGGACACGGACGGAAAGGACCTCGCGGGCGGCGGCGGCTCCCCCGCGTATCGCGCCGAGGCCGGCACATTATATGTGGTGGCCACGCCGCTGGGTAACCTGCGCGACGTGACGCTGCGCGCGCTCGACATCCTCGGCACCGCGGACGTCGTCGCGGCCGAGGACACGCGCATGACGGCGCGCCTGCTCGGCCACTACGGCGTCGTCGACGAAGACGGTCTCGCTGCACGCGCACAACGAGTCGCAGCGCGCGCAGTCGCTCATCGCGCATGCTGCGGGACGGCCGCAGCGTGGCGCTCGTGAGCGACGCGGGCACGCCCGCGATCAGCGATCCGGGCGCGCGCCTCGTGCAGGCGGTGCGGGCCGCGGGCTTTCCGGTGGTGCCGATTCCCGGGCCCGTCCGCCGTGGCGACGGCGGTGTCCGCCGCGGGACTCATGGCGAGCGCCTTCGTGTTCGCGGGGTTCCTGCCGCAGCAGGCGAAGGCGCGGCGCGAGCTCGTCGCATCGCTTGCGCCGCTGGCTGCGGCGCTGGTGTTCTACGAGGCGCCGCATCGCGTCCGCGAAACCGTCGACGACCTGCGTGGAGCTGCTCGGCGGCGAGCGCGTCGCTCGTGGTCGCCCGCGAGCTCACGAAGACGTTCGAGACGATCACCGTGCTGCGCCTCGCGGACGCGCCCGAGTGGTTCGCCGCCGATGCGAATCGGGAGCGCGGCGAGTTCGTCCTGATCGTCGACGCGGCGCCGGCGAACGAGAAGCCGGCCACGCTGACGGCGGAGGCGGAGCGCTGGCTGGTCGCGCTGCTCGCCGAGCTGCCGCCCGCGCGCGCGGCGCGCGTGGTCGCCGGCGTGACCGGCGTGCCGCGCGACGCCGTCTACGCGCGTGCGCTGGCGTTGAAGCCCGGGGCCGGCTGAAGATCGAAGAAGCTCGTCGCCTCGAGATCGAGCACGCCCTCCCCGCGCTGGTTGAACATGCGCCAGCGCCAGCGCAGGATGCCCAGCGTCGGCTTGTTCGAGGCAGTGCGGCGATCCAGCACCTCGACGGCGACGCGCAACGCGTCGCCCGCCCGCACCGGCGCCTCCCACTTGAGGTACGCGAGTCCCGGCGACCCGAACGACTCGGAGCCCGCGAGCACGCCGTCGCACACGAGGCGCATCGCGACGCCGCACGTCTGCCAGCCGCTCGCGATCAACCCGTTCCATTGCCCCGAGCGCGCGCGCTCGACGTCGGTGTGGAACCACTGCGGATCGTAGACGCGCGCGAACTCGAGGATCTCCCGCTCGGTGAGCGAGGCGGGGCCGAGCTCGATCACGCGCCCCGGCGTCAGGTCGGCGAAGCGCACGTCAATACGTCTCGAGGTGATAGCGGCCCTGCTCGCGCATGCGCGGCAGCAGCGCGTCCCAGTCCCCGCCATGCGCGCGGCACGCATCGCGGAACGCCTCGGTGACGCCTTCCTCCATGCCCTTGAGGCCGCATACGTAGACGAAGCACTGCTCGTTCGCGAGCTGGCGGTACACGTCGTCGCTGCGCACGCGGATCAGGTCCTGCACATACTGCTTGGGTTGGCCGGGGACCCGCGAGAACGCGAGGTTGATGTCGATGAAATCCGGCGGCAGCTTCATGAGCGGACCGAAGTAGGGCAGCTCCTCCGGAACGCGCGCGCCGAAGAACAGCATGAGCTCGCCGCCTTCCTTGAGCGGAATGCGGCGCCGTCGCCGCTCGGTCATCGCGCGCATCGGCGCGGAGCCGGTCCCGGTGCAGATCATGAGCAGGCTCGATCCGGGATGATTCGGCATGAGGAAGCTGGTGCCGAACGGGCCGACGACATTCACGGTCGCGCCCTTCGCCAGGTCGCAAAGGAAGTTCGAGGCGACGCCGCGCACGGGCCGCCCATCGTGATCCTCGGTCACGCGCTTCACGGTCAGCGCGACGTTGTTGTAGCGCGGCCGCTCGCCTTCGCGCGGGCTCGCGACCGAATACAGGCGCACGTAGTGCGGACGTCCCTGCTCGTCGGCGCCCGGCGGCACGATGCCGATCGTCTGGCCCTCGAGGACCGGGAACGCGGTCGCGCCGAAATCGAGGACGATGTGGCGGATGTCGCTCGACGCGCCGTCGCCGGTCAGCCGGAAGTTGCCGGAGACCGTCGCGACCGCGGGCCTGGCGAGCGTATGCAGGTTGACGTACGGATGGGCGGCGGACCACGGCGGTGCGGCGACGCCGCCTTGTCCGGCGCTGGCGGCCGCGGTGATCCGCGCGATCTCCTGCGGGAATGTCCGCGTCCTCGGCCGCCGACACGTCCTGCTGCGCCGGCAGGGCGTCCCACGCGAGCTGCTCGGCCGGCGAGTACGCGTCGACGCGCAGCACCTGGCGCCAGCTGTCGATCGCGCCGGTGGGGCAGGGCGAGATGCACGCGTTGCACGCATTGCAGATCGCGGGGTCCACGACGTAGTTGCGCGAGTCGTGCGTGATCGCGTCGATCGGGCACGTCTCCTCGCACGTGTTGCAGCGGATGCAGATCTCCGGGTCGATGAGGTGCTGGCGCAGCACGTCGCCGGCAGCAGGGCTTGCGGAGTTATCCATGGCGGGTGAAGTTTACGCGAGGCCTGCATCGGCCCGCCGTCGTTCCCGCGGCAGCGGGAGCCCGGCGTCCTTGAACGCTTCCGGGTCCCCGCCTTCGCGGCGACGACGCCGTGAGGGACGCCCGCGGCGCTAATTGAACCGCACGTATTCGAAGTTGACGGGCTGCTTGTTGATGCCCATCAGCGGCGGCGCGATCCAGCTGCGCAAACTGCCCCGGCGCCGCGACGCGGCCCATGAGCGAGGCCACGTAGGCGCGATCCTCCGCGGTAGGCAGCCATTCGCGCACGTGCGCGTTCCACTCGGCCTCGCTGACCACGCGGCCGTCGGGCGAGACGCGCGCGTCGGCGAGCGTGCCGATCCTGCGATTGAACGCCTTGTGCGGAACGGCGAGGCGGAACGGGATGCCGGCCTTCTCGATGACCTTGTTCCAGCGCGACGACGCCGCCGATCGAATCCTTGATGTAGTCGTCGCGCAGCACCTCGTTCAGCGCGTTGAGCATCGGCACCTCGCGCTCGACCGAGGCGGCCGTCGACGATCTCCGGCACCTTGTACGTGTCGCCCTGCAGGCGATGGTCGTCCGCGCGCTTGCCTTCCTCGAAGCGGCCCTTGAGTCCGGCGCTGTAGAACGTGGCGGCGTTGGACGACTGGTCGGCGCCGAACAGATCGATCGTCACCGAGAAGTGGAAGTTGAGGTAGCGCTGGATCGTCGGCAGGTCGATGACGCCGGCGGCGCGCAGCCTGGCCGGGATCGTCGGTCTTCAGCTGCGTTCATCACCTCGCACGTGCGCTGCACGATCGCGCGAGATGCCCGACTCGCCGACGAACATGTGATGCGCCTCCTCGGTCAGCATGAACCGGGTCGTGCGCGCGAGCGGGTCGAAGCCCGATTCGGCGAGCGCGCAGAGCTGGAACTTGCCGTCGCGGTCGGTGAAGTACGTGAACATGAAGAACGACAGCCAGTCCGGCGTCTTCTCGTTGAAGGCGCCGAGGATGCGCGGATTGTCGGCGTCGCCGGAGCGGCGCTGCGAGCAGCGCTTCGGCCTCCTCGCGGCCGTCGCGCCCGAAGTAGCGATGCAGCAGGTACACCATGGCCCACAGGTGGCGGCCTTCCTCGACGTTCACCTGGAAGAGGTTGCGCAGGTCGTACTGCGACGGGCAGGTGAGCCCGAGATGGCGCTGCTGCTCGACCGACGCGGGCTCGGTGTCGCCCTGCGTGACGATGATGCGGCGCAGGTTCGCGCGATGCTCGCCGGGCACGTCCTGCCACGCCGGCTCGCCCAGGTGCTCGCCGAAGTGGATCTTGCGCTCGCCGTCGGTCGGCGTCAGGAAGATGCCCCAGCGGTAGTCCGGCATCTTCACGTAGTCGAAGTGCGCCCAGCCCGACGGGTCGACGCTCACCGCCGTGCGCAGGTACACGTCGATCGCCTGCGAGCCGTCCGGGCCCATCTCCGACCACCAGCGAAGATAGTTGGGCTGCCACTGCTCGAGCGCGCGCTGCAGCGTGCGGTCCTGCCGCGAGGTTCACGTTGTTGGGGATCTTCTCGCTGTAGTTGATCGCTGTCCATGCTTCCTCCGCGCGCAGGTGGGTCAGACCCGCTCGAAATCGAACTGGGCCTTGCCGCCCTTGCCGTACACCTTGAGCGCGCCCTTCTCGCCGACCGCGTTCGGCCGGATGAAGATCCAGTTCTGCCACGCGGAGAGGCGTCCGAAGATGCGCGTCTCCATCGTCTCCGTCCCGCCGAAGCGCAGGTTCGCCTCGAGGCCGGTGAGCGCGTCGGGCGACATGCTCGCGCGCTCCTCCAGCGCGATGCGGATCTCGTCGTCCCAGTCGAGGTCGTCCGGCGCGCTGGTCACGAGGCCCAGCGCGGTCGGCGTCTGCGGTCGCCAGCAATTGCCCCTGCGTGGCGCTCGCACGGCGCCGATCTCCGCGGTATCGCCATAGAAGCGTCGCGTGAGGCGGGATCTCGCCGCTCACCATCGGATACGTGCCGAAGTTGAGCGGCGAGACGGCGATGCGCGGCTCGGCGTCCGGCTCCTCCGGCAACCGCTGCATGTACAGGCGATCGGCCGCGAGCGCCAGCTCGAGCAGCGTGCCGGCGAAGCACGAGCCGCGCTCGACCAGCGCGAACAGCGTCCGCGACGAGACGTCGAGGCGCGCGAACGTGCGGCGCAGGAAGCCGATCGTCTCGCGCACGAGCCAGTGCTGCGCATGCGCTGCGAGGGTCGCGTCGACCGCGAGCATCGCGGCGGGATCGCCTTCGCTCTTGACGAGCCAGGTGCCGATCTCGAGCTCGTTGGTGCGCAGCGTGAGAATGGCGTCGTCGAGCTCGCGCGCGAAGCGCGAGCGGCCACCACGGCGACGCCGGCGGCCTCGATGCCGGCGATGTCCGCGGGTTGCGGCGACGCGGCGCCGCGCAGGGTGAACGTCGCGGTGCGCGGCGCGCCGGTCGATCGCGACGTCGACGTGCTCGTAGTGATAGCCGTGCCCGTCGTCCGTGCGCGCGAGCGGCGTGAGCGTCACGCCCGTCGCATGCGCGGGACGATCGCTGTCCTGCGCGAGCGCCAGCGCGCGCTCGCGCACGGCCTGCGCGAACTCGCCGGCTTGGCGATCTCGTCGACCAGCCGCCAGTCCTTCGCGCGCTGGCCGCGCACGCCCTCGGTGACCGTGCAGAAGACGTCGGCGAGGTCATGGCGAACGTGGCGCTTGTCGGTGAGGCGCGTGAGGCCGCCGGTGCCCGGCAGCACGCCGAGCAGCGGGACCTCGGGCAACGCGACGCTCGACGAGCGATCGTCGACCAGCCAGATCTCGTCGCACGCGAGCGCCAGCTCGTAGCCGCCGCCCGCGCACGAGCCGTTCACCGCCGCGAGGAACTTGAGCCCGGAATGGCGGCTCGCGTCCTCGATGCCGTTGCGCGTCTCGTTGGTGAACTTGCAGAAGTTGACCTTCCACGCGTGCGACGAGAGGCCCAGCATGAAGATGTTGGCGCCGGAGCAGAACACGCGGTCCTTGGCGCTCGTCAGCACGACGCGTGCGCACCTCGGGATGCTCGAACCGGATGCGCTGCACGCGCGTCGTGCAGCTCGATGTCGACGCCGAGGTCGTACGAATTGAGCTTGAGCTTGTAGCCGTCGCGCACGCCGCCGTCCTCGGCGACGTCCATCGACAGCGTCGCGACCGGGCCGTCGAAGCGCGAGCTTCCAGTGCCGGTAGCGCGTCGGGTCCGTGCGGTAATCGACTTTGACGTCGGTCGGCATCCGTGTCCTCCGGGATCGGCCGATGGGAGCCTCGGCCTCGTGTCGTGCGAGTCATGCACGATAATGCATGTCCTTGACCGATGTCAAGCAATTTAATGCATTTCGCGGGTCAGTGGCTCCCGGCTCCGATCGTCGGTGGCATTCCCGCTTCCAACCGATTCGGATCGACGAGCCGACGGGTATGTGCGCGGGAGCCGGCGGGAAGCCGCAGGCACAACATGCGGCGTCAGCGAAGTGGCCGCTCACGCCGCATGGACGAGCCGGGGCCACAGCACCGCCCGCAGCGCGAGGTAGCTCTCCGCGAGCGGCTTTTCGCTGGTGTCGAACGTGACGTCCGCTCGCGCGTAAGCCGCCTCGCGGCTCGCGAGGATCCGCTTGAGGTCGTCCATCGCCTCGGCGTTGCCTGCCATCGGCCGCAGGTCGCCTTGCGCGATGACGCGCTTCATGTGCTCGTCGGGCGTCGCGCGCAGCCACACCGTGAAGCAGGACGCGAGCAGCAGATCGAACGTCTCGGGCTCGGTGACGAGGCCGCCGCCGGTGGCGATCACCGCCTGCGGATGCGCGCCGCGACCGTCTCCTCGAGCGCGCGCAGCTCGTAGCGGCGGAACGCGGCCGGCGCCGTACAGCGAATGGATCTCGCCGCACGTCGCATCCGGCCACCCGCTCGATCACGCGATCGAGCTCGACGAACGGCACGCGCAGGTCGTCCGCGAGCATGTGGCCGAGCGTGGACTTGCCGGCGCCGCGCAGGCCGACGAGGGCGATGCGGCGGGTGCGTGCGGGATCGGGTGCCGGACCGCCGAGGAGCTCGGTCAGCGCCTTGCGCGCGCGGGCGAGGATGGCCTCGTCGCGCCCGCGCAGAAGCTGGCGGATCGCCGGCCATTCGCGCGAGGTCGACGTTGTCCTCGCCGACCAGCTCGGCGATCGTGCACTCCAGCGCGCGCGCGAGCTGGCGCAGCAGCATCACGGACGCATTGCCCTGGCCCGATCTCCAGGTTGGCCAGGTGGCGCTCGGACACGCCGGCGGCCTGCGCCAGCGTCTTGCGGGTCATGCCGCGACGGGCCCGCAGCGCGCGCACGCGGTCGCCGAGTTCGGCCAGGAACGGCTCGCGCTCTTCAGTGCGCATTGCGGTGTTGGCAATCCGATTCATGCCTGGGCGGCGCTGTCGCGCGGTTATGCAGTAGAATGCTTGACAAGGTGAATTCCGCTGCATTAAGTTAGCAGACCGTATCCGCGAGAGCAATCGACAAATCGGCGCGTCGTCGGATTCATTGACGATGATCAACGCCGCACGATGGGGGAACGCATGGGTGCACCCGGCGCGGCGCTGCCTGCCCGCTTCAACTTCGCGCAGCACATCGCCGAGCGCAACGCGGCGCGTGCCGGCAAGCTCGCGTACGTCGACGACACGCAATCGATCACGTACGGGAGCTCGCGCGGCGCGCGGGTGGCGTGGCGTCGGCGCTGCGCGGCGCTGGGCGTGCGGCGCGAGGAGCGCGTGTTCGTGTGCCTGCACGACACCGTCGATTTCCCGGCGACGTTCCTGGGCTGCCTGCACGCGGGCGTGGTGCCCGGTGTGCGTGAACACGCTGCTCACGGCCGACGACTACGCGTACATGCTCGAGCACAGCCGCGCGCAGGCGCTCGTTCGTGTCGGGCGCGCTGTGGCCGACCTTCGCGCAGGCGCATGGCGCGCGGCGGCGCACGAAGTCGCCACGTCGTCGTGTCGCGGCCCACCGCGCCGTTGCCGAAGGACGCGGTCGAATTCGGCGCGCTGGCTGGCGCGCGCGGCTGCGCGCGGCGCCGCCCGCCGCCGACACCGCGCGCCGACGACATCGCGTTCTGGCTGTACTCATCGGGATCGACGGGACGGCCCGAAGGGCACCGTGCACACGCACGCCAATCTGCTACTGGACGGCCGAGCTCTACGGCCGGCCGGTGCTCGGCATCCGCGAGGACGACGTCGTGTTCTCGGCGGCCAAGCTCTTCTTCGCGTACGGCCTCGGCAACGCGCTCACGTTTCCGCTGTCGGTCGGGCGCCACGACGATCCTGATGGCGGAGCGGCCGACGCCGCAGGCGGTGTTCAAGCGGCTCGCGGAGCGCAAGCCCACGATCTTCTTCGGCGTGCCGACGCTCTACGCGGCGATGCTCGCGTCGCCCGAGCTGCCCGCGCGCGCCGACGTCGCGTTGCGCCGTTGCGTCTCCGCGGGCGAGCCGCTGCCGAAGGAAGTCGGCGAGCGCTTCGCCGCGCGCTTCGGCTGCGACGTGCTCGACGGCATCGGCTCGACCGAGATGCTGCACATCTTTCTCTCCAACCGTCCCGGGCGAAGTGCGCTACGGCACGACGGGCAAGCCGGTGCCCGGGCTACGACGTCGAGCTGCGCGGCGAGGACGGCCGCACCGGTGGCGCGACGGCGAGATCGGCGACCTCTTCATCCGCGGCCCGAGCGCCGCGCTCATGTACTGGGCGAACCGCGACCAGACGCGCCGCACGTTCCAGGGCGAGTGGACGCGCAGCGGCGACAAGTACGTGCGCGCGGCCGACGGCTACTACACGTACGTCGGGCCGCAGCGACGACATGCTGAAGGTCGCGGGCCAGTACGTGTCGCCGTTCGAGGTCGAGGCGGCGCTGATGCGCCACGACGTCGGTGCTCGAGGCGGCGGTGGTCGGCAAGGACGATCACGGGCCTCACGAAGACGCTGGCGTTCGTCGTGCTGAAGAACGGGCACGCCGGTGACGACGCGCTGGCGAGGCGCTGAAGGCGTTCGTGAAGGACCAGCTCGCGCCGTACAAGTATCCGCGCGAGATCCGCTTCCTCGACGAGCTGCCGAAGACCGCGACCGGGAAGATCCAGCGCTTCAAGCTGCGCGAGCGCGCGGCGTAGATGACGACAGCGTGACGGCGCGCGCCGGACGTCGCGTCGTCCAGGGTGACGCTGCCCTATGGCGGGCGCGACGTCGCGATCGAGTACGCGTGGATCGGGCGCGACGATCCGCGCGCGCCGCGTCATCGTGTTCCTGCACGAAGGGCTGGGCTCGCTCGCGATGTGGAAGGACTATCCGCAGGCGCTGTGCGCGCGCGGCAGGCGTGCGCGGCCTCGTGTTCTCGCGTCCCGGCTACGGCCGCTCCACGCCGCGCGCGCACGACGAGCGCTGGCCGGTCGACTTCATGCACCGGCAGGCGCACGAGCTCCTGCCGGCGCTGTTCGCGGCGCTCGGCGTCGCGCGCGCGCCCGTGGCTCTTCGGTCACAGCGACGGCGGCTCGATCGCGCTCCTGTATGCCGCGCGCTTTCCCGACCGCGTCGCCGGGGTCGATCGCCGTCGCGCCGCACATCTTCGTCGAGGACGTGAGCATCGCGCAGCATCGAGGCGGCGCGCACGACCTATCGCGACGACGGACCTGCGCGCGCGCCTCGCGCGCTACCACGACGATCCCGATTCCGCGTTCTGGGGCTGGAACGACATCTGGCTCGATCCGGCGTTTCGCGACTGGAACATCGAGCGGCGAGCTGGCGGCCATCCGCTGTCCGGTGCTCGCGGTGCAGGGCGTCGACGACGAGTACGGCACGATGGCGCAGATCGACGACCTCGCGCGCGCACGTGCCGCAGGCGCAGCTCGTCAAGCTTCCGGGCTGCGGTCATTCGCCGCACCGCGACCAGCCGCAGGCGCTCACGGCGGCGGCGGCGGCGTTCCTGGCCGCCGGCGCGCGGCAAAGTGCGCCAGGGTAGGTCGCGTCCTTCGCACCGGTCGCGTCTTACGGTATGGTTCGGGTCGCGCGACCCCCGAGGTGGCCGCGGCGTGGATGGCGCGCCGCATAACGATGGTTTGTCTGGAGGAAACGAAGATGAGGAACAGGAAGATGTTGGCGGCGCTGGCCGTCGCCGCGGCGCTCGCCGTGCCGGGCACCGATGCGCTGGCGCAGGCGGCCGGCAAGCTGAAGGTCGGCTTCATGCTGCCGTACACGGGAACGTTCGCGGCGCTCGGCACCGCGATCGAGAACGGCTTCCGCCTGTACGTGACGGAGCAGGGCGGCAAGCTCGGCGGCCGCGAGATCGAGTACGTGAAGGTGGACGACGAATCGGAGCCGTCCAAGGCCGCGGACAACATCAACAAGCTCATCAAGCGCGACAACGTCGACGTGGTGGTCGGCACCGTGCACTCGGGCGTGGCGATGGCGATGGCGAAGACCGCGAAGGAATCGGGCACGCTGCTCATCGTCCCCAACGCCGGCGCGCAGGCCGTCACGGGCCCGATGTGCGCGCCGAACATCTTCCGCTCGTCGTTCTCCAATTGGCAGCCGGGCTACGCGATGGGCGTGGTCGCGGCCGAGCGCGGCGCGAAGAAGGTCGTCACCATCACCTGGAAGTACGCCGCGGGTGACGAATCGGTCGCGGGCTTCAAGGAAGCCTTCGAGAAGGGCGGGGGGCAGGTGATCAAGGAGCTGACGCTGCCGTTCCCGAACGTCGAGTTCCAGCCGCTCCTGACCGAGATCGCGGCCGCCAAGCCGGATGCCGTGTACACGTTCTTCGCGGGCGGCGGTGCGGTGAAGTTCGTGAAGGACTACGCGGCGGCGGGTCTCAACAAGACGATCCCGCTGTACGGTGCGGGCTTCCTCACCGACGGCACGCTCGAGGCGCAGGGCGATGCGGCGCAGGGCCTCCTGACCACGCTGCACTATGGCGACGGCCTCACGGTGCCGAAGGACAAGACGTTTCGCGCCGCGTACCAGGCGGCGTACAAGATGCAGCCCGACGTGTACGCGGTGCAGGGCTACGACGCCGCGCAGCTGCTCGGCGCGGGGCTCACCGCCGTGAAGGGCGACTTCACCAAGAAGGCCGACATGTACAAGGCGATGGGCGCCGCGAAGATCGACAGCCCGCGCGGCGCGTTCACGCTCGGCAAGAACCACGATCCGGTGCAGGACATCTACCTGCGCAAGGTCGAGGGCAAGGAGAACAAGGTCGTGGGCGTGGCGGTGAAGGCACTTGCCGACCCCGGACGCGGCTGCACGATGTAATCGGGACGCTGCACCACGCTCCCTCGCCCCGCCGGCGGGGCGAGGGAGCCGTGTCATTTCGGCGGTCGCGTAGTATCGTCGACACCGCCCGCATTGCCCGCGACAGGCCCCGCATACGATGGACCTTGCCCAGTTCCTCGTCCAATGCCTCAATGCATTGCAGTACGGGCTCCTGCTGTTCCTCGTTGCGAGCGGGCTGACGCTGATCTTCGGCATCATGGGCGTGATCAACCTCGCCCACGGCAGCTTCTACATGATCGGCGCGTACATGGCGTACTCGCTGGCCCCGCTGTTCGGAGGCAACTTCCTCGCCACGCTGGCGGCTGGCCTCGTGCTCTCGGTCGCGTTCGGTTACCTGCTCGAATGGCTGTTCATCTCCTATCTGTACGAGCGTGACCACCTGCAGCAGGTGCTGATGACCTACGGCCTCATCCTCGTGTTCGAGGAGATGCGCAGCATCCTGGTCGACAACGACGTGCACGGCGTTCCGGTCCCGGGCTGGCTCGCCGGCAGCGTGCAGCTCGGCGACCTCATGCAGTACCCCGTCTACCGTCTCGCGATCTCCGGCGTGTGCCTCGTCGTCGCCGTGCTGCTCTACTTCGTGATCGGCCGTACGCGCCTCGGCATGATGGTGCGCGCGGGCAGCAGCAACCGCGAGATGGTCCAGTCGCTCGGCATCAACATCAAGTTCCTCTATCGCATCGTGTTCGCGGCGGGCGTGGCGCTCGCCGCCCTCGCGGGCATGATCTCCGCACCCGTGTCGTCCGTGTATCCGGGGATGGGTGCGCAGGTGCTCATCATCTGCTTCGTCGTCGTGGTCATCGGCGGCATCGGCTCCGTGCGTGGCGCCTTCCTCGCCGCACTGCTGGTCGGCATCGTCGACACCTTCGGCAAGGTGCTGTTCCCGCAGGCCGCGGGCATCGCGGTGTACCTGCTGATGGCGGTGATCCTCCTGTGGAAGCCGGAAGGCCTCTTCAGGCAAGGCTGACGCGACCATGGCCCCTTCCTCCCGCTTCGTCGTGCCGGCGCTCGTGCTGGTCGCGCTGCTTGCGCTGCCGCTCGCGGTGTCGGGTTTCTATCTCGAGTTCACGACCAAGGTGATGATCCTCGCGATCTTCGCGCTGTCGCTCGAGCTGCTCGTCGGCGCCACGGGGCTCGTGAGCCTCGGCCACGCCGCGTTCCTCGGCATCGCGGCGTACGCGACCGTGCTGCTGTCGCCGAAGTACGATCCCGCGAGCGCCTTCTGGCTGCTGCCCGCGACGATGGCATGCGCCGCGCTGTACGCGCTCGCGGTGGGCGCGCTGTCGCTGCGCACCCGGGGCGTGTACTTCATCATGGTGACGCTCGCCTTCGCGCAGATGGCGTACTACGTGTTCCACGACACGTCGCTCGGTGGCGGCACCGACGGCATCTACCTCAACGCGAAGCCGAGCGTGGCGATCGGCGGCGTCAAGCTGCTCGAACTCGGAGCGCCGCTCACGCTCTACTACGTCGTGCTCGCGCTCGCGATCGCGGTGTTCGCGTTCCTCACGGTGCTGCTCGCCAGTCGCTTCGGCCGGGCGCTCGCCGGCATCAGGAGCAACGAGCAGCGCATGCGCGCGGCCGGCTTCGCCACGTTCTGGTACAAGCTCGCCGCGTTCACGCTGGCGGGTGCGCTCGCGGGCCTCGCCGGATTCCTGGTGGCCGTCAAGGACGGCTTCGTGAACCCCGAGATGCTGTCGTGGCACGAGTCCGGCGCGGTGCTGCTGATGCTGATCCTGGGCGGCATGGGGCGCCTCTCGGGTGCGGTGCTCGGTGCGTTCGTGTTCGCCCTGCTGCAGCTCTTCTTCCAGTGGGACGCGGTCTTCGGCAATTTCGCGAAGCACTGGCAACTGCTGATGGGCGGGACGATCATCCTGTGCGTGGCGTTCATGCCGAACGGCCTCATCGGGTTGCCCGCGCAGGTCCGCGCGTGGCAGGCGCGACGCGCCGCCGCGCAGCGAAAGGCCGCGCATGCCTGACGCACCCGCACTGCTGTCCGCCGAGAAGATCACGCGGCGCTTCGGCGGGCTCACCGCGGTGTCCGCCGTGTCGCTGCGCCTCGGCGAAGGCGAGATCCACGCCGTGATCGGCACCAACGGCGCAGGCAAGTCGACGCTCATCAACGTGCTGGCGGGCGAGATCGCGGCCACCAGCGGCAAGGTCGACCTGCTGGGCGCCGACGTCACGACGTGGTCGCAGCCGGCACGGGCGCGGGCGGGACTCGGCCGCAGCTACCAGCGCACGACGATCTTTCCGCGCTTTACCGTGTTCGAGAACTGCCGGCTGGCCGCGCAGGCCGCGTACCCGCGCGCCTGGAACTGGTGGTCGCGCGCCGCGGCGTGCCCGGTCAGCACCGCCGCCGCGCGCGAGGCGCTGGAAAAGACCGGGCTGGCCGCGATCGGCGAGCGCGTGGCGGGGCTGCTGTCGCACGGCGAGAAGCGGCAGCTCGAGATCGCCATGTGCCTCGCCACGCGGCCGCGCGTGCTGCTGCTGGACGAGCCGCTGGCCGGCATGGGCCCCGAGGAAACCGAGCGGATGCTCGCGCTGCTCGCAGGCCTGAAGTCGGGCCACGCGATCCTGCTGGTCGAGCACGACATGGACGCCGTGTTCCGCGTGTCGGATCGCATCACCGTGATGGTCAACGGCGCGGTGATCGCCAGCGGCGCGCCCGGCGCCGTGCGCGCGGATCGCGACGTGCAGCTCGCCTACCTCGGAGAGTTCCTTGGCGGCTGACGCGCGCCTCGTGGAGATCGGCGACCTCCATGTGCACTATGGCGAGAGCCACGTGCTGCGCGGCGTGTCGCTGGCGATCGATCGCGGCGAGGCGATCGGCCTCCTCGGTCGCAACGGCATGGGCAAGTCCACGCTCATCCGCACCGTGATGGGGCTCGTGCGTCCCTCGCGCGGCGACTTGCGCATCCGCGGCCAGGACGGCGCGCGCATGCCGCCGGATCGCGTCGCGCGCGCAGGCATCGCCTACGTCCCCGAGGGCCGCGGCATCTTTCCCAACCTGACGGTGCGCGAGAACCTCCTCGTCGCCGCGCGTGCCGGCACGAGCGGCCGCGAGGACTGGCCGTTCGCGCGCATCCTGGAGACGTTCCCGCGGCTCGCCGAGCGCCTCGATCACGGCGGACAGCAGTTGTCGGGCGGCGAGCAGCAGATGCTCGCGATCGGCCGCGCCCTGTCGACCAATCCGGATCTCCTGATCCTCGACGAGGCCACCGAAGGCCTGGCGCCGCTCATCGTGCGCGAGATCTGGTCGATCATCGATACGATCCGTGCCACCGGCATCGCGTCGCTGATCGTCGACCGCAATTTCCGCACGGTGCTCGCCAACACCGATCGCGCGCTGATCCTCGAGAAGGGACGGCTGGTGGCGGAAGGCCGCTCGGGCGCCCTCGCCGGCGACACCGAAATGCTCGCTGCGCGGCTCGGCGTCTAACGCCGCGAAGCGGGCGTCACGGAATAGTCGACCTCGACGGTGCCGCCGTCGTCGGCGACGCGCCGCAGGCGCGCCCAGTGCCACACGACGACATCCCCGGCGGGCAAGTCGGCGATGTGCGCGTCGGACCAGGAGATCGAGCCCTTGCGGCCGCTTACCCGGACCCAATGCCCGATCGCCAGGCTTCCGTCCGCGAGCGGCGCGATCCGAAAGCCGACCGTGGTCGCGCCGCCGTGGGAGGCATCGGCGTCAGGGCGCGGATGCTCGTGTTCGTCGATGATCAGCCAGCCGCGTCGGCAATGATGCTCGCTGTTGGCGAGCTTCCGTCCACGCCACCCGCGATTGGACAGACCGATGACTTCCGCTTCTCCCGGGACGGCGATCGTTCGCAGCATCAGGTGCTTGTCGGCATCCGGCTGCGCGAGCCACAGGTACGCGGGGTCGTGCAGCGACAAGCCCGCGATCTGTCGGAACGGCATGCGCCGTGCGCTGCCGGACGCGGGCTCCGGCAGACCCAAAGGGGGTCACGCGTAGACGCCGGCAATCCGCGGGCATCCGAAGCGCGGGGTGGCGATCGCGCCGAATTCCGCGGGCGGCCCGTCGCTGGTCTTCGCCGCTGCCGCCTCGGACGAACCGAGGATCGCCAGCCCGGCGAGTATGCAAGGCAGGATGGCGCTGCTTCGCTTGCGATCGAGTTGTGGCAATGGCGACGTCGTCCGGCAGGAGCCCGTGCTCCGCAGTCCGGCCATTGTGCGGGAAACGCATGGCGCGGTGAAGCCCGCCGGCGGCAGCGCGCGCACCGTCGATCCGGCGCGGTCATGGCACGATAGCGGATGGCCGCCGAATACGTCGCAATCATCGAGCGCTACGGCTATGCCGCCACGTTCGCGGGTACGCTCCTCGAAGGCGAGACGCTGCTCATCCTGTCCGGGCTCGTCGCGCATCGCGGCTACCTGTCGCTGCCGCTGGTGATCGTCATCGGCGCGTTCGGCGGCGCGCTCGGCGACATGGGGTTCTTCCTGCTCGGCCGCCATTACGGAACGCAACTTCTCCAGCGCTTTCCGCGCTTCGCGCCCGCCGCGGCGCGCGTGCACGCGATGATCGAGCGCTATCCGACGGCGACGGTGCTCGGCGTTCGCTTCATGTACGGCCTGCGCACGGCGGGACCCGCGATCATCGGCACCACGCGGCTGTCCGTCCTTCACTTCTTCACCGTGAACATCGCCGGCGCGCTGCTGTGGAGCGCGTGCTGGGCGGGCGCGGGTTATGCGCTCGGCAAGGCCGCCCAAGCGCTGCTCGGGGATGTCGCGCACATCGAGCGCGAGCTGTTCGCCGGGGTGGCGGTGCTCGGGCTGCTCGTCGCCGTCGCGCTGCGCATCTGGCGCGCGCGCGGCAGGGGCTGAGCGGGCGCGGTCAGGCGAAGAGGCTGCCGACCAGCACGCCTGCGATACCCGCGGCGGCCGCGATGCCGAGTGTCTGCAACGTCGTCGAGAGCATGGGACGGCGGCCGATCCTCGCGCGTCCGATGCCGAGGACGACCAGCACGACGGCGGTGCACGCGATCGAGACGTAGCGGGCCTCGCGCAGCGGCAGCAGCGCGAAGGGCACCACGGGCACCAGCGCCGCGACGAGGTCCGAGACGAACATCCAGAGCGCATGGCTGAGCGGGCTCGCCTCCGTGCCGTTGCGCCCGTTGTCGAACGCGCTGCGCAACGCCGCCGGCACGTCGGGATGATCACGCGCCACCGCGTCGAGCGCGGCGACGGCCGCGGGACTCAGGCCGTCGGCGAGGAGGCGATCGCGCATCGGCTCCGATTCGAACAGCGTGGGATCGTCGACCGCGTTGCGCGCGCGCTCGGCCCGCGCCTGGTCCAGCGCGGTCTCGGCGTCGAGATACGCGCCCGCCATCATCGACACCGCCGCGGCGATGGCGCCGGTCATGCCGGCGACGAGCACGACGCGGGTGTCGTTCGTACTCGCCGCCACGCCGAACACCAGCCCGAAGATGGAGACGGTGCCGTCCTCCATGCCGAACACGATGTCGCCGAACGATGCCCGGAACGACGCCACGAAACGCCCACGCAACGAACTCATCGAGCCTCCCCGGAATGCGAATGCCAATTTGGTGCGGCGGCACGCGGCGCGCACCAAATTGAATCGAACCCCATGCACGACTTCCGCGCAAGCGCGGCGCGCGATCACGCCCGGACGTTCGATTCCTGCATGAAATCATCGCATTGCGCGGTGCGACGGATGCGTGGCACGGGTCGTGCAATGCAGCACTGCGAAGACGGGTCGTGTCGGCATCGGGCAAGGCGCCGCACCGCCTTCGCAAGCCAACAGCACGCATTGTCCAATTTTTCTTCGTCAGCGGGGACCACACATGCAACGCAGAACATTCATTCGGCGCACGCTCGTCGCGGCGCTCGCAGCGGGCGGCATCACGATGGGATTGCCGGCGCAGGCGGCCGATACGATCAAGGTGGGCGTGCTGCATTCGCTCTCCGGAACGATGGCCATTTCCGAGACGTCGCTGAAGGACGTCGCGCTCATGACGATCGACGAGATCAACGCCAAGGGCGGCGTGATGGGCAAGAAGCTCGAGGCCGTGGTCGTCGATCCCGCGTCGAACTGGCCGCTCTTCGCCGAGAAGGCGCGCCAGCTCATCGCGCAGGACAAGGTCTCGGTGGTGTTCGGCTGCTGGACGTCGGTGTCGCGCAAGTCGGTGCTGCCGGTGTTCGAGGAACTCAACAGCCTGCTCTTCTACCCGGTGCAGTACGAAGGCGAGGAGCTGTCGAAGAACGTGTTCTACACCGGCGCGGCGCCCAACCAGCAGGCGATTCCGGCGGTCGAGTACCTGATGAGCAAGGAAGGCGGCGGCGCCAAGCGCTGGGTCCTGCTCGGCACCGACTACGTGTATCCGCGCACCACGAACAAGATCCTCCGCGCGTTCCTGAAATCGAAAGGTGTCGATGAAAAGGATATCGACGAGAAGTACACGCCGTTCGGCCACTCCGATTACCAGACGATCGTCGCCGACATCAAGAAGTTTGCGGCAGGCGGCAAGACGGCCGTGGTCTCCACGATCAACGGGGACTCGAACGTTCCTTTCTACAAGGAGCTCGGCAACCAGGGCTTGAAGGCGACCGACGTCCCGGTCGTTGCGTTCTCGGTGGGCGAGGAGGAGCTGCGCGGCGTGGACACCAAGCCGCTCGTCGGGCACCTCGCAGCGTGGAACTACTTCATGTCGCTCAAGAACCCGGCCAATGAAGGCGTTCAAGAAGAAGTGGGCCGAATACGCCAAGGCGAAGAAGCTGCCGGGCGCGGACAAGCCGCTGACCAACGATCCGATGGAAGCCACCTACGTCGGCATGTGGATGTGGAAGCAGGCGGTCGAGAAGGCCAAGTCCACGGACACCGACAAGGTCGTCGCGGCGATGGCCGGCCAGAAGTTCAATGCGCCGGACGGCTTCGAGATCAAGATGGACGAGAAGAACCACCATCTGTGGAAGCCGGTGTTCATCGGCGAGGTGCAGGGCAACGGGCAGTTCAACGTCGTGTGGAAGACGAAGGGTCCGGTGCGCGCGCAGCCGTGGAGCCAGTACATCGCGGGCAACGAGACGAAGAAGGACGAGCCCGAGAAGAAGTAACGCGTGTGGAACCGGATGCGACGGCGCTCCCTCCTCCTCCCGTCGTCGCATCCGGCGTCCCCGAACCGAACGGCCCGCCGGCGCGGGTAAGGCTCCAGGGCCACGCAACGGCCCTTCCTTGCCGCGCCGGTTTTTCATGAACGTTTCCCGGAAGCAGTGAACGCGATGACGTCTTGCGGCACGTGGATGCGGTGGCTTGTCGGCCTGGCGGTGACGCTGGCCTCCGCGGCGGCCCTCGCGCTGCCCGCCGAGGTCGTGAAGGACCTCGCGTTCGGCGACAGCGAGGCGCGCGCCAAGGCGATCGCCGCGCTGGTGAGCAGCGGCGACGTCGCCGCGCTGCCGCTCCTGCAGGCGATGATCGACGGCGAGATGCAGACCGTCGGCGAGACCGGTGTGCTGATCGTCAAGGGCGACCAGGGCATCGACGCCTTCACGGGGCAGGCCGTCGCGCCGCTTCCCGACAATCGCGACGACGTGAGCGTCAACAATCGCATGCGCCGCGAGCTCGCGACCGCGATTGCCGCCTTCAGGCTGGCCTCCAGCGACCGCTCCGTACGCCTGGCCGCGGCGAAGGAGCTGCAGAACAGCGCCGACGAGGATGCGCTGCCGGCGATCAGCGCCGGACTCGCCAGGGAATCCGATCCCGAGATCAGGAGCCTGCTCGCGGTCGACGCAGGCGTCGATCCAGCTCGCGAGCAGCGATCGCGCGACGCGGCTTGCCGCGATCCGCGCGCTCGCGCAGAGCGACGCCGGCGCCACCAAGACCCTGCTCGCCAACGTGCTCGCCAAGAAGGACGGCAAGTTCGTCGAAGCCGACGACGAGATCCGCGCGGAAGCGCAGCGCTCGTTGTCCGCGGTCGAGGGCCGGCTCGCGAAAGGCGACATCGCCGCGCGCGTCTTCAGCGGCATCTCGCTCGGCACCATCCTGCTGCTCGCCGCGCTCGGCCTCGCGATCACTTATGGCCTGATGGGCGTCATCAACATGGCGCACGGCGAGCTCATCATGATCGGCGCCTACGCCACCTACGTGGTGCAGAACCTTTTCCGCGAGCACGCGCCGGGCGCCTTCGACTGGTACCTCGTGTGTGCGATCCCCGTGGCGTTCGCCGTGTCGGGGCTCGTCGGCGTGGTGCTCGAGCGCACGGTGATCCGCCATCTCTACGGACGCCCGCTGGAGACGCTGCTCGCGACGTGGGGCCTGAGCCTCATCCTCATCCAGGCGGTGCGTACGATCTTCGGCGCGCAGAACGTGCAGGTCGAGAACCCGTCGTGGATGTCGGGCGGCATCGAGATCATGACCAACGTCGTGCTGCCGTACAGCCGCATCGTGATCATCGCGTTCGCCGGCGGCGTGCTGCTGCTGGTGTGGGTGCTCCTGACGCGCACGCGGCTCGGCCTCTTCGTGCGCGCGGTGACGCAGAACCGGCAGATGGCGAGCGCGCTCGGCGTGCGCACGCCGAAGGTCGACATGCTGGCGTTCGGACTCGGCTCGGGCATCGCCGGGCTCGCCGGCTGCGCGCTCTCCCAGATCGGCAACGTCGGTCCCGACCTCGGCCAGAGCTACATCGTCGACTCGTTCATGGTCGTCGTGCTGGGCGGGGTGGGCCAGCTCGCGGGCACCGTGTACGCGGCGCTCGGACTCGGCATCGCGAACAAGTTCCTCGAGGCCTGGCAGGGTGCCGTGCTCGCCAAGATCGCGGTCCTCGTGTTCATCATCATCTTCATCCAGAAGCGTCCGCAGGGCCTGTTCGCCCTGAAGGGCCGCCAGGTCGAGGCCTAGCGGCCATGGACATGAAAGCGATCACGCCGGCCTTCGTCCCGCTCACGGCGCCCGCCGGCGCGGGCTCCCTGCCGCGCCTGTGGTCGGGACGGGCGTGGGGCTTCATCGGCATCGCCGCGCTGCTGCTCTTCGTCGTGGTGCCGGTCGGCAATCTGCTGGTGCCGCCGGACAGCGTGTTCCACGTCTCCGACTACACGGTCACGCTGGTCGGCAAGATCATGTGCTACGCGATCGTCGCGCTCGCGATGGACCTCATCTGGGGCTACACCGGCATCCTGTCGCTCGGGCACGGCCTCTTCTTCGCGCTCGGCGGCTACGCGATGGGCATGTACCTCATGCGCTCCATCGGCCACGACGGCGTCTACAAGAGCGACCTGCCCGACTTCATGGTGTTCCTCGACTGGAAGGCGTATCCCTGGTACTGGAGCTTCACCGATCACTTCTGGTATTGCGCGTTGCTGGTGGTGCTGGTGCCGGGCGTCCTCGCGTTCGTGTTCGGCTTCTTCGCGTTCCGCTCGCGCATCAAGGGCGTCTACTTCTCGATCATCACGCAGGCGCTCACGTACGCGTTCATGCTGCTGTTCTTCCGCAACGACACGGGGTTCGGCGGCAACAACGGCTTCACCGACTTCAAGCGCATCCTCGGCTTCCCGGTCGCGGCGCCGGGAACCCGCATCGCGCTGTTCGTGCTGACCGGCGGCCGCGCTGATCGGCTTCCTGTTCCTCGGCCGCGCGATCGTGCAGTCGAAGCTCGGGCGGGTCCTCACGGCGATCCGCGACGCGGAGACGCGCGTGATGTTCTCGGGCTACAACCCGGTGTACTTCAAGCTCTTCATCTGGACGCTGTCGGCCGTGATCTGCGGCATCGCCGGCGCGCTGTACGTGCCGCAGGTCGGCATCATCAATCCGAGCGAGATGTCGCCGGCCAACTCCATCGAGATCGCGATCTGGACCGCCGTCGGCGGGCGCGGCACGCTGATCGGACCGGTGATCGGCGCGGCCGTGGTCAACCTCGGCAAGAGCTGGTTCACGCAGGCGCTGCCCGAGTACTGGCTGTACGTGCTGGGGCTGCTGTTCATTCTGGTGACCCTGTACCTTCCGCGCGGCATCGCCGGCCTGTGGAGCAAGCGGCGCATCATGATGAACCTCGCGGTCTACGCCGAGCTGCAGGCGAAGCTCGGCCTCCCGTCCGCAAGGCCACCGGCATCAGCGACGGCCACCCGTGCGGCCGGGCGTCGACATCAGCCACGGCGGCATCCTGTATCTCGACTCGGTGTCGGTGAGCTTCGACGGCTTCAAGGCGCTCAACGACCTCACGCTGATGGTCGACGCCGGCGAGCTGCGCTGCGTGATCGGCCCCAACGGCGCCGGCAAGACGACGATGATGGACGTCATCACCGGCAAGACGCGGCCCGACGCGGGCACCGCGTTCTTCGGCCAGACGATCGATCTCACGCGCCTGTCCGAGCCGGAGATCGCCGATATCGGCATCGGCCGCAAGTTCCAGAAGCCGACCGTGTTCACCGACCACACCGTGTTCGAGAACCTGGAGCTCGCGCGCAAGGACGACAAGCGCGTGTGGCCGACGCTCACCGCGAAGCTCGACTCCACTGCGCGCGACCGCATCCTGGCCATTCTCGACACCATCAAGCTCGCGCCGGAAGCCAGGCGGCCCGCGGGCCTCCTCTCGCACGGCCAGAAGCAGTGGCTCGAGATCGGCATGCTGCTCATGCAGGAACCGCAGCTGCTGCTGCTCGACGAGCCCGTCGCCGGCATGACCGACGACGAGACGATGCGCAGCGCCGAGCTCTTCGAATCGCTGGCCGGCGACTACACGCTGGTGGTGGTCGAGCACGACATGGATTTCGTCGCGCGCATCGCCGACCGCGTGACGGTGCTGCACGAAGGCCACGTGCTGGCCGAGGGCTCGATGGAGCAGGTGCAGCAGAACGAGCAGGTCATCGAAGTGTTCCTGGGACGATAGATGGACCCCCACGCTCGCTTCGCTCGCTGCCCCCGAGGGGGCGCGAGTCAGTCTCGCTCGGGGCGGCCCTTCGGCGACTGCCGTGGACCCCCACGCTCGCTTCGCTCGCTGCCCCCGGGGGGCGTGGTCAATCCCTTGGGGCGGCCCTGCAGGACTGACATGCTGTCCGTCGACCGACTCAACCAGTACTACGGCGGCAGCCACATCCTGCGCGACGTCTCCTTCGACGTGCCCGCGGGCAAGTGCACCACGCTGCTCGGCCGCAACGGCGTCGGCAAGACCACGCTGCTGCGCTGCCTCATGGGCATCCTCCCCGTGCGCTCGGGCGAGATCCGCTTCGCGGACGCGAACATCGCGACGCTGCCGCCGTACGCGCGCGCGAGCCTCGGCCTGGGCTACGTGCCGCAGGGGCGCGACATCTTCCCGCGCCTCACCGTGCAGGAGAACCTGCAGATGGGCCTCGCCACGCAGAAGCGCGGCGCGGGAATCCCGCAGTTCATCTTCGAGATGTTCCCGGTGCTGAAGGACATGCTCGGGCGGCGCGGCGGCGATCTCTCGGGCGGCCAGCAGCAGCAGCTCGCGATCGGGCGCGCGCTGACGCTGCGGCCGAAGCTCCTCATCCTCGACGAGCCGACCGAGGGCATCCAGCCGTCGATCATCAAGGACATCGAGCGCGCGATCCGCAAGCTGACGAGCGGCGGCGAGATGGCGATCCTGCTGGTCGAGCAGTACTACGACTTCGCGAAGTCGCTCGCCGACCACTACGTCGTGATGTCGCGCGGCGAGGTGGTCGCGCAGGGCGAGGGCGCCGACATGGACGCCAACAACGTGCGCGCGCTGCTGGCCGTCTAGGATTCCGCCGCTTCGGGATTGCGGCGCGCCGCCATCTCGGCGCCGATCGCCGCCAGCGTCGCCGCATCGAGCATCGCTTCCGCTTGCGGAAGCAGCTCGCCTTCCTCGAGCGCGATGTGCGCGGTGTAGGCCGCGCCGAACGCATCCACGTCCTGGATCGGCAGGAACGCGCTGCTGCGCGCCGCGATGGCGACGAGCAGGGGCCGCAATCGCGCCCACCGCCGCGCCATCTCCTCGTGCTCGCTTTCGAGCCTCGCCGTCACCGCGGCCAGCTCGGGCCGCGCCGCGAGGAGCCGCGGAAACAGGCTCGCTTCCTCGTCGGCGTGATGGTGGTGCGCCGCCGAGTCGAAGTAGCGCATGATCGCGGTCGCGGCCGTCGCGGCGTCCTGGTCGGCGTGATGCTCCGGCAGGTGCCGGCGCAGGCGATCGAGCGTGGCGAGCTGCTTCTCGATGCGGCGGTGGCACGCGCGCAGCACGCCGAGCGGATCGTCGAAGCCCGGGGCGGCACGCTGGCCGAACAATTCGTTCATGGGATGGATCCTCCTGGCGCAGGCAATGCGGCGCGCCTGGCGCCATCGTACCGCCGCCGCGCGCGGCGAGGCGAGCGGACGGGCGCACCCTCGCTACAATGACCCCATGGAGGAGCGCCAGCCGTGGACGTAGCGATCGTGCCGCTCGCGACCGCATGGGTCGTCGCGACCTCCATCGCGGCGCTCCTGCTCCTCGCGTGGGCCATCGCCTACGCCGCGCCGTGGCGGCGCTTCGCCGCGTCGAGCGAGGCGGTGCACGTCTGGTACGGGACCATCTTCGCGCTGACGATACTGTGGAGCGTGCGCGCGGTGCTGCAGGAGGGCATCGTGATCCACCTGCTGTTCACGTCCGGGTTCGCGCTCATGGCCGGCGGGCCGTTCGCCCTGATCGGCGGCGCGCTCGTCACCGTCATCTGCGCGCTCGTGCACGGCACGCCGCTTGCGAACGTCGCCACGGTCTTCCTGCTGTCGGTGGCCATTCCCGTGGCGGTGGTGCTCGGCACGCTGCGACTCACGCAGCGCTTCCTGCCGCCCAACTTCTTCGTCTACACGCTCGCGGCGTGCTTCGCGGGCGCAGCACTCGGCTACGCGCTGTCCGGACTCGCGAGCGCGACGGTCATCGCCGCGAGCGGCGCGGTGGACGCGGGCGTGGTATTCGGCGACTACGTGCCGTATCTGCTCTATCTCGCCTTCGCCGAAGGGACGCTGACCGGCATGGTGCTCACGCTCGCGGTCGTCTACCGTCCCGCGTGGGTGGCCACCTTCGACGACCGCTTCTACCTCGCGCGGCGCTAGGTCCGCGTCAGGCGTCCTCTTCGCCGCCGAGCGCCGGCCGCAGGCTGCGGATCTGGGTGCGCATGTCGGCCAGTTCCTGCCGCAGCTCGCGGATCTCCTTGTGCAGCTCGATGGTGAGGCGCAGCTCTTCGGCATCGAGGAGGATCGCGATCTCGCCGCGCAGCGCGACGATGTCCCGCTGCAGCGACTCCCGCATCCGGCTCTCCTCGCCGCCGATGAAGAACGAGACGACGTTCGCGGTGAAGAGCGTCATCAGGGCGACGCCGACGAGCACGGTCAGCACCGCGATGATTCGCGTCGTGCCGGTGGTGGGCACCACGTCGCCGTAGCCCACGGTCGCGCCGGTGATGAAGGCGAGCCACAGTCCGTCGCCGAACGTCTGGATCCGCGGATCGAGCCAGTAGAAGAGGGCGCCCAGCACGAGCATGGTCAGGAATGCCATGCCGAGCAGCATCGGCGCGCCCCGACGCGTGAACAGGAAGCGGATTTCCGTCGTGGTGCGCACGACCACGAGGATCGCGACGGCGGCGCGCATCCCGCGGACCACGGCGATCCATTCGGTGGCGGCGCCGAACGCCGCGGCCGCGGCGCCGACGATGATGACGACGTTGAGCCAGTTCTCGAAGAAATAGCGCCACGGATAGCTCGACACGTACATCATCCACACGAGCTCGCCCACGAACGCCGCGAGGATGAGGTAGTCGAGCACCGCTGCGACGTGGTGCCAGATTTCGCCGATCTCCGCGGTGGACAGGAGATAGGCGGGGACCGACAGCAACGCCACCGCCACCATGATCCAGTGCAACCGGCGCTGCCAGCCGAGCGCGGTGGCGTTGTCTTCGGCCGGGACGCCGCCCAGGCCGATCCAGACCAGCGGGGTGTGCGTCATGGCGAAAGGACGTGCATGTTCACGAGGTGCGGGCGGCGTGCGCGATGATGCGGGCGGCGGGTCGCCGGCGTCAATCGCCAGCTGGCGAGCGCGGCGCGGCCGCCAGCGTGAAGAATTGTGCGCCTTCCTCGTTCGCGCTCGCGCCGTAGTCCCACCATTCGGCCGTCGGCGCGAGGCCCGCGGCCGCGACCGCGGCGCGCAATGCGCCGGGCGAGAACGGGCGGATCGTCTCCGCGACGTCGACCTGCTCGCGCACGGCGCCGTCGGTCGCGAGCACCTGGTAGCGTCGCTCGATGCGGTTGGCGGCCGCGCTCACCGGGCGCACGCGCTTCGCGCGCATGAGGAGTCCGTCCTCGAAGGGGCGCGTGTAGTCGACGCGGAAGTCGTCCTGCGCGACGAGCGGCCGCGGCACGAACGCGTCGACCACGAACGTCCCTTCCGGCGCCAGCAGCCGGCGCACTTCCGCGAGCAGCATCGCGGCATCGCCTTCGCCCACCATGTAGGTGATCAGCGAATACGGGCAGAGGATCGTCGCGAAGCCTCGCCGATACGCGAGGCGGCGCACGTCCATGCGCGCGGCCCGCAACGGCAGGCCGCGCGCCTGCGCCTTGCGCCGCAGCTCGTCCAGCATGCCCGCCGATGCATCGGCGCCGAAGGCGTCGACGCCGCGCCGCCAGAGCTCGAGCAGGATGCGGCCGCTGCCGCAGCCCAACTCCAGCACGGGCCCCGCGCGCTGCGCACACAGCGTCGCGTAGAAGCCGATGTCGTCGAACGGCATGTTGCGCGCCATGTCGACGTCGTAGAAGCGCGCGATGCGGTCGTAGGTATCGGTCATGGCTCGAGGCGGGCGCAGAGCGCATCGTACAGCGCACGCTGCCGCGCGACGGACTCGTCCCAGCCGAATGGTGCGAGCGCCGCGCGGTCGGGCGCTTCGCGGCGATGGCGAAGCGCAGGATCGCGCAGCAGCCCGATGATCGGCTGCGCCATCGCGGCCACGCGGTCGACGACGGACAGCGCGGCGAGTGGAGCCGTCATCCCGCGCGCGCCTTCGACGGTGGTGACGCACACGCGCCCGGCCGCCAGCGACTCGACGAGCTTCACGGCGGAGCCGCGGATGCCGGTAAGCGGATTGATCGTCAGCGCGCATTGCGCGAGAAGGCGCGGCACGTCGTCGCGATGGCCGAGCACCTCGACTCCGTCCGCGCCGAAGCGCGGATCGCCGCGCGTCCACGCCGCGTGCTCGTCGCCGCCGAGGACGGTCAGCGTGGCCTGCGGCATCTCGGCGCGGATCGCCGGCCACGCGCTGGCGATGAACTCCGCGATGCCCTCGCGATTGGGTGCGTAGCGGAACGGCCCGACGAACAGCACGCGCTGTCCCGCGGAAGGCACGTAGTCGTCGAACGCGAGGCGCGCGCCATTGGGCACGACTGCGCAGCGCGGATGCGTCACCAGCGCGGCATCCTCGCTGGAGCACGCAGTCGCCGCATCGAACGCGGCCACGTCCGCCGCGAACGCCGCGGCGTCGCTCGCGTCGGCAAAATCGCGGGCGTCGTATGCGTCGTGCAAATCGAGCACCCAGCGCGCACGTCCGGGCCGGCGGTGCCGCACCAGCGATGCCAACTCCGCATGCTCGACCTGCACGACGTCCGGCGCGAACTCGTCGATGGCGGCGGCGAGCGCCGCGATCATCCCGGGATGGCAGTGCTGCCGCATCCGTGCCGCGAGGTCCTGCGCCTTCGCCGCGAGGCGATCGTCGCGGTCCACGAGACGTACCCCCGCGAGGCCGTCGAACCACGCGAAGCTCCGCGCGTCGTACAGCGACGCCTCGTCGGAGACGAGCGCCACGGCGCAATCACCGGCCAGGCCGCGCACGAGCTCGGCCACGCGCCGGGCACCGCCGTGCCGCGGAGGAAATGCGGCGAACGGCGTGACGATCAGCACGCGCCGCTCACCGGCCGCGGGCGTGCGCAGGCGAAAGCTGTACGACGAGGCGAGCGCGGCTGAGTGCTCGCCGCGAACGGCCAGCGACGGCGGCGGCAGCGGCTGCGGAGAACGCCGGCGCGCCCGTCGCAACCGGAGAACGCCCGCCGCGCAGCCGAGCTGAGAGAGCTCGCTCTGGCTGCGGTAGGGCAGCTCGCAGACGCGCTGCATCAGCCACGCCGCGCCGATACCCGGTGATGCCGTGCCGCGCATCGAACAGCAGCCGGTTGCGCTCGACGATGCGCTCGAGCTCCTCGGGAGCGTAGAAGCGCGACGTGGTTGCGCGATGACGATGCCGCGCCCGCGCTTGCGCGCAGAACCGCACGCGAAAGCCGTCGCGCCACGCGCGCAGGCCCCACTCGGCGTCTTCCCAGTAGAACGGATCGTAGGCGCGACTGTCCGGCAGGTAGCGGCGAAGCAGGGCGGTGCGGAACAACGTCGCGCCGCCGCTCGCGCACAGATGATCCGCCACCGCGATCGCCGGCACCGGCGCGTGGTACAGGTGCACGCCCGCGCGATCGACGTACCAGTCGGTGAACCCGGTTTCCTCGCGGCGCCCGGTGGCGCTCTCCTGCAGGATCTGTGCGCCGATGGCAAAGGCGCGCGGCTCGCGCTGTGCCATGAGCACGGCGAGCGCATCCGGCTCCAGGGTCATGTCGTTGTTGAGGAGCAGCGTTGCGCCGTGCCGCGCGCACGCGAGGCCGCGCTCGATCGCGCCGGCGAAGGCGAGGGGCGCGTCGTCGTGCAGCCATTGCACCTCGGGATGGCGCGCGCGCAGCTCGGCGTAGCCTGCGAGCGGCGCGCCGTTGACCACGACGATGACCTGCACCGGCTCGCGCAATGGCGCGGTCGCCGCGGCGAGCGATGCGAGGGCCTCGCCCAGCATCGCCGGCGCGTCGCGCTCGGGAATGACGACAGAGACGCCGGGCGGCCACGGCGCGTCCGGCGGCGCGGCGCGCGCGCGAGAGAACGCCGCCAGCGCATCGGCGGCGAGCATCGCAGCGAACAGCGGAGCGAGGCGCGCGCGTTGCCTCCAGCTCGTTCCCCACACGATGACTAGCGCCCGCTGCCGATTCGCCGCGGCCGCGCGCGCCCTGCCGCGCCCGTCACACCAGCAGCGGGTCGGTGCGCCACCATTCGTCGTCCGCGCCGCCGGTGCGCGCGAGCGGGATGGCGAACGCCTGCGCCTGATCGGCGAACATCGCAGCCCAGACGTTGGCCTGCGAGCCGTCGGCGCCGCGCGCGAACGCGACCGCGCCGTTCGCGCGAACCTCGTGCGCCAGCGCGCGCGCCATGCGCTCGAGCGCGATCCGATCGGGCGGTCGCTGGGGGCGGTGCGCGGAGAGCAGGTGGCCGACGCGCAGCGCCTGCGCGAGCACGTCGACGCGCTGCGGCCCATCGGTCACGCCCATCGTCTCCGGCAGGCAGCCGTCGGCGCCGGCGGTGGCGAGCAGCGCGTCGAAGTGCGTCGCGACCACCGGCAGCGCAGCGTGAAACCGCCGGTGCCGGGGCAGTCCGAGCACGCCTTCGAAGGCGTAGAGCAGGGGATGCGCTTCGCGATGCGCATCCTGTGCGAGCAGCGCCACGCTGGCGATGAACGAGTCGTCCGCCGCGCGCACGATGCGCTCCGGAACCTCGGGCAGCACGCGCGCCGCCGTCAGCACGCCGGCGGCCGCCTTCGCGAGGAATGCGCCGCGACGCGTCGACCATCGGGGCGGGAGCACGTCGTCCGGCGCGGTCATGGCGCAGGCGTCGAACAGCCCATCGGCGGCCAGCAGGCGCGCGAGCTGACGCACGACCCCGGCGACGACCCCGGCCTCCGGCGCGATCAATCCCGCGTCCGCGGCGGAGCCCAGTCCGCGCAGCACCATCGCGACATCGAAGAAGAACACCGCGCGGTTGCGCCAATCGGCGGTGGTGCCGTCGAGATGCACGCGGGTGGCCGGCGGATCGCCATCGGCGAGCCACACACCAAGCCAGCGCTGCAGCGCCGCCGCGCGCTCGCACAGCGCCGCGTCGCGGCCATGGCGTTGCGCCCGCCACGCGAGCCACTGGAGGTAGTAGCCGGCGATCTCCGGATACACGTAGGCCGCGTCGCCGCCATCGGTGACGGTGCCGGCGATGGCGCCCGCGTGCCTGCCGTGGGCGAGCTGCGCCGGACCGTGCAGGAGCCATGTGCCGACGCTTGCGCGCGGCGCAGCCTCGGCGACGCGCGCCGCCGGCGCGGCTAGCGACTCACGCGGCGATGGCATCGGCGAGCGCCGCTTCCAGCACGTCGACGATGCGCTTCGCGGCGGCGCCGTCGCCGAACGGCGCAACGTGATCGAAGGGAAGTCCCGATCGCCGGGGTGCGTCGAGCATCGCCAGCGCCTCGCGGACGATCGCGTCGCGATCGACGTCGACGAGACGCACGAAGCCGGTGGCGACACCTTCCGGCCGCTCCGTGCACGAGCGCGGCACGAGCAGCGGCACGCCGAGGTGCGGCACCTCTTCCTGGATGCCGCCCGAGTCGCTGATGACGAGCGCGGCATCGGCCGCGGCGGCGATGAACTCGCGATAGGCCATCGGTGCGGCGAGCGTGAAGTGGGGATGGCCGCTCAGCCGATGCCGGATGCGCGGCGCGATGCGCGGGTTCGGATGCACCGGGACCAGCATGCGCAACGCGGGCCTGCGGTTCGCGAGCGCGATCAGCGCGTCGCAGATGATGTCGGCCTTGCCGTCCCAGTTCTCGCGCCGGTGCAGCGTGACGAGCACGCGGGTGCGCGCGCGGTCGGACGTGGCGGGGGGGCGTCCTGCGCGAGCAGTGCGCGCAGGCTGTCGATGCCGGTGTTGCCCACGCAGTGGATCCGCTCCGGCGGCGTGCCTTCGGCGATGAGGTTGGTCTGCGCGGATGCGCACGGCGCGAAATGGAACTGGGCGTAGCTTGCGATGCGCCGCCGGAACCACTCCTCGGGGAAAGGATCGGAGACGGTCGGTGCGCGCAGGCCGGCCTCGACGTGCACCACGGGATAGCCCGCTTCCGCGCCGGCGCGCGCGCCCGCATAGGCGGTCAGGGTGTCCCCCTGCACCAGCACGAGCATGGGCCGCACCTGCTCGATCACGGTGCGCAGCCGCGCGGCGAGATTGCGACTCGCGGCGGTGAGATTGGGCGCAGACGGCAGCGGCGGCAGCTCGGTGTCGCAACGGATGCCGAACTCGGCGAACGTGCGGCGCACCGCTTCCGCGTGCTGCCCGCTGTTGACCACGGTGCCGCTCACCGCGCGGCGATGCGCGAGCTCACGGACGACCGGCGCCAGCTTGATGCATTCCGGGCGCGTGCCCGCGATCACCAGCACCGTGCGGCGCCGCGTGCGCGCGAACGCGTGCAACGGGCGAACGTGCGCCGCCTGCTCCTGTGGCGAAAGCGTCGGTCCTTCCAGCACTTGACCCCCAAAAGAATGCGGTGCCCGCAGTTATGGATTCAATGCCGGAGGCCGTCGTCCGGTTACGCGGCACACGTGCCGGTCGCGACCTCCGTGCTTCCAGCGGGCATCGCCGGCTCGCCGACTGTAACAAGATGTATCGGGAGGAACAAGGCCGCCGGTCAAGGCCGGAGCTTGCCGACGCTTGCGGGAGCGGGACTTGCCGGGTACCCCGTACGGGTCGCCGCGGCACGGCGTCGCACGCATGAATCGGTGGGCCCGGCTGGATTCGAACCAGCGACCAAGGGATTATGAGTCCCCTGCTCTAACCGTCTGAGCTACAGGCCCGCTCGAGCTCAATCCGGCAATTCGACGGCACCTGCCCGCGATTTGCCCCCGACCAACTTGCGTCAGGCTGTCGGCGTGGTCGACGTCCAACGTTGCACGCCCTCCGGCCCGCGTGCCCCTTGGATAACCCGGCCGATTATAGCCGACGGCACGACATGGACTTTCCGGTCCGGTCAAGCCCTTTGGCGCAAGGGCGGACGCAAAGGCCTGTAGTAGACTCGTTCGCGCCCCGATCCACCGGTTTCCTCCACGTGCAGCATTACTTGGCTCCCCTGCTGAAGCCGCAGTCGGTCGCGCTCGTCGGCGCGTCCGAGCAATCGGGCTCGCTCGGCCGCACCGTGTACGAGAACCTCCTCGCCGGCCAGTTCAAGGGCAGCATCTACGCGGTCAATCCCAATCACCGACGCATCTTCGGCCGCGAGGCGTTTCCGACCGTGGCTGCGATCGGCAAGCCGATCGACCTCGCGGTGATCGCGGCGCCCGCCAGCGCCATCCCGGGCATCCTCGACGACCCGCGCGGGCGCATGCGCACGGCGGCGATCATCTCGTTTCCCGAGACCGACCCGACCCTCAACAAGCCGTGGCTGAAGCAGGTCGCCAACATCGCGAAGGCCCGCGGCATTCGCGTGCTCGGTCCCGGTGCGTTCGGCGTCGTCCGCACCGACATCGGCCTCAATGCCACGTTTTGCGCGCCCATGGCGCTGGGCGGACGGCTGGCGCTGGTCGCGCAGTCGGGCGCCGTGTGCACCGCGATGCTGGATTTCGCCGGCCCGATCCAGATGGGGTTCTCCACCGTCACCTCGCTCGGCGGCGCCATCGACATCAGCTTCGGCGAGCTGCTCGACGCGCTGGTGAACGACCCGCAGACCGACGGCATCCTGCTCTACGTCGAGAGCGTCGGCAACGCGCGGTCGATGATGTCCGCGTTGCGCCAGGCGGCGCGCACCAAGCCCGTGGTCGTGCTGAAGGCGGGGCGCTCGCGCGAGCATGCGCCGGAGATCGACGCGCTGGGCGAGCCCGCGCTCGCGCCCGACACCGTATTCGATGCGGCGCATGATGCGCGCCGGCACCGTGCGCGTGCGCACCTACACCCAGCTCTTCGCCGCGGCGCGCATCCTGGCACTCGGCAAGATCCCGCGCGGCGATCATCTCGCGATCGTGTCCAACGGCCGCGGGCCCGGCATCCTCGCGGCCGATTCGGCCGCCGCGGCGGGCGTGGCGCTCGCGGTGCTCGCGCCCGATACCGTGAAGGCGCTGGACGCGCTTCTGCCGCCGGAGATCGCGCGCGAGAATCCGGTGGACGTGCGCGGCGATGCGCCACCCGCGCGCCTGGCGGCCGCGGTCGCCACCACGCTGTCGGACCCGAACGCGGATGCCGTGCTCGCGCTGCACGTGCCGCGCCCGATCATCGGTGCGATCGAAGCGGCGCACGCGGTGGCCGCCGTCGCGCGCGATTCGCGCAAGCCGGTGCTGGGCGCGTGGCTCGGCGCGCTGCATCGCCCCGAGGTGCATCACGCGCTGGAGGCGGGCGGCATCGTGAATTTCTACACGCCGGAGAACGCGGTCGACGCGTTTGCGTTCCTCGCCGCGTACCGCCGCAACCAGGAATGGCTGCTGGAGGTGCCGTCGTCGCAGCCCGATCCCGAGCCGCCCGATCTCGAGTCGGCCGAGCGGCTGCGCGAGCGCGCGCTCGCGGAGAAGCGCGGCCTGCTGCCGCCCGCCGAGACCCAGCAGTTGCTCGCCGCCTTCGGCATCGAGACCGCGCCGCTCGCGGTGGTCACCTCGCTCGCCGACGCACAGGCCGTGGCGCGCCGCCTGCGCTATCCGGTCACGATCACGCTCGAAGGCGCGTCGCCGCCGGTCGAGCACGCCGGCCTCGCCAACGGCCGCGCGCTCGCGCGCGCGTGGCGCGAGCTCGCCGGCGCGCTGCCGGAGAAGACCGCGGACCCGCAGGTGGTCGTCCAGCGCTCGACGCCGCTCGGGCGTGGCGGGCGCCTGTGCGATCACGATCACCACGGACCCCGTGTTCGGCCCCGTGATCGCGGCCGGCGCGAGCGTGCGCGGCGTCGGCGCGGCACGCACGCGCGCGATCATGCTGCCGCCCCTCAATCATCGCCTCGCTGCCGATCTGCTGGCCCAAGCCGGCGTGCCGGCGAGCGAGCCGCTGATCCGTCTCGTGCAGCGCGTGTCGGCGCTGTGTTGCGCGCTGCCGTGGGTGCGCGAGCTGGCGCTCGATCCGGTCGCGGTCGCCCGCGAGCGCGTCGAGATCCCGGTCGCGCGCGTGCTGGTCGATCCGAAGCGTTTGCCCGGACCGGGCTACCGCCACATGGCGATCCATCCCTATCCGGTCGAGCTCGAAGGGCAGATCACGCTGCGCGACGGCACCGTGCTCCTCACGCGCCCCATTCGGCCCGAGGATGCCGAGATGGAGCGCCGTTTCGTGGCGGGCCTGTCGGACCAGACCAAGTTCTTCCGCTTCTTCTATCGGCTGCACGAGCTGACGCCGGCCATGCTCGGGCGCTTCACCCAGGTCGACTACGACCGCGAGCTGGCCCTGCTCGCGCTCGCGCCGGAGCCCGGCGCGCCCGGCGGGCAGCAGATCCTCGGCATCGCCCGCTACATCGCGAACCTCGACCACGAAAGCGCGGAGTTCGCGGTCGTGGTCGCCGATGCGTGGCAGGGCCGCGGCGTCGCCTCGCTGCTCATGAAGGCGCTCATCGCCTGCGCGAAGAAGAAGGGACTGGAGCGGCTGGTGGGCACCGTGCTGCGCGCGAATCACAACATGGTGCGCTTCTGCCAGGGGCTGGGCTTCGAGATCAAGGACGATCCGGAGGACCCGGAGCAGGTGGTCGCCATCCTGAACGTGCGCTGACCGCGCGCAAGGCGGACCGGGCGCCGTGCCGGTAGAATTCCGGTACCAACTCCCCGAGGGCACACCTCATGAAGATCGTGTTCCCGACCGACGGCTCCGAGCATTCGCTCGCCTCGCTCGCGCGTCTCGTGCCTCGCCTCGCGTGGTTCGCGGACGTGCCCGAGCTCGCGCTCATCAACGTGCATCCACCGATCGCGTACGCGCGAGCGGTCGCGTGGGCGGGCAAGGATGCGGTCCACCGCTACTACGAGGAAGAGTCGAGCGAGGCACTCGCACCCGCCACGGCGCTGCTCGGCGATAGGGGCATCTCGTACGAAAGAGTGCAGCGCGTCGGCGATCCCGCGGCGGAAATCGTGCGCTTCGCGCACGAGTGGAACGCGGATCTCATTGCGATGGGCCGGCACGGCCACTCGGCAGTGGCGACGCTGCTCATGGGCTCCGTCGCGCAGAAGGTGCTCGCGACGGCCGGCATACCGGTCCTGCTGTTGTAGAGCCTCGCGCCGCGTCCGCGCGGCATGTCATGGAATAGAATGCGCCGCCGCGCTGTTCACGCGGCGTCGCCCACTGGCGCACACGCGGGCCGCGGGCATTCACCGGAGGAGAGTAGATCATGCACAAGAAGATGGCCGCATTGGCCGCAATCGCCGCGTTTGCGGGCGGGTTGGGCGTCGCATCCGCACAGCAGTCCGCGATGACCTTTTTCGTGAGCAGCCAGCCGTCGGGCAAGGGTGCGGATTTCGGCGGCCTTGCCGGCGCCGACGCGTTCTGCCAGAAGCTCGCAGCCGCAGCGGGCGCGGGCGGCAAGACGTGGCACGCGTATCTCTCGACGCAAGCGGCGGGTGGCACGCCCGCCGTCAACGCGAAGGACCGCATCGGCAAGGGACCGTGGCAGAACGCGAAGGGCGTCGTGATCGCGAAGGACGTGGCCGACCTGCACGGCGCGAGCAACAACCTCAACAAGCAGACGGCGCTGACCGAGAAGGGCGAGGTCGTGAAGGGTCGCGGCGACCAGCCGAACCAGCACGACATCCTGACCGGAACCAAGCCCGACGGGACGGCATTTCCGCCTGGTGACGACAAGACGTGCGCGAACTGGACGAGCAGCGGGGCCGGTGCCGCCGTCGTCGGTCATCATGATCGGCAGGGACTTCCGCCCCCGGTGCCGCCGGAGGAAGCGCAATCCTGGAATTCGTCGCACTTGACGCAGGGCTGCAGCGCGGAGGTGCTGCCGAAGACCGGAGGCAACGGCTACCTCTACTGCTTCGCGGCGAACTGATCGCCGCATCGTCGCACCCCGAAGCGCCCCGGGATGTCCGGGGCGTTTTCGCTGGTGCGTTCGCGGGCGCACCGCGTCAGTTCCCGGAGCTCGCCAACGGCACGGCGGCCGCACGGTACTAGCGGTGCCCGCACTTCCGCGCCACGCTTCGCCGCATGCGCACGCGCGCTGCCATTTCGACGGGCCGCAGTCCGTGCGCCGCCGCATCCCGTCAGCCCGGGAGCGCGAGCGCGCAGGCCTCGTCGTCGGTCAAGCGGCGACCTTCCTCGTACAAGCGCGACAGCACGTCGGGCGCGAGCCGCTCGGCCAGCAGTCCGCGCAGTCGATCGCGCATCTGCCTCCCCACGAGTCGCGGCACGACCCCCTCGTCCGCGTGGAGCGCCTCCGCGCAGGCGAACACGCGCGCGGCATCGTCGATGCGCTCCCGGAGCGCCAGGAACATCGCCAGGTCGTAGATCAGCAGCGTTGCGCTGCCGTAGTTCCGCTTGACCCGGGACAGGGCCTCGCGATACAGCGGCTCCGCCTCGTCCAGCCGATCGGCGCACATCAGTGCCGTCGCGAGACTGCGCAAGCCTTTCCCGTCTTCGGTGTCCTTCCATAGCGCGGGATAGCGTGACAGGATCGCGGTCGCCTCCGTCGCTGCTTCGCGCACGTGGCCGGCCGCGACATCCAGCTCGACCAGTATCGTCCGCGCGACGCATTCGTCGACATCGCCGCTCACCTTCTGGCAGGCCTCAAGAAATGCGAGTGCGTGCCGGCGCGCTTCGCGGAGCTCGCCCAGACTGAGCAGGGCCAGGGTGGCCATGTTGTCGACGAGAGCCCGCAGCCACGGCGGCCATGCGGGATCGCACGAACGGATCATTTCATCCAATGCGTGTCTCACCTCGGGCAGTCGTCCCGCCGCCATCAGCGAATACGTGAGCGTGGTCCAGCCGCGACAGGTGCCGAGCCGGTCGTCGAGATCGCGGTACAGGGCGATGGCCCGCCTCGCGTCCTCGATCGCCGCAAGCGGCGAATGGATCGCGCCCCAGTCTGCGCACGCGAGCCAGAACCGCGCGGCATCGCTCGCCGGCATCGAGGCATCCACCAGCGGACGCAACTGATCGATCCAGTGGCGGACTTTCAGCGGCGCGTAGAAGAAATAGCCGTGGCCCGCGACCGCTGCGCCGAACAGGGCGATCGCGATGCGTCGATCGCCGCCGACGTCGCCCGCCCACTGCAACGCGCCGCGCAGGTTGTCGAGGTCCGGTGCGATTCTTGTGACGACCCTGATCGATGGCGTGCCGTGCAGGACCTCGTCGTAGTGCCGCTCGAACAACTCCAGCATCACCCTTGCATGACGGCGCATCGTCGGCAACGTCGCGCCCCTGGCGGCGAGGCGTTCCAGGGCGAATGCGCGCGTCGTCTCCAGCATCCGGTACCGCGTGATGTTCGCGCCTTCGACGTTGACGAGCGACTTGTCGACGAGCGCGCCCAGGTGATCGAGCACGTCCCACTCGTCGACGCTGTCGTCCGCTGCCAGCGCTTGCGCTGACTCCAGCGAGAAGCTGCCGGCGAACACGCCGAGCTTGTCGAACACCGCCTGCTCGGGTGGCGAGAGCAGTCCATAGCTCCACTCGAGGGCCGCGCGCAGCGTCTGATGCCTGCGCAGCGCGACCCGCGAGCCCGCCGTCAACAGCCGGAAGCGCTCGTCGAGCCGTTCGCGGATGCCTTCCACGCCGAGCAGCGGAATGCGCGCCGCGGCCAGCTCGATCGCCAGCGGAATGCCGTCGAGCCGGCGAGAAATCTCGACGACCGCGCCGACGTTGTCGTCGCCAAGCAGGAAGCGGGGCTCGACGGCCTGCGCGCGCGCGACGAACAGCTCGATAGCGCCGGCCTCGCGCGCCATCGGCACCGTCGCCGCGACCGGCAGCGCGAGCGCACCCAGCCGATAAACGTGCTCCTCCGGGTGCCTCAAGTATTCCTGGCTCGTGGCGAGGATGTGCACGCCTGGCGCGTCCTTGCGCAGCGCTGCGACGACGGGGACGACGGCGTCGAGCAGATGCTCGCAATTGTCGAGCACGAGCAGCATCCCCCGGCCGGCCATCGCATGGGCGTCGAGCGCCAGTCCCGCGCGTGCATCGCCGCCGACGAGACCGAGCGCACGGGCCACCGTGACCGCGACCAGAGTCGGGTCCGCGAGCGATGCCAGCTCCGCGAACTTCACCCCGTCGGGAAACGTGTCGTGCAATTCGTGCGCAACGGCTTGCGCCAACCGCGTCTTGCCGATCCCGGCGGGTCCGACCACGGTGACCAGGCCGTGGCTTCGCACGAGATCGTGCAACGCGGCCAGGTCGTCGACGCGCCCGTATAGCGGAAGGGTCTCCCCAGGAATATCGACGGGTGTCGCGACGCTTGTCGGCGCGCCGGTGCTACTTTCGTGGCTTGCCGACTGTTCACTCGGCGCGAGTGTCAATCGATAGCCGCGGCCGGGGATCGTGGCGATCACGTCCGGGCCGAGCAGCTTGCGCAGCGCGCTGATCTGCACCTGCAGGTTGTTGTCCTCGACCACGCGGCCGGCCCAGACCAGGTCGAGCAACTCGTTCTTCGACACCAGCTGACCGGCGCGCTCCGCGAGCGCGAGCAGGACGTCGAACGCACGGGGGCCAAGGGTCGCCGGACGTCCGTCCACCAGCAGCCGGCGCTCGATCGGCTGAATTTCGAACGGACCGAAGCGGTAGGCGGAGGTCACGGCAGGAGTGGGGACGGGAGTGCCGGCTGCTCGGGTGGAGAATTGGCCGCAACACCGGCGACTTCAGCACGTTCGCACGGCGTCGGCAAGCGCGGATCGAGAACGGCGCTCGTTTCCAGCGATCCCCCGCCCGGCACGGCACCCGTAAAGAAAACGCCCCGGGGTTACCGGGGCGTCTGCGTGGTGCGTGGAACTCAGCGGGTCACTCGCGCCCTCCGTGCACCGCCGGCGTGGTGTAATGCGCCCGGCGTTGCCGGTCGCCGCTCGGTCGTCCCGCGACGGGCCCTTCGGGCCTGCGCCGGGCTCCGCCCGGCGCGTGGGACTCACTCGCCCTCGAGGAAGCTCCGCAGCTTCTCGGAGCGCGACGGATGCCGCAGCTTGCGCAGCGCCTTCGCCTCGATCTGGCGGATGCGCTCGCGCGTGACGTCGAACTGCTTGCCGACTTCCTCGAGCGTGTGGTCGGTGTTCATCTCGATGCCGAAGCGCATGCGCAGCACCTTCGCCTCGCGCGGCGTCAGCGTGTCGAGGATGTCCTTGCACACGTCGCGCAACGACGCGTTGACGGCGGCGTCGGAAGGCGCCACCGTCGACTGGTCCTCGATGAAGTCGCCGAGGTGCGAGTCGTCGTCGTCGCCGATCGGCGTCTCCATCGAGATCGGCTCCTTGCTGATCTTGAGGATCTTCCGGATCTTCTCTTCCGGCATCTCCATCTTCTCGGCGAGCGTCGCGGGATCGGGCTCCTGCCCCGTCTCCTGCAGGATCTGCCGCGAGATGCGGTTCATCTTGTTGATCGTCTCGATCATGTGCACCGGGATGCGGATGGTGCGCGCCTGGTCGGCGATCGAGCGCGTGATGGCCTGGCGGATCCACCACGTCGCGTACGTCGAGAACTTGTAGCCGCGGCGGTATTCGAACTTGTCCACGGCCTTCATGAGGCCGATGTTGCCTTCCTGGATCAGGTCGAGGAACTGCAGGCCGCGGTTCGTGTACTTCTTGGCGATCGAGATCACGAGGCGCAGGTTGGCCTCGGTCATCTCGCGCTTGGCCTTGCGGGCCTTCGCCTCGCCGGTGGACATCTGCTTGTTGATCTCCTTCAGGTCCTTCAAGGGGATCATCACGCGCAGCTGCAGGTCGAGGAGCTTCTGCTGCTGCTCGACGATCGCCTGCCGGTACTTGGCGAGCTGCTCGCTGTAGTTGTGATGCGCGCCGACCTCGCGGTCGATCCAGCGCAGCGACGTCTCGTTGGTCGGGAACATCCGGATGAACTCGGGACGCGGCATGCCGCCCTTGTTCACCACGAGGTCCTGGATCTTGCGCTCGATCTGGCGGATGTTGTCGACCTCGCTGCGCACGGAGTCGCACAGGCGCTCGACCTGCCGCGCCGAGAAGCGGATCTGCATCAGCTCGCCGCTGATCTTCTTCTGCAGCTCGAGGTACTTGGGCGCCTTGTGGCCTTCCTTCTGCAGCACGGCGAGCATGCGCGTGAAGTGCTTGCGGATGACCGCGAAGTGCTCCATCGCGGCGACCTTGAGGCGCTCGAGGTTCTCGCTGGCGATGGCGCCCGCGTCGGCTTCCTCGTCCTCGTCGGACTCCTCGTCGCTGCTCGTGTCCTCGATGGCGGTCAGCTCCTCGTTGAAATCCATGAGGCCGTCGACCAGGTCGTCGATCTTGAGCTCGTCCTTGGCGATGCGATCCGCGAGGTCGAGGATCTGCGCGACGGTCATCGGGCACGCGCTGATCGCCATGATCATGTGCTTCAGGCCTTCCTCGATGCGCTTGGCGATCTCGATCTCGCCTTCGCGCGTGAGGAGCTCCACCGAGCCCATCTCGCGCATGTACATGCGCACGGGATCGGTGGTGCGGCCGAACTCGGAGTCGAGCGTGGAGGCCGCGGCTTCCGCTTCCTCCTCGACGTCCTCCGCGGGCACGGTGGCCGGCGTCTCGGCCATCAGCAGCGTGTCGGCGTCCGGGGCCTCGTCGTAGACCTGGATGCCCATGTCGCCGATCATCGAGATCACGCCCTCGATCTGCTCGGCATCGAGGATGTCGTCGGGCAGGTGGTCGTTGATCTCGGCGTACGTGAGGTAGCCGCGCTCCTTGCCGAGGACGATCAGCGTCTTCAGGCGGCGCTTGCGCGCCTCGACGTCGGCCGGCGTCAGCTCGCGCGGCGCCACGTCGGCCTGCTTGCCGTTCTTGCCCTTGCGCGACGCCGCGTCCTCCGCGCGCTTGCCGGCGAGCTTGGCGGCGATTTCGCTGGCGGTCGGCTTGTGGCCGGCCGCGGGAGCGGCAGGCGCCGCGAGCTTCGCGGCAGCGACGGGCTTGGCCGCGGGGACGGCGGGCTTGGCGACGGCCTTCGGCGCGGGGGCCGCGGCCTTGCCGTTCACCGGCTTGGCGGGACCGCGACCGGCTTTGCGACCGGCTTGGCCGCGGGCTTCGCCTTTGCGACCGGCTTCTTGGCGACGGGCTTCGCCTTCGGGGCGACCTTCTTCGCGACCTTGGGCGCGACCTTCTTGCCGGCGGGCTTCTTCACCGCGGGGCGCGAGGGCTTCTTGCCCGCCGGCTTGGCGGAGGGCGCCTTCCTGGTGGCGCTGCGGGCCGTGCCACCCGACTTCCGCGCCGCGGCCGGCGTCTTCGGCTTGGCCTTGGGCTTGGACTTGCGGGTCGGGTTCGCGGGCTTCTTGGCCATGTTCATCCTTGGTTGCAAACGGTGCGGACTTGCCGGGCGGGTTGGGCGGACCGCGGGACAATGCCTGTGCGCGCATCCCGTGCCGGAATGCCTCGTGATCCTAGATTGGGCCGGCGCGGGAAAACCTCAAATGATATCACGGGGGCCCTCGCGAAGGGCAGGGGTGTCCGTCGCCCCCGGCACGGCGGAGACCGCGTGCTCGGCCGCGCGACGGCGGACGTAATCGAGCTGCTGCAGGCGGCGATCCTCCTCCGGCGCCACGTCGGCCGCGCGGGTGCGGGCATCCCCGTGCGGCGCGCCTGCTGCCACCAGCGGTCGAGGCCGTCGCGGACCTCCGCCTCGAGCGCGGCCTCGTCCAGCCGCTGGTCGCTGGCCGCGGCCAGCATCGGCGGCAAAGACTTCCGCGTGCGGCGTGCCGGCGAATGCCTGCCATGACCGCCGCCGTGGTGAGAGGGCCTTCGGCTTCGGCGCAGAACGCGACCAGCGCCGTCAACGCCGCCGCTTCCGGCGTGCTTTCGTCCGGCGGCGGGAAGGCGAGCGACCTGGCAAGGCCAGGCCGGAGCAGCAGGCCCTGGATCAGCTGGCGCGTCAGCGACGGCGGACGGCGCACGGGCATGCGCGGGGCGGGCGCCCGGGCATGACGGGCCACGTTCGTCGCCCGGATCGGCGACTCTGGGGCGGGCGCCTCGCGCGGGCCGGTGGCCGCCAGCAGCCCGCGCAGGTCCTCCTCGGGGAGCCCGGAGAGCTCCGCCAGCCGCTTGCGCAGGATGGCCGAGAGCACCGGGGCCGCGATCTGCGCCAGCAGGGGGCGCGCGGCCGCGACGAGCGCCGCCCTGCCTTCGGACGTCGTCGGCGGATGGCGTGCCGCGAGCTCGGAGAGCAGGAACTCGGACAGCGGCATCGCGTTGGCGAGCGCCGTCTCGAACGCGGCCTTGCCGCGCTTGCGGACGAAGTCGTCCGGGTCCTCGCCGTCGGGCAGGAACAGGAACGTCGCGTTCTTGCCGTCGGCGATCTCGGGCAGCGTGTTCTCGAGCGCACGCCACGCGGCCTTGCGCCCGGCGTTGTCGCCGTCGAAGCAGAAGACCACGGCGTCGGTGAGGCGGAAGAGCTTCTGCGCGTGCACCGGCGTGGTGGACGTGCCCAGCGTCGCCACCGCGTACTCGACGCCGTGCTGCGCGAGCGCGACGACGTCCATGTAGCCTTCGACCACGACCACCCGCCCGGCGTCGCGCAGCGCATTGCGCGCGAGGTAGAGGCCGTAGAGCTCGCGGCCCTTGGAGAAGACCGGCGTCTCCGGGGAGTTGAGGTACTTGGGCTCGCCCGCCCCCAGCACGCGCCCGCCGAAGCCGATGACGCGGCCGCGGCTGTCGTGGATGGGGAACATGATCCGGTCGCGGAAGCGGTCGTAGCGCTTGCCGGCGTCGCCCGCGATCACGAGGCCGGCCGCCTCGAGCGCGGGGTCGTCGTACTTGGGGAACACCTCGGCCAGCGACTGCCATTCGTCCGGCGCGTAGCCGATGCCGAAGTGCGCGGCGATGGCTCGCCGGTCAATCCCCGCGACTTCAGATAGTCGATGGCCTGCGGCGACTCCTTCAGCCGGCCGCGATAGAACTTGGCGGCAGTGAGCAGCAGTTCGTTCAGATCCTGCGCCTCCTCGCGGCGCTCGCGCTCGCCGGGGCGCTCGATGCGCGGCACCTCGAGGCCGGCGTCGCGCGCCAGGTCTTCGACCGCGTCGGGAAAGGACTTGCCCGCGTGCTCCATCAGGAAGCCGATCGCCGTGCCGTGCGCGCCGCAGCCGAAGCAGTGATAGAACTGCTTGGTCGGGCTCACGGAGAACGACGGCGTCTTCTCGCTGTGGAACGGGCAGCAGGCGACGTAGTTGGCGCCGGCCTTCTTCAGCGGCACGTAGCGGTCGATCACGTCGACGATGTCCACGCGGGACAGGAGCGTCTGGATGAAGTCGTTCGGGATCATCGCGTTCGGGTCGAAGGGGTAAAGCACCCTCATCGGGCGACGGGATCGCCGCGAGACGTCGGACTCACGAGGGGAACGCTTCAATTATAGGCAACGTCTGCGCCGGCGATAGGGCAGCAAATGTCGGGCCAATACAACTAAAGATGGGGGCGATTTCCGCCGCGCGGTGAAGGCCGGCGACGCGGTGGGGGCGAGGCATGGGCCTCGCCGAATGACGGGTCGGACGGATGCCCGACCCGAGGAAAATGCGTCAGCCCGCGAGACGCGCCTTCACCTTGCCGGACACGACCGTCATGTCGGCGCGGCCGGCGAGCCTGCCCTTGAGCGCGGCCATCACCTTGCCCATGCCCGGCCGGGCCGCGGCGCCGGTCTCCGCGATCGCCGCGGCGACCATGGCGTCGATCTCGGCATCGCTCAGCTGCCTGCGGCAGGTAGCCCTGCAGCACCGCCACCTCGGCCTGCTCCTTGGCCACCAGGTCCATCCGCTTGCCGGCCTCGAACTGCGCGATCGAGTCGCGGCGCTGCTTCACCATCTTGTCGATGACGGCGAGCACGTCGGCGTCGGTCATCTCCTTGCGCTCGTCGACCTCGCGCTGCTTGATGGCGGCCAGCATCAGCCGGATCGTCGACAAGCGGGCGGCGTCGTGGGCGCGCATGGCGTCCTTCATGTCTTCGGTGATGCGGGCTTTGAGCGTCATGGGCGGTTCAGGGGACGGTCCAAATGCAAAAGGGGCGAATCGCTTCGCCCCTCCTCGGGTTGCTGCTCGGGCAAGACGCGTAGCGCCCCGCGCCGGGGACTCAGAACAGCTTGGGCGGCAGCTGCTGGCTGCGGATCCGCTTGTAGTGGCGCTTGACCGCGGCGGCCTTCTTGCGCTTGCGCTCGGCGGTGGGCTTCTCGTAGAACTCGCGGGCGCGCAGTTCGGTCAGCAGGCCCGTCTTCTCGATGGTGCGCTTGAAACGGCGAAGCGCTGCCTCGAAGGGCTCGTTTTCGCGGACACGGACGCTCGGCATCGGATCTATTTCCTGGCTATGGGTCGGGATGGGCGGCGGGCCCCGCAACGGGGCATGCAACGCCGGTAATCGAACATTTTAGCCAATCCCGGCGAATGAGGCAACCCCCGGTATCATTGCGCCTTTTGGCGCGCGGCCGGCCCCCGGGCAATGTCCTGGCCGCCCGTCGACCCTCCCCATGCGCGTCCTCGGCATCGAGACCTCCTGCGACGAGACCGGCGTTGCCGTCTACGACACGGACGCCGGGCTCCTCGCGCATGCGCTGCACTCCCAGGTCGACGATGCACCAGGCGTACGGCGGGGTGGTGCCGGAGCTCGCCTCCCGCGACCACGTGCGGCGGGTGGTGCCGCTGGTGCAGCGAGGTGCTCGGCCGAGGCGGGGCTCACGCTCTGCGACCTTGACGGGATCGCCTACACGCAGGGACCCGGGCTCGCCGGCGCGCTCCTGGTCGGCGCCAGCGTCGGCTCGGCGCTGGGCTATGCGCTGCGCATTCCCGTGCTCGGCGTGCATCACCTCGAAGGGCACCTGCTGTCGCCGCTGCTGGCCACGCCGCGCCCGGCCTTCCCGTTCGTCGCGCTGCTGGTTTCGGGCGGCCACAGCCAGCTCTTCGACGTGGCCGGGGTCGGCCGGTATCGGCTGCTGGGCGACACGCTCGACGATGCGGCGGGCGAGGCCTTCGACAAGACGTCGAAGCTCCTCGGGCTGCCCTACCCCGGGGGACCCGCGCTCGCGGCACTGGCGGAGCAGGGCACCGCCGGTGCGGTGTCGCTGCCGCGTCCGATGCTCAATTCCGGTGATCTCGACTTCAGCTTTTCCGGCCTCAAGACCGCGGTGCTGACCGCTCGCGCGCAAGCTGGCCGGCGGCGCCCCGCCCGACACGCTGTCCGACGCGCGCAAGGCCGACATCGCGCTCGAATTCCAGAGCGCGATCGTCGACGTGCTGGTGGCGAAGGCGCTTGCCGCGCTCGAGAGCGACCGGCCGCCGGCGGCTGGTGGTCGCGGGTGGCGTGGGTGCCAACCGCTCGCTCCGGGCGCGCCTGCAGGAGGCCGCGCGCGCGCGCGGCGCGGACGTCTTCTTCCCCGACCTCGCAGTTCTGCACCGACAACGGCGCGATGATCGCGCTGGTCGGCGCGCTGCGCCTCGCGGAGAACGCGCCGCGCGACTACACGTTCGCCGTGCAGCCGCGCTGGGACCTGGCGACGCTCACGCCGCAGGCTCGCTGACGAAGCGCAGCACGTGGCGCGTGAATTCGTCCGGCGACTCGGCCGGGAACGAATGCGCGGCGCCCTCGAGCGCAATGAACGTCGCGTGCGGGATCGCCTTCGCGAAGGCCGCGCTGGCCGGCGACGGGAAACAGCAGGTCCTCGGTGCCGGCGAGCACCAGCGTGCGCGCGCGCAGCGACGACAGGCGCGCGGTGACGTCGAAGCCCGCGATGGCGTCGACCTGGTTGCGCAATGCGGCGGGGGTCTGCTGGTACGGATAGCTCGCGGCGAGCTGCACCAGCGCGTCGACCGTCTTCGCGTTGTCGAAGAAGCGCGTCGACAGCACCCAGAAGTAGAGATTGCGGAACCACGCGGCCCGCGGGAGCTGCGGGAAGAGCGTTGCCCAGCTCATGAAGAGATCGTTGTTGCGCGCGCTCACGGCGGGCGCGGTCGATGCGAGCACCACGCGGTCGACGAGCTCGGGGAAGCGCAGGGCGAGCTCCTGCGCGATCATGCCGCCCATCGAATGTCCGGCGACGTCGACGCGCGACAGCGCCAGGTGGCGCAGCAGGGCGGCGCAATCGCCCGCCATGTCGGAGATGCTGGTCGGGGCGTCGGCGGGCGTGGTGCGCCCCGCGCCCCGATTGTCGACGAGGATCACCTGCCGCCGCGCGACGAGCGCGTCGAGCGCGGGATACCAGAACGCCTGGTCCGACGCGAGGCCCGCGACCAGCAGCAGCGGCCGGCCGTTGCCGCGCAGCTCGTAGTAGAGGTCGACGTCGCCGTTGCGGAGTGTCGGCATCGCGGCGTCACTGGCCGATCGTGCGTTCCTTGCCGTGCATGAGCTGCCGGATGTTCGCGCGATGCCGCCAGAACAGGAGCAGGCAGATCGGCACCATCGTCCAGGCGGTGAAGGTGTTGCCGTAGATGTAGAACGCGCCGAGGGGCAGCAGCGCCGCCGCGGTCAGCGCGGCGAGCGACGAGATCTTGAAGCCGAAGGCCATCACCGCCCACACGACGAACAGCGCGAGGCCGAGGGGCCAATGCAGCGCGAACACCACGCCCGCCATCGTCGCCACGCCCTTGCCGCCCTTGAAGCCGTGGAACACCGGGAACAGGTGGCCGAGAAATACCGCCAGCGCGGCCAGCGGTATGCACGCGTCGGGCGCGCCGGTCTTCGCGACGCAGCGCCTGCGCGACGAACACGCCGAGCCAGCCCTTGATCGCATCGCCGGCCAGCGTCAGCAGCGCGGCCGCCTTGTTGCCGGTGCGCAGCACGTTGGTGGCGCCCGGGTTGCCGGAGCCGTACTCGTGCGGATCGGGCAATCCGAACGCGCGGCTCACCACGACGGCGAACGACACCGAGCCGATGAGGTAGGCACCGGCGACGATGAGCAGGGCGGTGGTCAAGGCGAAAGCGGCGGGGCGCGGGTAGAATCGGTGGAAATTCTAGCGTACTCAGGGATCAGGCATCAGGCATCAGGGATCGGCACGATGTCATTGGCTCCGCTGGTGCGACATGCGTGCGCTTCCGATACCTGATGCCTGACGCCTGATCCCTGAACCATGGACACCATCTTCATCCACGACCTGCGCATCGAGGCGCGCATCGGCGTCTACGACTGGGAGCGGCACCTGCCGCAGACCATTCGCCTCGACCTGACCATCGCGGCGCCGTCGGAGAAGCCGTTTCACTCCGGCAAGATCGCCGACGCGCTCGATTACGCGAAGGTGGTCGAGCGCCTGAAGGCCTTCGCCAAGGAGGCGCCGCCGCCGCTGCTCGAGCGCTTTGCGGAGAAGGTGGCGCAGCTCGTGCTGACCGAGTTCGGCGCGCCGTGGGTGCGGGTGCGCGTCGCGAAGCTGGGCCAGTTGCCCGGCGTCAAGGAGCTCGGCGTGGAGATCGAGCGCAACCGGTAGCCGCGCTCACGCTTCGGCGTCGACCAGCGTGGGCCCGAGCACGCGCACGAGATCGGCCGGCGTCATCCCGACGAGATAGCCGCGCCTGCCGCCGTTGATGTAGAGGTACGCCAGGTCGGCGATCGTGCGCTGCATGTAGACGGGCATCGCGCGCCGCGTGCCGAAGGGGCTGGTGCCGCCCACCTGGTAGCCCGAATGCCGGTCCGCGACCGCCGGCGCGCAGGGCGCGATCGTCTTGACGCCGAGATGGCGCGCGAGGTTCTTCGTCGACACCTCGCGATCGCCGTGCATCAGCACGACCAGCGGCTTCTTCGCGTCGTCCTCCATCACGAGCGTCTTGATCACCGCGTGCTCGTCGACGCCGAGCTCGCGCGCGGACACTTCGGTGCCGCCGCGCTCCTCGTATTCGTAGGGGTGGTGCGTGAAATCGACGTGGTGCTCGCGCAGCACGCGAACCGCGGGCGTGACCGGGTGCTTGTCCTTGCCCACCGCAATTCGTCAGGCGTAAGCGACCATGGGAACGGACCACGGGTCCGGCCAGTGGATGCCGAAGGGCAGGTAGGGCTCGGCCGCGATGCGCACGCGCGCGAAGCCCGCGTCCCGGAACTCGCGCTCCAGCGCGCGCTTCGAGAACAGGCGCATCTCGAGCGTCGAGCCGGGACCGCCGTGGAAGACGAGGTCGCGGAACACCTGCGAGCTTCCGTCGCGCGTGACGTTGCGCAGCGTCCATTCGCCGTTCTCTTCCGCCATCGACCAGTCGTGCAGGTCCGGATAGTGCTCGCGCGTGTCGGCGTCGAGCGAGAACGGAACCGTGAAGATGAACTTGCCGTCGGGCTTCAAGAGCCGCCGCGCGTTGGCGAACGCGCGCGACACCGGCGGCAGCACGTGCTCGAACACGTCGCTCGCGATCACGAAGTCGTAGCGGCCCGACGCGCGACGCGTCGATGTCGGCGATGTCGACGCGCGGCTCGGTGTGATAGTAGGTGTTCTCGTAGGCGAATTTCCGGGCCAGCGGCCGCGCGTACGCCTCCGCGTCGGAGAGGCCGATGCCCGCTATGTCCTTGCGCACCTTCACCTCCGACAGGAGCTGAGGGCGGCCCAGCACCTCCTTGGTGACCAGGAATGCCATCGCGCGAAAGCGCACGTTCGACCCGCAGTGCGCGCAGGTGAGCGCTTCGCGCGAAAGCGCGCGCAGCGATGCCCGCGTTCGCCGTGCCGCACAGGTTGCAGCGGAACGGAATGGAGCGCATCGGGCGCGATGCTTGCCGGGTCGCCGCCGTCGGCCGCCGCGCCAGCGGCGCCAGCGGCGCCACGCCTGGAGCTTGTGGGTCTGGCGCTGGGCGAGAAGACGGGCTGTAGGCCGAAGGGTCCGCGCATGGGCAGGGCGAGAGACGGAACGGCGCGCCGCGATTGTACCGAACCGCCGCGTCACCCGCGCGGGTGGTGACGCGCGTGCAGCTGCTTCAGCCGTTCGCGCGCGACGTGCGTGTAGATCGTGGTCGTCGTGATGTCGGCATGGCCGAGCAGCAGCTGCACGACGCGCAGGTCGGCGCCGTGGTTGAGCAGATGGGTGGCGAACGCATGGCGCAGCACGTGCGGCGACAGCGACGCGGCGGGAATGCCGGCGCGCACCGCGTAGCGCTTGATGAGCGCCCAGAACGCCTGCCGCGTCATCGGCCGCGTGGCGCCCGGTGAGGAACACGTGGTCGACCTTGCGCTCGGCGGCGAGCACGGGGCGCACCGTCTTGAGGTAGCGCGCGAGCCACGCCACCGCCTCGTCGCCGAGCGGCACCAGCCGCTCCTTGCTGCCCTTGCCCATCACGCGCACGACGCCGACGTCGAGCGACACCTGCGCGAGCTTGAGCCCGACCAGCTCGGAGACGCGCAGTCCCGTCGCGTAGAGCGTCTCCAGCATCGCGCGGTCGCGCACGCCGAGCGTCCGTTTCGACGGTCGGGCGCCTGCGAGCAGCGACTCGACCTGCGCTTCGGACAGGAGCTTGGGCAGCCGTCGCGGCTTCTTCGGCGCGCGCACGCGCACCGTCGGGATCCTCGCGGATCGTCGCGCTGCTCGAGCTGCAGCCGGTAGAAGCGTCGCAAGCGTGGACAGCCGTCGCGCGACCGACGTGGCCTTCGCCTTCGCGCGGAACTGGTCGGCGAGCCACGCCTCGACGTCGCCGCGATCGGCGGCGAGCAGGTCGCGCGTGCCGAGCCACGCGGACCACGCCGCGAGGTCGCGGCGGTAGCTCGCGAGCGACGCCGGCGCGAGGCCGTCGCGCAGCCAGAGCTGGTCGCAGAACGCGTCGATCAGGTCGTTGCGGGCGGCGCTCATCTCACGCGCCGAAGCGATAGCCCTCGTGGGCGAGCAGCCAGCGCTTGATCGTCGTCGGGTCGGTCTCGCCCGCCCGGAATTCCGTCCGGGGCAATTCCGTGGCCGAATGGGAGCGCGCGCCGAACGTAGCCCTCGTGCACGAGCAGCCAGCGCTTGATCGCCATCGGGTCGCCGTCGCGCGCGTTCATGAAGCCGCCGAGCGCGCCCATCGCGCCGACGACCCGATGGCACGGAATGACGAGCGCGATGCGGTTGGCGCCGCACGCCTGGCCGACGGCGCGTGGCGCGCTGCGCACCATGCGCGCCACCTCGCCGTAGGTGCGCGACTGGCCGGGCGCGATCGCCGTTCAAGGCGTCCCACACGCGCTGCTGGAACGGCGTGCCGCCGGGCGCGAGCGGCACGGTGAACCGGAACTCGGGATCGGCGAGATAGCGCTCGAGCTCGCGCAACGGTGCGTGCGGCGATCGCGTCGGCGGGCGCCTGCTCGTCCTCGTCGTGCGGGAGATAGGTGAGCCGCGTGAGCGCGTGGCCGTCCGTGCGGATGCCGAGCACGGCGAACGGCGACGCGCAGCTTCGCGGTCGTAGTGGCGCGCATCGTGCGCGGCTCATCGGGCGTCAGCCCGTCTTCATCTGCCGCGGCAGGAACGTGATGAGCTCGCGGCACGAACCAGATCAGCAGCACCGCGACGACCATCAGCAGGAACATCGGCACCGTGTTGCGCGCGATCCACGTGATCTGCTTGCCGGTCATGCCCTGCAGCACGAACAGATTGAAGCCGACCGGCGGCGTGATCTGCGCCATCTCGACCACCAGCACGATGAAGATGCCGAACCACAGCAGGTCGATGCCGGCCTTCTCGACGGTCGGCAGGATCACGCCCATCGTCAGCACGACCATCGAGATGCCGTCGAGGAAGCAGCCGAGCACGATGTAGAACGCCGTGAGCGCGACGATCAGCGCGAACGGCGAAAGGCCCGAGCGAGCCGATCCATTCGGCGAGGTGGCGCGGCAGCCCGATGTAGCCCATCGCGAGCGTCAGGAACGCGGCGCCCGACGAGGATCAGCGCGATCATGCAGTAGAGGCGCGTCGCGCCCATCAGGCTGTCGACGAACGTGCGCGCGGTTGAGCGAGCGCTGCGTCGCCGAGATGACGAGCGAGCCGACCACGCCGAACGCGGCGGCCTCCGTGGCCGTCGCGACGCCGACGTAGATCGAGCCCAGCACGACGCCGATCAGCAGCACGACCGGAATCAGGTGCCGCGACGCGTAGAGCTTCTGCGCGAACGTCGTGCGCTCGGTGGTCGCCGGAATCGTGTCCGGGATGCAGCGAGCGCCCACACGACGATGTAGCCGGAGAACAGCGACGCCAGCAGGATGCCGGGAATGACGCCGGCGATGAAGAGCTGCGCGATCGACACGTTCGCGGTGACGCCGTACACGATCATGATGATCGACGGCGGAATCAGCAGGCCGAGCGTGCCGGCGCCGGCGAGCGTGCCGATCGTGATGTCCTCGGGATAGCCGCGGCTCTTCAACTCGGGCAGCGTCATCTTGCCGATCGTCGCGCAGGTCGCGGCGGACGAGCCCGACACCGCCGCGAAGATCGTGCAGCCGATGATGTTGGTGTGCAGCAGCCGTCCGGGCAGCGCGCTCGAGCCACGGCGCGAGCCCGCGGAACATGTCCTCGGACAGTCGCGTGCGGAACAGGATCTCGCCCATCCAGCAGAAGAGCGGCAGCGCGGTCAGCGTCCACGACGACGCGGAGCCCCAGATCGTGACCGCCATCGCGTCGCCGGCGGGACGCGACGAGAAGAGCTCCATGCCGATCCACGCGACGCCGGCGAGCGCGAGGCCGATCCACACGCCGCTGCCGAGCAGCGCGAACAGCGCGACGATCAGCAGCGTGGTGACGACGCGCGTCACTCATTGTGCAGCGCCTCGGCGGGCAGCTTGGGGATGCGCGCGCCGCGCCACTCGAGCACGAGCTCGTCGACGAACGCGACGAAGAGCACCAGCGTGCCGGCCGCCATCGTGAGCTGCGGAATCCACAGCGGCGTCGCGTCGTTGCCGGTCGAGACGTCGTTGAAGTCCCACGACTGGTACGCGAGGCGGACGCTGTAGTACGCGAACAGCGCCGGCGAGCAGCGTGGCCGCGCCGAGCGCCCACAGCTCGAGCCAGCGCTGCGGCGCGGCCGCCGACGTGCTCGAGCAGCAGCGTCACGCGGATGTGCTCGCCGCGCTTCAACGTGTGCGCGAGCGCGAGGAAGCCGGCCGCCGCCATGCAGTAGCCGGCGTACGAGTCGGTGCCGGGCACGTGGAAGTGGAGCAGCCGGCCGGCGATGCCGAGCAGCACCATGGCGAGCGTGCCCACCAAGAACAACGCCGCCAGGTAGCCGGCGGCGTCGTAGAGGCGGTCGAGGAACGTGCGCACGCGCGCGGCGCGCTACTGCTGCAGGCGATAGGCGTCGATGACCTTCTTGCCGTCGTCGCCGGCCTTGCGCTGCCATTCGGCGAGCATGTACGTTGCCGACCTTGCGCAGGTCCGCGGTGAGCTGGTCGGAGGGCTTGAGGATCGTCATGCCCTTGTCCTTGAGCTGGTCGACGTACCAGCCGTTCTTCTCCTCGGAGAGCTTCCAGCCGCGCGTCTCGGCGTCGGCGGCGGCCTTGAGCAGCGCGGCCTGCGTCGGCTTGTCGAGCGCGTCGAACGCCTTCGGGTTGACGATGATCGCGTTCTTCGGCAGCCACGCCTGCGTGTCGTACCAGTTCTTGATGTGCTCGTACGTCTTCGAGTCGTAGCCGGTCGCGCCGGACGACATGTACGAGTCGATCACGCCGGTGGCGAGCGCCTGCGACACTTCGGCGGCCTGCACGGTCACCGGCTGCGCGCCGACGAGCTCGGCGATCTTCGACGTCGCGGGGCTGTACGCGCGCCACTTGAGGCCCTTCATGTCGGCGACCGAATTGAGCGTGCGCTTGGTGTAGATGCCCTGCGGCGGCCACGGCACCGTGAACAGGAGCTTCATGCCCTGCTTGGCGAGCTTGTCGTCGAGCGCCTTCCGCGACGCCTTGTAGAGCTTCATCGACTCGCCGTACGAGGTGGCGAGGAACGGGATGCCGTCGAGGCCGTAGAGCGGGTCCTCGTTCTCGAAGTTGACGAGCAGGATCTCGCCGGCCTGCGCCTGGCCGCCCTGCACCGCGCGCTTGATCTCGGGCGCCTTGAACAGCGATGCGTTCGGGTGCACGCTGGATCTTGAGCTTGCCGCCGGTCGCCTTGTCCACGTCGTTCGCGAACTGCACGATGTTCTCGGTGTGGAAGTTGTTCGCCGGATAGGCGGTGGGCAGGTCCCACTTGGTCTGCGCGGCGGCGGGCCAGCGCGATGGCAAAGCCGATCGCGGCGGCGATGGCGACGAGGCGTTTCATCGGGATTCTCCTGTCGGGCGCGGGGCGGGAGGCATCGGGCGGGCAAGCAGGATGCTGCCCCACGCGCGGATTTTTACCACAAATTGTGGCGCGCGTAACGCCGCGGCGCGACCCGGCGATGCCCGCGTGGAACCAGGTGATGAGCTGCGCCGCGTCGAACACCGGCAGCTCGGTCGCCGCGACCACCGCGTCCCGGTACGGCGGCATGTTGGCGCACTCGAGCACGATCGCGCCCACGTCCTGTGTGCGTCGACACGAGGCGCCGCGCGGCGGCGACCACGTCGGCTCGGACATGCGGCCCGGATCGAGATGGGCGGCGCCGTGCCGGATCGTGCGCCCGAAGTAGCCGGCGGGGTCCACGCCCTCGATCGGCGTGAACGGGTCGCCGCCGGCCGCCTCGAGCACGCTGCGGCGAGAGCGCCGCCGCCGAGTACGTGACGACGCCGACCTTGCGGTGCCGCGGCAGGCAGCGCTGCACGAGCGGCAGCATGAGCAGCGCGGAGGTGAGCACCGGAACGTCGAGCTCCGCGGTGAGCTCGCGCTGCCAGCGCACCAGGAAGCCGCAGGTCGTCGCGATGCCGATGCAGCCCTGCTCGACGAGCTCGCTGCGCCGCCTGCACGAAGCTGCGGGAACAGCTCGTCGCTGCCGCGATGGACGATGTCGTCGACCAGCGAGCCGGAGACGGTGGCGTGCGCGCACCGGGAAGTCGAACGTGTCCGGCGCGCCCACGTCGCCCTTGATGCGCGGAAACGCGGTGTCGAGGGAGAGGATGCCGAGCATTTTGGGACGAGGGTCGGGAATCAGGCTTCGGGGGCGGCGCCCCGCGAACATCGCGGTTTCGGGTCCGTAGGCGCGTGTGGAGCTTCTATACTAGGCGACCCAGCGACGCATTGCATGTTCTCGCGTACCTCTGATCACTGAAACCTAATTACCGAACTCTGATGCCTGACCAGTGGCAGTTCTGGATCGACCGCGGCGGCACGTTCACCGACATCGTCGCGCGGCGGCCCGACGGCACGCTGGCCACGCACAAGCTGCTCTCCGAGAACCCGGAGCGCTACGACGACGCGGCGGTCGCAGGGCATCCGCGAGCTGCTCGGGCTCGGCGCCGGACGCGCCGATCCCGGCGGAGCGCGATCGACGCGGTCAAGATGGGCACGACCGTCGCGACCAACGCGCTGCTCGAGCGCAAGGGCGAGCGCACGGCGCTCGTGATCACGCGCGGCTTCGGCGACGCGCTGCGCATCGGCTACCAGAATCGGCCGAAGCTCTTCGTGCGCCGGATCGAGCTGCCGACGCTCGCTCTACGAGCGCGTGATCGAGGTCGACGAGCGCATCGGCGCGCGCGGCGAGCTCGTGCGCGCCGCTCGACCTCGCGGGCTGCGGAAGCCGACCTGCGCGCGGCGTACGCCGACGGCATCCGCGCGGTCGCGATCGTGCTGATGCACGGCTATCGCTATCCCGCAGCACGAGCAGGCGCTCGCCGGACTCGCGCGCGCGATCGGCTTCCCGCAGGTCTCGGTGTCGCACGAGGTGTCGCCGCTGATGAAGCTCGTCTCGCGCGGCGACACGACGGTGGTCGACGCGTACCTGTCGCCGATCCTGCGGCGCTACGTGCGCGCAGGTGGAGCACGGCGCTCACGGGCGGCCGCGGCGACACGGGCATCCGCCTGCAGTTCATGCAGTCGAGCGGCGGCCTGACCGACGCGCACCTGTTCCAGGGCAAGGACGCGATCCTGTCGGGGCCTGCGGGCGGCATCGTCGGCGCGGTCGAGGTGTCGCGCCTCGCGGGCTTCGACCGCATCATCGGCTTCGACATGGGCGGCACGTCGACCGACGTCACGCACTGGGCCGGCGAGTACGAGCGCGCGTTCGTCACCGAGGTGGCCGGCGTGCGGCTGCGCGCGCCGATGATGAGCATCCACACGGTGGCGGCGGGCGGCGGCTCGATCTGCACGTTCGACGGCGCGCGCTTCCGCGTCGGCCCGGAGTCGGCGGGCGCCAATCCGGGACCGGCGGCCTATCGCCGCGGCGGGCCGCTCACCGTCACCGACTGCAACGTGATGGTCGGCAAGATCGACCCGACGCTCTTTCCCGACGGTGTTCGGCCCCGGGGGCGACGAGCCGCTCGACGCCGACGTCGTGCGCGCGAAGTTCGCGGCGCTCGCGCGCACGAGGTCGCGGCGAAGACCGGCCGCGGCGCGCGCGCCGAGGAGATCGCCGAGGGCTTCCTCAAGATCGCCGTCGAGAACATGGCGAACGCGATCAAGCACATCTCGGTGCAGCGCGGCTACGACGTCACCGAGTACACGCTGTGCTGCTTCGGCGGCGCGGCGGGCCAGCACGCGTGCCTCGTCGCCGACGCGCTCGGCATGACGCGCGTGTTCATCCATCCGCTCGCGGGCGTGCTCTCCGCCTACGGCATGGGGCTCGCGGACGTGCGCGCACTGCGCCAGCAGGCGGTCGAGGCGGTGCTGTCGGAGCCGGCGCTGCTGGCGACCGAGGCGGACGTTCGCGCGCGCTCGCCGACGCGGCGCGCGCGGAGGTCGCGCGGCAGGGCATCGCCGGCGGAGCGCATCGAGTGCCGGCGCACGCTGCACGTGAAGTACGAGGGCACCGACACGACGCTCGAGACTGCCGCTCGCGCGATCGGCGACGATCGTGCGCGACTTCGAGCGCCGCTATCGCCAGCAGTACGGCTTCCTGATGCCCGGCAAGGCGCTCGTCGTCGAGGCGATCGCGGTGGAAGCCATCGGTCGCGACGAATCGGCGGCCGACCAGCAGCCCGCGTTCGCGCCGCGCGAGGGGCCGCTGCGTCGCGCTCAAGGTCAACCGCGTCTACACCGAGGGCGCGTTCCGCGACGCGCAGGTGTTCGCCGCGAGGACCTGCGGCCCGGCGACGCGATCGCCGGGCCCGCGGTGATCCGCGAGCAGAACGCGACGACGGTCATCGAGCCGGGCTGGCGCGCGACGCTGACGCCGCGCGATCACCTGGTGCTCGAGCGCGTGCAGCCGGCGCAGCGCACGCACGCGATCGGCACCACGGCCGATCCGGTGCTGCTCGAAGTCTTCAACAACCTGTTCATGGCGATCGCCGAGCAGATGGGCGTGACGCTCGCGAACACCGCGTATTCGGTCAACATCAAGGAGCGTCTCGATTTCTCGTGCGCGCTGTTCGACGCGCAGGGCAACCTCATCGCCAACGCGCCGCACATGCCGGTGCACCTGGGCTCGATGGGCGAGTCGGTGAAGACGATCATCGACCGCCGCGCGGGCACGATGAAGCCCGGCGACGTGTTCGTGCTCAACGCGCCCTACAACGGCGGCACGCACCTGCCCGACGTGACCGTGATCGCGCCGGTGTTCCTCGTCGGCGTGCCGCGGAAGCCCGGAATTCTTCGTCGCCTCGCGCGGCCACCACGCCGACATCGGCGGCATCACGCCGGGGTCGATGCCGCCCGACTCGCCGCACGTCGACGAGGAGGGCGTGCTGCTCGACAACGTGCAGCTCGTCGCCGAAGGCCGTTTCCTCGAGGACGAGATGCGCGCGATCCTCGCCGGCGGCCGCTACCCGTCGCGCAACGTCGACCAGAACCTGGCCGACCTGCGCGCGCAGGTCGCCGCCTGCGCGAAGGGCGCGGAGGAGCTCGCGAAGATGGTCGAGCACTTCGGCCTGCCCGTGGTGCGCGCGTACATGCGGCACGTGCAGGACAACGCCGAGGAAGCGGTGCGCCGCGTGCTCGACGTGCTGAAGGACGGCCATTTCGAGTACGAGATGGACAGCGGCGCGCGCATCGTGGTCACCATCCGCATCGACAAGCCGCGACGCGAGGCGACCGTCGACTTCACCGGCACGAGCGCGCAGCAGCCGACGAACTTCAACGCGCCGTCCGCGGTGTGCAAGGCCGCCGTGCTGTACGTGTTCCGCACGCTGGTCGACGACGAGATCCCGATGAACGCCGGGTGCCTGAAGCCGCTGCGCATCGTGATTCCGGAGGGCTCGATGCTGAGCCCGCGCTATCCGGCGGCGGTGGTGGCCGGCAACGTCGAGACGTCGCAGACGATCACCGACGCGCTGTACGGCGCGCTCGGCGTGCTCGCGGCGTCGCAGGGCACGATGAACAACTTCACCTTCGGCAACGACACCTACCAGTACTACGAGACGATCGCCGGCGGCGCGGGCGCGGGACCCGGACTTCGACGGCGCGAGCGCGGTGCAGACGCACATGACCAACTCGCGGCTCACCGACCCCGAGGTGCTCGAGTGGCGCTTCCCGGTGCGGCTCGAGTCGTTCGCGATCCGCCGCGGCAGCGGCGGCGCGGGCCGCCACCGCGGCGGCGACGGCGCGCGCCGCGCGTGCGCTTCCTCGAGGACCATGACCGCGGTGATGCTCGCCAACCGCCGGCGCGTCGCGCCGTTCGGCGTGGCGGGCGGCGAGCCGGGCGCGGTCGGGCGCAACTGGGTCGAGCGCGCCGACGGCACGCGCGAGGAATTCGGCGCCACGTGCAAGGTCGACATGCGCGCGGGCGACGTCTTCGTCATCGAGACGCCGGGCGGCGGCGGCTTCGGCGCGCCGGCGATGGCGGCGCCCGGGCTGACGCGACCGTCGGCGTCGACTGGGTCGTCGGCGGCGCGCGGGCCGACGCTCCGCTCGCCGAGCGCACGGCCTGGCTCGAGCATCTTTCCGCCTGGGTGCGCTCGGGCGTCGATTCCGGCGAAGGCAGCGCCACGCCGGCGACGCGCCTGCGCTTCCTGCTGCAGGTGCTCGAGAGGAATCCGGAGCGGCAGGCCGAGATCGCCCGTCTCCTGCGCGACACGCTGCGGGAGATGGACGCCGTCGCGCTGCTGTGCGAGACCGGCCTGCCGCGCGCGCACGCGTTCCTGCACGAGCTGTTCGAGCGGATGGCGGCGAAGCTCTTTCCGGCGGTGCCGCCGCCCAACGACCTCGCCGCGCTCTTTCGCCGCCTGTTTCCGCGCGAGTCCGACGGCGACTGGATCGCCGCGCTGCCGCCCGCCACGCTGGCGGGCATCGCCTCCCTGATCGCGAGCGGCGACGGCGCCAGCGGGCCGCCGCGTCCGCTGCAGGACGCCGGCGACGCGCTGGCCATCCTCGCGAGCCACGTGCAGGCGATCGGCATGTCGCACCGCGTGCGGCGGCGCACCGCGCGCGAGCGGCCGCTCGACTCGCCGTTCGCCACGCTGTCGAGCGCCGTGCACGATTACCTCGAGACGCCGCCGGAACGCCCGAAGCGGCCGAGGCGCGCGCCGCGCTGATGAGCCACATCGCGCGCTGCGCGCGCGCCTCGACGACGTCACCGGCGCACCTCGAGAGCTACGGCGTGTCGATCGACCTCGTCTACCAGCTCGAGCGCGCGCGCCTGTCGCTCGCGCGCATGACGGCGCTCGTCGAGTTTCGCGCGGTGCCGCGGTCCCACGCCCGCGGCGATCGCGCGCTTCATCGCGTCGCTGATCCGCGCCAACGCCGCGCAGACGAGCGTGCGCGCGCTGCTCGGCGAGAACTCGATGCTGCTCGCGCGGCGCATCGTCGAATCGGCGCGCCGGACGGGCGAGCACTACATCACGCGCGACGGCGGCGAATACCGCGCCATGCTGCTGTCCGCGGCGATCGGCGGCGCGCTCACCGGCATCACCGTGATCGTGAAGATCGCGGTGACCGGGCACGGCCTGCCGCCGTTCATCGAGGGACTCGCGGCGTCGCTCAACTACGCGCTGTCGTTCGTGCTGATCCATTTCCTGCACGGCACGCTGGCCACCAAGCAGCCCGCGATGACCGCCGCGACGATGGCCGATCACCTGCGTGCCGCGCACGAGCGCGGGCGCATGCGCGCGTTCGTCGCGGAAGTGGCGAACCTCGTGCGCTCGCAGGTCGCCGCGATCGCCGGCAACCTGCTGCTCGTGGTGCCGGCGGCGCTGCTCGTGCAGGGACTTCTGCTGGCGCTCGGCGCGGACCACCTCCCGGATCGCGAGCATGCGCTGCACTACGTCGAGAGCCTGTCGGTGCTGGGCGCCACGCCGCTGTACGCCGCGATCACCGGGGTGCTGCTGTGGCTGTCGGCCCTGTGCGCGGGATGGTTCGAGAACTGGGCCGCCTATCGCCGCCTGCCGGAGGCGATCGCGCACGAGCCCACGCATGATCGCGCTGGTTCGGCAAGGAGCGCGCGCCGCGCGTGGCGGAAGTGCTGGACGGCAACGTCGCGGCGCTCGGCGGCAACGTGTCCCTCGGCTTCCTGCTGGGCATGGTCCCGGTGATCGCGCTCTTCTTCGGCCTTCCGCTCGAGGTCCGGCACGTGACGCTGTCGACCGGCCAGCTGGCGCTCGCGGCGTGGGCGCACGGCGCCGCCGTGTTCACGCTGCCGGCGTTCTGGCGCGCGGTCGTCGGCATCGGCGTGATCGGCTTCATGAATCTCACCGTGTCCTTCGCGCTGGCGATGTGGGTGGCGATCCGCTCCACGGGCCGCGGCGCGGTGTCGCGCCGGCGACTCGTGCGCGCGGTGCTCGCGCATCTCGTCGCGTCGCCGCGCGACTTCCTGCCTGCCGCCGCGCCGCGCCGCCTGAATCCGGCGCGAGGGGACGTGCCTAGCCGCGAGGGCCGAAATGCCCGCCTCGTACCCGCTCTTTCATGGCCGGCACCACCCGCTACGGCGTCCGCGAATGGCCAGGGGGCACGCCGGATCGCATAATGTCGCGTTTTTCGACAGCCCGGCACGACCGGGCGGAGACTGCCATGGCCACCATCTACGATTTCACCGTCAACGACATCGCAGGCAAGCCGGTCAAGCTCGACCGCTACCGCGGCAAGGTGCTGCTCGTCGTCAACACCGCGAGCAAGTGCGGCTTCACGCCGCAATACAAGGGCCTCGAGGCGCTGTACGAGAAGTTCCACGCGCGCGGGCCTCGAGGTGCTGGGCTTCCCGTGCAACCAGTTCGGCGCGCAGGAGCCGGGTACCGAGGACGGAGATCGCGCAGTTCTGCGAGCTCAACTACGGCGTCACGTTTCCGCTGTTCGCCAAGGTCGACGTCAACGGCGAGCACGCCGCGCCCGTCTACAAGTACCTGAAGGCCGAGAAGCCGGGCCTCCTCGGCAGCGAGGCGATCAAGTGGAACTTCACCAAGTTCCTGGTCGATCGCGACGGCAACGTCGGTGAAGCGCTACGCGCCCAACGACACGCCCGAATCGCTCGCCGGCGACATCGAGAAGGCTCTGTGACTGCGCGTCCGCCTGCTGGCCGCGGCGGCCGCCGCGGCGCTCGCGCTCGCCTCCGGCTCGGCGCGTGCGCGCAGCCCGATCCCAGCAAGGTGCTCAAGGTCGCGTTCCTGATCGCGGAGACCGGCTTCGATCCGCAGGCGTCGTCCGACGTGTACTCGAACTACGTCAACCGCGTGATGTTCGATCCGCTGTTCCGCTACGACTACGTGTCGCGGCCGTACCGGATCGTCCCGAACACCGCGGCGGCGCTGCCGGAGATCTCGAAGGACGGGCTCACGTGGACCATCAAGGTGAAGCCGGGCATCTACTTCAGCGACGACCCGGCGTTCAAGGGCAGGAAGCGCGAGCTCACCGCGGCCGACTACGTCTATCGCGTGGAAGCGCACGTTCGATCCGCGGATGCGCTCGCCGCAGCTCGAGCTCTTCGACGGCAAGCTCGTCGGCATGGACGCGCTGCTCGCCAAGGCGAAGGCAGCCGGCAAGCTCGACTACGACGCGCCGGTCGAGGGGCTGCAGCTCGTCGACAAGTACACGCTGCGCATCAAGCTCAAGTACCCGTACTACGACCTCGCTCGCCGACCTCACGGCGCGCCGACTCGGCCGCGGTCGCGCGGGAGGTGATCGAGGCCTACGGCGACGCGAGCGGCTGGGTGATGGCCAATCCGGTCGGCACCGGTCCGTATCGGCTCAAGGAATGGCGGCGCGGGCAGAAGATCGTGCTCGAGGCGAGCCCGACGTTTCGCGAGGTGCCGCTATCCCGAGAGCAGCGATCCCGCGGATCGCGCGCTGATGGCGAAGTTCAAGGGCCGCAAGCTGCCGCTGATCGGCCGGATCGACATCTCGGTCATCGAGGAAGCGAATCCGCGCCTGCTCGCGTTCGAGCAGGGCGCGCTCGACTACATCGAGGTGCCGGTCGATCTCGTGGCCAACGTGCTCGAGCCCGACAACACGCTCAAGCCGCGATTCACGAAGGCGGGCGTCACCCTCCAGCGCGGCATCCAGCCGGGCATCACGTACACGTGGTTCAACATGGAGGATCCGGTCGTCGGCGGCTACACGAAGGAGAAGGTGGCGCTGCGCCGCGCGATCGGCATGGCCTACAACGTCGACGAGGAGGCGAAGGTGATCCGGCAGGGACAGGCGGAGTGGGCGTCGCAGGTGATACCGCCCGGCGTGTCCGGGCCACGATCCCAGGTTCGTCGGCAACACCAAGTACGATCCCGGCCGGCGCGAAGGCGCTGCTCGACCGCTTCGGCTACGTCGACCGGGACAAGGACGGCTGGCGCGACCTGCCCGACGGCAAGCCGCTGGTGCTGAAGAAGGGCACGTCGCCGTCGGCGCTCGAGCGCCAGTACGACGAGCTGTGGAAGCGCAACATGACGGCGATCGGCATCCGGATCGAGTTCGTCACGCAGAAGTGGCCCGACCTCCTCAAGATGGCGCGCCGGCGGCCAGCTGCAGATGTGGCAGCTCGGCAACCGCTCGACGACCACCGAAGGCTACGGCTTCCTCGGCCTGCTGTACGGTCCCAATGCCGGGCTCGCCAACCTGTCGCGCTTCAGGCAGGCCGACTACGACCGGCTGTACGACGAGTCGCGAGAAGCTGCCCGACGGCCCGGAGCGCGCGAAGCTGATGCGCCAGATGTCGGAGATCGTCGCCGCGTACGCGCCGTGGAAGATCAACGCGTACCGCTACGAGAACATGATCCTGTATCCGTGGGTCGAAGGGCTACAAGCTCAACGTGTTCAACATCCATCCGTGGCAATACCTCGACGTCGACATGAAGATGGCGCGCAAGGCGGTGCAATGAGGCGCGCATCGCGGCCGTCGCTGCTGGCGACGTGCTCTGGCGCGCGTCGCGCCGACGCGCGTCGCGCAGGCCGACCCGAACAAGGTGCTGCGCGTCGTCGCTGCGCGCGGCCGAGACGGGCTTCGACCCGCAGGCGCATCTCCGACCTCTATTCCGGCTACGTGATCCGCGCGATCTTCGATCCGCCGTTTCGCTACGACTACCGCGCGCGCCCGCACAAGGTGGTGCCGAACACGGCCGTGGCGCTGCCCGAAGGCTCGAAGGACGGCCGCGAGTGGACGATCCGGATCCGGCCGGGCATCTACTTCGCCGACGATCCGGCGTTCAAGGGCAGGAAGCGCGAGCTGACCGCCGCCGACTACGCGTACAGCTGGAAGCGCATCGCTCGACCCGCGCATGCGCTCGCCGTCGCCTCGAGCTCTTCGACGGCACGATTCGTCGGCATGGACAAGCTCGCTCGCGAAGGCGAAGGAGACGGGCAAGTTCGACTACGACGCGCCGGTCGAGGGCCTGCAGGTCGTCGACAAGTACACGCTGAAGCTCAAGCTCAACTACCCGTGGTGGGACATCCTGGCCGAGCTCACCGGCGCACCGGCGCCGGGGCGGTCGCGCGCGAGGTGGTCGAGGCCTACGGCGACGCGAGCGGCTGGGTGATGGCCAATCCGGTCGGCACCGGTCCGTATCGCCTCAAGGAGTGGATGCGCGCGCAGAAGATCGTGCTCGAGGCGAACCCGACGTTCCGCGGCATTCCCTACGTCGAGAGCAGCGATCCGGCCGACCGCGACGTCAATGCGCGCTTTCGCGGCAAGACGTTGCCGCTCATCGGCCGCGTCGAGATCTACGTGCTCGAGGAGAGCCAGCCGCGCGTGCTCGCGTTCGAGAAGGGCGACATCGACTACCTCGACATTCCGACCGACCTCGTGCCGAACGTGATGGAGCCCGACGGCCGCCTGCTGCCGCGCTTCGCCAGGGCCGGCGTGAAGAACGAGCGCGGCGTGCAGCCGTCGATCGTCTTCACCTACTTCAACATGGAGGATCCGGTCGTCGGCGGCTACGCCAACGACAAGATCGCGCTGCGCCGCGCGATCGGCATGGGGTACAACGCCGAGGAGGAGATCCGCGTCATCCGGCAGGGCCAGGGCGAGTTCGCGAACATGATGGTGCCGCCGGACGTCTCGGGGTACGACCCGAAGCTCGTCGCCAACACGAAATACGATCCCGTCGGCGCGCGCGGCGCTGCTCGACAAGTTCGGCTACGTCGACCGCGACGGCGACGGCTGGCGCGACCTGCCCGACGGCAAGCCGCTGGTGCTGAAGCGCGGCACCTCGCCGTCGGCGCTCGAGCGGCAGTACGACGAGCTGTGGGCGCGCAACATGAAGGACATCGGCATCCGGATGGAGATGGTCACGCAGAAGTGGCCCGACATGCTGAAGATGGCGCGCGGCGGCCAGGTCCAGATCTGGCAGCTCGCCAACACGTCGACGTCGACCGATGGCTACGGCGTTCTCGGCCTCCTCTACGGACCGAACGCGGGCCTCGCCAACCTGTCGCGCTTCAACCTGCCGGAATTCAACCGCCTGTACGACGAGTCGAAGCGCCTGCCCGACGGCCCGGCGCGCGCGAAGCTCGTCGGCGAGATGTCGAGGCTCGTCGCGGCCTACGCACCATGGAAGCTCACCGCGTATCGCATCGAGAACATCACGGTGTACCCGTGGGTGGTCGGCTTCAAGTACAACCCGTTCAACCAGAACCCGTGGCAGTACCTCGACATCGACCTCAAGGTGCCGCGCAAGGCGGTGCAATGATCCGCGTCGTTCGCCGCGCTCCTGTGCTGTGCGCTGCGCGGCCGGCGCGCACGCGCAGGGCGCGGGCAGCCGCGGGCGATCCGGGCAAGGTGCTGCGCACCGCCATCATGATCGCGGAGACCGGCTTCGACCCGCAGGCCGCGCAGGACCTCTACTCGAACACGATCAACTCCGCGATCTTCGATCCGCTCTACGAGTACGACTATCTCGCGCGGCCGCATCGCATCGTGCCGCGCGTCGCGGAAGCGCTGCCCGACATCTCGCGCGGACGGCCTCACGTGGACCATCCGCGTGCGAAGGGCGTCTACTTCGCCGACGACCCGCCTTCAAGGGTAAGCGAGCGCGAGCTCACCGCGCACGACTTCGTCTATTCGCTGAAGCGCCTCGTCGACCCGCAGGATGCGCTCGCCCAACATCTTCCTCCTGCGCGGCCGTCTCGCGGGCCTCGACGACGCGATGGCGAAGGCGAAGCCGGCCGGCAAGCTCGACTACGACCGCGAGATCGAAGGTCTGCGCGCGCTCGACCGCTACACGCTGCAGCTGAAGCTCGCCGAGCCGGACTACACGTTCCTGCCGGTGCTGACCGCGACGCAGACCGCGGCGGTCGCGCGCGAGGTGATCGAGGCGTACGGCGACGCGAGCGGCTGGGCGATGGCCAATCCGGTCGGCACCGGGCCGTACCGGCTCGTCGAGTGGCGGCGCGCGCAGCGCATCGTGCTCGAAGCCAATCCGAACTATCGCGAGGAGACGTTTCCGGCGCTGCCCGCCAATGCCGACGCCGACGCGCGTGCCGCGTACGCCGCGATGAAGGGCAAGCGGCTGCCGCAGATCGGGCGGGTCGAGATCGCCGTGATCGAGGAGTCCAATCCGCGCCTGCTCGCGTTCAACAGCCGCGAGCTCGACCTCGTCGACGTGCCGCGCGACCTCGTCATCGCGTGTCCTCGACGAGAAGAACCGGTCTGCTGCCCGCCTACGCGAAGCAGGGCGTGACGCTGCAGCGCTGCGCAGGAGGCGGGGCTCGCATTCTTCGCGTACTTCAACATGAACGATCCGCTGGTGGGCGGCTACACGCCGGAGAAGATCGCGCTTCGCCGCGCGCTCCTGATGGGCTACAACCCCGGCGAGCTCATTCGCGTCGGCCTGCAGGGGCAGGGCGAGGTGGCGAACCAGCCGATCCCGCCCGAGGTGCCGGGACATGTCGCCGGGCGTTCAAGCAACAGCCACGCCGTACGATCCTGCGGTGGCGCGGACGCTGCTCGACAAGTTCGGCTACAAGGACCGCGACGGCGACGGTTTCCGCGAGCGCCCGGACGGCACAGCCGCTCACGCTGTCGATGGGGTCGGCGCCGACGGGCGAGAACCGCATCCGCGACGAGCTGTGGCTCAAGAACATGCGCGACATCGGCATCCGCATCGAGTTCGTCACGCAGAAGTGGCCGGACCTCCTCAAGATGGCGCGCGCCGGCCAGTTGCCGATGTGGCAGGTGGGCTGGACCGCGACGTCCGCGGATTCGTTCATGCAGCTTGCGTACGGTCCGAACGGCGGCGAGACGAACCTGTCGTTCTTCAGGAACGCCGAGTACGACGACCTCTTTCGCCAGAGCCGGCGCGCGCGCTCGGACGCGGAGCGCGACAGGCTGTACGCGCGCATGACCGAGATCGTCGCCGCGTACGCGCCGATGGGCGGCGGCATCTATCGCATCGAGAGCACCGTCGCGCAGCCGTGGGTGCAGGGCTACCGGAAGGACAGCTTCCGCTCGCAGCCGTGGCGGTTCGTCGACATCGACATCGCGCGCAGCTGAAGGCCGCGCATAGCTGTGAAGTTTCAGGACGTTGTTTCCGTGACGCATGAATGCTGCCCTCACTCCAGTCGCTTCCCGCGAAGGCGGGAACCCAGTGTCTTGATCTTCTCGCTCGCAATGGCACGCCGCTGGGTCCCCGCCTTCGCGCGGCACGCGTGCCTATTGATGCGTCTACTGCATGCAAGACGATTGCTCCCTCTCGACGCTCGCACAGACTAGCGTCCACGCGAAGCCGTGGCAGCGAATGCGACAAACGAGCGGATTCGCGCGACGAGCTGTCGACCGCTCCGCGTTGCACGGCCTGGCGCGCCGCCTAGAATCCAGGTTCGCGTTTCGTTCGCACCACGGATGCCGATGATGAATCTCGCCGCCCATTCGCCGCTCTCCCGCAAGCGCTCCTGCGCCTGCGCGCGGCTGGCGCGTGCATTCGCGACGCAACGCAGCGCATTCCGCCGGCCGGCATCGGTGGCGGATTCGTACGCCGCAGTCGCAGTCCTGAAGTAGCTGCCCGCCGGGGTTCCCGCCGGGTGGTGTGGCGGGAACCGGGCAAGTGGGCAACCTCCCCTTCCTTCCGTGTTTCCGTCCGTCGCCGCGATCCGCGGCCGTCGCTGTTCGCACGGGGAAACGCATCATGGATCGCTTGCAACGCTGGCTGCGCCGCACGTTTCGCGGGCTCTGGCGCTCGCCGGACTTCCGGAAGCTCTGGATCTCGCTGACCGTCACGTCGTTCGGCGCCCAGGTCACCAATCTCGCGCTGCCGCTCACGGCCGCGCTGCTGCTGCACGCCACGCCGCTGCAGATGGGCGTGCTGGTCGCGCTCGAGACGCTGCCGTTCGCGCTCGTGTCGCTGCACGCGGGCGTGCTGATCGACCGCGTGCGCAAGCTGCCGGTGGTCATCGGCTGCAACATCGCGCGCGGCGTCGCGCTGCTCGCCATTCCCGATCGCCGCGTTCACCGGGCGCGCTGTCGGTCGAGCTCCTGTACGTCGTCGGCTTCTTCTGCGGCGTGCAGAACGTGATCGGCGGCGCCGCCTACCAGGTGCTGCTCGCGCAGCTCGCGGGCCGCAAGCGGCTGGTCGAGGCGAACGCCAAGATCGCGCTCGGCGAGACGTCGTCGGCGCTGGTCGGCCCCGGCGTGGCCGGCGCGCTCATCCAGGCGGTCACCGCGCCGTTCGCGATCCTGCTCGACGCGCTCGGCGTTCTTCGCTCTCGGCGCTCGATGCTGCGCCGCGTGCGCGCGCCGCACGACGTGCCGCACGACGGCCCCAAGGGCTCGGTCACGCAGGAGATCGTCGGAGGGCCTGAAGCTCGTGTGGGGCAACCGCACGCTGTTCGCGCTCGCGTGGCTCGCCGCGCTGTGGCAGTTGCTGCATCACATGCAGATCGCGGTGCTGATCCTGTTCGCGACGCGCGACCTCGGGCTGTCGGCGGGCGCCATCGGCCTCACCTACATGTTCGGCGGCCTGGGCTGCGTGATCGGCGCGGCGTTCGGCCGAGCGGCTGTCCGCGCGGCTTCGGCGTCGGGCCCGATCATCGTGCACGGCCTCATCCTCACCGCGCTCGCGTGGCAGGCGTTCGGCCTCATCAGCGGTCCCGCGTGGCTCGCGACGGTGCTGCTCGGCGCTCGACGATGCTGGTGTTCGACTTCGGCGGCGTCCTGTACGGCATCAACTACCTGTCGCTGCGCCAGGCGATCACGCCGGACCGCCTGCTCGGCCGCATGACGGCGACGATGCGCTTCCTCACCGTGGCGATGGCGCCGCTCGGGCTCGCTCGCGGGCGGCGCTGCTCGCCGACGCGCATCGGACTGCGCGGCACGCTGCTGACGGTCGGCGTGCTGGGCCTCGCTGCTGTCCGCGGCGGCGGTGCTGTGGTCGCCGGTGCGACGGCACCGTGCGTTGCCGGCGGTCGCCGCGGAATGAGCCGCGCCCTGCGCGGCCGGGCGCGCCGCCGCCGGCCATGCGCTGCGCAGCGACTGCGCATGCCGCGCGGCGTGACTCGGGCGTAGCCGATACCGCCTGCCGGACGCCCCTAGAATGCAGGGCCGGTCGCCCCGTTGCCGGCCTTGAGCCACGAACCCGCACGGATGGATGCCATGGATGACCGATCGCACACGACCGCTGCCCAGCTGACGGCACTCGCGCAGCACGTGACCGCGCGCCGCGACGCCATCGTGCGGGCGTGGCGCATCGCCGTCGATCGCGATCCGGAGCTCACCACGGGCGCCGCGCTTCCCCGCACGCAGCTCAACGACCACATTCCGCAGCTGCTGGAGGCCTATTGCGCGAAGCTCTCCGCCGCGGCGGGAGCTCCGGTGGCGCCCGCGGACGAATCACCCAAGGAGGAGGCCGCCGCGCACGGACTCCAGCGCTGGCAGCAGGGCTACGATCTGCGCGAGGTGACCCGCGAATGGGGCCGGTTGCAGCTTTGCGTCGCGGACGAGCTCGAGTCCTACGCGACGGCGCACCCGGACGTCGAGCCGCAGGTGATGGTCGCGGCGCGGCGCGCGTGGACGGAAATGTGCGCGGAAGGCGTGAGCGAGAGCACGGCGCAGTATTTCCGGCTGCAGCAGATCGAGGCGACCGGGCACGTGCGCGACCTGCAGCAGGCGCTGGATCACGTGCACGTGCTGGAGCGGCAGCGGGCGGAGCTGTGGCGGGAAGCGGCCCACGACCTGCGCGGCAACCTGGGCGTGGTGGTCAACGTGGCGGCCGGGTTGAGCCTCGACAGCATTCCGGAGCAATCGCGCGAGAAGTTCCTGCGCATGCTCAACAAGAACGTCTCGTCGCTCCATTCCATGCTCGAGGACGTCATGAGCCTCGCGCGCCTGCAGGCGGGGCACGAGCAGCGCCGCGTGAAGTCCTTCGATGCCGCGGCGGCGCTGCGCGAGTTGTGCGAGCGCATGCAGCCGCTGCTCGACGAGCGTGACCTCTACCTCAATGCCGAAGGGCCGGACGAGCTGGTGGTGGAAGGCGATTCCGTCAAGGTCCAGCGCATCGCGCAGAACCTCCTGCTCAACGCGTTCAAGTACACGCCGCGCGGCGGCGTCACCGTGACCTGGGGCGACAGTCGCCACAACGATGCCGAGCGCTGGATGCTCTGCGTGCAGGACACCGGGCCCGGATTTCACGCAGGACCCGGATCGCCGCTGGCGGGCGCCCTCGAGGAAGCGACGGCGGAGGCGCGGAACGTGGAGGACGCCGCGCGCGGCGTCCCGGCGGCGAGCGACCATGCGCCGGAAGCCGATCCCGGCAACAGCGCGCCATCGATCCAGGAGCGCGGCGAGGGCGTCGGACTGTCGATCGTCAAGCGGCTGTGCGAGCTTGCTGAATGCCACGATCGAGATGGAGTCCGAGCCGGGGACCGGAACGACGATGCGGGTGCTGTTTCCCCGCCACTACGGCTCGCCGTAGTCCGAGGGCGGCGAAGCGCCGGGTGTCTTGCCGTCAATCCGGCTTGATCCCCGCCGACTTGACCACGCGCGACCACAGGTCCGTCTGCGCCGCGATGAACTGCCCGAATTGCTCCGGCGTCTGCGGCGTGATCACGACACCCGCGTCCTCGAGGCGCTTCGCGACCGCGGGGTCGCGCAGCGCCTTGTCGATTTCAGCGTGCAGGCGTGCCACGATCGCGGACGGCGTCTTCGCGGGCGCAACCACGCCCCACCATACGGTGGCGTCGAATCCCGGCAGGCCGGCCTCGGTGGCGGTCGGCACGTCAGGGAGATAGGGCAGGCGCCGGTCGCTCGCTACCGCCAGCGCGCGCAGCTTGCCGGCCTTCACGTTGGCGAGCACTTCGATCGGGTTGATCGGCATATACGAGATGCGCTCGCCGAGCAGGTCGGTGATCGCCGGCGCGCCGCCCTTGTACGGGACGTGCAGCACGTCGATGCCCGCGGCGCTCTTGAAGAGCTCGCCCGTGAGATGGCCCGACGTGCCATTGCCGGCGGTGCCGTACGTGAGCTTGCCCGGATTCGCCTTGGCGTCGGCGATCAGCGCGGCGAGCGTCTTGTCGGGGGAGTTCGCGGGCACGACGAACACCAGCGGTGCGTAGCCGATGCGCGCCACGGGCGCGAAGTCGCGGCGGCCGTCGAAGCTCAGGGCCGGGAACAGCGCGTTGTTGGTCGCGATGCCGTTGCTCGCCATGAGCAGCGTGTAGCCGTCGGGGGCGGCCTTGGCCACCGCTTCCATGCCGATGTTCGAGCTCGCCCCGGGCTTGTTCTCGACGATCACCGGCTGCTTCACGCGCTCGGAGAGCGCCTGCCCGACGATGCGCGCCACCGCGTCCACGGCACCGCCGGCCGCGAACGGCACGACGATGTGGATCGCCTTCGTTGGGTAGTCCTGCGCCTGCGCCGCGAGCGGCAGCGTGGAGGCGAGCAGGCATGCCGCGGTTGCGGCAACGAATTTCGTGGAGCGCATGATGATCGATCCTGGTTGAACGTTGCGCCGTACGCGCGTCATGCCTTCGCGAGGCGGAACAGCGTCTCGGGGTTACGAGCAGCTTACGCTGCTGCCGGGCCCGCCCCGCCGATCGCATCGCGCCGGCAATCGCGCCGATCCTGACATCTTCACCGCCGACGCCGGATTGTGAGGAGACACGGTGCGGGCAACCAGTGCAAACGCGTGCCCATCGGATCGAATTTGCTTATGGCGCACTCGGCGGACGAGGCGACGCACCCACCGCCGATGGGGGAGAATGTGGCGAAAGTGCATTTACGCTGCGGCGCAACATCTTTCTTCCACCCGCCATGGGCATCGGCCTTCGTCATCTTCGGGTGTTCCTCGCGGTCGTCGATCACGGCAGCGTGACGCGCGCATCGGAGGCGCTGCTGCGCGCGCAATCCGCGATCACGCGATCGATCCACGAGCTGGAGCACGAACTCGCCGTGCCGCTCTTCGAGCGCCGCGCGCAGGGCATGCTGACGACGCGCTACGGACAGGCGCTGGAAACGCGGGCGCGACGCGTGAGCGGCGAGCTGCAGTCGGCGCGGCGCGAGCTCGTGCGCCTGCTGGGTCCGGCGCGCGGCATCGGCAACGCGCCCGTGTTCTCGATGCTGGTGAACGAGCAGCGCCTGCGCGCGTTCGTGGCGCTCACCGAGCTGCATCACATGCCGAGCGTGGCGGGCCAGCTCGGCATCACGCAGCCGGCGGTCAGCGCGGCCATTCGCGAGCTGGAGGACAGTCTCGGTGTGGCGCTGTTCGATCGCTCGGCGAAGGGCATGCAGCCGAACGTCTACGGCGAGGCGCTTGCGCTGCACGTCAAGCGCGCGCTGGCGGAGTTGCGGCACGCGCAGGACGAGGTCGCGGCGCTGTGCGGCATCACGCGCGGGAGCGTCGTCGTCGGGGCACTGCCGCTGGCGCGCACGCTGATCCTGCCGCGCGCGATCGCGAACGTGGTCGCCCGCCATCCGGGGCTGCGCATCGCGACGGTCGAAGGACCGTTCGCGAACCTTGCCGCGTCGCTCCGCTCGGGCGACCTCGACCTCATCCTCGGCGCGCTGCGGCCGCCGGCGTACGCCACCGACCTCCTGGGCGAGGCGCTCCTCACCGACGAGCTGCGCGTGGTGGCGCGCGCCGATCATCCCCTGGTGCGCGGGCGCGTGACGGCGCTGAAGTCGGTGGCGCGACGGCCTTGGGTGCTGCCGCGTACCGGAACGCCGACCCGGGATCGCGTGGAAGCGCTGTTCGCGGATCGCGGCATCCCGCCGCCCGCGGTGCCCGTGGAGACGAGCGATCTTGCCGTGCTGCGCGGCCTGCTGCTGGAAAGCGACCTGGTCACCGCGATCTCACCGCAGCAGCTGCACCATGAATTCCGGACCGGCCTGCTCGCCACGCTGCCGATCGCGTTGCCGGAGACGGCGCGCGAGATCGGCATCACGGTGCGCGCGGGCGGCATCCCATCGCCCGGGTCCGCGCTGCTGATGGCCGAGATCCGCGCCGTGGCGCGGGCGCTCAAGCAGGTGAAGGCGCTGCCGCGGCGGACGGCCAACGGCGCATGATGCGCACGCCGCTCATTGCGGCTCGATCTTCGCGTCGCGGATGACCTTGCGCCACTTGTCGATGTCGGTGGCGACGAGCTGCCGCATCTGCTCGGGCGTGCTGGCGCGCGCGGCGACGCCCTGGGCGGCGAGCTTCTCCTGCACGCCCGGATCGCGCAGCGCCTGTGCGATCGCCGGTCCCAGGCGGTCGACGACCGCGCGCGGCACCTTCGCCGGCGCGGCGATTGCGTTCCACGACGTCGCGGCATAGCCCGGCACGCCGCTTTCCGCGACGGTCGGCAGGTCCGGCATTGCCGCTTGACGGCGTTCCGACGCGACGGCGATGAGCTTGACCGCACCCGCCCGCGCCTGCGGGAGGATCGGCGCGAGCATCTCGAAGGCAACCTGCACGTCGTTGCTGCGCAGCGCCGTGACCAGCGCGGGACTGCCTTTGTAGGGCACGACCGTCGCGTCGATGCCCGTCATCGACCGGAAGAGCTCGGCGGCCAGATTCTGCGTGCTGCCGGTATTGATCGTCCCGATGTTGAGCTTGCCGGGGTTCGCCTTCGCATACGCGAGGAGCTGCGCGATCGAACCGATGTGCGATTCGCCGCTCGCGACCACCGCGACGTCGAAGAAGCCGAGCGTGGAGATGGGCGCGAAGTCGCTGCGCGTGTCGTACGGCAGCGTGCGGAACAGCGACGCGCTCACCGCGTTGCCGTTGGTCATGAGGAGCAGCGTGTAGCCGTCGGGCTCCGCCTTCGCCACGGCCTCGGCGGCGACGATGCCGCCCGCGCTCGGCCGGTTGTCGACCACCACCTGCTGGCCGAGGATCTCGGACAGCTTCTGCGCGACCACGCGTGCCGTGATGTCGGCCACGCCGCCGGGCGCGAAGCCGACGATCAGCTTGATCGGGCGCGTGGGGTAGGACTGCGCCGCGCACGGCGGCGCGAGCAGTGCCGCCGTCGCCAGGAGGAGTGCGGCGACGATGCGCGCGGCATTGCGCAAGCGCGAGCGGAAGGACGGGTCGGACATGACCAAAGCGTAGCAGCATCGGCCGGCGGCGGGCATCGCCGCGCGCGCGCCGCCCATCGAATCCGCTTATGGCGTACCACGGGGCCGCGCGCGCGCTGCCGGAGCCATCGGCGTCGCGAGGGATGCCGCCGCGCCGCGGATGCCCAGCCCGGCGCTCGCGCCGTAAGGCCGATTCGCGCCCGCGCGCTGCTAGGACGCGCCGGCGCGCTGGAACGGGTAGACGTTCCCGATGCGCAGAAGCTGCGACAGCTCGTCGAGCGCCCGCCGCGATTCGTCGAGCAAGCGCGGATCGGCGAGGTCCGCCGGCGCGAGACGCGGTCGCGATAGTGACGGCGAATCCACGCGTCGAGCGCATCCGGCGAGCACGTCGTCGAGGAACACGTTGGCGTGGATCGCGGCTCGCTCGGCGGCGCGTCAGCGCGACGCGCAGGCGCAGGCACGCGGGACCGCCGCCGTTGCGCATGCTCTGCTTCAGGTCGAACGTCAGCACCTCGCGGATCGGTCCGCCGCCCGTCGACCAGCTTCGCTCGAGATAGGCGGCGACACGCGGGTGCTCGCGGCATTCCGCCGGTGCGACCAGCAGCATGCCGCCGTCGCGCGCGATCGACGAGCTGGCTGTTGAAGAGATACGTCGCCACCGCCTCGTCGAGCGGTGACCTCGGCGTCGCGCACGACGACCGGCACGAACGTCGGGTCCGACCGCGCGCGCGACGTCCGCGAGCACCGCGTGCGGTGTCGAGCCACGCGCGCTCGTGGCAGAACAGCACGTGGCGATGGCCGACCGCGATGACGTCGTTGTGGAACACGCCGGCGTCGATCGCGTGCGGGATTCTGCTGCGCGAACAGCGTCGCGCGCCGGCGCGAGCCCGTGCCGGCGCGCGACGGCCTGCGCGACGCCTCGAGCGTCTGCCGCGCGGGAAAGCGCGCGGGCGCCGGCCCGTGGCCGTAGCCGCGGCGCCCGTACACGAAGAGCTCGACGCCGCGGCCGTCCGAGGTCGCGGCGAGCCGCGTGTGATTGGCGGCGCCTTCGTCGCCGAGTCTGCGGCGCTGCGGGCAGCGGATCGTGCACGACGAAGCGCCGCGCGTCGGCGAAGATCGCGCGCAGGATCGCGGTCGTCGTGGGCGCCTCGAGCGCGCGATGGAAGTGCGAGCGCCAGGTTGGCGGGCGTGAAATGCACGCGCCTGTCGGCGGTGTCGGCGCGACGGGCTCACCGTCGCGGCGTTGGCCACCCACATCGCGGCCGCCGACGAGCACGCCGACAGCAGCGCCGGCGCGTCGCGGGCGGCGCGCGCGAGCACGTCGGCATCGGTGCCGCGCGAAGCCGAGCGCGCGCAGCGCGTGCAGCGCCGGGCCGCTCGTGCGGCGGCAGCACCGCCTGCGGCAAGCCGCGCGCCGCCAGCGCGCGCATCTTGGCCAGGCCCTGCAGCGCCGCCTCGCGCGGATTCGCGACCTGCTGCGCGTTGCGCTCGGACGCGAGGTTGCCCTGCGCGAGGCCCGAGTAGTTGTGCGTCGGACCGGGGATGCCGTCGAAGTTGACTCGAGCGTGCCGCAGCTCATCGCGTCGCGCCGGGGGCGGAATCGGGCACGGCACGCACCATCGTCGCCCGGCGTGCAGACTGCGCGAAGCGCTCGGCCGCGTAGGGCAGCAGGGGAAAGCGGTCGGCGCGCGCGGGCGCCGCCGCGACGATCGCGCGGAAATCGGCGAAGCGGCGATTGCAGACGAGCCACAGGATGTCGTCGGTGAGGCTGTCCGGCACCGGGTCTTCCTCGCCCAGCGTGACGGTCATCACCTGCGACTGCGCGCACGGCGTGGATGTTGTCGCGAAAGCACTCGAGCGTCGGGCCGGCGTCGAAGATGTCGACGTAGCCTTCGTAGCGGAAGCCTTCCTGCTCGAGCATCGCGCGCGCGGGCTCGGTGTCGCGATGCACCGCTGCCGATGGCGTCGCGCGCGGCCTGCGGCAGCAGGTTCACGTACACCGGGTGCTTCGGCATCAGCTCGGCGATGAACGACTTCTGGCCGATGCCGGTGAGGTAGTCGGCGGTCGAATACTCCATCGCGAAGAAGTGGCGGCCGAGGCCCTCCCAGAACGGGCTGCGTGCCGTCGGCATCGAGGCGGCCGCGCAGCTCCGCGATGACCTTCGGCGCGAAGCGCTGCGCGAACTCGGCGATGAACAGCAGGCGGCACTTCGCCAGCAGCACGCCGTTCTTGCCCTGGCGATACGCCTGGTCGAGGAACAGCGAGCACAGCTCGGTGTGGCCGGTGTGGTCGTTGGCGAGGAACAGCGTCGGCGCGACCGTGTACACGACGAGCGCGCGCGACGCGTGCACCAGCGTGCCGACGTGATAGTTGTACCAGGGCTCCCTCAGCCCGACCGCCGCCTCGATGGCGCTGATGCCGACGACGCGCTCGGGCCGGCCTCGCGCGCCGCGCTCTGCGACCAGCACGAACACGTAGCAGGCGTCCGCGCGCTCCGCCGTGCCCGCGAACGACGCCAGCGACCGCTCGATGCGCGCCGGCGAGCCGCTCGCGATTCGCGGGCAGCGTCGTGAGGCCGGTGCCGGTGCGCTCGGACAGCGCGAGGATCGCGGGCAGGTCGTCGCTGCGCGATCGGGCGGATGTAGAACATCGCGGCGCGCGCTATGCGCGCTCAGCGCGACGCGCCGGCGGGCTTCACGCCAGCGCGCGATTGAGCGCCGTCTCGAACCGCGCCAGGCCCTTCGAGGATCTCGTCGAGAGAGATCACGAGCGAAGGCGCGAGGCGCACCACGTCCGGCCCGGCGACGAGCAGCATGAGTCCGGCGTCGCGCGGCGGCCCGCACGACGTCCATCGACTTGCCCTTCCACGGCGTGTCGAGCTCGCAGCCGAGCCACACGCCTTCGCCGCGCAGGTCGGAGAACACCTTGCGGCGCGCGTTGATCGCCTTCAGGCCTTCCATGAACAGCGCGTGGCGCGCCTTCACGCCGTCGAGCACCTCGGTGGTGTTGATGACGTCGAACACCGCGCCGGCGACGGCGCAGGCGAGCGGATTGCCGCCGTAGGTCGTGCCGTGCACGCCGACGCCGAACGCGCTGGCGATCTCGTCGGTCGTCAGCAGCGCGCCGATCGGGAAGCCGCCGCCCAGGCCCTTGGCGCTGGTCAGGATGTCGGGCACGACGCCCTTCTGCATGTACGAGAAGAGCGCGCCGGTGCGGCCCATGCCGCTCTGGATCTCGTCGAGGATCAGCAGCGCGTTGTGCGCGGTGCACAGCCGGCGCGCCGCCTGCAGGAACTCCGGCGTGCCGGGCGTCATGCCGCCTTCGCCCTGCATCGGCTCCAGGATCACCGCGCAGATCTCGTCGCCGTGCTGCGCGAACTCCGCGCTCGAGCGCCGCGACGTCGTTGTACGGGATGTGCGTGAAGCCGGCGGGATTGGGGCCGAAGCCCGTCGCGTACTTCGCCTGGCCGCCGGCGGTCACCGTGAACAGCGTGCGGCCGTGGAACGCGTTGAGCGTCGAGATCACGCGGATCTTCTGCTCGCCGAACCGGTCGTGCGCGTAGCGGCGCGCGAGCTTCAGCGCGGCCTCGTTGGCCTCCGCGCCCGAATTGCAGAAGAACGCGCGCTCGGCGAACGTGTGGTCGACGAGGCGCTTGCGCGAGCCGCAGCGCCGGCTCGTTGGTGAACCAGTTCGACACGTGCCAGAGCGTGCACGCCTGCTCGGTCAGCGCCTTGATCATCGCCGGATGGCAGTGGCCGAGCGCGGTGACCGCGACGCCCGCTCGCGAAGTCGATGTACATCCGGCCCTCCTGGTCCCACACGCGCGAGCCTTCGCCGCGCACCGGCACGAACGCGGCGGGCGCATAGCAGCGCACCATCAGCTCGTCGAACATCGCGCGCGTGACGGGCAGCGTCGATGCGGTGGATGGCACGGTGGCGGCGTCGCGCCGCGCGGTGGCGGCGACGATGGCTTGCGCGGAAAGGTTGTTCATCGGCGTTTCCTGCGTTCAGGCGGGCGCGGTGGCGACCACCTGGATCTCGACCTTGTAGTCGGGGGCGGCGAGCGACGCCTGCACCGTGGCGCGTGCCGGCGTGTGCCCGGGCACCACCCACGCTTCCCACAGCTGGTTCAGCGTCGGGAAATCGGCCATGTCGGGCAGGTAGATCGTCGCGGACAGGATGCGCGTCTTGTCGCTGCCGCACCTCGGCGAGCAGGCGATCGATGGCGGCGAGCACCTGCGCCGTCTGCGTCTTCATGTCGGCCTTGCGGTCCTCGGCGACCTGGCCGGCGAGGTAGACGAGGCGCTCGCCGGCCGGCGTGAACACGACGGATTCCGACAGGCGCTTGCCGACGTGGCGGCGTTCGATGGGCATCTTGTTATCCTTGCGTTTCGCGATGGCTGGCGGGGAAAGGGCCATTTCTACAGGGAAACCCATGTCGTCGCATGACGCCCGCTTCCTCCTCGCCGTGGCCGCCCTCGCGATGTTCCTCGCCGTGGGCGCCGGCGCCTTCGGCGCCCACGCGCTCACGGCTCGCGCCTGACGCCCGACATGTCGGCGGTGTGGCAGACCGCCGTGCAGTACCACGCGTGGCACGCGCTCGGCGCTCCTCGGCCATCGGCGTGCTGATGCTGCAGTGGCCGGGGCGCGGCGCGCTCGCGGTCGCCGCCTGGCTGCTGCTCGCGGGCATCGTGCTGTTCTCCGGCAGCCTCTACGCGCTCGCGCTCACCGGCGTGCGCGGACTGGGCGCGGTCACGCCGTTCGGCGGCGTCGCGTTTCTCGCGGGTTGGCTGGCGGTGGCGTGGGCGTGCTTCATCGAGAAGTAGGCGTCGCGCCTAGCGATCGGCAAGGAGGTCGCGAATGAGCCCGACGGCCGCCTTCTGGATCGGCGTGGTCGGGCGCACCGCCGAGAGCGCGAGGGCGAGCGAGCTCTTCAGCGCCGGCTGCACGATCGGACGCACCTGCAGGCGCTGCTCGATCTCGCCGGGCGGCACCGCGCGTGCGGCCAGGATCGCGTAGCCCTGGCCCTCCGCGACGAGGTCGATGATCGCGGAGATGGCGTCGATCTCGAGCGCCACCTGCGGCCGCAGGCCCAGCGCCGCGAGCCGCGATTCCACCAGCGTGCGGATCGCGTGCGGGCGGTTGGGAATGATGAGCGGATAGCGCGGGAGGTCGCGCAGGCGCACGGTGCGTGCGGGCACCGCGTTGGCCGCGCTGCCGATGAGGCACAGCTCCTCCTCCGCGAGCCGCTCGATCTCCACGGCCGGCGTGGGCTGCGCGTTGTAGAGGATGCCGATGTCGGCGCGGCCGATGGTCACCCATTCGATCACGTCGACCGACAAGCCCTCGACGATGCTCGCCGTCGCCTGCGGGAAGCGGCGGCGGAATTCGCGCACCAGCGGCGCCGTATGCAGCCGCGCGAGCGTTGGCGGCAGGCCGATGGTGACGTGGCCGACGGCGGCATCCTTCATGCCGTCGACCTCGGCGCGCGCCCGCTCCACCTGCTGCAGGATGCTGCGCGCGTGCGCGAGCAGGCGCCGCCCGGCCTCCGTCGGCACCGCGCCACGGCCGTTGCGCAGGAGCAGCGTCTGCCGCAGCTCCACCTCGAGCGCCCGCACCTGCCGGCTGATCGCGGGCTGCGCGACGTCGAGCAGGCGCGACGCGCGGCTGAAGCTGCCGAGGTCGGCCACGCTGACGAAATACTCGAGCTGCTTCAGATCCATGTCGCCATCCATGCCGAATCGGCATAACTGGTAGTGTAACTCGCGCCTTTCGTTACGACTCCCCTCGCCGGAGAATGAGTTCTCGATGGACGGCGCGCAAAGGAGGCCCCCGATGACCCGGCAGCATGCCCCGCAGACGGCGATCCCGTGCCTCTTCATGCGCGGCGGGACGTCGCGCGGGCCATTCTTCCTCGACTCCGACCTGCCGGCCGATCCGGCGCTGCGCGACCGCGTGCTGCTGGCCGCCATGGGCTCGCCCGACGCGCGCCAGATCGACGGGCTGGGCGGCGCCGATCCGTTGACCAGCAAGGTCGGCATCGTCGGCCGCTCGCAGCGTCCGGGCGTCGACCTCGAGTTCCTGTTCGCGCAGGTGTTGATCGACGAGGCGCGCGTGGACACCACGCCCAACTGCGGCAACATGCTCGCGGCGGTCGGCCCGTTCGGCATCGAGCGCGGCCTCGTGAAGGCGGCGGGCGACGAGACGACGGTGCGCATCCTGACGCGCAACACGGACATGGTGTCGGACGTGGTGCTGCAGACGCCGGGCGGGCGTATCGCGTACGACGGCGACGCGCGCATCGACGGCGTGCCCGGCGCGTCGGCGCCGATTCCCATCAACTTCCTCGACACCGCGGGCTCGGTGTGCGGCGCGCTGCTGCCCACCGGCAACGTCGTCGACGTGATCGACGGCGTGCGCGTCACGTGCATCGACAACGGCATGCCGGTGATCGTGATCCGCGCGGCGGATCTCGGCCGCACCGGCTACGAATCGCGCAGCGACCTCAACGCCGACGCGGAGCTCAAGGCGCGCATCGAGAGGATCCGGCTGTCCGCGGGACCGAAGATGAACCTCGGCGACGTCGCGAAGAAGGTGGTGCCGAAGATCTCGCTGATCGCGCCGCCGCGCGCGGGCGGAAGCCTGTGCTCGCGCACGTTCATCCCGCACGACTGCCACGCGGCGATCGGCGTGCTGGGAGCGGTGACCCTCGCCACGGCATGCGTGCTGCCGGGCTCGGTCGCCGACGGCGTCGCGACGCTGCCGGCGGGCAACGTGAAGCGCATCTCCGTCGAGCACCCGACCGGCGAGTTCACCGTGGAGATCGAGGTGGATGCGCAGGATCCGCACAAGGTCGTGCGGGCGGCGCTGCTGCGCACGGCACGGCTCATCATGCGCGGCGAGGTGCTGATTCCCGCTTCCGTGTGGGATGGCCGCACCGCGCTGGCGCGCGCGGCCTGAACGGACGAAACGAGGAGGCAACGGCATGAGCGAATTCGGCGCCATCGGCGTGGTGAAGCGCAACATCGAGCGGGCGGATCCCGCGGCGGTCGAGAAGCTGCGGCACTTCGGCGTGGCCACGGTGCACGAGGCCCAGGGCCGCACGGGTCTCATGAAGCCGTACGTGCGTCCGGCGTGGCCGGGCGCGTATGCGTGCGGCACGGCGGTGACGGTGCTCGCCCAGCCGGGCGACAACTGGATGCTGCACGTGGTCGCCGGAGAGATCCGCGAAGGCGACTTCGTGATCGTCGGCCTCACCTCCGACAACGACGACGGGATGTTCGGCGATCTCCTCGCCACGTCGTTCCGCGCGCGCGGCGGCGTCGGGCTCGTGATCGACGCCGGCGTGCGCGACGCGCGCACGCTCGCCGAGATGAAGTTTCCCGTGTGGTCGCGCGCCATCCACGCGCGCGGCACGGTCAAGGCGACCGTGGGCTCGGTGAACGTACCCGTCGTGTGCGCGGGGATGCTGGTGAATCCGGGCGACGTGGTGATCGCCGACGACGACGGCGTCGTGGTGGTCCCGCGCGAGCGCGCCGCCGGGGTGGCCGCCGCCGCCGATGCACGCGAGAAGAAGGAGGAGGCCAACCGCAAGCGCCTCGCCGCGGGCGAGCTCGGCCTCGACATCTACGGCATGCGCGACGCGCTCGCCAAGGCCGGGCTCAAGTACGTCGACTAGAAGCGCCGCATCGTGGATCCCGATTACCTCCCGTTCCACCCGCAGCCCGGCAAGCCGCATTTCGTGCCGCCGGCGGGCGCGGTGGATGCGCATTGCCACGTGTTCGGGCCGGCGGCGGCGTTTCCCTACGCGCCCGAGCGCAAGTACACGCCGTGCGACGCGTCGAAGGCACAACTGTTCGCGCTGCGGGACTACCTGGGCTTCGCGCGCAACGTGATCGTGCAGGCCACCTGCCACGGCCACGACAACCGCGCACTGGTCGACGCGCTCGTGCATTCGCAGGGGCGCGCGCGCGGCGTCGCGTCGGTCGCGCGCGACGTCACCGACGCGGAGCTGCACGCGCTGCACGCCGCGGGCGTGCGCGGCACGCGCTTCAACTTCGTCCGGCGGCTGGTCGACTTCACGCCGCGCGAGGTGCTGGCGGAGATCGCGCAGCGCATCGCGCCGCTCGGCTGGCACGTGGTCGTCTACTTCGAGGCGCAGGACCTGCCCGACCTCCAGGACTTCTTCACCGCGCTGCCCACCACCGTCGTCGTCGACCACATGGGGCGGCCGGACGTGTCCAAGCCGCTCGACGGTCCGGAATTCCAGCGCTTCGTCGCGATGCTGCGCGACCATCCGAACCTCTGGTCCAAGGTGAGCTGCCCCGAGCGCCTGTCGAGGTCGGGGCCGCCGGGTTACGACGACGTGGCGCCGTTCGCGCGCTACCTGGTCGAGCGGTTTCCGGACCGCGTGCTGTGGGGCACCGACTGGCCGCATCCCAACATGAAGTCGCACATGCCCGACGACGGGACGCTCGTCGACTTCATTCCGCGCATCGCGCCGACCGCCGACCTGCAGCATCGGCTGCTCGTCGACAACCCCATGCGGCTCTACTGGGCCGACTGATCCTCCCATCGGAACTGCCATGCGAATCTGTCTCGCCGGTGCCGGCGCGTTCGGCATCAAGCACCTCGAAGCGCTCGCGAAGATCGACGGCGTCCAGGTGACGTCGCTGGTGGGCCGGACGCTGGAGGCGACCCGCGAAGTGGCGCAGCGCTTCCGCGTCGGGCACGTCACCACGGAGTTGGGCGAGAGCCTCGGGCGCTCGGACGTCGACGCCGTGATCCTCGCCACGCCGACGCAGCTGCACGCGGAGCAGGGCGCGGCGTGCCTTGCCGCGGGCAAGCACGTGCAGATCGAGATTCCGCTGGCCGACAGCCTGGCCGGCGCGGAAAGCGTGGACGCCGCGCAGCGGCGCACCGGGCTGGTCGCCATGGTCGGCCACACGCGCCGCTTCAATCCGAGCCACCAGTGGATCCACAAGCGCATCGCGGCGCGCGAGCTGGTACTGCAGCAGATGGACGTGCAGACGTACTTCTTCCGTCGCACCAACATCAACGCGCTCGGCCAGCCGCGGTCGTGGACCGACCACCTGCTGTGGCATCACGCCGCGCACACGGTGGACCTCTTCCGCTACCAGGCCGGGAGCGAGATCGTCGTCGCGCACGCGATAGAGGGGCCGCAGCACCCGGTGCTCGGCATCGCGATGGACATGTCGATCCAGCTGAAGGCGGCGAGCGGCGCCATCTGCACGCTGTCGCTCTCCTTCAACAACGACGGGCCGCTCGGCACGTTCTTCCGCTACATCGGCGACACGGGCACCTACGTCGCGCGCTACGACGACCTGTTCGACGGCAAGGAGCGGCCGATCGACGTGTCGAAGGTGGACGTGTCGATGAACGGCATCGAATTGCAGGACCGCGAGTTCGTCGCGGCCATTCGCGAACGGCGCGAGCCCAATGCGTCGGTGGCGCAGGTGCTGCCGTGCTACCGGACCCTCGCCGCACTGGAGCGGCAGCTCGCGAGCCAGCCGTGACCGCAGGGGAGACCACCATGGAACGCAAGCAGCGCGACTACGGCATTCCCGGCACGCCCATCTTCGACGGGACGATGGCGCAGAAGGGATATGCCCTCAACCGGATGTGCTACTCGTTCAACTCGGCGGAGAACCGCGCCGAGTTCCGGCGCGACGAGGAGGCCTACTGCCGAAAGTTCGGCTTGGGGCAGGAGCAGCGCGCGGCGATCGCGCACCGCAACGTGCTCGAGCTCATCGCCGCCGGCGGCAACATCTACTTTCTGGCGAAGTTCGCCGGCATCCTGGGCCTCGACGTGCAGGACGTCGGCGCGCAGCAGACCGGCATGACCAAGGACGCGTTCAAGGCCATGCTGGCCGACGCGGGGAGATAAGCCATGGCAACCATCGTCGGCTCCGTGATGAGCTCGCACGTTCCCGCGATCGGCGGCGCGATCGCCAAGGGCATCCAGGACGAGCCGTACTGGCGCCCGTTCTTCGCCGGCTTCCCGCCGGTGCGCGAGTGGCTCGGGAAGGCGAAGCCCGACGTCGCGGTGGTGTTCTACATGGACCACGGCCTCAACTTCTTCCTCGACAAGATGCCGACGTTCGCGGTTGGCGCTGCCGCCGAGTACCGCAACGCCGACGAAGGCTGGGGCCTGCCGACACAGCGCTCGTTTCGCGGCGACGCGCCGCTGTCGTGGCACGTCATCGAGTCGCTGATCGAGGACGAGTTCGACATCACGACCTGCCAGGAGATGCTCGTCGACCACGCGCTCACCATTCCGCTGCAGCTCCTGTATCCGGGCGGCGGGGATTGGCCGGTGCGCATCGTGCCGATCACGATCAACCACGTGCAGCATCCGCTGCCGTCGCCCAGGCGCTGTTTCGCGCTCGGGCAGGCCGTGGGGCGCGCGCTCGCGTCGTGGCAGGACGATGCGCGCATCCTCGTGCTGGGCACCGGCGGCCTGTCGCACCAGCTCGACGGCACGCGCGCGGGCTTCATCAACAAGCCGTTCGACCTCATGTGCATGGACGCGCTGGTCGATGCGCCCGAGAAGCTCACGAGGCTGTCGACGCTCGACATCGTGCGCGAGGCGGGTGCGCAGGGCACCGAGCTCCTGGCGTGGATCGCCGCCCGCGCCGCGCTGCCCGGTCGCGTGACCAAGGTGCACGCGAACTACCACGTGCCGATCTCGAACACGGCCGGCGCGGTGCTGGCCCTGGCCAACGAAGGCGCGGCACTCGCGAAGGCGGCGTAACGCTGCAGGCGAGTCCGCGGCCTTGCCGGGCATCGTGTCGGACGCAAGCCGATCCACAGGAAACAGGGACGCACCCATGATCATCGACTGCCACGGCCACTACACCACCGCTCCCGCCGAGCTCGAGGCGTGGCGCAAGCTGCAGATCGCGGCGCTGGGCAATCCCGCCGCGGGGCCCCGGTTGACCGATCTTGCGATCACCGACGACCAGATCCGGGCGAGCCTCGAGAACGCGCAGCTTCGGATGCAGCGCGAGCGCGGCACGGATCTCACGATCTTCTCGCCGCGCGCGAGCTTCATGGCGCATCACATCGGCAACGAGCAGACGAGCCGCGACTGGTCGCGGCTGTGCAACGACCTCGTGTACCGCGTGTGCCAGCTCTATCCCGACAACTTCATCGGCGTGTGCCAGCTCCCGCAGTCGCCGGGAGTGGAGCCTGCGCGCTGCATCGACGAGCTCGCGCGCTGCGTGAACGAGCTGGGCTTCGTCGGCTGCAACCTCAACCCGGATCCATCGGGCGGGCACTGGCGGGAGCCGCCGCTCACCGACCGCTGGTGGTATCCGCTGTACGAGAAGATGGTCGAGCTCGACGTGCCGGCGATGGTGCACGTGAGCACGTCGTGCAATCCGTGCTTCCACGCCACCGGCGCCCATTACATCAACGCGGACACGACCGCGTTCATGCAGTTCCTCACGAGCGATCTGTTCCGCGACTTCCCGACGCTCCGGTTCATCATTCCGCACGGCGGCGGCGCCGTGCCCTATCACTGGGGCCGCTACAAGGGCATCGCGCAGGACATGAAGCGGCCGCCGCTTTCCGAGCACCTGCTCAACAACGTGTTCTTCGACACGTGCGTGTACCACTATCCGGGCATCGAGCTGCTGGCCAAGGTGATCCCGGTGGACAACATCCTCTTCGCGTCGGAAATGGTGGGCGCGGTGCGCGGGATCGACCCGGACACCGGGCATCACTACGACGACACGCGGCGCTACGTCGATCAGCTCGAGGCGCTGACGGCGGACGAACGCGGCAGGATCTTCGAAGGCAACGCGCGGCGGGTGTTCGCGCGGTTGGGGAAGAAGAGCGCGCGCGAAGTGAACCGGGTGGCGTAGCAGCTGGCGTCGTTGCGCAGCGCATCGGGCGCCGCCGCACGCAAGACGCCCGTAGTTTCCAACCTGAAGCAAATCGTCGGGCTCCGCCCGCGATTTGCCCCTGATCAGCTTCGCGAACGCCACTCGGCGTCGTCGATTCTTCCAAGGGGTCGCGGCGTCAGCCTTGCGACCCCTTCTGACTAATCTACTTCAATCTACCTTGGCGCCCGACTCCTTGACGACCTTGTTCCACTTCGTCGTCTCCGTGGCGATGTGCTTCGCGAAGTCTTCCGGGGTAAGCCCCGACGCCGCGATAGCGCCCTGCGAGGCGAGCTTTTCCTTCGCCTCCGGCGTGGCGAGCCACTTGGCGACTTCGCCGTTGATCTTCGCGATCGCTTCCTTCGGCGTGCCGGCGGGTGCCAGCAGCCCGAACCACGACGAGGCCTCGAACCCGGGCAATCCCGACTCCGCGACCGTCGGGACGTCCGGCAACGCGGAGGACCGCTCGAGGCTCGTCACGGCGAGCGCGCTTCAGCTTCCCGCCCTTGATGAGCGCGAGCGAGGAGGGCAGGTTGTCGAACATGATCTGCACCTGGCCGCCGACCAGGTCCTGCAGCGCCGGCGCGCTGCCCTTGTAGGGCACGTGCGTGATCTGCGTCGCCCGTCATCGTCTTGAAGAGCTCGCCGGACAGATGGATCGACGTGCCGCTGCCCGACGACGCGAAGTTCACCTTGCCCGGATTCGCCTTGATGTAGGCGATGAGCTCCTGCACGGAGTTCACCGGCAGCGACGGATTGATCACGAGCACGTTGGGCACGCCGGCCACGAGGATCACGGGCGCGAAGTCCTTCACGTGGTCGTACGGCATCTTCGCGTACAGGCTCGGGTTGATCGCGTGCGTGCCCGACGGTGCCCATCAGGAACGTGTAGCCGTCCGGTGCCGACTTCGCGACGAGCTCGGCGCCGATGTTGCCGCCGGCGCCCGGCCGGTTGTCGACGACCACCGGCTGGCCCGTCGTCTCGGTGAGCTTCACGCGCCACGGCGCGCGCGAGGATGTCGGTGGTGCCGCCGGCCGGGAACGGCACGACGATGCGGATGGGCCTGCTCGGATACGGCGCCTGCGCGAGGGCAAGCGACGCGAATGCGGCGAGCGCCGCCACGGCAACTGCGCGAACGACAGGGCGAATCATCGGCTTCCTCCTTGCGTCGCCGCGGGGCGGCGATCGTGTTGTGGGTATGGCAATCCGGCCGCGACCGGGCCGGGTCAATCCACCTTCGCGCCGGATGCCTTCACGATGCGCGCGTACTTGGCGAGCTCCTTCGCGATGAACTGCGAGAACTGCTCGGGCGTGTCCGGCGACGGCTCCGCGCCGTCGGCCATGATCTTGTCGCGCACGTCGGGCGATGTTCAGGATCTTCGTGACGTCGGCGTTCCACTTCGCGACGATGGCCGGCGGCGTGCCGGCGGGCGCGAAGAAGCCGTACCACGTCGAGATGTCGAAGCCCGGGAGGCCCGCTTCGGCCATCGTCGGCAGGTCGGGCACGAGCTTGCGAGCGCTGTGCCGTGGTCACGGCCAGCGCCTTCAGCTTGCCGGCCTTCACCTGCGCCATCGCGTTGGCGAGGTTGTCGAACATGAACTGCGTGTCGCCGGCGAGCAGCGCCTGCGTGGCCGGCGCGCCGCCCTTGAACGGCATGTGCACGGCGTCGGTCTCCGTCTCGACCTTGAAGAGCTCTCCGGCGAGATGGCCGGCGCTGCCGTTGCTGCCGGAGCCGAACGCCAGCTTGCCCGGGTTCGCCTTCGTGTACGCGATGAACTCCTTCACGTTGTTCACCGGCGAGTTCGCGTTCACCACGAGCACGTTCGGCGTGATCGCGATGAGCGTGATCGGCGCGAAGTCCTTCGCCGCGTCGTACGGCATGGTCCTGTAGAGGCTCGGATTGACCGCGTGCGTGGACAGCGCGCCCATGCAGGATCGTGTAGCCGTCGGGAGGCGACTTCGCGACGAAGTCGGCGCCGATGTTGCCGCCGGCCCCCGGCTTGTTTTCTACAACGACCGATTGCCCCCACATTTCGGTGAGCTTCTGCGCGATCAGGCGGCCGGTGATGTCGAGGGACCCGCCCGGCGGGAAGGGGATGACCAGCTTCACCGGCTTGGTGGGATAGGCCTGCGCGGAGGCCGCGCCGGGCACGGCCGCCAGGCACGCCGCCACGGCCAGCGCCGCCGCCGCGCACCACGAATTCGTAACACGATGTAACAGATGGCTCACGTCGCAACTCCCTCTTGTTCGTTCACTCGAAACGATTCTAGCAAGTAAGCCGCTGCGCGCCGGTGCCCTTGGTCGGCGTCTGGCGGCTTCCCCTCTCAACGCGCATAATGCGCGGTTACGCGCAGCGTGACAGGTCGCCCGCCGGTCATCCGCCGCAGAACCTTCTTCCGTTCCGTCCGCAGCCGATGAGCAAAACCGCAATCATGATCGTCGCCGTAGTCGTGGCGCTCGCCGCCGCCGGCGGCGGTTACTGGTACGGCATGCAAAAGTCCGGGATGGGCGGCGGCATGACGGCCGCCACCGGAGCGCCGGGGTCCGGCGGCCCCGCGAAGGGCGCAGCGGCACCGGGCGGTCCTCGCGGACCGGGTGCCGGCGGGGGCGCCCCGCCGGTCGCCGTCGAGGCGATCAAGGTGGCCACGGCGCCGATGCCGCAGACCATCACCGCGGTGGGCAGCCTGCGCTCCGACGAATCGGTGACGCTGCGTCCCGAAGTCGCCGGCCGCATCAGCGCGATCACGTTCGAGGAAGGCCAGCGCGTGGCCAAGGGCGCGCCCCTGGTGAAGCTCGATCCCGCCATCCAGCAGGCCGAGGTGCAGCAGGCGCGCGCCAACCTGACGCTCGCGAAGTCCAAGTTCGACCGCGCGGTCGACCTCGCCAAGCGCAACTACATCTCGGGCCAGGCGAAGGACGAGGCGGAGAACAACCTCAAGGTGGCGCGAGGCGTCGCTCGCAGCTCGCCGAGGCCAAGCTCGCCAAGACCGAAATCCGCGCGCCGTTCTCCGGGATCATCGGCCTGCGCTCGGTGTCCGTCGGCGACTACGTGAAGGAAGGCGCCGACATCGTCAACCTCGAGTCGATCGATCCGCTGAAGGTCGATTTCCGCGTGCCCGAGACCTACCTGCGGCAGGTGCAGGTCGGGCAGTCGCTGGAAGTCACGCTCGACGCGCTGCCCGGCAAGACCTACGACGGCAAGGTGATCGCGATCAATCCGCTGATCGACGCGGCGGGCCGCTCGATCGTGATCCGCGCGCAGGTGCGCAACCAGGACACGGCGCTGCGCCCCGGCATGTTCGCGCGCGTGCGCCTCATCACGCGCGAGCGCGAAGACGCGATGGTCGCTGCCCGAGCAGGCGCTGGTGCCGCAGGGCGACGAGCAGTACGTGTTCAAGGTCGTCGACGGCAAGGTCGCGCGCGTGAAGGTCGAGACCGGGCCAGCGTCGCGACGGCAAGGTCGAGATCCTCGCGCGGCCTCGCGCCGGGCGACATGGTCGTCACCGCCGGCCAGCTGAAGCTGCGCGACGGCGTCGCGGTGCAGCGTCGCCGAGCGGCGACGCGCCCAAGGCGCCGCCGGCCGCGCAGGCGCCGCCGGCGCCGGCGCGCGAGCGGCTGCCGCGAGTCCGATCGCGCCCGCCGCGGCCGCCGGCCCGGTGAAGGCCGACGGCGCCTCGGCGCGGCCGCCGAAGAGCTGACCGCGTTGTCCACGCCGAGCGAGGAGCGCGCATGACGCTGCCCGAGATCTGCATCAAGCGGCCGGTCTTCGCGACCGTGCTGTCGCTCGTCATCCTGCTGGTCGGACTCATCTCGTACCAGCGGCTGTCGGTGCGCGAGTATCCGCGCATCGACGAGCCGGTGGTCAGCGTCACCACGCACCTATCGCGGCGCGTCGGCGGAAGTGGTCGAGTCGCAGGTCACCAAGATCCTCGAGGACTCGCTCTCCGGCATCGAGGGCGTCGAGATCATGACCTCGCAGAGCCGCTCCGAGCGCAGCCAGATCAACGTGCGCTTCGCGCTGTCGCGCAACCCCGATTCGGCGGCCGCCGACGTGCGCGACAAGGTCTCGCGCGTGCGCGCCAAGCTGCCCGACGCGGTCGACGAGCCGGTCATCGCCAAGGTCGAGGCCGATTCGTTCCCGGTGATCTACATCGCGGTGCGAGGCGGGCCAGCCAGACGCCGCTCGAGGCGTCCGACTACGTCACGCGCTACATCAAGCCGCGGCTGTCGGTGCTGCCCGGCGCGGCCGACGTGCGCATCTTCGGCGAGCGGCAGGTGTCGATGCGCATCAACATCGACCGCACGCGGCTCGCCGGCTACCGGCTGACCGTGCAGGACGTCGAGGACGCGATCCGCCGCCAGAACGCGGAGATCCCCGCCGGCCGCATCGAGTCGACGACGCGCGAGTTCACGGTCGTCGCCGAAACCGACCTGCAGACGCCCGAGCAGTTCGGCAACATCATCGTCGCCAACGTCGGCGGCTATCCGGTGCGCATCCGCGACGTCGGCACCGCGCCAGATCGGCGCGCTCGACGAGCGCGTCGATCTCGCGCTACAACGGCAAGCCGTCGCTCAACATCGGCGTGATCAAGCAGGCGGTCGCCAACCCGCTCGAGCTGTCGCAGGCGGTGCGCGCGGAAGTCGACAAGATCAACGAGAACCTGCCGCCGGGCATGAAGCTCGTCGTCGCCTACGACACGTCGGTGTTCATCGACCGCTCGATCGCGTCGGTGTTCCAGACCATCGGCGAGGCGATCCTCCTGGTCGTGCTGGTGATCTTCTTCTTCCTGCGCAGCCTGCGCGCGACCGATCATCCCGATCGTCACCATCCCGGTGTCGCTGATCGGCGCGTTCGCGCTGATGTACTTCTTCGGCTTCACCGATCAATACGCTGACGCTGCTCGCGATGGTGCTCGCCATCGGCCTCGTCGTCGACGACGCCATCGTCGTGCTGGAGAACATCTTCCGGCACATCGAGGAGGGCATGCCGCGCATGCAGGCGGCGATGCAGGGCGCGAGCGAGATCGCGTTCGCCGTCATCGCGATGACGCTGACGCTCGCGTCGGTGTTCGCGCCGCTCGCCTTCGCCACCGGGCGCACCGGCCGCCTGTTCATCGAGTTCGCGCTGACGCTGGCCGGCGCGGTGATGGTGTCCGGCTTCATCGCGCTGACGCTCACGCCGATGATGTGCTCGCTGCTGCTGCGCCACCAGGCGAAGCACTCGTGGATCTACAACAAGATCGAGGCGGGCTTCGACGCGTTCACCGACGGCTACCGCTGGCTCCTGACGCCGCTGCTGCACGCGCGCTGGATCGTGCGTCGTCGGCTGGGTGGCCACGCTCGCCGCGGGCGCGCTGGCTGTTCATGACCCTCAAGTCCGAGCTGTCGCCGATCGAGGACCGCGGCGTCGTGTTCGGCCTCGTGACCGCGCCGCAGGGCTCGACGCCGCAGTACACCGTCGGACCAGCTGAAGCCGATCGAGGCGTTCTACGCCGAGGTGCCGGAGGCCTTCGCGTACACGGCGATCTCCGGCTTCCCGACCGTCGTCGACGGCAACGCGATGCTGCGCCTCAAGCCCTGGGAGGAGCGCACGCGCAAGCAGCAGCAGATCGCCGACGAGCTGCGGCCGAAGTTCGCGTCGATTCCCGGCGCGCTCGCGTTCCCGATCAACCCGCCGTCGCTCGGCCAGAGCTTCCGCTCCACGCCGATCGAGTACGTGATCATGTCGCAGGTGCCGTATCGCCGAGCTGCAGCGCATGGTCGATCGCTTCCTCGACGAGGCGCGCAAGATCCCCGGCGTGCAGAACCTGCAGATCGACCTGCGCCTCAACACGCCGGAGGTGCGCGTCAACATCAACCGCGACAAGCTGGGCGACATCGGCGTCAACGTCGACACCGTCGGCCGCACGCTCGAGACGATGCTCGGCGGCCGCCAGGTCACGCGCTTCAAGCGCGACGGCGAGCAGTACGACGTGATCGTGCAGGTGGCGCCGGTCGACCGCACGACGCCCGCCGACATCAGCGACATCTACGTGCGCGCGCGCGACGGCAGCATGGTGCAGCTCGCCAATCTCGTCGACGTGCGCGAAGGCGTCGCGCCGCAGTCGCTCAACCACTTCAACCGCCTGCGCGCGGTCAAGATCACCGGCACGCTGGCGCCGGGCTACACGATCGACGAAGCGCTGAAGGCGATGGACGCGGCGGCGAAGCGGGTGCTGCCGCCGACGGCGCAGACCGGCCTCGACGGGCAGTCGCGCGAGTTCCGCGCGTCGGGCAAGGAGATCTACTTCACGTTCGTGCTGGCGCTGTTCTTCATCTACCTCGTGCTGTCCGCGCAGTTCGAGAGCTTCGCGCACCCGTTCGTGATCATGCTGTCGGTGCCGCTGTCGATGACCGGCGCGCTGTTCGCGCTGTGGCTGACCGGCGGCACGCTCAACATCTACAGCCAGATCGGCCTCATCACGCTGGTCGGCCTCATCACCAAGCACGGCATCCTGATCGTCGAGTTCGCGAACCAGCTGCGCGCCAAGGGCGAGGAGCTGATCGAGGCGATCGTCGACGCCGCGACGCTGCGGCTGCGGCCGATCCTGATGACCACCGGCGCGATGGTGCTGGGCGCGCTGCCGCTCGCGCTGGCGCACGGCGCGGGCGCCGAGTCGCGCACGCAGATCGGCTGGGTGATCGTCGGCGGGATGTCGTTCGGCACGCTGCTGACGCTGTTCGTGGTGCCGGTCGCCTACTCGCATCGTCGCCCGCAAGGCGCACGTCGAGGCCCACGGGATCGACCTGGCGGCTCCGCCCCCGCTTCCTGCCGGGCACCACGCGGCGGCGCCGGGGAGCGCCGACTGAGCGTCGATCCTGTAGATAGCCGGAAGGGGTCGCAGCCTAACGGCGCACCCCTGGAAAATCGACGACGCGGAACGCCTGACGAGAAGCTGGCCAGGGGCCGATCGCGGGCGGAGCCCGACATTGGCTCAGGTTGGACCAACCTGGCGTCGTGCAGAGGGCGGGACGCTCGCCGCGGTCTGGGTTTCTCGCGCAACCCCTTCTGACTAAATTCGGCAGTTACATTAGAATTCAACAGACAAGAGGCAAACTGGCCACGAGCCCTGCTTTGCCCGTCCCTACGTCCCACGAGGAGGCTCTACATGAAGCAATCCGTACCCGGCTTCGCGCGCGTCGCGCTGGCTGCCGCGCTGTTCGGCGTCGCGCTGTCCGCGAGCGCGCAGTACCGAGATCCAGTTCTGGCACTCGCAGACCGGCGCGCTACAACGACCGCGTCAACGACCTCGCCAAGCGCTTCAACGACAGCCAGAAGGAGTACAAGGTCAGTGCCGGTGTTCAAGGGCACGCTATCCGGAAGTCGATGGCGGCCATGGTCGCGGCCACCGTGCCGGCAACCCGCCGCACATCGTCCAGATCTTCGAGGTCGGCACCGCCACGATGATGGCGTCGGGCAAGGCGATCAAGCCCGTCTACGAAGTGATGGCCGATCGGCGGCCAGAAGTTCGACTCCAAGGCGTACATCCCGGCGGTGGCCGGCTACTACTCCACGCCGCAGGGCCAGATGCTGTCGTTCCCGTTCAACAGCTCGACCGCGGTGTTCTACTACAACAAGGACGCGTTCAAGAAGGCCGGCCTCGATCCCAATCATCCGCCGAAGACGTGGCCGCGAGGTCGCCGCCGCGATCGGCCGAAGCTGCAGGCGTCGCGGCGCACGCAGTGCGCCGTTCACCACCGGCTGGCCGTCCTGGATCCAGTTCGAGAACTTTCAGCGCATGGCATGACCTGCCGTTCGCGACCAAGCAGAACGGCTTCGCCGGCTCCGACGCCAAGCTCGAGATCGTCAACCCGCTGCAGATCAAGCACATCGAGAACCTGCGTGGACTGGTCGAAGAAGGGCTACTTCACCTACGGCGGCCGCACGAACGAAGCCGGAAGCGAAGTTCTACAGCGGCGAGTGCGCGATGATGACGTCGAGCTCCGCGGCGTACGCGCAACATCAAGCAGCAACGCCAAGTTCGACTTCGGCGATCGCGCCGCTGCCGTACTACCCGGATGCGCCGGGCGCACCGCAGAACTCGATCATCGGCGGCGCCTCGCTGTGGGTGATGAACGGCAAGAAGACCGACGAGTACAAGGGCGTGGCGCAAGTTCTTCACGTTCCTGTCGCAGCCGGAGATCCAGGCGCAGTGGCACCAGGAGACGGGCTACCTGCCGATCACGATGGCGGCGTACGAGCATCACGAAGAAGTCCGGCTTCTACGACAAGAACCCGGGCACCAACGTGTCGGTCGAGCAGATGATCGTCAAGACGACCAAGAACTCGCGCGGCGTGCGCGCTCGGCAACTTCGTGCAGGTGCGCGACGCGATCCAGGAGGAGCTCGAGGCGGCGTTGGCCGGCAAGAAGACCGCGAAGCAAGCGGTCGAAGCCGCGCAGAAGCGCGGCGACGAGATCATCGAGCGGTTCAACAAGGCCAACAAGGGTTAGTGCGTCGTCCGCAAGGGCTTCGGACGACGCACTTGACTCGCCGGGATGGAGCGGCGCGATGCGCCGCTCATCCTGCCGGGGTCGCCGGCTTCGGGACGGGATGTCGTCAACCGCAGCTTTGCGCCTTGGCTTCGATCTCCCTCGAATCCTCGTCCAGCCACTGAACGCACTCGCTTGAACGCCTGACGTGGAAAAGCGCGCCCGCTTCGAATCCCGCTGGCTGCCCTATGCGCTGGTCGCGCCGCAGATCGCGATCACGCGTCATCTTCTTCTTCTGGCCGGCCGGCGCAGGCGGTCTGGCAGTCGCTGCTCGTGCAGGACGCGTTCGGCACCAACACGCAGTTCGTGTGGTTCGACAACTTCACCGACCTGTTCCGCAACGACGACTACGTCAACTCGTTCAAGATCACGGCCGTGTTCTCGGTCGCGGTCACCGTCCTCGGCCTCACGATCTCGCTCGTCCTCGCCGCGTTCGCCGACCGCGTGATCAAGGGCGCGACCCTCTACAAGACGCTGCTGATCTGGCCCTACGCCGTGGCGCCCGCCGTCGCGGCGGTGCTGTGGCTCTTCCTGTTCAGCCCCACGCTCGGCCTCGTCGCGCATTGGCTGCAGGCGATGGGGATCGAATGGAACCCGCTGCTCAACGGCAACGACGCGATGGTCCTCATCATCGTCGCGGCCGTGTGGAAGCAGATCTCGTACAACTTCCTGTTCTTCCTCGCCGGGCTGCAGTCGATCCCGAAGTCGCTGCTCGAGGCGGCCGCCATCGACGGCGCCGGGCCGGTGCGCCGCTTCGTCACGATCGTGTTCCCGCTGCTGTCGCCGACGACGTTCTTCCTGCTCGTCATCAACATCATCTACGCGTTCATCGAGACCTTCGCGATCGTCGATGCGGCCACCGGCGGAGGGCCGGCACGCGCCACCGAGATCCTGGTGTTCAAGGTCTACAACGACGGCTTCAAGGGCCTCGACCTCGGCGGCTCCGCGGCGCAGTCGGTGGTGCTGATGGTGATCCTGATCACGCTCACGGTCGTGCAGTTCCGCTTCGTCGAGAAGAAGGTGCAGTACTGATGATCGAGAACCGGCCCTGGCTCACCGTCGTCTCGCACCTCGTGCTCATCCTGGGCATCGCGGTGGTCGCGCTGCCGCTGTACGTGACGTTCGTCGCGTCGACGCTGAGCGCCGAGGAGGTGCTGCAGGCGCCGATGCCGCTCGTCCCCGGCAGCCACCTCGTCGAGAACTACAGGCAGGTGCTGACCAGCGGCTCGGAGAACGCTCTCCGCTGCGCCCGTCGGGCGCATGATGCTCAACAGCCTCGTCACCGCCCTGGTGATCGCGGTCGGCAAGATCGCGATCTCGATGCTGTCGGCGTTCGCGGTCGTGTACTTCCGCTTCCGGTTCCGGGCGCTCGTTCTTCTGGATGATCTTCGTCACGCTGATGCTGCCGGTCGAGGTGCGCATCCTGCCGACGTTCAAGGTCGTGTCCGACCTCGGCATGCTCGACACCTACGCGGGACTCACCATCCCGCTCATCGCGTCGGCCACCGCGACGTTCCTGTTCCGCCAGTTCTTCCTGACGATTCCCGACGAGCTCGCCGAGGCCGCGCGCATCGACGGCGCCGGGCCGATGCGCTTCTTCTGGGACGTCGTGATCCCGCTGTCGCGGCCGAACATCGCGGCGCTGTTCGTGATCCTCTTCATCTACGGCTGGAACCAGTACCTGTGGCCGCTCCTCGTCACCACGCAGGAGTCGATGTACACGACCGTGATCGGCATCAAGCGCATGATCGCCGGGGGCGACGCCGCGACCGAATGGCACCTCGTCATGGCCACCGCGATGCTCGCGATGCTGCCGCCGGCGCTGGTCGTCGTGCTGATGCAGAAGTGGTTCGTCAAGGGCCTCGTCGACAGCGAGAAGTGACGGCGATCGATGGAGCACCGGCGTGACGGCGGAGCCCGAGGCGGGCATGGCGCAGAACGGTCGCGCGCAACCGCGACGTACTGCTGCGCCTCCTGTCGGTGACCGCGTCGCTCGCGGGCCTGTGCATGGCCGCGCTTGGCTTCATCGAGTACGGCTCGCCGGACGCCGCGTTGCGCACCGTACGCCGACGAGGTGATCGCCTTCGACGCGCTGCTGTTCGTGTGCTGCGTCTACCTCATCCTGTGGGCGCTGCGCACGCAGCGACGTGACGCGCGGCCTACTGGCTCGGGCGCACGGTCGACTGGGTCTTCCTGGTCGCGCTCACCACGATGCTGGCTGGCCGCCGCCTACATCGTCTACTGGGTCTTCTGAACATGGCGAAAGTCGAATTCCGCGACGTGCGCAAGAGCTACGGCGACCTCGAGGTCATCCACGGCGTGACCACGAACGTCGCCGACGGCGAGTTCATCGTCATCGTCGGGCCGTCGGGCTGCGGCAAGTCGACGCTGCTGCGGATGGTCGCGGGGCTCGAGGCGATCACGGCGGGCGAGATCGTGATCGGCGACCGCGTGGTGAACACGCTCGAGCCCAAGGACCGCGACATCGCGATGGTGTTCCAGAACTACGCGCTCTATCCGCACATGAGCGTGTTCGACAACATGGCGTACGGCCTCAAGATCCGCGGCTTCACGAAGGACGACATCAAGCGCGCGCGTCGACCGCGCAGCCGAGATCCTCGAGCTCGGGCCGCTGCTCGCAGCGCAAGCCGCGCCAGCTCTCCGGGCGGCCAGCGGCAGCGCGTCGCCATGGGACGCGCGATCGTGCGCGAGCCCGCGGTGTTCCTGTTCGACGAGCCGCTGTCGAACCTCGACGCCAAGCTGCGCGTGCAGATGCGCTTCGAGATCCAGAAGCTGCATCGCCGCCTGTCGACGACCAGCCTGTACGTGACGCACGACCAGGTCGAGGCGATGACGCTCGCGCAGCGCATGATCGTGATGAACGCGGGGCGCGCCGAGCAGATCGGCTCGCCGATGGAGGTGTACGAGAATCCGGCCACGCTGTTCGTCGCCGGCTTCATCGGCTCGCCGGCGATGAACTTCCTGCCGGCCAGGCGGCGAGGGCGGCTCGCGCTTCGCGCTGCTGGCGGGCGGCAGCGTCGACGGCCGCGGTCGGCGGCGCGCCGCGCCGGCACGCGCGGTGACGGTCGGCGTGCGGCCCGAGCACCTGCGCCCGGTCGACGGCGCCGATGCGATGCTGGCCGGGCGCGGTCGAGATGGTCGAGCAGCTCGGCGCCGACACGCTGGTGCACGTCGGCCACGGCAGCGGACACCGTCGATCGCGCGCATGCCGCACGATGCGGCGCGTCGAAGATCGGCGACACCATCCGCCTCGCCGCCGATCCGGCGCGGGTGTTCCTGTTCGACAGCGCGACCGGAGCGCGCATCCGATGAGCAGCATCGTCGATCCCATGACACTGCCCAGTGGCCCTATCCGCGCCTGTGTGCGCACCGCGGCGCCGGCAAGCTCGCGCCCGAGAACACGCTGACCGCGATGCGCGTCGGCCACGCGCACGGCTACGCGATGGTCGAGTTCGACGTGAAGCTCGCCGCCGACAACGTCGCGTTCCTGCTGCACGATGCCACGCTCGAGCGCACGACGAGCGGCCGCGGCCGCGCCGACGCGCTGCTGTGGCGCGAGCTGTCGCGCCTCGACGCCGGCGGCTGGCATTCGGCGAAGTACGCGGGCGAGATGGTGCCGACGTTCGCCGCGATCGCGCGCTGGGCGCGCGCGCACGGCGTCGCCTGCAACGTCGAGATCAAGCCCACGCCGGGCCGCGAGCGCGAGACCGGCGCTGCGGTGGCGCTCGATGCCGCGTCGCTGTGGCGCGACGCCGAGGTGCCGCCGCTGCTGTCGTCGTTCGCCGAGGAATCGCTGGTCGGCGGCGCGCGACGCGGTGCCGGGGCTGCCGCGGGCGCTGCTGCTGGACGAGCTGCCGCGCGACTGGCTCGACCGCCTGCGCGCGCTCGAGTGCGTGGCGCTCGACGCCAACCACGAGGCGCTCACGGCGCGAGATCGTCGCCGTCGCGCACCGCCACGGCTATCGCGTGTGCTGCTACACGCCGAACGATCCGGCGCGCGTGCGCGAGCTCGCGCAGTTGGGCGTGGACACCATCATCACCGACGCCGTCGACCTGATCCCAGCCGACGCGCTCGACAGGTAGGAATGGGCATTGCCTTGCGAGGACGTCAGGCGCTCTCGCGCACGTAGCGGCCGGGCGCCGGTTCGAGCGGCGGGTACCGCGCGCTCCCGGGCGCCTTCGGCGCCGGATGCCGCGCCCCGCGTGCCGCGCCGAGCCACTGGGCCCAGTGCGGCCACCAGCTGCCCGGGATCGCATCCGCGCCGCGCGAACCAGTCGTCGGGATCGTCGGTGATGAGCTCGTTGGTCCAGTAGTTGCGCTTCACGGGTTGCGGCGGATTGACCACGCCCGCGATGTGGCCCGACGCGCCGAGCACGAACGTGACGTCGCCGCCGACGAGCGCCGTGGTGCGGTACGCCGACCGCCACGGCACGATGTGGTCCTCGCGCGACGCGTACACGTAGACCGGCATCGTGAGGCGCGACAGGTCGACCGGGCACGCCGGCCATCGTCAGCGCGTTGCGGCTCGCGCAGCTTGTTGTCGAGGTAGAGGTTGCGCAGGTAGTACGCGTACATCGGCCCGGCGAGGTTGGCCGAGTCGCTGTTCCAGTACAGGAGGTCGAACGCGGGCGGCGTCTCGCCCTTGAGGTAGTTGCCGACCACGTAGTTCCACACGAGCTCGTTCGCGCGCAGGCTGGCGAACGCGCCGGCGAGCTCGCTGCCGGGCACGCGCTGGCCCGCCAGGAGCTGCGGCTCGCGTGCGGCCAGGAACTCGCGCGACACGTACACGCCGATCTCGCCGGGGTCCGCGTAGTCGAGCATCGTCGTGAGGAACGTCGCGCTCGGCGACGCTCGCGTCCTTGCGCGCAGCGAGCACCGCCAGCGCGCACGCGAGCAGCGTGCCGCCGACGCAGAAGCCGAGCGCGTTCACGGTCTTGCTGCCGGAGATCTCGCGGGCGACGCGGATCGCCGTGAGCGGACCCTGCTCGAGATAGTCGTCCCACGTGAGGCGCGCCGAGCTCGGGCGGGACGTTGCGCCACGACAGCATGAACACCGTGTGGCCCTGCGCGACGGCGTGCGCGACGAACGAGTTCGCCGGGCGTGAGGTCGAGGATGTAGTACTTGTTGATGCACGGCGGCACGATGACGAGCGGCCGCTTCGCACACCGTCGGCGTGGTCGCGTCGTACTGGATGAGCTCGATCAGGTCGTTGCGGAACACGACGCTGCCCGGGCGTGGTCGCGATGTTGCGGCCGACGGCGAACGCGCGCTCGTCGGTCATCGTGATGCGGCCCCGTCCGCGCGTCGTCGGCGAGGTTGCGCAGGCCCTGCACCAGGCTCTCGCCTTCGGTCGCGATGGCGCGCGCGAGCACGTCCGGATTGGTCGCCGGAAAGTTCGACGGCGCGATGGCGTCGAGGTACTGCCGCGTCGCGAATTCGAGCCGCTTCTTCTCGGGCCCGCGCAGCGGCGCGAGATGCGCGAGGTCGCGCAGGTACTCGCGCGTAGAGCAGGTACGACTGCATCATCAGCGAGAAGAACGGCTGGTCGATGCCACGCGCTGCCCGCGAAGCGGCGATCGCCTGGGGCGGGCGCGATCACCTCGGGCAGCGGACCGCCCGCCGGCACGCTGAGCGCCGCCTGCCACAGCGCCGCGAGCCGCGACTGGAAATCGCGCACTGCGCCTGGGCGACCGCGGGCGGCAGCAGGACGTTGACGGCTTCCGGGAGCGCGGCCGGATTCGCGACCGAAGGGACGCGGACGTCGCGCCACCAATCGGCCCACGCCTGCTGCGGCGGCTTGCCATTGGCCGGCAAGGTCGGTCCAGACGGCCGGATCGCGAGGGTCGAGGGGAGACATGGCAGGTTCGGCAAGACGCTCGCCGCGAACGGCCGCGGCGCGGAGCCGTGATGGTATCGTGAAGTGCGTCCCCCACTCAACGCGCGACGTCCGCGCGCACCAACTCGATGCACATCGTCGTCATCGCGTGGCTTTTCGTCATCGGCGTGATGGCGCTCACGTTCGCGAACCCGCTCGCGGGTGCCGCGTGGTTCCTCGCCGTGGGGCTGCTGCCCGTGGCGCTCGTGCTGGGGCTCGCCCTGCGGCGGGGCCGGCTAAGGCTCGAGCGCGACGTGGAACGCCGCGATGATGGCCACGCCGAGGCCGATCGCTAGCATCTGCCGCGCCGTCTCGGCCGGCTCGGGACGCCGGTGCAGGCTCGGAATGAGGTCGGCGACCGCGACGTAGAGCAGGCTCGCCGCCGCCACCGCGAGCACCGTGGGCAGCGCCTGCTGCATGTCCGCCAGCGCGAAATACCCGGCCAGCGCGCCGACCAGCGTGGCGGCCCCGGCACGCGATGTTGAACACGAACGCGCGGCTGCTGCGTGAAGCCGGAATGGATCAGCACGGCGAAATCGCCGACCTGCTGCGGGACGGCATGGGCGACGATCGCGACGGTGGTGGCCACGCCGAGCCGCACGTCGCTCAGGAACGCTGCGGCGATCACCACGCCGTCGCAGAAGTTGTGCACGCTGTTGCCGATCAGGATCATGAGCCCCGAGCGGCCGCCGTCGCCGTGCGCGTGCCCATGCGCATGCAGCGCGTGGTCGTGCTCGGACTCCTCGGCGTCGTCGCGATGCTCCGCGTGGCCGTGCGCGTGCCGCCACAGCACGAGCTTCTCGAGCAGGAAGAACGCCAGGAGGCCGATCAGCACGGTGGTCATCACGCGCGAGGGCGTCGCCTTCCTCCAGCGCGTGCGGCAGGAGCTCGATGAACACGGCGCCGAGCAGCGCGCCCACCGCGAACGAGACCAGCCGCGAGATCCAGCCCGCGTGCAGCGCGAGCGTGGCGCCGGCGGCCGCGGTGGCGAGCACGCCGCCGGCGACGGCCGCGGCAACGATGGAGGTCAGGACGGTCACGGTCGGGGTCGCGCGTACGGGGAGGGCGCGTCGCGCAGCGCCCGGGCCGTGCAGGAGGGGGCCCGCATTATAAACGCCGCCCCGCCGGACTCAGGCGCGCGCGCGCATCAGCGCCAGGCGCTGGCGCTCGGCATTCGCGAGGTGGTCGCGCATCGCGCGGCGCGCGGCGGCGGGGTCGTGCGCGCGGATGGCGTCGAGGATGCGGCGATGCTCGCCGATGTTGTCGCGGCGCCGCGCACCCGTCACGAACAGCGCCTCCATCCGCGCGGCGAGCGGGTCGCGCTGCGCGGTCCACAGGTTGCGCACGATGTCGGCGAGCGCGCCGTTGCCGCCGGCTTCCGCGATGCGCACGTGGAACAGGCGATCGCCCGCGGAGGCGGCGTGGTTCGCGCGCATGTCGGCCGCGAGACGCGCGAATGCCTGCTCGATGGCCGCAACCTGCGCGGCGGAGGCGTGGCGTGCCGCAAGGGCCGCGGTCTCGGCCTCGACCACGCGCCGCGCGCGCAGGACGTCGAACGGCGAGGCCCCGCCCGGCGCGGCGTCACGCGCGACTTGCGGCGCGCGCGCCGCGCCTTGACGTAGACGCCGGAGCCCATGCGTATCTCGACGCGGCCCTCGAGCTCGAGCGCGCTCAGCGCCTCGCGCAACGACGAGCGCGACACCGCGAGCTTGCGCGCCAGCTCGCGCTCGCCGGGCAGGCGCTCGCCGGGCGCGAACTCGCCCGCGTCGAACGACGCGGCGAGCGCGTCGGCGATGCGGCGGTAGAGTCGGGGAGCGGCGATGGGCGCGATGGCCATCCCGCGAGTGTGCCATCGCCGGCCCGCGCGCGGTCAAGTGCCGAGCCGTTGACAGCGGCGGGCGCGCCGCGTAGCCTCGGGCGACTGGTTCGAAAAACAGACCAGTTGCGCCCGCGCTGGCGGGCGACACGTCCACCACGGGAGGATCCGCCGATGCATTCCGATTTCCTGCGCAGGCTGCGCGTTGCCCTGGCGGCCGCCGTCGGTGGCGCCTTGCTGGCCGGGGGCGGTCATGCGGCGGCGCAGCCGTATCCCGCCAAGCCGATCCGGCTCGTCGTGCCGTTCGCGCCGGGCGGGGCCTCCGACGTGCTGGCGCGCCTCGTCGGGCAGAAGCTCGCCGAGCGCCTCGGCCAGCCGGTGGTCGTCGAGAACAAGCCCGGCGCGGCGACGACCGTGGGCGCCGCCGAAGTCGCGAAGGCGCCGGCGGACGGCTACACCTTGATGCTCGCCCCGGCGCCGTTCGTCATCGCGCCGCTCATGTACCAGAAGCTCACCTACGACGCGGCGAAGGATTTCACCGGCATCGCGCTGCTCGCGTCGTCTCCGCTCATCCTCACCGCGCATCCGTCGCTGGGTGTGAGCACGCCGCAGGAGCTCCTCGCGCTGGCCAAGGCGAAGCCGGGCACGATCATGTACGCGTCGCCGGGCAACGGCAGCGTCCCGCATCTGGCTACCGAGCTGTTCAAGCTGCGCACCGGCACCGACCTGACGCACGTGCCCTACAAGGGCGGCGGCCCGGCGGTGACCGACCTCGTCGCGGGCCACGTGGGCGTGATGTTCGCGAGCCCGATCGAGGTGTCGCAGTACGTCGAGGCCGGCAAGCTCAAGTACATCGTCGCGAGCACGAAGAACCGCGTGCCGTCGCTGCCCGGCGTGCCGACGGTCGGCGACCTCGGCATCAAGGACTTCGACGTGGTCGCGTGGTTCGGCATCGTGGCGCCCGCCGGTACCCCGAAGGAGATCGTGCTCCGGCTGTCGCAGGAGATCGGCCGCATCCTGGCCGCGCCGGACATCAAGGAGAAGTTCGTCGCGCAGGGCGCGGAGATCACGTTCATGCCGGCCGACGAGTTCGACCGTTTCCTGGCCCGCGAGCGCGAGCAGTGGGCGCAGGCGGTGAAGGTGTCGGGCGCGAAGATCGACTAGGCGTGGGCACCGGCGTGCAACGAGGCCCGAGCCGCCCGAACATCCTCTGGTACTGCTCCGACCAGCAGCGCTTCGACACGATCGGCGCGCTCGGCCACCCGCACATCGACACGCCGCAGCTCGACGCGCTTCCTGCGCGAGCGGTGTCGCGTTCACGCGCGCGCCTACTGCCAAGCCCCATCTGCACGCCCGGCCGGGCACCTTCCTCACCGGCAAGCTACCCGGCCGACGCTCCAGTCGACCGCAACGGCAACGCCTACTTCCCGCCGCACGAGAAGCTCGTGACGCAAGCTGCTTCGCCGACGTCGGCTACGACTGCGGGCTCGTCGGCAAGCTGCACCTTTCCGGCGGCGAAGCTCGGTCGAGAGTCGCGCCCCGACGACGGCTATCGCTACTTCCGGTAGAGCCACGCGCCGCGCCCGACGGGCGCGCGGCCACGACTACGCAGACGTGGCTGCGGCACGAGAAGAAGGTCGACCCCGCGGCGCTGTGCGACGCCTTCCATGGCAACCTGATGGTTCTGCGGAGGCCGACGACGTGCCGGCGGCGCTGCACCAGACGACCTGGTGCACCGAGATGGCATTCGATTCGTCACGCGAGCGCGCGACGGGCCGTGGCTGCTCTCAGCGTGAATCCGTTACGATCCGCATCCGCCCTTCGACCCGCCGCCGGAGTATCTACCGCCGGTTCGACCCGCAGAGCCTGCCCTGCCGCTCTTCCGCGAGAGCGACCTCGCGCGCCACCAGGCGTTCGCGCGATCGACCAGCAGACGAAGGTCGCCGTCGACCGCGCATCCGCGCCGCGTGCAGCCGGTCGCCACGGGCGATCACGACGCGATCGCCTCGAAGCCCGACGAGTTCGACGGCTGGAGGTCCAGGCCACCTACTACGCGATGATCGAGCTGATCGACGACCAGTTCGGCCGCCTGTCGACGCGCTGCGACGACTCGGGCCAGCGCGAGAACACGATCGTCGTCTACGGCAGCGACCACGGCGAGCTGCTCGGCGATCACGGGCTGCATCCACAAGGGCTGCCGCTTCTTCGAGGGGCTGATGCGCGTGCCGCTGATCTTCTCGTGGCCAGGCCGCTCGCGGCCGGGGTGCGAAGCGACGCGCTGGTCGAGACTGTCGACATCGCGCCGACGCTCCTCGAGGCGGCGGGGCTGCCGGTGCCCGAGTCGATGCAGGGCCGCTCGCTGCTGCCGATCCTGACCGGCCAGGCGTCGCGCGCACCATCGCGCGCACGTCGTCTGCGCGAGTACTACGACGCGATGGGCGGCCATGCCGGACCACACGCTCGGGACGATGGTACTGCGACGGCCGCTGGAAGCCTGGTCGTCTACCACGACCACGGCGTCGGCGAGCTCTACGACCTGGCGAACGACCCGGGCGAGTTCGACAACCTGTGGGACGATCCCGCGCACCACGACGTCAAGGCGGAGCGCATCCGGTACCACCTCGACGCGATGATGGGCACGATCGGCATCGGCCCGCCGCGCTTCGTCAACTACTGATCACGGGCGAGCCACGCGACGAGCGCCATCCGGCCGCTCTCGCGGTCGCGCCGATACGAGAAGAAGCGCGCGCTCTCCGCGTGCGTGCACCAGCACCCGCCGGCGACGTCGGCGACGCCGCGCGCCGCGAGCCGGCGGCGCGCCAGCCCGGCCAGGTCCGCCAGCCACTTGCCGGCGCGCAGCGGCGTGAAGTGCACGGACGCGCCGGGATCGTCGCCGACGAACGCGGCGTGGACGTCGGCGCCGACCTCGAACGCGCGCGGGCCGATGGCGGGGCCGATCCATCCCGCGACCTCGCGCGCGTCGACATCCATCGCCGCGAGCGTCGCCTCGAGCACGCCGGCAGCCAGCCCTCGCCATCCGGCGTGCGCGACCGCGAGCACCGTACCCGCGCGATCGGCGAGCAGCACCGGCAGGCAGTCCGCGGTGCGCACGGTGAGCACCAGGTCCGGTTCGCGCGTGACGGCGGCGTCGGCCTCCGGCGCCGCCGCGCGCAGCGCCTCGGCATTGCGCGCATCGGCCGCGACCACGCCGCGCCCATGCACCTGCGACAGCCAGATCGGATCCGCGGGCAGGAACGCGCGCAGGCGGCGGCGATTCTCGCCGACGGCGCCCGCAAGCTCGTCGCGCGCGGGCCGCGCGGTGCCGACGTCCATCGTCGCCGTCGCGCCCGTGGCCGCGCCTCCGTGGCGCGTGGTGAAGAAGGCCGCGACCCGCGGCGGTCCGTGCCAGCGCGGCACGACCCAGTCGAGTCCCGCGTCCGCGAAACGCCGGCGCAACGTCGCGATCATCGCCCGGCCGCGGCGTGACGTCGTCGCAGGGCGGCCAGGATCTCGACGAAATCGCGCGGCAACGGCGACTCCCACTGCATCGCCTCGTGCGTGCGCGGATGCACGAGGCCGAGCCGCATCGCGTGCAGCGCCTGCCGCGGAAACGCGCGCACGACGTCCGGCAATTTCTCGTTGCGCGAGCCGCGGCCGCGATACGTGGGATCGCCGACCAGCGGATGGCCGAGCGCCGTGAGGTGAACGCGGATCTGGTGCGTGCGCCCGGTTTCGAGGCGGCAGCGCACGAGCGTGACGTCGCCGAGGCGCTCGAGCACGTCGACGTGCGTGCGCGCGGGCTTGCCCGACTCCACCACCGCCATCGACGTTCGCTGCGTCGGATGCCGCCCGATCGGTGCGTCGATGGTCGTGGCGCGCGCAAGATCGCCGTGCACCAGCGCGACGTACTCGCGCCTGACCGTGCGCGCGGCGAGCTGGCGCACGAGATCGGTCTGCGCGGTCGGTGTGCGCGCCACGACCATGAGGCCGCTCGTGTCCTTGTCGAGGCGATGCACGATGCCCGCGCGCGGCAGCGCGGCCAGCGCGGGCGCGTGATGCAGCAGCGCGTTCAGGAGCGTGCCGTCGCGATTGCCGCTGCCCGGATGCACGACGAGTCCCGCGGGCTTGTCGATGACGATCAGCGCATCGTCCTCGTGCACGATCGCGAGCGGTATGTCCTGCGCGGCTGCCTCGCCGACCGGTTCCGGCACCGACTCGACGACCCGCAGCGCTTCGCCGCCGCGCACCTTGTGCCGCGGCGACGCGACGACCGCGCCGTCGACGCTCACCTGTCCGGCCGCGATCCAGTCCTGCAGGCGACTGCGCGAATGCTGCGCGAGCAGTTGCGCGAGCACCTGGTCGAGACGGCGTCCCGCGGCGTCCGGCGGGACCGTCAGCCGGTGCTCGGAGGGGATCGCGGAGGCTGTCGCCGGGGGCATGAGCGCGGGGCTATAATTCGCGGTCGAGGAGCATTGTCATGAATCGAGAGATTTCGTCCGCGCGTCCCGCGCGATCGTCCTGGCTTGCGTCGTGCCTGCGCACGTGCGCGGCGGCCGCAGTGCTGGCGCTCGCGCTGGCGGGCTGCGGCCTGCTGCCCGACGTCAAGGACGAAACCGCCAACTGGTCCGCGGATCGCCTGTACCAGAAAGCGCACTCGGCAATGGTCCAGGGCAATTATATCCGCGCGACCAAGCTCTTCGACCAGCTCGAGGCGCGCTTTCCGTATGGCCGCTATGCGCAGCAGGCCATCCTCGAATCCGCGTACGCGAACTGGCGCGGCAACGAGCAGGCGGCCGCGATCGCCGGCGCCGATCGCTTCATCCGCACGTATCCCAACCATCCGAACGTCGACTACGCGTATTACCTGAAGGGCCTCGTGCACTTCCGCGAGGACCAGGGCGTCCTCGGCTACGTCTACGAGCTCGACGTGTCCGAGCGCGATCCGAAGGAGATGCGCGCGGCGTTCGCGGCGTTCAAGGAGTTGACCGCGCGCTTCCCCGAGAGCCAGTACTACCAGGACTCGATCGCGCGCATGCGCTACCTCACCAACGCGATGGCCACGTACGAGGTGAACGTCGCCGACTACTACTACAACCGCGGCGCCTACGTCGCGGCGTCCAATCGCGCGCAGGGCGCGCTGCTCAACTACCCGCAGACCCCCGCGAACGAGAAGGCGCTCGACATCCTGCGCAACAGCTACGCGAAGCTCGGCATGGCGCAGCTCGCCGACGACTCGCAGCAGATCCTCGCCAAGACGTTCCCCGAAAGCCCGTACGTCACCGGCGCGAACGGACAAGCCCTGGTGGAGGTTCTGGGAGAAGCCGGGATTACGGCGTGCAGGCCACGGGACAGCTGGCGGGCAAGCCGTGGTGGCAGTTCTGGGATTGATCCGCCGCCGCGACGCGACGCCGTCCTGACCGCGGCAGCGGTTTCGCTGCTCGCGCGTTGCTGCGCCGGGCTCAGGCCTGCCGGTCCAGCGACGCGAGGAACTCCACCGCTTCCGCTTCCTCGCGCGTGCGCCGCATCGGCGGCAGGCTCTGCCAGATGCGCCGGCCGTAGGGCTTGTCCGTGAGCCGCGGATCGCAGATCGCGAGCACGCCGCGATCGGTCTCGGTGCGGATCAGCCGTCCCGCGCCCTGCTTCAGGCTGATCGCGGCCTGCGGCAGCTGCCAGGCCATGAACGGATTGCCGCCGTCGGCGCGCAGCCGATCGAGGCGCGCCGCGAGCAGCGGATCGTCCGGCGGCGCGAACGGCAGCTTGTCGATGACGACCAGCGACAGCGCATTGCCGGGCACGTCGACGCCTTCCCAGAAGCTCGCGCTGCCGAGCAGGATGGCGTTGCCCAGCTCGCGAAAGCGCACCAGCAGCTCCGAGCGCGAGCCTTCGCCCTGCACGAGCAGCGGAAACGCGAGGCCTGTCGCGCGCCAACGCCGCGGCCAGCCGCTCGCGCGCATGCGCCAGCGCGCGCAGGGTCGTGAACAGCAGGAACGCGCGGCCGCCGCTCGCCCTCAGCAGCGGCAGCGCGGCGTCGACGACGGCGTCCGTGTGCTCCGGCGTGTTGGGCGCCGGCAAGCCGCGCGGCACGTAGAGCAGCCCCTGCGTCGGGTAGTCGAACGGGCTCTCCCACGCGCCGGTCGCCGCGTGATCGAGCCCGAGCTGCGAGGTGTAGTGCGAGAAGTCGCGGCCGACGGCGAGCGTCGCCGACGTGAAGATCCACGCGCGTGCGCTGCCTTCGACCTGGCGCCGCATCAGCGGCGCCACCGACAGCGGCGACGCCTGCAGCTGGAAGCCGTGCGGCGTGACGTCGATCCAGCGGATCCACTCCTGCGCTTCCTCCGGCGAATCCGGTATCGCGTCGCGTGCCGTCGCGCCAGCGCGCGACCATGCGCGCGCCGCCTCGTCGGCGCGCGCGGCGACCGGCGCGAGCTCCTCGCCGCGCTCCGCGAAGTGCGCCGAGCTCCGTGGCGAGGCGATCGAGCGCGGCCGGCAAGGCCGTCGAGCGCGTCGGCGAAATCCGCGCGCGCGAGCGCCACGTCGCGCGTGAACTTGCCCGGCAGCGTCGCCGGCCGCGAGGCGCAGCTTGCGGATCGCGGGCGCGAGCTCGCTCGCCGCATCGGGCAGGTCCGGCACGTCGCGCGCGGTGGTGCGCGCCGCGATCTCGGCGTCGCGCGCGAGCTCGGCGAGCTGTCCGGCCGTCACCTGCTCGCCGAAGAACAGCGTCGCGGTGTCGGGCAGCTGGTGCGCCTCGTCGAGGATCACCGTGTTGCAGTTGGGCAGGAGCTCGGACACGCCTTCGTCGCGCAGCATCACGTCGGCGAAGAACAGATGGTGGTTGACCACGACCACGTCGGCGTCGAGCGCCTCCTTGCGCGCCTTCATGCACGAAGCACGTCGGCGTGATGCGGCCGCAGTTCTGGCCGAGGCAGTTGTCGCGCGTCGACGTGACGAGCGGCCAGATCGATCGCGTTCTCGGGCACGTCGGCGAGCTCGGCGCGGTCGCCGCGCTCGGAGGCGCGCGCGAACGCGACGATCTTCGGGCAGGTGACGGACGTCGTCGCGCGACGGCAGCCGGTCCTCGCGCGCCGCGCGTTCGAGGTGATGATGGCAGACGTAGTTGGCGCGGCCCTTGAGCAGCGCGACCGTCACCGGCGCCGCCAGCGCGTCGCGCACCAGCGGCAGGTCGCGCTCGAAGAGCTGGTCCTGCAGCGTCTTGGTGCCGGTCGAGATGATGACCTTGCCGCCGTACAGCAGCGCGGGCACGAGGTACGCGAACGTCTTGCCGGTGCCGGTGCCGGCTTCGGCGACGAGCTGGCCGCGCGCGCGCGATCGCGTGCGCGATGGCCTGCGCCATCGCGAGCTGCTGCGGGCGGAAGCGGAAGCCCGGACAGCGCGCGCGCGAGCGTTCCGCCGTCGCGAAAGATCGCGGCGAGCGCGGCGTCGGACGCCGGAGCCGTGGTCGCGGCGCCGATGTCAGGGCGCCGCGGCGACGCTCCAAGGCGGCGCTCAGTTCGCCTTTGCGCGGTCGTTGCCCTGGCGGCCTTGCCGGCTTCGCCGCGGCGCTTCGCCTGCGCGGCCTTCGTGCCGCCGGCCGCGTCGGGCGCCGTGGAGAAGCCGACGCGGACCGCCTCGATCTTGTACGACAGCTCGTCGTACACCTCGTTGACGCGGTCCTCGTAGGCGTCGCGCGGCTCGCCCGTTCTGCCACTTGAGGCTGGCCATCGACGTCGAGCCAGTACTGCTGCAGGCTGCGCAGGTTGTCCACCACTTCGCGCCAGCGGCGTCGCCTCGCGCAGCGCCGCCTGGTAGGGCCGCACGATGTTGATCTTCTGCTTGTCGACGCAGTACTCGCTCTTCGCGCCGTTGACGCCTTCCTGCGCGGCCTGGCAGCCCGAACTCGATGATCTCGATGCTCTTCACGTGCCGGCACATCGTGTACAGGTGCACCACGGCATCGAGGTAGCAATCGAGCCCGGTGTCCGAAGTCGTTGGGGCAGATGTAGATGCTGCCGGGCTCGAACTTCTGCGCGGCGGCTGCCGGCGTGGCGCCGGCGAACGGCAGGACGGTGGCGAGCAATCAGGACGATGAGACGCGCGAGCATGGACCGGACCTCGAAATGGTGCTGCAGAGCAGACCCGGAATGCTACCGCGTGGCGCACGCGTCCGGGGAAGTCCGACTTACGACGAGGCGCCAGGCGCATTGAGCGGCCGTGCAACGAAAACCGCCGGGCGAACCGGCGGTTTCGCGGTGCGGAACGGCAGTCCCGCGACGCTGCGCTCTCGGGCCGACCCGGAGCAGCTCGGTCAGATCGTCACGCCGCCGGACACCTCGATGACCGCGCCGTTGATGTACGACGCCTCGTCGGAGGCGAGCCACGCGTACGTGTTGGCGATTTCCTCGGGCTTGGCGAGGCGGCCCATCGGCACGCGGTCCTCCATCATCTTGATGACCTTCTCGGGCATCGACGCGAGGATCGGCGTCTCGACGAAGCCCGGGCAGATCGCGTTGGCGCGGATGCCCTTGCGGCCGAGCTCGCGCGCCCAGGTCTTGACCATGCCGATCACGCCGAACTTGGTCGCGGCGTAGTTGGTCTGGCCGAAGTTGCCGTAGATGCCGACGATCGACGACGCGTTCAGGATGCAGCCGGAGTTCTGCGCGAGCATGATGTCGACGACCGCCTTGGTGCAGTTGTAGACGCCCTTCAGGTTGACGTCGATGACGCGGTCGAACTGGTCCTCGCTCATCTTCTTGAACTGCGCGTCCTGCACGATGCCGGCGTTGTTGACCAGCGTGTCGACGCGGCCCCACTTGGCCATCACGCCTTCGACCATCGCGGCGATGCTGTCCTTGTCGGTGACGTCGACGCGGAAGCCGATCGGCTTCGCCGCCGGCCTCCTCGACCAGGCTCGACGGTCTCGTCGACCGCGTCCAGGTTGATGTCGCAGACGGCGACCTTGGCGCCTTCCTTGGCGAACTTGAGCGCCGTCGCCTCGGCCGATGCCCTGGCCGGCGCCGGTGATGATCGAGACTTTGCCCGTAAGCCGCATGGCGGTTCCCTCGTTTGGTGCGCCGCATGCGCCCGTGACGGGGATTTCCGGATGCGGGCTAAACCGACTCAATATAGCGATGCTTTGATGCGTCGCACAAGGTCGAATTGACGATAACGCTGCAGACCAGGCGGAGTTAGCGGTCCCTTACATTTTTAGACTATAGAAATCAATACTTGTGTGACGATTGGCTCGATGCCGTCGCGGCGGGAATCGACTGTCCGCGAATCGTGCTCGCGGAAGGTGGCAATGCGGTCGCGCACTGGATGCGGTCGCTCGGACTTGCGGCGCGACCAGCCGGATGCCCGAAATTCGAGCGACCGCATTTCAGGCGCGGGCAGCCAATGCTCGATGGTCAGCTCGAGCGCCGGCGTTGCCCTGCCATTCGTTGACGTCGGGGCGGTAGGCGGCGTGGATGCGGCGCCGGGAGCGGGTCGGCGTGCCCGAACAGGATCGCCTCGAAGCGCTCGCCGTCGCGCTCGAGGGTGAGCCGCGTGTGCTTGCCGCCGACGATCCGCGTGCGCGCGGACGTCGAACGTGTCGTCGAAGGTCGGGCGCGCGGCATGCCCTGCCCCCACACGCGGTCGCGCAGCGTCCCGCGCGAGGTCGAACGTCAGCTTCGCCGCGCGCGAGGCAGCCGTCGCTCTCGCAGGTCCGCGCGAGCTCGCGCCGGCGTGAGCCGTTCGCGCGCCGACCGCCTCGAACGCGTCGCGGAACGCGGGGAGCGCGTCTTCGGGCAGCGTCAGGCCCGCGGCGAACGCGTGGCCGCCGAATCTCGTGATCGTGCCGGGCGCGCGCTTGGCGACGAGGTCGAGCGCGTCGCGCAGGTGGAAGCCCGGCGATCGAGCGGCCCGAGCCGCGCAACTCGCCGTTGCGCCGCGCGCGCGAACACGATCGCCGGACGGTGGAAGCGGTCCTTGAGCCGCGACGCGACGATGCCGACCACGCCCTGGTGCCATTCGGGTCGAAACAGGCACACCGTGCACTGATCGCGGCCGGCTCGTCCGCGAACGTCGGCGAGGTCGGCGAGCGCTTCGTCCTGCATCGTCGCCTCGACTTCGCGCCGCTCGCGGTTCAGCCGGTCGAGTTCCGCGCCAGCGCCAGCGCCTCGGCGTCCGGTGTCGGCGAGCAGGCAACGGATGCCGATCGACATGTCGGCGAGCCGGCCGGCGGCATTGAGCCGCGGACCCGCGACGAAGCCTAGGTCGAACGCGGTCGCGCGGCGCGCGTCGCGGCCCGCCACCGCGAACAGCGCGAGCACGCCGGGATGCGCGCGGCCGGCGCGCAGGCGTGCGAGTCCCTGCTCGACGAACACGCGGTTCGTCTGGTCGAGGCGCACGACGTCGGCGACGGTGCCGAGCGCGACGAGGTCGAGGAGGTCGGCGAGATTGGGCTCGCGCCGCGTTCGCGAATGCGCCGTCGCTGCGCAGCAGCGCACGCGTGGCCGCCAGCACGTAGAACATGACGCCCACGCCCGCGATGTGCTTGCTCGCGAACGCGCAGCCCGGCCTGATTCGGATTGACGATGATCGCGGGCGACGGCAGCGCGGGGCCGGGCAGGTGATGGTCGGTGATGAGCACGTCGATCCCGCGCGCGGCCGCGGCCGCGACGCCGTCGACGCTCGCGATGCCGTTGTCGACCGTGACGAGCAGGCGCGGCGCGCGCCGCGCGGCGAGCGCCACGATCTCCGGCGTCAGCCCGTAGCCGTACTCGAAGCGGTTGGGCACGACGAAATCGACGTCGCGCGCCCATCGCGCGCAGTCCGCGCACGCCGACCGCGCAGGCGGTCGCGCCGTCGGCGTCGTAGTCGGCGACGATCACGATGCGCTCGCGCGCGCGCGATCGCGCGGACGAGCCGCGCCGCGGCCTCGTCGATGCCGCGCAGCGACGTGATACGGCGGCAGCGCGGCGAGCGAATGGTCGAGCTCCGCCGTCGAGCGGATGCCGCGCGCCGCGTAGATGCGCGCCAGCACCGGCGGTACCCCGGCGTCCGCCAGCGCTGCGCGGCCGCGGCGACGGGACGGCGGACGATCGCGATCGTCATGCGGGCCGTCGCCGCCAGGCGGCCACGAACGCGTGCGCGCGACGCGTGCGCGCAGCGCTGCCACCACGACGGCGCGGCGCGCGTCCCAGGTGAACGCGTCCCGCGCCGTCGTCGGCGACCAGCGTCGAGCGACGACAACGCGCGCCGCTCGAGCGCGGCGACCGCCGGCTGCGAGCCATTGCGCGCGATCAGCGCGGTCAGCGCGCGCCGTCGGTGATCGCCGGCAGCACGACGAGCGTGATCGACCGCAGCGCAACGCCGCGAAGCGCGGTGGTGGCGGCGCGGCGTGGCTCGCGTGCCGCGCGCGAGGCCGCGCGCGACGTCGCCGTCGCGCGCCGGCCGTGGCGAGACGCCGTTGCGGCAACGCGAGCGCCGCATGCGCCGGCGCCGCCGCCCGACAGCCACACGCCGGTCACCGGCGCGCGGCCTGCCGCCTCGCGCGCGGCGTTGACCGGGATGCTCGTGCAGCAGCATCTGCATTTCCGACGACCAGCGCCGCCACGCGCTTGGCATGGTCGCCGCGCGGCAGGTGCGGCGTGGATCGCGCCGCTGCACGTCGCGGGAGGGCGTGGTCTCCGGCAGGGCCGCGTCCCGCGCGTGTCACGAACCACGCGTCCGGTCGCGGCGCGTGGAACGTCGAGGCCGTCCGCGGCGAAATGGCGCGTTCAGACGTCGCGATCATCGCGTCCGCGTCGTCGGCGGCCGAGATCGTCGACGCGGCCCGCGAGCAGCACGTCGTCGCGACCGGCGACGAGGTCACCGGATCGGCGCGCAGCACATAGGCGTCGCCGGGATCGAACCCCGCGCCGCGCGCCGCGAACGGCGCGCGTCGGCGTATCGTGCGGCCGGCCGGCGGCGACGAGCAACGCGGCGTCGATCCCGCCGGCGCGGCGCGCCGGCGTCTGCGCGTACGCGCGCAAGGCGGCGCGAGCGCGGGCGCGGTCGGCGAGCGCGGCGCGCGCCGTCGGCCAGCAATGTGCGGAACGGCGAGGGTGACGCGCATGACGTGGGCAGTGCGCCGGGGAACCGCGGAAGGGCGGCGCAGTCTAGCATGCGATAATCGTCGGTCCGCGCGCGCCAGGCGCGCTTTACGCATCGCCGCCATGCTGAAGCACGTCGTCGTCGGGACCTCAAGGATCGCTCGCGCAAGGCCGAGCAGGTAGCGGTCATTCGCGCCGCGCTCGCCGAGATGCGCGGCAACATTCCGGGCCTCGCCGCCATCGAGTTCGGCGCCGACTTGGCTACGACCGCAATGCGCGCGACGTCGTGCTGTACGCGGAGTTCGCCGACGCCGCCGCGCTCGACGTCTACCAGAAGCATCCGCTGCATCTCGTCTTCAAGGACGTGATCGGGCCGCTCGTCCAAATCGCAGCGCGGTCGACTGGGAAGCCTAAGGTCCGCTTGTCGCCCTACGAACTGGCCGTCGGCCTGCGCTACACGCGCGCCCGCAAGGGCTCGGGCCGCAACACCTTCATCTCGTTCATCTCGCTGATCTCGATGGCGGGCATCGTGCTCGGCGTCGCGGCGCTGATCGTCGTGCTGTCGGTGATGAACGGGTTCCAGGAGGAGCTGCGCAACCGCATCCTGGCGGTCGCGTCGCACATCGAGATCCGCGGCGTGCCGCAGCTCGCCGACTGGCAGCGGGTCGCCGCGCTCGCGATGCGCGAGCCGCACGTCAAGGCCGCCGCGCCGTACGTGCTCGGGCAGGCGATGCTGACCGCGGGCGACGCCAATCGCGGCGCGCATCGTCCGCGGCATCGATCCCGCGCGCGAGGACACCGTCGCCGACATCGGCCGGCACATGCGGCGCGGCTCGCTCGCCGATCTCAAGCCCGGCGAGTTCGGCATCGTGCTGGGCGGCGAGCTGGCGCGCGGGCTCGGCGTCGCGACCCGGCGACTCGGTGGTCGTCATCACGCCGCAGGGCACGATCACGCCCGCGGGCACGCTGCCGCGCCTCAAGAGCTTCAAGGTGGTCGGCGTGTTCGAAGTCGGCATGTACGAGTTCGACAGCGGCCTCGCGCTCATCAACATCGAGGACGCGCAGCGCCTCTACCGGCTCGACGGCGTGTCGGGCGTGCGGCTGAAGCTCGACGACCTGTTCGCGGCGCCCTGGTCGCGCGCGACCTGTGGCAGAAGCTGCCGGTGCAGGCCGAGGTGCGCGACTGGACGCGCAACCACGCGAACTTCTTCCGCGCGGTGCAGATCGAGAAGCGCGTGATGTTCATCATCCTCACGCTGATCGTCGCGGTCGCCGCGTTCAACATCGTGTCGGCGCAGGTGATGGTGGTCACCGACAAGCAGGCCGACATCGCGATCCTGCGCACGCTCGGCGCGTCGCCGTCGTCGATCATGGCGATCTTCATCGTGCAGGGCGCGCTGATCGGCTTCATCGGCACCGCCATCGGCGTGGTCGGCGGCGTGCTGCTCGCGCTCAACATCGGCACGGTGGTGCCGTTCATCGAGCGCATGCTGAACGTGCAGTTCCTCGACAAGTCGATCTACTACATCAGCGACCTGCCGTCGGACCTGCAGCGCGGCGACGTCGTCACCATCGCCGCCATCGCGCTGGTGCTCGCGCTCGTCGCCACGCTCTATCCGGCGTGGAAGGCGGCGCGCGTCAATCCGGCCGAGGCGCTGCGCTATGAGTGACGGCCGCGCGCCGGGAACAGCCCCGCCGCCGGTGCTCGCGTGCCGCGGGCTCGCGAAGACCTACACGAGCGGTCCCGCCGCCGGTGCCGGTGCTGATGGGCGTGGACCTCGCCGTCATGCCCGGCGAGCGCGTCGCGATCGTCGGCGCGTCGGGCTCCGGGCAAGAGCACGCTGCTGCACCTGCTGGGCGGCCTCGACGTGCCCAACGCGGGCGAGGTCGAGCGTCGAGGGCGTCGCAATCTCGCGTCGCTGTCGGAGGCCGCGCGCGGTCAGGTGCGCAACCGCGCGCTCGGCTTCATCTACCAGTTCCATCACCTGCTGCCCGAATTCAGCGCGGTCGAGAACGCGGCGATGCCGCTGCTCATCCGGCGCATCTCGCCGGCCGCGGCGCACGCGGCCGCGCGGACATGCTCGAGCGCGTGGGCCTCGGCCATCGTCTCAAGCATCGGCCCGGCGAGCTGTCGGGCGGCGAGCGCCAGCGCGTCGCGCTCGCGCGCGCGCTCGTGACGAAGCCGCGCTGCGTGCTCGCCGACGAGCCGACCGGCAACCTCGACCGCAAGACGGCGGGCGCAGGTGTTCGACCTGATGCTCGAGCTCAACGCCGCGGTCGGGCACCGCGCTCGTGATCGTCACGCACGATCCGGAACTCGCCGCGCGCGCGGACCGCACGCTGCATCTCGTCGACGGGCGCATCGGCTGAGTCTCGCCGCCCGCCCGGCGGCCTGCGGGCATCAGCGCCAGGGCGCAGGCGGCTCCGCCAGGTCCCACGTCCCATATGCCGCCGGCTCGTTGATCTCGATGACCTCGAGGTCGTCCGACCGCGCGACCACGTTGTGCGGCACGCCGGCCGGCTGCGAGAGGCCGTCGCCGGCACGCAGGGTGACGTCGCCTGCCACACCCGCGAAGCGGAACGTGAGCGAGCCGCGCAGCACGTACACGTAGTGCGCGGTCATGTCGTGCCAATGCCAGCCGGTGGGCGCAGCCATCGGCTTGCGCGCGCGGATGTGCTTGGCGCCGATGCGGCCGCCGGTGGCGGCGGCGAGGCCGAGATCGCGGTATTCCGAATCCTCGCGCAGGCCTTCGCGATTCCACGTCGCGTCGGCAGCGCCGGCGCGCGCGAACGCGTGAGCGATTGCGCGAGCTCGCGCGGGCCTTCGTAGCGTGGCTCGGATGCGTCCTTCATGCGGGCCTCCTCGGCGCTTCTAGTATTCGACGGGAATCGGGTCGAGCGAGCGCCACAGATACCACGTGGCCACGCTGCGCCACGGCGCATAGCGCTCGCCGAACGCGCGCAGCGTCGGCGGGCGTCATGCGCGGCGCCGTCGTGATAGTGCATCGCCACCGCCTTCTGCAGGCCGATGTCGTCGACCGGAAACACGTCGGGCCGCAGCTCGTGGAAGATGAGGAACATCTCGGCGGTCCAGCGGCCGATGCCCTTCACGTCGACGAGCCGCGCGATGAGCGTCTCGTCGTCGAGCGCGGGCCACTCGCGCGGATCGAGCGCGCCCGACGCGAAGTGCCGCGCGAGGTCGCGCAGGTAGATGCGCCTTGCGCTCGGACAGTCCCACGCGGCGCAGCGTGGCCATCCGCGTGCGCCCGACGCGCGCCGGATCGAGCACGGGCGGATCGCCGCTCGCCTTCGTCGCCTTGGCGAAGCGATCCCAGATCGCCTGCGCCGCCTTCACCGAGATCTGCTGGCCGACGATCGCGCGCGCCAGCACGGTGAACGGCTCGCCGCGGCGAGCGAGGTGCAGCCCGGGGATAGTCGCCGACGAGCTTGCCGAGCACGGCGTCGCGCGCGGCGAGGTCGCGCGCCGCGGCGTCCCAGTACGGAGGCTTCATGCGCGGAGCGCGACGGCGCGCGACCGCGCGCGACGCCGCCAGGCGTGCACGGCGTAGCAGCGCCACAGCAGGCGCACTACGCCCCAGCCGACGGCCGCGAGCGTCAGTGCGAGCATCACGAGCCCGGCGGCGAGCGGCTTGCCCAGCTCCTTCATCCACTCGATGAGCGCGGGGAACCAGTCGACGAGGCCCGCGTGCGCGGGCAGCGACCACGCGACGGTCGGCGGCGCGTCCGGAAAGAAGACGCGGCCGTACTCGTACGCGACGACGTAGAGCGGGACGATGGTCAGGGGATTGGTGTAGAGCGTGGTGACCACCGACAGCGGGAAGTTGGCGCGGATCGCGAGACAGCACGCGATCGCGCCGACCACCTGCAGCGGACCGGGAATGAGCCCGCAGAACAGGCCGACCGCCACCGCCCGCGCGGCCGAGCGGCGATTGAGGTGCCAGAGGTCGGGGTCGGCGAGCGCCGGGAAATAGCGCTGCACCGTGGGATTGCCGGTGATCCTGTCGACCGCCGGCTGCAGCCGGTCGGTCCAGCGCGCGAAGAGGCGGCGTAGCATGGGGGGTGCCCGAAAATGGTACATTAGCAGGATTTGGTTTTTGGGCAGGCTTGATGTGCGGAAGTGGGGGAAACGGGGCGTGAACGGCGGTTTTGCGGGTACCGTCAGCGGCGTCGAAGCCCCCCGGCCGGGAAGCCTTGTCAGCGCCGCGGCGCTGCTGCTCGTGCTCGCCCTGGCAGCGGTCTTCGCGCGGCCCGCGCTCGCGGCCGCCGATCCCGCCAAGGTCCTGCGCACCGTGTTCGAGGTCGCGGAGCAGGGCTTCGATCCGGTCCGCATCTCGGACAACTATTCGGCCACCGTCAACGAGGCGATCTTCGAGCGCCTGCTGACGTACGACTATCTCGCGCGTCCCGCGCGCCTCGTGCCGATGACCGCCGAGGCGATGCCCGAGGTCACCGACAACGGCCGCACCTACACGTTCCGGCTGCGCCGCGGCATCCACTTCACGCCCGACCCGGCGTTCAAGGGCATGCGCGCGCGAGCTCACCGCGCAGGACTACGTGTACACGTTCATGCGCTTCCTCGACCCGGCGAACCGCGCGCCGTACGCGTTCATGCTGGAAGGCAAGATCAGGGGCCTCGACGCGCTCGCCGCGGCCGCGCGCAAGTCGGGAAAGTTCGACTACGACGCCAAGCTGCCCGACCTGGCGGCGGTCGACCGCTACACGCTGCGCATCACGCTCGCGCGGCCGGACTTCAACTTCCCGTACGTCGTCGCGCACACGTCGTTCGGCGCGGTCGCGCGCGAAGTGATCGACGCGTACCGGGCACGACCGAGGCGCATCCGGTCGGCACCGGCGCGTACATGCTCGCCGAATGGAAGCGCGCGTCGAAGATCGTGCTGGTCGCCAATCCCGACTACCGCGGCTTCACCTGGGACTTCGCGCCCGGCAGCGGCGGCGACGCGGCGTGGGACGCGCGGCTCGTCGCGCAGATGAAGGGCAAGACGATGCCGCAGATCGGCCGCGTCGAGATCTCGATCATCGAGGAGTTCCAGACGCAGTGGCTCGCGTTCCGCGAGAAGCAGTTCGATCTCCTCAACCTGCCGTCGGCCTTTCGCACCGACGCGTTCGACGCCGACGACACGCTGAAGCCCGCGCTCGCCGACGAGCAGGTGTCGGTGTACTCGTTCGTCGACTCCGGAAGTCATCTACGCGTTCTTCAACTTCCGCGATCCGGTGGTCGGCGGCTTCGCGAAGGAGAAGATCGCGCTGCGCCGCGCGATGATCATGGGCTACAACGTCGACGACGACATCAACGTCATCCGCCGCCGGATGGCGGTGAAGGCGGAGATGCCGGTGCCGGAAGGCGTCGTCGGCCACGATCCCGGGCTACCGCTCGCTCAACCAGCTACGATCCCGATCTCGCCAACCGGCTGCTCGACCGCTTCGGCTACCAGCGCGGCGCCGACGGCTATCGCCGCATGCCCGACGGCAAGCCGCTCGTCGATCCGCTACGCGAACAGCGGCACGCGTCGTCGACCGCGAGCACAACGAGCTGTGGGTGAAGTCGATGGACGCGATCGGCATCCGGATGGTAGTTCGACGTCGCGCCGTTCGGCGAGAACCTGAAGGCGGCGAAGGCGTGCAAGCTCATGATGTGGGAATCGTCGTGGGGCGCCGACTATCCCGACGGCGACAACTTCATGCAGCTCCTCTACGGCCCGAACACCGGCCAGAGCAACAACGGCTGCTACGAGTCGAAGGCGTTCGACGCGCTACTACGAGAAGGTCGCGCGAGCTGCCGGACTCGCCGGAGCGCAACCGGCTGTTCCTCGAGATGTCGCGGCAGATGGAAGTCGACGGCGCGTGGAGCCTGCACCTGTCGCGCGAGCGCCGCTGGCTCGTGCGGCCGTGGGTGAGCGGCTTCAAGCGGCACCCGATCCTGCACGCCGAGTGGCAGTACATGGACGTCGATCCCGCGCGCGAGGCGAAGGCCGCCGCGTCGCCGGTCGCGTCCAACGCGGCCGGCGCCAAGGTGGTCCGGTGAGCGCGCTGCGGTCGTCGCCGTGCTGGGTGCGCTGTGCGCGCTCGCGTGGCGCTGCCGCGGCGCCGCCGATCCGCGCAAGGTGATCCGCGACGTGTTCCCGGTGGCGGAAACGGGCTTCGATCCGGCGGCGATCCACGACCTCTATTCGGCGGGCATCGTGCGCGCGATCTTCGAGACGCTCTACACCTACGACTACCTCGCGCGGCCCGCGAAGCTCGTGCCGCAGGTCGCCGACGGGATGCCGGTCGTCACCGACGACGGCAAGACCTACACCGTCAGGCTCGCGAAGGGCATCCGCTTCGCGAGCCGATCCGGCGTTCGGCGGCGAAGAAGCGCGAGCTCACCGCCGACGACGTCGTGTACTCGTACAAGCGGCTCGCCGACCCGAAGATCCGCTCGCCGTACGCGTTCCTGCTCGAGGGCAAGTTCGTCGGGCTCGACGAGGACGTCGCCGCCGCGAAGAAGTCCGGCAAGTTCGACTACGACGCGAAGATCGCGGGCCTCGAGGCCGTCGACCGGTACACGGTGCGCTTCCGCCTGAAGGACACCGACTACAACCTGCCGTACGTGATGGCGCACGAAGCGGCGGCGCTCGTCGCGCGCGAGGTGGTGGAGAAATACGGCGAGTCCGACGGCCGCGTCATGAGCAATCCGGTCGGCACCGGGCCCTACCAGCTCGCGCCAGTGGGTGCGCAGCTCGAAGATCGTGCTCGAGGCGAATCCCGACTATCGCGGCTTCACGTGGGACTTCGCGCCCGGCAGCCCGGCGACGACAAGCTGGTCGCGCAGATGAAGGGCAAGAAGATGCCGCAGGTCGGGCGCGTCGAGATCACGCATCATGGAAGAGGACCAGGCGCGCTGGCTCGCGTTCCAGAGCGGCGAGCTCGATCATCATGAACATGGAGGGGCCGCTCGCGCCCAACGCGATCGACGCCGACGGCAAGCTCAAGCCCGAGCTCGCGGCGAAGGGCGTGCGCCTCGACCGCTTCGTCGATCCCGAGATCCGCTACATGTACTGGAACATGCTCGACCCGCGCGTCGGCGGCCTCGCGCAAGGAGAAGATCGCGCTGCGCCGCGCGCTCGCGATGTCGTACGACGCCGCCGAGGAGATCAACGTGGTGCTGCAACGGCCAGGCGGTCGATGGCGGCATACCCGATCCCGCCGGGCGTCGTCGGCCACGTTCCCAACTGGAAGAGCACGATCAAGTATGATCCGGCCGCCGCCAACGCGCTGCTCGACAGGTTCGGCTACAAGCGCGGCGCGGACGGCTGGCGCACGTTCCCGGACGGCACGCCGCATGGTGATCCAGTACGCGTCGCGGCCCGATACGCAGAACCGGCAGCTCGAGGAGCTCGTCAAGAAGTCGTACGACGCGATCGGCGTGCGCATGGAAGGACAGAACGACAAGTTTCCGGAGCTCCTGAAGCTCGAGAAGCAGTGCAAGCTCTTCAGCCGCGAGGCCGCGTGGATCGCCGACTATCCGGACGGCGACAACTTCATGCAGCTCTTCTACGGGCCGAATTCGTACCAGAGCAACAACGCGTGCGCGACGATTCCGGAGTACGACGCGCTGTACCGGAAGAGCGTGCGCATGCCGGCGGGGCCCGAGCGCGACCGGCTGTACCAGGAGATGACGCGGATGCTCGAAGGCTACGCGCCGCACGTGCTGACGGTCAGCCGCTATCGCAACCAGCTTGATCCAGGGCCGCGCGTCGAAGGCTATCGCAAGCACCCGATCCTGACGTCGCACGTGGCAGTACGTCGACGTCGCAGCGAGCAGCAACTGAATTCAGGAGGAGAGGCGACGGTGCCCGGCGATCCCGGGAGACTGACGTCCGGGAGGGCAGTACGCCGCACCGCGGCCGGTCGCCACCGCGACCGGCCGCGCGTCGCGCGGTCACGTGGGTCCGCGGCGCCGCGCAGGCGCGCGGCCGCGAATGAGGCGCCGCCGGCGCGCGATCCGCGCGGGCCAGCCTGGGAGAAGTGAATCATGTGGGCTTATGTCGTTCGCAGGCTCTGGCAGATGCTCCCGACGATGCTCGGGGTGGTGCTGCTGGTGTTCATCCTGTTCAACCTGTTCGGCGGCGATCCCGCGTACGTGCTCGCGGGCAAGATCAGCAATCCCGAGCAGATCGACAACATCCGGCGCCAGCTGGGCGTCGACCAGCCGTACTGGGTGCAGCTCGCTGATCTTCGGCAAGCAGATCCTCACTGCGGACTTCGGCGCGTCGTGGAGCACCAACGAGCAGGTGTCGCACATCCTGGCGACGCGCCTGCCGGCCGTCGCTCACCGTGCTGGTGCCGCTGCTGTTCCTCGAGACCGTCATCGCCATCGCGCTCGCCCTCGCCGTGGCGTACGTGCGCGGCTCGCTGACCGACCGCATGGTGATGATCGTGTGCACGGTCGGGCTCTCGATCTCGATCCTCGTCTACATCATCGTGTTCCAGTACGTGTTCGCCTACAAGCTCGGCTGGTTCCCGGTGCAGGGCTGGGGCAACGGCTTCTGGGAGAACCTGACGCGCTACGCGTCGCTGCCGATCCTGATCGCGCTGGTGGTCAGCATCGCGCCCAACCTGCGGCTGTACCGCACGTTCATCCTCGACGAGATCAACCAGGACTACGTGCGCACCGCGCGCGCCAAGGGCGTCTGCGCGAGAACCGCGTGATGTGGGTGCACGTGCTGCGCAACGCGTCCATCCCGATCATCACGCACGTGATGTCGGCGCTGCCCGGCCTCCTCGTCGGCGCGTTCCTGATCGAACGCTTCTTCTCCATTCCGGGCATCGGCCGCGAGGTGATCCTCGCGGTCGAGCGCTCCGACTTTCCGGTCATCAAGGCGCTGACCGTATACGTCGCGGTGGCCACGATGCTGGTGAACCTGCTGGCCGACCTCATGTACAAGGCCGTCGATCCGCGGGTCGCAATGAGCGCGGCGGCCGAAGTGAGGCGAAGCGCGTCGCCGCGCGATTGCGACGACGACGCGGTGCCTGCGCGAGCGCCAATCGCAAATGACGCCGCGATCAAGACGGTCGCGCCGCCGCGAGATTCCCGCACACCGTCTCCCCCGGCCTGTGGACGCTCGCCTGGCGCCGCCTCGTGCAGGACCGCGTCGCGATGGTATCGCTCGCCATCGTGATCGCGTTCATCGTGCTGATGATCGCGTCGGGGCTGGGCTTCATCGCGAAGGACTGGGCGAAGGAGATCGGCATCAACTACGCGCCGCCGTCGTTCGTCGGCGCGGACGAGGCCGTGGTGCCGGCGGCTGCCCTATCCGGCCGCCCCGACGCGGCCACGCCGACGGGCGCCACGCCGGGCAGCGCTTTCAATTCCTCCGTCGTCGATCCGATCGGCGACGTCATCGCCGAGCTGAAGGCGGGCAAGGGCAGTGCCGCCGCGCCCGGCGCCGCGACGCCTGCCGCGCCGAGCGACGGCAGCACGTTCGTCGATCCGCTCGCCGACGTCATGAAGGAAATCGAGACGCAGAAATCGGTCGCCGCCGCCCCTGCGGAAGGGAAGTCGGTCGATCCGCTGGCCGACGTCATGAAGGAAATCCAGGGCGGGAAAGGTGCGCCCGCGGAAGCGGCCCCTGCCGCCGACGCGCGCCGTGCCACGCTGCCGTTCGGCGCCGACAAGTGGGGACGCGACGTGATCGCGAAGACCATCAAGGGCTCCGAAACCTCGATCTTCGTCGGACTGGCCGCCGCGCTGGTGGCGACGTTCATCGGCACCGTGCTCGGCGCGGTCGCGGGCTACTACGGCCGCTGGGTGGACGACACGCTCAACTGGTTCTACAGCGTGTTCAGCTCCATTCCGTACCTGCTGCTGATCCTCGCGGTGGCCGCCGTTCTGCAGCACAAGGGCACGCTCACCATCGTCCTGATCCTCGGGCTCACCGGCTGGACCGGCGTGTTCCGCCTGATCCGCGCAGAGTACCTGAAGCACAAGGGCCGCGAGTACGTGCAGGCGGCCGACGCCATCGGCGCGTCGAACGCGCGGCGCATGTTCCGCCACATCTTCCCCAACGTGTCGCACGTGGTGCTGGTGCAGCTCTCGATCCTCGTCGTCGCGTTCATCAAGTCGGAGGTGATCCTCTCGTTCCTCGGCTTCGGCGTGCCGGTCGACGTCGTGTCGTGGGGCTCCATGCTGAACGAGGCGCAGAACGAGCTGCTGCTCGGCAAGTGGTGGCAGCTCGCCGCCGCGGGCGGGACGATGGCGCTGCTCGTCACCGCCTTCTCGCTCTTTACCGACGCGTTGCGCGACGCGCTCGATCCCAAGCTCAAGGGCACCCGGAGCGGGCACTGATGGAAGCGACCATGAAGACCCTCGACCCGCTGGTCCGCATCCGCGACCTCCGCATCTCGTTCCGCCTCGACAGGCACACCGCGTTCGAGGCCGTGAAGGGGATCTCGTTCGACGTCCCGCACAACTCGACCGTCGCGCTGGTCGGCGAATCGGGATCCGGAAAGTCGGTGACCTCGCTCGCGATCCTCGGCCTCTTGCCGCCCGAGAACACGATCATCGATCCGCGGAGCGAGATCCGGTTCGGCGGACGCAACCTCGCGCAGCTGTCGCGCAGCGAGCTGCAGTCGGTGCGCGGCGCCGACATCTCGATGATCTTCCAGGAGCCGATGACCTCGCTGAACCCCGTGTTCACGGTCGGCTTCCAGATCGAGGAAGTCCTGCGCCTGCACATGGGACTCACCGGTGCGACGGCGCGCAAGCGCGCCATCGAGGTGCTCGCGGAGGTCGGCATTCCCGAGCCGGAGCGGCGCATCGACATGTTCCCGTCGCAGATGTCCGGCGGCCAGCAGCAGCGCGTGATGATCGCGATGGCGATCGCGTGCGAGCCCAAGCTCTTGATCGCCGACGAGCCGACCACCGCGCTCGACGTGACGATCCAGAAGCAGATCCTCGAGCTCATCGCCGACCTGCAGAAGCGCCGGCAGATGTCGGTGCTGTTCATCACGCACGACCTCGCGGTCGTCGGCGAGATCGCCGACCACGTGGTGGTGATGCGCAACGGCGAGATCCGCGAGCAGGGGCCGGCGCAGCAGGTGTTCGAGTCGCCGCGCGACACCTACACCAAGGCGCTGCTGCTGTGCCGCCCGCAGCTCGACCGCCGCCCGGTGCGGCTGCCGGTGATCGACGACTTCATGAACGGCGAGGTCGCGGGCGACCTGCCCGAGCGCACGCGCGGCTTCGCCGACGGCGATCCGATCGTGCTCAAGGTGCGCAACCTCGGCAAGAGCTTCTACGCGCGCGAGGGGATCTTCGGCAAGCGCGAGTTCAAGGCCGTGCAGAACGTGTCGTTCGACCTGCCGAAGGGCAAGACGCTCGGCCTCGTCGGCGAATCGGGCTCGGGCAAGACCACGGTCGGGCTCACGCTCATGCGCCTGCACGAGGCCACCTCCGGCGAGGCGCTGTTCGAGGGGCGCGACATCCTCGGCATGTCTGCGAAGGAGTTCATGCCGTACAAGCGGCGGATCCAGATCATCTTCCAGAATCCGTACGCGTCGCTCAACCCGCGCTTCATCGTCGGCCAGATCCTCACCGAGCCGATGGAGATCCACGGCATCGGTGCTTCCGCACAGGAGCGCGCCGAAATGGCGTTCGAGCTCCTGCACAAGGTCGGTCTGCCGGAAGTGTCGTTCTACAAGTATCCGCACGAATTCTCGGGCGGCCAGCGGCAGCGCATCGCCATCGCGCGCTGCCTCACGTTGAAGCCCGACATCCTGATCTGCGACGAATCCGTGTCCGCGCTCGACGTATCGGTGCAGGCGCAGGTGCTGAACCTGCTGCAGGACCTGCAGGCCGAGTACGGCCTCTCGTACATCTTCATCTCGCACGACCTCGCGGTGGTGAAGTACATCTCCGACCAGGTGATGGTGATGAACCAGGGCGAGATCGTGGAGATCGCGAACTCCGACGAGATCTACCGCCGCCCGCGCGAGGCCTATACGCAGCGCCTGCTCGCGTCGATCCCGAAAGGCTGGCAGGGCGAGCGGCTGCGCGCCGAGGTGCCGTTCGGCCGTCCGGTGCCCGTGCCGCGCTGACCGCGCGTGAGCGCGAGAGGGCCTGCGCCGTGCCTACAGGGTGAACGCCATCTCCGACACCAGCGCCCCCGGCACGCGCATGCTCGCGAGCTGCCGCGACTGATAGGTGCCGGCGTCGAGGATGAACTCCGTCTCCTGCGTCAGCGCCTCGAGGTTCTCGCCCAGCAGGCGGTACACGGTGTCGTCGAAGCGCAGCACGTCGATGGGCGCGACCACCTTGCCCTTCTCGACCCAGAAGGTCGCGAAGCGCGTCATGCCGGTCATCCGGCCGGCCGGACGGTCGGAGTAGTTGAGGTAGTGCAGGTTGCCGACCGCGATGCCGGTGTCGAGCGCCGCGAGCGCGTCGTCGGTCGGCAGCGCGCCGCCGGCCATCGTCAGCGATTCCGGCATCTCGGCGCCGTTGGCGCCGTTCTCCGTCATGCCGAACTCGCGCGCAGTGCGCGGGCTCACGAGCGATCCGACCAGCCGGCCGGCCTCGATCAGCGCGCACGCGCGGCGGGCGCGCGAAGCCCTCCGCCTGGAACGCGGGCGCGACGCCGCCGGCGGTGTCCTCGACGAGCGTGACGCGCGGGTCGAGCGCCTCGCCGTCCTGCATGCGCGACGAGCGCGCTCTGCTTCGTCTTCAGCGCGCGGCCGGAGAAGCCGCCCCAGCACAGCGTCGCGGCGATCTCCTCCATCGCCGACGGCGACAGGTACGCGCGATACTTGCCGGGCTCGAGCGCGCGCGCCGGCATGCCGATGAGCGCCAGCCGCTCGCGTGCCTCGTGCATCTTGTGCGCGAACGCCGCGGCGTCCCACGCGAACCCGGCGAAGCCGGACTTCACCGCCTTGTCGGTGCGGTGATAGAGGCTCCACTGCAGGTTGAACGCGGTCGTCGCGTGCCAGTTGCGCTGGCCTTCCGAGTTCGCGAAGCCGCGCCAGATGGGTCCGGCCGCGTAGATGCCGACGAGGTCGAGGCCGCCCGCGGCGGCGAGGATCTCGTCGATCACCGCCTCCGACGCCGGCAGCGCCCCGTCGCGCACCGAGCGCGATCGAATGGACGCCGGCCGGCAGCAGCAGCAGCGGATCGTCGACGAGCTCCGGCAGCACGGCGCGCAATCCCGCGACCGCGTCGCGCACGGCCGCGCCGTCGGGCGCGAGGTCGCCCGTGAGCGACAGCGTGTGCTCCGCGTGCCGCGCGCCTTCGATCAGGCGGATGGAGAAGTACCGCTGCGCGACGGTGCCCGGGCTGGCGCACCTTGCCGCGGTTCATGCGCACGAAGTCGGTTTCCTCGGCGTCGAACGTCGCGGTGAAGCGCTCGCTGCCGGAGAGCGCCTGCTGCACGACGTTGGCAAGGGATTCGAAATAGGCTTCCATGCTCACGCTTCCCCGCCGAAGACGTCGACATTCGTGAACACGCAGGCCGGCGACGCATGGCCCACGCGGATCACCTGCGACGGCTCGCCCTTGCCGCAGTACGGCGTGCCGAGCACCTGCTGCGTTTCCGCGCTGCCGACGCGCGCGAGGCTGCGCCAGAAGTTCGCCGAGATGCCGCGGTAGTTCGGGATTCTTCACGACGTGCCTCGACCTGGCCGTCCTCGATGATGCGCGCGCGCTCGCAGCCGAACTGGAACTTGTTGCGCGAGTCGTCGATCGACCACGAGCAGTTCGTCTCCATCAGCACGCCGCGGTCGATGCCCGCGATCATGTCCGCGAGCGACGCGTCGCCCGGCTCGAGGTTGAGGTTCGCCATGCGGTCGATCGGCGGCCGGTTCCAGTTGTCGGCGCGCGAGTTCGCGACCCCGGGCAGCTGCGCGCGCGCCTGCGAGATCGCGCCGCCCAGCGGCCGCTCGAGGATGCCGTTGCGGATGAGGTGCACCTTCTCGGCCCGCGTGCCGTCGTCGTCGTAGCCGTAGCTCGCGAGCTCCTCCGGCTTGCGTCGGATCGAACGTGACGTTGAGCAGGTCGGAGCCGTAGCGGTACGTGCCGAACATCTCCGGCGTGACGAAGCTCGTGCCCGCGAAGTTGCGCTCGTCGCCCAGGATGCGGTCGAGCTCCAGCGGATGCCCGATCGACTCGTGGATCTGCAGGATCATCTGGTCGGGCATCAGCAGCACGTCCATCGTGCCGCTCGGGCAGTTCGGCGCGGCGAGCAGCTCGAGCGCTTCCTCGGCGATCGCGCCGGCCGGCGTCCGCGAAGCCGAAGCGCGCGAGGACCTCGACGCCGCCCTGCTGGCAGATGCCGCGATAGCCGTTGAGCGAGCGGTTCTGCGTGACGCCGTCGGCATGCGCCGTGACCGACAGGCCCGGCATCAGGAACCGGTAGCGCTGCACGACGTCGCCGCCGGTGCTGGTCACCAGGCGATGCGTCGCGGTGCGCACCTCCACGCCCGCTTCCCAGTCGACGATGCGCGGATCGCAGCCCGGCCGCCGCCGACTCCGCGTGCAGCAGGTCGTACCACTCGCGGCGCGACGGTCCTGCGATCGTCGAACGCGGGCGACGCGTAGTCGCCGCGCGGCACCGGCTGCGGCAGCGCGCGCGTGTCGATGCAGCGCCGTGGCGCGCGGTCGTGCGCGCCCAGTGCGCCGCGCGCTCGAGCACGGCGGCGAGGCCGGCCGGCGACGTGTCGCCGGACGCGGCGTAGCCGTAGCCGCCGTCGGCGTACACGGTGGCCATCACGCCGCGGTCGGTCGACGCCTCGTAGGGCATCGCGACGTTCTTGCGCACGGCGAAGGTTTCGGAGCGCTCCTCGACGAAGCGCAGCGACCAGAAGTCGGCGCGCACGTCGAAGCGCGGGGAGGGGGCCGTCGAAGGGCATGGGTAGGCGTCCGGAGGTGATCGAACCGGCGGTCAGGCACGGCGCGGCGCTCGTGGCGCGGGGCCGGAGGAAAGCGCGCGATTATGCGCGATGCGGGACCCGGCGGCTAGCGCCGGATAGACCGCGGCGACGCTCGGCCGTTCAACCGGACGCCGCGTCGCCGAATCGGGCCAGCGCGTCGCCGGTCACCCGGGCGATCCGCCACTCGGGCAGCAGGGTGGCCCCCATGCCGCTCGTAGAAGCCGATGGCCGGCGTGTTCCAGTCGAGGACCGACCACTCGAACCGGCCGCAGCCGCGCGCCCGGGCGAGCGCCGGCGAGGTCCGTCAGCAGCCGCCGGCCGAGCCCGCGGCCGCGCATTTCCGGGACCGACGAAAAGGTCTTCCAGCCACAGGCCGCGCAGGCCGAGAAAGGTCGAGAAAGTTGTGGAAAAACAGCGCGAAACCGGCCGCTTGCCCGGTTTCGCCGCCCGTCGCGCGCAATCAGCGCCTCCGCCGCCGGACGCTCGCCGAACAGCGCCGCGCCGAGCCGTGCCTCGTCCGCGACCACGAGGTGCGCCAGCTTCTCGTACTCGGCGAGCGCGCCCGGATCAGGCCGCAGGAGATCGGGCACGTCGGCCGGCGCGGCGAAGCGCACCGTCCACGCGCTCGGCCGGTCATGCTCACGCGTGCGCCGTCCGAGGATCACGAGATCGCGCTCGACGCCGTCGAGCTCCGCCACGCTCGGGCAGCCGTCCCCACGACGTGAAACCCGCGCGCTCGAAGAGGCGAATCGACGGCGCGTTATGCCCGAACACGAAGGCGAGCAGCGTGCGCAAGCCCAGCGCCGGCGCGTGCGGCCAGCGCATGCGTCGAGGAGACGCCGGGCCACACCCTGCCGCTGCGCCTCCGGGGCGACGTACACGCCCACTTCGGCGGTCGCGTGGTAGGCCGGGCGGCCGTAGAACGAACGCACCGACAGCCAGCCCTGCGACGGCTGTCCGAGACCTGTGCGACCAGCACCCACAGCGGCGCGGGAATCGGGGTGAATTCGCGGAACCAGGGCTCCCGCTGCGCGACCGTCACCGGCGTCGGTATCCGCGGTGGCCATCCGGCCCGGAATCGACGCGTTGTAGATCGCAACGATTGCTGGCAAATCAGCGAGTTGTGCGTGGTGGATGCGTCACGTTTGGCGAAATTGCAACAAATTCGGACACGCGCATTGTAACAATCGCGACCTTTGATGGACGCCAAAAAGGACGGTCATGTAAGGTTGCGCCGTGTGCCGGAGGCGGGTCACGAGCCCGCTCGGGAGGCATCCATACTTTTCTGGGGGTTTACATGAAATTTCAGCGGAAGAAGGTCGCGATCGCGCTGGGTATCGGCGGAGTCGCGCTGGTCGCTGGCGGCACCGCAGTCGCACAGGACATCCGGGTCAACGTAACGGGCACCAACATCAAGCGGGTCGATTCCGAAACCGCGGCGCCGATCGAGACGATCACGCGCGAAGACATCCAGCAGTCCGGTCTGCAGACCATTTCCGACGTCGTGCGCCAGATCACCGCCAACAACAACGGCACGATCGGCGACGTCGTTCACCAACGGCTTCTCCGGCGGCGGCGCCGGCGCTCTCGCTGCGCGGCCTGGGCCCCAACAACACCCTGGTGCTCGTCAACGGCCGCCGGATGGCCAACTTCGGCCTCGCCGACGACGGCCACGCGTCGTACGTCGACCTGAAGCAGATCCCGTTCGACGCGCGTCGAGCGCATCGAGGTCCTGAAGGACGGCGCGTCCGCGATCTACGGTTCGGACGCGGTGGCGGGCGTGGTCAACGTCATCCTGCGCCAGCAGTTCACCGGCGTCACCGTCACCGGCACCGGCGGGCACCACCTACAACGGCGAGGGCAACCAGTTACAAGGCGCGCGATCACGGCCGGCATCGGCGACCTCACCAAGGACCGCTACAACGCGTACATCAGCGTTCGACTACCAGAAGCAGGACGCCATCACGCTGACGAACCGGCGGCGGCTACATCGGCGACCAAGACCTGCAGTTCATGGGCCTGCCCGACACGCGCAACGGCGCGCCGCCGTCCGGGTTCGGCACGGGCAGCCTGGTGGGCGTCGCTGCGCCCGGTCAATCCGGCGACCGGCGGGCTGATCGGCGCCGGTCCGTACACCGCGCTCGCCGGCTGCGATCCGGCCAACGTCGACCCGAACGGGCTTCTGCCGCTTCGACATCAAGGACTACCTCGACCTCATGCCGGAGAGTCGAGCGCTTCAACGTGTTCGGCCGCGGCCGCGTACAACTTCACCGATACGATCCAGGGCTACGCCGAGCTGTCGTACTTCGACGTCAAGACGGACAACGCGGAACACGCCGTCGCAGCCTCGGTCCACGTGGTACGACCCGTCGCACGAGCACGGTCAACAACTCGCTCAACATCTTCCTGCCGGTCGGCCACCCGGACAACCCGTTCAACGCGCAGAACCAGGTGCGCGCGTCTGTACTACACCGACGGGCGACGTCGGCGGCCGCGACAGCCGACTATCGAGACGACGACGCAGCGCTACCTGGTCGGCGTCAAGGGCACGAACTACGGCTGGGACTGGGATGTGGCGCGGCCTGTACATCCGGAACGAGACGGACCAGCACGCGCTACGGGTTCTTCCTCTACGACCGCCTGCAGCAGGCGCTCGCCGGCACCAGGCCCGTACGGCTACTACCGCATCGGCGCGGACGCGGCCTCAACAACCCGGGAATCTACGACTGGATCGCGCCGCCGATCTCGAACAACGTCGCTGTCGGAGAACACGATCTTCGACGCCAAGGCCTCGCGCGACATCTACAAGCTCGACGGCGGTCAGCTGGCGCTGGCGCGTCGGCTACGAGTTCCGCCGGGAGGAATTGAACAACCCCGGCACGCCGGGTACCGACACCGGCAACGTCGTCGGCCTGGGCTACTCGGCCGCGTTCGGCTCGCGCAACATCAACGCGCTGTACGCCGAGCTCTACGCGCCGATCCTCAAGAACCTCGAGCCACGGTCGCGATGCGCTACGACGACTACTCGGACGTCGGCAGCACGTGGAACCCGAAGGTCGGCGTCAAGTGGACGGTCGTTCCGCAGCTCGTCGCGCGCGGCACCTACGCCACGGCCTTCCGCGCGCCGGGCCTGTACGAGAACGGCACACAGCGCGACGGCGGGCTTCACGAGCGTCAACGATCCGGTCCGCTGCCCGGTCACCGACAATCGCCGCGGACTGCCAGGGTCAGGTGGTCGGCATCACCACCGGCAATCCCGTACATCAAGCCGGAAACGTCGACCACGTGGACGGTCGGCCTCATCTGGGAGCCGGTCCCGGCTCGTTCAACGCCTCGGTCGACTACTGGAACATCGAGACCAAGGACCAGATCACGATCGGCAGCGTCGCAGGCGCGTGATCGAACAATCCGTCGGGACTTCCCGTCGGCGACCATCGTTCGCGACACGAACAACCTGCCGGGCATCCCGAACTCCGGCACGCTGCTATGCCGTCTCGGCGCCGTTCCAGAACGCCGAACACGGTCAAGACGGACGGCATCGACCTCGACGTCCACGTGGAAGTCTGACCCTCAAGGACTACGGCACGGCTGACGACCGAGTTCCAGTGGACGCACATCTTCAACTACAGCCAGACGCTCGGCGGCATCGACGTACAAGTACGCCGGCACGCAGCGGAACCGACGTCGCTGTCGGGCTCGGCGGGCACGCCGGAGGATCGCGGGAACCTGATCATCGGCTGGGACCGCGGTCCGTGGAACGTGACGGGCACGGTCCGCTACGTCAGCGGCTACGACGAAATCACATCGAGGGTCCGACGAGCAGCCCGATTGCCTGCACCGGTTCGCGGACAACGGGCACGACTGCACGGTGGCGTCGTTCACGACGCTCGACCTGTCGGCGTCGTACAAGGGCTTCAAGAACTGGGAGATCTTCGGCTCGGTCATCAACGTGTTCAACCGGAGGCGCCGTTCGCGCCGGCCGGCCGCGCTACGGCATCGTCAACTTCAACTACAACTACGCGTTTCTCGGGCGCCACCGGCACGCAGTTCAACCTGGGCGTGCGCTACACGTTCCAGTGATGCGCATGCACGTAGTCGGCGGGCCGCCGACTGACGGGGCCCGGCTGCAGATGACATCGCCCCCGGCGCATGCCACAAGCAGGCGCCGGGGCTTTCACTTTCTGGGGGTACCCAACATGCGGTTCCAGCGCACACCAATCGCCGTCGCCCTGGGCGTCGGAGGCTTCGCCTTGCTTGCCGCCGGCCCTGGCGTGGCACAGGACATCCGGTCAACGTCACCGGCACCAACATCAAGCGCGTCGACACCGAAACCGCCGCGCCGATCGAGACGATCACGCGCGAGGACATCCAGGCCTCGGGCCTCCAGACGATTTCGGAGGTCGTGCGCTCGATCACCGCGAACAACAACGGCACGATCGCCAACGCGTTCAGCCACGGCTTCTCGGCGTCCGGCGGCGCCGGCGTGTCGCTGCGCGGGCTCGGCTCGAACAACACGCTGGTGCTGCTCAACGGCCGGCGGCTCGCGAACTACGGTCTCGCCGACGACGGCCACGCGTCGTTCGTCGACCTGAATCAGATTCCGTTCGACGCGGTCGAGCGCATCGAGATCCTGAAGGACGGCGCGTCCGCCATCTACGGTTCCGACGCCGTCGCCGGCGTGGTCAACGTGATCCTGCGCCAGCAGTTCACGGGCTTCACCGCCACCGCCACCGCGGGAACGTCGTACAAGGGCGACGGCAACCAGTACCGCGGCGCCGTCACCTGCGGGCATGGGCGATCTCACCAAGGACAAGTACAACGTCTTCGTCACCGTCGACGCGCAGAAGCAGGAAGCGATGCCGTCGACCAACCGGCGCCAGTACATCGGCACCAACAACCTCGAGTTCATGGGCCTGCCCGACACGCGTCCGGGCAATCCGCCGCTGGGCTGGGGCACGACCAGCCCGCTCGGCAACGTGCGTCCCGTGGCCGGCAACAACCTGACCGGGCCGCCGCTCGGCGCCTACCAGTCGCTGCCCGGCTACTGCCCGCCGCGACAGCCAGAGCGACGGCTTCTGCAAGTGGGAGACGAAGGACTATCTCTGCCGTGCAGCCCGAGGTGCAGAAGATCAACGTGTTCGGCCGCGGGCACTTACAATTTCACGCCGGACATCCAGGGTACACCGAGCTGTCGTGGTTCCAGTCCAAGGTCGACGGCGGTCATCACGCCGCAACCCGCTGCGCGTGACCGCGTGGCCCGACGTCGCCAACCTGTCGGTGCTGAGCTCGCTTACGACGATCAACCTGCCGGTGGGCCATCCGGACAACCCATTCGCCGCCAACGGCCAGGGCGCGCGCCTGTACTACGACGCCCGTCGACATCGGCGGTCGCGGCACCGACTACCACGGCCGAGACGCAGCGCTACCTCGCCGGCGTCAAGGGCACCACCTCGGGCTGGGACTGGGACGTCGCCGGCCTCTACATCCGCGCGAACCTCACGTACGGCCTGGACAACTACGTCAACTATCCCAACCTGCTGCAGGCATTGAACGGGCAGGGCGGCTTCGGCTACTACCGCATCGGGGCCAACGCGAATCTCAACGATCCGGGCATCTACAGCTTCATCGCGCCGCGGCTTGCGTACGACATCGATCAGCGAGAACACGCAGTTCGACGCCAAGGCGTCGCGCGACATCTACAAGCTCGACGGCGGCATGCTCGCGCTGGCGGCTCGGCTACGAATGGCGCCGGGAGGAGATCAACAACCCGGGCGTCCCCGGCACGTACAACGGCGACGTGCTGGGTCTCGGCTACTCCGCCGGCGTCGGGTCGCGCAACGTCAACGCCCTGTACGCGGAGCTGTACGCGCCGCTGCTCAAGAACCTCGAGGTCACGGCGGCGATTCGCTTCGACGACTATTCGGACTTCGGCTCGACGTTCAATCCAAAGGTCGGCGTCAAGTGGACCGCGCTGCCGTCGCTCGTGCTGCGCGGCACGTACGCGACGGGCTTCCGGGCGCCGGGCCTGTACGAGAACGGCAGCAGCGCGAGCGCGGGCTACACCTCGCTACATCGACCCGGTCCGCTGCCCGGTCACCGACCTGCCCGCGGACTGCGGCGCCGGCCAGGTGGTGTCGATCACCGGCGGCAACCCGCAGATCAAGCCGGAGAAGTCCACGAACTGGACCGTCGGCCTCGTCTGGGAGCCGATCCCGGCGTTCAACGCCACGCTGGACTACTGGAACATCGAGACCAAGAACCAGATCACGGCTGGCGACCCGCAGTCGGTCATCAACGATCCGGCGGCGTTCCCGTCGTCGGTGGTCCTGCGCGATCCCAACGACGCGCTGCCGGGCATTCCGAACTCGGGCACCGTGCTGTCGGTCACCGCGCCGTACCAGAACCTCGACAAGACCCAGACGGACGGCATCGACTTGTCGGCGGCGTATAAGTGGGACCTGAAGGATTACGGCCGACTGACCACGTCGCTGGACTGGACGCACGTCTTCAACTTCAAGCGTACGTTCAGCAACGGGATCACCAACCAGTACGCCGGCACGCACGGCCCGACGTTCCTGTCGAGCTCGGCTGGCACGCCGGAGGATCGCGCCAACCTCGCGCTTTCCTGGGACCGCGGTCCGTGGAATGTGACGGGCACCGTCCGCTACGTCGGTCCGATGGACGACATCGAGTCGAAGGAGCAGCCGGACTGCCTGACGTCGTCTGCACTCGGCGTGGAAGGCTTCTGCACCATCTCGTCGTTCACGACGCTCGACATGTCGGCGTCGTACAAGGGATTCAAGAACTGGCAGATCTACGGCTCGATCATCAACGTGTTCAACCGGATCGCGCCGTTCGACTACACCGCGGGCTATGGCATCTACAACTACAACTTCAACTACGCGCTGTCGGGCGCGACCGGCACGCAGTTCAACCTGGGCGCGCGGTACACGTTCCAGTAGGCAGCGCGCCAAGCCACGTCGTTGCGGGGCGCAGGTCGGCGCCATCGCAACGGCTGGCGTAAGTCGACTCCGATTCAAGAGCTTGGCGGTCACTTCGGTGGCCGCCAATTTCTTGCCCGGACATAGAATACGCACCCTGCGCGGCAGCAGCGCGCCCCACTCACACAGGGAACGACAATGACCAGAAGCTTTGCGATCCTCGCGCTGTGCGCCGCCATGCTCGGCGCGCCTGTCGCGCTGGCGCAGGACAACGCAGCCGGCGTGGCCGAGCTGCAGGCGATGCGCGCCGCCGCGCAGAAGGACAAGCGCGGCCTCGTCGCGCAGACGCTCGACCTCACCGCGCCGGAAGCCAAGAAGTTCTGGCCGATCTACGACGCGTACCAGGCCGACCTCGCCAACTACCAGCGCCAGCGCAACACGGCGCTCGAGGTGATGGTGATGCAGGACAAGACGATGTCGAACCGCTACGCCAAGAACCTGGCGAACGAACTGCTCGGCATCGAGGAGCAGGAGATCAAGTCGCGGCGGAAGATGCACAACGCCGTGATGCGCGCGCTGCCGCCCAAGAAGGCCGCGCAGTACCTGCAGATCGAGCAGAAGCTGCGCGCGGCGCAGGCGTACGAGATCGCCGTCGCGTTTCCGCTCGAGAAGTAGGCCGCGCCGCTGCCGTTGGCCGAGGCCCTGGCCGCGACAGTGGCCAGGGCTCCGCGCTCACCCAGGCAGCATCCGAGACTCGCCGCCTACACCTCCGGCTTGCAGTTGGGCTTCGTCTTGTCCTCGAGCGCCCACGCGACGTTCGGCGCGCGGATGGCGATCACGTCGATGCGCGCGGGACTGATCGCCACCTCGACCGGCACCACCGAAGGCGGCGCGCGCATGGCGAGCGTCGTCTCCGGCGCGTAGCCGGAATCGAAGACCGCGGGCACGGCCACGAGCGTGCCGATCGTGAGCGCCGTGAGCGCGATCGCGCACAACGCGATGGCGGTCCTGGGGGTCTCGACGGTGTAGGTGTTCATGGCGGTCTCCTTTCGCGTTCGGTGCGGCCAACCCGTTGGATGGAGGCGCGAGCATGATCGGATTCGATTGCGCGCTCATTGCAGCGGGTGAGGAGGATCGTAGAAGTCCGTCCTGAAGCTCACAAGCGCGAAGCGACGAACCCCGCTTACCCGGGAGCGAGTTCGCGAGCGCGCGACGAAGCGACCTGCGCGCCGCCGGCGCCGCCGGGGCGGGACCGCCTGCCCGGACCCCGATTTAGAGGGATTGCTCTACGGCCAGGGTGGACTTCCCCGTGGATTTGTGTAAAATCCCGCAGCTTTTGCACGGAAGCTTGGCCCTGCCATTGGCGGGGCCAAGGCGTTTTGGCGCATGTGCGCGAAAGGCCTTGCGGCGAAACCCCGCGACCCGTCTCGACCGGTGACCCCGGATGGAGCGGGCGGCGGTCAGGCCAGCCGCAACCGGAGCTCCTGTCAGTGCTTCCAGTTACCTAGTCTGGGTGCAGGTGGGGCGGCCGGCGCGCCGTTGGCTGCGTCCGAACAACCAGGACCAGTTCCAACTTTCTGACGAACAACCATCTGTCTGGAGACCACATGTTGAACAAGATCCGTCTGGCCGCGGTGGCCGCGGCCATGCTGATTGCCGTGGCGTTCACGGTCGAGCCGCCTTCGGCGCACGCCCAGGCGCAGCCGGCAACGCCGCCCGCGCCGCCGGCTGCACCGGCCGCCATGCCCGCGCCGCCGGCTGCACCGCCGCTGCCCGCGCCCGCCGCCGCGCCCGCCCCGATGGCGACCAAGGCGCCGGAAGTCATCGACAATCCGTACGGTCTCGAGGCGCTCTGGAAGGGCGGCGACCTGGTCGCCAAGACGACGCTGGCGATCCTCGTGATCATGTCGATGGGCAGCTGGTACATCATCATCACCAAGATGTACGAGCAGTACAAGATGGGCGCGCAGGCCAAGGACGCCAACAAGAAGTTCTGGAAGGCGCGCGTCGGTCCGCGAGGGCGCGGACATCCTCAAGAAGTCGAGCCCGTACCGCTTCATCGCCGAGTCGGGTCTCGAGGCCACGCACCAAGCACGACGGGCTGCACGCGAACGTCGACCTCAACGACTGGATCTCGATGTCGATCGACCGCGCCATCGACAACGTGCAGAGCCGCACGCAGGACGGCCTCGCGTTCCTCGCCACCGTGGGCTCGACGGCCCCGTTCGTCGGCCTGTTCGGCACGGTGTGGGGCATCTACCACGCGCTGACCGCCATCGGCATCGCCGGGCAGGCCTCGATCGACAAGGTCGCGGGCCCCGTGGGCGAAGCGCTGATCATGACCGCCATCGGTCTCGCGGTCGCGGTGCCGGCGGTGCTGGGCTACAACTGGCTCATCCGCCGCAACAAGAACGGCGATGGACCAGGTGCGCGGCTTCGGCGCCGACCTGCACGCCGTGCTGCTCTCGAGCGTCGCGGTCGCCGGCCAAGGCGTAAGCGCCATGGCCATGAGCGTCGGTCCGGCCGACGGCGACGAGGACGAAGTCGTCTCGGCCATCAACACCACGCCGCTCGTCGACGTGATGCTGGTGCTGCTGATCATCTTCCTGATCACCATCCCGGTCGTCACCACCTCGATTCCGGTGCAGCTGCCGAAGGAGCGCAACGAGATCCGCGAGACCAAGCCCGAGAACATCATCCTCTCGGTCGACGTCAAGGGCGGCATCTACTGGAACGACCTGCGGATCCCAACCACGAATGCGCTGATCGACCGTCTGAAGAAGATCGCGGTGCTCGATCCGCAGCCCGAGGTGCAGATCCGCGGCGACGGCGGCGCGAACTACGATTCGGTGGGCAAGATCATCTACGCGTGCCAACGGGCAGGCATCGCGAAGGTCGGCTTCATCACCGAGCCCCCGCCGCGCGGCGGCTGATCCCGCCGCGAACAGGAGTCGAACAGCATGGCAATGAACGTTGGAACGGGCGGTAAGGCGGGTGACCTGGATGTCCTCATCGACATCAACACCACGCCGCTCATCGACGTGATGCTGGTGCTGCTGGTGATGCTGATCATCACGCTGCCGATCCAGCTCCACTCGGTGAACCTCAACATGCCGACCGGCAATCCGCCGCCGCCGCTGGTGAAGCCGGAGGTGGTGAAGCTCGACATCGACGCCAACAGCGTCGTGTACTGGAACGGCGAGGCGCTGCCGGACCGGCAGATCCTCGAGTCGAAGCTCTACGCGCGCGGCCCAGACGAATCCGCAGCCCGAGATCCACCTGCGCCCCGACAAGGCCGCCAAGTACGCGATCGTGGCGGCGGTGATGGCGTCCGCGCAGCGGCTCGGCCGACCAAGATCGGCATCGTCGGCAGCGAGCAGTTCATCAACGAGTAGTGCGTCGGCGGAGAGCGCTACCCGCGCTGACCACGGCAAGCGGAGTCATACGCATGGATTACGCACGACAGCAGAGAGACCCGACGCGGCACATGCTCGGGATCGGCGTTGTCATCCTGGTGCACGCTCTCGTGATCTGGGCGCTGCTGTCCGGCCTCGGCCAGAGTGTCATCCAGATCATCAAGAAGCCGCTCAACGCGACGATCATCGAGGAGGTCAAGCTGCCGCCTCCGCCGCCGCCGCCGCCGCCGCCGCCGAAGAAGATCATCGAGCCGCCGAAGGCGCCGCCGCCGCCGATCGACACCTACGTGCCGCCGCCGGACATTCCCAGTCCGGCGCCGACGACCGCGCCGGTGATCACCGCGATCACCCCGACGGCGCCGACGGAGCCGCACGTGATCGGCGCCGCCGCCGCCGGTCGCGGCGCCCGCGCCGGCACCGAAGCCCGCCGTGCGGCGCGGCATCGTGCGCCTTGCGGGTGACGATCCGACCTATCCGCGCGAGGCCATTCGCGCGGGCGTTGCAGAAGGGGCGCGTCGTGGCGCGCCTGTCACATCGACGAGAAGGGCAACGTCACCGAAGTGAACATCACGGTCTCGGACCCGCCGCGCGTGTTCGACAAGGCCGTGCGCGCTGCGCTCGAAGGCTGGAAGTTCAAGGCCGAGGGCGAGAAATACGTCGGCGAGGTCGAGATCAACTTCACGCTCAAGGACGAGTGACGGGGCGTTCGCAGGTGGCGGGCGCGCGTCCTGCGCGGCGCGCGGCGCCATGGGCGGCCGGTGAGCCCCGTCGGGAAAGACGCAGCGCCTCGCCTGGCACGCCGGCACCCGCGCGCGATGACCGATCTCCAATCCGCCTGGAAGCTGCACCAGGAAGGCCGCCTCGCCGAGGCGATCGCGGCGTACGACGCGCTGCTCGTCGCCGAGCCCGGCAATCCGACGCTGCTGCATTACTCCGGCGTGGCGCTCTACCAGGCGGGTGGCCTTGCCGCCGCGCACGATCGGCTGCGCGAATCGTGCCGCCGCGACGGCACGAAGCGCCGACGCGTGGACGAACCTCGGGGTCGTGCTCGTCGCGATCGGACAGCATCAGGCGGCGGCCGATGCGTTCCGGGGTGCGCTCGCGCTCACGCCCGGCGTGAGCGCGATCGAGATCAACCTGGCCGGCGCGCTCAATGCCATCGGCGACCTCGCCGGGGCGGAGGCGCTGGCTCGCCAGGTATTGGCACGCGAGCCCGCGCTCGCCACGGCGTGGTTCGTGCTCGCCCTCGCGCTGCAGCCGCAGGGCCGGATGCTCGAGGCGCTGGAGGCGGCCACGCGCGCCGTCGGGCATGCGCCCCAGCACGAGGGCTACGCGGGCCTCAAGGCGCAGCTCGAGAACGGCATCGGCGCGCCCGAGAAGTCGCGCGAGACCCTCGAGAAGGCGCTCGCGCGCAACCCGATGTCGATCCCGTTGCGCTACGAGCTCGCGAGCCTGCTCGAGTACAAGCTCGCGGACCTGCCCGGCGCCGTGACGACGTACGAGCAGGTGCTGCGCATGGACCCGCGGCACGGCCCGACGCTGTCGCAGCTGACGTTCCTCAAGGGCCGGCTCGCCGACTGGCGCGACCGCTCCGTGCTCGTGGAGCAATACCGGGCAGCGGTCGCGGCGGGCGCGTCGACGCTTTCGCCGTTCGCGTTCCTCTCCCTGCCGTCGACACGCGCGGAGCAGCGGCGGGCCGCCGAGACGTGGAGCGCGCCGCTCGCGAGCGTGCGCGCCGTCGGCGCGCGCCAGCGCGTGCGCAAGGCGGGACGTCTGCGCATCGGCTATTTCTCGGCGGACTTCCACAACCACGCGACGGCATTCCTCACCGCCGGGCTCTTCGAGCAGCACGATCGCTCCAGGGTGGAGGTCATCGGGTACTCGACCGGACCCGACGACAGGTCGCCGATGCGGCAGCGCATCGTGCGTGCCTTCGACACCTTCGTCGACCTGCGCGGACGCGACCCCTACGCCATGGCGAAGGCGATCGCCGCGGATGGCATCGACATCCTGGTCGATCTCAAGGGGCACACGCAGGACGCGATGCCGATCGTGCTGGCGCAGCGTCCGGCGCCGATCCAGGTGCACTACCTCGGGTATCCGGGCACGCTCGGCGGCCGCCTCGTCGACTACCTGATCGGCGACCGGATCGTCACGCCGCGCGAGCACGCGGGCGACTATGCGGAAGCGCTTGCGATCCTGCCCGACAGCTACCAGGTCAACGATCGCGCGCGACCGATCGGCGAGACGCCGCCGCGCGAGGCGCTCGGCTTGCCGGCGACCGGCTTCGTGTTCGCGAGCTTCAACCAGACGTACAAGCTCAATCCCGACGTCTTCGACGCGTGGATGGCGATCCTGCGCGAAGTGCCGTCGTCGGTGCTGTGGCTGCTCGCGAGGACGGACGACGATCCCGGCGATCGCCAACCTGCGCCGCGAGGCGCAGGCGCGCGGCGTCGATCCTGCGCGTCTGGTCTTCGCCCGCCATCGGCCGAATCCGGAATACCTCGCGCTGTATCGCCACGCGGATCTCTTTCTCGACACGTGGCCCTACAACGCGCACACCACGGCAAGCGACGCGCTGTGGGCGGGCTGTCCGGTGCTGACCATCCTCGGCGACACGTTCGCCGAGCCGCGTGGCCGCCAGCCTGCTCAATGCGGTGGGGCTGCCCGATCTCGTGACGCCCGCGGTGCCCGACTACGTCGCGCGGGCGATCGCGCTTGCCGACGACGTCCCTGCCCTTGCGCGCTACCAGGCGCACCTCGCGGGTCCGGGGCGCGCCAGCGCGCTGTTCGACACCGTGCGCACGACGCGTGCGCTCGAGGAGGCCTATTCCATCGATGGCAGCGCAGTACCACGAGGGCGAGCGGCGCTCGTTTCGCCTCGAGGCGGTTCCGCTGACCCCAGCGGAGGGGGCGTAGGCGGCGCTCGCTGCGGGCCGCGTGGGCGGCCGAAGCCGGCCCGCCCGAGCGCTAGTCGTTGAGACGAAGCGTGTAGGCCGCCGCGGCCCACGTGAAGCCGATCATCGCCACCGCGGCGCCCGCGATGCCCGACAGCGAAACCGGCTGCGTGGCCAGCAGGCGATAGGCCTCGCGGCCGACGTCGAGCATCGCGCCCGGCATGGCCACCGCGAGACCCGCCGCGGCAACGCCCCACAGCCGCCACGATGGCCGGCTTGCGCCAGGCGGGCAGCGTGCATCGGAGCGGGCAGGGCGGCCATGACGCGTGCCGTGAAGCCGTCGTCCGCGACGTACGCCGCGCGATGCTCGACGGCGTCGGCGACCAGCAGGCGGTCGAGCCAGTCGTCGCCGTCGTCGGCGCCGGCCGGGTCCGTCAGGGTGCGGTCGTCGTTCATGGTTGCGATCCGTAGACGGCGAGCGCCGCCTTGAGCTTCTGCTTGCCGCGCAGCACGTGCGTCTTGACCGTGCCGACGGGGCAGCCGAGCACGTAGGCGGCTTCCTCGTGCGTCAGGTCGTTATGGTAGCACTGCACGATGGCGGCCCGTTCCGCCGTCCGAGAGCACGGCTCATGGCGCGTTCCATGTCCATCTTGAGCGAGCTGCCGCGCGCGTGGTCGGCGTGCATTTCCTCTGCGGCATGCGGCATCGTGCCGTCCTCGTCGTCAGCGACCGCGTCCGCGCGATCGCCCAGCAGCTCTTCCTTGCGCTTGCGCGCGTCGGCCAGCCAGCAGTTGGTGGCGATGCGGTACAGCCACGTCGAGAAGCGTCGCTTCCTGCCGGAACGATTTGAGGTTGCGCCACGCGAGCACGAACGTGTCCTGCGCGAGGTCGTCCGCCAGCGCATGGTTGCCGGCGGTCAGCCGGCGCAGGCAGGCGCGCACGCTCGACTGGTGCCGCTTCACGAGCTCCGCGAACGCGTGCCGGTCGTCCGCCACCAGCGCGCGTGCGATGAGCTCCGCGTCGGTGACCGGCGCGTCGGCCATGGGCGGCGTTCAGGCTCCCCGGCGCGGCCGTGCCGCGGACGAAGGTGCGTGCCCACGTCGCTCTCTCCCGCCATCCGGTCAATTGAGCCGGTCTCCCGGACCCGGAGGGGGCGCGGGATCGGACGCGCGCGATGCGGGCCCCGGGACCGCCTGGCGGTCCTCGAAGTACCAGAGCACGACGTAGCCGATGCCGAGGAACAGCAGGACGAGGCCGAGCCACGACGGCGAGCCGTCCTCGAAGAGGCCGTACAGCGTGAGCGCGAAGCCGACCGTGCCCATCAGGACGCCCTTGCGCAGGTCCGACCACGCGGCGGTCTTGCGCATCACGCGTGCCTGCTCGGCCAGCGGCGCGTTGGCGACCGCCGCATTCGAGTACCGGCTCGGCGTCGCCGGAGCCGATCGCCTGGATGGCCTCGGACGGCGGCACGATGCCCTTCTCCGCGAGCTTCAGCATCATCTCGTTCTGCATGCGGTTCTTGCGCACCTTGTACCAGATGATCAGCGCGATGATGAGGATCGGCGTGAGGAACACGATGAAGACGATGCCGAGCACCAGCGCGGCCAGCGCCGGGTCGCGGTCGAGGAACTGGTCGAACGAGTCGTATTGGCGGTCGACGCCGCCGAGACCGATGGTGATGCCGCGGTGGTGCCGGCGCGGCGTGTCCGCATCGGCGTCGGCATCGGCATCGGCTCGTCGGCATCGGGCGCGCTCCTGGCCGCCTCCCTCGCCGCGGCCGCGGCTTCCTTGGCGGCGTCGCGGGCGGCGCGGGTCGCCTCCTGGGTGGCGTCGCGCGCGGTCTCCGCGGCGGTTTGCGCCACGACGAGATCCGCCCGATGCGGCTCGGCGGCGCGCACCGGCGACGAATCGGGCAGCATCGCACAGAGCGTCGCGGCCAGCAGTGCGCCCCCGAGCACCAGGCGGCGGACCAAGGGCGGCAGATAACGGTTCATGAAGGCTCCCAGCAGGCGGTATGGCCATTGGATGCGGCGAGCTCCCGCATCCGGATTCGCCCCCGGCGCGATGGCGCCGTCCGCCCCCATGGCATCGTCATAGTCGCCGACGACCCCATGCTATTATCGGCGCCGCCTGTTTATCGCGGCAACGAGGGGACACGGGATTGTCAGCGCGCCCCCGTGCCACCGCATCCAAAGGATCCGTGCGCCGCACGTCGTTGCCGATGGCCGTTCCATCCCGTGTTCGCGGCGCCGCTCGTGCGCGCCGCCGTCTGTCGCGCGCCGCCCCCGCCGCCGCCGCCCGCCTCGCTGTTCGCACGGCCGCTGGCCGCGATCCTGTCGCGCTGCCCGCGAGCGGCGCCGACGACACCGTCACCCTCAACTTCGTCAACGCCGACATCGACGCGGTCGTGAAGGCGGTGTCGGAGATCACCGGCCGCAACTTCATCCTCGATCCCAAGATCAAGGGCACGGTCAACATCATCTCGGCGCGACCCGGTGCCGAAGAGCCTCGTCTATCCGACGCTGCTGTCCGCGCTGCGGCTGCAGGGCGTGGCCGCGATCGAGGGCAACGGCGTCACCAAGCTGGTGCTCGAGACCGACGCCAAGATGCACGGCTCCGAGGTCGTGCAGGACCGCGGCGCGGGCGGCGGCGACCGCCTGCGTCACGCAGGTGATCACGCTGCGCAACGAATCGGCGCACGCAGCTCGTCAACGTGCTGCGGCCGCTGATCACGCCCAACAACACGATCGCCGCGTTCCCCGGCACCAATGCGCTCATCATCACCGACTACGCCGAGAACCTGCGGCGCATCGAGAAGATCATCGCGTCGCTCGACCAGCCGCCCGCCGGCGAGCCGATCGATCGTCACGCTGAAGTACGCGTCGGCGCTCGACCTCGTGCCGCTGGTCAACCGGCTGCTCGGCGCGGAGTCGGCGACCGCGGCGCCGGGCCAGCCCGGCGATGCGCAGCAGCGCGTGACGCTGGTCGCCGACCCGCGCTCGAACAGCGTGATGCTGCGCTCCGACAATTCGGCGCGCGCGGCGCGCGTGAAGGCGCTGATCGAGCAGCTCGACACGCCGGGCGTCCCGGCGGCAACATGTTCATCGTGTACCTGAAGAACGCCGAGGCCGCGCGCGTCGCGCAGACGCTGCGCGCGCTGATGACCGGCGGCGGCGACGCGGCACGCCGACGTCGCCGAGCGCGCCGTCGGCGATCGGCAACACGCTGGGCTCGTCCTCGGCCACGTCGGCGCGCCGCCGGCACGCCGGCGTCGGCGCCGCCGCCGTCGACGCGCCAACCCGTTCGCCGGCGGCTACCGGCGGAGCGGCGGCGCGCTGCCCGGCGGCCTCATGATCCAGGCCGACGTCGCGAGCAACGCGCTGATCATCATGGGGCCCGAGCCGCTGTACAACAACCTGCGCGCGATCATCGAGCGGCTCGACGTGCGCCGCGCGCAGGTGTTCGTCGAGGCGCTGATCGTCGAGGTCGCCGCGGACAAGGCCGCCGAGTTCGGCATCCAGTGGCAGATCCTGCAGGGCATCAACAAGAACAACGTGCAGGGCTTCGGCGGCACCAACTTCGGCACGCGCGATCCAGCCGGCAGAACAACATCATCACCGGTTCGCTCAACCTGGGTGCGCTCGGGCAGGGCCTCAACGCCGGCATCATCAACGGCACGGTCACGATCCCGGGCCTCGGCACGATCACCAACCTCGCGTTCCTCGCGCGCGCGCTCGAGCAGGACGCGGGCGCCAACATCCTGTCCACGCCGACGCTGCTCACGCTCGACAACGAGGAGGCGCGCATCATCGTCGGCCAGAACGTGCCGATCGTGACGGGCCAGTACGCGACGACCGGCTCGACGTCGACCGTGCAGCCGTTCCAGACGATCGAGCGCAAGGACATCGGCGTCATGCTGCGCGTCAAGCCGCAGATCACCGAGGGCGGCACCATCCGCCTGCTCGTCTACCAGGAAGTCTCGCGCATCGAATCGTTCACCACGACGCACCGGGCTCGTGCTGTCGAAGCGCGCGCTCGAGTCGTCGGTGGTCGTCGACGACCAGCAGGTCGCGGTGCTGGGCGGCCTCATCCAGGACAGCTTCTCGGACGGCTCCGATCGCGTGCCCGTCATCGGCGACCTGCCGATCATCGGTGCGCTCTTCCGCTACGACGCGCGCAAGCGGCAGAAGGTGAACCTGCTGATCTTCCTCAAGCCCACCGTCGTGCGCACCGACTCGCAGGGCGAAGACGCTCACGTACGAGCGCTACGACTACATCATGAACGAGCAGGAGCAAGAGCCGGCCCGAGTCCGCGTATTTCTGGAAGGACCAGACGGTGCCCACGCTGCCGCCGCCAGGCCTGATGCCCGGCACCCCGGCGGGCGAGATGCCGAGCACGCGCTCGCCGCCGCCGGTGAACGACATGCCGCTCTTCGCTCGCGCCGACCAAGCCGGTGCCGTCGCCTACGGCGCCGGCTGTCGCCGGCCCGATGCGGCGCCTTCGCCGCGCGCGCCCACGCCGCCGCCCGCAGCCGGCGCCGCCGCCCGGCTAGCGTCGCCTTCGGCGCGTCCGCACGAGCCATGACCGCCCGCCCGCCGCTCCCTGCGTCCGCCGCCGCCGTTCACGGCGCAGATTCCCTACGCGTTCGCGAAGACGCACGGCGTGCTCGCGGCCGGCATGGAGGGCGACGCCGTGGTCGTGCTGCTGCGCCCCGATGCGCACGCGCCGACGGCGTCGTCGAGATCAAGCGCGTGCTGCAGCGGCCGCTGGTGACGCGCGCGGTCGGCGCCGACGAGTTCGCGCTCGAGCTCGCGCGCACCTACAACCAGGCGGCGCCCGACGCGGCGGCGACGCTCGCCGGCGACCTCGCGCGCGAGACCGATCTCGCGCGCCTGATGCAGGACATGCCGGTCACCGAGGACCTGCTCGACAGCACGACGCAGGCGCCGGTGATCCGCATGATCAACGCGCTGCTGCTGCAGGCGTTGCGCGAGCGCGCGTCGGACCTGCACTTCGAGCCGTACGAGGCAGCGCTCGGTGGTGCGCTTCCGCATCGACGGCGTGCTGCGCGACGTGATCGAGCCGCCGCGCGCGCTGCACGCGGCGCTCGTGTCGCGGCTCAAGATCATGGCGAGCCTCGACATCGCGGAGAAGCGCCTGCCGCAGGACGGCCGCATCTCGCTCAAGCTCGGCGACCGGCAGGTCGACGTGCGCGTGTCCACGCTGCCGACCGGCCCCGGCGAGCGCGTGGTGCTGCGCCTGCTCGACAAGGAAGCCGCGCGCCTCGACCTGACCGCGCTCGGCATGGACGAGCCGCACGCGCGAGGCCATCGATCGCCTGATCCGCGAGCCGCACGGCATCGTGCTCGTGACGGGGCCGACCGGCTCGGGCAAGACGACGACGCTCTACGCGGCGCTGTCGCGGCTGCCGCGCGGCTCGGTCAACATGATGACGGTCGAGGATCCGATCGAGTACGCGCTCGACGGCGTCGCGCAGACGCAGGTGAACCCGCGCATCGAGCTCGACTTCGCGCGCACGCTGCGCGCGATCCTGCGGCAGGACCCGGACGTCATCATGATCGGCGAGATCCGCGACCTCGAGACGGCGCAGATCGCCGTGCAGGCGTCGCTCACCGGCCACCTCGTGCTCGCCACGCTGCACACCAACGACGCCACGAGCGCCGTCACGCGCCTCGCCGACATGGGCGTGGAGCCGTACCTTCTCGCGTCGAGCCTGCTCGGCGTGCTCGCGCAGCGGCTGGTGCGCACGCTGTGTCCGGCATGCCGCGTCGCGCACGCGCGCCATCGGCGGGCGAGCGCAAGCTGCTGCACGAGCTGGGCCTGCCGCGACGCAGCGCGGCTGTGGACCGCGCCGGGCTGCGACGCGTGCAATCACACCGGCTTACCGCGGCCGCACGGGCGTGTACGAGCTGCTCGCTCGTCGACGACGCGATGCGCCGGCACATCCACGACGGCGCGGCGGAGCATGACGCTGCGCGCGCGGCGGCCGCGCGCGCGGGCATGCGCAGCCTGCGCCGCGACGGCGCGCGCTGGCTCGCCGACGGCACGACGTCGCTCGCCGAGCTCGCTGCGCGTCACGCGCGACGCGTGAGCGCGCGCGTCCGCCACGATGTCGGCGTTTCGCTGGGAAGCGGTCGACGCGCGACGGCCGCGTGAGGCAGGGCGTGCTCGAGGCGGCGACACGCCGCGCGCGGCGCGCGACCAGCTGCGCGCCGGACGGCCTCACGCCCACGGCCGTCGACCGCCGCATCGCGCGGCGATCGTCGCATCGCGGGCGTGCGCCTGCCCGCGCCGCTGCTCGCGCTGACGACGCGGCAGCTCGCCACGCTTGCGCTGTCCGGCATGCCGCTCGACCAGGCGCTCGCCGCCGTGGCGGAGCAGGCCGACGATGCGCGCGCCGCGAAGATCGCCGGCGAGCTGCGCGCGCAGGTCGCGGCCGGCGAATCGCTGCCCGCCGCGCTCGCGCGCTATCCGCGTGCGTTCTCGCCGCTGTATCGCGGCCTCGTCGGCGCCGGCGCCGAGACCGGGCGCCTGGCCGAAGTGCTGGCGCGCCTCGCCGACTACCTCGAGGCGCGCGAAGCGCTGCGGCAGAAGGTGGTGCTCGCGCTCATCTATCCCGCGATCGTCACGGTGATCGCGTTCGCGGTGATCGCGGTGCTGCTGGCCTACGTCGTGCCGCAGGTCGTGTCGGTGTACCAGCAGAGCCGGCAGACGCTGCCGTGGCTCACGCAGGCGCTGATCGCGACGAGCGCGTTCTTCCGCGCGACCGGATGGCTGTGGCTCGCCGGCGTCGCCGGCGCGCTGCATCGCGTTCTCGGTCGCGTTGCGGCGCGTCGGCGTTCCGCGCGCGCTGGCACGCGTTCCTGCTGCGCGTTGCCGGTCGTCGGGCGCCTGCTGCGCAGCCTCGACACCGCGCGGTTCGCGAGCACGCTCGCGATCCTGACCGGCAGCGGCGCGCCGCTGCTGCGCTCGCTCGACGCCGCGGCCGAGGTCGTGCGGCATGCTGCCGCTGCGCGACGCGCCGCGGCGACGCGCGGCAGCGCTGGTGCGCGAAGGCGTCGCGCTGTCGCGCGCGCTGCGCGAGCAGACAGGTGTTTCCGCCCGTGCTCGTCCACCTCGTCGCCAACGGCGAGCAGAGCGGGCAGCTGGCGCCGATGCTCGAGCGCGCGGCGGCGGAGCTCGAGCGCGACGCGGAGCGCCGCCTCGCGTGGCTCGCCGCGCTGCTGCAGCCGGCGCTCATCGTCGATCATGGGCGCGATCGTGCTGGTGCTCGTGCTCGCGGTCATGCTGCCGATCGTCTCGATGAACCAACTGATCCGCTGAAGCCACTCGTGACCATGCAGCACCTGCTCTTCGCTCTGGCCGTCGCTGCGTTCGCGCGTAACGGCGCCGCCGCGCGACCCGCCGGCGAAGTTCGATCCCGCGCGCGATGCCGCGACAGGACGTCGCCGCGGCCGTGGCCACGGCGAAGGCGCAGGGCAAGCGCGTGCTGGTCGACGTCGGCGGCGAATGGTGCTCGTGGTGCCACATCCTCGACCGCTTCGTCGAGGCCAACGCCGACGTGCAGCGCGCTGCGCGACCGCGAACTACGTCTGGGTCAAGGTGAACTGGTCGCAGGAGAACAAGAACGAGGCGTTCCTTGTCGCGCTGGCCCGCCGATCAAGGGCTATCCGCACCTGTTCGTGCTCGACGGCGACGGCAAGCTCGTGCATTCGCAGGACACCGGGCAGCCTCGAGTCCGGCAAGAGCTACGACCAGCGCGAAGATCGTCGCCTTCCTCACGCAGTGGGTCCGCCGCGCGGCAAGTGATCGGCCGCACGCTGACGGGCGAGCGCCCACGCGACGTGCTCGCGCACGAGCGGCGACGGATCCGTCGGCGCGGCTCTCGAGCGCCGCGACGACCGCCTCGCTCGCGCGGCGCGTTGCCGAGTCCGACGGCGAGGTTGCGCAGCCAGCGCTCGTAGCCGATGCGGCGGATCGCGCTGCCGGCCATGCGCGTGTCGAACTCGTCCTCGGTCCAGGCGAAGAGCTCGACCAGCGTCGCGCGGTCGAGTCCGTGGCGCACCGCGCGGAAATCGTGCTTCGCTCGCCATCGGCGCGAACCGGTTCCACGGGCACGCGAGCTGGCAGTCGTCGCAGCCGTAGACGCGGTTGCCGATCAGCGGACGCAGCGTCTTCGGGGATCGCGCCCGCGATGCTCGATCGTGAGATAGGAGATGCAGCGGCGCGCGTCGAGCTCGTAGGGCGCGACGATGGCGCCGGTCGGGACACGCGGCGATGCACGCCTCGCAGGTGCCGCAATGCGCGGACGTCGCCGGGCGTGACCGGCAGCGGCAGGTCGGTGTAGATCTCGCCCAGGAAGAAGTACGAGCCCATCGTCGCGCGTGAGCAGCAGCGTGTGCTTGCCGCGCCAGCCGAGGCCCGCCTTCGCGGCCAGCGCGACTTCGAGCACCGGCGCGCTGTCGGTGAACACGCGATAGCCGAAGTCGCCGACCGCGTCGCGGATGCGCTCGACGAGCCGCGCAAGCCGCGCGCGCAGCACCTTGTGATAGTCGCGGCCGAGCGCGTAGCGCGACGACGTAGGCGCGCTCGGCGTCGGCGAGCACGGCCTGCGCGGCGTGCCGCGCCGGCGGGCCAGTAGTTCATGCGCGCGGTGATGACGCGCACCGTGCCCGGCACGAGCTCCGCCGGGCGCGCGCGCGCGGTGCCGTGGCGCGCCATGTAGGCCATGTCGCCGTGGCGGCCGGCGGCGAGCCAGCGCTGCAGGTGCTCCTCGGCCTCGGACAGCTCGGTGTCGGCGATGCCCGACTTCCTGCGAAGCCGAGCTCGCGTCCCCACTGCGCGATGGCGCCGGCGAGCGCGCGACCAATCGTGCGCGTCATCCGCGGGACGGCGAGCTTCGCTCATGGCGAGTAGCGTAGCGCGGTTATGCTTGAGGCCCCTTGCCCGCCACCATGACCGCCCGATTGCACCTGCCCGATGCCGCGGCACGGAGCGCGTCGGCGCCGCGCTCGCCGCGCGCGCTTGCGAAGGCGGGCATGGTCATCGCGCTGCACGGCGACCTCGGCACCGGCAAGACGACGCTGGTGCGGGGGTGTTGCGGGCGCTGGGCTGGACCGGGGCCGGTCAAGAGTCCGACCTACACCCTGGTTGAATATTATCCAATTTCGAGTTTATACTTGTATCACTTTGATTTTTATCGGTTCGCCGATCCAAGCGAATGGGAAACGGCGGGTCTCGCCGATTGCTTCCGAAGCGACAGCGCCTGCCTGGTCGAATGGCCGGAGCGGGTGGCCGGACTGCTGCCCGACGCCGGACCTCGATCGTCGCGCTGCACGCATGCGGCCGAAGCGGCGGCCGCGATCTCGTCGTGACCTCCGCCGACGCCGGCGGGTGATCGATGCGCGCCGCGATCGCCGCCTCGCACCGCTTCCACGACGCTGACGGCCATCAGCTGGCAGCGGCGGCGGCTGTGCCAGTGGATGCGTGCTGCCGGCCGCGCACGCTGCTCGTGCCGAGCGCGTGGGCGCGACTCCGCGCGCGTCGCCTCGGCGCGCGTGTGGCCCGCGCAGGAGTACACGCGGCGTCATCGTCGAGTCGAACGCGCCGCTCGCGCACCAGCTGCGTCGTGCTCAGGAATCCCGAGCGGCTGGTGCTCGACATCGACGGGCGTCGACGCGTCGGTCGGAGCTCGCGCAGCTGCCATCGCGCGTGCAGCCGTCCGATCCGTACATCGCGGGCGATCCGGCTCGGCCGCAGGCCGCGAACGTGCATGCGCATCGTGCTCGACCTCAAGTCCGAAGTCGCGGCCCGACGTCTTCGCGCTCGCGCCCGATCGCCGAGTTCGGCCACCGGCTGGTGCTCGATCTCTATCCGCTGGTGCCGCTCGATCCGCTGATGGCGCTGCTCGAAAGCGAGCAGCGGCAGAAGGAGGCGCGCCGCCGTGCCGACGGCCCGTGCCGCGCCCGAGCCGCCCATGGCGAAGGGGCCGAGTCCGGTCGCAGCAGGCGGTGGCCGAGGCGCCCGCGCGCGATCGCGGACGACGTCGCGCGCCGCGCCCAAGGCGGCCGCGCGCCGCATCACGATCGCGATCGATCCCGGGCCATGGCGGCGAGGATCCGGGCGCGATCGGCCGGCGCGGCACCTACGAGAAGAACGTCGTGCTCGCCATCGCGCGCAAGCTCAAGGCGCGCGTCGACGCCGAGCCCAACATGCGTGCGATGCTCACGCGCGACGACGACTACTTCGTGCCGCTCGCGCAGCGCGTGCAGAAGGCGCGGCGCGTGCAGGCCGATCTCTTCATCTCCATCCACGCCGACGCCTTTCGCGAGCCCACGGCGCGCGGCTCGTCGGTGTTCGCGCTGTCGGAAAGCGGCGCGACCAGCGCCGCGGCGAAGTGGCTCGCCCAGAAGGAGAACCAGGCGGACCTGATCGGCGGCGTCGACCTCGATCGCCGCGATCCGGTGCTCGCGCGCACGCTGCTCGACCTCTCGCAGACCGCGCAGATCACCGACAGCCTGAAGGTCGGCCGCCACGTGCTGGACGGCATCGGCACCCACAACGCGCTGCACAAGAACACCGTCGAGCAGGCGGGCTTCGCGGTGCTGAAGGCGCCCGACATTCCGTCGATCCTCGTCGAGACCGCCTTCATCTCCAATCCCGACGAGGAGATGAAGCTGCGCAGCGAGCGGCACCAGAAGAAGTTCGCCGACTCGATCCACGAAGGCGTGATGCGCTACTTCGCGCGAATCCGCCCCTCGCCCGCGCCTGAAGGCGGCGCCGCGAATTTCGTAGAATGCCGGCATGGTCCGCTTCTTCGTCCTGTTCGTCCTGCTGCTCGCCGTGCTCTTCGGGCTCGAGCTGACGCCATGGGGACAGGCCTACGTCACGGCACCGTGGACCAACGCGCTCGCGGCCATCTCGACGTCGATCGTGACCCTGTTCGATCCGAACGTGGTCGCCACCGGCAACGTCATCCGCAGCGTCTCCAACGGCTTCGCGGTGTCGATCGAGGCGGGCTGCAACGGCGTCGAGGCCACGCTGGTGCTGTGCGCCGCGATCCTCGCGTTCCCGGCGCCGTGGCGGCACAAGGCGTACGGCATCGCTCATCGGCGTGGTGGCGATCCAGCTGCTCAACATCGTGCGCGTGATCAGCCTGTTCTACATCGGGCAGTGGAACTTCGCGGTGTTCGAATGGGCGCACCTCTACGTGTGGCAGGCGCTGATCATGCTCGACGTGCTGATCGTCTGGCTGATCTGGGTGCGGCGCGTGCCGCGCGCGACGACGCCGGCCTGCCGCCGGCGTCGCCTCCGCGCTCGCCGCGACCTGACGCACGCGCGCCTGAAGAGCCCGCTGTCGCGCTTCGTGCTGCTGGTGATCGCGTGGCTGCCGGTCGCGTTCGCCGTGTGGTACGTGCTCGCGCCGGTGATCCTGTGGCCGGCGCAGCTCCTCTGCCGCGCGCGTCGCGCGCTGGCGCTTCGGCGACCTCGTGCAGCGCGATCGAGGCGCACGGCGGCGACGCTGTCGTTCGTCACGACGCTGCAGCCCGGCGCAGGCGCGACGCCGGCGGCATCGCTGACCGTCGACGTCAACATGCTGCTGTATGCGTTCGGGCTGCCGCTGTTCGTCGCGCTGACGCTCGCCGCGCGGCAGGCGCGCTCGTGGCGCGGCTCGCCGATCGGCTATGCGGCGCATGCTGCCGTTCATCGCGTGGGGCGTCCTCGCGGACTTCCTGAAGAACGTCGCGATCACGGCGCCGCCGCTGGTCGCCTCGCAGACCGGTTTCGGACCGCTCGGCCGCGATATCATCGCGTTCGCCTACCAGTTCGGATCGCTGATCCTGCCGGCCGTCGTGCCCGCGGTGGCGTGGGTGCTCACTGCATCGCGCGTTCCTCGAGCGGTTGCGCGTGCGGCGGTGAGCCGGAACACGCGGACCGGCGCGATAGCGCGCGACACGGTGTCGACAGGAGGGAGACCGGTGCAGCAGTTGATCGTCGTGCTGGTGGTGGCCGTCGCGTACGTCGCGCTCGGCGCAGGTCTCGCAAGCGTCGATCGCCTATTCGCCCGCGGACGCGTGGACCGTGTGGCTCGCGAGCGGCCTCGTGCTCGGCGCGCTGCTCGCGCTGCGCCGCGAGCGGTGGCGCGCGGTGCTCGCCGGCGGCTTCATCGGCGCGGCGGCGTTCGCGCTGCTGCTCGGCACGACGGTCGTCGACGCGCTCGGGCTACGGCGTGATCGAGGTCGTCGCCTCGGGCGGCGCCGCGCTGCTCGTGTCGCGCCTCGCGCCGCTGCCGCTGCGACTCGACAACTCGCGCGACCTCGCGGCGCTCGATCGCCGCCGGCGCGCTGCCGCTCGCGCTCGTCGGCGGCGCTGCTTCGCCGCCGCGTGGCACGTCGCGACCGGCGGCAAGCAGCCGGCGCGACGTTCCGCGTCTGGGTGCTGTCGAACTTCATCGGCACGCTGCTGGTGGCGCCGCTGGTCATCGCGTGGTCGCAGTTCCGCGTCCGCCGCTCCGGCGGCATGACGATGCCGGTGTTCGCCGCCGGCGCCGTCGCGTGCGCGCTGTTCCTCGTGTCGATGCGAGATCCTGTTCGACGCACCGGCGGCGATCGCGCTTCGGCGGGCTCGGTCGGCCGCGCGCTCACCTACGTGCCGATCGTGTTCATGGCGCTGGTGGCGCTGCTGTGGGGCACGCGCGGCGCGACGCTCGCGGCGTTCGCGGGCGCGCTGATCGCGATGGTGAACACCGCGCAGGGCGAGGGGCCGTTCGCCGGCGTCGAGGGCTTCCTCGGCGATCCGGAGCTCGAGGTCGAAGGCTACGCGCTGGCGATCGCGCTGACCGGCCTCCTGATCGCCGTGCTCGCGGCCGCGCAGCGCAACGCCGTGCGCGCCGCGCGCGAATGGCAGACGCGCTTCGAGGCCGCCATCGGCGCGCATCGGCTGCTCGCCTACGAATGGGACCCGGCGAGCGGCCGCATGGTCGGTCACCGGCGACGCGGCCGCGCTGGTCGGCGTGCCGGCCGCGAGCGCATCGCCACGCTCGCCGACTGGCTCGCGCTCGTCGCCGCCGACGACCGCGAGCGCGTCGCCGACGCGCTTCGACGAGCGCGTGCGCGGCCAGGGCGAGGCCGACACGCTGACGTATCTCGTGCACGGCGCCGGCGGCAGCGTCGCTGGCCGCGACCGACGAGGCGCGCGCGATCCGCGACCACGACGGCGAGCTGCATCGCATCGTCGGCATCGTGCGCATCGCGCACGGCACGGCACGCGGCGACGCCGGCATGACGGAGGCCGCCGTCGCCGAGCGTCCCGCACGCGCCGCCCGCCGCCGCCGGCGCCGCGGACGCCGCCACGCCCGACGGCGTGTTCCTGATCCACGGCCTGGGCGGCACGCAGTACGACCTGGGCTCGATGCACAAGCGGTTGAAGAACGCCGGGCTTCGTCACGCATTCGCTGACGCTGCCCGGGCCACGGCACGACGCCGGAGGACCTGGCCGGCGTCGACGGCCGAGGACTGGATCGACGCCGTCGTCGCCAAGTATCGCGAGGTGCGCGACCAGCATCCGCGGCTGCACCTCATGGGCATGTGCATGGGCGCGCTGCTCGCCGCCGTGCTCGCGCAGCGCGAGCGCCACGCGCAAGGGCAACCTCGTGATGCTCGCGCCGCCCGTCTACATCGACGGCTGGGCCACGCCCTGGTATCGCGGCCTGCGGCCGCTGCTGTACGCGTTCCCGGCGTCGGCCGCACGATGAAGATCGAGGAAGAGGATCCGTTCGGCATCAAGAACGAGCAGCTGCGCGCGATCGTCAAGGCGAAGTTCGAGCGCGGCGAGAACTTCCACTACCGCTGGGTGCCGCTCGAGTGCATCCGGCAGGTCGACCGCCTGCGCGCGATCCTCATGAAGAGCGCGAAGGAGATCCGCTGCCCGACGCTCGTCGTGCACGCGCGCGAGGACGAGCTCACGAGCCTGCGCTCCGCGAACTTCCTGGTCGAGCAGATCGGCGGCGGGCGCGCGCGCATGGTGGTGCTCGAGGACAGCTACCACATGGTCTGCGTCGACAACGACCGCGAGATCGTCGCGAAGAACGTGCTCGAGTTCTTCGGCGCCGCGCTGCCGGGCGCGACGTCGGCGCTCGCCAACGAGCCGAAGATGACGCGCGGAGGCGCTCGCCGCCGCGGTCGACGCGACGCTGCGCGAAGCTCGGCGCCGGCGATCTCGCCGGCCTGCGCGACCTCGCGATTCCCGATCTCGCGTGGGTGCAGCCGGGCGCGAACCGCATGTCCGGCGCGCACTCGGGCAAGACCTTCGCGTCGTTCGCGAGCCGCATCACGCAGGGGCACGCGCCGCGCTTCACCGCGTTCGGCACGCCCGTGTTCAACCGCGGCATCGCGCTGGTGCCGGCGACGCTCGTCGCGCAGCGCGACGGCGAGCGCGCTGGAATCGCAGGGCGCGCTGCTGCTCGCGTACCACGGCGGCAAGCTGCTCGAGGCGCGCTGGTTCGCCGACGACGTCGAGCGCGAGGACGCGTTCTTCGGCGAGCCGGAGCCGGAGGCGCCCGGCGCCGCGTCGCTCGACGCGGCGTTCGACGCCGCGGCCGCCGCGTCGAAGACGCTGCGCAAGGCGCCCGACAACGACACGCTGCTCGCGCTGTACTCGCTGTACAAGCAGGCGACGCGTCGGCGACGTCGTCGGGCGAGCGTCCCGGCGCGCTCGACATGGTCAACCGCGCGAAATACGACGCGTGGGCCGGCCGCAAGGGGACGCGTGCGCGAGGACGCGATGAAGGCGTACGTCGATCTCGTCGCCAAACTCAAGGATGGAGGAAGGCGCACGCTGACCGCGCACGCGTTGGCGGCATGGTTATTGCAATCCGCAATCGCGCGACTTTCGCACCACTCCCTTCCGGTTCAGACCTTGCCCACGATGAACCCATCGCAATCGCAACGCATACGACGTCCGCACGATCAGCTGCGGCCGCGACCAGACGCTCGCGCTGCTCGCCTCCGGCAAGGTGATCGGCTGGGGCGGCGACGGCAGCGGCCGAATTCCGTCCGGCACGCCCGAGTACTGCACGACGCCGGCGCCGACGCGCGCCGTCGAGGTGCTGCTGCGCGAACCGGTGACGGCCGATCGCCGCCGGCTACGGCGTGAGCCTCGGCATCACCGCGCAAGCGCGAGGTGACGACGTGGGGCGCGTATGGCGCCGGCATCGACGGTCGCGTCGGTGCGGTGGCGCCCGCGACGCCGCTGTCCGGTGGCGGGCGTGGTCGGCGCGCGCGACGTCGTCGCCGGTGAATTCCAGTGCGCCGCGATCGACCAGGCCGGCGCGCTCTTCACGTGGGGTCTCAACCTCGACGGCGCGCTCGGCCGGCCCGCACGCCGCCGTTCGAGGCGCCGCCCGGGCGCGTGCGCGGGCTTGCCGCCGGTGCGCGACGGTCGCCTCGGCAAGGGCTACATGCTGGCGCTGACGCAGGACCAGCGAGTGTACGCGTGGGGCGGCAACGCGGCCGGGCAGCTCGGCCTCGGACATCTGCACGACCGTGCTGTCGCCCGTCGCAGGTGCAAGCTTCCGCACAAGGTCGCCGCGGTCGCCGCCGGCGCCAGCCACGCGCTGGCGCTCACCACGACCGGCGAGGTCATCGCGTGGGGCAGCAACAACCACGGCCAGCTCGGGCGCGACGCGCCCGCGTACTCGACGACGCCCGCTGCGCGGTGACGCTGCCGGAGCGCGTGCAGGCGATCGCGGCCGGCATGTACTTCTCGCTGGCGCTCGGCAACAGCGGCCACGTGTACGCGTGGGGCTGGAACCGCCTCGGGCAGCTCGGGCGTCGCCGATCGCGAGGACCGGCACGTCCCGACGCGAGTCCCGGGTCTCGCGCACGTGCGGGCGATCGCGGCCGGGCAGGCGCACGCCGCCGCGCTGGCGCGCCGGGCGCGCTCTACGGATGGGGCAGCAACGCGGACGGCCAGATCGGCGCCGCGGCGCGCGAGCAACAGCGGCCCGCTGCAACTGCTTGTCGTCCACGGCTCGAGCGAGGTCGCGATGCCTGAGATGACTCATCGAAGAACCTCAAGCGCCGCGACTTCCTGCAGCTCGGCGTCACCATCACCGCCGGCGTCGTCGTGCCGCCGGTCGCTCACGGCCTGCGGCGGCGGCGGCGGCGACGGCTCGTACGTCGGCCCGACCGAGACGTTCGTCGAGCCGCTCGACATCCAGTCGGTGAACGGCGTGCTCGACGTCACGATCGTCGCTCTCGTACCTGACCACGCACGCTCGCAGGGCACGACCGGTGACGCTGCGCAACATGTTCGGCACGATTCCCGCGCCGACGCTGCGCATGAACGTCGGCGACACGCTGCGCATCAAGATCGTTCAACAACCTGCCGCCCAATCCGCCCGCCGCCGATGCCCCGACGACGCGCCGTACCGCAGCCGGCACCTGCGCTATCCACAACAGCACGAACCTGCACACGCACGGCCTGCACGTCTATCCCGGACATCTATCCGCAGCCGGCACGCCCCCGTACTCAGACCCGAACACGTCGACGCCGCCGAAGCTCTACGGCGACTTCGTCGTCGACGATCCCGAGCAGGGCATCAAGCCCGGCGAGGAGCGGCAGTACGAGTACAGGATCCGCGACGACCATCCGGCCGGGCACGTACTGGTACCACCCGCACCTGCACGGCTCGCAGCGCGATGCAGGTGGGCAGCGGCATGGCCGGCGCGCTGATCATCGAGGGTGCCGATCGACGAGGTGCCGGAGATCGCCGCCGCGCCGAGAACGGTCTTCGTGTTCCAGGCGCCGATCTACGATCGCCACCGGCAAGCTCGAGGACTTCGGCGACGGTCGCGGGCATCACCATCAACGAGCCGCCGTTCATCATCAACGGCGTGCGCGTGCCGCGCATCGTCATGAAGAGCCGGCGAAGTGCAGAACTGGCGGTTCATCAACGCCGGCACCTTCAAGATGCTGAACCTGAGCCTCGACGGGCACACGCTCTACCAGTACAGCCACGACGGCAATCCGCGGCGCACGATCAGGCCCGTGCCGCCGATCCCGGTGTCGGCATTCCGCTGCCAATCCGCCGCCGAGCCCGCCGCCGGCGTCCTATCCGGAAGGCGTCATGCTCGCGGTGGGCAACCGGACGAACGTGCTGGTCAAGGCGGGGGCGCCCGGCCGCACCTATTAGCTGCGCACGTTCCCGATCGAGATGGGCGCGCAACGCCGCCGGCCGTGCACGACGGGCCGACGATCGTCGCCGAGGTCGTCGTCGTCGACGAGCCGTATCCGATGAGCCTGCCGCCGGAGCCGCTGCCGGTCACGCCGTTCCTCGCGCCCGATCACCGACGAGGAGCTCGCGGCGAACGGCGGGCTGAAGCGCACGATCGTGATGCGCGTCATCGGCAGCAACCCGCCGGTCGGCCCACGCCGGGCCTGCCGTTCACCGGCGCCGCGACGACGCCGCTCGTCGATCCGCCGCCGGGCGAGCTGCCGGACTGGGTCTACCAGACCGGCGCGCACCGCAGATCGCAGAGCAAGGTGTACGCGCTGGGCTCGGCCGGCAACGCGCGTCGACGAACCCCGGCATGCCGACGACCTACATTCCCTTCCAGTCGTCGAAGGCGATCACGCAGACTGGTGGCGCTCGACAGCGTGGAGGAGTGGACGATCGTCAACATGAACAACATCCGCCATCCGTTCCACATCCACGTCAACCCGATGTACATCGTGGCGGTGAACGGCGCGGCTCGCCGAGCCGTACTGGGCCGACACGGTCGCGCTGCCGTTCAACGACACAATCCAGCCGCCGACGCCGCCGCCGGCGACCGGACCGCCGGCCGAGCAGTGACTGTCGTCGATCACGTTCCGCACGCGCTTCCGGCACTACACGGGGCGGTACGTGATGCACTGCCACATGCTGGTCCACGAGGACATGGGGATGATGCAGGGCGTGACCGTGCAGGGTCCGACCTCCGCGTAGAGCCGCGCGGGGATGACGGAAGGCCGGCGCACTCGCGCCGCCTTCCTTTCGCTCCGGCGTCAGCGACGCGCCGCGCTTGCGCGCGATCTCGCGCTCGCGCAGCACCTTCCGCTGCACCTTGCCGGTCGTCGTCATCGGCAGCGCGTCGATGAACTCGATCTCCTTCGGATATTCGTAGGGCGCGAGGAACTTGCGCACGTGCTGCTGGATGTCGTCCTCGAGCGCCGGCGACGGCGCGTGGCCCGCGGCGAGCACGATGAACGCCTTGACGACGTTGCCGCGCGTCTCGTCGGGCGACGGGCACCACCGCGGCATTGGCGACCGCCGGATGCTTGACGATGCAGTTCTCGATCTCCGACGGCCCGACGCGGTAGCCCGCGACCTTGAACACGTCGTCGGCGCGGCCCTGGTACCAGAGGTAGCCGTCGGCGTCCATCGTCGCGACGTCGCCGGTGCGGCACCAGTCGCCCGTGTACTTCTTCCGCGTGCCGTCGGCATTCCTGAAGTACTCGAGGAAGAACACCGGATCGGGCGTGCCGTCGGGCGCGATGCGATTCACCGCGACCTCGCCCGGCTCGCCGCGCGGCACCTCGCGGCCCGCGTCGTCGATGACCGCGACGCGATGGCCCGGATACGGCCGGCCCATCGAGCCCGGCTTCGCCGGCCACAGCGCGTGCGAGTTGCCGACGATGTAGTTCATCTCGGTCTGGCCGAACATCTCGTTGATGGTGGCGCCGAGCGCCTCCTGCGCCCACGCGAACACCGTGGTGCCCACGGCCTCGCCGGCGCTCATCACGCTGCGCAGGCTGACGTCGAAGCGCTCGCGCGGCCGCGGAAACGCCTTCATCATGAGCTTGAGCGCGGTCGGGAACAGGAACGTGTTGCGGACCTGGTACTTCTCCATGAGGCGCAGCGCGCGCTCGGGATCGAAGCGGCCGCGGTAGCCGACGATCGGCTGCCCGAAGTACAGCGTGGGCAGCAGCGCGTCCATGAGCCCGCCGGTCCACGCCCAGTCCGCGGGCGACCAGAACACGTCGCCGGGCTGCGGAAAGCCGTCGTGCGAGTACACGAAGCCCGACAGGTTGCCGATGAGGCAGCGATGCGGCATCAGCGCGCCCTTCGGCGGGCCGGTGGTGCCGCTCGTGTAGACGATGAGCGCGGGGTCGTCCGCGCGCGTGGTCGACCGGCGTGAAGTGCGGCGACGCCGCCGCGACGGCCGCGTCGTAGTCGAGCGAGATCGTCGCCGCGCGCGCCCGCGACGCCGAGCGCGTGCGTCAGCGCGCGGCAGCTTGCCGCGGATCGGCGCGAGGTTCGGCGCGCGACTGCGGATCGACGATCGCGACCTTGCGCGCCGGAATCCGCGAGGCGGTACTCGAGCGCGTCGGGGCCGAACAGGAACGACAGCGGCACCGCGATCGCGCCCATCTGGTAGACCGCGATGTGCGCGACCGACCGTCTCGCGCCGCTGCGGCAGGATCAGCGCGACCTTGTCGCCGCGCCGCACGCCCAAGGCCCGCGAGCACGTTCGACAGCCGGTTCGCCTCGCGCTGCAGGTCCCAGAACGTGTGCGCGGAGGTCGGCGCCCGACTCGTCTTCCCAGTACAGCGCGAAGCGCGTGCGGTCGCGCGGCCCAGCGGCCGCAGCAGGCGTGCGCGATGTTGAACTCGGCGGGGACGTCCCAGCGGTAGCCGGCGTGGATCTCGGCGTAGCGGTCGACGGGCATCGCCCGTCAATTTACTCGTTCGCGGCGGCGGGGGGAACCGGGCGTGCCCATCACCGAGTTGAGCGCGGGCAGCGAGCCCGTCATGTCGCCGGTCTCGACGGTCGCCCACACCCAGTCGGGCTGCTGCTCGATCAGGCGTCCGAAGCGGATCGGGTTGATGGCCTTCGACGCGACGAGCTTCAGCTGCTTGCGCGGGCTGGTACTCGACGGCGGGCACGATCAGCGACTGCACCGCCGATTCGGCGTCGCGCTTGCGCAGCGCGAGGAAGAGCCCTGGAACGTGCGGCCGTTGATCGGCCGTCGCCTCGCCGTCGACCGAGTAGTCGGTGTCGACGGCTCCTGCGCTGCTCGACGAGGTCGACGCCGATCAGCGTGTTGGCGATGACCTGCAGGCCGATCTCCGCGCGATCGGCGGTCATGCGCTTCATGCGGCGCACGATGCCGAGCGTCCACAGCGTCTGGCCGATGCGGCCGGATCGCCGCGAGCGTGCCGAGCGTGACCATGTTGGCGACGCTCATCGGCGCGAGCAGGCGGAAGCCGGTCTGGCTCACGTCCTTCACTTCCCACGGGCCGCCGGGCGCCGCGAACGCGGCGAAGCGGCGGCGCGCGAGCTCGAGCTTGCGGTCGGGCTCGTTGCGCATGCGGCCGAACACCGCGAGCTCCATCGTGCCGCCGAAGCTCTTGCCCGGTCTCCAGCGTGCGGGATCGGGATCATGCTCTTCCTCGCGCAGGATAGCCCGAGATCTTGGCGAAGCCGACGATCGCATCGACGGTGCCGGCGGCCGCCATCCGCTCGCCGCGGCGCGCGAACGGCTTGAATTCCGGGTCGACCTGCGACGCGAGCTTGGTGAGGAGCCCCAGCTGCTCGCTGCGCTTCGGCGTCCTGTCCGACAGCGGCTGCGTCGCGGATCTTCTGCTCCAGCATCACGACGTTCTGCATCAGCACCGAGTGCAGCGGACGCGTGTCGAGGAACAGCACGCGGCCCTCGAGCGGCGCGGGCGTGCGGCGGCGCAGTCCCTCGCGCGCGCCGAGGTCGACGTAGAACGACGTCACCGACGACGGCTCGAGCGACAGGCGCAGCGTGCGCGCACCATTCGTCGAGCTCGCCCGCCACCCACTCGAGGTGGCGCGCGGTCATGTTGCCGGCGTTCATGAGCTGCAGCAGCAGCGCCGGCGAGGTACTCGTGCTCGATCGTCGTCGGTGCCGCCGCGCGGCCGCAGCACGATCGGCTGCGCGCTCGAACTGGCGCGAGCAGCGCGAGCGAGAAGAGCCCGTGCAGCTCCGCCCACTTCGCCGGGATCCACTGCTCGTAGCGGTAGAGGCGGATCTTGGCGTCGAGGCCCATGTGCACGATCTGCCGGCACAGGAGCTCCGGGCAGCAGCTGCTGCCACTTCGGGCTCTGCGCGTGATGCGAGACCTCGCGCGCGAACGCGTAGTAGGCGACCAGGAACGCCTGCGTGAGGTCGAACAGCGCCGACCAGAGCTGATGCTCGATCTTCGAGCTGCGCGTCGCGTGCTCGATGTACTGCAGCGGTGAGGCTCTTGCGCAGGCCCGGCGCTCTGGCCGTCGAGGAAGAACACGGCCTCGAGCCGCTGCGGCGTGCGCCTGGCGTTGGGCTCGGCGATGCGGCCCGAGCTCGGCCAGGACCTCGCCGTGGACCGCCAGCGGATCGTTGGCCGGGAACGACGCGAGCCAGCGCTCGGCCGACTTGGCGTCGGCGAGCGGATCGCGAACGGTCTTGCCGAATCCGAACATCAGCGTCGTGCCCGCAGGGTACGTTCGTGGCAACGCATGCAAGAACCGCACCGCCACGGCGCGTCACGACGGCATGCCCTGCACACGACAAGGCCGTTGCGGGAGTGGCCGTGGATGCCGGCGCGGCGCGCCCGTGCGGGCCGCGGATCATGGCGCAATCCGGTGGCTGCGGCAAGCCAGTGCCGATCGATCTGGCACGCATCGTGCATATACGTGTCGTGCAGCACAGACGGGATGCCCCGAGGCATCCCGCAGGATCCGGAGGCAGACCCAGATCGCTATAATTGTGGGTTACAGCCTGCGCAGTTGAACCGACGCAAAATAGAACAGGAACGACGCAGATGGGCATTCTGATCAAGGCACCGACCCGCCGCCGCGAGCCGGCGCTCGCGACGGTCGACGCGCCGGGGGCGACCGGCGACACCCGCGGCGCGCTGCACATCCGCGAGGTCGTGCGCATCACCGGCCTGCGGCGCGAGCAGCTCTACATGTGGCAGCGCCGCTACGGCTTTCCGTCGCCGCTGCGCGACGCGTTCGGCGACCGCGTGTATCCGCCCGACCAGGTCGCGCGCCTGAAGCTCATCAAGCAGCTGCTGTCCGAAGGCTGGCGCGCCGGCGCCGTGGTGCCGCTCGCCGATTCCGCGCTGCAGTCGATGCTGGGCCTCGCGGTCGACGAGCCGTCGCCGCTGCCGGCGGAGATCGAGACCGCGGTGAAGCTCCTGTCGCAGCACCGCATCGGCGAGATGCAGAACCACCTGTCCAAGCTGCTCGTGGGCCAGGGCCTGCGCAAGTTCCTCGAGCAGACGCTGATTCCGCTCAACGAGGCGGTGCACGAGCGCGTCGTGCGCGGCGAGATGCAGAACTTCCAGGAGCTGCGCTTCGCCGACCTCGCGCAGCGGCTCCTGCGCGACGTGACGCGCCTCGTCCGTCCGACGCGCGATGCGCGGCACATCCTGCTCGCGACGCCGCCCAACGATCCCAACCAGCTCGGGCTCGCGATCCTCGAGCTCCTGCTCTTCACCGAAGGCGTCAACTGCCTGACGCTCGGCGCCGGCGTGCCGGCGCAGGAGATCGCCGGCGCCGCGAACGCGTACAAGGCGGCGCTGGTCGTGCTGCTGTTCGACCGCGGCATCTCGGGCAAGATCGCCGGGCAGGAAATCCGCAGCCTGCGTGCCGCGCTGCCGCCGGAGCTGCCGCTGGTGGTCAGCGGCCGCGCGGTCAACCTGCTGGCGAAGCCGATCGCCGACGCGCACACCGCGGCCGACTTCAGCTCGGTGATGGCGAAGATGCGCGCGCTGGGCGTGCTGCCGGCCGCGCCGGTGTCGCTGGTGGGCGTCCTGCCGGACCTGCCGCAGCGGGCGTAAAATCGGCCGGGTGACGCCCGGCCGATCCTCGCACGATCTCGAACCTGCCCGCGGCGCTGCCGCGGGCATGCGGCCCCGGTCCTATCGCGCGCATCGTCTGGCACACCGTCGGCCTGCTCGTCGCGGCTGCGCTCGCATGGCTCATCCTGCGCGCCTACCGGCAGCCGGACTTCATCATCGACCTGGTCAGCATGAGCCTGCTGCTGCATCGAGCTCAGGCAAGCAGGCGCCGCCCGGGAGCGCAGATCGGCCGTCTCGGCGCGTCCTAGGGTTCGTTGAGGAAGTCCTCGAGCTTGCGGCGCTGCTTCTTGGTCGGGCGGCCGGGATAGAGCGGCTGCGCGGCACGCGCGGCCTGCAGCTCGCGGATGCGCGCCTCGCGCGCCTTCAGGCCTTCCGCGGTCTCGCGATAGAGCTTGGCCGCCTCCGACCGCGCCGCCGCGCCGATCGGACAGCGCGAGCACGTCGACGTCCCAGACGAGCCCCTGCCTTGCGCACCGTGACGCGATCGCCGACGTGCATCGCGCGCGCCGGCTTCACGCGCTCCTCGCCCACGCGCGCCTGTCCCGCGTCGACGGCTTCCGCGGCGAGCGTGCGCGTCTTGTAGAAGCGCGCGGCCCACAGCCACTTGTCGAAGCGGACGCGCTCCGCGCGTCGGGACGTCATGGCGTCAGTGCGCGCGTTGCACGCTACCGGCGCGAACACGGCGCGCGCCTCGGCCGGCGCGAACGTGTAGCGGCGGTTGCAGAACTCGCACGTGACCTCGACGTCGCCGCGCTCGGCGAGGATCGACTTCGACCTCCGCGGCGCCGGCGATGCGCAGCGCGTTCTCGACGCGCTCGCGCGAGCACGAGCACGCGAACGCCGTGCGGCTTCGGCGTGAACACCCGCACGTCGTCCTCGGGAAACGCGTGCACGCAGGACGCTCGGTGGCGTGGTGCGCGGCGAGCAGCGACGTCGCGGCGGCGACCGCGTCGACCGCGCGCGCGCGCGCGCTGCCCACGGTGGCGTCGTCGTCCTCCGAGGCGCCCGGCAGGCGCTGCACGAGGATGCCCGCGGCCGTGCCGTTCGCCGGTGGCGAGCACCAGGCGGCTCGCGAGCTGCTCCGACGTCGCGAGGTAGTGCTCGATGAGCCCGGCGACCGATCCCGACTCGAGCGCGACGATGCCCTGGTAGATGGTGCCCGCGCCCTTGGGGTCGAGCGTCAGCACGAGGCGGCCGTGCGCGGGGCCGCCGGCCAGGTCGGCGAGCGTCGCGTCGGGACCGGCGCGCCGCGGTGCGTTCCGGGTTCCACTGCGCCGTCGCGCGCAAGCCCAGCGCGTCGGTGCACTCGACGACGAGCAGCCGCACCGGCCCGTCGCCCTGCAGCTGCACGATGAGGCTGCCCTGGAACTTGAGCGTGGACGGCGAGCAGCGCGCTCGCCGCCAGCAGCTCGCCCAGCACGCGCGCGCAGCGCCGGCGGATACGGATGGCACGCGAGCACCGCGCGCGGTCGTCGCGGCCAGCGACGACGTGCGCGCCGCGCACCGCGGCGTGCTCGAACACGAACCGCGTCAGTGCGTCGTCGGCGGCGCGCATCGTCGCGGTCACGCGCTTCGGAGCTTCAGCGTGTAGAGCGTGAGCGGCAGCGCGGAATTCTTGTCGAACAGCGCGCCCGTCTCGAGGCCGGCCTTGGCCACCGCTTCGGCGGTCTTGAGGCGCGGATAGAGCGCGTGCATCGCGCCCAGCGCGAACTCGCGCCCGGAGCCCGCCGCCCAGAACTGCGTGTACTCGAACACCTCGCGCATCGAGTAGACGCCGAAGATCCCGTGCTGGTTGGCGATCAGCGCGGTGATCTGCGTGGACTCGTACGGGATCGTCCTCCTCTTCCTTCGGATTGAGGAAGTGCTGCTCCTTGAGGATCGGATGCAGCTTGCGGAACGTCTCGAAGATCGCGAACTTGTTCGGAGAAGTCGAAATCCTCGTTCCGGCGCAGCAGGCTCTCGAACACGAGCTGGTGCGCGGCGGAGCCGCAGAGGCCGATGTACGTGTCGCGATAGTGGACGATCTTGTCGTACGTGAGGTCGTGCTCCGCGGCGAGGCGGGTGTCGCCGAACGTCGTCAGCGAATCGGCGGCGATGGCGATTTCGTCGCCCTTGCGGACGACAACGAGTGTGGTCATGGAGCGCCTGGAGACCGGTGCGAGGATGGAAAGGACAGCGCGCGGAATGCGCGGTGCCGCGAAGGACTCCGATTATACGCGACGGCCGCATCCCGGCGCCGCTGGGCGCGCGCTGCACAGGCCCTGGCGACGAGCACGCGCGACGCGCGCAAGGTGATCGCCGCGCGCGTTCAATAGCCGCGCGGCGCCGGCAGCATCGCCACGGGCGGCAGGCGCCGCGCGCGACCACGCGCGCGCGCGCGATGCGCCAGAACTCGCGCGCGCTGCGCGGCGCCGTCTCGCGGCGCCGGCTGGTCGAGGAAGCGCCACGCCGCGAGCAGCGCGGGCAGCGGGTTCGTCGGGCAGCGCGGGCGCATCGCGTCTGCTTCGAGAGCTTCTCGCCGGCCGCGTTGATGGCGACCGGCACGTGCAGGTACGCGGGCGTCGGCAGCGCCGAGCAGCTGCTGCAGGTGGATCTGCCGCGGCGTGGACGCGAGCAGGTCGGCGCCGCGCACGATCGTGGTCGACGCCGCGCGCCGCGTCGTCGACGACGACCGCGAGCTGGTACGCGAAGAGGCCGTCGGCCGGCGCACGACGAAGTCGCCGACGTCGCGCGCGAGATCCTGCCGCTGCGGGCCCTGCAGCAGGTCGACGAACGCGACGATCGCGTCGCCGACGCGCACGCGCTGCGCGACGCACGCGTTGCGCGCCGCGCGCGGGCGCCGTCGCGGCAGGTGCCCGGATAGACGCGCTCGCCGCCGGCGACCGAGCGGCGCGAGCTCGAGCTCGCGCCGCGTGCACGTGCAGGCGAAGACGACGCCGCGCGCACGCAGCTGCGCGAGCGCGGCGTCGTACGCGCGCGGTGCGCTCGGACTGCCGGACGACCGGGCCGTCCCAGCGCGAATCCGTAGCGCGCGAGCGTGCGCGAGGATCGCCGCTTCCGCGCCCGCGCGGCTGCGCGGCTCGTCGACGTCCTCGATGCGCACGAGCCACGCGCCGCCGCGCGGCGCGCGCGTCGCAGTAGCTCGCGAGCGCCGCGACGAGCGAGCCGAAATGCAGCGGACCGGTGGGCGAGGGCGCGAAGCGCCCGACGTACGCGGGCGCGGCGCGCGCCGGCGTGCTCACCGCGGGATCGCGATGCCGACGGTGTTGACCGCGGTGGCGACCGGCGCGTAGGCGAAGTGCCGATTGAGCGCGGCCATGACGGCGGTCGGGTACTCGGGACGCCCGAGGCTGCCGTTGTAGCGGCCGAGCGCGCGGTAGTAGTCGCCGTTCTCGATGTCGAGGTAGTGGCGCAGGATCACGGCGCCGTAGCGCAGGTTGGTGCGCAGGTTGAAGAGGTTCTGGTCGTGCGCTGCCGATCAGGCGCACCCAGAACGGCATCACCTGCATGTAGCCGCGCGCGCCGGCGACGGAGACCGCGTATTTCTTGAAGCCGCTCTCGTGGTAGATGACGCCGAGCACGAGCTGCGGATCGAGCCCCGCGCGCGTCGCCTCGTAATGCACGGTCGCGAGGAGCTCGCGCCGCTCGCGCTCGTCGGCGCAGCTTGTGCGCGATCGCGCCGCGACATCTCGGCGAGCCACGGCTGCAGGTCGGCGCGGTTCGCGTAGTCGGCGGGCACCGGCGCGTCGGCGATCGCCTTGGACGAGACCCGGCGACGACGGACGGCGCGAGCTGCTCCTCGGCCTGCGCGCCGGCGCGCGCCGGCGAGCGGCGCGAGCGCCAGCGCGGCCGCGAGGACCGGGGCGCAGTGGCGATGCGCCAGAAGATGCGTCGCTTCATTCGGTTCAGTCCCGGTGATCGCGGCGCCCAGCTTGCCGCGGACGAAGCGGGCGATCTCGTCCACGGGGACTGGCGGTGGCCGCGCGTGTCGCGCCGGCCCTGGTACTCGACCCTGCCTTCCTTCAGGCCGCGGTCGCCGATGGTGATCCGATGCGGGATCCCGATCAACTCGAGATCAGCAAACATCACGCCAGGACGCTCGCCGCGGTCGTCGAGCAGCACTTCGACGCCGGCCGCGGCCAGCTCGTCGTGCAGCCGGTCGGCCAGCGCCCGGACCGCCTCGTTGCGGTCGTAGCCGACCGGGGCGATCGCCACCGTGAAGGGCGCCATCGGCTCCGGCCAGATGATGCCCCGCTCGTCGTGGTTCTGCTCGATGGCCGCCGCCACGACGCGGGTGACGCCGATGCCGTAGCAGCCCATCTCGAGGACCTTCGATTGACCGTCGGCCGCCAGATAAGTTGCGCCCATGGCCTGCGAGTAGACCGTAGCCCAGCGCGAACACGTGGCCGACCTCGATGCCGCGGACGATGTCGAGCGTGCCGCTGGCCGTCGGGCGACGGGTCGCCGGTGACGACGTTGCGGATGTCGGCGACGAGGTCCGGCTCGCGGCAGTCGCGGCCGAAGTTGACGCCGCGCAGGTGGAAGTCCGGCTCGTTGGCGCCGCAGACGAAATCGCCCATCGCGGCGACCGCGCGGTCGACGATCGAGCGGCATGTCGGCGCGGGATGCCCACCGGGCCGAGGTAGCCGGGCTTGCAGCCGGTGGCGGCGACGATCTCGGCGTCGCGAGGCCCAGCGCCAGCCGTCCATGCCCGGGCAGCTTGCCGATCTTGACCTCGTTGCCCATGTGGTCGCCGCGCACGAGCAGCATGTGCACGCGGCTCGCCGGCCCAGGCCATCAGGCACTTCACGGTGCGCGACAGCGGCAGGCCGAGCAGCTGCGCCACCTCCTCGCACGTCGACTTGCCCGGGCGTGGGCACCTTGGCCATGGCCTCGGCGCGGGGCCGCGCGCGGGTGCGCCGGCGCCAGCGCCTCGGCCTTCTCGACGTTGGCCGCGTAGTCCGAGCCGTCGCTGTAGGCGATCGCGTCCTCGCCGGCGTCGGCCAGCACCTGGAACTCGTGCGAGACGTTGCCGCCGATCGCGCCGGTGTCGGCGTCGACCGCGCGGAACGTCGAGGCCCATGCGCGTGAAGATGCGCGTGTAGGCGTCGTACATCGACCTGGTACGAGCGCAGCATGCCGGCCTCGTCGACGTCGAACGAGTAGGCGTCCTTCATGACGAACTCGCGCGCGCGCATCACGCCGAAGCGCGGGCGGATCTCGTCGCGGAACTTGGTCTGGATCTGGTAGAAGTTCACCGGCAGCTGGCGGTAGCTGCGGATCTCCTTGCGCACGATGTCGGTGATCACCTCCTCGTGCGTCGGGACCGACGACGAAGTCGCGCTCGTGGCGGTCCTTCAGGCGCAGCATGTTCGGGCCCATCTTCTCCCAGCGGCCGGTCTCCTGCCACAGCTCCGCCGGCTGCACGACCGGCATCACGAGCTCGAGCGCGCCCGCGCGGTTCATCTCCTCGCGGATGATCTGCTCGACCTTGCGCAGCGTGATGAGGCCGAGCGGCATCCACGTGTAGAGGCCGGTGCCGAGCTTCCTGATGAGGCCGGCGCGCAGCATGAGCTTCTGGCTGGTGACGTCGGCCTCGGCCGGCGCTTCCTTCAGCGTGGAGAGGTAGAACTTCGAAACGCGCATGGTGCTGTTTCTTCGGGGAAAAGAGCGCATTGTACCCGAGGCAGGCGGCCAGCGGCGCGGCGCGCTACTGCGACGCGGGGCAGGCGATGTCCTGGTACTGGCAGTACGCGGCGAACGAGGAGGGCACGTAGCCCTTCAGCCACGGCTGGACGAAGGCGTTCTGCACGTCGACCAGCAGCGGGATGAACGGCGCGTAGTAGTGCAGGATCGCGATCATCGTGCGCGCCTCGCGCATGCGGTCGGCGTCGTTGGTCGCGCTGCAGGAACGCCTCGAACGCGCGGTCGTACTGCGGGAAGCGGAAGCGCGACTCGTTGGCCTCCGGGCGGCGACGGCCCGTAGAACGTCGCGAAGACGAGTCCCGTTCGGCGTCAGGCTGCGACCGTGGATGTCGATCATGAACTTGCCCTGCGCCGCTCTCCTTGAAGAGGTCCTGCACCGGCACCGAGCGGAAGTCGAGGCGCACGCCGAGCGTGTCCAGGTTCTTCTTGAGCAGCGTCTGGATCTCGCGCCACACGGTGCCCGTGAAGATGGTCAGCGACCACCGTCAGCGGCTTGCCGTCGGGCGTCAGTGCGAAAGCCCTGCGCGTCGCGCTTGCCGTAGCCCATGCGGTCGAGCAGCGCGGCGCGCGAGCGCCGGGATCGTACTCGCGCTTCGGCCAGTCGGGGTCGTAGCCGCCGAGGCCCGGCGGCGATGACCTGGTTCGACGCGAGTCCCTGGCCCTGCGTAGACGACCTTGATCGAGCGCGTCGGCGTCGATGGCGAGCGAGATCGCGCGGCGCAGCGCGACGCGCTCGCGCGACATGCCGCCCAGCACCGGGTCGTCCATGTTCACGTAGAGCGCGCGCACCGAGTTGGTCACGTACGGCATGCGGCGGATGCCGCGCGCCGCGAGCGACGGGCAGCATCTCGCCGTTCTTCATGAACGGTCCCACGGCTTCGCCGCGCAGCTCGATGACGTCGAGCTTGCCGCGGTCGAACTCGAGCAGCCGCACCGGCTGCTCGTCGATGACCGAGAGCTCGACGCGGCCGATCGCGGGCAGGCGCTTGCCCTGCATCTCGCGCACGAGCGCCGCGTGCGCGGGATCGCTGCTCTCGGGAAACGCGAGCGCGCGGTAGTCCGGATTCGCCTCGAGCACCACGCGCGTGCCGCGCTGCCATTCGGCGAGCTTGTACGGACCGGTGCCCACCGCGCGCGCCTGGATGTCGCCGTTCGCCGCCTCGACGACCTCGCGCGCGACGCGCCTGCATCATCAGGATGTCGGTGGCGACCGGATAGTTGACGCGCCGTGAACTTGAGCTGCAGCGTGTAGCGGTCGAGCGCGCGCAGGCCCTCCACCGGCGCGTCGTAGTCGAAGCGCGCGCCGGCTTTGCGCGCGGCGTCGACGACCGCGCGCATGCCGACGATCGAGATCGCGTGACCTGCGGGTCGCCGCCGCCGCGGAGGTTGGGGTCCAGCGTGCGCTTGATCGAGTAGACGTAGTCGCTCGGCGACCAGCTCGCGCTGCTTGCCCTTGAACGCGGGATCGTCGGTGAAGAGGATGCCCGGCTTGAGGTGGATGGTCCACGTCCTGCCGTCGGCGCTGATCTCGGGCTTTCGCCGCGGCGGTGCGCGGCACCGGCACCGGCGGGCGGTCGAGGTACGACCACTCGTACATCCCCTCGTTGATCGCGAGCGACGACGTCGCGCGAGAACTTGTCCTGAAGCTGCTGCGGATCGAGCGTGTCGATGTCGCTGGTGGCGAGCGCGCAGGACCTTCGCCGGGTCGGCGGCGCTGCGCGGCGGGCGCTGCCGAGAAGCGCGGCGGCAGCGAAGCGCGCGCAGGAGTATGATCGGCCGCGCCGCGCGCATCGGCGCACGCACGCGCGTGCGCAGCGAGCGGCGCGCCGCGCGGTCGAGGGAGGACTCACCATGGTGATGGTACTACCGTTCATGCTGGCGCTGCGTGGCGGCGCTTCTGCGCGATGGCGCGCCGCGCAATGCCGCGCTCGGCGTCGGCGCTCGTCACCGTCGTCGTGCAGGTCTGGTGGCTCGTCTACCACGCCACCGACAAGCTCGCGATCTCGCTCTACGCCGCAGACGATGCAGCGCGCGCTCGACACGCTCGCGCTCTTCGGCCTCTGCGGCGTGCTGCTGGTCGCGTTCTACTACCAGTTCGTCGCTGGGCGAGCTGCCGTGCCCGCTGTGCGCGCTGCAGCGCGTCGGCTTCATCGTCGCCGGCGTCGCGCTGATGCTCAACCTGCGCATCGGCTACGTCGCCGGCGCACTACGGCATCGTGCTGCTGACGGCGGTGGCCGCCGGCGAGCGCGTCGCTGCGGCAGATCGCGCTGCACGTCGTGCCCGGCACCGGCGCAGTACGGCTCGGCGCTCTTCGGGCTTCCACTTCTACACGTGGGCGTTCGTCGGCTACGGCGCGCTCGTCGCCTACGTCGGCGCGATGCTGCTCGTGCGCGCGCGCGCCGCGCGACACGCGAGCGCACGCCGGCGCCGCGGCGGCTTCGCGACGCTGGCGTGCGGGCTGTTGTCGTGCTGGCGGCGGCGAACGCCGCCGCCTTCCTGCTCGAGTGCGGGGTCGGTCCGTGCCCGGACAACCCCGTCGGCTACCTCTGGTGGCTGCCGCGCTGCGCTGCCATCAGCGCACCACCAGCACCGGCAGCTTGCTGTGCGTGAGCACCTTGGTGGTCTCGCTGCCGAGCAGCAGGCCCGCGAGCCCGCGCCGGCCGTGCGAGGCCATCACGATCGCGTCGCACTTCGCCTTCTTGGCGCGCGGCAGGATCGCTTCCCACGGCGCCGCTGCGATCGCGTGCACCGTCGGTCGCATTCGACGCCGGCGGCCGTCGCCTTCGCCGCCACGCGGTCGAGCACCTTCGGTCGCTTCTTCCTTCGCGCGCTTCGTGTACTCGCGGCGCGACACCATCTCGACCGAAACGCCTTCCGCGTAGACGGGCGTGGGGTAGTCCGGCGAAGCGTGGAACAGCGTGAGCTTCGCCTTCAGTCGCCTGCGCGAGCTCGATCGCCTCCGCGACGGCCTTGTCGGAGAGCTTCGAACCGTCGGTGGGAACCAGCAGATTGGTGAACATCAATTTCCCCCGTTGTCGTGGTGCTCAATTCATCATACGCAGTTGATGTCGCGCGCCGGTTGATTCACGTCAACGGCGGCCGGGCGCTTGCGCGAGGACAATACTGCGCATTTCGCGCGCCTTGACCCTGCCGCCGGCGCCGCCTAGAGTCTATGACATGTCGGCGCTGAGTGCATTGCCGGCCGCTCCGCCGATTGCGTCCGCCGCATCAGCTGCGTTCCGCGCAGTCGGCGCCGGACGTTGCTACCACTGCGGCACGCCGAATCCCGGAACGCACGCGCTGGACCGCCGACCATCGCGGGGTGCTCCGCGCGAGTTCTGCTGCGCGGGCTGCGTCGCGGTCGCCGAGACGCTGCACGCCGCGGGACTCGACGCCTCTACGCAGGACGCACCGAGTCGCGCTGCGCGCCGACACGGTCGCCGCCGACGAATGGACGCGCTGGGGCGACGTCGCCGAAGCCGCGGGCCTCGTGCGCGACGCTGGCCGACGGCCGGCGCGAGGTGTCGCTGCTGCTCGAGGGCGCTGACCTGCGGCGCGTGCGTGCCGCTGCGTCGAGTCGTGGCTCGCCCGCCAGCCGGGCGTCGTCGCGGCGCAGGTCAACTACGCGAATCGCCGCGCGCTCGTGACGTGGCGACCCGACGCGACGCGGCTTGTCGGCGGTGCTGCGCGCGATCGCGCAGGTCGGCTACGCGGCGTATCCGTACGACCCGGCGCGGCGCGAGGCGCTCGCCCGGCGCGAGCGGCGCGCGCTGCTGGCGCGCACGGCGGTGGCGCTGCTCGCGATGATGCAGGTGATGATGTTCGCGCTGCCGCTGTACCTGTCCGACGACGGCGTCGCGCCGCGAGCAGCGGCAGCTCCTCGACTGGGCGAGCTTCGTGCTGACGCTGCCCGCGCTCTTCTACTCCGGCGTCGCCGCTCTTCGCGGGCGCGTGGCGCGACCTGCGGCATCGCCGCCTCGGCATGGACGTGCCGATCGTGCTCGGCCTCGTCGCCGCGTTCGTCGCGAGCGCGTGGTCGGTGCTCGCGCGGCGGCGGTCCCGTGTACTTCGACTCGGTGACGATGTTCATCGCGCTGCTGCTCGTCGCGCGCTACTCTCGAGCTCGTCGCGCGCCAGAAGGCGGGCGAGGCGATCGAGACCATCGCGCGCCAGCGGCCGGATACGGCGGAGCGCCTGTCGCGCCGGCTCGGGCGCGAACGAGCGCCGAGACGGTCGTTGCCGCCGCGTCGCTCGCCGCCGGCGACCGCGTGCTGGTGCGCCCCGGCGCGCTCGTGCCGGCGGACGGCGTCATCGTCGAGGGCCGCTCGCACGTCGAGGAGGCGATGCTCACCGGCGAGAGCGCGCCGCTCGCGCGCGGCGTCGGCGACCCGCTGTGGGCGGGCGCCGATCAATCGCGACAACGCGCTCGTGATGCGCGTCACCGCGGCCGGCGAGGACACGCGGCTCGTCCGCGATCCTGCGGCTCGCCGAGCGTGCGGCGAGCGCGCGGCCCGCGGTGGCGCGCAGCGCCGATCGCATCGCCGCGGTCTTCGTCGGCGTCGCTGCTGGCTGCTCGCGGCGGCGACCGCGCTCGCGTGGCTCCGGCTCGATCCCGCGCGGGCACTGCCCGTCACGTTCGCGGTGCTCGCGGTGTCGTGCCCGTGCGCGCTCGCGCTCGCCACGCCCGCGGCGCTGGCCGCGGCGGCGGGCTCGCTCGCGCGCCGCGGCGTCGTGCTCGCGCGCGGCGACGCGCTCGAGACGCTGGCGAGGGTCACGCACGTCGTGTTCGACAAGACCGGCACGCTGACCGAAGGCCGCATCCGCGTGGCGGACTGCGTCACCGTGCGCGGGTGTCGTGCGCGACGATGCGCTCGCGCTCGCCGCGGCGCTCGAGGCGCGCTCGGAGCATCCGGTGGCGCGCGCGATCGTGCGCCGCCGCGGCAACGCGCGCGCTGCCTGCGGTCGAATCGCCGCGGCAGACGGCGGGGCAGGGCATCGCGGCGCGCGTGCGCGGGCCGCGAGGTGCGGGTCGGACGCATCGACTTCGTCGCGGCGATCGCCGGGCCGCTGCCGGCGGCGCTCGCGGCGTTCGCGCGAGCGCTCCGATGCGACGCTGGCCGGACTCGGCGACGCGTCGCGGCTGGATCGCGCTGTTCGCGCTCGCCGACACGCTGCGTCCCGGTGCGCGCGCGCTGATGGCCGAGCTCGCGCGCGATCGGCGTCACGCCGGTGCTGCTCTCGGGCGATCGCGCGGCGAGCGTCGCGGCGGTGGCGCGAATGCCTCGGGCATCGCCGACGCGCGCGGCGAGCTCCTGCCGGCCGACAAGCGCGACGCGATCGCCGCGCTGCAGCGCGCGGGCGCGCGTCGTGATGATGGCGGGCGACGGCGTCAACGACGCGCCCGCGCTCGCGCAGGCGCAGGTGTCGGTCAGCCTCGGCAGCGCGATGCCGCTCGCGCAATGGACCGCGGACGTGGTGATCCTCTCCGATCGCATCGAGCGCATCGGCGGCACGCTGCGCGAGGCGCGCCGCACGTTCGCCGTCATCCGCGAGAACCTCGGCATGGGCGCTCGTCTACAACGTGCTCGCGATGCCGGCCGCCGCGTTCGGTTTCGTGACGCCGGTGGTCGCGGCGCTCGGCATGTCGCTGTCGTCGCTGGTGGTGGTGGCCAACGCGCTGCGCCTCACGCGTCCGCGGCGGGCGACGCGGTTGTCGCATGCGGCACGCCGTGCACGAACGGCCGCGGGAGCGCGCATGGAAGTCCTGATGCTGCTCATCCCGCTCTCGGTGGTGCTCGTGCTCGTGATCGGTGCGCTCTTCTGGTGGAGCGTGGACAGCGGCCAGTTCGACGACCTCGAGGGGCCCGCGCATCGGATCATCGCCGACGACGACGCGCCGCCCGAATCCACTGAAACGGAAAAGGCGCCTTGACGACGATCAACTCGCCACGGACGCCAGGACCGGTAGCATTCCCGCGGTGCAACACGGGTGCGCAGGGGTGTGCGCACATCGAAAACAGGAGTGGACGATGGCAAATGCGATGGCAGCGGGCGGTGTGGCGGGTGCTGCGGTGACGGCGACGTTCAACTACAAGGTCGTCCGATGGTTCGCCATCATGACGGTCGTGTGGGGCATCGTGGGCATGCTGGTCGGCGTGATCATCGCCGCCCAGCTGCTGTGGCCCGCGCTCAACTTCGACATCCCCTGGCTGTCGTACGGCCGCCTGCGGCCGCTGCACACCAACGCGGTGATCTTCGCGTTCGGCGGCTGCGCGCTGTTCGCCGCGTCGTATTACTGCGTGCAGCGCACCTGCCAGGCGCGGCTGTTCTCCGACGCGCTGGCCGCGTTCACCTTCTGGGGCTGGAACGCGGTCATCGTGCTGGCCGCGATCACGCTGCCGCTCGGCATCACCACCAGCAAGGAGTACGCCGAGCTCGAGTGGCCGATCGACATCCTGATCACGCTCGTCTGGGTCGCGTACGCCGTCGTGTTCTTCGGCACCATCGCCAAGCGCAAGACGCCGCACATCTACGTGGCCAACTGGTTCTTCGGCGCGTTCATCCTCACCATCGCGCTGCTGCACGTCGTCAACAGCGCCGAGCTGCCGGTCTCGCTGATGGGCTGGAAGTCGTACTCGGCCTACGCCGGCGTGCAGGACGCCATGGTGCAGTGGTGGTACGGCCACAACGCGGTGGGCTTCTTCCTGACCGCCGGCTTCCTCGGGATGATGTACTACTTCGTGCCCAAGCAGGCCGGGCCGCCCGATCTACTCGTACCGCCTCTCGGTCGTGCACTTCTGGGCGCTGATCTTCACGTACATGTGGGCGGGCCCGCACCACCTGCACTACACGGCGCTGCCCGACTGGACGCAGTCGCTCGGCATGGTGTTCTCGCTGATCCTGCTCGCGCCGTCGTGGGGCGGCATGATCAACGGCATCATGACGCTGTCGGGCGCGTGGCACAAGCTGCGCGAGGACCCGATCCTCAAGTTCCTCATCGTCTCGCTGTCGTTCTACGGCATGAGCACGTTCGAGGGGCCGATGATGTCGATCAAGACGGTGAACGCGCTGTCGCACTACACCGACTGGACGATCGGCCACGTGCACTCGGGCGCGCTCGGCTGGGTGGCGTTCATCTCCATCGGCTCGATGTACTACCTGATCCCGCGCATGTTCGGCAAGACCGAGATGTGGTCGGTGCGCCTCATCACCGCGCACTTCTGGATCGCGACGATCGGCGTCGTGCTCTACATCGCCGCGATGTGGATCGCCGGCGTGATGCAGGGCCTGATGTGGCGCGCCACCAACGCCGACGGCACGCTGACCTACGCGTTCGTCGAAAGCGTCAAGGCGACCTATCCGTTCTACGCGATCCGCCTGCTCGGCGGCACGATGTTCCTCGCCGGCATGCTGATCATGGCCTGGAACGTGGTCAAGACGGTGGCCGGCGCCAAGCCGTACGAGGCCCCGATTCCCGCCGGCGTCCCGGCGCACGCGTAAAGGACCGACGCCATGAAACTGTCGCAGGAACACGTCGAGAGCAACCTGCCCTGGCTCATCGTCCTCGTGCTGCTCGTCGTGAGCGTGGGCGGCTTGGTCGAGATCGTCCCGCTGTTCTTCCAGAAGTCGACGACCGAGCCGGTCGCGGGGCTGAAGCCGTACTCCGCGCTGGCGCTGGCGGGCCGCGACATCTACCAGCGCGAAGGCTGCTACAACTGCCACTCGCAGATGATCCGGCCGTTCCGCGCGGAGACCGAGCGCTACGGCCCGTACTCGGTGGCCGGGCGAGTTCGTGTACGACCATCCGTTCCAGTGGGGCAGCAAGCGCACCGGCCCCGACCTGGCGCGCGTCGGCGGCCGCTACTCGGACGACTGGCACCGCGTGCACCTCAACAATCCGCGCGACGTGGTGCCCGAGTCGAACATGCCGGGCTATCCGTGGCTCGCGAAGACGCCGGCCGACGCCGCCAGCATCGCCGCGCACATGCGCACGCTGCGCACGCTCGGCCTGCCGTACACCGACGACGAGATCGCCAAGGCGCCCGCGGCGCTGAAGGACAAGACGGAGCAGGACGCGCTCATCGCGTACCTGCAGGGCATGGGCATCACGATGAAGAACGCGAGGTAGCGATGACCACCACGACCTTCCTGTCGAGCGTGATGACGGTCGTCTCGTTCGTCACCTTCATCGGCATCGTCGTCTGGGCGTACAGCGGCAAGCGCAAGCGGGCCTTCGACGAGGCGGCGAACGCGCCGTTCGAGCTGCCCGACGACGATGCAACCCAAGTACGCAACGCGCGCCGCGGAGGGCGTCCGTCATGAGCGATTTCGTCTCGAGCTTCTGGAACCTCTGGGTCATCGTCCTCACGGTGGCGTCGATCGCGGGCTGCGCGCTGCTGCTGCTCGCCACCGGCAGGATCAAGGTCGCGTCCAAGGAAGGCGCGAAGGACGGCACCGGCAAGGCCGCGGTCGGCGTCACCGGCCACGTCTGGGACGGCGACCTGCAGGAGTACAACAACCCGTTGCCGAAGTGGTGGTCGAACCTGTTCTGGATCACCATCGTCTTCTGCGGTCGTGTACCTGGTCCTGTATCCGGGCCTGGGCAACGTGCCGGGCGTGCTCGGCTGGACCTCGACGGGCGCGTACGCGAAGGAGCGCACCGACTTCGACGATCGCCTGAAGCCGCTCTACGAGAAGTACGCGAAGATGGACGTCGAGCAGATCGCCGCCGACGCCGCGGCGCAGCAGACCGGCCAGCGCATGTTCCTCACCTACTGCTCGCCCTGCCACGGTTCGGATGCCGGCGGCGGCCGCGGGTTCCCGAACCTGACCGACAAGAACTGGCTGTACGGCGGCGCGCCCGACAACATCATCACCACGATCACCAACGGCCGCATCGGCGTGATGCCCGCGTTCGGCCCGGTGCTGGGCGAGGAAGGCGTGCGCAACGTGGTCGCGTACGTGCGCTCGCTGACCAACCTGCCGCACGACAACCTGCGCGCGCAGCTCGGCAAGCCGATCTTCATGGCGAACTGCGCCGCGTGCCACGGGCCGGAAGGCAAGGGCAACCAGGCGATGGGCGCTCCGAACCTGACGTCCGGCGTCTGGATGTACGGCAGCTCGGAGCGCGGCCATGATCGAAGGCGTCACCAACGGGCACAACATCGACGTACGCCGGCGGCCCGACGCCGATGCCGTCGTTCAAGGACACGCTGTCGCCCACGCAGATCCGCGTGCTCGCCGCGTACGTGTGGGGCCTGTCGAACAACCCTGGCGCAACGAAGTGAGCGAGGCCAATGCCGCCGTCCGCACGGCATGCGCGAGCGGCGGCGCTGCTTTCCTAGATGACCGTGGACATGCAAGCGAAGCCGGTTGCCCGCGCCGCCGAAGGCGGCGACGAGATCGGCCTCTACGAGATCCGCCGCAAGATCTATCCGCGCGCGGTCACCGGCACCTTCGCCACCTGGCGCTGGGCGCTGGTGATCGCCACCCAGCTCGTGTTCTACGGGCTGCCGTGGCTCACGTGGAACGACCGGCAGGCGGTGCTGTTCGACCTCGCCGCGCGCAAGTTCTACATCTTCGGCATCGTGTTCTGGCCGCAGGACGTGATCTACCTGACGGTCCTGCTGATCCTCTCCGCGTTCTCGCTGTTCCTGTTCACCGCGGTCGCCGGCCGCGTCTGGTGCGGCTACGCATGCCCGCAGACGGTCTACACCGAGATCTTCCTGTGGATCGAGCGCAAGATCGAGGGCGACCGCCAGGCGCGCATGAAGCTCGACGCGCAGCCGCGTTCGCTCGAGAAGTTCGTCAAGAAGGCGCTGAAGCACACCGCGTGGATCACGCTCGCGCTGTACACGGGCTACACGTTCGTCGGCTATTTCACGCCGATCCGCGATCTCGCGTACCGCGTGATCACGTGGAACCTGGGCGGGTGGGAGACGTTCTGGGTGCTGTTCTACGGCTTTGCGACGTACGGCAACGCGGGCTGGATGCGCGAGCAGGTGTGCAAGTACATGTGCCCGTACGCGCGGTTCCAGTCCGTGATGTTCGACCGCGACACGCTGATCATCGCCTACGACGGCGAACGCGGCGAGCCGCGCGGCGCCCGCAGCAAGAAGACCGACCACAAGGCGGCCGGACTGGGCTCCTGCATCGACTGCAACATCTGCGTGCAGGTGTGCCCCACCGGCATCGACATCCGCCGCGGCCTGCAATACGAGTGCATCGGCTGCGCCGCGTGCATCGACGGCTGCGACCAGGTGATGGACAAGATGGGCTACCCGCGCGGGCTCATCCGCTACGCGTCGTCCAACGCGCTGGAGAAGCACTCGACGCGGCGGGAGATGATCAAGCGCATGCTGCGTCCGCGCACGCTCGTCTACCTGTCGCTCCTGCTGGCGATGACCGTCGCCGCCGGGGTGTCGCTCGCGCTCAAGAATCCGCTGAAGGTCGACATCGCGCGCGACCGCGGTGCGCTGGCGCGCGAGGCGCGGCCGGGCGTGATCGAGAACGTCTACCGCATCCAGATCATGAACACCGCCGAGCAGACGCGCGAGTTCCGCATCACCGCGGAAGGCCTGCCGGGAATCACGGTGACCGGCATCACCCAGCCGATCGAGGTCCAGGCCGCGTCGTCGCTGCTGTTGCCGCTGCGCCTCGAAGCGCCGGCGGAGGCAGCCGAGCCCGGCACGCACAAGGTCGAGCTACTGATCGAGGCCGTCGACGATGCCGCGGTCACGCGGCGCGAGACCACTACCTTCATCCTGCCGAAGCCGTGATAACGTGAGGCCATGACGCCGATGCACGCCGAAACTTCCACTCTCGCCGCGTCCCATCGCTCGCACCACGCCGTGGCATCGCCAGCCGTGGCCGTGGCTGCTCATGCTGGGTCCCGCGATCGTGGTCGTTGCCGGCTTCGTGACGCTGTGGCTCGCGGTGCGGAGCGACGACGGCCTCGTCGCCGACGACTATTACAAGCGCGGGCTCGCGATCAATCGCAAGCTCGAGCGCACCGACCGCGCGGCCGACCTGGGCCTCGTCGCCACGGTGGACGTCGACGCGTCGGGCCGTGCGCGCGTGGCACTCGCGAGTACGTCGGATGCGCCGGATGCGCAGCCGGCGGCGCTGCGCCTCAACGTGCTGCATCCGACGCGCGCCGGACACGACATCCGCGGCGTGGTGGTGCGCGGCCCGCACGGCGACTACGTCGGACAGCTCGATTCGCCCGCGCCCGGACGCTGGCTCGTGGTCGTGGAAACCGACAGCTGGCGCCTGCCGCCGGTCGAGGTCAGCGGTCCCGTGCGCGCGGTGCGCATGGCGGCGGGCGCGCGCTAGGTCAGCCGCGTGGCCACGTCCACCCGGTGGCTGACGGGACAGAGGCTCATGTGGATCCTCTGGCCGGCGTTTCTCGTCGCCGGCGTGGCCGAGCTCGTGTTCTTCTCGCTGTTCGACCCCTTCGACCTGCACTTCTTCGGCGCGCCGCTCGAGATGTCGCGCGAGTCGATCTATGCGCTGGGCTTCTTCGGCTTCTGGGGGCTCGGCATCGCGTCGTCGGCGCTGACCCTGTTTCTCGAGAGCCCGCCGTACCTGGACGCGGAACGCAAGAACGCCGGCACCAAGGAAACGGCGCGGCAGTGACGCGCAGGCTAGCGCTGTCCCGCCATCTTCTTGAGCGTGGGCAGGTCCATGATCTTCACCGCGCGGCCCTGCACCTGCACGAGGCCCTCTTCCTGGAAGCGCGAGAACAGCCGGCTCACCGTCTCGAGCTTGAGGCCCAGGAAGCTGCCGATCTCCTCGCGCGTCATGCGCAGGACGAACTCGGTCGACGAGTAGCCGCGCCGCTTGTAACGCTCGGACAGCGACAGCAGGAATGCGGCGAGCCGCTCCTCGGCGCGCATGCTGCCGAGCAGCAGCAATTGCTTGTGGTCGTGGTCGATCTCGCGGCCGACGACGCGGTGCAGGCTGTGCTGCAGCGCGGGCATCTGGCGCGCGACTTCCTCCAGCCGCTCGAACGGCAGCACGCACGCCTCGGTGTCCTCGAGTGCGATGGCCTCGCATTCGTGACGCCCGGTGCTCATGCCGTCGAGGCCCAGGACGTCGCCGGGCATGTGGTAGCCGGCGATCTGCTCGCGGCCGTCGTCGGACAGCATGGTGGTCTTGACGGAACCGACCCGGATCGCGAACAGCGCCGTGAACGCCGCGCCGTTGCGGAAGACCGGCTCGCCCTTCTTGAGCTTCACGCGGCTGCCGATGATCGAGTACAGCTGATCGACCTCGGAATCGGCAAGGCCGAACGGCAGGCACAGCTCCCGCATGCTGCAGGCGCTGCAGTGGGTGCGCAGATCGCTGATCGAGACGATCTTCGATCCGGGCGTCGCGCTGCGCGGCTCGGTGATGGACATGGGGACGGGGGAGGGTGGGCAAGCCCGGTGTGCAACCTTGCGAATTTTAACGGTTTTGCCCCCGCTGTGCACGGACGCCGCACCGCGACGGGCGCCGCGGCGATGCAGTCGCAAAAAGGCATGAGATGCCGCAGTCCGCGCTGATCGGGGCATTCCTGGCCGGCCTGCTGGGCGGCTTGCATTGCGTCGCCATGTGCGGCGGCTGGGTGGCGGTGGTCACGCGTTCCGCTAGCGTGCCGCTGGTGCCGGTCGCGCGACTGCGGGTCGACTTCCTGGCGAGCCAGGCTGGACGCCTCACGACGTACGTGCTGCTCGGCGTGCTGTTCGGCGCGGCCGGCGGCGCGGCACTGGCCGCCGCGCTGGGACCGGTGCAGCGCGGCCTCTACATCGGTGCGAACCTGCTGCTGCTGCTGCTCGCGGTGTCGATCGCGATGCGCGGCGCGAGCTTTGCGCCGCTCGAGCGCGCCGGGCTCGCCGCCTTTCGCCGCGTCGCCCCCGCCGTCGCGCGGGCAGGCCTGCGACATGGCGTCGCAGGGCGTTACCTGCTGGGTCTCCTGTGGGGCATCACGCCCTGTGCGCTGGTGTACGGCGTCCTGCCGGTCGCAATGCTCGCGGGCGGCGCACTCGACGGCGGGCTCGTGATGCTGGCGTTCGGTCTCGGCACGCTGCCCAACCTGCTGGCTGCGGGCTGGACGCTGTCGCGCACGCAGCGCTCGCTGGCCCGGCCGTGGTTCCGCTACGTCGCGGCGACGGTGGTGGCCGGCTTCGCGCTCGCGGGACTCTACCGCGCGCTCACCCTGTCCGACGCGATGGCGCACGGACCGTTCTGCCTGTTCCCCTGACGCGGTCGCGGCGGAGGCGCGTGCGAAAATCCGCGCCATGACCCCGTTCGACGATGCGTCCGCCGACCCTCGCATCTATGGCGGCACGCCGGCGCCTGCCGCGCTCGCGCGGCTCTACGCGCTTGCGCAGGCCAGCCTCACCGCGGCCACGGGCCAGGACGCCGATGCGGCCGACGCGCAAGCGTCCGCCGCGCTCGACGGCCTGCTGCGCCAGCGCGACGGGCAGGCGCTAGCGGAGGTGTTTGCGGGCGCACCCTCGGGCGACGTCTATCGCCACCTGTGGCGGCTTCTCGCGCTGCGCGAGCGCGCGGGTGCACCCGATCCTTCCGCGCTGCTGCGCCTGTTCGCGCTGCCCGTGATCGTCGTCGCCGGCAGCGACGACGCGAAGGCACCGGATGTCACGCTGCCGTGCGTGCTCGACGAGGCCGGTGCGCTGACCACGCTCTTGCGCGAGCACGGCGCGCTCGCCGGCAACCAGGCGCTCGCACTGTCCAACACGCTGGTGGGCGCCGACGCCCTCGAGCTCGCGCGACTTCCGGACCTGCTCGCGTGGCGCGCGCTCGCCGGCGAGCAAGGCCCGCGCGCGCTGCCGCCCGCGCCGATCGCCGTCGTCGCCGGCGGCGAAGCGGTGCACCTGCGTTTTCTCATCGGCACCGCGCTCGCGGGTCCCGATGCCGACCTGTTTCGCGATGCGTCCGTCGGCCGCTGGGGCATGCCGTTTGCGCAGTCGCTCTCGCGCATGCTGGCCGCGCCCGGCGTGTCGGTTCTGGCGCTGCCGCGCGCGCCGCATCCCCTCGTTTCGGCGCTTTGGCAGGGGCGACTCGCGCAACGGGAAGTGGGCGCGCAGATCTTCGCCAGCAACGCCATCCGCAAGCTGCGCGCCGGCACCGGCGAGCCGGGCGCGGTCATCAGCGTGCACCGCATCGATTCGCCGTCCGGCGGAGGCGAGGTTCGCCTGTCGCTGTCCTCGCCGTTCGACCCGCGTCAGGCCGAGGGCTTTCGCGCGCCGCTGCTGCCGCTCGATCGCGTCGAGGACGTCGTCCAGATGTTCGCGACGCTGCTCGCCGATTGCCGGGTGACCGACGTGCGGCGGCAGCCCGGCGTGCATCCGGATCGCGACCCGGTGACCGGCATGACGCTGCTGTTCAAGACGGAGAGCGCGCCGTCCGCCGTGCACTGACGCGCGGCGATCGCACCGCCGCCACGGTGGCCACGCCCGCGATGCCGGAGCCGCGCACCTCGCGCCGCTTGACCGAGCCGGCCCCGCTCACGCGCTTCGTGACCTCGGGATCGCCGATGTAATCGACGCTGCCCGCACCCGAGATGGTGGCCTTGAGCGTCTTCTGCGCGTTCACCACCACCTTGCCCGCGCCGGCGACGGTGACCGTCGCGTCCTGGCTCACGAGCTTGCCGCCGCGATAGTCGCCCGCGCCGCTGATCGCGACGTTCTGCGTGTCGGCCTTGCCCGCGATCTCGGCCTTCAGCGCGCCGGCGCCGGAGATCCGGAGCTGGCCCGTGGTGAGGTCGTCGATCGTGACCTGCGTGCCGCCCGCCCCGGATATCTTGAGCGCCGCCACCTTGATGGCCCCCGCGTTGAGGCGCACCGTGCCCGCGGCCGCGATCGCGTCGATGTCGCGGAACGTCACGGTCACGGGGATCGACCGGCCGCCGCCGCCGACGATCATGTCCCACCAGCGGGTGTCGTCGGCGGACTCGACGTACAGCGTTCCGCCGCGCACCTCGGCATCGACGCGGCTCTTGCGCGGCGGGTTGGCGGGCAGCGTCACCGATTCGGCCGATCCCTGCACCAGCGTCACCTCGGCGGTCCCGGTCACGTCGATGCGCGTGAACGGCGGCAGCGGCCGGGTGACGCGTTCTCCGGCCGCGGCGGCCGTCTCGGCGCGCTGGCTCCGCCCCCCGAAGCGTGCGGACGAGACCGCCAGGTAGGTCAGGAGCGCGGCCAGGGCCACCGAGCCCAGGATGATGAACAGCAGCGTGAAACGGCGCATGGCGGGCCTTCCGGAGGACGACGATCTCGCCCGTGGTTGGATGCGGCGACGGAGCGCGCCGGATTCAGCAGCGGCGGCCTACGGCGCCGGGACGAATCGGATGTCGCCGTACCATGCCGCGACCGATGTGCCCGTATTGTCGGTGTCGGTGAGGAAGCCGACGTCGGCCGGCAGGCCGGGCTCCTCGCCAAATGCCTTCGGAAGGCGTCGACGACGTTGCGCGTGACCGTGATCCACCGGCCGGTGTCGGCGCGGCCGCGCGCCGCCTTGTCCGCCCTCGCGTGCAGCACGACCGCGCCCGCATCGCGCTCGGCGCGCGCCGGAACCCGACGCAGTTCACGTTCGTCGACCCCGCGAAGGCGCGGATGTGCGTCGCTCTATAATATCGCGACGACCGCCGCCTCCCTCTTTGAAAGCGCCCGATGAGCCTCGACCGCGTGCCCGCCGGCAAGGACCTCCCCAACGACTGCAACGTGGTCATCGAGATCCCGATGCGCGCCGACCCGATCAAGTACGAGGTCGACAAGGAGACCGGCGCCGTGTTCGTCGACCGCTTCATGTCGACCGCCATGCACTATCCGTGCAACTACGGCTACATCCCGCACACGCTGTCCGACGACGGCGACCCGTGCGACGTGCTGGTGCTCTCGCCGGTGCCGCTCATCACCGGCGTGGTCGTGCGCTGCCGGCCGATCGGCATGCTCAAGATGGACGACGAGGCCGGCGGCGACGCGAAGATCCTCGCCGTGCCCATCGACAAGCTGTCCTCGCTGTACCGCGACGTGCACGTCGCCGCGCGACCTGCCGCAGGTCACGACGCAGCAGATCGCGCACTTCTTCGAGCACTACAAGGATCTCGAGCCCGGCAAGTGGGTGCGCATCGCGAGCTGGACCGAGGCCGACGAGGCGAAGCGCGAGATCATGGACAGCGTCGTGCGCTACAAGAAGTCGGTGCGGCGCCCGAAGCCCAAGGCATGACGCGCGAGGCGGGCGGCGAGGCGCCGTTCCACGCGCGGCGCGGCGACTACGAGATCTGCGACCGCGCCCGAGCGCATCGATCTCGACGTGGTCCACGGTTTCCTCGCGAACAGCTACTGGGCGCAGGACATTCCCGCGCGACGTCGTCGCGCGCGCGCTCGCGGGCTCGCTCAACTTCGGCCTCTTCCATCTCGGCGCGCAGATCGGGCTCGCTCGCTTCGTCACCGATCGCGCGACGTTCGGCTATCTCGCGGACGTGTTCGTGCTGCCGCCGCATCGCGGGCAGGGCCTCGCGACGTGGCTCGTGGGCACCGCGCTCACGCATCCGGCGCTGGCCGGCGCGCGTCGCCTGCTGCTCGCCACGCGCGACCAGCACGCGCTGTACGCGCGCGCCGGCTTCGCGCCGCTCGCGCGGCCGGAGCGGTTCATGGAGATCCTGCCGTCCCGACATCTATCGTCCCGCCGGTGGCTGAGCCGTCGCCGGACCGCCGCGGATGCGCGGCGCCGCGCTGTTCCCCGCGCTGTTCGTCCTGCTGTGGAGCACCGGCTTCATCGCGGCCAAGTACGGGCTGCCGTACGCGCCGCCGTTCGCGCTTCCTGTTCTATCGTTTCGCGCTCGTCGCCGCGCTGATGACGGCCGTGCGCGCTCGCCACGCGTGCGCCGTTGGCCGCGCACGTTCGCGCGAGTACGCGAACGTGGCGATCGTCGCGCTGCTGGTGCACGCGCTCTATCTGGGCGGCGTGTTCGTGTCGCTCGACGGCGGCATGGCCGCCGGCACCAGCGCGATGCTGGTCGGCCTGCAGCCGATCCTCACCGTGTTGCTCGCGTGGGTCTGGATGGGCGAGGGCGTGGTGCCGCGGCAATGGGCGGGACTCGTGCTGGGCCTGGCCGGCGTCTACTTCGTCGTGCGGCACAAGGTCGACTTCGGCGGCAGCCTCGCCGGCCTCGTCCCGTCGGCGATCGCGCTCGTCGGCATCAGCGTCGGGCACGCTCTACCAGAAGCGGCATTGCGCGCACATCGACCTGCGCAGCGGCTCCGCGATCCAGTTCGCCGTGTGCGCGATCGTCTACGCGCCGCTCGCGCTGCTTCCTCGAGGCGCGCGCGGTGCAGTGGGTGCCGTCGTTCCTGTTCGCGCTCGCCTGGTCCGTGCTCGTGCTGTCGGTGGGCGCGATCAGCCTGCTGTACTGGCTGCTGCGTCACGGCGCCGCGGCGAACGTCGCGCGCCTCTTCTACCTCGTGCCGCCGATCACCGCGCTGATGGCGTGGCTCCTGTTCGGCGAGACGCTCGACCTGCTGGCGCTCGTCGGGATGGCGCTCATCTGCGCAGGCGTGGTGCTCGCGCGGCGCAACGCTCTGATCAGCCGGCGCAAGCACGATGCGCGTGCCCGCGACGCGATCGTGCAGGAACTGGCGCTCGCGATCGACGAACGCCCACAGCCAGTTGAACGCGACGAGCCACGCCGCGTGCGCGCCGTGTCCGGTGTGCGCCAGCGCGCGAGTACGCGGCGAGCGACATGCGCGGGACCGATCCACGCCGCGAGGTAACGCAGCAGCGCGACCTTGGCCGGCACCGGGCCGCCGTCGGCGAGCACCAGGCGCAGGCGCCACGTCTTCATCGGCAGCGTGCGGCGGCCGCTGCGCCCAGCACCACGTGAAGTAAGCCGGCGAGCACGGCGAACAGCACGCACGAACATCGCCACGCGCTGCGGCAGCGCCGGAACGGTCAACGCCTGCGCCGATCCGGCGTGTCCCGGCGTCACCAGCGGCAGCAGCGCGAAGCTCGCGACGAACAGCAGCGCGACGAGCAGCAGCAGCTCGTAGACGAGCGATGCGAAACGGCGGCGCAGGCTCGCGAGCGCGAGCGGCGCAGGCACTGCGGTCGGATCGGCCAACGGTGCGGCTTGCGCGCGCCGGGTCAGCGCGTGCGCGTCATGTCGCCGGCGGCGGAGGGCGCCGGCGGCGTCATCGGCGGCGCGGGCGTGCGGCCGTTCGACGGTGGCACCGCGCTGCGCGCGCCGGCGGGCGCGGGCGCCTGCCGTGCGGCGAGCTCGCGCTTCTGCTCGGGCGGCAAGCTGCTGGTACTCCTCCCACTTCTGCCGCGCCTCGGCCTTCTTCTCGGGCGGAAGCTGGCGCAGCGACTTGTACTGCTCGCGCGCCGCCTGCCGCTGCTGCGGCGTGAGTGCCGCCCAGGATTTCATCTGCTGCTGGATGCGCTGCTGCTCGTCGGGGCCCATCTTGGGGTAGCGCTGCGCGATGCTCGCGCCATTTCGTCTTGCGCTGCGCGTCGAGGTTGTTCCAGTCGGCGGCGAGCGGCGCGAGCACCTGCTTCTCCTGCGGGGAAAGCTGCGACCACGATGGCGAGCCCAGCGCGATCTGCGCATGGGCGAGGATAGAGCGGTGACGAGAAGCGACGGCCAGCGCGAGATGCGAAGAGCGCCCGGATCACGGCTGGTAACGCGTGAGCCACGTCTGGAACCCCCGGTCGAGATAGGCGTCGATCGGCAGGTCGGAAGACAGGAGCTGGGTGTCGATGCTCGCCAGCTCCTCGGCTTGCTGGTAGGCGGTCCACTGCTGGTAGCCGAACGTCAGCGCGGCCAGCAGCACGACGCGCGAAGCCGAGCCACAGGCCGCGGCGCGCACCGCCGCGCGTGCCGCGACCCGCCGACGCCGGAAAGCGCGTGGGCGAGCCGCGCCTCCTGCGCGTGGACCGGATCGGACAGCCGGGCGAGCGCCCGCGCCCGCGCCTGCTGCAGCCGATAGGCGGTTCCCTGCTTCAGGCTCGCGGCCCCGATATCGAGGTAACCCGTTATTTTCTTGGCGAATTCGTCGTCGTCGCGGATCATGGCTTGAGTCCCTTGGCGGTCAGCATTACGGCCAGGGCATGGACGGCGCGGGAGCAGTGCGTCTTGACGCTGCCTTCGGAACACCCCATCGCGGCAGCGGCTTCCGCCACGTCCAGTTCTTCCCAGTAACGCAGGACAAACGCTTCGCGTTGACGCGCCGGCAACCGCGCCATCGCCTGTTCGATGATGCCGACAATCTGCGCTTGCTCGAGCTGCCGCGCGGGATCTTCGGCGGCGTTCGAGTCGGATTTCGCGTGCAAAGTTTCGAGCGGATCGAAATCGTCGTCTTTTTCGTCGCCTTTGCCGAACGCCGAGAGCAGCGTCGTCCACGTATTTCGGACCTTCTGGCGCCGGAAATGGTCGTGGATGGTGTTCTGCAAGATGCGGGCAAACAGCATCGGCAGCTCGGCGGCGGGCTTGCCGGAGTACTTTTCCGTCAGTTTGAGCATCGCGTCCTGCACGATGTCGAGGGCGGCATCCTCGTCGCGGGTGGCGAACATCGCCTGCTTGAAGGCGCGCCGCTCGACTTCCGCGAGAAAGCTCGAAATTTCCTGTGGAGAGGCCAGTTTGAGGGTCCGACGGGAAAGCCGCCCGATTATAGGTGGCGGAGGCATATCGCCGCGGGCACCGGTAGCGCTGCGCGCGGACCCGCGGCGCACGCCCATGTTGCGTGACAGCATCGTCGGACGGCGGCGGCGCGTGCGGCGACGAGAATTCGACGCTTAACCGTTGACGATCATGGGGATATCCCGGTAATCTTTACCTTCCTGCCCGCGAGGGCGGGATGCTGTACTGCAAAAACGGCTGTTCGCGGTCCCTGCGGCGATGCCACAAGCGTCGCGCAGCCTCCCAATGGACTGCGGGCGGTGTTTTCAAGCGTTAAGCGGCTTGTCTACCCGATCTAGCCTTTTGCCGGTCGTGCGCCACCACCTACACGGCGCGCCCCAGCGGATTTGCACAGCCCGGACTTCGCACGCCCATCGTGCGCCGGTCACGGTCCCCATCAACCAAGGGCGCAATCATGCAACTCACCGGTGCGGAAATCACCATCCGCTGCCTCCAGGAAGAAGGCGTCGAGTACGTCTTCGGCTACCCGGGCGGCGCGGTCCTCAACATCTACGACGAGCTGTTCAAGCAGGACAAGGTCAAGCACGTGCTGGTCCGCCACGAGCAGGGCGCGGTCCACGCGGCGGACGGCTACTCGCGATCGTCGCACAAGGTCGGCGTGGCGCTCGTCACCTCCGGCCCCGGCGTCACCAACGCGGTGACCGGCATCGCGACCGCGTACATGGATTCCATCCCGATGGTGGTGATCACCGGCCAGGTCCCGACCCACGCCATCGGGCAGGACGCGTTCCAGGAGTGCGACACCGTCGGCATCACGCGCCCGTGCGTCAAGCACAACTTCCTCGTGAAGGACGTGAAGGACCTCGCGCTCACGATCAAGAAGGCGTTCTACCTCGCCGCCACCGGCCGCCCGGGCCCGGTGCTGGTCGACATCCCGAAGGACGTCACGCAGGCCACCACCGAGTTCAACTATCCGAAGACGGTCTCGCTGCGCTCGTACAACCCGGTGACCAAGGGCCACGCGGGGCAGATCAAGAAGGCGGTGCAGCTCCTGCTCGAGGCCAAGCGGCCGATGGTCTACGCGGGCGGCGGCGTGATCCTCAACAACGCGTCGCCGCAACTGACGCGCCTCGTGCGCCTGCTGGGCTTTCCCGTGCACCAACACGCTGATGGGCCTCGGCGCGTTCCCCGGCACCGATCCGCAGTTCACCGGCATGCTGGGCATGCACGGCACCTACGAGTCGAACATGGCGATGCAGCACTGCGACGTGCTGATCGCCATCGGCGCGCGCTTCGACGACCGCGTGATCGGCAACCCGGAGCACTTCTTCCGCAGCGACCGCAAGATCATCCACATCGACATCGACCCGTCGTCGATCTCCAAGCGCGTGAAGGTCGACGTGCCGATCGTCGGCTACGTCGGCGACGTGCTCGACGAGATGATCAAGATCATCGAGTCGTCGCCGCAGCGGCCGGACCCCGCCGCGCTCAAGGCGTGGTGGGCGGACATCAAGGAGTGGCAGCGCAAGGATTGCCTCAAGTACGACACCAAGAGCAATCTCATCAAGCCGCAGTTCGTGATCCAGAAGCTCTACGAGCTCACCAAGGGCGACGCGTTCATCACCTCCGACGTCGGCCAGCACCAGATGTGGGCCGCGCAGTACTACAAGTTCGACAAGCCGCGCCGCTGGATCAACTCGGGCGGCCTCGGCACGATGGGCTTCGGCCTGCCGGCGGCGATGGGCGTGCAGCTCGTGAATCCGGACGCGACGGTCGCGTGCGTGACCGGCGAGGCGTCGATCCAGATGTGCATCCAGGAACTGTCCACCTGCAAGCAGTACCACCTGCCGATCAAGCTCGTGAACCTCAACAACCGCTACATGGGCATGGTGCGGCAGTGGCAGGAATTCTTCTACGGCAACCGCTACGCGGAGTCGTACATGGACGCGCTGCCCGATTTCGTGAAGCTCGCGGAGGCCTACGGCCACGTCGGCATGAAGATCGAGAAGCCGGGCGACGTCGAAGGCGCGCTGCGCGAGGCGTTCAAGCTGAAGGAGCGGCTCGTGTTCATGGACTTCATCACCGACCAGACGGAGAACGTGTTCCCGATGGTGCCCGGCGGCAAGGGGCTGACCGAGATGATCCTGGCGGAGGAGCTATGAGACACATCCTGTCGATCCTCGTGGAGAACGAAGCCGGCGCGCTGTCGCGCGTCTCGGGCCTCTTCTCCGCCCGCGGCTACAACATCGAGTCGCTGACCGTGGCGCCGACGGAAGACGCGACGATGTCGCGGATGACGATCGTCACGACCGGCTCCGACGACGTCGTCGAGCAGATCACCAAGCAGCTCAACAAGCTCGTCGAGGTGGTGAAGGTCGTCGACCTCACCGAAGGCAACCACATCGAGCGCGAGCTGATGCTCGTGAAGGTGCGCGCCTCCGGCAAGGACCGCGAGGAGATGAAGCGCCTCGCCGACATCTTCCGCGGCCGCATCCTCGACGTCACCGACAAGAGCTACACCATCGAGCTCACCGGCACCGGCCACAAGCTCGACGCGTTCCTGCAGTCGATCGAGCCGGGCGTGATCCTCGAGACGGTCCGCACCGGCGCGTCGGGCATCGGGCGCGGCGAGCGTGTGCTGCGCGTCTGACGGACGGCGGGCGCACAACGATTCGGCAAGCAGTGCAAATGGCCGCTGTCGTCCCCGCGCAAGCGGGGACCCAGCGGCGTTCGACGAAAGACACTGGGTCCCCGCCTTCGCGGGGACGACGACATAAACGAGGGAACCAGCAAATGATGAAGGTCTACTACGAAAAGGACGCCGACCTCTCGCTCATCAAGGGGAAGAAGGTCACCATCGTCGGCTACGGCTCGCAGGGCCACGCGCACGCGCAGAACCTCAACGACTCGGGCGTCAAGGTGACGGTCGGCCTGCGCAAGGGCGGCGCGTCGTGGGACAAGGCGAAGAAGGCCGGCCTCAAGGTCGCCGAGGTGGGCGACGCGGTGAAGAGCGCCGACGTCGTGATGATGCTGATGCCCGACGAGAGCATCGCCGCCGTCTACAAGAGCGAGGTCGAGCCCAACATCAAGAAGGGCGCGATGCTCGCCTTCGCGCACGGCTTCAACATCCACTACGGCCAGGTGCAGCCGCGCGCCGACCTCGACGTCGTGATGATCGCGCCGAAGGCGCCGGGCCACACCGTGCGCTCGACGTACGCGGCCGGCGGCGGCGTGCCGATGCTGATCGCCGTGCACCAGGACGCGTCCAAGAAGGCGCGCGACGTCGCGCTCTCGTACGCGGCGGCCATCGGCGGCACGCGCGCCGGCGTCATCGAGACCAACTTCCGCGAGGAGACCGAGACCGACCTCTTCGGCGAGCAGGCCGTGCTGTGCGGCGGCACCGTCGAGCTCATCAAGGCCGGCTACGAGACGCTGGTCGAGGCGGGCTACGCGCCCGAGATGGCGTACTTCGAGTGCCTGCACGAGCTGAAGCTGATCGTCGACCTGATCTACGAAGGCGGCATCGCCAACATGAACTACTCGATCTCCAACAACGCCGAGTACGGCGAGTACGTGAGCGGCCCGAAGATCGTCACGGCGGAGACCAAGAAGGCGATGAAGGAGATGCTCACGCGCATCCAGACCGGCGAGTACGCGAAGGACTTCATCCTCGAGAACCGCGCGGGTGCGCCGACGCTGCTGTCGCGCCGCCGCCTGATGGCCCAGCACTCCATCGAGGTGGTCGGCGAGAAGCTGCGCTCGATGATGCCGTGGATCAGGAAGAACAAGCTCGTCGACCAGGCGAAGAACTGACCGGCGCGGCCACCACCCCTTCCCGCGCCGCCTGCGAAGCGTAGAGTGGCGCGGGAGGGGGACTCGCCATGAATCGTCGCAGCGACCGGCAGGGTGGGTGGGTAGGGATGATCGTGATCCTGGTGGCGCTCCTCATCGTCGCATGGCTCGCCAGGGACGCGCTGCAGAAGTACGGGCTCGTGCCCGACGCCGAGACCATCACCAGGTCCGCGACGCCAGGCGAGCGCACCGGTTCGGGCGTCGCGGGCGCGGTGGAACGCGCCGATCCGACGACCGCCACGCCGGCGCCGACCAATCCGCTCGACAAGGCGCGTGGCGTCGAATCGATGCTGAAGCAGCAGGAAGACAAGCGCAGCGGCGGCTACTGACCGGCCGGCGTACGCGCCTCAAGGCGCGCCCGCAGTGCCGTCAGGCATAATCCCGGGTATCGCACGCGCCTTTCCGAACGCCGCATGCCCGGTCCGATATCCGCACCCCATCATCGCCCGCGAAGGCTGGCCGTTCCTTGCGATCGCCTTCGTCGTCGCGGCGGCGCTCACGTGGTATGGGCTGTGGGTGCTCGGCCGTCGTCGCGTGGATCGCCGTTCGTCTTCATCGCTCCAGTTCTTCCGCGATCCCGCGCGCACGATTCCCGCGCAGGCGAATGCCGTGCTGGCGCCGGCGGACGGCCGCGTCGTCAAGGTCGAGAAGGCGCGCGATCCGTACCTCGACCGCGACGCGCTGAAGATCAGCGTGTTCATGAACGTGTTCAACGTGCACTGCAACCGCAGCCCGGTCGACGGCGTGGTGGTCGACGCGCTGGTATCACCCGGGCAGCTTCCTCAATGCGGCGCTCGACAAGGCGTCGCTCGAGAACGAGCGCAACGCGCTGCACCTGCGCACGCCCGCGGGACAGAACGTGACGTGCGTGCAGATCGCCGGCCTCGTCGCGCGGCGCATCCTGTGCTACGTCGACGCCGGGCGCCACGCTCGCGCGCGGCCAGCGCTACGGCTTCATCCGCTTCGGCTCGCGCGTCGACGTGTACCTCGATCCCGCGGCGAAGCCGAAGGTGGCGGTCGGCGACAAGGTGGCCGCCACCGAAACCATCCTGGCCGAGCTCCCCTGAGGACGACGCGATGATCGACTCGACCACGAGCGCGCCGTCCAGAAGAACCGCATCCGCCGGCGCGGGATCTACATCCTGCCCAACCTGTTCACGCTGGCCGCGCTGTTCGCGGGCTTCTACGCGATCGTGCAGGCGATGAACCTCAACTTCGACCAGGCGGCGATCGGCATCTTCGTCGCGATGGTGCTCGACAGCCTCGACGGCCGCGTGGCGCGCCTCACCAAGACGCAGAGCGCGTTCGGCGCCGAGTTCGACAGCCTGGCCGACATGGTGTCGTTCGGCGCGGCGCCGGCGCTCGTGATGTACGAGTGGGTGCTGCGCGACATGGGCAAGCTCGGCTGGATTGCCGCGTTCCTGTACTGCGCCTGCGCCGCGCTGCGCCTCGCGCGCTTCAACACGATGCTCGACGTCGCCGACAAGCGCTGGTTCACCGGCATCCCCAGTCCCGCGGCCGCGGCGCTGGTCGCCGGCTGCGTATGGATCGTCGACGACTACGACATCGACCCCGAGGCGATCCGGTGGTGGGCGCTGTTCGTCACCGTCTTCGCCGGCCTGACGATGGTGAGCAATCTCAAGTACTACAGCTTCAAGTCGATCAACCTGCGCAAGAGCGTGCCGTTCGTCGTGGTGCTCCTTGCCGGTCGTCTTCATCGCGCTGGCCGCGCTCCAGCCGCCGCTCGTGCTGTTCGCGCGGCTTCGTCGCGTATGCCATTTCCGGCTACGTGGTGTCGGCGTGGATGCTGCTGCGCCGGCGGCGCGCCAGCGCGACCGCGCTGATCATGCCGCGATGCCGCCTGCACCGCGCGTCGCGGTGCTCGTCCCCTGCTACAACGAAGCGCTGACCGTCGCGAAGGTGATCGCCGATTTCCGCGCGGCGCTGCCTGGCTGCCGTGATCTACGTGTACGACAACCGGTCGAGCGACGGCACCGGCGACATCGCGCGCGCCACCGGCGCCGTGGTCCGGCGCGAGGAGCGGCCCGGCAAGGGCGGCGTCATGCGCCGCATGTTCGCCGAGATCGACGCGGACATCTACATCGTCACCGACGGCGATGCGACCTACGACGCGACGCGCGCGCCCGAGATGATCGAGCGCCTCGTTCGCGACGACCTCGACGTGGTGACCGGCATCCGCGACCACGGCGATCGCGACGCCGCGTACCGTCGCGGCCACCAGTTCGGCAACCGCATGTTCAACTGGCTGCTCGGGCTGCTGTTCGGCGAGCGGCCCACCGACATGTTCTCCGGCTACCGCGTGATGTCGCGCCGATTCGTGAAGTCGTTCCCGGCCGAGGCGCGCGGCTTCGAGATCGAGACGGAGCTCACCGTGCACGCGCTCGAGCTGCGCGTGCCGACGGCCGAAGTCGTGACGAGCTACTTCGAGCGTCCGGCGGGGTCGGCCAGCAAGCTGTCCACGTACCGCGACGGCCTGCGCATCCTCTACACGATGGCGCGGCTGTTCCGCGACGTGCGGCCGCTGCCGTTCTTCTCGTGGTGCGCGCTCGCTGTTCGCTGCTGCTCGGGCTGGGGCTCGGCAGCGAGGTGGTCGTCGATTACCTCGAAGACCGGCCTCGTGCCGCGCCTGCCCACCGCGGTTCTCGCCACCGGGCTCATGCTGCTCGCCTCGCTGGCCATCGTGTGCGGGATGATCCTCGACAGCGTCGCGCGCGGCCGCCGCGAGGCGAAGCGCCTCGCGTATCTCGCCGCGGGCGCCGCGCGCACCTATCAGGAAGCGCAGGCCGGGCCGTCCTTGCGGCCGGTGAAGGTCGCGAGCTCGAAGACCACCGCGCCGTCGGCCTGAGCGATACGGCTTCACCGCCGGCGCGTCCCAGCGCAGCGCCTGCTGGTACGCGGCAATGCGCGCCGCACGATCCCCGGTGACGAACGCGACCGCGACGTCGGTGCCCGAGCACAGCTTCTGCCGCGCCGCCGGCGAGGTTCTCGACCGAGTCGAGTCCCACGCGGCCGCCGGTGAGCAGCGCCACCGGCATCTGCAGGCCCCAATCCGGAAAATAGACGAACGGCTTGCGCGGCGCGGCGTCGAGATCGGCCGCGAGCCGGTTGATCGCATCGGAGTACAGCCCGACGCCGCGCGTCTGGTGCAGGCGCACGCCTTCCTTCACCTGTCCGCCGACGTTGAAGCCGATCAGACGCGACGAGCGGCGGCACGAACACGGTCGACACCCTGCGCCACGACGGCGGCGTGCGTGGCTCGTGTTCGCGAGGCCGAGCGCGAGCGCGCCGTACGCGAGCGGCAGCAGCACCATGAAGTGATGGCCGGACAGTCGCGTGCCGAAGAACGCCGCCACCGCACGAACGAGAGACCCAGCGCCACGAAGCAGGCGCAGCAGGAACGGCGCCTGCGCGCCGCCATTCGAGGCGGAGCCACAGCACGAGCGGCGCGCCGAGCAGCAGCGCGACCTTGAAGCCGGCCGCCGGAACCGTGCCGTGCTCGCCGAAGATCAGCGTGTGGTGGAACCAGTTCGCGAACACGCTATCGATGGTTGCCGCGATGTGCTCGACGCGCACGAGCGAAATCCGGCTGCTCGGAGAACGCGTTGAGCGCGCGCTGCGTCTGCTGGAAGTATTCCCACGCCTGCGCGACGCCGCCCATGCTGTAGGTGAGCAACGCATAGCCGACAATGTAGGGGCTGCCGCCCACGAGCATGCCCAGCGCGACGACGAGCCAGGCGAGCCACGCGCGCGTCGCGGCGGGGCGCAGGACCCAGAGCGCGTAGATCATCGCCGGCGCGAAGAACGCGTAGATGAAGTAGCCGACGATCGCGAGGCCGTAGAGCACCGCCGGCGGTGAAGAGCCACAGATACGCGTAGGCGCCTTGCCGGCCCGCGCGCAGCAGGCAGAGCAAGGCCATGAACAGCCACGCCGCGGGCGCGAGCGTGATGTAGCTCTGCGTGCGGAACGCGTACGAGAACGACGGGATCGATCGCGAGCGCGCCGCACGCGAGCGCGGCCTGCCACGGCTTCATCGCGCCGCGCGCGAGCAGCAGGTAGAGCGTCGCGAGCACGCCCAGCGCGAACATCGCGTGCGTCGCGCGGATGCCCGGCGGCGTGCGTGCCGAAGAGCTTGAAGAACGGCAGCCCGAGCCAGACCTGCTGCGAGCCGTGATAGAACGAGATGAGGACCGGATACGCGCTCGAACAGCAGGTTGCCGGGCAACAGCCAGGGCGCGATGGGCTGCGAATGGCGATTGAGCAGCTGCACCGCCATGTAGTCCGGGTTCACCGCGTCCATGTAGATGCCGGGGAGCGTGCTCTGCTGCAGTGCGACCGACCGCGTAACGCGGCCAGCACGGCCGAGGAACGGCCACAGCATGTGCGCGACGGACGACGCGCGCCGTTGCGCGGCCGCGCTCGTTGATTCGCTCATCCTGCGCCTACGGTGACTTCGGAGGCATGCGCAACAGCTTGCACAGCTGGATGGGGCTCGTCCGCATCGTCGTCACCACGTCCCGGCACGTCTCGGTGATCCGCAGCAGGTCGCGCGCGAGCAGCGCGTCGACGCCCGCGCCCTTCGGATAGGCAAGCGAATAGAGCGGCCCGCGGTGCGCCTTGATCTCGCGCGCGATCGTCTCCTCCATCAGCGTCTTGCGCTGCGGATCGTTGATGCTGTTGTTGACGCCCGAAGAAGCGCGCGTCCGGCGGGAAGAACGGCAGCGTGTAGCGACATCGGCCCGTCGGACGTCGAGCAGCACCAGGGCGTCGGGTTCCACCGGCGGCACCTTCACGTCGAACCAGGTGGCGCGGTCCTCGAACTCGAGATGCCCCCAGTCCGGCGCCTTCGTGGACGACACCAGCGCGAACGGCAAGCACGACGACCGCGGGCAGCGCGTAGCCGGGCCGCAGCAGGTACAGGAGCAGCGCGACGATGAGCGCGCCCGTGAGCATCTCGAGCGGCACGAGGTAGCGGTAGATCGAGAACTGCTGCGGTCCACAGCAGAACGAAAGCACGAAGAAGAGGCTTACCAGCCACCACGCCTCTCGCGTGTGCGCGCCCGCGACCGCTGGCAGCTCCGCGTGGCCGACGCGGCAGCGCGCGCAGACGCTGCGTCAGCCATGCCGCCGCGCGGCGAGCGCGAGCCCGTAGAGCACGGGGAAGCGGGCGTCGAAGTACTCGGTCTCGGCGACGAAGAACGGCCTCGGCGACAGCATCCGGAACGGAAACTGCGAGCCACTCGACAACGCTGTGCGGGCCGTAGGCGCGGCCCATCACCTCGTACTCGTCCCCACCACGGCGACTTGATCCACATCGTTGCCGTACGGAAAGATGGGACTGCCGAGCTGCGTCCACAGCTCCCACATCCACGCGCCGCCGGAGACCAGCGTGCCGGCGAGCACCGCGATGCCGAACAGGAACGCCTGGCGGAAGTTGCGCAGCCAGGTCGCGACCGGGCGCACCTGCCGCAGCCACAGCGCGAGGCACAGCGCGAACGCGAATAGGCCGAAAGTGAGCTTGAGCCCCGTGGCCAGGCCGCACAGCAGGCCGGCGACGATCGGGGGGCCGCGACGCAACGGCGCATCGGCGTCGCGCACCATCGCGCGCACCAGCACCCACACGCCGGCGAGCGTGAGCATCGCGCCCGGCCATTCGTTCATCGTGGTGCCGAGCACGCCCGCGACCCATCGCGGAGGTGGCGCTCATCGACGAACGCGACACCCGACCGCGACCGCGCGCTCGCGGAATGGCAGGTCCGCAAAGAGCAGGTTGAGCGAGCTTCAGCAGGATGAACGCCGCCATGCCCGCCGGGACGGCGAGCACGAACGCGATGAGCTTCGGATGCCAGCCGGCGGCGACCATTCCGTAGAACGGAAGGTCGGGCAGCGGGCTGTGGTAGGTCTGCAGCTGCGCCGCGACGATGTCGTAGGTGTAGCCGCGCTTCCCGTTGACACCACGCCCAGGGGTTGTAGAAGTGATAGTTCTGCAGGTCCCAGTTCTGCGTCCTGCCCGCGGCGCAGCGAGAACCATCCGACAAGGCCGACGCACAGCGCGAGCCAGATGGCATCGGCGATGCGTCCGCCCGGAGTCTGTCCGGGTAGCGGCCGGGAGGCGGTGGAACGGGATCAACGGAAGTCGGGCCGGGAAATGTGCGGCAGCGCGGCGGGCCATCCCGCTTGGCGGCCCGGATTATGCCATTGCGCCCCTTTGCGCGTCCGGGGCTCTTGCGGCGGCGCGCAAACTCCGCTAATGGTAACTGGATGAGCAGCAATCTCCTCACCGCCCCGCAGCGCCCGGACGCATTCGCCGTCCGCGCTCGCGCTCATCCTGGGCGGTCTGCTGCTGCTGCGCCTCGCGCGCACATAACCCAACCCCCTCAATTCGAGCAGTGCCCGTGTCATCCAGCAGGACCGGATGGCGAAGCCTCATGTCCGGCGCGACGCCGATCGGCCGGACGCATGCACCGAGGAATGTGCCATGAAGATCGATCCGTCCGTGAAGTACCGCCCGTTCGCCCCGATCGCGCTCGCCGATCGCACCTGGCCGTCGCGCGTGATCACGCGCCCGCCCGTCTGGTGCAGCGTCGACCTGCGCGACGGCAACCAGGCGCTCATCGAGCCGATGGATGCCGAGCGCAAGCTGCGCATGTTCCGGCTGCTCGTGAAGATGGGCTACAAGGAGATCGAGATCGGCTTCCCGGCGGCGTCGCAGACCGACTTCGACTTCGTGCGCAAGCTGATCGAGGACGACCTCATCCCCGACGACGTCAACGTGCAGGTGCTGACCCAGGCGCGCGCGCCGCTGATCGAGCGCACGTTCGAGGCGCTGAAGGGCGCGAAGCGCGCGATCATGCACCTCTACAACTCGACGTCGACCACGCAGCGGCGCGTGGTGTTCGGCCTCGACCGCGCCGGGCATCAAGGCAGATCGCGGTGGACGCCGCGCGCGATCGTGCGCGACTGCGCCGCAGCGCAGCCGGAGACCGAGTGGACGTTCCAGTACTCGCCGGAGAGCTTCACCGGCACCGAGCTCGACTACGCGAAGGAGGTCTGCGACGCCGTGCTCGACGTGTGGCAGCCGACGCCCGCGCGCAAGGCGATCATCAACCTGCCGGCGACGGTCGAGATGGCCACGCCCAACGTCTACGCCGACCAGATCGAGTGGATGCAGCCGCAATCTCGCGCGGCGCGACAGCGTCGTGCTCTCGCTGCATCCGCACAACGACCGCGGCTGCGGCGTGGCCGCCGCCGAGCTCGGCGTGATGGCCGGCGCCGACCGCGTCGAAGGCTGTCTCTTCGGCAACGGCGAGCGCACCGGCAACGTCTGCCTCGTCACGCTCGGCCTCAACCTCCATTCGCAGGGCATCGATCCGGGCATCGACTTCTCGGACATCGGCGACGATCATCCGCACCGTCGAGTACTGCAACCAGCTGCCGGTGCATCCGCGCCATCCCTACGGCGGCGAGCTCGTGTTCACCGCGTTCTCCGGCTCGCACCAGGACGCGATCAAGAAGGGCCTCGCGGCGCGCGCGGCGGACCTCGCGCGCGGCAACGAGGTGTGGGACGTGCCGTACCTGCCGATCGACCCGGCCGACCTCGGCCGCACCTACGAGGCGGTCATCCGCGTCAACAGCCAGTCGGGCAAGGGCGGCATCGCGTACCTGCTCGAGCGCGACTACGGGCTCGCGCTGCCGCGCCTGCTGCAGATCGAGTTCGCGCAGGTGATCCAGGCGATCACCGACGCGACGGGCAAGGAGCTGTCGTCGGCCGAGATCCACGCGGCGTTCGAGCGCGAGTACGTCGGCGCGACGATGCCCGTCGACGTACGTCGGGCATCGCGCGCAGCACAACGGCGGCGACGGCACCGTCGAGCACCTGACCGCGCACCTCGCGTCGACGGCGTCGAGACGATGGTGCACGGCGCCGGCAACGGCCCGGTCGACGCGTTCGTCGCGGCGCTGCGCAAGGGCCTCGGCATGCCGATCCACGTGATCAACTACCACGAGCACGCGATCGGCGCGGGCGAGGACGCGATGGCGGTGTGCGTACGTGCAGCTGCGCGTCGGCACCGACCGCACCGTCTACGGCGTCGGCCGCGATGCCAACATCGTGACCGCGACGCTGCGCGCGCTGACGAGCGCCATCAACCGGGGCGTGCGGACCGGACTGCTGGCGCTGCCGGCGACGCACACTGCGGTCGCCTAGCCTCACGCGGCTCGCGAACGGCCCCTGCGGCGTCGCGCCGCAGGGGCCGTTCTTTGCTGCACCCGCAAAAAGACGGTAGAATTGACATTTGTGAAAGTCGTTTTCACATTCGTCGGACAGGCGTCCGGCGACGTCCTGTCTATCCGTCCTGCGAGGCCCCGATGAGCAGCCCCACCTATGGTCCCGGTGTCGAGATCACCGGCCGCATCACGCCCGAATACGCGCAGATCCTGACGCCCGAGGCCGTCGCGTTCGCCGCCAAGCTGCAGCGCGCGTTCGGCGGGCGCCGCGCCGAGCTCCTCGCGCAGGCGCGCGGAGCGCCAGCGCGAGTTCGACGCCGGCAAGCTGCCCGATTTCCTGCCCGAGACGCGCGCAGGTGCGCGAAGGCGCCTGGACGTGCGCGCCGGTGCCGGCGGACATCCAGGACCGCCGGGTCGAGATCACCGGCCCCGTCGACCGCAAGATGATCGTCAACGCGCTCAACTCGGGCGCGTCCGTGTTCATGGCCGACTTCGAGGACGCCAACACGCCGCGCTGGGACAACAACATCCAGGGCCACCTCAACCTGCGCGACGCGATCCGCCGCCGCATCGACTTCGTCTCGCCGGAAGGCAAGGCGTACAAGCTCGACGAGAAGACCGCGGTGCTGTTCGTGCGTCCGCGCGGCTGGCACCTGCCGGAGAAGCACGTGCTGGTCGACGGCGCGCCGATCTCCGGCGGCATCTTCGACTTCGCGCTCTACATGTTCCACAACGCGAAGGAGCTGGTCGCGCGCGGCAGCGGCCCGTACTTCTACCTGCCGAAGCTCGAGAGCCATCTCGAGGCGCGGCTGTGGAACGACATCTTCGTGATGGCGCAGGACGACCTCGGGCTGCCGCGCGGCACGATCAAGGCGACGGTGCTGATCGAGACGATCGTCGCGGCGTTCGAGATGGACGAGATCCTCTACGAGCTGCGCGAGCACTCGGCGGGGCTCAACGCCGGCCGCTGGGACTACATCTTCAGCTGCATCAAGAAGCTGCGCAGCAACCGCGACTTCTGCCTCGCCGACCGCGCGCTCGTCACGATGACCACGCACTTCATGAAGAGCTACGCCGAGCTGCTGGTCAAGACCTGCCACCGCCGCAACATCCACGCGATGGGCGGGATGGCCGCGCAGATTCCGGTGAAGAACGACGAGAAGGCCAACGCCGAGGCGTTCGCCAAGGTGAAGGTCGACAAGGAGCGCGAAGCCACCTACGGCCACGACGGCACGTGGGTCGCGCATCCGGGCCTCGTGCCGGTCGCGCTGGAAGCGTTCAACCGCCTGATGCCGGCGCCGAACCAGATCGCGACGAAGAAGCGCGAGGACGTGCACGCGACGGCGGCCGACCTGCTCAAGTTCGAGCCCGAGACGCCGATCACGGAGCGCGGCCTGCGCCTCAACATCAACGTCGCGATCCAGTACATCGGCGCGTGGCTGGCGGGGCAGGGCGCGGTGCCGATCTTCAACCTGATGGAGGACGCCGCGACCGCGGAGATCTCGCGCTCGCAGGTGTGGCAGTGGATCCGCTCGCCGAAGGGCAAGCTCGACGACGGCCGCAAGGTCACGAAGGAGATGGTCGCCGCGATGATTCCCGAGGAGCTCGCGAAGATCCGCGACCTGCTGGGCGATGCGTACGGCCAGGGCAAGTACGACGACGCGGCGAAGATCTTCGCCGACCTCGTCAACAACGACACGTTCGTCGAGTTCCTGACGCTGCCGGCCTACGAGCGGATCGACTGAGGGGGGCTTGCGCCGTCGCGGCAAACGCTGCCGCAGCGGGTAGCTGCGCGCAAGCGTGGCCGCCGCGGCCCATTGGGTGCGCAGGAACACTTCGTTGCGCGCAGTACAGCCAGGCGTTCATCGAAGCCACTCACCTGGTCAGAAGTCGACCGGTGAACCACGCCACGAATCGTCTCGCGGCCGTGCACGCGCCAGCGCCTGCGTCACATCGCACCATCCTTCGCACGCGTTTCGGCCAGGGCGGCGTCGCCAGACATTCAGCAGTCCCTTGCACCTTGCATAGAAGTTGAAGAATCGCAGGACCATTCGCCGCTCTGCTGCAGTCACCGGGTGATTGCCGCAGACCAGTTTGTCGTCCGTCATGCCGCGGTCCGTCAAGATCACGGCTCCCCACGCCTTGACCCGTATGCGAGCACCGAGCGGAAGGCGCGGCCCGAGCACCAGCGCGTCGAGCAGATCGCCTTCAAGGCCAATGTAGGCGGGTACCGAGCCATAGTTGAACGGGCACGGCAGGGGAGAGACGAAATCGACGCGGCCCGTCGACCCGCGTTTGATGAAGCTGCCGCGTGGAACCTCGATCACGACATCGACCTCCGACCCCGAGGCCAATCCGTCCCCGTCGACGGATCCGTTGTCGTTTGCGTTTTGCACCTTGCAAGCCTACCCCAGTGTGACCGACACCGGACGGCGAGCATCCTGGCGATGAACGGCGGTGAGTCCTGTTGCTGCCCCATGGGCGGACGCCCTTGGGGTCGCGGTGCCGCGACCGCCTGGGGCCGCGATGGAGGCACGGCCATACCCAAAGCAGCAAAATGTCTGGACGGGGCACTTGCCTCTCGAAAGCGGTACGATTGGGTGGCCTGGTCCGTCAAAGACGCTTTCATGTCCTTTATTGAATGCAGGACCGAGGCCCGACCCATTCACACGGGAGGCCCCATGATTGGGAAGACGGTTGGCTCGATCGTCAGCGAAAAGCAGATTCAGGAACTGATCGCCGTACCGGCGTCGGCGACGGTGTTTGAGGCGGTGGCCCAGATGAGCGAAAAGGGCGTCGGCGCGATCCTCATCAGGAGCTCGCAGGACGCCGTCGATGGCATTTTCACCGAGCGGGACCTGATGGTCCGAGTCGTCAGCGCGGAACGAGACGCCAAGACGACGGCAATCCGTAGTGTCATGAGCTCGCAGGTTCGGCGCATAGAAGGGTGGACCACGATCGAGGATGCATTGAGCCTGATGGTGGTTCACGGGTATCGACACTTGCTGGTCGAGGACGGCGGCAAGGTCAACGGCATCGTCTCGATACGGGATCTCATGGCTTCAATGGTGATCCCCGATACGCCGATGGCGCACGAGGGGCGTGCACAGGTTACGCGCGCCGGCGCCGAGGCGGCGCTGCGAGTCGTCGCGAACGCAAGTCCGAAAGGCGGCGCCGGGCTGTAGCGCAACGCCGCCGGAGCGCGGCGGTCGCGGCCGCAATGCGATCGTTCGAGGCACGACGTGGGCCCGGATCACGAGGCGATGCCCGGAGTCATTCGATCACGTCGTCGACCGAAGCGAGAAAGCTCGGCGGCACCGCGAGGCCCAGTCGCCTTGCCGTCTTGAGATTGAGGACGAGCTCGAAGCGGACCGACTGCATGACGGGCATCTCGGCCGGCTTCGCGCCCTTCAGGATCTGGCCGATGTAGCCGCCGGCCTGGCGGTACATCCACCCGATGTCCGGACCGTAGCTCATCAGCAGGCCCGCCATCGCGAGCTGGCGCGTAAACGAGATCGCCGGCAGCGCATTGCGCTCCGCCAGCGCGGCGATCTGCTCGCGACGGTCGAGCAGGACCGGGTCCGTCGCGGCGATCACGGCGTCGGCCTTGGCGCGCACGAGCTCGGCGAACGCGGCGTCGATTTCGGCGGCATTGCGGGCATTTTGCACGACGACCTGCAGCCCGAGCCGCGCCGCGCCGTCCCTCGAGTCCGCCAGCTCGGACGTGACGTTGGGATTGTCCGGGTTCATCAGCAAGCCGACGCGCGCGATCCTGGGCACCAGATCGTGCAGAAGCTGCACCCGCTTGGCGCCGAGTTGGTTCGGGACGAAGGCGATCCCTGTGAGGTTGCCGCCCGGCTTGTTGAAGCTCGCCACCAGCCCGAAGCGCACCGGATCGCCGCCGATCGTGAAGACGATCGGAACGGTCGTGCTCGCTCCCCGGGCGGCGCGAGCCGAGGCCACGTCGCCCGTGGCCGCCATGGCGACCACGCCCATTGCCACGAGCTCCCTGGCGAGCGCCGGAAGGGCGTTGTAGTCGGCGTTCGCCCAACGTTCCTCGATGCGCACGTTGCGGTTCTCGACGAATCCCGCTTGCGCGAGGCCCTCCCGAAACGCATCGGCATTGAAGCGATACGTGACGGGCGACGCGCTGTTGAGGAATCCGACGAGCGGCAGGATCGACGGCCGCGGCGCCGACTCTCCCGGCATGCCCGCCTGTGCGCGAACACCGGACGGCCACGCTGACGCCGTCGCACCCAGTACCGCGATGAAGTCACGCCGCCTCATAGCTCCCCCTGGGACGGACACACACTTCTTCGGTCGCGAAGCGTATCACGACACAGATTCGGACACTCGTGCCGGTCGCTTGCGCACAGCCATTGCGGGCACACGGTTTCCATCCCGGCGCGGCGGACATCGCCTGGGTGCCCGCGGGCCGGGTGGCTCCCGGCGCATCCGGCCCGGCGATCCCGGGTCGCTTGACCCGGCATTCCCGGCCGCGCCATCATATGCCCGCCTAAAAGAACCGGTGGGACAGGTCGGGCGATTCAAAGGCGGCGCTCCCGCATGAAGAACGCAACCAGGAGGAACCACCCAATGAAGACGCGTATTTCGCTGTGCACTGCGCTCGCCTTCGCGGCCGCGATGACCACGTCGGGCGGCGGCGCGCTCGCGCAGCAGAAACTGGTCCTCAAGGCATCGGACGTGCACGCGGCGGGGTATCCGACCGTCGTCGCGGTCGAGGATCTCGGCAAGAAGCTCGAGAAGGCCACCAATGGCCGGGTCAGCGTGCAGATGTATCCGTCGATGCAACTCGGCGGCGAGAAGGAAGCGATCGAGCAGGCGCAGGTCGGCGCCATCGCCTTTGCGCGCGTTTCGGTCGGCGCGCTCGGCCCGGTGGTCGACGACCTCAACGTGTTCAACCTGCCCTACGTGTTCCGCAACACCGCGCACATGCAGAAGGTGATCGACGGCGCAATCGGCAAGGAGCTGCTCGACAAGGTGACGAACAGCGGCAAGGGCCTGATCGGCCTGTGCTGGATGGATGCCGGCGCGCGCAGCTTCTACAACACCAAGCACCCGATCAAGACCATGGCCGACCTCAAGGGCATGAAGGTGCGCGTCATGGGCAATCCGATGTTCGTCGACATGGCGAACTCCATGGGCGGCAACGGCATCGCGATGGGCTACGACCAGGTCTTCAACGCGCTGCAGACCGGCGTGGTCGACGGCGCCGAAAACAACCCGCCCAGCTTCGTGTTCGACAACCACTATCAGGTGGCGAAGTACTACACCATCGACGAGCACCTGATCGTTCCGGAAATGCTCGTGTTTTCCAAGAAGATCTACGACACCATGTCGAAGGACGAGCAGGCCGCACTGCTCAAGTTCGCCCGCGAAGCGCAATTGGAAGAGCGCAAGCTGTGGACCGAATACGAGAAGCAGGCGATGGACAAGGCCAAGGCCGCCGGCATCCAGATCGTCCAGGTATCGGACGCCGACAAGAAGGCGTTCCAGGACGCCGTCAAGCCGGTCTGGGACAAGTACGGGCCGAAGTACGCCGAGACCGTGAAGCGCATCCAGGCCGTCAAATAGGCGCGCCGTCCGCGGTGCCGGTGCGCGGCTGCGAGGGCCGCCGCCGGTCCCGCGTCATGCCCAGCAGGAGCATTGCCATGAAGGCTGCGTACGCGCGGGCGATGGAGGCCCTCTATATCGCCTGCGCGGTGATCTCCGGGCTTTGCATCGTCACGATGACCATCGTCATACCGTGGGGCGTGTTCACGCGTTACGTGCTCAACAGCGCGTCGTCATGGCCCGAGCCGCTTTCGATCCTGCTGGTGATCGTGTTCACGTTCTTCGCCGCTGCCGCGTGCTATCGCGGCAACGTCCATATTGCGGTGGCGATGGTCGTCGACCGCCTGCCCCCCGACGGACGACGGGCGGCCCACCTTCACCCGCGATGCCGTGATGGCGCTGGTCAGCCTGTTCGCGATCATCTGGGGCATCAAGCTGGTCGAGGCCACCTGGCTCAACACGATCGCCGAATTTCCCTGGCTCTCGGTCGGCATAACCTACCTGCCGATCCCGATCGGCGGCGTGATCACGCTGCTCTTCGTCATCGAACAGGTCTGGATCGGCCCGCCCGGAAAAGACTCGTTCGTTCACCGCGAGCCGGTCAGTGCCGACTAGAAGCGCGCCGAGACTCCCGTGGACGCCTTGATTCTGCTGGGCAGCCTCTTTGCCCTGATCGCCATCGGCGTGCCGGTCGCCTACTCGCTCGGCGTCGCCGCGCTGATCGGCGCGATCTGGGCCGACATCCCGCTCGAGGCGGTGATGCTCAAGATCTCCGACGGGATCAGCAAGTTCTCGCTGCTGGCCATTCCGTTCTTCGTGCTTGCCGGCGCGATCATGGCCGAAGGCGGCATGGCGCGGCGGCTGATCGCGCTGGCCGGCGTGTTCGTCGGCTTCATCCGCGGCGGGCTCGGGCTGGTGAACATCATGGCATCGAGCCTGTTCGGCTGCATTTCGGGCTCGTCGGTTGCCGACACCTCGTCGATCGGTTCGGTGATGATCCCGCAGATGGAGCGTGCCGGCTATCCGCGCGTGTTCGCCACCAACGTGACGATCTGCGGCTCGGTCCAGGCCATCCTGATCCCGCCGAGCCACAACGCCGTGATCTATTCGATCGCGGTCGGCGGCACGGTGTCGATCGCGCACCTGCTCGTCGCGGGATTCCTGCCGGGACTGCTGCTCGGCCTGGCGCTGAGCATCCTGGTGGTGATCACCGCCTACCGGGAAAACTATCCGAAGGGCGAAGTCGTGCCGTTGCGCAAGGCGGTGCGGGTGGCGATCGAGGCGTTTTGGGGCCTCATGACGATGGTGATCATCACCGGCGGCATCCTGTTCGGCGTGTTCACGGCGACCGAGGCGGCGGCGGTGGCCTGCGCCTGGGCGTTCTTCGTCACGATGTTCATCTACCGCGACTATCGCTGGCGCGACCTGCATCTGCTGGTGCATCGGACCATGAAGACGGTGGGCATGGTCATGATCCTGATCGCGTTCGCGTCGGGCTTCGGCTACATGATGGCGCTGATGCAGCTGCCGGCGAAGGTGACCGCGTTCTTCCTCACCATCTCGAGCAACAAGTACGTCATCCTGCTGCTGATCAACCTGCTGCTGCTGTTCCTCGGCACGTTGATGGACATGGCGCCGCTGCTGCTGATCTGCACGCCGATCCTGCTGCCGGTGGTGCAGTCCTTCGGGGTCGATCCCGTGCACTTCGGCATCATCATGCTCGTCAATCTCGGCATCGGCCTGGTGACGCCGCCGGTCGGCTCGGTGCTCTTCGTCGGCTGCGCCGTCGCCAAGCTCACCATCGAGCAGGTCACGCGCAAGATCTGGCCGTTCTATGCGGCGATGTTCATCGTGCTGATGATCGTGACCTATGTCCCGGCCATCTCGCTGTGGCTGCCGCATCTCATGCTCAACTGATCCGAACGGCGGCGCGCCGGCGGGACCCCGAGGGCGCGCGCCGCACGCCGTGTCTCCCGCGGAGGGGCTGTCGCCGTCGCAAGCGATGCGTCGGCAGTCGAGCGTCCGTTCGCGCCGCGCTTCGAGGGGCCACGTCAATCCGGCAACGTGGCGCGGTCCGGCGCCTCGGACGCACGATGACCCTGGAAGCCGGCGAGCGGCCTTCCGCAACGCCGGCAGAACCGTGCATCCGCCTCATGGCCTTCCAGGCGGCATCCCGGGCAGGTCCGCGCCGGTCCGGGAGCGACCATGCCGCGGAGCGTCATCTCGGCGGTGACGATGCCGGTGGGCACCGCGAGGATGCCCCACCCCATCAGCATCATGCACGACGCGATGAAGCGGCCAAGGTCGGTCTTGGGCGTGACGTCCCCGAAGCCGACGGTGGTCATCGTCGTGATGCCCCAGTAGATGGCGATGGGGATGCTCGTGAACCCGTTCTCCGGTCCCTCGACGACGTACATCAACGTCCCCAGGACCACGACGGTGACCAGCACGAAGCCGATGAACACGACGATCTTGCGTCGGCTGGCGACCAAGGCAGCGCCGAGCGAGCCGAACTCCGACACGTACGCGCCGAGCTTGAGAATGCGGAAGATGCGCAGCAGGCGCAGCAGGCGCACGTCGATCAGCGCATGCACCTCGGGCACGAAGAACGCCAGGTAGGTCGGCAGCACGGCCATCAGGTCCACGATGCCGAAGAAGCTCGTCGCATACCGCAGCGGGTGTCGCGTGCACAGGAGCCTCAGCGCGTACTCCGCGGTGAACAGCAGCGTGAAGCCCCATTCGAGCACGTCGAACAGCGTGCCGTAGCGCGCCGTGTACGCGCGCACGCTATCGAGGATCACCACCGCCACGCTGGCGAGGATCGTCACGATCAGCAGGAGGTCGAACAGCCTTCCCGCGCGCGTGTCGGACTCGAAGACGATCGCGAACGCGCGCGCGCGCCAGCCCTCCGCGGGGCGTCCGAAGCGAGCGACGGCTTCCGAATCCGCGATCGACGCGGGAGATGGCGCTGCGGATGCAAGGACCGAGGTGGTCATGGCGGACACGCCCGGAGGCGGCGGCGGACCCGGCCGGCTGCGCCTGGCGACCTATATCGACACTCTCGCTCCTATCCTGCCCGGCGTGCCTTGACCGGAGTCAACGCGCGTCCTCCATGTCGCGAAGCCGGCATTCGACCGCGGCTCACCGATCGATTGCGCCGCCGCGAGTACGAGGCTAACGGATGAGCTGCGCGCCGATCATGTGGTCGACGCAGTCCTGGATGTGCTTGGCCAGGACGTTCTGCGCCTTCTGCCAGTCGCGCGCGAGCGCGGCCGCGAGCAGCTTGCGGTGCTCCTGCGATGCGACCTCGCCGCGGTAGACGCCGGACACCATCTGGTATCGCAGGTACTTGTCGTAGATCGCCGCGTGCGTCTCGAGCAGCACGGCCGACCCGCAGGCGGAGATCAGCGCGTGATGGAACTCCCAGTCATAGCGCTTCCACAGTTCGGCGCTCGAGCGGTCGCCATCGCGCATCCGCTTCTCCATTGCCGCCAGCTTGTGGTGCGCCGCCACGACGCGGCCTTCCCAGTCCATGTCGCCCGCCTCGAAGGACTCGCGCAGCGCGTGGGCTTCGAGCAGCTGGCGCATGGCGGCGACCTGGCGGAGATTCTCCGCCGAGATCGGCATCACCTCGAACCCGCGCGCGCCTTCGGCTGCGACGAGGCCCTCCGACGCCAGCCGGTTCAGGGTTTCGCGCAGGGTGCCAACGCTCGTCTCGTAGGCCTCCTTGACGCGCTCGAGCGTGAGCTTCTGTCCGGGCGTGAGCTTCCCGAACACGATGTCGCTGCGGATCCGGCGGTAGACGCGTTCGCTCTGTGACGTTGCGGTGAGTTCTTCCAGCACGGGGCAGGGCGGGGGAGTCGGCGATCGGGAGATGATACGCCTCGACCCGATCGGTCGGACATGATGGTATGGATCAAAAATTGTACAATACTTGGCAAATCGTTCACTTCCATTCCATCGATGGCCAGTCGCGCGAGGCGGCCGTCCGTCCTTACGCGGTGCGCGAATGCGCGATCGCGGGCGTCTCGGTCTCGATCGCGGGCGTCACGCCGGACTTCAGCAGCGCGAGCGCGGCGGCGGGATCGTCGGCGTAGCGGAACAGCGACAGGTCGCCGCGGTCGATCATGCCGTGCCGAGCGAGCGCCTCGAAGTCGATCACCTCGTTCCAGTAGGCCGTCCCGTACAGCACCACCGGGATGCGCCGCTCGATCTTCTCCGTCTGCATGAGGGTGAGGATCTCGGTGAGCTCGTCGAGCGTGCCGAAGCCGCCCGGAAACACGACGAGCGCGCGGGCGAGGTGCGCGAACCAGAGCTTGCGCATGAAGAAGTAGTGGAACTCGAAGTTCAGTCCGGGAGAGATCCAGGCGTTCGGCCGCTGCTCGTGGGGCAGGCCGATGTTGAGCCCGATCGATTTGCCGCCGGCGTCGGCGGCGCCGCGATTCGCCGCCTCCATGATGCCGCCGCCGCCGCCCGTGCACACCACGCAATGGCACAGGTCGGAGGACAGCTCCAGCGACCACTCCGTCACGAGGCGGGCGAGCTCGCGCGCCGCTGCGTAGTACGTGCCGAGCGGGCCGTCGGGGCGAAGTCGTGCCGATCCGAAGAACACCACGGTGCCGCAGACGCGCTCGCGCTGGAAGGCGTACAGCGGCTGCAGATACTCGGCGAGGATGCGCAGCGGGCGCGCATCGTCGCTGTCGAGGAAGGACTCGTTCTTGTAGGCAAGCGGGGCGTCGAGCCGATCGTTCGATGTCACTTTCGTTTCCCCGTGAAGGCGAAGTCGATGTAGCCGCGGTCGACGTCCGTATGGAGGAGCTGCACCGAGATGCAGTCGCCGACGTCGAGTCCCTGGAAGCCTCTCACGACCCGCCCTTCCGTGGTCGGTCCCGCGATCCGGACCCACGTTCCCTTGTCCGATGCGCCGGTCACCACACCGCGGAACGTCGCGCCGATGCGCGACGAGAGCAGCAGCGCGGCCGCGGACTTCGCGACCTGCCGCTCGACCTTCGTCGCGTTGCGCTGCTGCTCGTTGCAATGCGCGGCCAGCGCGGCGAGCTCCGCGTTGCCGTACGGCGCGCTGCGCCCGGCGAGCGTCGCCTTGACGATGCGCTGCGTGACGAGGTCCGGGAAGCGCCGGTTGGGCGCGGTGGAATGCGTGTAGTCCTTCACCGCCAGCGCGAAGTGGCCCGGCGTCGGCATGCCCGGAACCTCGAGCGCATACTCGCCCGAGCCCAGCAGCTTGACGATCGCGAGCGACAGGTCCGCGAACGTGGCGGGCTCGGCCTGTCGCCGCTTCTGCAGGAACGCATCGAGCGCCACGGCGTCGGGCAACGCCGGCAGCTTCTCGCCGGTTTGCGCGGCGAGCGCCACGATGCGATCCCAGCGCTGCGGCGTGCGCAGCACGCGGCGCAGCGACGGCACGCCCTTGCTTGCGAGATGGCGCGCGACCACGCCGTTGGCGGCGACCATGAAGTCCTCGATCAGCTCCTTCGCGCGGTTCGACTCGTCGGGCGCGAGGTCAGCCAGCGTGCCGTCGGAGAAGATCGCCCGCGCCTCGAGCGTATCGAGCCGCAGCGCGCCGCGGGTCTCGCGCATGCGCTTCATCGCACCGGCGAACCGGCTCTGCCGCTGCAATTGCTCCTCGAGGCCGGGGACCGCGGCCAGCGCCGCCGGCGCGGCTGCTGCGCCTTCCAGCCACGCCGCCACGCCGTTGTAGGCGAGCTTGGCATGATTGCGCACGGTGGCGCGGTAGATCGCGGACTCCGCGATCGCGCCATCCGCCGCGACCGTCATCTCGACCACGACCGCCACGCGATCCTCGTCCGGATTGAGCGACGTGAGATTCGTCGACAGCTTCTCCGGCAGCATCGGGAAGACTTCGGCGGCCGTGTACACCGACGTCGTGTTGACGGCGGCGCGATTGTCGACGTCCGATCCTTTGCGAACCAGCGCGTCGACGTCCGCGATCGCGACGAAGATCCTTCCGACCCCGTCGCCGGCCGTGCCCGCGACCGAGAGCTGGTCGAGGTCGCGCGAGTCGTCGTTGTCGATCGAGGCCCACGGCAGGTCGCGCAAGTCGCGCGCGCTGCCGTCCGCGGCGGTCGCGGCGTGCGCGATGCCTGCCACCTCCGCGATGACCGCGGGCGGGAAGTCGGGCAGCAGGCCACGCGCGCGCATCGCTTCGCGCGCGATGTGCCGGAGGCGGGAATTGCCATTGGCGCTGTGGGGAGGCATGTGTGGATCGCCCTGCGTCGGAGCGGGCATTGTAGGGGAAGGGCGCGCGCGTCATGCCTTGCCTGCGGGAACGAGGCCGACGAGGTGCGATCGCGCAAGCGGGCGCTCGCGCGCACGAAGCGAAAGCGTCCATGGGACCGCGACAACCCCGATTGGGGCGGCGCTGATGGCCGACATGACCGAGCGCGCCAGATGTCGAGCCAGCGAAACCGAGTCACCGTCGATCGCAAGGGACCAAATGCGTCATGAAGGCGGTTCCGCGTACACGTGCGCATGCATTAGCTCCATCGCCGCGTCGCACGCGATGAACGTCCCATCCCTTCGCCATTGACTTTCGTCAACGCTGCGCACGCCGCCAAGGCCACAATCAATTCAAGGAATATCGAAGCTCGGGCTGCCGAACGCCCCGCAGCGCAGTGGCCCGTATTGAGGGAGGTTGCCATGCGCGCCCCAACCCGCCTGCTGCTCCTGATCGCAGCGTTCGGCACCATCGCCAGTTGTCCCGCAGTCGCGGCGTCGGTAGCCGTCGAGTACCTTCACAGCGACTACGGCCACTATTTCGTCACCGCTTCGCCAGTGGAGATCGCCGCGCTCGATGCCCGCGTGATCGCGGGCTGGTACCGCACCGGCGAGTCGTTCGCCGTGTTCGATCGCGACACCAAGGGCGCGGCCAACGTCTGCCGCTTCTGGACCGGACAGACGTATGCTCCCAAGAGCGCTCATTTCTACACGCCTCTCGCCTCCGAATGCGCGCTCGTGAAGGGCAACCCCGACTGGGTGTTCGAGGGCGAGGTTTTCGCCGCGCTGCTCGCCGACACGGCCGGCAGCTGCACCGCGGGCACGGTGCCGCTCTACCGCATGTACAACAACGGTGCGAGCGGCGCCCCGAACCACCGCTACACGACGCGCTCCGCACTCCGGTCGCAGATGCTGGCGCAGGGATGGACCGCGGAGGGCCAGGGCATCGGGGTGATCGGCTGCGTGCCCTTTGCGGCCGAGCCGGACGTCATCACGGGGCGCGTCATCGACGGGTACATCGAAGGCGCCTTGGTCTGCGTCGACCAGAATCGCAACGGCCGCTGCGACGGGAGCGAGGCGCAGGTCTATTCGGATGCTGCGGGCTTCTATCAACTGGCGATCCCGAAGGATTCGACCGCGCCGCTGATCGCCGAGATCGTCGCCGGGCGATCGCGCGACAGCGACCAGCCGCAGACGACGGTCGACCGCTCGTATCGCATGGCATCCCCTTCGCGCGCCTATGCCACGGAAATCACGCCGTTCTCGACGCTCGTCCTGCTCACCGCGCAGGACAACTATCCGCTCGCGGAGGATCTCGTTCGCGGCATCCTCGGCCTGCCACCGTACTACGACATCAAGCTCACCGCGGCGGCGGCGCCGGGATCGTTGACGCAGACCGTGGCGAAGGCGGCGGTGACGGCGCTCAAGGCGAACGGACTGGCGCTGGACCTCTCGTCAGCGAGCGCGCTCGCGACCGTCATCGCCTCGTTCCCGCCGCGCTGACCGACATGCCGCAGCTGCGGATTACCACCAAGGACGGGGCGCCGATCGATTCCAAGGAAGTCTATGTCGATGCGACCTACGTGCTGACCAACCCCGCCGCTGCCGTGCCCGAGGTGAGGTTGAGCGGCAAGATCCGCGGACGGGGGCATTCGACGTGGGGGCAACCCAAGAATCCCTACAAGGTCCAGTTCGCCAAGGATGCGAGCTACGCGGCGATCGCGGATGTGCTCGGGATGAAGAAGCAGCGCAATTGGGCGCTGCTCGCCGACTATTTCGACCGCTCGCTGATCCGCAACAAGCTCGCCCTTTCGCTCGGCGGCAGCAGCGTGTTCCGCGACGGCCTCAAGTGGACGCCGTCGGGCCAGCACGTCGAGGTCACCCTGAACGACGACTACGTCGGCGTCTACCTGCTTACCGAGGACATCCGCATCGATCCGGCGAGGCTCGACCTCAAGTCGATGAATTCCGATCCCGCCGCGAGCGATATCGACGGAGGCTATATCGTCGAGGTCGACAGTCGCCTCGACTGCTACAAGGGGGCCGACCTCGACCTGCAGCTGGTGACGCCGGCGGGCGTTCCCTTCTGCGTCGATACGCCGGACGAAGAGGACATCACGCCCAACCAGCTTGCCTACATCAAGAACGTGCTCGTCCAGGTCGAGACCGAACTGTACGGTGCGACCCGGCTGGACAGCACAAATCCGACAAGCTTCGCCGACTGGTACCTGGTGCAGGAATTCTTCCGCAACAACGATGCGCTCTTCATCTCCAGCGATTACATGTGGAAGGACACCGCGGCCGCGGCCGATGCGAAGGATCGGCTGCTGAACATGGGTCCCCTCTGGGACTTCGATCGCAGTGCGGGCAACGTCAATTATTTCGACAACTGGAAGACCGAGGGCTGCTGGGTGAGCAAGCCCTACCTGCCCAACTGGATCAGCAGGATGTTCGACAACGCCGACTTCGTGGCGCTCACGCTGGCGCACTGGAAGCAGAAGCGTCCGGCGCTCGAGGTGTTCGTCAACGTCAGCATCGACACCTTTGAAAGACGCCTCGCGGCCGCGCAGGCGCGCAACTTCCAGCGGTGGCCGATCTTCGACGTGCCGCTCACCAACTACTATGTGTTCACCAATCACGCCGAGGAGGTCGCCTTCGTCCGGCGGTTCCTGAACGAGAGGCTGGCGTGGCTCGATCGGGCTTACGCGAGTCCGCAGGCGTTCAATACGTGGTGCAGGTAGTTGGGATCCGGGAGGGAATCATGCTCGCACCAGCGATACGCAAGCTGCCTGTCCCAATCGCGCGCCTCGACCTCCAGGCATCCCTGGGCAGCGCCGAGCCAGGGTTGCGGACCGGCCTATCGTGGGCCCCGTTGACGACTGTCAAGACGGGCCACCGGTCGCCGGCGCGGAATGACAGTTGAGCAATCGGTCATAGGGGGTGCCGAATGTCTGCCGCGCGCAAGATCGGGAGGAAGGTCGTGACGACGCTGTTTCGCTACCTGTCGTCCCTCGCGTCGCTTGGCCTGGCAGCGAGCTTTCCCGTTGCCGCATCGCTGAGCGCCGTCGAGTACTACCACAGCGGCTACGGCCACTATTTCGTGACCGCGTCGCCGGTGGAGATCGTCGCGCTCGACTCCGGAACGATCTCGGGCTGGACCCGAACCGGGGAGGCGTTTGCCGTGCTCGAAAAGGGGGCCGCAGGCGCTGCCAGCGTCTGCCGCTTCTGGAGCGGGAAGACGTTCGTCACCAAGAGTTCGCACTTCTACACGCCCCTTGCCGCGGAATGCGCGAAGGTCAAGGGCAATCCCGACTGGATGTTCGAGGGCGAGGTGTTTGCGATGCTGCTGCCCGATGCCGCCGGCGCGTGCACGGGCGCGAACGTGCCGCTGTACCGGTTGTACAACGACGGCAAGGGCGATGCCCCGAACCACCGGTACACGACGCAGCTCGCGACCCGCGCGCAGATGATCGCGCAGGGATGGATTCCCGAGGGCTCGGGCATCGGCGTGATCGGCTGCGTGCCCGCACAGCTGCCGACCTCGTTCACGATCGTGACGGCGGGGGACATCGGCCAGTGCTTCAACGCGCCCGCGGCGCAGAGCGGCGCGGCGAGGACGGCGGCGCTGGTCACGTCGCTCGATGCGTTCGTGATCACGGCGGGCGACAACACGTACGATAACGGCACCGCCGCCGAGTTTGCGAACTGCTTCCATCCGACGTGGGGTGCCTTCAAGGATCGGATCTTTCCCACCATCGGCAACCACGAGTACTACACGGCGGACGCCAAGCCCTATTTCGATTATTTCGGCCCGCAGGCAGGACCGGACCGCCGCGGCTACTACAGCTTCGACTATGGGGGCTGGCACTTCATCTCGCTGAACGCCGTCGTCGACTTCTCCGCCGGATCGGCGCAGTACGCATGGCTCGCCGCGGATCTCGCGAAATCCAGGGACGCCGCCTGCACGATGGCGCTGCTGCACTATCCCCCGTTCAACTCGGGGGGCGGCTACGGCAGCGTCATGGAAATGCGGCCCGTCTTCGACGCGCTGCAGAAGGCCGGGGTGGAGATGCTGGTATCCGGACACGACCACATCTACGAACGATTCGCGCCGCAGCGGGCCGACGGCGCGGCCGATCCCCTGCACGGCACGCGGCAGTTCGTGGTCGGCACCGGCGGACACGAACTGAATCCGCTCGGGCCGCCGATCCCGAATAGCGAGTACCGGCAGAACGTCACGCTTGGCGTGCTGCGGCTGACGCTGGGCGCGGGGACCTACGGTTGGGAGTTCGTCCCGGTCGGCGGCGGTGTCCCGCTCGATGCCGGCACCGGGACGTGCCATCGCTGACGCCCTCGCTGCGCAGGAGGTCCACACACCGCTGCAGGTGAGAACTGGCCGCGGCAAGGCCCGACGTCCGTGCCGACGACGGATCGGGAGCGACGCCGCTATCGCTTGCGCGCGCTCTGCTTGGGGGTCGGCGGACGCCTCTTCCAGCCGCTGCTTCGCCACGCGCTTGCCGATGCTGCGCACGGCGGCGAGCCGAGTCAATTGCTCGCCGCGGGGAACGGTCGAGCCGTTTTCCCAGTTGTACACCGACTGCCCGGTGACGCCCACCAGCTTGCCGAAGTCGCCGGCGGATAGTCCAAGACGCTGGCGGTGCGAGCGCAGCCCCTGCGCCGAGAAGCGCACGCGCGGCGCGTCCTCTGCGGGCTCGGGAGTTGCGGCGCGCGTGCTGCGCGCCAGCGCCTTCAGCTGGCGCTCGAGCGTCGCCATCTGTCGCTTCAGCAGCGCAATGTCGCGGCGATGCTGCACCGTCGCCTTGCGCGTCGATTCGGTGTGTTCGCGTATCTCCTTGCGGGAGAGGCGCGAGATTTCCATGCGCAGCACGGATCCGATATTGGGCATGACCGGCTTTCGTCGTGACGATAGGCAGACTGTATCAAACCGTCCTCTCGGGTGCGCGCAATGCCGTTCCTTGGCGCCGCGAACCGCGGAGCTACGGCGCGACGGGAAGCAGCATCGACAGAACCTGCGCCGGCTCGACGGGCTTGGTCAGGTGGGCATCGAACCCGGCGGCGAGCGCATCGTGCTTGTCCTTGTCCTGGCCCCATCCGGTCACGGCGACGAGACGAATGGCCGTGCCCCACGCCTCCGCGCGGATCGCCCGGGCGACGTCATAGCCGTTCATTCCGGGCATCCCGATGTCGATGAACGCGGCGTGCGGCTGCCGCGCGCGCGCCGCCGCCAACCCGCCGGGCGTGCCGGTGCGAGGCGGGCGCGCGTGCGAGCGCGCGCTGGTCCGCGTGCTGGGGGCAGTGGCCGAATGCCGCAGGAGCGATTGAGTCACTCTATCGCGGACATTGGCATAATCAATTAGACGGACCTCTGACCGGCGCGCACAATCGGACATCGACGGCGCGTGCCGGCGATCGAATCGCGTCCGTGGCAGTCAAGAGGAGATGCACGATGAAGAACCTGAAAGGCACCAAGACCCACGACAACCTGAAGGCCGCGTTCGCCGGCGAATCGCAGGCGAACCGGCGCTACCTCTACTTCGCGAACAAGGCGGACGTCGAAGGCCAGAACGACGTCGCCGCGCTGTTCCGCTCGACCGCCGAAGGCGAGACCGGCCACGCGCACGGCCACCTCGACTATCTCGCGCAGGTCGGCGATCCGGCGACGGACCTGCCGATCGGATCGCAGCCGCGAGAACCTGAAGGCCGCGGTCGCCGGCGAGACGCACGAGTACACCGACATGTACCCCGGCATGGCGAAGTCGGCGCGCGACGAGGGCTTCGACGAGATCGCCGACTGGTTCGAGACGCTCGCGAAGGCCGAGCGGTCGCACGCGAACCGGTTCCAGAAGGCGCTGGACGCGCTGGCCGACTGATTCATGCCGTGCACGATCGGGCGTCGTGCTTGGCACGACGCTCATCGCGCTGGTCGCGTTCGAGCGTCGCTGGGCCCGACGCTCAACGACTCGGCGCACCGCCGCGTCGACGCCGTCGCCCGCGACCTTCGTTCGATTCCAGCTACATCCGCCGGATCCCAACCATCATGACTGTCCGAGAAGGCAGCCTCGAAGCGCCCACGCGCCATCCGCTCGACTGGCGCAATCCCGAGTTCTACGACCACGCCGCGCTCGACAAGCGAACTGGAGCGCATCTTCGAAATCTGCCACGGCTGCCGCCGCTGCGTGAGCCTGTGCGGATCGTTCCCGACGCTCTTCGACCTGATCGACGAGGGCAAGACCGGCGAGATCGACGGCGTCGCCAAGGCCGACTACATGCAAGGTCGTCGACCAGTGCTACCTGTGCGACGTCTGCTACATGACGAAGTGCCCGTACGTTCCGCCGCATCCGTGGAACGTCGACTTCCCGCACCTCATGCTGCGCGCGAAGGCCGTGAAGTTTCGCGACGGCGGCGCGAGCTTCCGCGACAAGCTGCTCACCAGCACCGACCGCATCGGCAAGCTCGCGACGATCCCGGTCGTCGTGCAGATCGTGAACACGGTGAACACGATGCCGTCCGCGCGCAAGCGTCATGCAGAAGACGCTGGGCGTCGCGGCGGAGCGCGAAGCTGCCGCCGTATGCGCAAGACCCGCTGCGCGACGCACGCCGAGCCAGTCGTCGCATGGCCGGTGCGCGACGGCGCGCGCACGCCCGGCAAGGTCGCCGTCTTCGCGACCTGCTACGTCAATTACAACGAGCCCGGCATCGGCCACGACCTGCTGAAGCTCCTCGAGCACAACGAGATCCCGTACCGCTTCGCCGAGAAGGAGGCGTGCTGCGGCATGCCGAAGCTCGAGCTGGGCGACCTCGAGACGGTCGAGCAGCTGAAGAACGTGAACATCCCGCCGCTCGCCGCGCTCGCGCGCGACGGCTACGCGATCGTGACGCCGGTGCCGTCGTGCACGCTCATGTACAAGCAGGAGCTGCCGCTGCTCTTTCCCGAGGACGAGGACGTGAAGGCGCGTGCGCCGACGCGATGTTCGACCCGTTCGAGTACTTCGTGCGCGCGACAAGGACGGCCTCCTGAAGCGCGAGTTCACGCAGCCGCTCGGCAAGGTCAGCTATCACATCCCCTGCCACTCGCGCGTGCAGAACGTCGGGCAGAAGACGCGCGAGGCGCTGCAGTGGATGCCGGGCACCGACGGTCAACACGGTCGAGCGCTGCGCGGGCCACGACGGCACGTACGGCGTCAAGGACGAGTTCTTCGCGAAGTCGATGAAGATCGGCAAGCCGGTGTTCGCGCGGATGGCCGAGAACGATCCCGACTACATCAGTCTCGGATTGCCCGATCGCCGGGCGGCCGAATCCAGCAGGGCATCGAGGAGAAGGGCGGCCGGCCGCGCGCGCGCAAGGAGCATCCGCTGACGCTGCTGCGCATGGCCTACGGAATCGAGTGCCTGCATCCGGCGCGCCGCCAGGTCGATTGCATCGACGCCGTCACCACGGAGAGTTGCGCATGACGCCAGACCGATCCCGACGCCGCGCATCACGCGCGACAGCCTGATGACGCTCGAGGCGTACGCGAAGGCGCGCCCGGATTTCCGCGCGCGCGTGCTCGAGCACAAGCGCGCGCGCACCGTGCACCTGGGCGAGCACGTGACGCTCGTCTTCGAGGACGAGCTCACGCTGCGCTACCAGATCCAGGAGATGCTGCGCATCGAGAAGACGTTCGAGGAAGCGGGCATCCAGGACGAGCTCGACGCGTACAACCCGCTCGTGCCCGACGGCACCAACTTCAAGGCGACGATGCTGATCGAGTACGAGGACGTCGACGAGCGCCAGCGCGCGCTCGCGCGGCTGAAGGGCATCGAGGACCGCGTGTGGGTGCAGGTCGGAAGGCTGCCCGAAGGTGTGGGCGATCGCCGACGAGGACCTCGAGCGCGAGAACGACGAGAAGACCTCGGCCGTGCACTTCCTGCGCTTCGAGCTGACGCCGGAGATGGTCGGCGGCGCTGAAGTACGGCGTCGCGCTCGGGCATCGGCGTCGATCACCCGGAGTACGCGCGGAGATTCCCGCGGTCGGCGCCGCCACGCGCAAGGCGCTGGTCGCGGACCTCGCCTGACGGCGCGGTCATGCGGCCGCGCGCATGCGCCCGGGCGCGGGGCGCTAGGGCCGGCCGAACACGTCGTTGGCCTGCTGCGACACGCGGATGAACGTCGTCCGCTTGGAGAACTCGCGCAGCCGCCGCGCGCCGACGTACGTGCACGCCGAGCGCACGCCGCCCAGGATTTCCTGCGCCGTGTCGGCCACCGGCCCGCGATAGGGCACGAGCACTTCCTTGCCCTCGGCGGCGCGGTACTGCGCGACGCCGCCCTGCGTACTTCTCCATCGCGGCGCGGCTGCTCATGCCGTAGAAGCGCTGGAACTTGCGCCCGTCGCGCTCGACCACGTCGCCGGTGCACTCGTCGTGGCCGGCGAGCATGCCGCCCAGCATCACGAAGTCGGCGCCGCCGCCGAACGCCTTCGCGACGTCGCCCGGCGTGGTGCAGCCGCCGTCCGCGCAGATGTGGCCTTCGAGCCCGTGCGCGGCGTCCGCGCACTCGATGATCGCCGAAAGCTGCGGATAGCCCACGCCGGTCATGCTGCGCGTCGTGCACACCGAGCCCGGCCCGATGCCGACCTTCACGATGTCGGCGCCGGAGAGGATGAGCTCCTCGGTCATCTCGCCGGTGACGACGTTGCCGGCCATGATCACGAGATGCGGAAAGCGCTCGCGCACCTTGGCGACGAAGCGCACGAAGCTCTCCGTGTAGCCGTTGGCGACGTCGATGCACACGTAGCGCACCGTCGCCTCGTCGCCGCTGCCGCCGGCGGCCATCACGCGCTCGAACTTGCTCCTCGTCGGCCGGCGTGATGCCCATCGAGTAGAACGCGGACGACTTGCGTCTCGAGCCCCGCGAAGAACGCGACGAGCTCGTCGACCGCGTAGTGCTTGTGCAGGGCGGTCGACAGCTCGAAGCGCGCGAGCGCGCGCGCCATCTCCATCGTGCCCGTGGTGTCCATGTTCGCGGCGACGATCGGCACGCCGTGATAGTCGACCTTCGCGTGGCGGAAGCGGAACTCGCGCGAGACGTCGACGTTCGAGCGCGTGGACAGCGTGCTCCGCTTCGGGCGGATCAGCACGTCCTTGAAATCGAGCCTGACGTCGTTTTCGATGCGCACCCTGGTCCCCGTCCTCGCCGCGCCGCGCCCGCCGCCGCGTCCTCGCCGATTCTACGGCAACGCCGGCCGGCCGCTGCGGCGCCACGTTCCCCGTGGCCACGCTGCCCCGGAATGCCGGCTTGCCGCCGCCGACGCGCCGCCGCGTGCCACGCGCCGCGATTGTCGCGAAGCGCCCGGTCGCGGGTGGCCTACTCGCCGATGAGATGCGCGACGACCTCGCGCCGATGCGGCCGCAACCGGTGCTCCCAGAGGTAGACGCCCTGCCACGTGCCGAGCGCCAGCCGCCCGTCGGCCACCGGAATGGAAATCTGGACGGCCGTGAGCGCCGCGCGCACGTGCGCCGGCATGTCGTCGGGGCCTTCGTCGCGATGCCGGAACAGCGGATCGCCGTCCGGCACGAGGCGGGCGAAGAAGCGGTCGAGATCCGCGCACACCGCGGGATCCGCGTTCTCCTGGATGAGCAGGCTCGCCGACGTGTGGCGCACGAACAGCGTGACGAGCCCGCTCGTCATGCGCGACTCGTCGACGAACCCGGCGATGCGCCGCGTGATCTCGACGAGCCCGCGGCCGCGGGTGTCGACGACGAGGGTGGTGGCGGCCTGGCGCAGCATCGCCCAAGCATAAACCAGCGTGCCGGCGACGCTCTAGCTCCGCAGCGACTCCCACTCGTCGCGCGTGATGCCGCGCACCAGAAGCTCCCGCATCTGCCCGCGATGCAGGCGGGTCTCGGCGCGCAGCACGCTCATGCCGCATTTGTCGAGCACGCGCGCCGAGCCCTCGTTGCCGGCAAGGTGCACCGCCCACAGGAGGTCGAGGTCGGTGCGCGCGAACAGCAGCGCGATCGCGGCGCGCGTCGCCGCGGTGGCATAGCCGGCGCCCCAGTGCGCGCGTCCGATCCAGTAGCCGAAGTTCCCGTGCTCGTTCGCGTGCGGCCGCATGCCGAGCGCGCCGACCAGCGTACCGTCGGAGGCGCGCGTGATCGCGTACGGAAACTCGCCGCCGGAGCGGCGCGCGTCCTCGTGGCCCGCGATCCACGACTCCGCCATGCCAGGCCGATAGGGGTGGGGCAGGGCCGCGGTGGTCTTCGCGACTTCCCAGTCGTCGGCAAGCGTCTGCACCGACGGCGCATCGGCCGGCGTGAAGTGGCGCAGCGCGACGGGCGCCGCCATGACCTGCGCCGGCAGCTCGAGCGAGGGCAGCACCTTCAGTCGCGGAAATTCTTGTACTGGAGCGGGAAGTCGGTGATCGACTTCTTGATCAGCGCGATCGCGCTCTGCAGGTCGTCGCGCTTCCCGCCCGACACGCGGACGACCTCGCCCTGGATCGAGCCCTGCACCTTCATCTTGCTGTCCTTCAGCACGCGCACGATCTTCTTCGCGAGCTCCTGCTCGACGCCCTCGCGTACGGTGACCGCCTGCTTCACCTTGTTGCCCGAGATCTTCTCGACGTCGCCGTACTTGAGCGAGCGGATGTCGACGCCGCGCTTGGTGAGCTTGGCCGTGAGGATGTCGGTCACCTGCGAGAGCTTGAAGTCGTCGTCGGCGAAGAGCGTCAGCACGCTTTCCTTGAGCTCGATGCGCGCGTCGGAGCCCTTGAAGTCGAAGCGCGTGGAGACTTCCTTGTTGGTCTGGTCGACGGCGTTGTGCGACCTCGACCTGGTTGACTTCGGAGACGACGTCGAACGAAGGCATGATCTTGGCTTCTCGGGTAAGTGGAGAAGGGGCAGCGCGGCACGGCGGGTAGGCGCCGCCATCCCTCAAGGATAGCGCGCGGCGAAGGCGTCCTGCCACCCGGCGCGCGACGCCGCTCCAGTCGCCGAGCCACGACTGGCGGAACACGCGCAGCGTCGGGTACCACGGCGACGTCTCGTCGGCCACGCGCCAGCGCCAGCATGCGTTGAAGCGGTCGAGCATCCACACCGGCTTGCCGAGCGCGCCGGCGAGATGCACGACCGACGTGTCCGGCGGAGATGACGAGGTCGAGCGTGTCGACGAGGGCGGCGGTGTCCGCGAAATCGCGCAGCTCGCGACCGCACGTCGACGATCCGCGCCGCGTCGCGGCCGAACGCCGCCGGGTCGCCCGCAGTGCCGGGCTGCAGCGTCACGAACGAAACCGACGGGTTCGCCAGCAGCGGTGCCAGGACATTCGGCGGAACGGTCCGCTGGCGCGTGACGAACGCGTGCGCATCGCGGCCAGCACCGACCACGCGAGTCCGACGCGCGGCGCGCGGACCGCGGCCATGCGTCGCCTGCCATGCGCCGCGCGGTCCGCGGGCGGAGCGAGATAGCGCCCCGCCGCGACGTGCCCGGCGTCGATGCCGAGATGGAAAGGCAGCGACAGGATCGACGCGCGCATCGCGTCGCCGGGCAGCAGCGCGGCGTCGGTGACCACCGCATCCACGCCGGCCGCGTGGCCAGCAGCGGCGCGAGCGGCGCGCGATAGCCGTCGAGCAGCAGCACGAGGCGGCCCACGCGTTCGCGCGCGGCCGGGAGGAAGCGGGCGAATTGCACGACGTCGCCGAAGCCCTGCTCGCCGTAGACGATCAGCGTGCCCGGCCACGTGCCGCCGTCCCACGCGGGCACGGCGGCGAACGCCGCGCCTGATTCCGCGGCGCGGTCGGGACGCCGCTCGAACGCCGCCCAGCCGAGCGCGAAGTCGCCGCGCGCGAGCAGCGTGGACGCGATGCCGAACTGCGCATCGGTGCTGGCGGGGACGAGCGCGAGCGCGCGCTGGAACGCCGCCTCGGCGCCGACGTGGTCCCACGCCCAGTTGCGCACGGCGCCCAGCGTCTGCCACGCCGGCGCGTACTGCGAGTTCGCGTTGGTGACCGCCAAGAGCGCCTTCTCGGCGTTCTGCAGGTCGCCCTGCAGCGCCTGCGCGAACGCGCGACCGGCGAGCGCGCCGGCGTGCTGCGGATGCGCGGCCAGCACGCGGTCGAACGCGGCTGCGGCGCGCGCGCCATCGCCGGCGGCATTGAGCTGCTCGCCCAAGTTGAGCGCCGCTTCGAGGTTGCGCGGGTCGAGCGCCAGCGCCCGCTCGAATGCCGCGATGGCCTCCGCGCCGCGGCGCAGGCGTGCAAGCGCGATGCCGCGATTGTTGTGCGCCTGCGCGTGACCGGGCGCGAGCGCGATCGCATCGTCGAGCGCGGCGAGCGCGTCGGCGTCGCGGCCGGCGTGGATGAGCGCGATGCCGAGGTTCGCGCGCGCGGCCGCGTTGGCCGGCATTCGCCGCACCGCGCGCTCGAGGCGCGCGAATGCCTGTGCCACGTCGCCGCGCGCGAGCGCGATCGCGCCGCCGTTGACGAGCGCGGTGCCGTCGTCGGGATCGCTGGCCAGCACCTGCGCGTACAGCGCCTCGGCGTCGGCGAGCCTGCCGGCCTGCTGGTACGCGAACGCGCGCGAGAGGAGGACGAGGTTGTCCGGCGCGCCGCGCGTCATCGCGTCCCGGTCAGGTGGCCGTGAAGCCCAGCTTGCGATGCGTTCCGTCGCAGTAGGGCTTGTTCTGCGAGCCGCCGCAGCGGCACAGGAAGGTCTGGTCGGAGAAGGACGTGTGGCCCGCGGCGTCGCGCAGCGCGAGCGGACCTGCGCATTGCACGGGGCCGTTGGGGACGGGCTTGATGGTCAGCGGTGCGGACAGATCGGTGCCGGGCGGCGAGGGCTTCTCGGCGCGCAGCACGCCATCGCTCGCGAAGCCGATCCTGCGATGGCTGTTGTCGCAGAACGGCTTGTTGCGCGACGCGCCGCAGCGGCACAGCGCGACGCGCGTGTCCTCGAGGCGCGTTTCGCCGACGCTGCAGCGAGATCTTGCCGCGCACGAAGTTGGGACCGTCGGGCATGACGAGGCACGTGTTGAGCGGCGGCACCGTCATCGCCGCAACGCCGTCGCGGCGCTCGATCCGCAGGGCGCCCGACGGGCAGCGGTTGACGACCTCCGTCGAGCGAAGCGAGATCGGCGGCGTCCGGCCTGGATCCACGGCTTGGCCGCCGGGTCGAACACCTCGGGCAGGCCATGCACGCATTCGGCCGCGTGGATGCAGCGCGCGCCGTCCCAAGATCACGACGGCCGCCGGCGCTTTCGTAGCGATGCAGCTTTTCCTTCGGACATGCGAGCACTTGCTCCTGACGGTCTCGTGGTGCGCGGGCCGTACGACGGCGCGCGGGCGCGTCGGCTAGAATACCCGATTTGCCGCGCACGCCTCACGGGCCCGCCAATGTCGCACATCCTGCAATCCCTTCCCGTCGGCCAGAAGGTCGGCATCGCGTTCTCCGGCGGCCTCGACACCAGCGCGGCGCTGCACTGGATGCGCGCAAAGGGCGCGATTCCCTACGCGTACACCGCCAACCTCGGCCAGCCCGACGAGCCCGACTACGACGACATTCCGCGCCGCGCGCTGCGCGTACGGCGCGCGAGAACGGCGCGGCTGGTCGACTGCCGCGCGGCGCTGGTCGCCGAGGGCATCGCGGCGCTGCAGGCGGGCGCGTTCCACATCTCCACCGCGGGCGCCACGTACTTCAACACCACGCCGCTCGGGCGCGCGGTGACCGGCACGATGCTCGTCGTCGCGATGCGCGAGGACGACGTGCACATCTGGGGCGACGGCAGCACGTACAAGGGCAACGACATCGAGCGCTTCTACCGCTACGGCCTGCTCGCCAACCCGAGCCTGCGCATCTACAAGCCGTGGCTCGACGCGGCGTTCATCGACGAGCTGGGCGGGCGCAAGGAGATGTCGGAGTACCTGACGCCGCGCGGGCTTCGGCTACCGGATGAGCAGCGAGAAGGCGTACTCGACCGACTCCAACCTGCTCGGCGCGACGCACGAGGCGAAGGACCTCGAGTTCCTCGACAAGGGCATCAGGATCGTCGAGCCGATCATGGGCGTGGCGTTCTGGCGCGACGACGTCGCCGTGAAGGCCGGAGACCGTCACGGTGCGCTTCGAGGAGGGCCGCCCGGTCGCGCTCAACGGCGCAGACGTTCGCCGACGAGGTCGCGCTGCTGCTCGAGGCGAACGCCATCGGCGGCCGCCACGGCCTCGGCATGTGCGACCAGATCGAGAACCGCATCATCGAGGCGAAGAGCCGCGGCATCTACGAGGCGCCGGGCATGGCGCTGCTGCTTCATCGCGTACGAGCGGCTCGTCACCGGCATCCACAACGAGGACACGATCGAGCAGTACCGCGACAACGGCCGCCGCCTCGGGCGCCTGCTCTACCAGGGGCGCTGGTTCGACCCGCAGGCGATGATGCTGCGCGAGACCGCGCAGCGCTGGGTCGCGCGGGCGATCACCGGCGAGGTGACGCTCGAGCTGCGCCGCGGCAACGACTACTCGATCCTCGACACGACGAGCCCGAACCTCACCTACAAGCCCGAGCGGCTGACGATGGAGAAGGGCGACGGCGTTCTTCACGCCGCAGGACCGCATCGGCCAGCTCACGATGCGCAACCTCGACATCGTCGACACGCGCGAGAAGCTCATCGACCTACGCGAGGACCGGGCTTGCTGCAGCCGTCGGAGAGCTCGCCGCTGCCGCGGCTGTCCGAGCGGCGAAGCCGAGAGTAGGACGCGCTTCCGGTCGCCGCTCGCGCTGCGGACGGCGCGGATGCCCGCGCGCGGGCGAGCACGCGATCGCTGCTAGTCGATCTTGATGTTCGCGCGCTTTGATGATCGGCGCCCACTTGTCGGCTTCGGCCTTGATCAGCGCGCCGAACTCCTCCGGCGTGCCGCCGATCGAGATCGAAGCCCGCGGCGTTCAGCTTCTGCACGACGTCGGGCATCTTGAGGATCGCGTTGATCTCGGCGTTGAGGCGCGCGATGACGGGCTTCGGCGTGCCGGCGGGCACGAGCACGCCGTTCCACGCGAGCGACTCGAACTTCGGGTAGCCGCTCTCCGCGATCGTCGGCAGGTCGGGCAGCAGCGGAAAGCGCTTCGCGGACGTGACGGCGAGCGCGCGCAGCTTGCCGGCCTGGATCTGCGGCTGCAGCGGCTGCATCACCGCGAAGATCATCTGCGTCTCGCCCTGCACCGTGGACGTGACGGCCGGCGGCGAACCGTTGAACGGGATGTGCACGATGTCGATGCCGGCGAGCGACTTCAGGAGCTCGCCGTTGAGATGCGACGAGCTGCCCGGGCCGACCGACGCGTAGTTGAGCTTGCCCGGATTCGCCTTCGCGTACGCGACGAGCTCCTTCACGTCCTTCGACCGGCAGCTGCGCGTTCACGGCGAGCACGTTGGGCTGGCTCGTCGTGGTGATGACCGGCGCCAGGTCCTTCTGCACGTCGTAGGGCAGCTTCTGCAGGAGCGGCGTGATCGACAGCGGGCCGTTGAAGCGCGAGCACCATCGTGTAGCCGTCCGGCGCGGCCTGCGCCGTCTCGCCGACCGCGACCGTGCCGCCGGCCGCCGGCTTGTTCTCGACGACGACCGGCTGGCCGAGGCGATCCTTGAGCTTGTCGCGCGATCGTGCGGCCGAGCACGTCGATCGAGCTGCCGGCGGGCGCGGACATCACGAACTGGATCGGCTTGTCGGGCCAGGCCTGCGCGGATGCGACGGCCGGGACGAGCGGCGCGCGAGCAGGCGACGCCAATGCGGCGAGCAGGGGACGGCGATTCATCGGGACAGCTCCGTGCGAAAGATGACGAGCGCGCGGACTGCGACGCGCGATCAGGGGTCGACGCGGCCGCAGACGAGAATTCGAGCAGCGCCTTCTGCGCGTGCAGGCGGTTCTCGGCCTCGTCCCACACCACGCTCTGCGGGCCGTCGATCACGTCGGCGGCGACTTCCTCGCCGCGATGCGCGGGCAGGCAGTGCATGAAGAGCGCGTCGGGCTTCGCCTGCCGCATCATCTCGGCGTCGACCATCCAGTCGGCGAACGCGCGCCTGCGCTCCTCGTTCTCGGCCTCGAAGCCCATGCTGGTCCAGACGTCGGTGGTCACGAGGTCGGCGCCGCGGCACGCGTCCATCGGGTCGGCGAACGACTCGGAAGTGGTCGCGGTCGGCGCCGCCGACGCGCTCGCGTTCGACTTCGTAGCCCGGGCGGCGTCGAGACGTGCACGTTGAAGTCGAGGATGCGTCGCCGCCTGCAGCCACGTGTTGCAGACGTTGTTGCCGTCGCCGATCCACGCGACGGTCCTGCCCGCGATCGATGCCGCGATGCTCGACGTACGTGTAGATGTCGGCGAGGATCTGGCACGGGTGGTACTCGTTGGTGAGCCCGTTGATCACCGGCACGCGCGAGTGCGCGGCGAAGCGCTCGATGATCGTCTGCTCGAACGTGCGGATCATCACGACGTCGACCATGCGCGAGATCACGCGCGCGACGTCCTCGATCGGCTCGCCGCGCGAGAGCTGCGTGTCGCCGCGGTTCAGGTTGATCGCGATGCCGCCCAGCTGGTTCATGCCGGCCTCGAACGACACGCGCGTGCGCGTGCGACGCCTTCTCGAACACCATCGCGAGCGTGCGGTCGCGCAGCGGCTGGTAGAGCTCGTAGCGCTTGAAGCGCTCCTTGATCCAGCGGGTGCGCTCGAACAGGTAGGCGAGCTCGTCGCGCGTGAAATCCTTGAACTGCAGGAAGTGCGGCGGCGCTGCGGCAGGCATGGTCGCGGAAGGCTGAGCGCGCGCGCCGAAGGCGCTGCGCGATTAACAACCGTAATTAAAACAGAATACTAGCATGCACCGAGCGGACGCTGGCGGACAGGCATGGCGATCAGCCGCGCGAGGTCACGCAACGAAAAACGGCGCCGCGCGGGCGCCTTTCCGGTGTGCAGCGAGGCGTGCCGTCAGGCGAGCGACTTGATCGCCGACGCGAGCCGCGACTTCGTGCGCGACACCATGTTCTTGTGCACGATCTTCTTGTCCGCGATGCGGTCGATCACCGCCTGCGATTCCTGCAGCGTCTTGGCGGCGGCGGCCTTGTCGCCGGTGGCGATCGCCTTGCGCACCTTCTTCACCGCGGTGCGCAGTTCCGACTTGAGGCTCGCGTTGCGCTTGCGCGTCGCTTCCGCCTGCCGGGCGCGCTTCTTGGCTTGCGCCGAATTGGCCATGGAGAGTGCTTCCTGGAGTTGCCGTTGACCGCATTGGCTGATGCCGGAGCGGAACCGTTTGGATAATTTCCGGTTAGCCGGTAATAATAACCCGTTTTCGCTGTCCCGACAAGGCGCTTGCCCCGCCGGCCCGGACCCGCCGCACCGCCGCGCTTTCGTCCCCACCCACTTGCCCGCCGCTTCGTGAACCTCCTCCGCGCCCTGTCCACCGTCAGCGGGATGACGCTGCTGTCGCGCATCACCGGGCTCGCCCGCGAGAGCCTGAAGGCGACGGTGTTCGGCGCCGGGGTGCAGATGGACGCGTTCGAGGCGGCGTTCCGGCTGCCGAACATCCTGCGCCGGCTGTTCGCCGAAGGCGCCTTCTCGCAGGCGTTCGTGCCGATCCTCGCCGAGTACCACCGGCAGCGCGGCGACGACGCGACGCGCGACCTGGTCGGCCGCGTCGGCACGCTGCTCGCGGTCGTGCTGCTCGGGCGTCACGGTGCTCGGCGTGCTGGCGGCGCCGTGGCTCGTCTACCTGCTGGCCGGCGGCTTCGCGCGCACGCCCGGCAAGGTCGAGCTGACCGCGGACATGATCCGCATCGTGTTCCCGTACATCCTGTTCGTGTCGCTGGTGTCGCTCGCCGGCGGCGTGCTCAACGTCTACCGGCGCTTCGCGATTCCGGCGTTCACGCCGGTGCTGCTCAACCTGTCGATCATCGGCGCCGCGCTGTTCCTCGCGCGCTACTTCGACCCGCCGATCATCGCGCTCGCGTGGGGCGTGTTCATCGGCGGCATCGCGCAGCTCGCGTTCCAGATCGCGCCGCTCGCGCGGCTCGGCATGCTGCCGCGCCCGCGCTTCGACTGGCGCGACGAGGGCGTGCGCCGCGTGCTGCTCGCTGATGGGGCCCGCGGTGATCGGCGTGTCGGCCGCGCAGATCTCCGCGCTCATCAACACGCAGCTCGCCGCGCTGCTGGGCGACGGCCGCATCTCGTGGATCACCTACGCCGACCGGCTGATGGAATTCCCGAGCGCGCTGCTCGGCGTCGCGCTCGGCACGGTGCTGCTGCCGTCGCTCGCGCAAGCACCACAGCGACGCCAACCACGCCGAGTACTCGGCGCTGCTCGACTGGGGCCTGCGGCTCGCGTTCCTGCTCGCGCTGCCGGCGGCGATCGCGCTTGTGGCTGCTCGCGCTGCCGCTGGTGTCGACGCTCTACCAGTACGGCCAGTTCGGCGTCAACGACGTGTGGCAGACGCGCGCGGCGCTGCTGGGCTACAGCGTCGGCCTGCTCGGGCTCATCCTGGTGAAGATCCTCGCGCCCGGCTTCTACGCGCGGCAGCACATGAAGACGCCGGTGAAGATCGCGTTCGTCACCGTGCTCGTCACGCAGACGCTCGCGGTGCTCCTGATGTGGCCGCTCGGCCACGCGGGCCTGACGCTGGCGACCAGCCTCGGCGCGTGCGTCAACGCGGCGCTGCTGTTCTGGTTCCTGCGCCGGCAGCGGCTTCTACGCGCCGCAGCCGGGCTGGTTCGCTGTTCCTGTGCCGAAGCTCGTGGTCGCGCTGGGCGTGCTGGCCGCGGCGCTGTACTGCGCTGGCCGGCCCGGCGCGAGGCGTGGCTCGCCGCCGGCCTGTGGGCGAAGGTCGGGCGGCTGCTCGGGCTGATCGTCGCCGGCGGCGCCGCGGTCTACTTCGGCGCGCTGTTCGCTGCTGGGCTTCCGGCTGCGGGACTTCAACCGGAGCGGAGGCCGATCTGACGGCGACGCCGGCCGATGAGTCGTGCGCAACGCCCTAGTCCTGCCCGTTGCCGGCTCTTGCGATGCGGGCAGCGCGGCTTCGTGCAGTCGGCGTACAGGTAGAGCGCGTGCTCGCGTGATCTCGAAGCCGCGCTCGCGCGCGATCTTGGTCTGCCGCTTCTCGATCTCGGCGTCGTAGAACTCCTCGACGCGGCCGCACTGCAGGCACACGAGGTGGTCGTGATGCTTGCCCTCGTTGAGCTCGAACACCGCCTTGCCGGACTCGAAATGGTGGCGGACGAGCAGGCCCGCCTGCTCGAACTGCGTCAGCACGCGGTAGACCGTGGCGAGGCCGATGTCGAGGCCCTCGCCGAGCAGCAGCTTGTAGACGTCCTCGGCCGTCAGGTGCCGGACCTTCGACGACTCGAAGAGGTTGATGATCTTGAGGCGCGGCAGCGTGGCCTTGAGGCCGGCGCTCTTGAGATCCTGGGGCGAGGTCATGGGGGGGTCGGCGGCGGGGGCAAAGGCTATAATAGCGCGGATGACTGCGGTCCGGCCGGACCGCGAAGACCCTGTCGCGGCGTCCCGCCGCATGGCGGACGCGCCGGCGACGATCCCGTTACGGCCCATGCGAGTGCACCGACGCCGATCCGCCCTTGCTGCAGCCGCGCGCACGCTGCGCCGCGGCGGGCGCCCTCGCGCTGCGTCGCGGGCTGCGCGCAGATGACGCCAGCCCTTCGACAACTTCATCCCGATGATCACGCAGTTCGGCGTGTACAAGCTCGACATCAACCAGGGCAACTACATCTCGCAGGACATGGTCGACCAGCTGAAGGTCGGGCAGACCAAGCCGCAGGTGCGCGCTGGCGCTCGGCACGCCGCTCGTCACGAGCGCGTTCCGCGACAACCGCTGGGACTACGTCTACGAGTTCCAGAGCGCCGGGCCGCGTGCGCGAGCATCGGCAGTTCACCGTCTACTTCAAGGACGACAACGCTCGCGCGCTGGGAAGGCGACGAGATGCCGCAGTCGATCGCAGGAGCTGAACCGCGTCGCGGCCGACGCGCACGCTGCCGGAGGATCCGTACGGCCAGGACGCCGGGCATCATCGGCAAGGTCATCGACATCTTCAAGAAGATGTGGGACCCGGCCTACACGCCGGTCAAGTAGCGTGAGCGCCGCCCTGCCGCCCGACGGCTCGCGCGCGCTCGCCCCGCGGCGATCGCCGCTCACTCCGGAGCACGCCCATGAATCGCATTCGCGTCGCCGTCGCGGGCGCCGGCGGTCGGATGGGCCGGGCGCTGATCGACGCGATGCTCGCGCAGCCCGGCCTCGACGCTCGCCGCCGCGCTCGACGTTCCCGAAAGCCCCGTGCTGGGCCGCGACGCGGGCGAACTGTCCGGCGCGCGTGACCGGCATCCGCGTCACCGCCGACGTCGACGCCGCGCTCGCGCGCGCCGACGTGCTGATCGACTTCACGCGTCCCGCGGGCACGCTCGCGCACCTCGCCGCCTGCGTGCGCGCCAACGTCGGCGCGGTCGTCGGGCACCACCGGCTTCGACGCCGCGCAGAAGCGCGGCGCTGGCGCAGCACGCGCAGCACATTCCGATCGTGTTCGCCGCGAACATGAGCGTCGGCGTCAACGTGCTGCTGTCGCTCGTCGAGCAGGCGGCGCGCGCGCTCGGGCCGGCGTTCGACATCGAGATCGTCGAGATGCACCACCAGCACAAGGTCGACGCGCCGTCGGGCACCGCGCTGCGCCTCGGCGAGGCCGCGGCCGCCGGCGCGCGACGCGCGCTCGCCGAGCACGCGGTCTACGCGCGGCACGGCGATCACCGGCGAGCGCAAGCCGGGCACGATCGGCTTCGCGACGCTGCGCGGCGGCGACGTCGTCGGCGAGCACACGGTCGTGTTCGCGGGCGAGGGCGAGCGCGTCGAGCTCGTGCACCGGGCGACGTCGCGCCAGCTCTTCGCCAACGGCGCGCTGCGCGCCGTCGAGTTCGTCGCGGCGAAGCGCGCGCGCGGGCGAAGCGGGCCTCTACGACATGCCCGACGTGCTCGGGCTCGACTGACGTGGCGCGCCATCCGTTCGATCTCGACGGGCGCCTGGCGCTCGTCACCGGCGGCGGCTCGGGACTGGGGCTCGCGATCGCCGAAGGGCTTGCCGCGGCCGGCGCGCGCGTCGTCATCAACGGCCGCAACCGGGCGAAGCTCGACGCCGCCGTCGAGAAGCTCGCCGAGGCCGGCTACGCGGCGAGCGTGTGCGCCTTCGACGTCGCCGACGAGGCGGCGGTCGCAGGCAGGCGTCGCCGACATCCAGGGCTCCCTGGGCGACATCGACATCCTCGTCAACAACGCCGCGGTCAACAAGCGCAAGCCGCTGCCCGACTATTCGTGCGACGAGTGGCGCGCGCTGCAGGCGGCCAACCTGGACGGCCCGTTCCTCGTGACGCGCGCCGTGCTGCCGGGCATGCAGGCGCGCCGCCGCGGCAAGATCATCAACATCTGCTCGCTCGCGTCCGACATCGGGCGGCCGAACATCGTGCGCGTACGCGGCGAGCAAGGGCGCGCTCAAGATGCTCACGCGCGCGCTCGCCGTCGAGATCGCGCCGTTCAACGTGCAGGTCAACGGCATCGCGCCGGGGTTCTTCAAGACCGAGATGAACGCGCCGCTGATCGCCAACGCCGAGTTCTCGGCCTGGGTCGAGCGGCGCACGCCGGCGGGGCGCTGGGGCGATCCCGCCGGAGATCGCGGGCGCCGCCGTCTTCCTGGCCTCGCCGGCGGCGGACTACGTGACCGGCCACCTCCTGTACGTCGACGGCGGGCTTCAGCGCGGCGTATTGAGAACGTTTGTCGTTCGCGGGGCGTTCTGCGGTACAATTTCATGGGTGAAAGCGGGGAAGGCGAAAGCGCCTTCCCCGTTTGTACGTCAACCGTACGTCGAACGTACGTCCTGCCTGCACGTGGGGCACCCGTTTGGCGCAGCCGGACCGCCCGGCTTCGCGCGCAACCGACGACCGACAGCCGCCATGAACGCCCCAGACGCCTCCCTCGCCGCGAACGCGCCGCTGTTCGCGCCCGTCGTGCCCGCCCTGCTCGCGCTCGCCGACGGCACGGTGTTCCGCGGGCGGTCGATCGGCGCCGCCGGCCAGACGGTCGGCGAGGTCGTGTTCAACACGGCGATGACGGGCTACCAGGAGATCCTCACCGATCCGTCCTACGCGGGCCAGATCGTCACGCTCACGTATCCGCACATCGGCAACATCGGCGTCAACGGCGAGGACGTCGAGTCGCGGCGCGTGTTCGCCGCCGGGCTCGTGATCCGCGACCTGCCGCGCCTCGCGTCGAGCTGGCGCTCGCAGGACGACCTGTCGAGCTACCTGCGCGACGCGAACGTCGTCGGCATCGCCGACCTCGACACGCGCAAGCTGACGCGCCTGCTGCGCGAGCGCGGCGCGCAGAACGGCTGCATCGTGGCCGGCGGCCGCACGTCGACGCGGACGCGCGGAGCGCGCGCGATCGAGGCGGCGCGCGACGCGCCGTCGATGGCGGGGCAGGATCTCGCGAAGGTCGTGAGCTGCACCGCGCCGTACGAATGGACCGGCAGCACGTGGGCGCTCGGCGACGGCTATCGCGCGATGGGCGCGCGCGCGCTTCCACGTCGTCGCCTACGACTTCGGCGTCAAGCACAACATCCTGCGCATGCTCGCCGCGCGCGGCTGCCGGCTCACCGTCGTGCCGGCGCAGACGCCCGCGCGCGACGTGCTGGCGATGGCAGCCCGACGGCGTGTTCCTGTCCAACGGCCCCGGCGATCCCGAGCCGTGCGACTACGCGATCGCCGCGATCCGCGAGATCATCGACGCCGGGACTGCCGGTGTTCGGCATCTGCCTCGGCCACCAGCTGCTCGGCCTCGCCGCGGGCGGCCGCACGCTCAAGATGAAGTTCGGCCATCACGGCGCCAACCATCCCGTGCTCGACCGCGACACGGGGCAGGTGCTGATCACCAGCCAGAACCACGGCTTCGCCGTCGATCCCGCGTCGCTGCCCGACAACGTGCGCGTCACGCACGTCTCGCTGTTCGACGACACGCTGCAGGGCTTCGCGTGGAAGGACAAGCCGGTGTTCTGCTTCCAGGGCCATCCGGAAGCGAGCCCGGGGCCGCACGACGTCGGGTACCTCTTCGACCGCTTCGTGAAATCGATGGAAAAGAAATAAGCCATGCCGAAGCGCACCGACATCGAGAGCATCCTGATCATCGGCGCCGGCCCGATCATCATCGGGCAGGCGTGCGAGTTCGACTACTCGGGCGCGCAGGCGTGCAAGGCGCTGCGCGAGGAGGGCTACCGCGTCATCCTCGTCAACAGCAATCCGGCGACGATCATGACCGACCCGGAGATGGCCGACGTCACCTACATCGAGCCGATCACCTGGCAGATGGTCGCGACGATCATCGAGCGCGAGCGCCCCGACGCGCTGCTGCCGACGATGGGCGGGCAGACGGCGCTGAACTGCGCGCTCGACCTCGCGCGCGAGGGCGTGCTCACCAAGTTCGACGTCGAGCTGATCGGCGCGTCGAAGAAGGCGATCGACAAGGCCGAGGACCGCGAGAAGTTCAAGGCGGCGATGACGCGCATCGGCCTCGGCTCGGCGCGCTCGGGGATCGCGCACAACCTCGAGCAGGCGCTCGAGGTGCAGGCGACCATCGGCTTCCCGGCCGTGCTGCGCCCGTCGTTCACGCTGGGCGGCACCGGCGGCGGCATCGCGTACAACAAGGACGAGTTCGTCGAGATGGTGAAGCGCGGCCTCGACCTCTCGCCCACGCGCGAGATGCTGATCGAGGAGTCGCTGCTCGGCTGGAAAGAGTTCGAGATGGAGGTCGTCCGCGACAAGAAGGACAACTGCATCATCGTGTGCTCGATCGAGAACCTCGACCCGATGGGCGTGCACACCGGCGACTCGATCACCGTGGCGCCGGCGCAGACGCTCACCGACAAGGAATACCAGATCATGCGCGACGCGTCGCATCGCGGTGCTGCGCGAGATCGGCGTGGACACCGGCGGCTCGAACGTGCAGTTCGCGATCAACCCGGCCGACGGGCGCATGGTGGTGATCGAGATGAACCCGCGCGTGTCGCGCAGCTCGGCGCTGGCGTCGAAGGCCACCGGCTTCCCGATCGCCAAGGTCGCCGCCAAGCTCGCGGTCGGCTACACGCTCGACGAGCTGTCCAACGACATCACCGGCGGCGAGACGCCGGCGTCGTTCGAGCCGACGATCGACTACGTCGTCACCAAGGTGCCGCGCTTCGCGTTCGAGAAGTTCAAGCAGGCCGACGACCGCCTGACCACGCAGATGAAGTCGGTGGGCGAGGTGATGGCCATCGGCCGCACGTTCCAGGAGTCGCTGCAGAAGGCGCTGCGCGGCCTCGAGACGGGCGTGGACGGCTTCAACCTCAAGACCGTCGACCCGGAGACGATCGGCGACGAGCTCGCCTATCCGCGCGCCGAGCGGCTGTGGTACGTCGCCGACGCGTTCGGCATCGGCATGTCGCTCGAGGAGATCCACGAGCACACGAAGATCGACCCGTGGTTCCTCTCGCAGATCAAGGAGATCGTCGACCTCGAGCTCGCGCTCGAGAAGCGCACGCTCGCATCGCTCGCGCACGATGACCTGCGCGCAGCTGAAGCGCATGGGCTTCTCCGACCGCCGGCTCGCCTACCTCCTGAAGGTCGAAGGAAGCCGACGTGCGCGCGCACCGCCACGCGCTGGGCGTGCGCCCGGTCTACAAGCGCGTCGACACCTGCGCGGCGGAGTTCGCGACCAGCACCGCGTACATGTACTCGACGTACGAGGAAGAGTGCGAGGCCGAGCCCACCGACCGCAAGAAGGTGATGGTGCTGGGCGGCGGCCCGAACCGCATCGGGCAGGGCATCGAGTTCGACTATTGCTGCGTGCACGCGGCGATGGCGCTGCGCGAGGACGGCTTCGAGACCATCATGGTCAACTGCAACCCGGAGACCGTGTCGACCGACTACGACACGTCCGACCGGCTGTACTTCGAGCCGCTGACGCTCGAGGACGTGCTCGAGATCGTGCACGTCGAGAAGCCGTGGGGCGTCATCGTCCAGTACGGCGGTCAGACGCCGCTCAAGCTCGCGCGCGACCTCGAGCGCAACGGCGTGCCGATCATCGGCACCTCGCCCGACATGATCGACATGGCGGAGGACCGCGAGCGCTTCCAGCAGATGCTGCACCGGCTCGAGCTGCTGCAGCCGCCCAACCGCACCGCGCGCACCGAGGAGGCCGCGATCGCCGCCGCCAGCGAGATCGGCTATCCGCTGGTGGTGCGGCCGTCGTACGTGCTCGGCGGGCGCGCGATGGAGATCGTGCACGAGCAGCGCGAGCTCGAGCGCTACATGCGCGAGGCGGTGAAGGTCAGCAACGACTCGCCGGTGCTGCTCGACCGCTTCCTCAACGACGCCATCGAGGTCGACGTCGACGCCATCTGCGACGGCACAGGCCGTCGTGATCGGCGGCATCATGGAGCACATCGAGCAGGCGGGCGTGCATTCCGGCGACTCGGCGTGCTCGCTGCCGCCGCACTCGCTGTCGCGCCGAGCTGCAGCAGGAGCTGCGCGAGCAGACGATCGCGATGGCGCAGGGCCTCAACGTCGTCGGCCTCATGAACGTGCAGTTCGCGATCCAGTTCGACGACGGCAGGGCAAGGGCACCGATCTTCGTGCTCGAGGTGAACCCGCGCGCGTCGCGCACGGTGCCGTACGTGTCGAAGGCCACCGGCCGGCCGCTCGCCAAGATCGCGGCGCGCTGCATGGTCGGCCAGACGCTCGCCGAGCAGGGCGTCGGCGGGCGAGATCGTGCCGCCGTACTACTCGGTGAAGGAAGCGGTGTTCCCGTTCATCAAGTTCCCGGGCGTCGACACGATCCTCGGACCGGAGATGAAGTCGACCGGCGAGGTGATGGGCGTGGGCGAATCGTTCGGCGAGGCGTTCGTGAAGAGCCAGCTCGCCGCCGGCGTGAAGCTGCCCGCGTCGGGCCGCGCGTTCATCAGCGTCAAGAACAGCGACAAGCCGCGCGCCGTCGAGACGGCGAAGATGCTGGCCGAGCTCGGCTTCGAGCTCGTCGCCACGCGCGGCACGGCGGCGGCGCTGGCGGCCGCCGGCGTCGCGGTCACGACGGTCAACAAGGTCGCCGAAGGGCCGCCCGCACATCGTCGACATGCTGAAGAACGACGAGATCGCGCTCGTCGTCAACACGGTCGAGGAGAAGCGCGCGGCGATCCAGCGACAGCTACCAGATCCGCCGCGCCGCGCTGGTCGACCAGGTGCCGACCTACACGACGCTCGCCGGCGCGCGCGCCGCGGCGATCGGCATGCGCGCGATGCGCGGGCTCACGCCCTACGCGATCCAGGCGCTGCACCAGCGGCTCGGATAACCCCCTTCAACGGAGATGCGAGCGTCGCCCGAACGCGGCGCATGGCAAGCCTCTTGTCCCACGCGTCTCCAAGCGACCTGACTGCAAACGACCATGAGCAAAGTCCCGATGACCGTCGAAGGCGCGCAGCGCCTGAAGCTCGAGCTGCATCGGCTGAAGACCATCGAGCGTCCCGCCGTCATCCAGGCGATCGCCGAGGCGCGCGCGCACGGCGACCTGTCCGAGAACGCCGACTACGACGCGGCGAAGGAGCGGCAGGGCTTCATCGAGGGCCGCATCGCCGAGATCGAGGCCAAGCTCGCCAACGCGCAGGTGATCGACCCGTCCGCGCTCGACGTCGCCGCACGTCGTGTTCGGCGCGACGGTCGAGCTCGAGGACGCGGACAGCGGCGAGCTGCGTGACCTACCAGATCGTCGGCGACGACGAGGCCGACATCAAGCACGGCAAGATCTCGGTCAACTCGCCGATCGCGCGCGCGCTGATCGGCAAGGGCGAAGGCGACACCGCCGACGTGCAGGCGCCCGGCGGCGTGCGCAGCTACGAGATCCTCTCGGTCCGCTACGGCTGATCGCGGCGCGCCGCGCAAGTGGGTGCCGTTTCCGCATCGGATACAAGCTGCGCAGGGCACGGCGGGGCCGGGCCCCGCCGCCGCGCGCGGGAAATTCGCTTGCGAGCATTCGCGGCGAACGCTAGTTTCGGTCGTAGCGGAGGTGCGACGCCAAGGCGCGTGTTGCCCCGCGTTTTCCGGCTCCGCGGTCGCGTTCACGGCAATTCCGCAAACATAAAGGCTTCGCATGTCGCAGTCGCTGCGCCGGGTCGTCGTCCTGTCCCCGTTCGAGCGGCCGGATCCCGAACTGGTGCCGGCGGCAGCGCGCGCCGGCGCCCTCGGCGTGCTCGACCTGGGCCGCGACCCCCGCGCTGCGCGTCGCGCCATCGACGACCTCACGCCCGCGGCTGGCATCCTGTACGACACGTGGCTTTCACCGCTGCAGGCGGATCCGGGGACCTTCGGCGGCGGCACCACGCGCTCGTTCAACGGGCTCGCCGATGGCTCGTACACCTTCCACGTAGTGGCGAAGGACGGCCCCGGGCATCTCGGCGCGGACACCACGGCGACGTTCAGCGTCGCGATTCCGCCGGGACCGCCGCCCGCGCCGTCGCCGGCAAGCGCGGCGGCGATCGGCGCACGCGTCGTTCGGGTCTCGTGGGCCAATGTCGCGGGCGAGACGTCGTACAGCATCGAGCGCTGCCTGCTGTCGGGGCGCCAGTGCAGCTATGGCGCGCTGGCGTCCGGCCTCGCGGCCGATACGACGTCGTTCGACGACACGGTCGCGGCGAACGCGCCCGCCGGTGCGTACGCCTATCGCGTCCAGGCGTGCAATGGCACCGGCTGCTCCGGGTGGGCGCCGACCAACGCGGTGAACGTGCCGTAGGCGCGGCTAGCTGCGCGCGCGCCGACGTCGCGGCGCGCCCGTGGCGGGCTCGGGCTTTTCCCAAGCCGAGCGCGGGTTCGGTTTCGCCGAGTGCGACTTCGGCTTGGTGCGCGGCGTGTAGGTGGACTTGCGGCGCGCGATCGGCGCGGGCACTTCCTCGTCCGGCGGTGTCGGAGGGGCATTGCGCGCCGCGCCGCGGCGGCCTTTGTTCGAAGGCGCGGCGGCCGTGGCGGCGCTGCGCCGGCGCTCGCGCACGGGGTCGACGGGCGTACGCGCCCCCGTCTTGCGGGCGACCTTGGCGCCGGACTTGCGGGCTCCGGCGGCGGCGGTCGCTGGCGCCGCCTTGGCTTTCTTCTCCGGATTGGGGCGCCACAGCACGAGGACCTTGCCGACATGCTGCACGGCCGCGCAGTCGAGGCCGCTGCAGATCTGCGCCGAGGATCGCTTCGCGCGCGCTCGCGGTCGTCGTTGAACACGCGGACCTTCACGAGCTCGTGCGCGAGCAGCGCGAGATCGATCTCGTGCAGCACCGCCGGCGTGAGTCCGTGCTGGCCGACGATGACGACCGGATCGAGGTGATGCGCCTTGGCGCGCAATGCGCGGCGCTCGGCAGGCGTCAGAGGCTTCATGGCGCGAAGTGTACGCGATGAGGGGGTCGCTGCGCGGAGGCGTCGAAAGCCGCGTCGGACCCGCCTTTCGGGATCGATTAGCATTGCCCCGTCCCGCTATCGCCCGAACGCCGTCCGACCCATGACCAGCCCCCTCAATCCCGCCAAGAAGAAGCACCGCTTCGGCAAGGCGTGGATGCACGAGCACGTCAACGATCCGTACGTGCAGGAGGCGCAGCGGCGCGGCTATCGGTCGCGGGCGGCGTTCAAGCTGCTCGAGCTCGACGACCGCGACAAGCTCCTGCGGCCCGGGCATGACGGCCGTGGACCTGGGCGCGGCGCCCGGGAGCTGGTCGCAGGTGCTGCGCGAGCGGCTGGGCCTCGGCCGGCCGGATCGTCGCAATCGACCTGCTGCCGATGGACCCGATCGCCGGGCGTCGACCTTCGTGCAGGCCGACTTTCGCGAGGACGAGGGGCTCGCGGCGGTGGAACGGCGCTCGTCGGGGCGCCTGTCGACCTTGTGGTCTCCGACATGGCCCCCAATCTCTCGGGTATCGATCCGGTCGACCAGGCGCGCAGCGTTCATCTGGGTGAACTTGCGCTCGAGTTCGCGTCAGCCACCTGCGAGCCGGGCGGCGATCTCGTGGTCAAGGTGTTCCAGGGAAGCGGACTCGCCGGAGCTGCCGCGGGCGATCGGCGAGCAGTTCGCCAAGGTCTATGTCCGCAAGCCGAAGTCGTCGCGGGACCGCAGCCGCGAGACGTTCCTGGTCGGCGAAGGGGTTTCGGCGGCTGACCAGGCTTCGAGGCGCCCGATAGCATCGCCGAGGCTCTGATGTCTTGCGCTCGATCAAGGCTGGCGTGAATCCTGCTTTGTATTCGTGGTTCGAACGTGGTCCAAGCAGGTGGATCGCGCGTAAAATCCATATTCGGCCTGCTTCGTCTGTCCAGGTTGGGTGTCCGGTTCGCGACCCGCCGTTTCCCAAGGTTCGCAAGGAGCCGGTTTGAACAATCTGCTCAAGAACATCGGCATCTGGCTCGTCATCGGCCTCGTGGTGCTCACCGTCGTCAAGCAATTCGACTCGCGCCAGACGAGCCGCGACTCGGTCCCCTATTCCGAATTCATGGACGTCGGCCAAGACCGGCAAGGTGACGTCGGCGACCGTCGAGGGCCGCACGATCAAGTGGGTGAACAACGACAACAAGCGCTTCACCACGTACAGCCCCGGCGACATCTGGATGGTCGGCGACCTCGTCAAGTACGGCGTCAAGGTCGAGGCCAAGCCCGAGGAAGAGCAGTCGTTCCTCGCGCAGATCTTCATCTCGTGGTTCCCGATGCTGCTCCTGATCGGCGTGTGGATCTTCTTCATGCGCCAGATGCAGGGCGGGGGCCGCGGCGGCGCGTTCTGCTTCGGCAAGAGCAAGGCGCGCATGCTCGACGAGGCGAACAACTCGATCACCTTCGCCGACGTCGCCGGCTGCGACGAGGCGAAGGAGGAAGTGGCCGAGCTCGTCGAGTTCCTGCGCGACCCGTCCAAGTTCCAGAAGCTCGGCGGCCGCATCCCGCGCGGCGTGCTGATGGTCGGCTCGCCGGGCACCGGCAAGACGCTGCTCGCCAAGGCGATCGCGGGTGAAGCGAAGGTGCCGTTCTTCTCGATCTCCGGCTCCGACTTCGTCGAGATGTTCGTCGGCGTGGGCGCCGCGCGCGTGCGCGACATGTTCGAGCAGGCGAAGAAGAACGCGCCGTGCATCGTGTTCATCGACGAGATCGACGCGGTCGGCCGCCAGCGCGGCGCGGGCCTGGGCGGCGGCAACGACGAGCGCGAGCAGACGCTGAACCAGCTGCTCGTCGAGATGGACGGCTTCGAAGGCAACGCCGGCGTGATCGTGATCGCGGCGACCAACCGTCCCGACGTGCTCGACCCGGCGCTGATGCGGCCGGGCCGCTTCGACCGCCAGGTCGTGGTGCCGCTGCCCGACATCCGCGGCCGCGAGCAGATCCTGCTCGTGCACATGCGCAAGGTGCCGATGTCGCCCGACGTCAAGGCCGACATCATCGCGCGCGGCACGCCGGGCATGTCGGGCGCGGATCTCGCCAACCTCGTCAACGAGGCGGCGCTGTTCGCGGCGCGCTCCAACAAGCGGCTCGTCGACATGTACGACTTCGAGCGCGCCAAGGACAAGATCATCATGGGCGCCGAGCGGCGCTCGATCGTGATGCCGGAAGAGGAGCGCCGCAACACGGCGTACCACGAGTCCGGCCACGCGATCGTCGCGAAGCTGCTGCCCAAGACCGACCCGGTGCACAAGGTCACGATCATCCCGCGCGGTCGCGCGCTCGGCGTGACGATGCAGCTGCCCGAGCAGGACCGGTACAGCATGGACCGCAACCACATGCTGAACATGATCGCGGTGCTGTTCGGCGGGCGCATCGCCGAAGAGCTCTTCATGAACCAGATGACGACCGGCGCGTCGAACGACTTCGAGCGCGCGACCGAGATCGCGCGCAACATGGTGACGCGCTACGGCATGTCCGACGAGATGGGCCCGATGGTCTACGGCGAGAACGAGGGCGAGATCTTCCTCGGCCGGTCGGTCACGACGCAGAAGAACGTGTCGGAATCGACGATGCAGAAGGTCGACGAGGAGATCCGCAAGATCATCGACGAGCAGTACGCGGTCGCGCGCAAGCTGCTCGAGGACAACCGCGACAAGGTCGAGGCGATGGCGAAGGCGCTGCTCGAGATCGAGACCATCGACGCCGACCAGATCGACGACATCATGGCCGGCCGCCGCGCGCGGCCGCCGAAGCCGACGCAGCCGCCGTCGGGATCGTCGTCGGGCGGCTCGTCGCCGGCGCCGGATCCGCGCCGTCCGCCAATCCGGCGTAACGACGCGGACGACCTGACCGAAAGGGCGCGCGCGTGCGCGCCCTCTTTTCTTGGGCGTTAAGCATGAGCGCACTGACGCATCTGCCTGCGGCCCGCACCCGCTCGACCTCGCGCGTCCGCGCGTGATGGGCATCGTCAACGTCACGCCCGACTCGTTCTCCGACGGCGGCCGCACTTCGATCGCGAGCATGCGCTCGAGCACGCGCGGCGATGCTCGCCGACGGTGCGGACATCGTCGACGTCGGCGGCGAGTCGACGCGGCCCGGTGCGCGCCGCGTGTCGGACGAAGCGACGAGCTCGCGCGCGTCCTGCCGGTGATCGAGGCGCTCGCCGCCGACGGCGCCCTGGTCATCGCGTCGACACCATGAAGCCCGCGGTGATGCGCGCCGCGCTCGCGGCCGGCGCGTCGATGATCAACGACGTGCGCGCGCTGCAGGCCCGCGGTGCGCTCGAGGCCGTCGCGGCGAGCGGCGCCGCGGTGTGCCTCATGCACATGCAGGGCGAGCCGCGCGACGATGCAGCAGTCGACCGCACTACGACGACGTGGTGGGCGAGGTGCGCGATTTCCTGGTCGGCGCGCGCGCTCGCGTGCGAGGCGGCGGGCATCGCGCGCGACCGCATCGCGATCGACCCGGGCTTCGGCTTCGGCAAGACCGTGGCGCATAATCTCGCGCTGCTGCGCGCGACTGCGCGGCGCTCGCGACGCTCGGGCTACCCGGTGCTCGCCGGGTTGTCGCGCAAGTGCGACGCTGGGCGCGATCACCGGCCGCGCCGATGACGAGCGGCTCGCGGGCAGCGTCGCGGCCGCGCTGGTGGCGGTCGAGCGCGGCGCGTCGATCGTGCGCGTGCACGACGTGCGCGAGACCGTCGATGCGCTCAAGGTGTGGCGCGCGGTCGCCGGACAGGATGCGGAGGGAAGCTGCCGCTCCGCGTGCGACCGCGCATAATGCAGGCGAGGCTGCGACAGCGCGCCGCCCCTTCAATCCTTCACGCGCGGCACGCGGACCATCGACATGCAACGAGAATACTTCGGCACCGACGGCGTACGCGGTCGCGTCGGCGAGCCGCCGATCACGCCCGACCTCGTCATGAAGCTCGGCTGGGCGGCGGGTCGCACGCTCGCGCGCCGACGGCGCGCGCCGGCGGCGACCGCCCGGCCGTGCTGATCGGCAAGGACACGCGCATCTCGGGCTACCTGCTCGAGGCCGCGCTCGAGGCGGGCTTGTCGGCCGCCGGCGTCGACGTCGTACCTGTGCGGGCCGCTGCCGACGCCGGGCATCGCGTACCTGACGCGCGCGCTGCGGCTCTCGGCGGGCATCGTCATCAGCGCGTCGCACAACCCGTACGACGACAACGGCATCAAGTTCTTCTCGCCGGCGGGCGCGAAGCTGCCCGACGACGTCGAGAGCGTCGATCGAGCGCGCGCATGGACGACGCCGCTCGCCTGCGTCGCCTCGGCCGCGCTCGGCAAGGCGCGCCGCGTCGACGACGCGGCGGGGCGCTACGTCGAGTTCTGCAAGAGCACGTTCCCGCTCGAGCTCGACCTGCACGGCTGGCGCATCGTCGTCGACTGCGCGCACGGCGCGGGCTACCACGTCGCGCCGCCGGTGTTCCACGAGCTCGGCGCGCGACGGTGATCGCGGTCGGCGTCGAGCCCGACGGCCTCAACATCAACGCCGGCAACGGCGCGACGCATCCGGACTTCCTCGCCGGCGAAGGTGCGTCGCGCATCGCGCCGACCTCGGCATCGCGCTCGACGGCGACGGCGACCGCCTGGTGATGGCGGACCGCGACGGGCGCATCTACGACGGCGACCAGCTGCTGTACGTGATCGCGATGCGACTACGCAGCGGCGCGGCGAGCTCAACGGCGGCGTCGTCGGCACGCTGATGAGCAACCTCGGCTTCGAGCAGGCGCTCGCGCGCACGGGCATCCCGCTCGCTCGCGCGAAGGTCGGCGACCGCTACGTGCTCGAGCAGATGCACGAGCGCGGCTGGCTGCTCGGCGGCGAGAACTCCGGGCCACATCATCTGCCTCGACAAGCACACGACCGGCGACGCGATCGTCGCGGCGCTCGCCGTGCTGCGCGCGCTGATCGAGCAGAAGCGGACGCTCGCGCAGGCGACGCGCCGACGTCGCGATGTTCCCGCAGCGGCTCATCAACGTGCCGGTGCAGCGCGGCTGGGACTGGCAGCGCAGCGACGCGGTGACGCGCGCCGAACGCGCGGCGGTGTCGTCGCTCGGCGACGCCGGGCGCGTGCTGCTGCGTCCGTCGGGCACCGAGCCCGTGCTGCGCGTGATGGTCGAGGCGCGCGACGGCCACGCTCGCCGAGACGCACGCGCAGACGCATCGCCGAATCGATCGCGCGCGCGGCGGGCATGCCGCTGTAGGACGCGCGACCGGTCAGGCGCAGCCCGCGGGCACCGGACCGATGCGCGTGAGCGCCATGCTGCCGGTGAGGCCGGCGTTGGTGCCCCCCGTGAATGCGTAGGTGAACGTCGCCGCGGTGCAGCTCGTGAAGTCGAGCGTCGCGGTGCCGACGGCCACGGTGGTCGCCGGCGTCGAATTCGACGAAGACGCCACCCGTCGTCTCGTAGACCGTCAGGGGAAACGTAGCGCGCGCCGGGCGTGTAGCTGGCTTGCGCGGTGTACCAGCGCTGGCTCGGACCGCCGCCGATGGACGCGCCGTCCGGCGCGTAGGTGTACCACGTGGCGAAGAACACCTTCGCGACCGGATTCACCTCGAAGATGAAGCCCTGACCCGACGTCGTCTCCGCGAACCAGTTGCCCGAGTGCGTGAAGTCCGCATCGACCGGCCGTGCCGCGGCGGTCGAGCACGTCGACGGGCACTCACCGGAAGGCGAAGCCTACCAGTGCGTAGCCATGGGTCCGGTGGTCGGCGCAAACGCAGGCCGGTCACGGCACGCCGCCCGGGCAACCGTCGTTGGACGCGCTTTGGCGTCAGGAGTTCGTACGGGGATGCGGCATCTTCACGCAACGCGGCAATGGTCGGTCCGCGCGAATTGTCGCGAAATGATGGAATCGGCGCGCGCAATTGATTATCGTGCGAGGGCGCCGTTGCCCGCGACGAACCACGAGGATGCCCGCATGTCCGACGCCGAACGAGCATCGCCCCCGCTCGCCGATGAGGACCGCCGACGAGTGCTGCACGGACTGGCGGCCCTCGTGGCCGCGTCGGCGGCACCGACCGCCCTCGCGCAGTCGGCAGCGCCCGCGCTGTCCGCGGGCGCGTTCGTCGCCATGACGCGTACGCTCACCGGCTATGCGAGCCAGGATCCCGTGGCGGCGAATGCGTTGCTGCGCGCGCTGACGTCGGCAGTGGGCACGCCCACGCTGACGCGCATCGCCGATCTTGCGGCCCGCACGCCGCCCGCGCAATTGAGCGCGGCACTCGCGTCCGCCGGGCTCGACAAGCCCGCCGGCGGCATCGTCGCCGCGCTCTATTCCGGCGTCGTCGAGACGGCGAGGGGCCCGGTGGTCGTCACCTACGTCGACGCGCTCGCGTGGCAGGCCGTGCCGTGGACCAAGCCGAACGCGATCTGCGGCGGCATCACCAACTACTGGTCGACCGCGCCGGCGCAGCCCATGAAGGCGCCGGGTGCGGCTTCGCCCATCGCGCGCAGGGACGAGCGATGAGCCACGTGCTGACCGCGGACGTCGTCATCGTCGGCTCCGGCGTGGCCGGCGCGATCACCGGCTACACGCTCGCGCGCGCCGGCGTGAAGGTGCTGATCCTCGAAGCGGGTCCGCGCGTCGATCGCGGCAAGGCGGTGATGCAGTTCATGCAATCGCCCACCAAAGGCCCGAACTCGCCGTATCCCGCGAACCCGAAGGTGCCGCAGCCGGACTCCGACGACATCGGCGCCTACTACGTGCAGGCGGGCCCCGTGCCGTTTCGCGGCCTGCAGGCGCGCGTGGTCGGCGGCACGACGTGGCACTGGGGCGGCCTCACGCTGCGCTATCGGCCGAACGATTTCGTGCTGAAGTCGAAGTTCGGCGTCGGCGTCGACTGGCCGCTTTCGTACAGCGACCTCGAGCCGTGGTACGGCGAGGCCGAGAGCGAGATCGGCGTATGCGGTCCGACCGACTACGACTGGGGCGCGCCGCGCTCGACGCCGTATCCGATGCCGCCGATTGCGCCGACGTATCTCGACACCGTGATCGGCGCTGCCTGCGCGCACGTCGGCCTGTCGATGGCGCCGTTCCCGCACGGCCGCAATTCGGTCGGCCGCGACGATCGCCCGCCGTGCTGCGGCAACGCGTCGTGCGTGCCCATCTGCCCGATCGGCGCGAAGTACGACGCGCGGCGTGCACGTCGCGAAGGCGGAAGCCGCCGGCGCGCGCGTCGAGCCGCTGGCGATCGCGCACGAAGTGGTCGTCGGCGCCGACCGCAGGGTCACCGCGATCCGCTTCAAGCGTCCCGACGGCAGCGTGCACGAGGCGCGCGGCAAGATCTTCGTGATCGCCGCGCACGCGATCGAGACGCCCGAAGCTGCTGCTGATGTCGCGGCCGGCCGGGCAGCAGCGTCGCGGTGGCCAACAGCAGCGACATGGTCGGGCGCCACCTGCTGACGCAGCTCGACGCGGGCATGCTCGGCCTCACGCAGCGACAAGATCTATCCGTATCGCGGTCCGGTCGAGACCTCGCGGCATCCGCGAGCTGCGCGACGGCGATTTCCGCGGCATGCACGGCGCGTCGGGCACGTCGCCGTCGAACGAGGGCTGGGCGCGCGCGGTCGGCCCGTTCAAGCTCGCGCAGAAGTACGCCGCGCAAGGGCATGCGCGGCACCGCGCTCGGCGGCGCGATCAGCGACCACATGTCGCGCGAGCTCGCGATCGGGCCCGTCGGTGGAAGTGCTGCCCGACCCCGACAACCGCGTGACGCTCGCGTACGACAAGCTCGATCCGCTCGGCCTGCCGCGCCCGCGCATCGCGTTTCAAGTGGGGCAAGTACGAGCAGGACGGCGCGAAGGTCGCGATGGAGTACGTGCGCGGGCTCATGAACGCGCTCGGCGCGACCGAGGTGGAGGAGGTCGGACCGGTCACCGACGGCGCGGTGATGGGCGGCACCTGCCGCATGGGCGACGATGCGAAGACGTCGGTGGTCGACCGTAACCTGCGCTCGCACGATCATCCGAACCTCTACCTCGTCGGCTCGGCCACGTTTCCGACGATCACGGCGTCGCCGCCCACGCTCACCATCGCCGCATTCGCGCTGCGCGCGGGGCTCGAGATCAGGACCCGCCTCACCGGCTAGGCGCGGAGCGCCGCGTATAATTCGCGCATGGTAGCGGTGCTCTCCGCCGCGCCGCAGACCGCAGCGCCACGCGCGGTCGCCGCGTGGCTCGAAACCCTCAGTCCCGATTACTCGGCCGAGGAGCGCGCGTCGTTCCAGGCGGCGTTCGACTATGCGCGCGGGCATGCCGGCGACGCGGCGATGGCCGACGGCGAGCCCGCGCTCGACCGTGCACTCGGCGCCGCGACGATCCTCGCGAGCCTCAAGCTCGACGCCGATTCCATCCGCGCCGCGCTGCTCCTGGGCGTCCCCGTCGCCGGCGCCTTCGACGCCGACGAGCTGCGCGAGCGCTTCGGCGACGACGTCGCGACGCTGGTCGCCGGCGTCGCGCGCATGGGCGGCATCCGCGCGGTGGCCGACACCGGCGACAAGGAGGAGCGCGCGGCGCAGGCCGAGAACCTGCGCAAGATGCTGCTGGCGATGGTCGAGGACATCCGCGTGGTCCTGATCAAGCTCGCCGAGCGCACGCAGGCGCTGCGCTACGCTGGTGGCGCTGGACGACGCCGTGGCGCGCGCAGACCGCGCGCGAGGTGATCGATCTCTTCGCGCCGCTCGCCAACCGGCTCGGCGTGTGGCAGCTGAAGTGGGAGCTCGAGGACCTCTCGCTGCGCGCGCTCGAGCCCGCGACGTACAAGTCGATCGCGCAGCATGCTCGACGAGCGGCGCGTCGACCGCGAGCGCTACATCGTCGACGTCGTGGAGACGCTGAAGCGCGAGCTGGCCGACGGCCGGCATCAAGGCCGAGGTCACCGGCCGTCCGAAGCACATCTACAGCATCTGGAACAAGATGCAGCGCAAGCAGTCGGGCATCGACGCGCTGTACGACATCCGCGCGGTGCGCATCCTGGTCGACTCGGTCAAGGACTGCTACGCCGCGCTCGGCATCGTGCACCACCTGTGGACGCCGCTCGCGCGCGAGTTCGACGACTACATCGCGAAGCCGAAGGCGAACAACTACCGCTCGCTGCACACCGCCGTGATCGGACCCGAGGACAAGTCGCTCGAGGTGCAGATCCGCACGTTCGAGATGCACCAGCACTCGGAATTCGGCGTCGCGGCGCACTGGCGGTACAAGGAAGGCGCCAAGGGTACGCGCCAGGACCCGACGTTCGACGAGAAGATCGCGTGGCTGCGGCAGGTGCTCGACTGGAAGGACGCGGTCGCGGATTCGAGCGAGCTCGCTGTCCGCGTTCAAGGAAAGCCTCTTCACCGACTCGATCTACGTGCTCACGCCGCAGGGCAAGCGTGATCGACCTGCCGCGCGGCGCCACGCCGGTCGACTTCGCCTATGCCGTGCACACGGGGCTCGGCCATCGCTGCCGCGGCGCCAAGGTCGACGGCCAGATGGTCCCGCTCAACTTCCGCCTCGGCAACGGCCAGCAGGTGGAGATCGTCGCGGCGAAGCAGGGCGGCCCGTCGCGCGACTGGCTCAACGCCGAGCTGGGCTACGTGCACAGCAACCGCGCGCGCGCCAAGGTGCGGCAGTGGTTCAAGGCGCAGCAGCACGACGAGACGGTGGCGCAGGGCCGCGCGCTGGTCGAGCGCGAGCTCGCGCGCCTCGGCGCGACCGCGCTCAAGCTCGACGCCGTCGCCGCGAAGGCGGGCTTCGACAAGGCCGACGATTTCTTCGCGGCGTTCGCGCGCGACGACATCAACAGCAAGCAGGTGCAGACCGCGATCCAGGCGGTCGCGCAGCCGGCCGCGGCGCCCGTCACCGCGGAGCCGGAAGTCGCGATGCGGCAGAGCAAGGCCGCGGGCTCCGGCAGCGGGATCCTCGTGGTCGGCGTCGATCGCCTGCTCACCGGGCTCGCGCGCTGCTGCAAGCCCGCGCCGCCCGATCCCATCGTCGGCTTCGTCACGCGCGGGAAGGGCGTGACGATCCATCGCGCATCGTGCAGCAACGTCGTGCGCATGCGCGCCACGCAGCCCGAGCGCCTCATCACCGCCGACTGGGGCGCGCCGCGCGACGAGGTGTTCCCGGTGGACATCGTCATCGAGGCGATGGACCGGCAGGGCCTGCTGCGCGACATTTCCGAGGTGCTGTCGCGCGAGAAGATCAACGTCACGGCGGCCAACACGCTGACGCGCAACATGCACTCGCGAATGGCCTTCACCGTCGAGGTGGCGAGCCTCGACAGCCTGAAGCGCGCGCTCGCGCAGGTGCGCGACGTGAAGGGCGTGCTGAGCGCCGGCCGGCGCTAGCGGCGATTCGACCTCCTTGCGGGCATCGCCGGGCCGCGGCGCGTGCGGCAGCGGATCACAGGCTCGCGCGCAGGCTCGCGGGCGCCGACGTCCACACGTGATGCAGCACGTCGAGCAGCGCGCGAATCTCCGGATCGTGCTCGCGCTGGCGCAGGTAGAGGAAGTGCAGCGTCGTTTCCGGCCGCACGTTGCTCCACAGCACCGCCTCGCCGGCGGCCACCGCTTCGCGCGCGAGGTCCTCGCGCATCAGCGCGACGCCTGCGCCCGCGACCACCAGCGAGCGGATGACCGCCTCGTTGTCGGCTTCCACCCTCGTCACCGGCGAGCTGCCGCGCGTGCGGAAGAGATCGTCGACCAGCATGCGCAACGTGCTGACCGGGCGGCGCGACGATCCACGGCATCGCGACGATCTCGTCCCATGAAAGCTGCTTGACGCGATCGCCCCACGCGGACGGCAGGACGATGCGCCAGCCGAAATCGAGCAGCGGCACCGACGGCCACATCGGATTGCGTGACGCGGCCGTAATAGAACGCTCGCGTCGAGCGTGCCGTCGTGCACCTTCGCGAGCGCGACGCCGGTCACCTCGTGATGGATCTCGATCTCGAGCAGCGGGTACTCGGCTCGACGCGCCTGCGCGAGGAAATCGCCGACGCGCACGAATTCCGGATCGGACACGGTCCCGACGCGCACGCGGCCCGTCACCTCGCCCTTGATGGCCCGCGCGCGGCTGCGCAGCGCCTGCGCCGCGGCGACCACCTTTTCGGCCTCCGGCAGCAGCTTGCGGCCGGCCGACGTGAGCACCATGCCGCTGCGGGGTGCGCTCGAACAGCACCACGCCGAGCTCGTCCTCCAGCGCCTTGATCTGGGCGCTGACCGCCGGCTGGCTGATGTGCAGCTTCTCCGCCGCCCGGGTGAGGTGGGCGAGCTCGGCGACGGCGGCGAAACTGCGTAGCTGGTAGAGCTCCATGCGTTGCCGTGAGGACCTCGGCTAAGACTTGATTTTACGCGAATTTGTTGCATCGCAGCAGCTCGGTTATTGGCCTAGATCATCCGAATCCGATCCCCTTGATCCAAAGGTACGATTTGAACCTGGGTCGCACCGCGTCCTACTCTTCGATTGTGCGCCGCACCAACGGCGCTGCCAAACGACGGCCCATAAGGCACGAAGGAGGCAACCATGAGCCCCATTTCGCACGCATTCAACGAGTACAGCCTGGTCGGCACGGTGCATCAAGCTGGCGCAATCGACGTTCCAGCGACGCTGCCTGCCAACGCGTGCCGGCCGAGGCCATGCTTGCCACCGCAAGCGGCGCCGCGCGAGGGCATCATGCAGCCGCGCCTCGCCGCGATCGACGGCTGGTTCTACCGCCAGCAGATGAAGGAGCGTGAGGCCTACCTCGCGCAAGCGCAAGACATCTTCGACCTCGAAAATCGCCTGCGCCAGCTCGATCGTCGCCCGTACTTCTGATCGCCGTCGATCAGATTCGCAGTGCCCCGGCATAGCCGGTGAGCTCGAGGTAGCCGCGGCCGGCTGCGCGGCCGCCGGCCTTGCGCGCGCACCGCGCCTTCCCAGTACACGGTGCCCACGCTCGCGCGCGAGTCGAGCTCCGCGTCGTCGATGAGCGGTGACAGCTCGATGACCGATCGCCCACCGTCACGCGCATGGCCACCGGATAGATCGACGTCCGTGCGCGGTGACCGCCAGGTCCGCAATGGCGTGAACCGATCTCGTCGGGCGCAAGCGTGCGCACGACCCCGTCCGCGTCGCGCAGCGTCGCCGCCCGCCCAATAGTCGCCGCCATCCTTGCCGCGGATGCGGAACGCCATCAGCGCGCCGCCGTCGTCGAAGTTGATTCCGGTCCAGTCCCAGCCCTGCGCCTCGGGCGCGAGGTAGGCGCTCGACCACTCGTGGTCGAGCCACGACGTGCCGGTGCACGTGTCGCACGCTGCGCCCCGAGCGTCAGCGATCCCGACGTCGCGAGATGGGGCCGGCTGTAGTAGTAGCTCGCCTGCGCGGGCTGCGGGCCCTTGCGGCTCACGCCGCGATCGCCCTGCAGCAGCACCGGCTGCGTCGCGGCGAACGAAAGGTCCAGCGAGAAGTCGCGCGCCGCGATCCTCGCGTCGTAGGTGTCGCCGGCGAGCAGCGAGCGACCAGTCGTCGATGCGCACGTCCGTGGTCGCGGGCGACGCTCCGGCGAGCCCGAAGCCCGCGCGCGCCACGCGTTGGTCGTGCAGCAGGTGGCCGGTGCGCGGGTCCGCGATGGCGGCGTGCGCGAACAGGATCTGCGTGGGCGCGAAGCGGCTCGTGCTTTCCTCCGCGATGCCGGGCCGCGAGCGGAAGAACGTCACCTGCACGCCGTGGTCGCGCCCGGCATCGTCGCGCACCCAGCCGGTGACGTACCACCACTCCGTGCGGAAGTCCGGATGGCTGCCGTGATCGCGCGGAAACGCGAGCGGCGTCCCGCGGCACGACAGCGGGATACGTCACCGCGCCGCGAGCGGGCGCCGGCGCCAGCGCGAGGGGAAGGAGCATGAACTGCCGACGTTTCACGACATCGGCCTTCGCTGTCTTCTGATGCCCATCACCAATCGTCCTTCACCGCGCGGATCACGTCGCGGCCCATCGCCTGCCGCGCGCTGACCAGGGTCGTCAGCACCGCGAGCACCAGCAGCGCCACCGACAAGCGCGGCGAGCGACGCCCATGGCATGTGGACGCTCCATGCCCCAGTGGAACGATTGCCGGTTCACGACGTGGATCAGCACGAGGCTCATCGCGAAGCCCAGCACGAGGCCGACCGCGAGCCCGATGCCGCTCACGAGGAGCCCTTCGCTCGCGAGCATCGTCGGCGACCTGCCGCCGCGTGACACCGACGTGGCGCAGCATGCCGAACTCGCGCTGCCGCGCGAGCACCAGCGCGCCGAACGACGACGACAGTCCGACCAGCCCGATCGCGATCGCGGCGGCGAGCAGGCCATAGGTGACCGCGAACGTGCGGTCGAACACGCGCAGCGAGATCGCGCGGATCTCGCCCGGCGTCGCGAACGTGAGGCCGCGACGCGTCGGGAAGGCGCGCGGCGAGCCGCTCGCGCAGCTGCGATCGACCGTGACGCCCGGTGCGAGCCACAACGCGGCGTCCGTCGCGCGCGGTATCGCCGGTCATGCGCACGTACACGTCGCGCGGCGATCACGAGGGCCCCTGTTGCCGTGCGTAGTCGCGCCACGCACCCGCGACGACGAAGCGCTGCGGCATGTCCGGCGAGCGGCAGCGCGATCGTCGTTCCGGTGCGCAGTCCGTAGAGGTCGGCGGCCGCCTCGCTCACGAAGACCGGCGGGATCGCCGGCGGGCAGGTGCGCGAGCGGCGTGCCGACCAGCGGCAGCGGCGCCGCCGGGATCCTCGCGTCGGCAGGTCGCGCGCGAGCAGCGTCGACCGCGGCTGCCCGTCGGCGAGCACCACGGATTGCGCGCGCAGGAACGCGATGCGTGTCGACGCCGTCGATGGCCGCGAGCGCGCTCCTGCTCGGCGGGCGAGAAGTAGGCGCTGTCCCCGGCGGCGCCCGCGCGCACGTACACGTCGGCCGGCAGGATGCGCACCAGCCACTCGTCGAGCGAATGCCGGAACGACGCGACCATGATCGCCATCGACACCATGAGCGACACGCTCGCGACGATGGTCGCGAGGCTCACGCTCGCCTGGCCCGGCGCGCCGCGCAGTTGCGCGAGCGCCAGCGCGCCGGGGAAACGCACGCGGCGCCGGCACGTGCGCGAGCACCAGCGCGGCGATGCGCGGCAGCAGCAGCAGCGTGCCGAGCAGCAGCAGCGCGATCGCGCCGTAGCCGAACAGCGGCAGGCCGCCGATCGGCGGCGGCAGCGTGGCGACGGCGCCCGTCGCCGAGCAGCGCGAGCCCGGGCCACGGCGAGCGCAGCCGCGTGAACGCGCGCTGCTCGTCGCCGGCCTTGAGCGCGGCGGCCGGCATCGCGCGTGCGGCCTCGCGCGCGGGCACGAAGCTGCCGAGCACCGCGACGCCGATGCCGAGCGCGCCGTAGGTCGCCGCGCCCGCGGGATCGAACGCGACCCGGGGCGCGACGCCGCGGAAGAAGCCGGCGCCGAGGTCCGCGCCGAACACGCGCAGGACGACGTCGGCGAGCGCGTAGCCGGCGGCGAGTCCGAGCAGCGCGCCGATCACGCCGACCAGCGCGCCTTCGCCCATCAGCAGCAGCGTGAGCCGTCCGCGCGAGAGCCCGAGCGTGCGCAGCAGCGCGAACTGCGTGCGCCGGCGCACGATGGACGAGCGCCTGCGTCGAGAACACGAGCAGCCCGCCGGTGAAGAGCGCCACCAGCGCCAGCACGTTGAGATTCACGCGATACGAGCGCGTACAGGCGCGATCGCCAGCGCCGCGTCGTCGTCGGGTGTCGTCACGGTGAGTCCCGGCGGCAGGCGCGCGGCGATGCGCGCGCGCAGCGCTTCCACGCCGACGCCCGGCCGCGCGCGCACGTCGATGCGCGAGAGCGAGGCCCGCCGCGGCCGAACGCATCCTGCGCGGCCGCGATGTCCATCACGCCGTAGCGCTCGCCGGTGGCCGCACGCAGCAGTCCCGCGACCGCGCAGTGGCAGCGAGCGCACGCCGGACTGCACGTCCAGCGTGCCGCCTTGCGCGACCCCGAGCCAGCGTCGCCGCGGCGGGACTCACGAACACCGCGCCCGGCGCGCAGCACGTCGAGCGGATCGTCGCCGCCGCCGACGAGCGCGGGCGTGACCGCCGCCGCGCGAAACGCGTCGACGCCGTAGATGCGCAGCGCGTCGTCGCGTCCGGCGAGACGCGCGTCGACTTCCACGACCGGACTCGCGACGGCGACGTCCGGGATCGCGCGCGAGGTCGGCGAACAGCGTCTTCCGCGAACCCGCCGCGCGGACCGCGCACCTCGAGGTCGGCCGCGCCCGCGAGCGCCTTCATGCCGCCGGTGAACTCGCCGATGGCCGTGGCGTTGATGAGCGCCACCGCGAAGCCCAGCGCGACGCCGAGCGCGATGGCGAGCACCGACAGCGCGAGCCGGCCGCGATTGCGCCCGAGCACGCCGCCGACGACGGCCCGCGCCACGGCCCACGACGCGGTCATGGCGCCCGCGATCGGACGGGCAGGCACGCGCCGCTCATGGCAACGGCGTCGCCGCGAGCCCTTGCGCCGACAGCGTATAGACGCGATCCGCGCGCGCCGCCGCCGCGCGCGAGTGCGTGACGAGCACGCCGGTGGCGTCCTGCGCGTGCAGCCGCTCGCGGAAGAGCGCGATGACGTTCTGCCGCGCTCTCCGGATCGAGGTTGCCGGTCGGCTCGTCGGCGAGCACGACGTCGGGCCGATGCACCAGCGCGCGCGCGATCGCCGTGCGCTGCAGCTCGCCGCCGGAAAGCTCGCGCGGCATGCTGTCCGCCGCGGTCGGCGAGCCCCACCGCGGCCAGCATCGCCTGCACGCGCTCGCGCGCTTGCGCATCGTCGTGGCCGAGCAGCGCGAGCGGCAGCGCGACGTTCTGCGCCGACGGTGAGGTACGGCAGCACGTGGAACGCCTGGAACACGAAGCCGATGTGCTTGCGGCGAAACACCGTGAGCGCATCGTCGTCGAGGTCGGCCGAGCGCAACGCCGGCCGACGTGCACCCTGCCCGTCGTCGGGCCGGTCGAGGCCCGCGATCAGGTTGAGCAGCGTGGACTTGCCCACGCCCGACTCGCCGAGGATCGCGACCAGCTCGCCGCGCGCCACCTCGAGCGTGACGCCGGCGAGCACCGTGCGCGGACGCGGTCCCGCGAACGTGCGGCGTGACGTGGTCGAGGCGGATCAACCGCAGGTGCGACGGAGCGGGATGCTTCAGGCGGGGCGGCGCGCCACGGCGGCCACGGCACCGAGGTAGTCCGACTCGAGCTTCGCCGGGTGTGTCGGCCTCCATGCCCAGGTCCTTCACGAGACCATCGGAAAGCCCGTAGATCCAGCCGTGCAGCGTCAGCGGCTGCGCGCGCTTCCAGGCGTCCTGCACGATCGTCGTGCGCGCGACGTGCGCAACCTGCTCGATCACGTTGAGCTCGCACAGTCGATCGCTGATCGTCGCCTCGTCGGGCAGCGACTTCAGGAACGCGATGTGGCGTTCCGCCACGTCCTGCACGTGCCGCAGCCAGTTGTCGATGAGGCCGAGCGGCTTGCCCTGCCACGCGGCGCGCACGCCGCCGCAGCCGTAGTGCCCGACCACGATCACGTGCTCGACGCGCAGCACGTCGACCGCGTACTGCAGCACCGACAGGCAATTGAGGTCGGTGTGCACGACGACGTTGGCCACGTTGCGATGGACGAACAGCTCGCCGGGCAGCAGATCGACGATCTCGTTGGCCGGCACGCGGCTGTCCGAGCATCCGATCCACAGGTACTTCGGATTCTGCTGGGAAGCGAGACGGCTGAAGAAGTCGGGCGTGGCGGCCTGGACGCCTTCGGCCCACCGGCGGTTGTTCTCGATGAGGTTCTGGAGGGAGGACATGACCGCCATTATGCAAGGACCGCCGGAAGATGCCGGACCTGCCTGCTGGACAGGTTGTGCCGAAAATGCGACACCGACGCTGTGCGCTCGAAGGGTATTGCAGCGCCAGATAAAGGTTACGAATCAAGGCATTGTCGAGGATTCGTGCCCCCGATGACCCCCATCCGAAAAGACAATTGGAATCGCCGGGGCTGGGTCCCTATTGTGTGGTTGTGCGGCGCAACACCCCAGCGTCGCGAGGTGCCCCGGGCACCACCCGGGTCACCCACAAGGAGATCAAGATGCAAACCGGCAACGTCGTCAGCCTCTACGAAATCGGCCTCCGCGGCCGTCCCATCGAAACCATCGGCGAGGGCGACCTCGCGCAACCGTACGCCAAGTCCCTTGGACAGCGCGTGCGGCGCTTCTTCACCGCGATCGCCGAGGTCGCGCGCGAATCGCGTGAGCTCGAAATCAGGATGCTCGGCGACGACGGCTTCCGCCGTCTGGGCGAATACTGATCCCGGGAGAGCGCAAATGAGCACAGTGGCCCGCCCGTACGACCTCCGGGTCGTCAACGCTACCCCTTGGGCGCCCGTCGCCCCCGCGCTTGCCCGCGTGAAATGGCGCCGTATCGCAAGCGATGTCTGCCTGTTCGCAGGCCTCGCCGCGTTTGCGGTGTGCATGGTCACGCTGCGCCTGTCGCTGTTTCCGCAGTCGGTGGTGAGCTCGCGCGACGCCGTGCTGACCACGCTCGCGGTCGGCGTGGCCGGCATCGGCGCGTTCTTCGCCGCGCATCGCCTGCACGAAGCCGAGCGCAACAGCTAAGGCAGCAGCGCACGGACGAGGCCGGCGGCGCCGCACGCGGCGATCACCGGTATCACGTGCGCCTTGAAGCGGAAGAGCGCGGCGGCGGCCAGCAGGCCGATCGCCAGCGCGAGCAGGTCGGGCTGACCCAGCGCCGATCCCGTCTGCCATCCGCGTGGCCAGAACACGTGCCACGCGAAGAACGCGGCGAGATTGACGATCACGCCCACCACCGCAGCCGTGATCGCCGTCAGCGGTGCGGTGAACCGCACCTGTCCATGGGTCGTCTCGATCAGCGGCCCGAACGCGAGCACGAACAGGAACGACGGCAGGAACGTGAAGAACGTCACCACGCTCGCGGCGAGCGCGCCGCCGGCGAACCGCCATGCCGGTCCCAGCACCTCCTGCGTCCAGCCGCCGACGAAGCCGACGAACGACACCACCATGATGAGCGGCCCCGGCGTCGTCTCGCCGAGCGCCAGCCCGTCGATCATCTGCGGCGCCGTCAGCCAGCCGAACGTCTCCACCGCGCCCTGGTACACGTAGGGCAGCACGGCGTACGCGCCGCCGAACGTGAGCAGCGCGGCCTTGGTGAAGAACCACCCCATTGCCACCAGCGTCGACGGCGCGCCGAACAGCAGCGCCAGCGCGCCCAGCACGCCCGCCCATAGCGCCGCGCAGCGCCGCACCACCGCGGCGAGCCGTGACGCGCGGTAGCGCGCGTGCTCGGGCGTCGGCGTGTCGTCGTCGATCACCGCGGGCGCGTGCGCGGCTGCGCCCGTCGCGCGCTGGCCGCCCTGCGCGAACGCGCGCGGCAGCCCGCGTCCGCCGACGGCGCCGGCGATCGCCGCGCCCAGCACGATCAGCGGAAAGGGCGCGTCGAACGCGAAGATCGCGACGAACGCCGAGCGCGGCGATCGCCCACAGCACCCGGTGCCTGCAGCACGCGCGAGCCGATGCGCCACGCCGCGTGCAGCACGATCGCCACCACCGCCGGCTTGATGCCGTAGAAGAGTCCCGCGATCGCCGGCACGCTGCCGTAGGCGACGTACACCCACGACAGCGCGACCAGCAGCACCAGCGACGGCAGCACGAACAGGCTGCCGGCGATCACGCCGCCCCACGTCCGATGCATCAGCCAGCCGATGTACGTCGCGAGCTGCGTCGCCTCCGGGCCCGGCAGCACCATGCAGAAGTTGAGCGCGTGCAGGAACCGGCGCTCCGAGATCCAGCGCTTCTCGTCGACCAGCTCGCGATGCATGATCGCGATCTGGCCCGCGGGGCCGCCGAAGCTGATGAAGCCCAGGCGCAGCCAGTAGCGGAAGGCTTCGGCGCGCGTCGGCGCGCGGGGCGGGCTCGACATGTGCGTCATTCCATTCGTGCGCGACGTGCGCGGCAGCGCACGTCCACGATGGCGGGCGCCCGCTACAGCACGCCCTCGAACAGCTGCACGTCCACCGTTTCGCCGGCCGCGACGTTGCCGGTGTCGGTGGGCAGCACGATGAAGCAGTTGGCCTGCGACATCGACGACAGGATGCCCGAGCCCTGGTCGCCGGTCGTGCGCACCTCGTAGCCGCCGTCTGCCGCGCGGGGTCAGGATGCCGCGCTGGAACTCCGTGCGGCCCGGCGCCTTGCGGATCGGCGCCGCGAGCGTCGCCTTGAACGTCGGCACCGGCGCCGACGTCGCGGCGACCCTGCAGCACGAGCAGCGCGTCGCGCACGAACTGGTAGAACGTCACCATCACCGCCACCGGATTGCCCGGCAGTCCGAAGAAGTGCGCGCCGCCGATCTTGCCGTAGGCGAGCGGCCGGCCGGGCTTCATCGCGATCTTCCAGAACAGCACCTCGCCCAGCTTGTCGAGGAGCTGCTTCACGAAATCCGCCTCGCCGACCGACACGCCGCCCGACGTGATGACGACGTCCGCGTTCGCCGCCGCGGTGGCGAACGCCGCCTCGAGCGCGGCGGGCACGTCGGGAACCACGCCCATGTCGATGCATCTCGCAGTCGAGACGCGCGAGCATGCCGTACAGCGTGTAGCGGTTGCTGTCGTAGATCTCGCCTGCGCGCCAGCGGCGTGCCGATCGAGCGCAGCTCGTCGCCGGTGGAGAAGAACGCGACGCGCAGGCGGCGGTACACGCGACACTTCGTTGATGCCGAGCGACGCGATCATGCCGAGCTCCGCCGGCGCGCACCGGCTGCCCGCGCGCGGAACACGACCTGGCCGGCCTTCAGGTCCTCGCCCGCGAAGCGGCGGTTCTGGCCCGGCCTTGCGCGACCGCGCCTGCGCGCGATGCGCACGCCGCCGGCAATCTCCGTCGCGCGCTCCTGCATGACCACCGTGTCGGCGCCGGGCGGCATCACGCCGCCGGTGAAGATGCGCACGGTCTCGCCGGCGCCGATCGCGCCCTTCGTACGGCTTGCCCGGCGAACGAATCGCCGATGCGCTTCAGCTCGGTCTCGCCGTCCGTGCGCGAGGTCCGCGAAGCGCACCGCCCAGCCGTCCATCGCGGAATTGTCGTGGCCGGGCACGGCGATCGGCGAGACGACGTCCTCGGCGAGCATGCGGTCGAGCGCCGCGCGCACGTGCACGCGCTCGGTCGCGGTCACCGGCGACAGGAACTGGCGGATCAGCGTGCGCGCCTTGTCGACCGGCATCGAGTTGGGATCGTAGTCGTCGGCGCAGGACGCCTCGCGCAGGGTCGAGGGTGTGGTCATGGCGAGTCGGGTCTCGAGGGCAAAACGGGATTTTAGGGCGAGCGCGGGCCGCTTCGAGCAGATGCCACGACGCGATTGCGACGGCGAGCGACGAGCGGCAGCGCGAGCGCGAACAGCGACGGCGGCTCGAGCGCGGGCAGCCGCTGCATCAGCGTCTGCTGCACGGGAAACGAATAGACGTAGAGGCCGTACGAATAGTCGCCTACGCGGTTGAACGCGCGCCACTGCAGCCGCGGATGGTAGGCGAGCGACGAGCACGACGTACGCGAGAAGCGGCGCGAAGCAGCGACCGTCGCGCGGCAGTCCGCCCGGATTCCAGGCGATCGAGCGCGACCGCCGTCGCCGACGGCCGGCGAGCGACACCGGCAGCGCGTCGCGCCACACCCACGCGAGCGAGCCCAGCCCGAACAGCAGGGCGAGCTCGCGCACGACGCGGTCGTTCGGCGCGAGCGGAAACCAGTCGGGCCGCACCGCGAACGCGACGATGAGCGCGGCCAGCGCCGCCAGCCAGACGCAGGCGCCGCGCGAGCAGGCCGACGACGCCGGCGAGGAGCAGCGCCGACGTACAGGCGCAGCTCGATCGGCAGCGTCCACAGCGAGCCGTTCACGTCGTGCGGGAACGGGTTCGCCGGGAATGCGCCCGGCAGCCGGTAGACCATCTCCCAGCCGAGCGCGACGCGCCACGCGTAGTCGACGCGTCTGCGGGTGCGCGAGGAACTCGCGTCCACGGCAGCGCGCTCGAGACGCCGGCGAGCACGATCGTGAAGAGCGTCGCGGCGATCAGCGCCGGATAGATGCGCAGCGCGCGCGCCGCGGCGAACGGCAGCGGCGAGCGCCGCGCGAGCCAGCTCTGCGTGACGAGGAAGCCCGAGATCACGAAGAAGATCTTGACGCCGAGCGCGCCGAAGTTGAGCTCCGGCGCGAGGCGCCACAGCGGCTCGTGCGTCCAGCGGTCGGTCAGCGCGTAGCTGTGGAACAGCACGACGAACGCCGCCGCGAGCAGGCGGAGCAGCTGGAAGTTGTTGTCGCGTCCGTGCGCGAGCGCGGACAGCCGCGGCACGCGGAACCCGGGAATGAGCGCGGTCACGAGCGAGCGCGCAGGGGCGCCGCGGCCGCGGCGAGCTCGTCCTGCGTGTTGATGTTGCGAAACGCCGCTTCCTCGTCGTCGAACGGCACCGCGGCGACCGCGAGCGTCGCGTACCACGCGTCGATCTTGCGGCCGCCGTCGCGCAGGAACGCGGCGAGATGATCGGCGCACGCCGCGGTCGACGAGCGCGAACACCGGATGCGGCTGCGCGAACGTGTACGCGACCGCGAGCTGCGCGCGATCGCGCACGAGGCGCGCGCCGCGAGTCGCGCGACGAGATCGCGCGGCAGGAACGGCGAATCGCACGGCGACCGTCGACGACGTAGCGGCGTGGCGGCGCGCGTCATGCCCGGCGTGCAGGCCGGCGAGCGGACCGGCGAATCCGCCGACCTCGTCCGGCACGACCGGATGGCCGAACGCCGCGTAGCGCTCGCGATTCTGGTTGGCGTTGATGAGGAGCGCGCCGACCTGCGGCGCGAGCCGCGCGAGCACGTGCGCGACCATCGGCTGCGCCGCCGAGCGGCACCAGCCCCTTGTCGACGCCGCCCATCCGCCGGCCCATGCCGCCCGCGAGCACGATGCCGGTGACGTCCGCGCCGCAACGCGGAGGCCGTCATGGAGGCGGTGCGTCCGCGAGCGCGCGGCAGCCAGCTCGCGTGCTCCGCGTAGAACGCGTGGCCGGTCGGCGCGCGGTCGACCGGCTCGTCGAACGCCGCGAGCATGACGTGCGTCTCGCCCGGCCAGCGCGACGACTCGAAGAAGAGCTTGGTGCCGCAGCGGCGGCAGAAGCGGCGGTACGTGCCCGGCGACGACTCGTGCGTCGCGAGCAGCGTCGGCGCCTTCGCGTGATCCGCACCTGCGTCGACGGAAAGCCGACCCACGTGACGAACGCCGCGCCGTGCGCGCGCCGGCAGCTCTCGCAATGGCAGTGCGCGTCGAAGCGCGAGGGGAATGTGGCGACGAAGCGCACGCGGCCGCAGTGGCAGCGGCCGTGCGCGGCGTGCGGGACCGCAGGAGCTTCGGCGGACGTCGCGACGCTCATGCCGCGGCCACGCTCATTCGCGCACGAAGCGCTCGCGCGCCGGTGAACAGCAGGTAGTGCTTGTTCATCGCGCGGCCGATCATCGTGAGGCCGACCTTCTGCGCGATCTCGTAGCCCATCTGCGTCAGGCCCGAGCGCGACACGAGGAACGGGATGCCCATCTGCGCGGCCTTGATCACCATCTCGGAGGTGAGCCGGCCCGTCGTGTAGAAGATCTTGTCGCCGCCGTCGAGCCGGTCGAGCCACATGCGGCCCGCGATCGCGTCGACCGCGTTGTGGCGGCCGACGTCCTCGACGAACATCAGGATCTGCGCGCCCGCCGGGTCGTTCGCCGCGAGCGCGCAGCCGTGCACCGCGCCGGCCTGCTTGTAGATCGTCTCGTGCACGCGCACGCGGTCGAGCAGGTCGTAGAGCGTCGTCCTGCGTGAGCGTGCGCGCCGTCCGGCAGCTTGACGCTGTCGATCTCGTCCATCAGGTCGCCGAACACCGTGCCCTGGCCGCAGCCGGTGGTCTTCGTGCGCCTGCGCGGTCTTCGCCTCGAGGTCCGCGAGGCCGTGGCGCGTCGTGATCGCGCAGGCGTTGCATTCCCAGTCGACCTGCACCGACACGATCTCGTCGATCGAGTGCACCAGCCGCTGGTTGCGCAGGTAGCCGATCGCGAGCGCCTCGGGCGCGCCGCCCAGCGTCATCAGCGTCAGCAGCTCCTGCTTGTCGACGTAGATCGTCAGCGGGTGCTCGCCGGCGACCGGCACGTCGCGCGCCTCGCCCTTCTCGTCGATCGACGGCGACGTCGAACGTCGCCGGCCGCGCGGCGTCCGTGAGCAGCGGGCGATAGGGAGTGTCGGGCGCGTTCATCGCAGCGTCACCCGCCGATGTAGCTCATCTCGACCTTCGGCGCGCGCGCGGTCGCTCGCCGTGCGGACCTCCGAATAGCGGTCGGCGCGCTGCCGCCAGATCGGCCACGATGCGCGCGGCGCAGCGCCTCGTCGTCGGAGCCCTCGCGCAGCAGCATGCGCAGATCGAAGCCGTCGTCGGCGAACAGGCACGTGTACAGCTTGCCTTCCGTCGACAGCCGCGCGCGCGTGCAGTCGCGGCAGAACGCCTGCGTCACCGACGCGATGACGCCGATCTCGCCGCTGCCGTCGGCGTAGCGCCCAGCGCTCGGCGACCTCGCCGCGGTAATTGCGGGTCGGCCGGCACGAGCGGCATCTCGCGCCGAATCATGCGCACGATCTCGGCGGCCGACACCACGTCGTCCATGCGCCAGCCGTTGGTCGCGCCGACGTCCATGTACTCGATGAAGCGCACGATGTGGCCGCTGCCCTTGAAGTGGCGCGCCATCGGCACGATCGAGTCCTCGTTCATGCCGCGCTTGACCACCATGTTGATCTTGAGCGGCGCGAGCCCGGCCGCCGCCGCCGCGTCGATGCCCTCGAGCACCTTCGCCGACCGGGAAGTCGACGTCGTTCATCGCGCGGAACGTCGCGTCGTCGAGCGAGTCGAGGCTCACGGTGACGCGCGACAGCCCGGCCGCGCGCAGGTCGGCGCGCCTTGCGCGCGAGCAGCGCGCCGTTGGTGGTGAGCGTGAGGTCGAGGTCGCCGACGCCGCGCAGCATCGCGACCAGCCGCTCCACCTTGCGTGCGCAGCAGCGGCTCGCCGCCGGTCAGCCGGAGCTTGCGCACGCCGAGGCCGGCGAACACGCGGGCGACGCGCGCGATCTCCTCGAAGGTCAGGAGCGTCGGCGTGCGGCAGGAACGGATAGTCGCGGCCGAAGACGTCCTTCGGCATGCAGTAGACGCAGCGGAAATTGCAGCGGTCGGTGACCGAGATGCGCAGGTCGCGACAGCGGGCGCCCGCGCGTGTCGAGCGAGCGGACCCGGCGCGGCGCGGCGTCTGCGCCGCTTCGCGCACGAACGCCGCGAGCGCGTCGGCACGCGGCGGCGCTGCGCTGATCGGTGAGCGGAATGATGGTGGCCATGAGCGTTGTTGCCGCGAGCGAAATGGTAGCAGACGCGTCCGGCGCCGGGCCCTCGGCGGCACGGCTCGCTGGTGTATGATCGGCGCGCCCCGCAAGCCGTTGACCGGTCGCGAATGCGAATACCCATGATGCCCTTGTATCTTTTCTGTCGATGTGGTGATGGAGCGCGTGCCGCTCGTCAATCGCTGGGTCAGCGAGCAATGGCAGCCGGCGGCGGTCGTGCCGCTAGCCGAAGGGCCGGCAGGACGCCGGGCCCGCCCGAGTGCGTCGAAGACGGGCCCGAACGCACGCACATGGCGCTTTCCGCGGCATGGCGATCGAGCTGCATCCCTCCGAGGCGGAGGGGTACTTCCTGAACCTCACCTCGCGCCGCGCCCGTCGTGTTCGTGATGTGGCGCGACGGAAGAGGACGGCGGTCCGGCACCCGCCGCGCGGCCGCACATCGTGACGCTGAGCTACAACCAGGCGGGTCGCTTCATGGACGGCGGCGAGCGCGTCGATCCGGTCCCGATGCCCGACGTCCGATGCGCGAGTGGCTCGCGGCATACGTCGCCGCAGCACTACAAGCCGGAACCCAAGCGCAAGGTGTCGCGCAACGACCCGTTCGAGGACGGCGGCGTTCGTGCGCGATCCGCTGCCGGACGAGCGCGAACGCTGACGTGGCGCAGGAGCCCGAAACGCCCGAACGCTTCTCGCTGTCGCGCTGGTCGCGGCGCAAGCGCGAAGTCGCGCGCGGTCCCGGCGAGCCGGTCGCGCCCGCGCCCGCATCCGCCGACAGCGCCGGTGCCCGCCGCCCGCGGCCGCTGCCGCGATCCCGGCGGTGAACGAAGCGGTCGCCGCGCCGGCGGCCGCCGCCTCGTTGCCGCCGGTCGAATCGCTGACGTTCGAGTCCGATTTCACGCGCGTTCCTGCAGCCGAAGGTCGACGAAGACGCGAAGCGCGCGGCGCTGAAGAAGCTCTTCAGCGATCCCGCGCTTCAACGTCATGGATCGGCTCGACGTCTACATCGACGACTACTCGCTGCCCGATCCGATGCCGGAGGGCATGCTCGACAAGCTCGCCACCGTTTACGGACAGCTGACCGAAGACGCTCCCGGGGACGCGCACCTGCCGAACGGACTCCCCCGCTGTCCGATGCGACCGTGAACGCCGACGCTGCCGCGGCCGATACCGCGCCGAGCGAGCGCGCCGCCGCGCCCGAGGCCGCGCCGCTCGCCGACGTCCCTGCGACGCCTGAATCACCCCGCGATCCCGGCCCGACGACGGCCGCCGTCGACCGCATTGCCTGAGCCTTTCGCGTGACCATCGCCGACAAGACGCTGTTCGTCTGCAACTGCAACCGCACGATGCCGCTCGACGGCGCCGGCGCTGGCGCGCGCGCTCGACCTGCCGCAGGCGCCGCGAAGTGCACACGATGCTGTGCCAGCGCGAGCTGGCGCGGTTCTCCGAGGGCGCCGCGGGCGACGTCCTCGTCGCGTGCACGCAGGAGCAGCGGCTGCTGGGCGACGTCGCGGAGGAGGGCGGCCGCGCGCGCGAGATCCGCTTCGTGAACATCCGCGAGACCGGGGGCTGGTCGTCGCGAGGCGCCGGCCGCGACGCCGAAGATCGCGGCGCTGCTCGCGATGGCCGCGCTGCCCGATCCCGATCCGGTGCCGAGCGTGAGCTATCGCTCCGAAGGCCAGCTCCTCATCACCGGCCCGCTCGATGCGGCGCTCGCGTGGGCCGACGTGCTGAACGAGCAGCTTGCGGTCACCGTGCTTGCGACCGGCCGCACGAACGGCGCCGCGCTGCCGGCCGAGCGCGCGTTTCCCGTCTACTCGGGACGCCTCACCGCGCTCGCCGGCTGGCTCGGCGCGTTCGACGTGGCGTGGGCGCAGGAAAATCCGATCGACCTCGACCTGTGCACCCGCTGCAACGCGTGCCTTCGCGCGTGCCCCGAGCACGCGATCGACGAGAGCTACCAGATCGACCTCGACCGCTGCCGCGACCATCGCGCGTGCGTCGCCGCATGCGGCGCGGTCGGCGCGATCGACTTCGCGCGCAGCGATCGCGCGCGCACGGAGCGCTTCGACCTCGTCCTCGATCTCGCCCGCACGCCGTGGTTCCGCCAGCACCAGCCGCCGCAGGGCTATTTCGCGCCGGGCGCCGGACATCGTCGCGCAGGCGAAGGCGGTGACCGAGCTCGCCGTCGATGACCGGCGAGTTCGAGAAGCCGAAGTTCTTCAACTACAAGGCGTCGCTGTGCGCGCACAGTCGCGCTCGAAGAAGACCGGCTGCACGCAATGCATCGACGTCTGCTCCGCGGCAGCCATCGCGCCCGCGGGCGACGGCATCGAGGTGGAGCCGCACCTGTGCGTGGGTTGCGGCGCGTGCACGACGGTGTGCCCGTCCGGCGCGCTGACCTACGCCTATCCGTCGGTGCCGGACCTCGCCGCGCGCGTCACGCACGGTGCTCGCCACCTACGCGAAGGCGGGCGGGCGCGACGCATGCCTCCTGCTGCATGCCGAAGATGCGCGCGAGGCGATCGCGCATCATCGCCCGGCGCGGCAGCGGGCTGCCCGCGCGCGTGATTCCGTTCGAGATCCATCACATCGCGTCGACGGGCATCGACGTCTGGCTTGCCGCGCTGGCCTGGGGCGCGTCGCAGGTCGCCGTGCTTGTCACCGGCGACGAAGCGCCGCAGTACGTCGAGGCGCTCGCGTTCCAGATGCGCGTCGCCGACACCATCGCCAACGCGCTGGGCTACCAGGGCGAGCATTTCCGGCTGGTGCCGCGCCGACGGGCTCGGCGAGCTGTCGACGTGGCGCCCGCGCTCGGTGTCGCGCATGCCGGCCACGTTCGCTGCCACGCCCGAGAAGCGCACGACCGCGGCGCTTGCCATCGAGCACCTCGCCACGCACGCGCCCGTGCCGCAGGCGGACGATCCCGCTGCCCGCGGGCTCGCCGTACGGCGCGATCGCGATCAACGCGACACGCCTGCACGATGTGCCTCGCCTGCGTCGGGCTCGTGCCCGGAGGCGGCGATCCTCGACAACGTCGAGGCGCCGCAGGTCCGCTTCATCGAGACCAAGTGCGTCCAATGCGGCATCTGCGCCGCGACCTGTCCGGAGCACGCGATCAGCCTCGTGCCGCGGCTCGACCTCACGCCCGCGGCGCAAGGCGCCGCGCGTGCTGAACGAGGCGGCGATCTTCCCCTGCATCCGCTGCGGCAAGCCGCTCGGCACGCAAGCAGATGATCGAGACGATGCTCGCCAAGCTCGCCGGTCACTCCGATGTTCGCCGCGCCCGGCGCGCTCGACCGGCTCAAGCATGTGCGCCGACTGCCGCGTGGTCGACCTCATCAAGAACGAAAACAGCGTGGACATCCGCAACCTGTGACCAACGAGATGTCTTCTGCGCCATCATGCTGCATCCCCAGCTATCGCGACGAGGATCACGCCCGCGCCGAGTTCTACGCGGTGCTCGCCCGGCTGTTCACGGCGCCGCCGGACGCCGCCTTGCTCGCCGCCGCTCGGCGCGTCCGAGACATCGACGACGAGGCTGACCATCCTGTCGTGGCGGCCTGGAACCGACTCGTCGCCGCCAGCCAGGCGATGGACGCCGATGCCGCGGAGCAGGAATACACGGAGCTTTTCATCGGCGTCGGCAAGGCCGAATGCAACCTGCATGCGTCGTATTGGGTCCGTGACGCAGCGCAGCGCCCGCTGGTCGCCGTCCGCGCGGACCTGGCCGACCTGGGCCTCGAGCGCCGTGTCGCAGTCGACGGTGTACGAGGATCACCTAGGTGCACTGTGCGAGACAATGCGCATCCTCGTCGCAGGAGCACCCGGTCGCGATCCCGCGCCGCTCGACGTGCAGCGCCGCTTCTTCGAGCGGCACCTGGCGTCGTGGGTATTGAGTTGCGCAAACGCAATACCGCAATGTGCAGTTGCCAACTACTATGCGCGCGTAGCAGAATTCGCTAGTGTCGTTCCTGGCGGTCGAACGTGACTCGCTCGCCATTGAATAAGGCCACCGGTCCTCGCTGTTGAGGACAGGTGCATATAACGTCACGCGCCACCCCTCTTTCGGAGGTCCGCATGAGCCACCTGCCGCCAGCGCGACGCGCAAGCGTCCGCCGCCTCGCACGCCCCTTCCACCAATCTCAAGCGTCGCCGCTTCCTGCTCGCACTCGGTGCGGGCAGCGCGGGCGCCGCCGCCGTGGCGGCGCAGCCGCTCGCCGCGCAGCTGCCCGCAGCGGCCGCCGCGCCGGCCGACTCCGCGCAGGGCTATCGCGAAACCGAGCACGTGCGCGACTACTACGCGACGACGCGGACCTAGGAGGCCGCCATGCTGCTGACCCGCAAGACCGACAGCGCGCCGACCGTCCGGCCCCCGCCTGAGAAGGCTCGCCGGTGCGCGGCTCTCCACGATGGACCGCCGCACGTTCCTCAAGCGCTCCGGACTCGCCGCTGGCGCTGGGCGCGTTCGCGAGCCAGTTGCCGTATGGCGTGATCGCGCCGGCGCAGGCCGCAGAAGGAAGCGGGCGGCGTCAAGGTCGAGAAGAAGCGCACCGTCTGCACGCACTGCTCGGTGGGCTGCGCGGTCGACGCCACGGTCGAGAACGGCGTGTGGACGCGGCAGGAACCGGTCTTCGAGTCGCCGCTCAACCTCGGCGCGCACTGCGCCAAGGGCGCGTCGGTGCGCGAGCACGGAATCATCGAGCATTCGCACCGGCTGAAGACGCCGATGAAGCTCGTCAACGGCAAGTGGCAGCGCATCTCCTGGGACCAGGCGATGAGCGAGGTCGGCGACAAGCTCCTCGCCATCCGCAGCGAAGTCGGGTCCGGACGCGATCTACTGGGTGGGCAGCTCCAAGCACAACAACGAGCAGGCGTACCTCATGCGCAAGTTCGTGTCGTTCTGGGGCACCAACAACTGCGACCACCAGGCGCGGATCTGCCACTCGACGACGGTCGCCGGCGTAGCCAACACGTGGGGCTACGGCGCGATGACCAATTCGTACAACGACATGCAGAACACGAAGTGCGCGATGTACATCGGCAGCAACGCCGCCGAGGCGCACCCGGTGTCGATGCTGCACATGCTGCACGCGAAGGAAACCGGCGCGAAGATGATCGTCGTCGATCCGCGCTTCACGCGGACCGCGGCCAAGGCCGACGAGTACGTGCGCATCCGCTCCGGCACCGACATCCCGTTCCTGTTCGGCATGCTGTATCACATCTTCAAGAACGGCTGGGAAGACAAGCAGTACATCAACGACCGCGTCTACGGGATGGACAAGGTCAAGGACGAGGTGATGGCCAAGTGGACGCCCGACAAGGTCGAGGAGGTCTGCGGCGTGCCCGGAGGCGCAGGTGTACAAGGTCGCCGAGATGATGGCCAAGAACCGGCCGTCGACGATCGTCTGGTGCATGGGCCAGACGCAGCACACGATCGGCAACGCGATCGTGCGCGCGTCGTGCATCCTGCAGCTCGCGCTCGGCAACATCGGCGTGTCGGGCGGCGGCGCCAACATCTTCCGCGGCCACGACAACGTGCAGGGCGCCACCGACGTCGGCCCGAATCCCGACTCGCTGCCCGGCTACTACGGCCTTGCCACCGGCTCCTGGAAGTACTGGGCCGGCGTGTGGGGCGTCGACTACGAGTGGATCAAGAAGCAGTACGCCGAACGGCATGATGGAGAAGCCGGGCACCACGGTGTCGCGCTGGATCGACGCGCGTCATGTATCCGAACGACGTGATCGACCAGGGTCCCGAACGTGCAGGCGATGGTGTACTGGGGCCACGCGCCGAACAGCCAGACGCGCGGCAAGGACATGGTCGAGGCGATGAAGAAGCTCGACCTCATGGTCGTCATCGATCCGTACCCGTCCGCCACCGCCGCGATGTGCGCGATGGTGCGCAAGGACGGCGTCTACCTGCTGCCGGCGGCGACGCAGTTCGAGACCTCCGGGTCGGTGCACGGCGTCCGAACCGCTCGCTGCAGTGGCGCGAGAAGGTGATCGAGCCGCTGTTCGAGTCGAAGCCCGACCACACGCTGATGGTCGCGTTCGCGAAGAAGTTCGGCTTGGACAAGGAGCTTCACCAAGAACTACCAGATGGTGAAGGACAAGGACGGCTGGGACGAGCCCACGCCCGAGTCGATCCTGAAGGAGATCAACAAGGGCACGTGGACCATCGGCTACACCGGCCAGTCGCCGGAGCGGCTCAAGCTCCACATGCAGAACATGTCGACGTTCGACGTGAAGACGCTGCGCGCGCGCGGCGGTCCGTGCGACGGCGACTACTTCGGCCTTGCCGTGGCCCTGCTACGGCACGCCGGAGCTCAAGCATCCGGGCTCGCCCAACCTGTACCAGACGTCCCGGCACGTGATGGACGGCGGCGGCTGCTTCCGCGCCAACTTCGGCGTCGAGCGCGACGGCGTCTCGCTGCTCGCGGCCGACGGCTCGTATCCCGAAGGGCTGCGACCTCACCACCGGCTATCCCGAGTTCGACCATGTGCTCCTCAAGAAGCTCGGCTGGTGGGACGAGCTCACCGACGCCGAGAAGAAGGCGGCCGAGGGCAAGAACTGGAAGACCGACATCTCCGGCGGGATCATCCGCGTGGCGATGAAGAACCACGGCTGCCATCCCTTCGGCAACGCGAAGGCGCGGGCCATCGTCTGGAACTTCCCGGACGGCATTCCGCAGCACCGCGAGCCGCTGTACTCGCCGCGTCCCGACATGGTGGCGAAGTATCCGACGCACGACGACAAGAAGGCGTTCTGGCGGCTGCCGACGCAGTACAAGAGCATCCAGGAGAAGAACGTCGCGGACAAGGTCGCGGAGAAGTTCCCGCTGATCCTCACCTCGCGGCCGGCTGGTCGAGTTCGAAGGCGGCGGCGACGAGACGCGGTCCAATCCGTGGCTCGCCGAGCTGCAGCAGGAGAACTTCATCGAGATCAACCCGAAGGACGCCAACGACCGCAAGATCATCGACGGCGAGTACGTGTGGGTGCAGTCGCCGACCGGCGCGCAGATCTCGGTCAAGGCGCTGGTGACCGACCGCGTGGGTCCGGGCACGACGTTCATCCCGTTCCACTTCGCGGGCTGGTGGATGGGCAAGGACATGCTGGAGTTCTACCCGGAAGGCGCGGCGCCGATCGTCCGCGGCGAGGCGGTCAACACCGCCACCACCTACGGCTACGACTCGGTGACGATGATGCAGGAAACCAAGACGACGCTGTGCCAGGTCGCCAAGAAGAGCCTAAGGAGGACTCGCCATGGCCCGAATGAAATTCCTCTGCGATGCCGAGCGCTGCATCGAGTGCAACGGCTGCGTCACCGCGTGCAAGCAGGAGAACGACGTCCCCTGGGGCGTGAACCGCCGCCGCGTGGTCACCATCAACGACGGCGTGCCCGGGCGAGCGCTCGATCTCCGTCGCGTGCATGCACTGCTCGGATGCGCCGTGCATGGCCGTGTGCCCCGTCGACTGCTTCTACCGCAGCGACGAAGGCGTCGTGCTGCACGACAAGGACCTGTGCATCGGCTGCGGCTACTGCTTCTACGCGTGCCCGTTCGGCGCGCCGCAGTTCCCGCAGGCCGGCGCGTTCGGCGTGCGCGGCAAGATGGACAAGTGCACGTTCTGCGCGGGCGGTCCGGAGAAGGACAACTCGGAGGCCGAGTTCAAGAAGTACGGCCGCAACCGCCTCGCCGAAGGCAAGCTGCCGGCATGCGCGGAAATGTGCTCGACGAAGGCGCTCCTGGCCGGCGACGGCGACGTGATCGCGGAGATCTACCGCCAGCGCGTCACGGTGCGCGGCAAGGGCAGCGACGTCTGGGGCTGGGGCACCGCCTACGGCCGTCCCGAAGCACCGAAGGCACCCGGCGCCGCCCCCGCGGGCGCGCCGGCGGCACCGGGAGCGAAATCGTGATGACACGTGTAACGCAGCTGGGCCGCGATCGCGGCGAGCGCCATGGCCGTGCTGATGCTGGCCGGCTGCGGCGAGCGCCCGCAGGTCATCGAGTACAAGCAGGGCACGTATCAGGGCAAGCCCGACGAGCCGCCGTATGCCGCCGCGCCGTTCAACGGCGACAAGGACAAGTGGGAGCGCGAAATCCGCAATCGCACGCAGAACCAGAACGAGTACAAGCGGATCGGTTCGTAACCAGCGAGGCGGCCATGCGCAATACACTCATCCGCGCGGCGCGTGCGCTCGCGCTCGGGGCCGGCCTCTCGATGGCGATCGTCGCGGGCGCGCAATCGCCCGCGGTGTCGCCGCAGGAAGCCGACCAGGCGAAGCAACAGGCAGCGCAGCAGCAGGCGCAGCCGCTCAACAACCAGCCGCTGTGGAAGGAGATCCGTTCGGGCGAGGCGCAGTACACGAGCGTGCCCGGACGCGAGATCAACATCCTCATCCAGCCGCAGGGGCAGACGTGGCGCGCGGCGCGCGTTCCGCTCGCCACCGTCGGCGGCTTCCTGTTCGCGGCGGCGCTTCTGGCGCTTGCGATCTTCTACGTCTGGCGCGGACCCATCCGCGTCCATGGCGCAGCCGACGGGCCGCATGATCGAGCGCTTCACGCTCGTCGAGCGCGCCGTGCACTGGTCGGTGGCGATCACGTTCACCACGCTGGCCGTGACGGGGCTCATCCTCACGTTCGGCAAGTCGGTGCTGCTGCCGCTCATCGGGTACACGCTGTTCTCGTGGCTCGCGATCGTGGCGAAGAATCTGCACAACTTCGTCGGTCCGGTCCTCGTCTTCCTGCTGCCGATCATGATCCTGCTGTTCGTGCGCGAGAACCTGTTCCGTGCGTACGACTGGGTGTGGCTCAAGAAGGTCGGCGGCATGTTCTCGGGCACGCACGTGCCGGCGGGCAAGGCGAACGCCGGGCAGAAGATCCTGTTCTGGGTGATGGTGGTGGGCGCGGGGCTCACGCTCGCGGTGACGGGGCTGATCCTCGACTTTCCCAACTTCAACCAGACGCGGGCGACGATGCAGTTGTCCAACGTGATCCACATGATCGCGGGGCTCATCGCCTGCATCCTGCTCGCCGGACACATCTATCTCGGCACCATCGGCATGAAGGGCGCGCTCGACGCGATGCGCACCGGCTATGTCGACGAGACGTGGGCGAAGGAGCATCACGAGTACTGGTACAACGAGGTGAAGCAGCACAGCAGGGCCGCGGGCGAGGGGGGGTCGCCGCTGCCGGCGCGATCGGGCGCCGATTGAACGCAGCGCAGCAGGCGATGGAGTGCGCGGCAAGTTTGCCGCCGAAATGCAGGAGGAGGAAGGAAAGCGATGAAGACGATTCGCGCGTTGTTCGGGGCCGCCCTCGTGGTGGCAAGCTTCGGTCTGGCCGTGGCGAAGCTGCCACCGGCGCCGCCGATGACCGATGCGCAGAAGGCGACCGCAGAAGAAGCGAAGGCGAAGGCCGCCGCTGCCGCCGCGCTCGCTGCCCAGCAGCAGGCGCATGCCGAGGATCGCGTAGCCGCGCACTATTTCGCGGACATGAAAGCCAAGGGCAAGCCGGTGCCGGCGCCGCAGATGGCCGCCGCCGCACCGGCTGCACCCGCGGCCAAGGCGCCTGCACCGGCACCTGCCAAGAAATAGCGCGTCATCGTACGCAACAGCTCGACGGAGGCCGATGCGCCTCCGTCTTTTTTGCGTGGCGCGGCGACGGAGTGTCCCGGCGTCTTTTGCAGCACCCATTCGCTCACGGTATAATGATGGGCTTACCGGAGAGCTGGCCGAGTGGTCGAAGGCGCCTGACTCGAAATCAGGTAACGGGGTAACCTGTTCGGGGGTTCGAATCCCTCGCTCTCCGCCATCTTCCCGTTGCCCCGCGTCGAATCTCGAGGCATCGGCAGCAGTCACCCATCGTCGGGTTGGGCTTATCCATCGTCGGTACCGCCACCCGCGCGCTCGACTACGTGGACACGGGATTCTCGACGACCATTCCGGCCGGCCAGATCAGCGCCACCGTCGACATTGTGCCGCTGGCCGACGCCTTCGCCGATCCGAACGAAACGGTGATCTTCACCATCAACGCCAGTCCGGCCACGTATGTCGTCGGCGCGCCGGACACCGCTACGGTGACCATTCAATGAGGACACCGTGCCAGGGCGAGGCGGGCCGGAACACGGCCCGCCTTTGTTCCGTCAACAGGCCTGCACACTCGCACGGGGACGACGTCCGGGGCGCGGGCGGCCGACGCCAGCGATTCACGAATCTCCGCGCATCCGCGCCCAGGCCTGCCGCAACCGCCGCGCGCGGTCCTCGAGCAGGAACGAGCCGACCAGTGCGAGCACGCCGGACACCAGGCCCGTCAGCAGCGCCTCGCCATACGCGAACCCGAAGCGCCCGGGATGGGACCACGCGTCGGCGATCGCCGTCAGTCCGCCCACCAGCAGCGCGTTGCCGTAGCGATGGGTGAAGAGTCGGCCAACGGGCGTGAGCGTGAGCAGCAGGGCCAGAATTCCGGTGCCGATCCCCGTCTGCAGCGCGATCTTCCAATGCGCGGCGCTGACCAGGTTCGCGAAGGTCGGCGCGGACATGCAGGTGATGCACGCGCTCGTGGGTTGCCACAGGCGCTCCAGGAACACTCTCGCGCGAAGCTTCCAGTCCACGACTCGCCTCCCGGGTTACTAGCGCGCCGGTCGCCAGCGCGCGACGATCCATGCGCCGGGAAGCCGACCCACTCCGGCTTGCGTCCTCGGTCCAACGCTCATCGCGTCGCGACGAACAGGGCGATTGCCGAGATGATCAGCGCACACGCGGAGAGGCCGATCGCAATCCAGATGCGAATGCGGAGCCCCCGGTCGCGCCTGCGCTGAATCTCCATCTGGCCCAGGACATGGTTCGCACTGCCCACCTCGAATGAGTCGCACCATGCGGCGACATCCTCCGTCGACATCCGGCGCAGGGTCGTTGGAATGTCGCGTTCGCTCAACCTGGGCATGTGCGGTCGGTCCCTCCGCCTACGAGCCGGGTCGATTCACTTCGACGTTGCGCGGTGGCGCCGACGTGTTGCGCACGACGTAAGCCCCTTCGATAGTCACATAGGGCGCGGTGCAATCCGTGTCCCCCGCGCATACGGGATCGATGGCCACCAACGCCAGGTCGACCTCGCGGATCTTGACGGCGTCGACCGCGTGGCGCCGGCAGTGATCGTATCGGCCAGCGCCCGCACCTGGAGAGTCGTCATTGCCCGCCCCTTTGCGACCGAAATGGTAGCGATACTCGCACAGTCCGGCGCCCGCGCGCTCAACGCTGCGCCAGGCACGCCCCCAGGTCGCGCAGCATGGCGGCGCCGTCGCCTTTCCATGCGCTGCCGTGCATGCAGGCGAGGCGGGAGGGCGCGAGGCTCGCGAGCTTGTCGACCAGCTTGGGTGTGTCGCGGGAGTGCGCGTAGTAGTCCATCTGCCGTCGGAATGTCTCGCTGGGCGAAAGGATGTCGTCGTCGACGATCGGCCGCTCGCCCATGCCGGGCTGCGTGAAGAGATCCCCGCAGAACAGCGTCGCCGTCGTCGTGTCGAAAAGGAAGCCGCAATCCCATCCGTGGGGCAGATGCGGCACCGACTGCCACATCAGCTGATGGCGACCGAGGTTCAGCACCTGGCCGTCGGTCATGCCCAATGGCTCGGCATCCACGAGGTCGCGCACGGAGACCATGGCCGCGATGTCGCTGCACACCGGCCGCGACTCGGGGGCGGCGAGCAGGAACTCGGGCATGCTGCCGCACTCGTCGGCCTCGACGTGCGAGAAGGCGACGTAGCGCAGCCGGGCAAGGGGAAGCACCGTCTCGATCTGCTCGCGGATCAGCGGGAAGAGCCTCTTCGGCCCCGTGTGGAAGAGCAGCGGCATCTCGTCGACCACCAGGTACTGGTTGAACGAGAACCCGCCGGGCAGGGCGTCGGGCAACGGAACACTCACCCGGAAGGTGTCGGGCGCAATCTCGTGGATCGACGCCGCGGGGGAACGGGTCATGGCTTTCTCCTTGAAGGGGCTTTGCTGGGGGACGACTCCTGACGCGCCGCGATGGCGTGCAGGCACTGTGCGATCACGCGTCGCGCGGCCGGACGCGACAGCCCGTGACCGCGGGTCAGGCGGTGCCAGAAATCGAACGACAGCACCGATTCCCAGCCGGCGGCCATCGCGCGGTGGTCGCCCGGTCCGAGGTGCCGCTGCAGCAGCATGGCGATCAGGACCGTGAGCTCATCGCGGATGCGACCGGACATCTCGGCGAGGAAGGGGATGACACGATCCTCGCGCCAGGCCAGCCACGGTTCGAAATGGCGATGCCGCCGCGCAAGGGCATCCATCAGCAGGTCGGCGGCATCGGCGAGCTCGGCCGCCGCGAGTATCGCGTCGACCGGCAGCGGCGGGGCGCTGGTGGCGGCGTGCTGCGTGCAACCCTGGAGCAGGTCGCGCTGGGTCGGGAAATGGGCGTAGACCGTGGGCAGGGAAACGCCCGCCGCCGCGGCAATCTCCGCATAGCTCGTGGCGTTCGCGCCGCGCTCCGCGTGCAAGGCGGCGGCCGTGGCCGCGATCCGCGCCTTGAGCTCGTCCCGCTTCCGGAGTCTCCGTTCCGAGTTGTACGTACGCGTGTTCATCGTCTTCGCACGGTTGCTTATTGGATTTATTTTATCACAATTAAAATTAAATGCAAGTGCTTCACGCCGGCCCGACCAGCCAGGACTGCGCATAGTCCGCGCCCTCGATGCGCTCGTATCCTGCAAGCGTGAAGGCCTGCGGGCTCATCGCGATCAGCACCGGCTCGTACAGCGCGGGCAACGCGTCGGGCCCGGCCGCGCGCACGGGATCGACCAGCCGGGCCATGCGCAGGTGACGCATCAGGTCCTCGTCGTAGAGGCTCTCCACGCGCAGGTCGCCCAACACCGGGGGCGCGGTTCTGCCACTCGCGGCGAGGCAGGGGGCGGCCGCGATGGCGCAGGCGGAGGACGGTAAAGCGCATCGGATAGATACCGTATGAATATACGGTAATGTACCGCGCGGCTTTTGTCCGATCAAATGACGCCCAGCTGCGTCGTGATGCGGAGGGAGAGAGCGCCTGGACCTCGTCGGCGATCGGGCGGCGCCATTGCGGGCGCACGTGCAGGTGCGCGGCCGTGCGATCCCCGTGTGGCCCGACGGGCAGGGCTGGTCGATCGTGTGCGAAGCGAGCATGGCGATCACGCGCTTCGCGGACCATGCAACCTACGGCGACGATCTCGCCGGCGATGCGCTCACGGCGGAGAGCGATGCGCGCTTCGGCGGCGTGACCGGTCCGGGCAAGCGCGCCGCCTGCGGTCACAAGGTGTACGACCTGCCGCGCTGGCGCACGCCGGCGGCGGACCTCGTGCACGCACGCGCCCTCGCGTTCGCGCAGCGCTGCCTTTCCTGCGTGGAAGTGATCGCGGACGACACGTGGTGCAGCATCTATCGCGACGGCGACTACTGCCTGCCGCACAGCCACCTGCGTTCCGAAGTGTCGCTCATCTACATGCTCGACCCCGGCGAAACGGTCGCCGACGACAGCCATTCGGGCCTGCTCTGCTTCAACGACGCGCGGATCGCGTGGTGCTGCCCGGAAGAGCACGGTCGGGCGACCCGCGTCCTCGTGCCCGAGATGTCTGCGGGCACGCTGCTCCTTTTCGACAGCGCGTACCTGCACAGCGTGACGCCGTACCGCGGCCGTCGGCCGCGAATCACGTTGTCGTGGAACGTCGGGCGCCGCCGTCTCCCCGGCACGCCGCGGCCCGGCATGTAACGCGCTACGCGACCTCGGAAAGCCCGCCCGCCACGCGCAACGACCTGGTCTCCTCGGCCGCGAGGAGCGCCAGCAGCTTGCGCGACTCGAGCGGAAGGGACGCGCGCGCGCCGAGCGCTGCGGCGTACACGGTGGCCAGCGCGAACGCGGGCGGCAGCACGCCGACGAGCTCGACGCCGGGCGTGTACAGAATTTCCGTGACCTGCGTGCAGCCGACGCGCCCGGCTTCCGGGCGTCTCGGCCATCGCCTTCATCGCAATGCCGCCCGACGCGAACGTACGGAGCCTCGCCGCGCCTCCGGCCACCAGGCCGAGTTCGCGCAGCACGCTTGCGAAATGGATGCCGGCCGTCGCGCGTTCGGTGTCGGGGCAGTAGAGTGACGTCGCCTGCGGCGAGCGTCGCGCCCAGCGACGGCGCGGTCGCCGATCGCGGGATGCGCCTCGCCGCTGCGCACCGCGATGCCGGTCTCCACGCGGCCGAGCGGCGCGATCGATGCCGCGATCGACGCGACCGTCGCGCGCCAAGTTCCTCGAGCATCGCCTGCGTCAGGATCAGCACGTCGCACGGTGCGCCGGCGTCGAACTGCTCGCGAATCGTGCCGACGGCGTCGAACGTGCCGGCGACGCGCGCGCCGGTCGCGGCGCGGAATTCGCGCCTGCAGCGCTTCGACGACGCCCTTGGCGGCGCCGGCGCTCAGCACGACGAGGACGGTGCGACCGCAGGAGCGCGCACGTCGCGGCCAGCGTCCGCTCAACGGTCGACCTTGGCGCCGGACACCTTGATGACCTTCTCCCACTTCACGATGTCGTCGGCGACGTACTTCGAGAACTCGTCGGGAGTCATGGTCATGCCGGTGGCGCCCTGCTTCGCCCACTCGGCGCGCACCTCGGGTCGGTTGCGACGATCTTCGCGATCTCCGCGTTGAGCTTGTTGACGATCGCGGGCGGCGTTCCCTTCGGCGCCATCACGCCGAGCCAGATCACCGCCTCGTAGCCGGGCACGCCCGCCTCGGACAGCGTCGGCACGTTGGGCATGACCGACGAGCGCGCCTTGCCGCTGGTCGCGAGCGCGCTTCACCTTGCCGGCCTTCGCCTGCTCGCTCATCGTCGTCACCGCGTCGAACATCATCTCCACCTGCCCGCCGAGCACGCCGGTGCGCGCCCCGGAGCTCTCCTTGTACGGCACGTGCACGATGTCGACGCCCGCCATCGACTTGAAGAGCTCGCCCGCCATGTGATACGGCGTGCCGGGTCCGGACGACGCGTAGTTGAGCTTGCCGGGCTGCGCCTTCGCGAGCGCGATGAACTCCTGCAGCGTGTTGGCGGCCACCGACGGGTTCACGACGATCACGAGGTCCGAGTAGTTGATCGGCGCGATCGGCACGAAGTCGCGCATCAGCGCATACGGCTTGTTCGGGATCAGCGTCTCGTTGACCGTGTGCGCGTTGGACATGAGGAGCAGCGTGTAGCCGTCGGGCGCGGACTTGGCGACCGCGTCGGTGCCGGTCACCGCGCCGGCGCCGGGACGGTTCTCGATCACGAACGGCTGGCCCAGCGACTCCTGCAGCTTGCGCGCCGAGGAAGCGCGCGTAGACGTCGGCCGGACCGCCGACCGCGAACGGCACGATGATCTTCACCGGGCGTGCCGGATAGTCCTGCGCGTGGGCGGGCAGGGAGCACCAGCGCAGCGGCGAGCGCGGCCGCGAAGATGCGCAGCATGGAGTCCTCCTGTAGACGATCCGTTGTCGTTGCCGGCCAATCTACCGGAAATGGGACGATGCGCCAACGCCGCGATGCGACGAACCGCATGCCGCGAGGCTGGAGTCGTGGCACACTCGGCGACCGAGGGAAGGCTCACGCGCGGGGGCAGAGGAGAGGCGATGCCGGACGAACACCAAGCCGGGATGCGCAGGGCGGCGCGGCGGGCGCTGGCCGTGATGTTCGCAGGCGCCGCAGTGCTGCCCGCGACGAACGACGCCGTCGCGCAGGCGACCATTCCCGTCGTGCAGGCGCGCCCCGACACCGGCTCGCGCGTGCGCCGCGAGCTCGCGAAGCATCACCGATTCCCGCGACCGGCCCGTACGCGGCGCTGACCCCGCAGCAGCGCGCTGAATTCCGCGCACAGTTCGCGTCGCCTCGCCGATGCCGACGATCCGCCCTATCCCGTCGACGGCCTGTTGCCGATCGCGGAGGATCTTGCGTTCGCGCTTGCCGACGGCACGGTCGGCCCAGGCACCCTGTTCATGACCGTGCATGGTCGACGAGAAGCGGCGACGGCCGGTCGACCGGTGTACGACACGCCGACTCGCGCGTGTCGAGCGACGCGGCCGACGGTGCTGATGAAGGCCAAGTACCGCCCGCGCTGTGCAGCGGCAAGCCGTGCGAGTCCGAGTTTCCGTTCACCGCGCGCCTCGATCCGCCGGTGATGAGACGGACCGCCGAGATGGACCGCCGCACGATGCTCAAGCTTTCCGCCGCCGGCGATGACGCCGGCGGCCATGGCCGGCGACGCCGCCGCGCAGCCGTCCGCGGCGGCATCCGCGGACATGCCCGCGTTCGAGCTCGCCGACGCGACCGTCGCCGATCTCGCCGCCGCGATGCAGTCGGGTGCGCGCTCCGCCGTGTCCATCGCGCAGGCGTACCTCGCGCGCATGGACGCCATCGACCGGCAGGGACCCGTGCTGCGCGCGATCATCGAGCGCAATCCCGATGCGCTGGAGATCGCGGCCGCGCTCGACCGCGAGCGGCGCGAGAAGGGCGCGCGCGGGCCGCTGCACGGCGATTCCGGTCGTGCTCAAGGACAACATCGACACCGCCGACCGCATGCGCACGAGCGCGGGCTCGCTGGCGCTGGCCGAATCGATCGCGGCGCGCGACGCGTTCGTCGTGGCAGCGCCTGCGCGACGTCGGGCTGCGTGATCCTCGGCAAGACCAACCTGTCCGAATGGGCGAACTTCCGCGGCTCGCGCTCGACGTCGGGCTGGAGCGGCCGCGGCGGGCAGACGCGCAACCCGTATGCGCTCGATCGCAACACCAGCGGATCGAGCTCGGGCTCCGCGGCCGCGATCGCCGGCGACCTCTGCGCGATCGCCGTCGGCACGGAAACCGACGGGTCGATCGTGAGCCCGGCGTCGATCTGCGGCCTGGTCGGCGTCAAGCCCACGGTCGGGCTCGTGAGCCGCGCGGGCATCATCCCCATCGCGCACAGCCAGGACACCGCGGGACCGATGGCGCGCACCGTCGCCGACGCCGCGGTGCTGCTCGGCGCGATGACCGGTGTCGACGCGCGCGACGCGGCCACGCGCGGCGAGCCGCGGCAAGGCGCCCGCCGACTACACGCGCTTTCTCGATCGCGACGGGACTGAAGGGTGCGCGCTCGGCGTCGCGCGCGACATGTTCGGCCTCAACGATCGCGTCGACAGCGTGATCGAGGAGGCAGATCGCCGTCGATGAGGAGCGCGGGCGCGGTGATCGTCGATCCGGTGCGCATCGCCAACTTCGACAAGCTCGGCCCCTCCGAGTTCGACGTGCTGCTGTACGAGTTCAAGGCGGACCTCGACGCGTATCTCGGCGCGCTCGGTCCGTCGGCATCGGTGCACTCGCTGGCCGACCTCATCGCGTACAACGACGCGCAACGCCGCGCGCGAGATGCCGTATTTCGGGCAGGAGCGGCTCCTCGACGCGCAGAAGAAGGGACCGCTGACCGACGCCGCCTACCGCAAGGCGCTCGCGCGCAACCGCAAGCTGGCGCGCACCGATGGCATCGACGCCACGCTCGCCAAGCACCGGCTCGATGCGCTGATCGCGCCGACCGGGGCTGCCGGCGTGGCCCACCGACTACGTGAACGGCGATCACGCCGACGGCGGCGCGTCGCAGTTTCCCGCCGTCGCCGGCTATCCGCACATCACGGTGCCGGCCGGCCTCGTGTGCGGCCTGCCGGTGGGCCTGTCGTTCTTCGCTTCGGCGTAGAGCGAGCCGACGCTGTTCGGCTCGCGTACGCGTACGAGCAGGCGACGAAGGCGCGCCGGCCGCCGCAATTCCTGGCGACGGTCGCCTACTGACCGGCCGCCTCGCCCTGCCGCCGCGTGACCCCCATCCGGCACGCGAGCGCGAACGCGTTGCGCATCGCGCCCATGTTCGCGATGCCCTTGCCGGCGATGTCGTACGCGGTGCCGTGCGCGGGCGTCGCGATGGGAATGGGCAGCCCGCCCGGCACCGTCACGCCGCGGTCGAAGCCCATGAGCTTCATCGCGATCTGGCCCTGGTCGTGGTACATGGTGAGCACGCCGTCGTAGCCCGCGCCGTCCTTGCGCGTCGCGCGCACGAAGATGGTGTCGGCGGGGAAGGGGCCGTCGGCCGGAAAGCCGCGCGTCGCGCGCGAGCTCCACGCCCGGCGTCGATGACGTCGATCTCCTCGCGGCCGAACGCGCCGTTGTCGCCGTTGTGCGGATTGAGGCCGCACACCGCGATGCGCGGCGCGGCGATGCCCGACGCGCGCGCAGGCCGCGCGTGAGCAGCGCGACGCCTTCGGCGATGCCTTCGCGCGTCAGCAGTCCGCTCACGTCCTTCAGCGGCGACGTGCGACGTCACGCGCGACGTCCACAGCGTTTCCAGCACGTTGAACTCGACCGCACGGGCCGGTGAAGCCCAGCACCTCGCAGAAGTAGTGCAGCTCGTCCGCGTGGTTCATGCCGCCCGCGCGCAGCGCCGCCTTGTTGAGCGGCGCGAAGCACATCGCGTCGGCGATGCCGCGCCGCGCAGAGGTCGAGCCCGAGCGCGCAGCCCGGCGAGCATGTACGCGCCGTTCTGCGCGGAGACTTCGCCGCGCGCGAAGCCGGTCGCGTCGACGTCGCGCCCAGTCGACGAGCCGCACCTGTGCCGGGTCGCGCACCGCGGGTCCGCGCTCGTAGGCGAACGTGACGCCCGCCGCGCGCATGCCGTCCTCCACGACGACTCGCGCGCCGATGAGCAGGATGTTCGCGCGCGCTGCGCATCGCGTCGTCGGCGAGCAGCTTCGCGACGAGCTCGGGACCGATGCCGGCGGGATCGCCGGTGAAGAGTGCGATCGTGGGTCTTCACTGTTCGAGCTTGACGTTGGCGTCCTTGATGAGCTTGCCGAAGCGGTCGTAGTCGGACTTCACCATCGCGGCGAATTCCGCCTGCGAGACGTTGCCCGGCTCGCCGCCCAGCCCGACGAGCCGCTTCTGCACGTCGGGCATCTGGAGCGCCTTCATCGTCTCCGCGTAGAGCTTGTCGACGACGGGCTTCGGCGTGCCGGCGGTGACGAAGAGGCCGTACCACGTCGTCATCTCCACGCCGGGCAAGCCCGCTTCCGCGAGCGTCGGGCACGTCGGGCAGCTCCGGCGTGCGCTTCGGGCTCATCACCGCGAGCGCCTTCACCTTGCCGCCCTTGATGAACGCCATCGCCGAGGACGTCGTGTCGAAGTCGAGCTGGATCTGGCCGCCGACGAGGTCGGCGAGCGCCTGCGACGACCCCTTGTACGGCACGTGCACGGCCTTCGTGCCCGCCGCGAGATTGAACGCCTCGCCCGCGAGGTGCTGCGTGCTGCCCACGCCCGACGAGCCGTACGAGAAGCTCGTCGGGCTTCGCCTTCACGAGCGCGATCAGGTCCTTCACGTTGTTCGCCGGCACGTTGGGTCCGACCACCAGCACGTTCGGCACGACGACGATCAGCGCGACGGGGATCAGGTCCTTGTTCGGGTCGTAGGAGAGCTTGATGAGGTGCGGCGCGATCGCGGCGCCGGTGTTGGTGGCGACGAGCAGCGTGTGGCCGTCGGGCGGCGCCTTGGCCGTGAGGTCGGCCGCGATCGTGTTCGACGCGCCCGGCTTGTTCTCGACCACGAACGGCTGGCCCATCGCCGCCTGGTACTTGTCGGCGAGCATGCGCGCGATGATGTCGGTGCCGCCGCCGGCGCCGGCGCCGACCTCGATGCGCACCGGCTTGGTCGGATAGGTCTGCGCGGCGGCGAACGACGCGCGACGGCGGCCAGCGCGCACGGCGCCGGCGACGCGAAGAGCTCGATGGAGCATGGATCCTCCGTTGGATGGGGGTTGGGTCAGACGCCGCGGTCGGGGGCCGCGACGACGGACGACGACGCGCGGCCACGTGTTCTCGATGTGCTCGCGCATGAGGCGGCCGAGGCGCGCGCCGTCGCGCGCGCTGCAGCGCCGCGATGAACGCCTCGTGCTCGGCCATCGCCGCGGACCAGTTGTCCGGCGCCTGGTTGCCGATGTAGCGGATGCGGCGCATCCGCGTGCGCAGGATGCCGTGCAGGAGCGTCGAGCGTCGGGTTGCCGGCCGCGTGCACGATCGCGTTGTGGATCTCCTGGTTGAGGCGGAAGTACTCGGGACGCTCGCGCCGCGCGTAGTGCGCGCGCATGCTGCTCGTGCAGCGCGACGATCGCCGCGATCGCCGCGTCGCTCGCGCGCGCACGCCAGCCGGCCCGCGTGCTCCTCGAGCAGCGCGATCAGCGCGCAGCATGTCCTGCGCATCCTTTGCCGTGAACACCTTCACGACCGCGCCGCGGCGGGCAGGAGCTCGACCAGTCCTTCCGACGCCAGCACCTTGAGCGCCTCGCGCAGCGGCGTGCGCGAGACGCCGAGCTGCTGCGCGAGCTCGAGCTCGGCAATCGGCGGCGCCTGGCGCCAGCCGGCCGTCGACGATCATGTCGCGCACGCGCGCCGTGACCTCGTCGTGCAGCGAGCCCGCGCGATGGGCGCGACCGCGAGTCGGCTCGTGCGAGCCAGCGGCAGGGCAGGGCGCTCATCGAGGATGATGGGAGCGGAGGATGGCAGGTGAACGGTTGCGCTCATCATAATGCATAATTACGCATTACGGAAGCCCCGGCCTGCACCGGCCCGAAAACGCCGCGTGCTAGACTCGGCCAGCCCGCAGCCCGAATCCCGTGATGACGCCTCCCCCGTCGCGCATCGACCGGACCATCACGCTCGTCGTGCTGGCGGTGCTCGTCGCGCGGCGTCTACCTCGTCCTGCAGCCGTTCCTGTCCGCGATCGTGTGGGCGGCGATCCTCGCCGCGACCACGTGGCCGCTGTTCGACTGGATGGAACGGCGCACGCGGCCGGCCCGGCGGCCGCGGCGACGGTGATGACGCTGCTGATCCTGACGGTCGTCGTCGCGCCGTTCGTGATCGTCGGCGCGACGCTTGCCGAGAACGCCGACCGGATGTCCGACTTCGTCCGCGGAATCATCGAGCGCGGCGCTGCCCGATCCGCCGGCCTGGCTGGCGCAGCTTCCGCTGGTCGGCGACAGCGCCGTCCGCGTACTGGGCGTCGTTCGCGCACGACGGCGCCGGCCTGCTGGACGAGCTGCGGCGCTTCGTCGATCCGCTGCGCGACTTCGCGTTCAAGAGCGGGCGCCGTCGTCGGCGACGGACTGCTGCAGCTCACGCTGTCCGTGCTGATCGCGTTCTTCTTCTACCGCGACGGCGAGGCGATCATGGCGCGCGTGCGCGGCGCGGTGAGCCGCATCTCGCCGTCGCGCGGCCTGCACATGCTCGACGTCGCCGGCGCGACCACGCGCGCGGTCGTCTACGGCATCCTCGGCACCGCGCTCGCGCAGGGCGTGCTGATGGCGATCGGCCTCTACATCGTCGGCATCAAGGCCGCGCCGCTGCTCGGGCTCGTCACCTTCTTCCTGTCGCCGGTGCCGGTCGGGCCGCCGCTCGTGTGGATTCCCGCCGGCCTGTGGCTCATCTTCTCGCAGGGCGAGACCGCGTGGGGCATCTTCCTGCTGCCTGGGGCGCGCTCGTCGTGTCGTCGGTCGACAACGTGCTGAAGCCGATGATCATCAGCCGCGGCAGCGACCTGCCGTTCATCCTCGTGATGCTCGGCGTGTTCGGCGGCGTGATCGCGTTCGGCTTCATCGGCGTGTTCCTCGGGCCCGTGCTGCTCGCGCTGGGCTTCGTGCTGATCAAGGAGTGGGCCGTGCCGGCCGAAGCGGCCGGCGACGCGCCGCCGCCCTGACGCAGGCCTCGCCGCTAGCGGACGAATCGCGAGCGGCAAGGGCCGGGCGGGCCGGACCCGTCGCACGTTCAGATCGCCGAGCAGAACGCGACGCTGTTCGGTCCCGCGCCTTCGGGCGCCCACGCCGCGGTTCTTCATCGCGCGGCGCACCGAGAGGTCCACCGTGTAGCGGTGATTCGCGTCGCGCCGGTTGTCGAAGAAGCGGTACACCGGCAGCGTCTTCGCCGGGCACTTGCCGTTCGCCGTCGGGCACCTGGATCCAGAACGCCGTCGGCCGTCTCGAGGTTCCAGATGCCCGGCCAGTTGAAGCAGCACGAACAGGCACTCGTCGAGGTTCGCCGAGTACCAGTGCGAATTGATCTGCACGCGCGGCGCTCGCGTAGAAGCGGCACACCGGCTGCGCGTCCGGCGGCGCGACCGCACGGATCGAGGTACGCGTAGAAGTACAGTCCCGTGCGCTGGAAGATGCCGCCGAGGAACGTGTCGATGTAGTGCGATCTCGGCCGGATCGGCCGTGATGAAGTAGTGGTCGAGGTCCGCGCGGTAGTACTCGACCACGCGGATACGCGTTGGGCGGCGGCGACGCCGCCGGGGATCGTGCTGCCGATGGCCGCACCGGCGTCGAGCATGCCGGCGCCGCACAGGTTCGCGTCGAGTTGCACAGCGACCCGTTCGGGAAGTCGCGCGTCGTGCCGGTGAGGAGATCGAGCACGCGTCCGCCGGTGAGCAGCGGATCGCGTGCGAGCATCAGCGCCGCGGTGCCCGACACCATGCGGCGCCGCGAAGCTCGTGCCCTCGGCCATCGTACGTAGGTCGGCTCCTCCGGGCACGGTCGCTGCCGTCGTTGCGACAGCGAGACGATGAGGTCCGGTGAGCGGCAGGTCGCCGCCGGGCGCGGTGAGATCGATGCGCCGGCCGAAGTTGGAGTAGCTCGTCGAGTCGCCCGCGCGCCGTGTGCGCGCCGACGGTGATCGACGCCGCTGCAGTTGGCGGGCGCGAAGTCGGCGACGTCGAGCGTCTCGTTGCCGGCCGCAGCGACGACGACGGCGCCCTGCGCCAGCGCATCGTCGACCGCTTCCTGGATCGACTGGTCGCACGCGCCGAAGCCGCCCAGGCTCAGGTTGATGACCTTGGCGGGCGTCGTGTTCGGCGGCACGCCGGCGATCGCGCACGCCGGACGCCCACAGCATCGCCTTCGAGCACGTCCTCGAACGGTGCCGCCGCACTCGCCGAGCGTGCGCACCGGCAGGATCTTCACGTTCGCCGGCGATGCCGGCGATGCCGATGCCGTTGTTCGTGTTGGCGCCGATCAGGCCGGCGACGAAGAGGCCGTGGAAGAAGCTGCGCGGACGTGTAGCCGCACTCGCCGTCGCTCCAGTCGCCTTCGTCGCGCGGATTCGGGTCGCGGGCATTGCCGTCGCGCGCGCGGCCGGGATCGGAGATGAAGTCGTAGCCCGGCAGCACGCGGCCGACGAGGTCGGGATGCGGCAGGATGCCGGTGTCGATCACGGCGACCGTCACGCCTTGCCGCGCTCGGCTGCAGTGTCCACGCGGTCTCCGCGTTGATGCCGGCGATCGGCGCCGATGAGCGACCACTGGCGCGCCGTAGTACGGATCGTTGGGCGCGGCGTGCGGATACGCGCGGCGCACCGGATCGGCGTACTGGACGTCGCCGTCCTGCCTGCAGCGACTGCGCCAATCTGCGCGAGCGTGTCCGGTCGGCTGCTCGAGCTCGAACGCTCAGCACCGAGATGTTGCCGATCTGCCGGTCGAGCGTGACCGGCATGCCGATGCGGCTGGAGAGGCGCGTCGAGCAGCGTCGGCGTCCGGCGTGACGCCATCCTTGAGGCGCACCAGCAGGCGCCGTGCCGCTCGACGTCCGTTCGGGTCCTCGGCGGCGGCCTTGCGCGCGACGCCGGCCTGCCGGATCGGCTCCGCCCACAGCACGCTGCGGTCGACGCGCAGCGCCTTGACCATCGCGCGGCGTCCGCTTCGTCGACGGGCGCCGGCAACGCGAGCTCGAGCGCGCCGGTGCGCGTACGTGCCGGTCAGCGTCAGCGCGACGTTCCGGCGAGTGCCTCGCAGCGTGGCCTGTGCGCCGCGCGGGAACTCGCCCGCGGCGGCGGCGTAGGGGTGCAGCATGCACGCGCAGCGTCGGCGACCGTGTCCGCGACGGCGGTCCGGCGGTGGCGAGCGCCAAGCGCGGCGATACGCGCAGGCGACGGCCCGACGGATGACGTAGCGACGGCATCTCCGATACTCCCTCGGAGGTGCCGATCGGCCGGCGTGCTTCATGCAGCAGCAATTCGGATGCCAGCCCGGGGCCGGCGCTATGCCGCGAGCATACGCCGGAGCCGCGCGTCCGCGTGCCAGCGCGGCCGTCGGGCGCGAGGCGCCGGCCGAGGGCGCCGGCCGCGGCGGCGCCGCGCGCTCGCGCTCCATGTCGGCGCGAAACGGGCGCAGCGTGCGTCACCATCTGCGCGAAGATCTTCGGATTGGCCGCGATCACCTGGCCGCCGTAGAGATAGTCGCCGTCGCCCGTGAGGTCGCCGATGAGCCCGCCCGCCTCGAGCACGAGCAGGCTGCCGGCGGCGACGTCCCACGGATTGAGCCCCACCTCCCAGAAGCCGTCGTAGAACCCGGCCGCGACGTAAGCGAGGTCGAGCGCGGCCGCGCCGGGCCGGCGCAGGCCCGCGGTGTGCGTGATCATCGCCTTCATCATCGCGAGGTAGGTGTCGAGGTAGCTGCCGTCGCGGAACGGGAAGCCGGTGCCGATGAGGCAGTCGCGCAGGTGCGCGCGCCGCGACACGCGGATGCGGCGGTCGTTGAGGAACGCGCCGCGGCCGCGCGTGGCGGTGAACAGGTCGTTGCGCACCGGGTCGTAGATGACGCCCTGCTGCACGACGTTCTTGTGCGCGAGCGCGATCGACACGCAGTACTGCGGGAAGCCGTGCAGGAAGTTGGTCGTGCCGTCGAGCGGATCGATGATCCACACGTAGTCGGCGTCCGGGTTCTGGCCCTTGTTCGTGCCTTCCTCGGCGAGGATCGCGTGATCGGGATAGGTCGTCGAGCAGCGTCTCGACGATCGCGGCTTCGGCGGCGTGGTCGATCTCGCTCACGAAGTCCTTCGGCCCCTTCGCGGTGACCGTGAGCAGGTCGAGGTCGCGCGCGCCGCGGTTGATGATGTTGCCGGCGCGGCGCGCGGCCTTCACGGCCGTCGTGAGCATGGGATGCATGGCGGATAGGAGCGCGCCGCCGCGTGCGGCGTCGCGTGTCAAAAGAGCGGAATCGCGCTATTTTACCCGCTTCCCCGCCTCCGAGGCTCGCTTGGAATCGTCGCGCTCCGCCGCCGCGCTCGCGCGCGTGCGCATCGTGCTCGTGCGCACCTCGCATCCCGGCAACATCGGCGCGGCCGCGCGCGCGATGTACACGATGGGCCTCGCGCGCCTCGTGCTCGTCGACGCCGGAGCGCTTTCCCGATCCCGGACGCCGACGGCGCTGGCGACCGGCGCGCGCCGTCGTGCTCGACGGCGCGCGCGTCGTCGCGACGCTCGCCGACGCGCTCGCCGGATGCGCGCTGGCGATCGGCCTGTCGGCGCGGCCGCGCGCGTTCGCCGGCCGGGTGCTGCGCGATGCGCGACGCGGCGCGCGAGGCCGTCGGCGCGCGCGGCGGACGGGCGACGTCGCGCTGGTGTTCGGCACCGAGATGTCGGGCCTGTCCAACGACGAGCTCGCGCAGTGCGGCATCGCCGCGACCATTCCCGGCCAATCCCGACTATCGCGTCGCTCAACCTCGCGGCGGCGGTGCAGGTGGCCGGCTACGAGCTGCGCGTGGCGGCGGGCGAGCGACAGGTGTGGTCGGCGCCGCGCTTCGCGCGCCGCCTCGCACGACGAGGTCGAGGCGCTGTATGCGCACGCCGCGGCGCACGCTCGACCGCGATGCGCTTCCTCGATCCCGCGCATCCGCAAGCGCCTGCTGCCGCGCCTGCGGCGCCTGTTCGGACGCGCGGGACTCGAGCGCGAGGAGGTCAACATCCTGCGCGGCATCCTCGCGCGCATCGACCAGATCATCGAGCGCGCGCGGAGCTAGCGCACGGTCGCGTCGCGTGATCGCAAGCGCGACGAGGCCCGCGGCCATCACGAGCAGCGATACGTGGATCGCGTTGCGGCTCGCCGCGTACGTCGACGCTCGAATAGCATAGGAACGCGCACGCGGCGATGAACAGCAGCGGCGTGAGCGGATAAAGGGGCACGCGGAACGGGCGCGGCCGCGTTGCGATCGCGCCGCGCAGCACGACGAGCGCCACGCCGACCAGCGTCAGGAAGCCCCAGAACACCGGCGCGGTGAACTCCACCATCGCCTCGAAGCCGTCCTTCTGCGCGGCGCCGAAAGCGACGAGCGCCAGCGCGATGCGCGCTCTGCGCGACGAAGCGCGGCGACCGGCACGCCGCGCGCCGCGTTCCAGCCGCGCATGCCCGCAGCGCCGCCCAGTCGCCCGCCAGCGCGTAGTTCGTGCGCGCGCCGACCAGCATCGTCGCGTTGATCGACGTCAGCGTGGCGACCGCGACGAAGCGCCGCGAGCGCGTCGCCGGCGCGCGCGCCGAACGCGCGCGTGACGAGGTCCGCCGGCGCGGCCTTGCTTGCGCGCGAGCTCCGCGAGCCCCAGTCCCGAGCAGCAGCGCGACGTTGGTCGCGACGTACAGCACCGTGATGATCGCGATGCTCGCTGACGAGCGTGTCGCCAGATCGCGCGATGTGCCGCCGCGCAGTTCCGCCGACAGGTACGCGGCCTCGTTCCATCCGCCGTACGTCAGCAGCACGAACACCATGCGACAGCCGACGAGCGCCCGCGCGGCGGCATGCGGCGAACCAGCCGCGTCACGCGTCGGCGCCGCCGCCGCAGGGCCGACCAGCCCGGCGGCGCACACCGCGACGAGCCCGCCGCACCTCGACGACGGTCAGCCAGTTCTGCGTGCGCGCCGACGGCGGCGAGGCTCGCGACGTTGACGAGCGTGAGCAGCGCGACGACGAGCACGCGGCCCACCACGCCGGCGAATGCGGGCCGAGCGTCGACGATGCGCGATCGCGTAGTCGCCGAAGACGAACGCGAGGAGAGCGATGGAGCCGGTGTTGATCACCGCGCGCGCGCCCCAGCCGTAGAGGAAGCTCACGTCGCGCCCGAACGCGCGCGTGAGGAAGTGGTAGTCGCCGCCGGCGTGCGGGTACGTGGACGCGAGCTCGGCGTAGCACAGCGCGCCGATCAGCGAGACCACGCCGCCCGCGACCCACACGCAGAGCGTCCACCCGGCATCGCCCGTGCCGCCGGCGACGAGCGACGGCGCGCGGTAGATGCCCGCGCCGACGACGATGCCGACGATGATCGCCACCGCGTCGCGCCGGCGCAGGAGCGAGCGCGGACCGGCGGCGCCGGCCGACGCGGGGTCGCTCACGGGCGCGGCGGGACGATGTACAGGTAGAGCGCGGTGCTGCGACGACCCGTGTAGTCGGTCTTCTCCGGGACGTCGAGCGACACCACGCGCTCCGCGCGCCACGACGGGAACGGGTAGTCGTGCGAAACGACGCGCGTGCCAGGCTTGAGCTCCGCCAGAAGCTTGCGCTGCAGCCGGTCCATCGCGATCGGCAGCAGGTACACGGTGACGACCGTCGCATCGTCGATGTCGGTGGCGAAGAGGTCGCGCACGTAGAACGTCGCGCGGTCGGCGACGCCTTCCTCCAGCGCCTTGCGCTTGGCGTAGTCGACGAGCGATGGCTCGATGTCGACGCCGATGCCGCCGCGCGCGCGGAAGCGCGACACCGCGGCGAGCACCAGCCGGCCGTCGCCCGATCCGAGGTCGATGACGAAGTCGTCCGGTCCCACTTGCGCGAGCTAGAGCATTGCGTCGACCACCGACCGTCGGCGTCGCCGCGAACGGCGCGACCGCGACGGCAATCCTCGGCGCGCGCCGATCCGGCCACGATGAGCAACAGCGCGACGACCGCGGCGAGCCGCGCAGCGGCAAATGACGCTATCCTATTCACGTGATGCAGGCCTCCCGCCCCCGAGTGTAATGGAGCGCGTCGCCGACGAGGCCGCCGCGCACCCGGCGCACGCGTGCCGCAACTGCGGCGCGCCCATTTCCGGGCACTACTGCCCGAACTGCGGGCAGGAGACGCGCATCGCGCTGCCGACGTTCGGCACGTTCATGCGCGAGGCGGCGGGGCGCTACGTCGCGTTCGACGGCCGGATGTGGCGCACGCTCTGGGGCGCTGGTCGCGCGGCCGGGCTTCCTCACGCTCGAGTACCTCAACGGCCGGCGGCGGCGCTACATCCGGCCCGCGCGCCTGTTCCTCGTGCTGTATCTCCTGCTGTTCGCGCTGATCGGCATCCTGCAGAACGCCGAGCGACGTCGCCGACGAGGTCGTGTTCGTCAATTCCGACGAGGCCGGCAAGGCGAAGCCGCCGGCCGCCGGCGAAGGCCCGGCGGGCACCGCGGCGATCGCGAAGCAGCAGGCGTCGCCCGCCGGCGGCAAGGCGGGACAGGCGGAGGCAGGGACGAAGCGCGAGCCAGTCGGCGGACGCGAAGCGGAAGGGCGGCTGCCGTTCCCGACGCGGACGACGACGACGACACGCTCGTCCTGACCAACAACACGTTCATCGGCCTCGACGACGATCTCAACCTCACGTGGCGCGTCGGCGGCGTGGAGGGCAAGCTGCCCGAGCAGCTGCGGCAAGCGCTACGACGCACTTCAAGACGCTGTCGAAGGAGGAGAAGGCGGAGCGCCTCTACGCCGGCGTGCTGCGCTACGGCACGTACGCGATGGTCGCGCTGCTGCCCGCATTCGCGCTGCTGCTGAAGCTCGCCTATCTCGGACGCGCGTCGCGCTATCCGGGCCGGCCGCGCCGCTACGCCGAGCACCTCGTGTACAGCGCGCACCTGCATGCGTTCGCGGCGCTCATCCTGATCGTGCTGCTGGTCCTGCCGTACGGGCCGGTGAAGGCCGCGGTCGCGGTATGGATCGTGTATTACGTGATGCGCGCGCGGCAGACGCGTCTACCGCGGCCGCTGGTGGGCGGGCCTCATTCGCGCGTTCGCGATCGCCGTCGTGTATTCCCGTGCTCGTGGCCGTCGCGATCTTCGGACTGCTCGTCGCGGCCGTGATGCTGCGCTGATCAGCCGCCGCACTCCTGGACGACTTCCTGCTCGGAAGCGCACGAGGCGGGCATCGTGCCGTGCCTTGCGGCGCTCCGTGCTCTCGATCGACGCGTCGAGCCGCGAGCACGCACGCGCGACGTGCACGTCTCGCGCGCGCGCGCCGGTCGCGCGCAATGCTCTCGGCGGCCGCAGTCGATGGACTTCTGCTCGCGGTCGATCTTCTTGCGCGCGGTCTCGCAGGCCTTGGTCGGCGCGGGCGCACTTCGCGCCGCGGCGCGGCGGCCATCGCGCACGCGAGCGCGGTGGCCGCAAGCCGGCGCGCGAGCGTCGGCAGAGTCCCGTCCTGCCGCGATTGGCGACGTGGCGCAACGCTACTTCTTCTCGTACTTCGCGATCGAGATCCCGCGCGGACTTGAGCAGCAGCGCGCCGTCGTTGCCCTTGGCGGACACGTCCTTCACCCATTCGTCCGGCAGGTTCGCGGTGGCCTTCTGCCAGTTGTCGAGCTCGGAGGCCGGAATCGTGTAGAACGTGTTGCCATGCTCGACCGCGAGCTTGCGCGCGGGCGGCGCCGAGGCATCCCACGCCGCGCCCATCTGCTTCGACAGCGCGAGGCCCGAATTGGCGTCGATCACCTTCTTGAGATCGGGCGGCAGGCTGTCGTACTTGGCCTGGTTCATCGCGAAGAGGAACACCGCCGTGTAGAGCGCGCGCGACTTGGGATCGGTCTCGCTTTCGTACTTGGTGAGCTCGTGCGCCTTGATCGACGGGATCACTTCCCACGGCAGCAGGTAGCCGTCGACGACGCCTTTGCTGATCGCCTCGGCCAGCGCCGGCAGCGGCATCGCGACCGGCGTCGCGCCGAGCGCCGCGAGCATCTTGTTGGTCTGCCGCGTCGGCGCGCGCATGCGCAGGCCCTTGAAGTCGGCCATCACCTTCACCTGCCTCGGATTGGTGTGGATGTAGCCGTTGTCGTGCACGTGCACGGCGAGCGCCTTGATGCCGGGGAATTCCTTGTAGCCGAACTGCGTGTAGTAGTCCCACGCCGCCTGGCTCGTCGCTTCGGCGCTGCTCGACATGAACGGCAGCTCGAACACCTCCATCATCGGATAGCGGCCGGCGGTGTAGCCGGGCAGCGTCCACACGATGTCGACCACGCCGTCCTTCACCTGGTCGACGAGGTTCGGCGGGCGTGCCGCCGAGCTGCATCGCCGGGTAGATCTGGCACTTCATCCGGTTGCCGGATTCCTTGGCGATCTTGTCGCACCAGGGAGCGAGGATCGTCGACGGTCCGCATCGCGCCCGGCGGCCAGAAGTGATGGACCTTGAGCACGACGTCCTGTGCGAGCGACGGGCAGGGCGAAGGCCGCGGCGAAGCGATGGCGGCGAGACGGGCAGGTGCACGCATGGAGTTCCTCCGGTGGGTCACAGGCGGGCTCGACGCGGCCCGAGGTTGACCTGTGGCAAGGCGAGGGAGTTTAGCAAAGCCATACTTTGGCCTTTCCGCGGCCGACCGCGCGGGGGATCTGCGTTGCACAATAGTTGAGCGATTTGATCGGAAATGGCAGAATGGCGTCATGTTTGCCCGACTTCGCGAAGACATCGCCGTCGTGTTCGATCGCGACCCCGCCGCCCGCAGCCGGTGGGAAGTGCTCACCTGCTATCCCGGGCCTGCACGCGCTCGTCTGGCACCGCAGCGTGGCCAACCCGCTGTGGCGCGTGGGATTCCGCTGGCTCGCCCGCTGGCTGGCGCACTGGTCGCGGCTGGTTCCTGACCGGCATCGAGATCCATCCGGGCGCCACCATCGGCCGGCGCGTGTTCATCGACCACGGGATGGGCGTCGTGATCGGCGAGACGGCCGAGATCGGCGACGATTGCACGCTCTACCACGGGGTCACGCTGGGCGGAACGTCCTGGAACAAGGGCAAGCGCCATCCCGACGCTGGGCAAGGGCGTGGTGATCGGCGCCGGCGCCAAGATGCTGGGGCCCATCCTCGATCGGCGACGGCGCCAAGATCGGCTCCAACGCGGTCGTGGTGCGCGAGGTGCCGCCGGGCGCGACGGCCGTGGGCATCCCGGCGCGCATCGTGTCCGCCGAGGACCAGCAGCGGCGCGAGGCGACAGGCTGCCAAGATCGGGATTCTCCGCCTACGCCATCGCCGCCGACATGAACGACCCGATGGTCCAGGCCATCCACCAGCTGCTGGACCACGCCGCGACGACCGACGAACGCTTCAACCGGCTGGTCGCCCAGCTGTCGCGCGACGGGCTCGAATGCGGCGACGCCAAGGCGACGGCGGATCGCTTCGATCCTCAGCAGATCAACAAGATGCTCGAGTGAACCTTTCGGGCGGTTTAGTTGACTAAATCGTTCGGGTATAGGATAATCTGTTTGTCCTGGACAATACGCGTTGCGGCGCTTCGCGCCGGGCGCCGTCGCGGTCCTGAAGACGACATCCGAAAGGGTCACACCATGCGCTTGACCACCAAGGGACGGTTCGCCGTCACGGCGATGATCGACGTCGCGCTGCATGGCGGCGAGGGTCCGGTGACGCTGGCCGCGCGTTTCCGGTCGGCAGAAGATTTCGCTGTCGTACCTCGAGCAGCTGTTCGGCAAGCTGCGCCGCTCCGGGCTCGTCGAGAGCGTGCGCGGCCCGGGCGGCGGCTACAACCTCGCCAAGGCGCGGACGGCGGTGTCGGTGGCCGACATCATCACCGCCGTCGACGAGCCGATCGACGCGACGCAATGCGGCGGCCAGGAGAACTGCCACGACGATCGCCGCTGCATGACGCACGACCTGTGGGCGAGCCTCAACGACCACATCTTCTCGTTCCTGTCGGGCGTGACGCTCGCGCAGCTCGTGCGCCAGCAGCAGCAGAAGGCCGACGTCGCGGTGCTGCAGGATCACCGCGCAGCCGTCCGCCCCGAAGGTTCCCGACGGCCGAGCCCGTCTGATCTCCGATTCCGCATACGCGCATGACTGCCATGAAGCTTCCCATCTACCTCGACTACTCCGCGACGACGCCGGTGGACCCGCGCGTCGCGCAGAAGATGATCACGTACCTCACCGACGAGTTCGGCAATCCGGCGTCGCGCTCCCACTCGTTCGGGTGGACGGCGGAGGCCGCGGTGGAGGACGCGCGCGCGCAGGTGGCCGCGCTCGTCAACTGCGACCCGAAGGAGCTCGTCTGGACGTCGGGCGCGACGGAGTCGATCAACCTCGCGCTCAAGGGCGCCGCGCACTTCTACAAGGACAAGGGCAAGCACCTCGTCACCGTCAAGACCGAGCACAAGGCGACGCTCGACACGATGCGCGAGCTCGAGCGCGAGGGCTTCGAGGTCACCTACCTCGACGTCGAGCCGGACGGCCTGGTGCGACTCTGGCGAAGTTCGAGGCGGCGCTGCGGCCGGACACGATCGTCGCGTCGGTGATGCTCGTGAACAACGAGATCGGCGTGATCCAGGACATTCCCGGCGATGGGCGAGATCTGCCGCGCGCGCGGCATCATCTTCCACGTCGACGCGGCGCAGGCCACCGGCAAGGTGCCGATCGACCTCGCGCAGCTCAAGGTCGACCTCATGTCGTTCTCGGCGCACAAGACGTACGGCCCGAAGGGCGTCGGCGCGCTGTTCGTGCGGCGCAAGCCGCGCGTGCGCATCGAGGCGCAGATGCACGGCGGCGGCCACGAGCGGGGCATGCGCTCGGGCACGCTGCCGACGCACCAGATCGTGGGCATGGGCGAGGCGTTCCGCATCGCGAAGGCCGAGATGGCCACCGAGAACGAGCGCATCCGCATGCTGCGCGACCAGCTGTGGAAGGGCCTGACGCGGATCGAGGAGGTCTACGTCAACGGCGACATGGAGCATCGCGTGCCGCACAACCTCAACGTGAGCTTCAACTTCGTCGAGGGCGAGTCGCTGATCATGGCGATCAAGGACATCGCGGTGTCGTCGGGCTCGGCGTGCACCTCGGCCTCGCTCGAGCCGTCGTACGTGCTGCGCGCGCTGGGCCGCAGCGACGAGCTCGCGCACAGCTCGATCCGCTTCACCATCGGGCGCTTCACGACCGAGGCGGACGTCGACTACGCGGTGGAGCTCATCAAGCGCAAGGTCGGCAAGCTGCGCGAGCTGTCGCCGCTGTGGGAAATGCACAAGGAAGGCGTCGATATTTCCAAGATCGAGTGGGCGGCGCACTAGGCGAATGCAAATTTCGCTGCGCGAAATTTGCATTCGGGACTGCAGTCAGCGCGAAACCTTCGGGGCGGCCGGGCGCTTTCGCGGAGCAAGGGCAACGAAAATTCGAGCGTGGACTCGCGGCCATCAGCCGTAGGCACACGCAGGAGAACCGAGATGGCATACAGCAACAAGGTACTGGACCACTACGAGAATCCGCGCAACGTCGGCTCGCTGCCGAAGGAGGCGGACGACGTCGGCACCGGCATGGTCGGCGCGCCGGCGTGCGGCGACGTGATGAAGCTGCAGATCAAGGTGGGCGCGGACGGCGTCATCGAGGACGCGAAGTTCAAGACCTACGGCTGCGGCTCGGCGATCGCGTCGTCGTCGCTCGTCACCGAATGGGTGAAGGGCAAGACGCTCGACGAGGCGATGGCCATCCGCAACACGCACATCGCGGAGGAGCTCGCGCTGCCGCCGGTCAAGATCCACTGCTCGATCCTGGCCGAGGACGCGATCAAGGCGGCGGTCGCCGACTACCGCAAGAAGCACGGGACGGAATCCAGCGCGGATAGCCAGCTCGCGGCGGACTGAATACAGCGACGGAGAAGAAAGAACATGTCGGTCACCCTCACTCCCACTGCGGCGAAGCACGTCGCGGCCAACCTCGCCAAGCGCGGCAAGGGCGTCGGGCTGCGTCTCGGCGTGCGCACCTCGGGCTGCTCGGGGCTCGCCTACAAGCTCGAGTACGCCGACGAGACGAAACCCGAGGACGTGACGTTCGAGAGCAACGGCGTCACCGTGGTGGTCGATCCGAAGAGCCTGCCCTACATCGACGGCATGGTGCTCGACTTCGCGCGCGAGGGCCTGAACGAGGGCTTCAAGTTCAACAACCCGAACGTCAAGGACGAGTGCGGGTGCGGTGAATCGTTCAACGTATAGGATAGGAATTGATGAAGATCAGTGCTCGCAACCAGCTGGCCGGCGTCGTGAAGGCCGTGAACGAAGGCGCCGTCAATGCCGAGGTGACGCTCGATGTCGGCGGATACTCGCTCACCGCGATGATCACGAAGGAGTCCGTCCGGTCGCTCGGGCTCGCCCCCGGCAGGAAGGCCTACGCCGTCATCAAGGCCAGCGACGTGCTCGTCGCGGTCGACTGAGCGCGCTCCGCCGGCAATGACCCCCGGGGCGACCGCGGTCGCCCCTTTTTGTGCCGTGATCGACTTCTCGCGAAACTACTTCGAGCTGTTCGACCTGCCGCAGCGCTATCGCGTGGATGCGGCTGCGCTCGATGCCGCCTATCGCGAGCCTCCAATCGTCCGTGCATCCCGATCGTCACACGCAAGGTGACGACGCGCAGCGCCGGCTCGCGATGCAGGCCTCGGCGCGCGTGAACGAGGCCTATCGCGCGCTCAAGGATCCGGTGCAGCGCGCGCAATACCTGCTGCGCCTGCACGGCGTCGAAGCGGTCGGCGAGACCGATACCGCGGCTTCCGTTCGAGTTCCTCGAGCGCCAGCTCGAGCGGCGCGAATCGGCGGAGGATGCGCGCGGCGGCGGGCGACGATCGCACGCTGTCCGCGCTGCTGACCGAGGTGCGCGGCGACGCGCACGAGATCGAGGATCGCCTGGCCGTCGATCTCGACCACGCGCACGCATATCACGAGGCGCGCACGCACGTGCGCCAGCTCACCTTTCTCGCGAAGCTCGCGCAGGACCTCGACGAGATGCTGGCGGCGCTGGACGAGCGCTGACGGACCGGACACGATGGCGCTCCTCCAGATCTCCGAGCCGGGCGAGTCACCCGCGCCGCACCAGCGCAAGCGCGCGATCGGCATCGACCTCGGCACCACCAATTCGCTGGTCGCGACCGTGCGCCATGGCCTGGCTGTCGTGCTGCCGGACGAGGAAGGGCGCCCGCTGGTGCCGTCGATCGTCCGCTACGGCGAAGAGGGTGTCGCGACCGGCTTCGCCGCGATGTCGCACCAGGCGAGCGATCCGCAGAACACGATCGTATCGGTGAAGCGCTTCATGGGCCGCGGCCTCACCGATCTCGACGACCGCCGGTTCCCGTACCGCTTCGTCGACGCGCCCGGCATGCTGCGCATCACCACGCGCGCCGGCGTGCGCTCGCCGGTGGAAGTCTCGGCCGAGCTGCTGCGCAGCTTGCGCGAGCGCGCCGAAGCGTCGCTCGGCGGCACCATCGACGGCGCCGTGGTGACGGTCCCGGCCTACTTCGACGATGCGCAGCGACAGGCCACCAAGGATGCCGCGCGGCTGGCCGGCCTGCCGATCCTGCGCCTGCTGAACGAGCCGACCGCAGCCGCCATCGCCTATGGCCTCGACAACGCCTCGGAGGGCGTCTACGCGGTCTACGACCTCGGCGGCGGCACCTTCGACATCTCGATCCTGCGGCTGTCGAAGGGCGTGTTCGAGGTGCTCGCCACCAACGGCGATTCGGCGCTCGGCGGCGACGACTTCGACCACCGCGTGTTCTGCTGGGTCATCGAGGCGGCGAAGCTGCCGCCGCTCTCGCCCGAGGACGCGCGGCTGCTGCTCGTCAAATCGCGCGAGGCGAAGGAAAATCTGTCCGAGCACGATGCCGCGACGATCATCGCCACGCTCGCCAACGGCTCGCCGGTCAACGTCACGCTGACCAAGGCGATCTTCACCGACATCACGAAGACGCTGGTGGGCAAGACGCTGGCGCCGGTCCGACGCGCGCTGCGCGATGCGCAGATGCAGCCTTCCGACGTCAAGGGCGTCGTGCTGGTGGGCGGCGCCACCCGCATGCCGCAGGTCCGCCGCGCGGTGGCGGAATTCTTCGGCCAGCCGCCGCTGACCAATCTCAATCCGGACGAGGTGGTCGCGCTCGGTGCGGCGGTGCAGGCCAACAAGCTCGTGGGCAATCGCGAGCGCAACGACGACTGGCTGCTGCTGGACGTGATCCCGCTGTCGCTCGGCCTCGAGACGATGGGTGGTTTGGTCGAGAAGATCATCCCGCGCAACTCGACGATCCCCGTGTCGCGCGCGCAGGAATTCACGACGTACAAGGACGGCCAGAGTGCGATGGCCATCCACGTGGTGCAGGGCGAGCGCGACAAGGTCGCCGACTGCCGCTCGCTCGGCCGCTTCGAGCTGCGCGGCATTCCGCCGATGGTCGCGGGCGCGGCACGGATCCGCGTGACGTTCGCCGTCGACGCCGACGGGCTGCTGGAAGTCAGCGCGAGCGAGAAGACCACCGGCATCGCGGCGACGATCACGGTGAAGCCGTCCTACGGGCTCGGCGACGCCGAGATCGCGCAGATGCTCAAGGATTCGTTCACGCACGCGGAGGACGACATGCGGGCGCGGGCGCTCGCCGAGGCGCAGGTCGAGGCGGACCAGATCGTCGATGCCACGCAGGCGGCGCTCGCAGCGGATGGAGACCTGCTGGACGCCGCGGAGCGCGCGGCGATCGACGCTCGCGCTCGCGCACCTTGCGCAGGCGCGCGCGGGCGACGATGTGGGGGCGTTGCGCGGCGCCGTGGCCGCCCTCAACCGCGCCACGGACGAATTGGCGTCGCGGCGGATGGACCGCAGCGTGGCGCAGGCACTCACCGGCAAGCGCGTCGACGCGCTTTCGGAATAGCGGACAACGCAATGCCAGAGATCGTCGTGCTTCCCCATGCGGAGCTCTGTCCCGAAGGCAGGACGTTCGAGGGCACGCCCGGGAAGTCGCTCCTCGACAACATGCTTGCGCAGGGCATCGAGGTAGAGCACGCCTGCGAGAAGTCGTGCGCGTGCACCACCTGCCACCTCATCATCCGTGAGGGCTTCGACTCACTGGAGCCGTCGTCCGAGGACGAGGATGACCTGCTCGACCGCGCGTGGGGACTGACGCCGGTGTCGCGGCTCTCCTGCCAGGCGATCGTCGAGGAACAGAAGCTGGTGGTCGAGATCCCGAAGTACACGATCAACCAGGTGAAGGAGCGCTGATGGCTCTCAAGTGGACCGACTCGCGCGAGATCGCCATCGCGCTCGCCGAGGCGCGCGAGGACGTCGATCCGCGGTACGTGCGATTCACCGACCTGCATCGGTGGATCTGCGAGCTGCCGGACTTTGCGGACGACCCCCAGCGGAGTAACGAGAAGATCCTCGAAGCCATCCAGCTGGCCTGGATGGAGGAAGTGTAGATAAGTCAGAAGGGGTCGCGAGGCTGACGCCGCGACCCCTTGGAAGAATCGACGCTGCTGACAGCCTGACGTAGAAGCCGACCCGAGAGAAATCGCCGGCAGACCCGGACGATTTCTCCGCTTGGACGAGGCGGGCGGCGCTTTGCGCCGCGCATCATGCGACCGACTGCCGGCCGGTCGTCAGCGGAAGAGATTCAAGGCGGCGTCGAGCCCGCAGAAATCGAGTGCGTGGGTGGCGCGGGCCCGCACCACCGGTTTCGCGCGATAGGCTATCGCAACGTCGGCGGCTTCGAACATCGGCAGGTCGTTGGCGCCGTCGCCGATCACCACGGTCAGTCCGTCGCGCCCTGCGTGCTCCTGCGCCAGCGTGCGCACGGTGTGGGCCTTCACCTTCGCGTCGACGATGTCGCCGGCGATCTCGCCGGTCAGCCGGCCCTTTGCCACCCCCAGCGCGTTGCCGACCGCGACGTCGAGCCCGAGCCGCTTCTGGAGACGCTCGGTGAAGAAGGTGAAGCCGCCCGACACGAGCGCGGTGATCGCGCCGGCCGCCTTGAATCCCGCGAGCATTTGCGTGGCGCCGGGCGACAGGCGCAGACGCTCGTCGTAGACGCGGTCGAGCACGGCGACGTCGAGCCCGGCCAGCAGCGCGACGCGGCGCGCGCAGGCTCTCGGCGAAGTCGATCTCGCCGCGCATGGCGCTCGCGGTGATCGTCGCGACCTCGGGCTTGATGCCCTTCATGTCGGCGATCTCGTCGATGCATTCGATCGTGATGAGCGTCGAATCCATGTCCATCGCGACCACGCGCACGCGCTCGCGCGTCCGGTCGTGCGGCACGAAGGCGGCGTCGCAGCCCAGCGCGTGCGCGCGCGTCACGAGCTTCTGGTCCGGCGCGACCTCGGGGAACCGATAGGCCGCGGGTGCCCCGCTGCCGAACGGGACGATCGCGGTGGCGTGCGCCTCGCGCGCCAGCGCGGACAGCGTCGCGGGCGCCACCGCCGGCGCCTGCAGCACGAGGTCCGTATGCGCGGTCATCGCGGCGTCCCTCAGGCGCGCGGCAGCACGCGGCGTGCGCATTCCTGCGCGCGCGCCCGCGCTTCGGCCGTGTCGTCGCCGCGCGCGAGGGCGACGCCCATGCGGCGCTTCTTGTAGGCCTCGGGCTTGCCGAAGAGGCGCAGGTCGGAGCCCGGAATGCGCAGCGCGTCGGCCACGCCTTCGTAGCGCACGCCACGCGCGTCGAGGCCGCCATAGATGACGGCGGACGCCCCGGGCGACGACAGCCGCGTGTCGACGGGCAGGCCGAGGATCGCGCGCGCGTGGAGCTCGAACTCGTTCTGCACCTGCGTGCACATCGTGACCATGCCCGTGTCGTGCGGACGCGGGCTCACTTCCGAGAACCACACCTTGTTGCCCTTGATGAAGAGCTCGACGCCGAAGATGCCGCGGCCGCCGAGCTCGGCGGTGACGCGCATCGCGATGTCGCGCGCCGTCTTCTTGGCGATCGCGCTCATCGGCTGCGGCTGCCACGACTCGACGTAGTCGCCGTTCACCTGCACGTGGCCGATCGGCTCGCAGAAGTGCGTCTCGATCGCGCCGCTGGCGGTCGCCGCGCGTACCGTGAGGAGCGTGATCTCGTAGTCGAATTCGATGAAGCCCTCGACGATCACGCGCGCGCCGCGCACCCGTGCGGCGCTCTCCGCGTACTGCCACGCGGAGGCGACGTCGGCGCGCGTGCGCACCAGCGACTGTCCCTTGCCCGAGGACGACATCACCGGCTTCACGACGCACGGATAGCCGATGCCGTCGTCGATCGCCGCCTCCAGCGCCTCGCGGCTGTCCGCGAAACGATACGGCGACGTCGGCAGGCCCAGCGTCTCCGCGGCGAGGCGGCGGATGCCTTCGCGATTCATCGTGAGCTGCGCGGCGCGCGCCGTGGGCATGACCTCCGCGAGCCCGGCGCGCTCGACGTCGACCAGCACGTCGGTGGCGATCGCCTCGATCTCGGGCACGATGATATGCGGCCGCTCCTGCTCGATCAGCCGCCGCAGCGCTGCACCATCCGTCATGGCGATCACATGCGCGCGATGCGCGACCTGGTGCCCCGGCGCGTTCGCGTAGCGATCGACCGCGATGGTCTCCACTCCCAGGCGCTGCAGCGCGACGATCACTTCCTTCCCGAGCTCGCCGCTGCCGAGCACCATGACGCGCGTGGCGGTCGGTGAAAGAGGAGTCCCGATGTGCATGCGTGGCCCTGGTTGCCGAAGGGAAGGGCGCCCGGCGCGAGTGATACCGGCCTGCGCTCCGTAAAGGCGGGATGTTGCACTGCAATATTAGCACCGCCAAGCGGTGAGGGGGATATAAACGCGCGACAATTCCCCTCCCCGCGCCGGACGACGCACTGGCGCGACGACCACTTCGAGAGGGACATCATGCAACTGCGAATTGGCGACGAAGCACCTGATTTCACGGCGCAGACCACCGAGGGCACGATCAACTTCCACGACTGGATCGGCGACTCGTGGGCGGTGCTGTTCTCCCACCCCAAGGACTTCACGCCGGTGTGCACCACCGAGCTCGGGTATCTCGCCCGAATCAAGCCGGAATTCGACAGGCGGAACACCAAGATCCTCGGTTTGTCGATCGACCCCGTAGACGACCACAAGCGCTGGGCGAAGGACATCGAGGAGACGCAGGGCACTGCTCCCAACTACCCGATCATCGGCGACGCGGACCTCACCGTCGCGAAGCTCTACGACATGATCCATCCGAACGCGAGCGGCGCGCAGCCGCGCACGCCCGCGGACAACGCGACCATCCGCTCGGTGTTCGTGGTGGGGCCCGACAAGAAGGTCAAGCTGATCCTCACGTATCCCATGACCACGGGGCGCAACTTCGACGAGGTGCTGCGCGTGATCGATTCGCTGCAGCTCACGGCGAAGCACAAGGTCGCGACGCCCGCGCAGTGGAAGCCCGGCGAGGACGTGATCATCGCGGGGTCCGTGTCCAACGACGAGGCGAAGCTGAAGTATCCTGGCGGCTGGAAGGCGCCCAAGCCCTATCTGCGGATCGTGCCGCATCCCAAGTAACGCGAAGTCACGTTCGGTATCATGCGGGGAAGGCGCCATGGAGCGCCTTCTTCGCATGAATCGGACGCAGATGGCCTGGAGACGACTTGGGGCAATGCTGGCGGCGCTCGTGGCGATGCCGGTGATCGCCATCGCGCAGGGGGCTGCCGTGGTCGCCACGTCGCAGGCGGGCGGCTACGTCGGATCCGCCACCTGCGGGCAATGCCACAAGCAGGCCTACGACGCCTGGGCGGGCTCGCAGCACGCGCACGCGATGCAGCCCGCGAGCGCCGCGACGGTGCTCGGCGATTTCCGCAACGCGAAGCTCACCTACGCCGGCGTGACCTCGACGTTCTTCACGCGCGACGGCCGCTGGTACGTGCGTACCGACGGCGCAGACGGCAAGCTCGCCGACTTCGAGATCCTCTACACGTTCGGCGTGGCGCCGCTGCAGCAGTACCTGATCGCGGCACCCGGCGGCCGCCTGCAGGCGCTGTCGATCGCCTGGGACGCGCGGCCGAAGGCCCAGGGCGGCCAGCGCTGGTTCCACCTCTATCCGAAGCAGCAGATCCGTGCCGGCGATCCGCTGCACTGGACAGGCATCGGGCAGAACTGGAATTTCATGTGCGCGGAATGCCACTCGACTAACCTGCGCAAGGGATTCGACGCGGCAAGCGGCGACTTCCGCACGACGTGGGCGGAGATGAGCGTCGGCTGCGAAGCGTGCCACGGACCGGGCGCCGCGCACCTCGCGTGGGCGCAGGGGAAGCGCGACGGCAAGACGCCGGCGCCGGCGGACATGGGCCTCGCCGTCGCGCTCGACGAGCGCCGCAACGTGAAGTGGTCGATCAGCGCGACGACGGGCAGCGCACAGCGCAGCGTGCCGCGCACGTCGTCGCGCGAGATCGAGGTCTGCGCCCGCTGCCACGCGCGCGCGGCGCGCCTCTCGGACGACGAGGTGCACGGGAAGCCGCTGCAGGACACGCATCGCCTGGCGCTCATCGAAGAAGGGCTGTACTGGGACGACGGGCAGATGCGCGACGAGGTGTACAACTGGGGCTCGTTCGTGCAAAGCCGCATGCACGCGATGGGCGTGACGTGTTCGGACTGCCACGATCCGCATACCCAGGCGCTGCGTGCGCCCGGCAATGCGGTGTGCGCGCAGTGCCATGCGCCGGCCCGGTTCGATACGACGGCGCACACGCATCATGCCGCCGGCAGCGCCGGCGCGGCGTGCGCGGCCTGCCACATGCCGACCACGACCTACATGGTCGTCGATCCCCGGCACGATCACTCGCTGCGGATTCCGCGTCCCGATCTTTCGGTCAAGTTGGGCGTGCCCAACGCCTGCACCAATTGCCACACGAAGCAGTCGGCGCAATGGGCGGCGGATGCGGCAGCCTCGCTCTGGGGCAAGCCGCATGCGACCTACCAGAATTTCGCGGAAGCCCTGCGCGCCGGAACGAGCGGGGCGCCCGGCGCGCGCGACGCGCTGCGCGCGGTGATCGACGACCGCGCGCAACCGGCGCTGGTACGCGCGAGCGCGCTCGAGCGCCTCGGGCGCTGGCTCACGCCGTCGTCGCTGCGCTCGGTCGTCAACGCCCTCAACGACCCCGATCCGCTGGTGCGTCTCGCCGCGGTCACTGCACTCGCCAATGCCGACGCGGCCACGCGTGCGCGGTACCTGCCGCGCATGCTCGGCGACCCCGCGCGTGCCGTACGCAGCGAGACCGCGCGAGCGCTCGCCGGCGAACCGGAGCGCGCGCTGGCCGCGGGCGACCGCGAGGCGTTCGCGCGCGCGCTCGCCGAGCACGTGGCGATGCAGGCCTACCAGGCCGATCGCCCGGAAGGTCATCTCGGCCTCGGCAACCTGTACGCGACCCGCGGCGATCTCGACCGCGCGATTGCCGAGTATCGCAAGGCGGTCGCGCTCGATCCCTCGTCCATCGAGGCCCGCATCAATCTCGCCGACGCGTATCGCGCGCGCGGCGCCGAAGGCGAGGCACAGTCTGAGCTGCGCGCCGGCCTGGCGCGCAATCCGCAATCGGCAACGCTGCAGCACGCGCTCGGCCTGTCGCTCGTCCGCGAGAAGAAGAAGGCGGAGGCGCTGCGCGCGCTCGCCGCAGCTGCCAGGCTCGCGCCGTCGGAGGCGCGCTACGCGTACGTGTACGCCGTTGCGCTCAACGACACGGGCAAGCCGAAGGAAGCGCTCGCCGTTCTGCGCGCCGCGCTCGCGCGCAATCCCTACGACCGCGACGTGCTGGTGGCTCTCGCGCAATTCTCGGCGGCCGCGGGCGAGCGGGATGCCGCGCAAGGCTACGCGCGAACGCTGGTGGAGCTCGATCCCGAGAACCGCGAATTCGCGCGACTCATGTCCGCGCTTTCGCGATAGCGTCAGCGCCCGCGCCGTCGGCCGGGAGCGGCGGCACGCGGTGCAGTGCCCGCCACGCGCTCGGCGCCATGCCGGCGACGTTGCGGAAGGCGCGCGAGAACGCGGTCGCGTCGGAGTAATGGAGGGTCGCCGCGATCTCGGCAACCGGCAGGCCCGTCTGCTTCAGGAGCTGGCACGCGGTATCGTGACGCGCGGCGTTGACGAGCGCCTGCAGGCTCGTCCCTTCCGCCTGCAACCGCCGCCGCAGCACGCGCTCGTGGATGCCGACCAGCGCCGCGACGCGCGCGCTCGTGGCTTCCCCCGTGAGCACCAGACCCTGCACCGCACGCCGCACCCGGTCGCGCATGCGGTCGCTCGTGTGGGTGGCCACCATGGTCGTCGCGGGCTCGGGGAGTGCCTGCGCCGCGCCTGCGATCGGGCGGTCGAGCCAGTCCGCGGCGAACACGAGCTCGGAATGCGGCGCGTCGAAGCGGACCGGCGCGCCGAAGAAGCGCCGCCAGGGGACGCGATTGCGCGGGGCGGCGTGCGAAAACGTGATTTCCGAGGCACGCCATCCCTCTCCGCACAGCGCCTGCATGATGCGGTGACCGACGCCGATGGCGAGGTCGTAGACTTGCGCGAGCCCCGGGGTGTCGTGCCGATAGACCGCATAGCCGAGCGCGACCTGCGCGTCGCCCAGGTCGATGAGGAAGGGCACCGCGCCGCGGTCGGTGAGATGCAGGTAGCGCACCAGATTGAGCAGCGCGCCCCGCACCGAATCGCTGCCGCTCACGAGGGGGGCCACGGCGCCGAACGCCGGGAGCTGGAAACGCTGCGCGACGAGCAGCCCGAAGTGCGCGAGCCCCGTCGCGGCGACGCACGCCTCGATCAGCCGGCCGGCCTGCTGGAACGTCACCCGACGCTCCGGATCGTCGAACGCGGAGATGTCGAAGCCGGCGCGCTTGCAGACCGCGAGCGGGTCGTGCCCGTGTCCACGCAGGACGGCGAGGATGGGCAGCAGCGGGCCCATGCGCGTATCCGCGTCGTCGCTCGCCGCGGCGGCGACATCGCTGCGGCCGGATGTCGCGGCCGATGTCGGCGTTTTCGGTGGCGAGGGCAAGCGTCGATCGCAAGCGGCGAACGTACAGTCGGTTCATCATCGCATGCAGAGGCCGATCCAGGTCAAGTTCGCCAGCGTCCGGTCCGCAATTGTCAAATTCTTCGCACCTTTCGCGCGTAGACTCGCCAGCACAGGCGCGCGTCGCGGGCGGGCGTCGATGCCAACACAGGGGAGATGGGTCATGCGTCAGCATGCAAGGCTGCTGCGTCGCGTTTGCGTTGCAGTTTCGGTCGCGGCGTTGTGGATCTCGGGCGCCGGGGGCGCATCCGCGCAACAGGTCTACGGCACGGCGGGCTCCCCGTCGGCGACGATGTCGATCAGCGGCGCGCAACTGCCGCCGCCCGATCCCACGTTCGGCGGCGTCATCAAGAACGATGCGCTGCAGTCGACGCCCTGGTGGGCGCCGCGCGTGGTGCCTCCCAGGGGCGCGCCCAACGTCCTGCTGGTCATCACCGACGACGCCGGATTCGGCGTCCCGAGCACCTTCGGCGGCGTGATTCCGACGCCCACGATGGACCGGATCGCCAGCGAGGGCCTGCGCTACAACCGCGTGTTCTCCACCGCGCTGTGCTCGCCCACGCGGGCCGCGCTCATCACGGGCCGCAACCACCACTCCGTCGGCTTCGGCGTGATCTCCGAGCAGTCCACCGGCTTCCCCGGCTACAACAGCATCATCGGCAAGGACAAGGCCACCATCGGCCGCATCCTGCTCGACAACGGCTATGCGACGTCGTGGTTCGGCAAGGACCACAACACGCCGGCCTTCGCGGCGAGCCAGGTGGGCCCGTTCGACCAGTGGCCGACCGGCATGGGCTTCGAGTACTTCTACGGGTTCGTGGGCGGCGACGCCAACCAGTGGGAGCCGAACCTGTTCCGCGGCACGACGCAGATCTATCCGTTCCTGGGCAAGGCGCCCGGCACCTGGAACCTCGTCACCGCGATGGCCGACGACGCCATCGACTACATGACGCGGATGCACCAGACCGACCCGTCGAAGCCGATCTTCATCAAGTACGCGCCGGGCGCTACCCATGCGCCGCACCATCCGATGAAGGAGTGGGTGGACCGGATCAGCGCGATGCACCTCTTCGACGATGGCTACGAGAAGCTGCGCGAGCGCATCCTCGAGAACCAGAAGCGGCTCGGCGTGGTGCCGAAGGACACCCAGCTGCCGCCGTGGCCCAAGGAAGTCCTGAAGCCGTGGGACGAGCTCACCCCCGAGGCGAAGAAGCTCTTCATCCGGCAGGTGGAGGTGTTCGCGGCGTACGCGGCGTACAGCGACTACGAGATCGGGCGCGTGATCCAGCACTTCCAGGATCTTGGCCGGCTCGACAACACGCTCGTCATCTACATCAACGGCGACAACGGCACCAGCGCCGAGGGCGGCCCGATGGGCACGCCGAACGAGGTCGCGTTCTTCAACGGCCTCAATGAGCTGCCGGTCGACGTGCAGATGAAGTTCTACGACGTGTGGGGCACGGAAGCGACGTACAACCACATGTCCGCCGGCTGGTCGTGGGCGTTCGACACGCCGTTCGACTGGTTCAAGCAGAATGCCTCGCGGCTGGGCGGCATCAACCAGAACATGGTCGTGTCGTGGCCCGCACGCATCAAGGACAAGGGTGCGCTGCGCGAGCAGTTCGTGCACGTGATCGACGTCGTGCCCACGATCCTGGAGGCGGCCGGGATCAAGCCGCCAGCGATGGTCGACGGCATCAAGCAGGCGCCGATCGAGGGTACGAGCTTCGCGTACACGTTCGATCCGAAGAACGCGAAGGTCGCCATCGCGGCACAAGACGCAGTACTTCGAGATGATGGGCCAGTACGCGCTGTACGACGACGGCTGGTTCCTGAGCACCAAGGTCAACCGCGCGCCCTGGGAGGCGTTCGGGGCGGCCAATCCCGAACCGCTCGACAACCAGGTGTTCCAGCTCTACGACCTGCGCAACGGCTTCAACCAGGTCGACGACGTCGCGGCGAAGAACCCGCAGAAGGTGAAGGAGATGCGGGCGAAGTTCGTCGCCGAGGCGAAGAAGTACCAGGTGTTCCCGATGGATGCTTCCGTTGCGGCGCGCCTCGTCGCCCCGCGCCCGAACATCACCGCCGGGCCGCAGCGAGTTCGTGTACACGCGGCCGATGATCGGGCTGCCGCAGGGCGATTCGCCGAACATCCTGAACGCGTCGTACACGTTCACCGCCGACATCGAGGTGCCGCAAGGCGGCGCCGAGGGCATGATCGTGACCTCGGGCGGCCGCTTCGGCGGGGTACGGCTTCTACCTCCTCAAGGGCAAGCCGGTGTGGCTGTGGAACATGGTCGACCTCGAGCGGATCAAGTGGGAAGGGCCGGAAGCGCTGACGCCGGGTCGGCATACGCTGGAGTTCGAGTTCAAGTACGACGGCATGGGTGCCGGGCACGCTGGCCTTCAACGACTTCAGCGGCGTCGGCCGGCCCGGCGTCGGTACGCTCAAGGTGGACGGCAAGGCGGTCGACACCAAGCCGATGCCGCGCACGCTGCCGATGATCCTGCAGTGGGACGAGAGCTTCGACGTCGGCTCCGACACGCTCACCGGCGTGAACGACGCCGACTACCGGCCGCCGTTCGCGCTCACGGCCAAGCTCGACAAGCTGACCATCAAGGTCGACCGCCCGCGGCTGTCGCCGGCGGAAGTGGCGAAGCTTGCCGCCGCGATGCGCGAGAAGGCGAAAGCCGACTGATCGCCTGCGGATCGGGCCGGGCGCTCGGCGACAGCGACGCGCCCCCCCGCCGCGGGTGCCGCGCGGCCCGGCGTCAGCGACGCGGCTTGGCCTTCGCGGCAGGTTCTCGCGGGACAGCGGCTCGGCGAAGACGGGGCGTGCGGTTTCGGCGAGGCGCCCTGGGCGGGCGCCTGCGCAGCGTCCTCGACCAGCGTGAAGTCGATCTTCGTCTGCTCGAGGTCGACGCGCGCGACCTTCACGCGCACGCGGCCCGCGAGCTGGAACGTGCGGCCGCGTGCGCTCGCCGATCAGCGCGTGGCGCGCCGGCGTCGAAGTGGAAGTAGTCGCGGCCGAGCTCGGTGATGTGCACGAGGCCGTCGATGGCGAGGCCGTCGAGCGTGACGAAGAGGCCGAAGCTCGTGACGCCGCTGATCGTGCCGTCGAACGCCTCGCCGATCGCGGTCCTGCATGTAGTGGCACTTGAGCCAGTTGGTGACGTCGCGCGACGCCTCGTCGGCGCGGCGCTCGGTCATCGACGTGTGCACGCCGAGCTGCTGCCAGGTCATGCCCGACGGCTTGTACTGCCGTGCCCGCGAGCGCCGCCTTGATCGCGCGATGGACGAGCAGGTCGGGGTAGCGGCGGATCGGCGACGTGAAGTGCGTGTACGCGTCGTACGCGAGGCCGAAGTGGCCCTCGTTGTCGGGCCGGTACTGCGCCTGCGACAGCGAGCGCAGCAGCACCGTCTGCAGGAGATCGTAGTCGGCGCGCTCGCGCACGCTGGTCGAGGAGCTTCGCGTAATCGGCGGCGCGTCGGCTTGTCGCCGCCGCGACAGCTGCAGCGCCGACGTCGCCAGGAAGTCGCGCAGCGCGGCGAGCTTGTCCGGCGGCGGGCGGTCGTGCACGCGGTACAGCGTCGGGTGCTGGATGCTCGGTGAGGAAGTCGGCCGCGCACACGTTCGCCGCGAGCATGCATTCCTCGATGAGCTTGTGCGCGTCGTTGCGCGGCGCGGGCACGATCGCGGTGATCTTGCCCGTGGTCGTCGAACTCGATCGCGAGCTCGGCCGTTCGAAGTCGATGGCGCCGCGCTTGTCGCGCGCGGCCGGCGAGCGCCTTGTACAGCGCGTAGAGGTTCGGTCAGGTGCGGCAGCAGCGACTTCGCCGCCGCGCCCTTCGCCGCGGCCGGCTCCGACAGCCACGACCACACCTGCGTGTACGTGAGCCGCGCGCGCGAATGCATGACCGCCGGGTAGAACTTGTAGACCTTGATCGCGCCCTGCGACGAGATCTCCATGTCGCACGCCATGCACAGGCGGTCGACGTCGCGCCTTGAGCGAGCAGAGCTCGTTGGACAGCTCCTCCGGCAGCATCGGGATCACGCGCCGCGGGAAATACACGGACGTGCCGCGCTCGCGGGCGTCCTTGTCGATCGCGTCGCCGTCGCGCACGTAATGCGAGACGTCGGCGATGGCGACGATCAGGCGGAAGTTCGCGGCCCTTGCGCTCGCAGTACACGGCGTCGTCGAAGTCCTTCGCGGTCTCGCCGTCGATCGTGACGAGCGGCAGCGCGGTGAGGTCGACGCGGCCCTTGGCGATCGGCGGGCCGCACCTCGGTCGGGCAGGCGCTTGGCCTGCCGCTCCGCGTCCTTGGAGAACTCGAACGGCAGCGCGTGCTTGCGCAGCGCGATCTCGATCTCGATGCCCGGATCGGTCGCGCTGCCGAGCACTTCCGTCACGCGCGCGACCGCCTCGCGGTGCTCGCGACGGCTGCTCGACGATCTCCGCGACGACGACCTCGCCCGAGCTTCGCGCCGCCGATGCCGTCGGCGGGCACGAGGAAGTCCTGGTTGATGCGGCGGTTCTCGGCGACGATGAAGTGCACGCCGCGCTCCTCGAAGAGGCGGCCCGACGACCTCGCGGTTGGCGCGCGCCAGCACCTCGACGATCTCGCCCTCGCGGCCGGCCGCGACGGTCGCATGCCGCTCCTGCGCACCACGGCGCGGTCGCCGTGCAGCACCTTGTGCATCTCGCGCGCGCTCAGGAAGAAGTCGTCGCCGCCGTCCTCCGGCACGAGGAAGCCGAAGCCGTCCGGATGCCCCTGCACGATGCCGACCACGAGGTCGAGCTTGGCGACGACGCACAGCTCGCCCTTGCGATTGGTGAGGATCTGGCCGTCGCGCTCCATCGCGGCGAGACGGCCGTGGAACGCCTCGCGCGCGACGCGATCGACGGCGAGCTCGCGCTCGAGCTCCGCCGGCGGCATCGGGCGTGCCGGCGTTGCGTCAGCGCAGCGAGGATCGCGTCGCGCGACGGCAGGAGCTCGGGCGATGTCAGCCGCGCGCGGCGAGCGGCGAGGCGCGCGGCGCGGATGCCGCGATCTTGGTGGGACTTGGTGGGTTTCTTTTTGACAAGAATTGGCGGTAAAAGTAAAATTAAGGGTTGCGGTTGCCCAGGTGGCGGAATTGGTAGACGCACTAGGTTCAGGTCCTAGCGGTGGCAACACTGTGGGGGTTCGAGTCCCTTCCTGGGCACCAATAAGACTGCAGCACGCACGACAAAAGCGCCCGCGCCAGCGGGCCTTTTCATTTGCGGCGCCGGCTCGGCGTCAGTCCTTGTATGTCACCTCCACGGGGCGCCCGTTGACGCGCAGCTCGCCGGTGGCCACGTCCACCTCGAACAGCGGCTGGTCGCCGTTGTACAGGCCCCAGCGGCCCGGTCTGCGGATCGAACTTGCTCGCGATCGGCGCCGGACTCCTCGTACGCGATCTTGTTGCCCGCGCGCATCGCGTAGCAGGCGAAGCGGCACTGCGTCCACACCATCATGCCGAAGTTGACGTCGGCCTCGTCGTCCTTCAGGCCCGACGGCGCGACGAAGACGCCGTAGTCGACGGTCGCCTTCGGCCCGGTGTCGAACGCGCGGCCCACGATCGATCCCGAGCCCGATGCGGTCGCCGTCCATGCTCCCGGGCGACGGGCTCGGGCCCGGTGGTGAACGCGTCGATCTCCAGCGCGTGGAAGCCGCCGCGTCCCGTCGCGTCCTGCAGCTCGAACACGCCCGCCCACGTCGTGCCCGCGTCCGGTCTTCTGCGCCTGGCTGTACGACGCGACGTTGGCGCCGAAATCCGAAGGGTTGTTGAGGACCGTGAGGTTCGCCCATTCGTACGTCTGCGACGCCGGCTGCGTGGTGACGTGCGTGTAGAGCGCGGGGACCACGTTCGGGCACGCCGCCGGCTGGCGCCATCCGCGTCACCGTCAGGCTCGCCGGCAACGGATAGACGTCGGGCGGCCGCGGCGTGACGCCCTGGAAGTAGCCGACTTGCGCGGAGGCGGCGTCGGCACACAAGGAGCCCGATGCACGGGCAACAGCGTCGGCGCATCGCATTCTCCCCGAATCGATCGCACGCGGGACGGCAGGCCGCCCAATCCGCTTCCACGGTAGCGCAGGCGCGCGTCGCGCGAAAGCATCTTTGCGCAAATCGGTTTGCCGTCGACGTTGCGCGATGCGAAAATCGACATTGCGCGCCCTCCAGATGCGACACGCTCGTGCTGGAGAGGGCAGCAAACAACGACCCGGACAGGAGATGCGACATGAGCGAAGAAAAGGGAATGATGAGCAAGCTCGGCGACGCGGTGGAAGCCGCGAAGGAAAAGGCGCAGCAGGTGGGCGCGTCGATCGCGAAGAAGGCCGGAGGCGGTCGGCCACCGACGCGAAGCGCGAGGTGAAGAAGGCCAACGGTGGCTGTCGAGAAGAAGGCGCGCGCCGCGAAGGCGACCGTCGAGCGCAAGGCCAAGGCCGCGCGAGCCGACGCGAAGAAGGCCTACGGCAAGGCGAAGCGCGCCGTCGCGAAGAAGGCGCGAGGCCGCCGCGGCGGGCGCCGAGAAGGCGGCCGGCAAGGTCAAGCGCGCGGTGACGCCGAAGCCTGCGGCGAAGCGCAAGCCCGCGGCGCGCAAGACCGGCGTGAAGGCGGCGACCGGCAAGGCCGTCAGCGCGGTGAAACGCGCTGCGAAGAAGGCCGCGAAGACCGTGCAGGAAGGCGGTCAAGGCGCCGGCGAAGAAGGCCGCCGCCAAGCGGACGCCCGCCAAGCGCGCGCCCGCGAAGAAGGCGGCGCGCAAGACGGCGAAGAAGTCGTAGCCGGCCCAGCGGGCACGAAGCGCAACGGCCGCGCGATGTTCCGAGCCGTTCTCGTTCTAGGTGTACCTTGTGACGCAGAAATCGTCGGCTCCGCCCGCGATTTCTGTTCTGACCAGCTTTTCGTCAGGCGATCAGCGTCGTCGATTCTTCCAGGGGTCGCGCCGTCGGCTTGCGACCCCTTCTGACCTATCTACGAGCCGCGCCTTCAGTCCGTCCGGCCGCAGGTCGTCGTAGACCTCGAACGGCTGGTGGATCCAGGGATTGTCGGGCAGGTACTCGACGTAGTAGTCGGGCTTGAACACCGAGCACGCCTTCCACCACAGCACGGCGGTCTTGAGCGCCGTGATGTGCGGGAAGCGCTTCGGCAACTCCTTGTAGACGGCCTCCAGCGTGTGCCCGGAGTCGACCATGTCGTCGACGAGCAGCACGCGGTCGCCGAGCCGCGGCTTGGTCATCGTCATGTGCTCGGCGATCACGAGCTCGCCGCGGATCGTGCCGCCCTCCGCCGTGTACGAGTGCGTCGACAGGATCGCGAGCGGCATGCTCGAAGATGCGCGACAGCACGTCGCCCACGCGCAGGCCGCCGCGCGCGATGCAGATGATCTGGTTGAACTGGAAGCCGGACTCGTGCACGTTGAGCGCGAGCCGCTCGACCAGCGCGTTGTACTCGTCCCAGCTGACCTTGAGGGTCATTGCTGTGCGTCTCCGTCATTGGCCGTCAATGGAACGGATGGTGCACGAGGATCGTCTCGTCGCGATCCGGGCCGGTCGACACCATCGCGATCGGCACGCCCGTCAGCGCCTCGATGCGCTTCAGATACGCGCGCGCGTTGGCGGGCAGCGCGGCGAACGACTTCGCGCCGACCGTCGACTCGCTCCAGCCCGGCAGCGTCTCGTACACCGGCATGCATCGCGCCACCGCTTCGGCGCCGGTGGGAATGAGGTCGAGCGGGCGGCCGTCCATCGTGTACGACGTGCACAGCCGGATCTCGGGCATGCCGTCGAGCACGTCGAGCTTGGTGATGCACAGGCCGTCGACGCCGTTCAGCTGCAGCGAGCGCTTGAGCGCGGCGCACGTCGAGCCAGCCGCAGCGGCGCGGACGCCCGGTGACCGAGCCGAATTCGTTGCCGCGCTTGGCGAGCCCCGCGCCGATGTCGTCGGTCAGCTCGGTGGGGAAGGGTCCGGTGCCGACGCGCGTCGTGTAGGCCTTCACGATGCCGAGCACGTAGTCGAGCATGTGCGGGCCGATGCCGCTGCCGGGCGCCGCGGCGCCCGCGAGGCAGTTCGAGCTCGTGACGTACGGATACGTGCCGTGGTCGATGTCGAGCAGCGAGCCCTGCGCGCCTTCGAACAGCAGCGACTCGCCGCGCAGCGCGCGCCTGCTGCAGCAGTCCCGGCGACGTCGGCCGACCATCGGCGCGAACTTCGCCGCGTACGCGAGCGTCTCGTCGCGCGTCTTCGCGAACGGGCACCGGGTCGCGCTTGTAGTAGTTGACCAGCATGAAGTTGTGCAGCTCGAGCAGCGACTCGAGCTTCGCGGCGAACCGCGCCGGGATCGAGCAGGTCCTGCACGCGCAGCGCGCGGCGCGCGATCTTGTCCTCGTACGCGGGGCCGATGCCGCGACCGGTGGTGCCGATCTTGGTCTCGCCCATCGCTGCTTCGCGCGCCTGGTCGAGCGCCACGTGGATCGGCAGCACGAGCGGGCAGGCCGGCGAGATCTTGAGGCGCGAGCGCACGTCGACGCCGGCGGCCTTCGAGCTCGCCGATCTCCTGCAGCAGCGCGCGACGGCGACAGCACGACGCCGTTGCCGACGTAGATCGCGACGCCCGGGCGCAGCACGCCCGACGGAATGAGGCGCAGCACCGTCTTCCTGCCGCCGATCACCAGCGTGTGCCCGGCGTTGTGGCCGCCCTGGAAGCGCACCACACCCGATCGCGCTCTCGGTCAGCCAGTCGACGATCTTGCCCTTGCCCTCGTCGCCCCACTGCGTGCCGATGACGACGACGTTCTTGCCCATCACTTCTCCTCGACCGCCAGCGTCCGCCGTCCTGCACGAGCCGACGCCCGCCTGCATTCGTTTCACCCGGCAGCGCGACACCACCGCCTCGCCTTGCGCGCGCAGCGTCGGCGATCGTCGCGCGCGAGCTCGCGATCCGGCGTCGTCCGGCGCGTGGATCGACGCGGCTTGAGGCCGTCGTCGCCGCCGAGCGCCGGCGAGCCGGCGCAGGTCGAGCGAGAAGCCCGTCGCCGGCCGCGCGCGGCCGAACGCGCGTCCGACGCCGTCGTAGCGGCCGCCGCGGCCGCAATCGATGATCGCGCCGCGCTCGCCCTGCGCGAACACCGAGAACGTCGCGCCCGTGTAGTAGTGATAGCCGCGCAGGTCGGCGAGATCGACGTGGATCGCGTCGCAACGCCGGTGGCCATGCGCCGCCAGGAACGCCAGCGCGTCGAGCGCCGCCGTCGACGTCGGGCAGCGGCGGCAGCACGTCGCGCGCGGCCGCGAGCGTCGCGTCGGCCGGGCCGTACAGCGTCGGCGAGCGCGCGCAGCGCGCCGCGCGCAGGCTCCGGGCAGGGCGGCGGTGAGCTCGTGCACCGCGGGCGCGTCCTTGTCGCGCAGCGCGGCGAAGAGCTCGGCGTCGTTGCCTCTCGCCGCTGCCGTCGAGTCCGGCGGCGCGCGCGAGCGCGCGATAGATGCCGACGTGGCCGAGGTCGAGGTGCAGCCGCGTGCACGTTGGCCGCGCCGAGCGCGGACAGAGTGCAGCTGCATGATCTCGCGGTCCGCGGCGATGCCGGCATGGCCGTAGAGCTCGGCGCCGATCTGCACGACCTGGCGCGTGTCGCCCGGCGCCGGCGGTCGCCGTGCGCAGCACGCTGCCCGCGTAGCACAGGCGCGTGACGCCGGTTTCGTTCAGCAGGTGCGCGTCGATGCGCGCGACCTGCGGCGTGGTGTCGGCGCGCAAGCCGAGCATGCGGCCCGACAGCGGGTCGACCGTCTTGAACGTGAGCAGGTCGAGGTCGCGGCCGGTGCCGGTGAGCAGCGAATCGAGGATACTCGATCAGCGGCGGCTGCACCAGCCGGTAGCCGCGCGCGCGGAAATGGTCGAGCAGCACGCGGCGCAGCGCCTCGACGCGCGCCGCCTCGACGGGCAGCACGTCCTCGATCGCTTCCGGGAGCAGCCACTTACGCATACGTCAGCAACATGAGGAGCACGATCAGCGCCGAGCGCGATGGACATGAGACCGACGAAGCGCAGCTGCCCGTCGGTCAGCTCGATGATCTTGCGAAACGTCTCACGCCACAGCCGCGGCGCGAGGAACGGCAGGATGCCCTCGATGATCAGCAGCATGGCGAGTGCCGTCCATAGCGAATCCACGCCAACCCCGGTCCCCGCGCGTCTTCGCGCGGATCACTTCGCGGGCGCGCGCGCGTGGCCCGGCCACCGCCCGACTGCTTGAAGTACTGGAAGAACTCGCCGGTCGGGTCGAGCACCAGCAGGTCGTTGCGGCCGCGGAACGTGGCCTTGTACGCCTCGAGGCTGCGGTAGAACGCGAAGAACTCGGGATTCTGCGCCGTACGCCGCGCGTAGATCGCGGACGCCTTGGCGTCGCCTTCGCCCTTGATCTTCTGCGCCTGCCGGTACGCGTCGGCGAGGATCACCTGGCGCTGGCGGTCGGCGTCGGCGCGGATCTTCTCGGACTCCGCGGCGCCGAGCGAGCGCAGCTCGTTGGCCACGCGCCGGCGCTCCGATTCCATCCGCGCATACACGGGACCCGTCACGTCGCGTCGGCAGCGCGAGCCGGCGCAGGCGCACGTCGACGACCTCGACGCCGATGTTGCGCGCGTCCTGGTCGGCCTTCTGCCGCGTCTCGTTCATGATGCGGTCGCGGCCCGTCGAGATGGCCTCGTGCATCGTCGCCTTGTTGAACTCCTCGGCGAGATTGCGAGCGCACCGTCTGCGACAGGCGGCCGCGCGCGAGATCCTCGTTGCCCTGCACGGCGACGTAGTACTGCTTGACGTCGATGATGCGCCACAGCACGACGAAGTCGACTTCGAGCGGCGTCTTCTCCGACGTGACCACGCGATCGACGTCGGCGTTCTCGAGCGTCAGGTTGCGCCGGTCGAAGTAGCGGACGTTCTGCACCAGCGGCACCTTGAAGTACAGGCCGGCGCTCGGTGTTGATCTCGACGATCTCGCCCAGCTGGAACTTGATCGCGTACTTGGTCTGCTCGACCGTGTAGATCGCCTGCGACGCGACGAGCAGCAGCGCGACGACGAGCGCGAGGAGGGGCATGGTGAGCTTCATGCGTGGCTGTCTCCTCAGCGCTCGCGGCTGCGCAGGCCTTCGCGCGAGCGCGAGGGATCGACGCGTCGTCGCGGGCTCGGGCGTGCGGCGGGGCGGTCGTGCGCGGCGGCGCCACGACGCGTCGGGCGACGGCGACGCCGGCGCGCGCCGCCTTGCTGCATCAGCTTGTCGAGCGGCAGGTAGAGCAGGTTGCCGCTGCCCGCCTTCTGGTCGACCAGCACCTTGCTCGAGTTGCCGAGCACCGACTGCATCATGTCGAGGTAGAGGCGGTCGCGCGTGACGCCGGGCGCCTTGCGTGTATTCGGTCAGGATCGACCGGAAGCGCGACGCGTCGCCCTCGGCGCGCTGCGTGACCTCGGTGTTGTAGCCGTTGGCTTCCTCGAGCAGCCGCGACGCCGATGCCGCGCGCGCGCGGCACGACGTCGTTGGCGTAGGCCTGGCCTTCGTTGACGAGGCGCACGCGGTCCTGCGCGGCCTTCACCGCGTCGTCGAACGCCGCCTGCACCTTGTCGGGCGGCTGCACGCTCTGCAGCGTGACCTTCTGGATGAACACGCCCGTCTTGTAGCGGTCCATCGACTTCTGCATGAGGTCGCGCGTCTGCTGCGGCGATCTGCTCGCGGCCCTCGTACAGCGCGAAGTCCATCTTGGCCTTGCCGACGACCTCGCGGATCGCCGACTCCGCGACGAACCTTGACCATCTCCTCGGGCTTGCGGTTGTTGAAGACGAACGCTCTCGGCGCTGTTGAGGTTGTATTGGACGGCGAACTGGATGTCGATGATGTTCTCGTCCTCGGTCAGCATCGTCGCTTCCTTGGCGTTGCGGTTCGCCGTGGAGTTGCGATAGCCGATCTCGATGGTGCGCACCTGCGAGAAGTCGACGAGCTCGACCGCCTCGACCGGGAACGGCAGGTGCCAGCGCGGGCCGGGCTGCGTCGTCTCGGTGAACTTGCCGAAGCGCGTGACGACGCCGCGGCGGCCTTCGTCGACGATGTAGAAGCCGCTCGCGAGCCAGACGAGCAGCACGAGCGCGACCAGCAGGCCGGCGCCGCCGAGCGCCAGGCCGCGGCGCGGCGGACCGCCGCCGCCGCCGCCGCCGTCGTCGCCGCCGCGGCGGCCGAGGAGGTCGCTCATGCGGCGGTTGACGTTGCGCCAGATCTCGTCGAGATCGGGCGGCCCGCCGCTGTTCCCGCGCTTGCCCCATTGGGGATCGTTGAGCGACATCGGAGAACTTCTGGAAAGTGAGTGACGAGGACGAGGTGGGCGGCGGAGCCGACGCGGTTCAAGCCGAACGCGACGTCGCCTCCTGGTCGGTTGCGGGTCGGCAGATGCTCGGCCCGGCCTGGCCGGCGATCGTCGCGCGGGAAACCGCTCGGCCAGCGCGGACCGCAATTCGGCGCACCCGGCGCCGGTCAGCGCGCTCAAGCGAACGGTCGAAATGTTACCACAGCCGTCGCGCTCGACGCCCGGGCGCAAGGCCGGTCAGATCGATCTTGTTCAGCACGCGGATCTGCGGCACGTCGGCCGCGCCGATCTCCGCCAGCACGGCGTCGACGGCGGCCACCTGCGTCGTCGCGCTCGGCCGACGATGCCGTCGATCACGTGCAGGATGAGGTCGGCGTCGGCGGCCTCCGTGCAGCGTCGACCGGAACGCGGCGACGAGGTCGTGCGGCAGGTCGCGGATGAAGCCCACGGTGTCGGACAGCACGATCGGCGCGGCGCCCGGCACGTGCACCTTGCGCAGCGTCGTGTCGAGCGTGGCGAAGAGCTGGTTGGCGGCGAACGCCGCGGCGCCCGTCATGCGGTTGAACAGCGTCGACTTGCCGGCGTTGGTGTAGCCGACGAGCGCGACCGTGCGCACGTCGGCGCGCCGCCGCGTGCGGCTCTGCACGGCGCGGCTCCGCGCCACGCGCGCGATGCGCTCGCGCAGCAGCTTCACGCGCGCGCCGATCAGCCGGCGGTCGGTCTCGAGCTGCGTTTCGCCGGGGCCGCGCAGGCCGATGCCGCCCTTCTGGCGCTCGAGGTGGGTCCAGCCGCCGGCCAGGCGCGTCGCGAGGTGCGCGAGCTGCGCCAGCTCGACCTGCAGCTTGCCCTCGGCGCTGCGCGCGCGCAGCGCGAAGATGTCGAGGATGAGGCTCGCCCGGTCGACGCACGCGGCACTCGAGCTTCTGCTCGAGGTTGCGCTGCTGGACGCCGGACAGCGCGTGGTCGAAGATGACGAGGTCGGCGTCGGTCTCGCGGCGCAGCGCGTCGATCTCGTCGACCTTGCCGCGTGCCGGCGAAGAGCGCGGGATCGGGCCGCGCGCGCCGGCCGGTGACGGTGCCGACGACGATCGCGCCGGCCGAGCGCGCGAGCGCGGTCAGCTCGGCGCAGCCGCGTAGTCGCGGTCGCCGTCGCCGAAATCGAGCGCGACGAGCAGCGCGCGGTCGCCGCCGGTGGGACGTTCGAACATCAGGCAGTTGTGCAGCGGTCGCGCACAGTACGGCAGCCGGCGGCGCCGGCGATCGGCGCCGCCGCCGACGCGCATCGGCGCGACGGCAACTGCGCGACTGTCAACTGGCTTCGGCGTCGTGATTGGGCGCGTGGTGCGGCATCGCGACCGGACGCGCGGGAACGACCGTCGAGATCGCGTGCTTGTACACCATCTGGGTGACCGTGTTCTTGAGCAGGACGACGTACTGGTCGAACGACTCGATCTGGCCCTGCAGCTTGATGCCGTTCACGAGGTAGATCGAAACCTGAACGTGCTCCTTGCGCAGCGTGTTCAGGAACGGGTCTTGTAGCATTTGCCCTTTGTTGCTCATGGTGTGAGCTCCGCTATTGTTGTTGGCACCGCATGCCGTTCGATCGACCGGGCCGCCTCGATGAGTGCGCCGCGCAGGCGTTGCGGTGCGCAGCGTTGCGAGCTCTAGCGGCGCGTGCGGGTGGGTCCGCGTACGGGTTGGCGCCGACCTTGAATTGTATCCTAAGGGGCGTGCCGCGCAGTTGGAACGCGTCGCTGAAGAAATGTTCCAGGTAGCGGCGGTAGGCGTCCGGGACGTGCTGCAGCGCGGTGCCGTGGACGACGATGAGCGGCGGGTTGACGCCGCCCTGGTGGGCGTAGCGCAGCTTCGGGCGCACCAGTCCGGCGCGCGGCGGCTGCTGGCGCTCGACCGCCGAGCTGCAGCGTCGCGGGTGAGGCGGGGCGTCGGCAGCTTGACCATCGCGGCCGCGAACGCCTCGCGCACCGACTTCAGCACCGCGCCCACGCCCTTGCCGTCGCGCGCCGAGATGAAGTGGTGCGCGGCGAAGTCCAGGAAGCCCATCTTGCGCTCGAGGTCGCGCTTGGCCTGCGTCGCGCTGCTCGGCGTCGGCCGCGTCCCACTTGTTGACCGCCGACGACGAGCGCGCGTCCCGCCTCGAGGATGTGGCCGGCGAGGTGCGCGTCCTGCTCGGTGATCGCGTGCTCGCGCGTCGAGCAGCAGCACGACGACGTTGGCGTCCTCGATCGCCTGCAGCGTCTTGATGACGGAGAACTTCTCGATCGCCTCGAACACCTTGCCGCGGCGGCGGATGCCGGCGGTGTCGATCAGCGTGTACTTCTGGCCGCCGCGCTCGAAGTCGAGGTAGATCGCGTCGCGCGTCGTGCCGGGCTCGTCGAACGCGATCATCGCGCTCCTCGCCCAGGATCGCGTTGACCAGCGTCGACTTGCCGACGTTCGGGCGGCCGACGATCGCGACCTTGATCGATGTCCGGGCGCTCGCGATCGCCGCCGGCCTTGCCGGCGCGGCTCCTCGTCCGGCTCCTCGCCGCGCGGCCGAGGGACAGCGCGTGCTCGATCAGCGGGCGCACGTTCTCGCCGTGCGCGGCGGAGATCGCGACCGGATCGCCCAGGCCGAGCTCGTGGAACTCGGCGACCGTGCGCTCCGGCGGCAGACCCTTCCGCCTTGTTGACCGCGAGCATCACCGGCCGGCCGGACTTGCGCAGCAGGTCGGCGATCGTCGCGTCCTGCGGCGTCAGGCCCTGGCGGCCGTCGACGATGAAGATCACGACGTCGGATTCGGCGATCGCCTGCTTCGTCTGCCGCGCCATCGCGTGCAGGATGCCGGTCGTCGCCTTGGGCTCGAAGCCGCCGGTGTCGACGACGAAGTACGTGCGGCTCGCCGAAGCGCGCGCGGCCGTAGTGGCGGTCGCGCGTGAGGCCGGGGAAGTCGGCGACCAGCGCGTCGCGCGACTTGCGTCAGCCGGTTGAACAGCGTCGACTTGCCGACGTTGGGCCGGCCGACGAGGGCGATGGTGGGGAGCATCGGAGGCTCGTTTACGGGACGTAGCGTCCGTGCTTCGGCTTCGATGCGCGGCGCGCCGCGCCCTGCGCCTCGCAGCGGCCGGTGCGCCGCTACTTCGCCGTCACCGCGTACAGGTTGCCGCCGGCGGACTGCCACAGCGCGCTGCCGAGCGAACGCGACCGGCTGCGACGTCGCGCGCCGTGCCGTCGGTGGCGATGCGGCCGACGTACGCGCCGTTGGCCGGCGACGAGCAGGTGCAGGTAGCCTTCGACGTCGACGACGCCGACGCAGTCGCCGACGATCTGCGGGCCCGTCGATCTTGCGCTCGGCGAGCAGGTCCTGCTTCCACACCGACGCGCCGGTCGCTGCGGTCGAGCGCCTGCACGGCGCCCTTGTCGTCGGTCACGTAGATGTACTTGCCGTCGGCCGCGAGCCCGTACAGGCTCGACACGTCGCGCGACCAGTTGAGCGTGCCGCGCGTGACGTCGAAGCACGCGACGCGGCCCTGGTAGGCGACCGCGCACACCTGCTGCTGGTCGACGAGCGGCAGCGACGTGACGTCGGCGATGCGCTCGAGCTCGGTCGCGCCCTTCGGATTGGCGACGGTCGCGTCCCAGCCGACGATGCCGGTGTTGCATGTCGATCGCGAGCAGGCGCCCGCCGGCGGTGCCGACGAACAGCGCCGCCGCGCGTCGACACGCCGCCCGCGTAGTTGCGCACCGTCAGCGCCGGCGCGATGCGCTGGTTGACCCACTTCTTCGTGCCGTCGGCCGCGTGCGAGCGCGTGGATGCTGCCGTCGCCGGCGAACACCGCGACCACGCCGTCGGCCACGCGCGGCGGCGCGATCACCTCGGTCGAGACCCGGGCGGTCCACTTCGGCTGGCCGTTGCGGCGTCGAACGCGAGCACGTCGCCCTTGTCGGTGCCGACGACGACGACGTTCGCGTCGGCGCCGACGCCGCGCGGACAGCGTCTTGCCGGCGCTGATCCGCCACACCGAGCGGCCGGTCGCCGGATCGATGCGCGTGATGCTGCCGTCGGTGGACGCCGCGTAGATCGCGTCGGGCAGCACGACGCGGCGCGAAGCCGGGCACCGCCTTGCCGACGGACGACCTGCCAGTTGACGGCTGCCGTGGCCGACGGCTTGAGGTCGGGCAGCGGTCCCGGCTTCTTGCTGCTCCACAGCCAGCGCAGCGAGAACGACGGCGGCACGGGCAGGTACTCGTAGATCGTCGCGCAGCCGGCGAGCGCGAGCGACGAGCGCCGCCGCGACGGCGGGCCGGCGAGCGGCGCGATGCGCGAGGCGGCGGCGCATCATTGCTTGGCCGGAGCCGGTGCGGTGCCGGCGCGGCGGGCGCCGCGGCGCGGGGGCTGCGGCCGGCGCGGCGCCGCGGGCGTCGCCGCGGCGGCCGGAGCGGCCGGCAGCGGCGCCGGCGCTGCCGGTAGCGGGCGCCGGCGCGCCGCCGAGCGCGTCGAGCTTCACCTGCACGTAGTTGCGGTACGGCGACTTCGGCGTCGAGCTTGGCGAGCGCCACCTGGTAGGCGGCGCGCGCGTCCGTCGGTGCGTCCCGCCGCGGCAAGCGCATCGCCGCGCAGGTCCGCGTACAGGCCGGCGAACGGCTCGCCGTGCTTGGCGTCGAGCACCTTGAGCGCCTCGTCGTACTGCTTGTCGTTGAGCAGCAGCTCGGCCAGGCGGTAGCGCGCGATCTCCTTCAGCTCGGTCTCGTCGGCGTGGTCGATCACCCACTGCAGCTGCGTCCGCGCGCCCGCCGATGTCGCCGCTGTCGTACAGGAGCTTGGCGAGCACCAGCGCGGCGCGCGGCGCGTAGCCGCTGCGCGCGTACCGGTCCTCGAGCTGCGCGGTCGGCGTCCTTGGCCTTCGGCAGGTCGTTGCGCGCGCGCGGCCTGCGACGAGCCCGGCGAAGAGCGCGGACGCCTCCTCCGCCTGCTTGCCCTGGCCACCAGCGCCAGCCCTGCACGCCCGCCGAGCGCGACGGCACGCGACGACGACGATCGCCGTGACGGTGTTGCCCCAGCTGGTCCCACCAGGCCTTGAGGTCGTCGAGCTGGTCCTGTTCTTCGAGATCGTATACAGCCATCGTCGGTCCTTGATGTTGCGTGATGTCGTTCATCGCGCGAGCGTCGGCGAGCCGTGCGCGGCAGTTCGTCGGCGGGCACGGCGACCTGCTCGCCGGCCTCGCGCAGCGGCTTCACCGCGACCGTGTCGGTCGCCGCCTCGTCGTCGCCGATGATGAGCGCGAAGCGCGCGCCGCTCGCATCGGCCGTCTTCATCTGCGACTTGAAGCTGCCGCCGCCCGCGTTGACGACGATCGCATGCCGGCGTCGCGCAGCGTCTCGCGCGACGCGGCGCGCGAGCGGCGCCGCGGCGGCGCCGTCGTGCACGACGTACGCGAGCGGCGCGCGGCGCGCGGTCGACGCCGGCCGCCGCGAGCAGCAGGATCATGCGCTCGATGCCGATCGCGAAGCCGCACGCGAAGTTGGGCTTGCCGCCGAGCAGCTCGAACAGGCTGTCGTAGCGGCCGCCGCCGGCCACCGTGCCCTGCGCGCCGAGGTCGCCGCCGGTGGCCACCCACTCGAACACGCGTGCGATTGTAGTAGTCGAGGCCGCGCACGAGCCGCGGGTTGATCTCGAACGCGAGCCCGGCGTCGGTCAGCAGCGCCTGCAGCGCCTCGAAATGCGCGAGCGACTCGTCGGCGATGAAGTCGACGAGCTTCGGCGCGTCCTCGATCATCGCCTGCATCGCCGGATTCTTGCTGTCGAGGATGCGCAGCGGATTCGCGTGCAGCCGGCGGCGCGCGTCGGCGTCGAGCAGCGTCGGCGTGACGCTCGAAATGCGCGATCAGCTCCTTGCGATGCGCGAGCCGCTCGTCGGCGTCGCCGATCGAGTTGATCTGCAGTTCGATGCCGGACAGGCCGAGCGTCTTCCACAGTCGCGCGAGCATCACGATCTGCTCGGCGTCGACGTCGGGCCCCGCGAAGCCGAGCGCTTCCGCGTCGACCTGGTAGAACTGGCGGTAGCGGCCCTTCTGCGGCCGCTCGTGGCGGAACATCGGGCCGCTCGTCCACACGCGCTGCGGGCGGTCGTAGATCAGGTTGTGCTGGATGCGTCGCGCGCACGATGCCGGCGGTCGCCTCCGGGCGCAGCGTCAGCGACTCGCCGTTCAGCTTGTCCTCGAACGTGTACATCTCCTTCTCGACGACGTCGGTGAACTCGCCGATGCCGCGCACGAACAGCGCGGTCGGCTCGACGATGGGCACGCGGATGTTGCGGTAGCCGTATTGCGCGAACACGGCGCGCGCGGTGTCCTCGAAGCGCTCCCACAGCGGCGCCTCGTCGGGCAACACGTCGTTCATGCCGCGCACGGCCTGCAATGCTGATGCCATGTGGAATGCTGCGTTACGCGACGGCCTTGACGGCGATCGTCTTCCGGTCGGGAACGAGATGCGGCGCCGCGCGGCTCGCCGCCGTAGCGTGGCGCGCACGTAGTCGTCGACCAGCGCCTGGAACTCCTCGGCGATGCGCTCGCCCTTCAGCGTCACCGTCTTCTGGCCGTCGACGTAGACGGGCGCGACGGGCGTCTCGCCGGTGCCGGGCAGCGAGATGCCGACGTTGGCGAGCTTCGATTCGCCCGGGCCGTTGACCACGCAGCCCATCACCGCGACGTGCATGTTCTCGACGCCGGGATAGCGGTCGCGCCACGCCGGCATCGCGTCGCGCAGGTACGCCTGGATGCGCTCGGCCAGCTCCTGGAAGTAGGTGCTCGTCGTGCGGCCGCAGCCGGGGCACGCGGTGACCTGCGGCGTGAACGAGCGCAGGCCCATCGTCTGCAGGATCTCCTGCGCGACGATCACCTCGCGCGTGCGGTCGCCGTTGGGCTCCGGCGTGAGCGACACGCGAATCGTGTCGCCGATGCCCTGCTGCAGCAGCACCGCCATCGCCGCGGTCGACGCGACGATGCCCTTGCTGCCCATGCCGGCTTCGGTGAGCCCGAGATGCAGCGGATAGTCGCAGCGGCGCGCGAGCTCGCCGTACACGGCGATCAGGTCCTGCACCGCGGACACCTTGCACGAGAGCACGATGCGGTCGCCCGGCAGGCCGAGCGCCTCGGCGCGCTGCGCGCTGCCGATCGCGGACACGATGAGCGCCTCGCGCATCACGGCGTCGGCGGGCAGCGGCGTCGCGCTGCGGCGCGTTCTCGTCCATCATGCGCGCGAGCAGCTCGGCGTCGAGGCTGCCCCAGTTGACGCCGATGCGCACCGGCTTGCCGTACTCGATGGCCTTCTCGATCATCACCACGAACTGCGGATCGCGCTTGCTGCCCTTGCCGACGTTGCCGGGGTTGATCCGGTACTTCGCGAGCGCCCGCGCGCACTCGGGATACTCGGTGAGCAGCTTGTGGCCGTTGAAGTGGAAGTCGCCGATCAGCGGCACGCGCGCACCCGAGCGCGTCGAGCCTTTCGCGGATCGCCGGCACCGCGGCGGCGGCTTCCGCGGTGTTGACGGTGACGCGCACGAGCTCCGAGCCCGCGCGTCGGCGAGCGCGCTGCACCTGCGCCACCGTGGCGGCGACGTCGGCGGTGTCGGTGTTGGTCATCGACTGCACGACGATGGGCGCGTCGCCGCCGACGCGGACGCCGCCGATGTGCGACTGGCGCGTGCGATGGCGGACCGGAGGCGGGGAATCCATCGTCACTTGACCGTGAACTTCGCGACGTTCTGCTTGATGTAAGGCGTGACGTCGAACGGCGCGCCGCGCCAGGTGACCGTCACGGCTTCGGCGTTGCCGAGCACGACGTCGAAGCGGCCGCGTGCCCGCGACCGCGTGCGTGGCGCCGGGATAGCCGATGGTCGACAGCACGATGGTGCCCTTGGCGTCCTTCACCTCGATCCACGACGTGCCGCGGAACACGAACACGAGCGGCGTGTCGCCGGCCGGCAGGCGCCGTCGCGACGGTCGCGGGATTCGTGGCGGACGCGGGCGCGGCGTTCCGCCGGCGCCGTGGGCGTGGCGGTGGCGTCCGGCGGCGCGGCGGCGGCGTGACGGGCGCGGTCGGCCGGCGGGGCGGGCGCGGGTGCCGGGGCGCGACGGGCGTGACCGCCGGCGCCTTCGCGTCGGCATCGCCGACTTCGCCCGCTCGGCCAGCGGACGGCCGAATTCGTAGGCGACCGCGATGGCGACGATCGCCGACCAGCGCGAGCGGAATCGCCCAGCGCGCGGCGCTCGGCTTGCCCGGCGCAGTCGGCGGGCAGCTCGCCCATCACGCGCGTGGTCGGCGTCAGCGACGGATGGTCGAGCGACGGCGCTGCGCTCGCTCTCGGGCAGCGTGGCGAGCACCGTCGTCGGCATCGAGCCGCAGCAGGCGCGCGTAGTTGCGCAGGAACCCGCGCACGAACGTGCGGCCGGGCAGCTGCGCGAAGTCGTCGTCCTCGAGCGCCTGCACCTGCCGCGGCGCGAGCTTCAGCTGCTGCGCGACCGCGTCGATCGACAGGCCGGCGCGCCTCGCGCGCGTTCGCGCAGGCGGGCGCCGGCCGACGCGCCGCGCGGCTCCGGCGCGGCGATTCGCTGCAGCGGCGTCTCGATGTCGCCGGTCACTCGCAAGTCCCCGGCGGAATGGCCTTGGCTTCGGCGGACTCCGGATAGCGGTTGCGCAGCTGCGACACGTACGACGCCTCCGACGCCGGTCGCCCAGCTTGCGCTCGATGCACATGCCGAGATAGAGCGCGTCCGGCGTCGGGTTCGGCGACCTGCACGACGCGCCGCATCATCGCTGCGCGCCTCGTCGAGCCGCGCCTTCGCGGTAGAGCGAGCAGCGACAGGCTGTACGCGGCCGACGCGTTGGCCGGGTTGATCGACAGCGCGCGCTTGAAGAACGCCTCGTCCGCGCGCGCGTGTCGCCGATCTCGATCGAGCACTTGCCGGCGTTGGTGAGCGCGATGTCGGGCGTCCTGTACAGCGGATTGCGCACGGCCTGCTCGAACTCCGCGAATCGACTCGCGCGGCGGCCGTGGGTGCACAGGTACCAGCCCCAGTTCTGGCGGATCTCGGAATCGTTCGGCGCGAGCTCGATCGCGCCTGCTGGAAATTCTGCTGCGCCTTCGCGTCCTCGCCGAGCATCGCGTAGACGAGGCCGTAGACGTTGTAGATCTTCGCGTTCTTCGGGTCGAGCTTCACCGCCTGGCGCGAGCTCCTGCAGCGCGACGTCCATCTGGCCGCGCTCGTAGAAGCCGGCCGCGATCTCCGCGTGCAGCTGCGCGCGATAGGGCGCGGGCGCTTCCTGGACGGCGGCGGGGGCGTCGGCGGTGCGGGCACCGGCTGCGCGGGGGTTGCTTGGACGTCGACTCGCAGCCCGCGAGCCCGACAGGGCAGCGACGAGCGGGAGGAGCAGCAGGAGCGAAGCGTAGCGGCGCATGCGGGATTTCGAAGGCAAGGGTGGACGAGGCGCGCATCGGTGTGCGGCTCATCGCGTCGTGACGCGGCCACCGGAACGATGCGCGTGGCGAGCCGGCGCTTCGTGCGATCCTGCACCTGGCCCGCGAGCTGGCCGCAGGCGGCGTCGATGTCGTCGCCGCGCGTCTTGCGCACGGTGGCGACCAGGCCCGCGTCCTGCAGCGCCTGCTGGAACGCGACGATGCGCGCGCGCGGGCTCGTGCGGAACTCGGTGCCCGGGAACGGGATTGAACGGAATCAGGTTGAACTTGCACGGCACGTCGCGCACGAGCGCGACGAGCTCGGCGCGCATGCGCGGGCTGAGTCGTTGACGCCGTCGAGCATCACGTACTCGAACGTGACGAAGTCGCGCGGCGCGGCGGGCAGGTAGCGCCGGCACGCGGCCATCAGATCGCGCGAGCGGATGCTTGCGGTTGATCGGCACGAGGCGGTCGCGCAGCGCGTCGTTCGGCGCGTGCAGCGACACGGCGAGCGCGACCGGGCATTCCTCGCGCAGGCGGTCGATCAGCGGCACCAGGCCCGACGTCGACAGCGTGACGCGGCGGCGCGACAGCCCGTACGCGTTGTCGTCGAGCATGAGCTGCAGCGCCGGCACGACGTTGTCGAAATTCGCGAGCGGCTCGCCCATGCCCATCATCACGACGTTGGTGATCGGCGGGCGGCCGTGCTCGATCCACGGCGCCGTGACCCCGTCGGCGAGCAGCGCGCGATTGGCGTGCCACAGCTGGCCGACGATCTCGGCGGTGGTGAGGTTGCGGTTGAATCCCTGCTTGCCCGTCGAGCAGAACGCGCAGTCGAGCGCGCAGCCGGCCTGCGACGAGATGCACAGCGTGCCGCGGTCGTCCTCCGGGATGTACACCGACTCCACCGCGTTGCCGTTGCCGGCGTCGAGCAGCCACTTGCGCGTGCCGTCGGCCGCGGTCGTGTCGCGTGATGACGCGCGGGGCCTCGACCGCGGCTTCCGCCGCGAGTCGCTCGCGCAGCGGCTTCGCGAGATCGGTCATCGCGCCGAAGTCGTCGACGAACCGCTGGTGCATCCACCGCGAGCACCTGGCGCGCGCGAAACGGCTTCTCGCCGCGCTCGGCGAAGAAGTCCTCGAGCGCCTTGCGGTGCGAGGTCGAGCAGGTTGGTCATGGCGACCGGAGCACCGGAATCCCCGATTTTCGTCCTTATCGGCGAATACACCGCCAGCGCGGGGAAGAAATACGCGATCTCGTCGCGCGCGGTCTCGGCGCCGTCGGAGCCGTGGACGGCGTTGGCGTCGATCGATTGCGCGAAATCGGCGCGGATGGTGCCCGCCGCCGCCTTCTTCGGATCGGTGGCGCCCATGAGGTCGCGGTTCTTGCGCGATGGCGTTGTCGCCTTCGAGCACCTGGATCATCACCGGGCCCGACATCATGAAGTCGACCAGGTCCTTGAAGAAGGGCCGCTCGCGGTGGACCGCGTAAAAGCCTTCGGCCTCGGCGCGCGACAGCCAGGCCATCCGCGCGGCCACGATCTTGAGGCCGGCCTTCTCGAAGCGGGAATAGATCTCGCCGATCACGTTCTTGGCGACCGCATCGGGCTTGATGATGGAAAGAGTGCGTTCTACCGCCATTTCTTTGCTCCGGCTTGAAGTTTCGAAGTTGTAGGGTTCAGGATCCGCGCGTGTCGCGCGTGGCGCGGCCGCGGGGAGCGGGACCGGTCGCCGTCAAAAAGCGAGTAAATTCAAAATTATAACATGGCGAGGCGGCTCCTCGCAGCCCCCTTCGGGACGCGCGGGGAACCGACCGCCGGCGCCCCGCGACGAACTGCGCGTTTGCTACCATCCGGGCCGATCGGACCGTCGCGGGCAATGCCGGCGGCGGACAGAAGGGGCGCCGGCACCGCCGGACGCCTGCCGGGACGCGACGACGCGGACCCGCCCGGCCGATTGGACCCAACTCTAGGAGGATCTGTTCATGCATCGCACTCTCGCGCAGGCGGGCGCCGCGGCCGCGCTCGCCCTCATGTCGCTCGCTTGCCTCGCCCAGGACTACCCGACGCGCCCGGTCACCCTGATGGTGCCGTTCGCCGCGGGCGGTCCGACCGACACGGTCGCCCGCACGCTGGCGCAAGGCGATGGGCAAGGCGCTCAAGCAGCCGATGGTGGTCGAGAACACCGTGGGGGCGGGAGGCACGATCGCACCGACCAAGCTCAAGAACTCGCCGCCCGACGGCTACACGCTGCTGCTCGCGCACATCGGGATGTCCACCGCGCCCGCGCTCTACCGCTCGCTGCCGTTCAAGCCGCTCGAGGACTTCGAGCTCATCGGCCAGGTGGTGGACGTGCCGATGACGCTCATCGCGCGCAAGGACCTGCCGGCGAAGGACTTCAAGGAGCTGCTCGCGTACGTCAAGGCGAACAAGGACAAGGTGACGCTGGCCAACGCCGGCGTGGGCTCCGCGTCGCACCTGTGCGGGCTCCTGTTCATGACGGCCATCCAGACCGAGCTCACCACGGTGCCCTACAAGGGAACGGCGCCGGCGATGAACGACCTCATGGGCGGCCAGGTGGACCTGCTGTGCGACCAGACTACCCAGACGACGTCGTACATCGCGTCGGGGCGCGTGAAGGCCTACGGCGCGACGTCGAAGACCCGCGTGGAGTCGCTCAAGGAACTGCCAACGCTCGCCGAATCGGGCCTGCCGGGCTTCGAGGTCGTCGTGTGGCACGGGGTGTACGCGCCCAAGGGGACGCCGAAGCCGATCGTCGACAAGCTGCAGGCGGCGCTGCAGGCGGCGATCGGGGAGGCGAGCTTCGTGCAGAAGATGAACGACCTCGGCTCGCAGGTGGTGGCCAAGGACAAGGCCACGCCCGAGGGTCTGCGCGCGCAGCTCAGGAGCGAGATCGACAAGTGGACGCCGATCATCAGGAAGGCGGGCGTGTACGCGGACTGACGCGCGCGCCTCGCCACGCAGAACGGGCCGCGATCGCGGCCCGTCTGCATACGGAGCGTCGTTGCCGCTACATCATGCCGAGCGTCTTCGGCAGCCAGATCGACATGGCCGGCCAGTAGGTGACGACGACGAGGAAGACCAGCATGGTGAGCAGCCACGGCCAGACCGCGACGGTGAGCTCGGTGATGCCCATCTTGGTGATGCCCGACGCCACGTAGAGGTTCAAGCCCACCGGCGGGTGGCACATGCCGACCTCCATGTTCACCACCATCATGATGCCGAAGTGGACCGGGTCGATGCCGAGCTTCATCGCCACCGGGAACAGGATCGGCGCCATGATGAGCACGATGGAGGAGGGCTCCATCACGTTGCCGGCGAGCAGCAGCACCACGTTGACGAACAGCAGGAAGGCGATCGCGCCCAGGTCCTTGTCGAGCATCCAGGCGGCGAGCGCCTGCGGGATCTTCTCCGAGGTCATGAGGTAGCTGAACATCACCGCGTTGGTGATGATGTACAGCAGCATGGCGCTCATGTTGGCCGAGTCGAGCAGCACCTTCGGCACCTGCTTGAGCGACATGTCCTTGTAGACGAACACGGCGACGAAGAAGGCGTACACCGCGCTCATGGCGGCGGCTTCCGTCGGCGTGAACACCCCGGTGTAGATGCCGCCGATCACCACGATGATCAGCAGCAGGCCCCAGATCGCGTTCGCGGAAGGCCTTCAGGCGCGTCGGCCAGCTCGCCACCGGCTGCCGCGGGTAGTCGAACTTGCGGGCCCGCCACCAGGTGGTCAGGCCGAGCAGGGTGGCCAGCACGATTCCGGGCACGATGCCGGCGATGAACAGCGCGCCCACCGAGGTATTGGTGGCCACCGCGTACATCACCATCACGATCGACGGCGGGATCAGGATGCCCAGCGCGCCGGAGGTGGTGATGACGCCGGCGCCGAAACGCGCCGGGAAGCCCTGCTTCAGCATCGCCGGCAGCAGGATCGAGCCGATGGCCACCACGGTGGCGGGCGAGCTGCCGGAAACCGCGGCGAACAGGGCGCAGGCCATCACGCCGGCCAGGCCGAGGCCACCGTGCCAGTGGCCCACCATCGACGAGGCGAAGGTGATCATCCGCCGCGCCACCCCGCCGTGGGTCAGGAAGTTGCCGGCGAGGATGAAGAACGGGATCGCCATGATCTCGAACCGCTCGATGCCGGTGAACAGCTTCAAGGCCACCGACTCGATCGGCACGGTGGTCATCGTGAACAGGTACGTGAGCACGGTGAGGCCGAGCGAGATCGAGATCGGCATGCCGGTGAGCATCAGGCCGATCAGCAGGGAGAAGATGATCCACGCGTTGTTGACCTCGACGCCGGCGAGCTTGAGCACCACCGGGATGGCGATGAGGACGGGCGGGATCAGCCCCGGCCAGCGCGGGGCGTTGGGGTCGGTGGCCGGCCCGAGTGCGTTGGCGGTGCTCATCGCGGGCCCCCTTCGCGCAGGTCGGCCGGATGCAGGTTGTCCGCCATGTTGTACGGGTTGATCGGCTCCTCGATGCCTTCGACGTGCGCGACGTCGTGCTTGGGCAGCTCACCGGTCTTCCAGAAGTTCCATGCGACCTGCAGGAAGCGGAAGCACATGAGGTACGACCCGAACGGGATGCACAGGTAGACGATCCACTTGGGCACCTCGAGGTCGGGCGACACCGAATCGGTGTGCGCGATGTCCCAGGTGAAGGTGGCGCCCAGGGTGCCGACGATCGCCGTGAAGGTCGCGCCGGCCAGCAGGCCGAACAGCACGTACCACTTGCGGGTGGCAGGCGGCAGCCGGTTGATCATCACGTCGACGCCGACGTGGATGCCGGTGCGCACGCCGTAGGCGGCGCCGAACTTGGCCATCCACACGAACATGTAGATGCAAAGCTCCTGCGCCCAGGAGAGGTCGATCTTGAGCAGCGCGTCCTGCAGGCCGGGAATGGGCAGGCCCGCCGCGTAGCGATGCACGACCGCGACGAAGATCAGGAGCGTCGCCGCGCCCATCAGGAACGCGATCAGCCACTCCTCGAGATGATCGAGCAATTTCACGGCCTTCCTCCCCGAGGGCCAGTCCCCATTTCCCGGCGTGCATCGGGAGATGGGGCCGCACCCCGTTGCTGGCACTGCCGCTGCAGCGATCGACGCCGATCCCTCGCGCCCGCTCGCATTCCCCGCCGTGCAGGCGCCATGGCGGCCGGCACGGCGGTCCGTCGCGCCCGCTTACGGCTGGAAGCCGGTCGCCTTGTAGACCTCGGCGATGATGTCCTTGCCGATGCGCGACTCGTTTTCCTTGTGCACCGGCGACGAGCGCCTTCTTCATGGCCGCCTTCTGCTCGGCGGTCAGCGTGAGGATCTCGGTCTTGCCGGATTTCTTCACCGCTTCGAGCGCATCCTCGTTTTCCTTCTTGGCGATGTCGTTCGCGTACTTGGTCGCGTCCTTCATCGCGCCTTCGAGCGTGGTGCGGATGTCGGCGGGCAGCCCGTCCCAGAACTTCTTGTTCGCGATGACCGCGTAGCCGAGATAGCCGTGATCGGTGAGCGCCAGGTACTTCTGCACTTCCTGCATCTTCTGCGTGTAGAAGTTCGACGGCGGGTTCTCGGTGCCGTCGACCACGCCGGTCTGCAGCGCCTGGTACACCTCGGAGAACGCCATCACCTGCGGAATCGCGCCCAGCGCCTTCATCTGGTCGCCCAGCACCTTGGACGACTGGATGCGCATCTTGAGGCCCTTGTAGTCGGCCGGCACGCGGATCGGCTTGTTGGCGCTCATCACCTTGAAGCCGTTGTCCCAGTACGCGAGGCCCACGATGCCCTTGGAGTCGAGCTTCTTGAACAGCGCGGCGCCGACCGGGCCCTCGGTGACCTTGTGCAGTTCGGCGTAGCTGTCGAACATGTACGGCAGGTCGAACACCTCGAACTCGCGCGCGCCCAGCGGGCCGAACTTGGCGAGCGAGGGCGCCAGCATCTGCACCGAGCCCAACTGCAGCGCTTCCATCTCCTCGCCGTCCTTGAAGAGCGAGCTGTTGGGATACACCTCGACCTTGACGCGGCCCTTGGTGCGTTCCTCCGCGAGTTGCTTGAAGCGCTCGGCGCCCTTGCCCTTGGGCGTGTCCAGCGCGACGACGTGGCTGAACTTGATGACGATCGGCTGCTGCGCCGCGGCGGGCGCGATCGCGAGCGCGAGCGCCGCGCAGGCGAGCGCGAGTGCGCTGGCGATACGTGTGACCTTCATGGAACGCCTCCTTGCCAGTGAGGCCGCGCCGGAGTCCTTCGAGCGGGACGCGTGGCTGGCCGGGTTCGAATCGGACGGTACCGCACTGCGCCGCAATGTCAACAGCCCGAGGGCCGCCGCGTATTGCGCTTGGTCAAACCGGCGCGGATGCCAGGCGAGGAACAGGCCCGGGTCTCCCGGCGCCGCCTGCCACTCGGCCGCGACCCCGATGCCCGGGACGGCGACCAGTTCGGCCTCGCACCATACGAGCGGCAGCGCGTGCCGTTCCCACGGCGGCATGCCGGCATCCTGCAGGATAGCCTTCAGCGCGCGACGGGGTCGGTTACGCGCGAGTTGCAGGCGCTCGCCGCCGGCGCGCAGGCGGACGCGGAGGCTGCCGGCGGCGATGCGGCTGGCCGCGAGGGCGGGGCCGGCGCTCGCCGCGGGCGCCAGCGACAGGCGTGCCGTGACGGCAGTGCGAGCGCGGCGCCGCCCGTCCACGCGACGTCGAACGGCGCCGGGCGGCGGCGCATGCACGAAGAGCGCGGCCGCGATGCACGCCGAGCTCGGCGCCGTCGTGCGCGATGCGCGACCTGCGCGTCGTCGCGCGCGCGCGTCGAGCTGGCGTCAGCATCGTCGCGCAGGCGTGCGGTCGAAGGCGGATGCCGGCCGCGCTGGCGCAGGAACCAGCGCAGCAGGTTGCGCGCGCGATGCGGCGGCAGCGCCCGCAGCGCGTCGCGCGCCAGCGAGATGCCGTCGTACGCGGCGCCTGGCGTCCTGCGCGGCCAGGTCGTCGGCGAGGCGCAGCGCGTCGGCCTGGTGCCGCGGCGGCGCGCGCGAGGGTCGCGCACGGCTGCGGAAATCCCGCTGACGCCAAGCGCGGGCATCACGATGTGGCGGAGCGCGTTGCGGCGATGACGCGTGCAGCGCGTTGCTCTCGTCGTCGACCCACGCGAGCTGCGGCGGCGCGCGCGTACGCGTCGATGGCGGCGCGCGGACGTCGAGCAGCGGCCGCCACCACGTCACGCCGCGCGGGTCGGCGACGCGACGGCGGGCATCGCGGCGAGCCCGTGCGGCCGGCGCCGCGCAGGAGCTGCAGGAGCAGCGTCTCCGCCTGGTCGTCGCGATGATGCGCGAGCGCGACGAATCGCGGCCTGTCAGCGACGTTCGCGGATCGCGCCAGCGCCGCGTAGCGCAGTCGCCGCGCTTCGCCTTCGAGGCTCGTCTGCGGCGCGCGGGGCACGTCGATCGCGCCGCACGGCGAGCGGGCACGCCGCGCGTCGCGCACAGCGTCGACGCAGAAGCGCTGCCACGCGTCGGCGTTGCGGCGAGAGGCCGTGATGCACGTGAATCGCCCGACGCGCGATCGTTCGCGGCGGTCATGCTCCGTTCCACGCCGGAGCCTGCCGCGATGCAGGCGCAGAGCGCATCGAGCAGCACGACCGAGTCGCGGCCGCCGGACAGTGCGACGGCGATCGGCGCGCCCGGCGGGACGTGACGCGGCAAGCGAGCGCGCGACGGCGCGGTGGCCAGCAGGCCGTCGGCCGGTCCGGAGTCGCCATCGCGCCGCATCAGAGCCCGCCGCGCACGACGCCGCCCGCCGGGTCAGCCGGCGCTGATTTCCTTGTACTTGCCGTACGCGAGGATGCGATCCTCGCGCTGCTCGAGCAGCGTATCGAGCGGCAGCTCGGACAGCTGGCGCAGCGCCTCGGTGAGCGCCTTCTTGAGCGCTCACCATCATCGCGGCGTGGTCGCGGTGCGCGCCGCCGACCGGCTCGTTGATCGACCTTGTCGATGAGGCCGAGCTGCTTCAGGCGCGGCGCGGTGATGCCGAGGATCTCGGCGGCCTCCGGCGCGTGCTCGGCGGACTTCCAGAGGATCGACGCGCAGCCTTCCGGCGAGATCACCGAATACGTCGCGTACTGCAGCATCAGCGTGACGTCGCCGACGGCGATCGCGAGCGCGCCGCCCGAGCCGCCTTCGCCGATCACGGTGACGATCACCGGCACGCGCAGGCCGGCCATCTCGTACAGGTTGCGGCCGATCGCCTCCGACTGCCCGCGCTCCTCCGCGCCGATGCCCGGGATACGCGCCGGGCGTGTCGACGAACGTGAACAGCGGCAGGCCGAACTTCTCCGCGAGCTTCATGAGGCGCAGCGCCTTGCGATAGCCCTCCGGGCGCGGCATGCCGAAGTTGCGGTGGATCTTCTCCTTGGTGTCGCGGCCCTTCTGGTGGCCGATCACCATGCACGGCTGGCCGTTGAAGCGCGCGAGCCCGCCGACGATCGCGGGATCGTCGGCGTAGCGTGCGGTCGCCGTGCAGCTCGCGGAAATCGCTGAACATGCCCGCGATGTAGTCGAGCGTGTACGGCCGCTGCGGATGGCGCGCGACCTGCGCGATCTGCCAGGCGGAGAGCTTGCCGTAGATCTCCTTGGTCAGCTGCTGGCTCTTCTTGGTGAGCCGCGCGATCTCGTCGGAGATGTCGACCGCGGAATCCTCGTGCACGTAGCGCAGCTCGTCGATCTTCTGCTGCAGCTCGGCGATCGGTTGCTCGAAGTCGAGGAAGGTCTGCTTCATGGCAGGAGGCGCTGGGGAGCCGGCGCGTGGGGCCGGGCAGGCGCGCATCATAGCGCACGGCCCGCACGGGCGTCAGTGGGTGAGCCGCGTCGTAGATGAGCTTGGCGCCGGTCGCGAGCAGCAGGGCGTAGCTCACGTTGAGGAACACCGTCTGCGTCATGCGCCGGTGGATCCAGACCCCGAGCCAGATGCCGAGCGGCGCCAGCGGCGAGAATAGCGAGCGCGGCGGTCAGGTTGCCGACGTTGAGCTGGCCCAGGAAATAGTACGGGCACGAGCTTCACGTAGTTCACCACGAGGAAAAACACCGCCGAGGTGCCGACGAACAGCGTCTTGTCGACCTTCTGCGCGAGCATGTAGATGGCGAACGGCGGGCCGCCCGCGTGCGCGAGCGTGCTCGTGAAGCCGGACACGGCGCCCCAGAACGCGCCGGCGGCGGGACCGGGCGGATGGCCGTGCGCCGCGGTGAGCCGGCGCGCGATGCGCTCGGTGAAGCGGAACCACTGGTTGAGCGCGAACGTGATCGCGATGATCGCCGATCAGCAGCCGGATCGCATTCGCCGGCAGGAAGCCGAACGCGAGGCCGCCGAGCGCGATGCCCGACCAGCGCGCCGGGCAGCATGATCTTCACGTGCCTGCGCGACCACGCGCGGCGATAGGCGTGCACGCCGAAGATGTCCATGGCGCACAGGATGGGCAGCATGATGCCGGCCGCCTCGGCCGGCGCGATGAACATCGACATCAGCGGCACGGCGAGACCGCCGGCACCCTGGCCGAAGCCGCCCTTGGAGACGCCGGTGACGAGGATTGCGAGGATCGCGACCGGATAGAAGGCCGGCGGGAAATCGGGCAGCGCCACGACGCGTTCGCTCGAGCGCTATGCCGTGCTAGGGACCGGGCAGCGGCTCGGCGGCGCCGGCGTTGCGCGCGCGCCAGGCGGCCAGGATCTGGTTCGCGATGACGGCGGAGAGCACGATGGCGCCGCCGGTGAGTGCGTTCGGTCCGGGCCGCTCGCCCATCAGCACCCACACCCAGATGCGGGCCGAGGATCGGCTCCAGCAGCGCGAGGAGGCCGAGCTCGTTCGCCGGCAGCGTGCGCGACGCGGCGGTGGCGAGCAGGCACCCGATGCCGAGCTGCACGCTGCCCATCAGCAGCAGCCACGCGAGGTCGGTGCCGGTGGCGGCGAACGGGCCGGCGAGCACGAACGCCGGCACCAGCGTCCACAGGCCCGCGATCATCACCATCGGCAGCATGTCGACCGTCGCGTGGAACTTGCGCAGCACGGTGAGCTGCGCCGCGAAGCACACCGACACGCCCAGCGCCAGCAGGTTGCCGGTGAGCTGCCCGGCGTCCATCGCGCCGCCGAACATCACGAGCGACGCCGGAGAACGCGATGGCGATCGCGATCCACGTGTGCGCCGGACACGCGCTCGCGCAGGAACAGCCAGCCCGCGACCGCCGCGAAGAACGGCGACACGCTCATCAGCACGAAGGTGTTGGCGACCGTGGTGCGGGTGAGCGAACCGATGAAGAAGAAGAACGTGCCCGACAGGAAGAGGCCGGCGACCACGCCCGGCCATCCCGCCGCGCGCACCGCCTGCGGCATCGCGCGGCCGTGCATGACCAGCAGCACGCCCGCGACGAACGCGCTCATGAACAGCGACCGCCAGAAGACGATCTCCCACGCGTTGGTGATCGACAGCTGGCGCACGAGGAGGCCGCCGGTCGACCAGCAGATGGCCGCGACGACCATGAACAGCACCGCGCGGCGGTGGCGCGCGGGATCGGCGGCGGTGGCGTGGGTCACGATTCGCGGAACGGGCGGACGGGGCAAGGGCGCCTGGCGGCGGCGCTCGCCGCGTGCGGTGCGGCAAACAAAAACGCCGGTTTCGCGCATCCGCGAACACCGGCGAGGCGTCTTCGAAACACATGAATTATACCGCTGCCCGAAGGCACCGTAAAGGCGCGCAAGGGGCAGGTGCGAGGTGGCAAGCGCCCGTCGCCATCAGGTGCTGCGGATGCCGATCGGGCAGCGCCGAGCGCCATTCGCGATGGCACGCCGCCGCGCTGCCGCGGGCCAAACCGTGCCCGCGGCTAGGTCACGAGCTCGAACTCCGGGAACATCGCGCGCGCTCTCGGCGAGATCGGCGAGCGTCACGTAGTCGCAGCACGCGGCGTAGCGTGCCCACAGCTTGCCGACCTCGGGATCGGCGTGCGCGGCGTCGATGGCCGCGTGCGAATGCCACTCGAAGATCTCGACCAGCGTGCCGTCCTGCGCGCAGCAGCACCGTCGACGGGCGGTCGGTGGCGAGCCCCTGCGCCCGCAGCACCGGCAGGTGGTCGCGCATGCACGCCATGAGCTCGCCGTCCTTGCCCGCCTTGGGCCGGAACAACGCCATCACCATGACGCCCATCGGTCCGCTCTCCCGCGCGTTGCGTGGCGGACGACGATAGCGCGGCGCGGCGCCTACGTCGAGACGGCCCCGCTCACTGCGGGGCGAAGTCGCGCGCGAAATCGCGGCCCATCGCCGCGGCGATGCGCGCGAAATCCTCCTCCGGCACGCGCACGAACGCCGAAGCGGAACGCCGCGCCCCAGTGCTGCTTGCTGCGGATGAACGAGAGGCCGTCGATCAGCGGCTTGATCGGCGCCGTCCCGCGCCGGGAGGTAATCGACGGCGCGGCGGAACGGCTTGAAGTCCGCCGCGACGTCCGCCTGGTAGACGTCGCCCTGGGCCGACGCGGCCGATGGCGGTGAACGCCTGCAGCGGCGGGCCGTCCGGGTGTGCCGTGCGCGGCGAATAGAACGCGAAGCCGTCGCCGGGGCGCATGCGCTCGAGCGGACCGGCCTTGCCGTGATTGAGCTGCGTGAAGCCGCCGGCCACGCCCAGCGCGACGTGGTCGCTTGGCGACGACGCCGATCCAGTAGTTGCGCGCGTGCATCGCCTTCTCCTCGGCGAATGCGCCGGCGGGCGCGGGAACCGCATGGGACGCGATGTGCCCGGTCGCGCACCGGCCGCCGACATCGTCCGAAGCGGATGAGGTTCCGTAAACTCGGGGTCTTTCGCAGGGGGACGGCATGGCAGCGCACAGGATCGCGGTGATCGCGGGCGACGGCATCGGCAAGGAAGTGATGCCCGAGGGACTGCGCGTCGTGGAGGCCGCGGCGCGCAAGTTCGGCGTCGAGCTCGCGTTCACGTCGTTCGACTGGAGCTGCGACTACTTCGCGAAGCACGGGCAGCATGATGCCCGAGGACTGGCTCGCGCAGCTGTCCGCCGTTCGAGGCGATCTACTACGGCGCGGTCGGCTGGCCCGCGACCGTGCCCGACCACGTGTCGCTGTGGGGCTCGCTCATCCTGTTCCGCCGCGACTTCGACCAGTACGTGAACCTGCGCCCGTGCAAGCTGATGCCGGGCATCCCGTCGCCGCTGGCCAACCGCAAGCCCGGCGACATCGACTTCGTCGTCGTGCGCGAGAACACCGAGGGCGAGTACTCGTCGGTGGGCGGCCGCATGTACGAGGGCACCGAGCGCGAGATCGTGTTCCAGCAGTCGGTGCTTCTCGCGCAAGGGCGTCGACCGCATCATGCGCTTCGCGTTCGACCTCGCGCGCGACGCGGCCCGCGAAGCACCTCACGTCGGCGACCAAGTCGAACGGCATCTCGATCACGATGCCGTACTGGGACGAGCGCTTCCGCGCGATGGCCGCGGACTATCCGGACATGCCGTACCGACCAGTACCACATCGACATCCTCTCCGCGCACTTCGTGCAGCGGCCCGAGCGCTTCGACGTCGTCGTCGCGCTCCAACCTGTTCGGCGACATCCTGTCCGACCTGGGCCCCGCCGTGTGCGGCACGATCGGCATCGCGCCGTCGGCCAACCTGAATCCCGAGCGCACGTTCCCGTCGCTCTTCGAGCCGGTGCACGGCTCGGCGCCCGACATCGCGGGCAAGGGCATCGCCAATCCGATCGGGCAGATCTGGTCGGGCGCGCTGATGCTCGACTTCCTGGGCTACAAGGCCGGCGGCCGACGCCATCGTCGCGGCGATCGAGCGCGTGCTGGCCGATCCGGGCGCGCCGCGCACGCCCGACCTCGGCGGACGCGCGACGACCGCGCGAGCTCGGCCGCGCGATCGCCGCACAGATTTGATACAACCTCGATCGCCCGCATAGATCGCGTTGCGCGACCATTGCGGCCGCAGCGTCAGGCAGGCGTGAGGCCTCGCAGTTCATCCAGGGAGAGAACAAGCATGTCATTGCTGATCGGAGTGCCCCGGGAGACGTTCCCGGGCGAGAAGCGGGTCGCGACCGTGCCCGACGTCGTCGAGAAGCTGATCAAGCTGGGCTTCCGCGTCGCGGTCGAGGCGGGCGCGGGCGACGCCGCGCAACTTCGCGGACGACGCCTACCGCGCGGCGGGCGCCGAGGTCGTGCCCACGGCCGCCGAGCTCTGGGCGAAGTCCGACATCGTCTTCAAGGTGCGCCCGCCGACGCGCGGGGAAGTGGCGCTGATGCGCGAAGGCGGCATGCTGGTCGACTTCATCTGGCCGGCGCAGAACCCGGAGCTGATGCAGCAGCTGGCGGCGCGGAAGGCCACCGTGCTCGCGATCGACTGCGCTGCCGCGCCAGCTCTCGCGCGCGCAGAAGATGGACGCGCTCACGTCGATGGCCGGCGTCAGCGGCTATCGCGCCGTCATCGAGGCCGCCAACGCGTTCGGCCGCTTCTTCAACGGCCAGATCACCGCCGCGGGCAAGATCCCGCCGGCGAAGGTCTTCATCGCCGGCGCCGGCGTGGCGGGTCTCGCCGCGATCGGCACGGCCGCCGATCTGGGCGCCATCGTGCGCGCCAACGACACGCGCGCCGAGGTGGCCGACCAGGTCGATGTCGCTGGGCGGCGAGTTCGTCAAGGTCGACTACGAGGAAGAAGGCTCGCGGCGGCGGCGGCTACGCCAAGGTGATGAGCGAGGGCTTCCAGAAGGCGCAGCGCGAGATGTACGCGAAGCAGGCGCGGGAGGTCGACATCATCATCACCACCGCGCTGATCCCGGGCAAGCCCGCGCCGAAGCTCATCACCGCCGACATGGTGAAGAGCATGAAGCCCGGCAGCGTCATCGTCGACATGGCGGCCGAGCAGGGCGGCAACTGCGAGCTGACCGAGCCCGGCAAGGCGGTGGTGCAAGCACGGCGTCACGATCATCGGCTACACGGACCTCGCGAGCCGCCTCGCCAAGCAGTCGTCGACGCTGTACTCGACCAACCTGCTGCGCCTGACCGAGGAGCTGTGCAAGACCAAGGACGGCGTGGTCGACGTCAACATGGAAGACGACGCGATCCGCGGCCTCACGGTGATCAAGGACGGCGACATCACCTGGCCGCCGCCGCCGCCGAAGCTCCCCGCCGCGCCCCCGGCGGTCAAGCCGGCGGCCGCGATGCGCCGCCGAAGCCGCAAGGGCCACGGCGAGCGCGAGCGGCCCGATGTCCGGCGGCAAGACCGCGGTGCTCTTCGGCGTCGGCGCGCTGCTGTTCCTGCTCGTCGGGCCGGTTCGCGCCGGCGAGCTTCCTCGGCCACTTCACGGTGTTCGTGCTCGCCTGCTTCGTCGGCTACATGGTGGTGTGGAACGTGAAGCCCGCGCTGCACACGCCGCTCATGAGCGTCACCAACGCGGTCTCCAGCATCATCGCCATCGGCGCGCTGGTGCAGATCGCGCCGGACCTCTCGCAAGATCTCGGCCGACCTCTCGCGACCCGACGAGTGGATCCGCTGGCTGTCGGTGGGCGCGCATCGCGCTCGCCACGATCAACATGTTCGGCGGCTTCGCGGTGACCCAGCGCATGCTGCAGATGTTCCGCAAGTAAGGAAGACAGAGAACATGACCTCCAGCCTCTCGACGGTCGCCTACCTCGGGGCGACGATCCTCTTCATCCTGTGCCTGGGCGGGCTCTCCAACCAGGAGACGTCGCGGCGCGGCAACCTGTACGGCATGATCGGCATGGCGATCGCGGTGGTCGCCACGATCTTCGGCGTGCAGGTCACGCCGGCCGGGCTGCCGTACATCGTCGGCGCGATGGTCGTCGGCGCGGCCATCGGCCTCTACGCGGCGCGCGTCGTGCAGATGACGCAGATGCCCGAGCTGGTCGCGCTGATGCACAGCCTGGTCGGCCTCGCGGCGATGCTGGTCGGCTACGCGAACTTCGTCGATCCCGCGGTGGCGGCCGGCCTGACCCCCGCCGAGAACACGATCCACGAGATCGAGATGTACCTCGGCGTGCTGATCGGCGCCGTCACCTTCTCGGGCTCGGTGATCGCGTTCGGCAAGCTCTCGGGCAAGATCAGCGGCAAGCCGATGCTGCTGCCGGGGCGGCACTTCCTGAACCTGGCCGGCCTCCTCGTCGTGCTCGTACTTCGGCTACGCGTTCGTCAACGCGCACGGCATCGCCGACGCGATGATGCCGATGATCGTGATGACCGTCGTCGCGCTGCTGTTCGGCGTGCACATGGTGATGGCCATCGGCGGCGCCGACATGCCGGTGGTGGTGTCGATGCTCAACAGCTACTCGGGCTGGGCGGCGGCCGCGACGGGCTTCATGCTCAACAACGACCTGCTGATCGTGACCGGCGCGCTGGTGGGCAGCAGCGGCGCGATCCTGTCGTACATCATGTGCGCGGCGATGAACCGCAACTTCCTCAGCGTGATCGCCGGCGGCTTCGGCACCGACAGCGGCGCGCCGGCCGCGCGCGGCCGGCGGCGCGCAGCCGGCGGGCGAGGTGAAGCCGATCCTCGCCGCCGAGACGGCCGAGCTGCTGCGCGACGCGAAGAACGTGATCATCGTGCCGGGCTACGGCATGGCGGTGGCGCAGGCGCAGCACACGGTCTACGAGATCACGAAGGCGCTGCGCGAGCGCGGCGTCAACGTGCGCTTCGGCATCCATCCGGTGGCCGGGCGCATGCCGGGCCACATGAACGTGCTGCTGGCCGAGGCCAAGGTGCCGTACGACATCGTGTTCGAGATGGACGAGCTGAACGAGGACTTTCCCGACACCGACGTCGCGATGGTCATCGGCGCCAACGACATCGTGAACCCGGCCGCGCAGGAAGACCCGACGAGCCCGATCGCCGGCATGCCGGTGCTCGAGGTGTGGAAGGCCAAGCACTCGATCGTGATGAAGCGCAGCATGGCGTCCGGCTACGCCGGCGTCGACAATCCGCTCTTCTACAAGGACAACAACCGCATGCTGTTCGGCGACGCCAAGAAGATGCTGGACGAGGTGCTCGTCGCGCTCAAGGCCGGCTGACCGCGCCGTCGGGCCGGCGCCCGCGATGGGCCCGCTCTCGCATCTCACCGTCCTCGACCTCTCCCGCGTGCTCGCGGGACCGTGGTGCACGCAGCTCCTCGCCGACCTGGGCGCCACGGTGATCAAGGTCGAGAAGCCGGGCACCGGCGACGACACGCGGGCGTGGGCGCCGCCGTACCTCAAGGATGCGGAGGGGCGCGACACCTCCGAATCCGCGTACTACCTGGCGTGCAACCGCGGGAAGCTCTCGGTGGCGATCGACTTCACGGTCCCCGAGGGACGCGATCTCGTGCAGGCGCTCGCGCGGCAGGCGGACGTGCTGATCGAGAACTTCAAGGTCGGCGGGCTCGCGAAGCACGGCCTCGACTACGCGAGCGTGCATGCGCAGAATCCGCGCCTCGTCTACGCGTCGATCACCGGCTTCGGGCAGGACGGCCCGTACGCCGAGCGCCCCGGCTACGATTTCATCGTGCAGGGCATGAGCGGGTTCATGAGCGTGACCGGCGAGCGCGACGACCTGCCCGGCGGCGGTCCGCAGAAGGCCGGCATCGCCATCACCGATATCATGACCGGCATGTATGCCTGCGTCTCGATTCTGGCGGCGCTCGCGGAGCGCGACCGCAGCGGCCGGGGACAGCACATCGATTGCGCGTTGCTCGATTCGGCGGTGGCCATGATGGCGGTGATGAACATGAACTATCTCGTGACCGGCGCGCCGCCCGCGCGCGCCGGCAATGCGCACCAGAACATCGTGCCGTACCAGGTGTTCGCCTGCGCCGACGGCCACCTCATCCTCGCGGTCGGCAACGACGGCCAGTTCGCGAAGTTCTGCGCAGTCGCGGACGTGCCGGATTGGGCCGCCGATCCGCGCTTCGCGCGCAACGCAGACCGCGTGCGGCATCGCGCGACGCTGGTGCCGATGGTCGAGCGCGTGATGCGCGCGCGCACGCAGCGCGACTGGCTCGCCGCGCTCGAGTCCGCGGGCGTGCCCTGCGGACCGATCAATCGGCTCGACGCCGTGTTCGCCGACCCGCAGGTCGTCGCGCGCGGCCTGCGCCTCGACCTGCCGCATCCGCTCGCAGGTCGCGTGCCGCTGGTCGGGCCGCCGGTGAAGCTGTCGGCCACGCCGCTCCTGCCCGAGCGGGCGCCGCCGCTGCTGGGCGAGCACACCGCATCCGTGCTGCGGGAGCGCCTCGGTCTCGACGCGGCCGCGATCGCGGATCTCACCGCCCGCGGCGTCGTGGGCATGCGCACGAGCGCGGCGGGCGAAGCGGAGGCGCGCGAGCCATGAGCACGCTCGCGCCATTGGCGGACAACGGTCGCGCATGGGACCGCCGTCCCGCGTTCTGGATCGCCTACGCCGTCGTCGCGCTGGCGGCGCTGGCGCTCGCCGCGCACCTCATGCCCGCCGCGATCCCGCTGGTGCAGCTCGACATCACGATGACGCGCGCGGAAGCCGCTGGCGAAGGCGCAGGCGCTGGCGGCCGAGCGCAGGCTCGCGCCCGCCGAGGCGCGCAGCGCCATCGTGTTCAACCACGACGTCGACACGCAGAACTACGTCGAGCTCGAAGGCGGCGGCAAGGAAGCGTTCGCCGCGCTGGTCGCCGGGCGCGCCTATGCGCCGTTCTGGTGGGACGTGCGGCTCTTCAAGCCGGGCGCGATCGAGGAGGTGCTCATCCGCTTCAAGCCCGACGGCGCGCTCGACGGCTTCACGCGCAAGGTCGCCGAGACGTACGTGCGCGACGAGGCGACCAAGGCGCTCGCGCCGGAGGCCGCGCTGGCGCTCGCGCGCGAGCAGGCGACCCGCGACTGGAACGTCGATCTCAAGCCGTATCACCTGCTCGACCAGTCGCAGCAGGCGCAGCGCAACGGCCGCGTCGATCACCGGTTCGTGTTCGAGCGCGACGAGCCGAAGCTCGCGGAAGCGCGCATCCGCCTGCAGCTCCTGGTGGCCGGCGACGAGCTCATGCAGGTGATGCCTTTCGTGAACATACCCGAGAGCTTCGAGCGCCGCTTCCAGGAGATGCGCAGCGCGAACAACACCATCGCCAGGCTCGCGAGCCTCACGGCGGGCGTGCTCTACGGCCTCGTCGGCTGCATCCTCGGCGCGCTGTGGCTCCTGCGGCAGCATTTCCTCGTGTGGAAGCCGCCGCTCGTCGCCGGGCTCGTGATCGGCGCGTTCCTCGGCGCGACCGTGCTCGCCAATTCCGCGACGGCGTGGTTCGGCTACTCGACGGCGCAGGACGAGAGCACGTTCTGGGTGCGCCAGTTCGGGCTCGCTGCGCTCGCGTTCGTCGGCGGCGGCCTGGCGCTGGGCGAGGTGTTCATGGCCGCGGAAGGCCTGGCGCGACGCGCGTTTCCCGATCATCCGCAGCTCTGGCAGCTGTGGTCGCGCGATGCCGGCGCCAGCACGGAGGTCGCCGGACGCACGGCGGGCGGCTATCTCTTCGTGCCGCTCGAGCTCGGTCTCGTCGCGTCCTTCTACTACGTGACCAACCGCTGGCTCGGCTGGTGGCAGCCGTCCGAGCAGCTCACCGATCCCAACATCCTCGCCTCCGCGATTCCCGCGCTCACGCCGATCTCCATCTCGCTGCAGGCCGGGCTTCATGGAGGAATGCGTGTTTCGCGCGGTGCCGCTGGCGCTCGGCGCGTTGATCGGCGCACGCTACGGGCGGCGGCGGCTGGGCATCGCGATCGCGTTCGTGCTGCAGGCGGTGGTGTTCGGCGCCGCGCACGCGAACTATCCCGGCTTCCCGTCGTATTCGCGGCTCGTCGGAGCTCGTGGTGCCGTCGATGCTCTGGGCCGCGATCTTCCTGCGCTACGGGCTGCTGCCCACGATCCTGCTGCACGCACTGTTCGATCTCGCGCTGATCTCGATTCCGCTGTTCCTCATCGACGCGCCGGGCGCCTGGCTGCAGCGCGGCCTCGTGATCGCGGCCGGCCTGGTGCCGGCGCTCGTCGTGATCGGACGGCGCATCGCCGCGGGACGCTGGACCGCGTTGCCGGCGTCGCTGCGCAATCGCGCGTGGCGTCGCGGTCGCTGCCGCCACCCGTGGCGCCGGACGCGGCGCCCGTCGCCGGCGCGATCGGCGGCCGCGCGTATGCGCTGCAGCGCGCGATGCCCGTCGTGGGCGTGGCGGGACTGGTCGCGTGGCTCGCGTTCACGCCGTTCGCGGCCGACGTGCCGACGCTGCCGCTCGACCGCGCGCAGGCGGAAGCGATCGCCGTCGCGGCGCTGGCCGAGCGCGGCGTCAGGCTCGCCCCGCCGTGGCAGACCATGTCCATCCGCGCGTCTTGCCATCAGCGAGCCGAACCAGCGCGAGTGGCACGCGTTCGTGTGGCGCGAAGGCGGGCCTGACGTGTATCGCGCGCGCATCGGCAATGCGCTCGCGCCGCCGCTGTGGGACGTGCGCTTCGCGCGCTTCGAGGGCGACGTCGCCGACCGCGCGGAGGAATGGCGCGTGACCGTGGCCGGCGACGGCAAGGTGCGCCAGGTCGCGCACCAGCTGCCGGAAGGGCGCGCGGGGGCGAAGCTCGATCGCGACGCCGCCAAGGCGCTTGCCGACGACGCGCTGCGCAAGGTGCTCGGCGTCGAGCCGCTGGCGCTCGTCCTGCGTGCGGCGGACGAGACGCAGCGTCCGGCGCGGCGCGACTGGTTCTTCGCGTATGCCGATCCGTCGCTGCCGGTCGGCAAGGACGGCGAGGCGCGCGTGCAGGTCGTCCATCGCCGGCGACGAGGTGGTGCTGGTGGGCCGCAGCATGTTCGTGCCCGAGGCGTGGCGGCGCGCGGAAGCGGAGAACGAGGGCCGCCGGCAGCTCGCGCGCATCGCGAGCTTCGGCGGCATCGCCGTCGCGGCGCTCGCCGCGCTCGTCTACGCGATCGATCGCCTGGAGCCGGGGGCGCAGCGACCGGCGCGCGTTCGTGCGTGTGTCGCTGCTGGCCTTCCTGCTGGTGGTGCTGAACGCGGCCAACAACTGGCCCATCGTCGCGTTCCAGCTGCGCACCGCGGAGCCGCTCGCCAACCAGCTCGCCACGACGGTGCTCGCGCCGTTCGCCGGCGGCGTGGTCATCGCGCTGCTGTTCGGCCTGCTCGCGGGCGTCGGCGCGTACTATGCGCGCCTGCAGATTCCCGTGCGCATGGCGGGTCGCCTGCCGCCGTGGGCGCTGGGCGTGGCCGCCGCATGCGCCACCGCCGGCATCGCCGCTGCGCTCTCCGCGCTCGTGCCGGCCGCGCTTCCCGCTGTGGCCCGACCTCAAGGGCGCGGGCGCGGCGTGGCCGGCGGCCGCGGCGTTGCTGTCGGGATTGGCGATCGTGCCGGCGCTCGCGGTCACGCTGTTCCTGCTGTCGGTGGTCGATCGCGCGACGGCCGGCTGGACGCGTCGGCTGGCGCTGGCGGCCGTGGTCCTGGTGGGGTTCGGCGTCGCGGCGGCGATCATCGCCGGACAGACCACCGGCCAGGCACTGCTGAAGGGCAGTGTCGAAGGCGTCACTACCTTCGCGTTCGCGTGGCTCGTGCTGCGCTACGACCTGCGCTCGGTGCCTGCATTCGTCGCGACCGGGCTGCTGCTGGAGGGAGCGAGGTCGGCGGCGGTGACGGCCACCACGGCGAGCTGGATCGCGTTCGCCCTGACCGGCACGGTGGTGATCGCGCTCGCGTGGCTCACGACACGGTCCGTGATCGAAGGCAAGGCGGCGTCCTGACGCTGCCGTGAGCCGCCGCTCGTGCACCACCTGGCCGACGGACCGGATCGCGCGGCCGGCGGCGACGATGCTCCCGGCTGAACGCTACGCCGAGGGCAGCGTTCCCGTGAAAGCGTAGCGGTGCACGCCGGCCGTGATCTCGATGGCCATCGTGCCGGTGAGGCCCGTGAATCCGCCGGTGCCCGAATCCGGCACGACGGTGATGGCGAGCGACGGCGCGCCGCGGTTCATCACGCCGGTATGTTGCAGCAGGAACGTGCCGGCGCGCCCGGCGAGCGCCCCCTGCACGCGCTCCAGCGCGACGTAGGCGGCCGAACCCTGCACCGCCGTCATCGCCGACAGCATCTCCACCTCGCTCGTGGCGTCGAGCTCGCCGTGGAAGCGCTTGGCGATGGTCGTGCGCGCGAACGGGCTCCCGCCCGCCGGCTGCGGCGCCGGCGTGACGTCGAAGCGTCCCGCGGCGCGCACGTCCATCGTCCCGGTCACTTGAGCGTCGCCCAGTACGGCGTCACGAAGTTGTCGGCGCGGTGCGGCACCGTGACGTTGCTGCGCGAAGCCCACGGGATCACCTGCCGGTGCAGCGGGATCAGGTTCACCTCGGCGTTGTTCGCCGCCAGCGCCTCGCGGATGTAGCCGAGCCGCTCCTGCGGGTTCATGTCGACCTTGACCTTCGCGGTCAGCTCGTCGACCTTCGCATTCCTGTAGCGGCCGTAGTTGAAGTCGCCGTCGCCCTTGCCGTTCCAGCTCGACAGCACCGGCTGCAGCGTGAAGATGGCGTCGGTGGACGCGCCGCCCCAGCCCAGCATGTAGAGGCTGGTGTCGGTCTTCTCGAGCTTCGGGAAGTAGAGCGCGCGCGGCATCGCGTTCACCTTGGTCGCCACGCCGATCTGCGACCACATGGCGGCCAAGCGCCTGGCAGATGCGCTCGTCGTTCACGTAGCGGTTGTTCGGGCAGTCGAGCGTGACCTCGAAGCCGTTCGGGTAGCCGGCGTCGGCGAGCAGCTTCTTCGCCTTCTCCTTGTCGAACGGGAGGCGCTTCTCGAGCTCGGGCGTCGACGTCTTGGGCGAGGGCAGGATCGCGCCGGTGGGCTTGGACAGGCCGCGCATCGTCGCCTTCTGGATCGCGTCGATGTCGATCGCCTGGTAGAGCGCCTGGCGCACGCGAACGTCCTTGAACGGATTCTTGCCCTTGACGCTGGAATAGAGGAGCTCGTCGCGCGCCTGGTCCATGCCGATGAACACGATGCGGTTCTCGACACCCTCGATCACCTTGATGTTGGGGGTCTGCTGGAGGCGCGGCACGTCCTGCGGCGGCGGGTCGTTGACGAGGTCGACCTCGCCCGAGATGAGCGCGGCCACGCGCGTGGCGTCGGACACGATCGGCGTGTACACGACGTCGTCGATGTTGCCGTCGAAGAGCCCGGTCTTGATGCCCCACCAGTTCGGGATTCTTCTTGAGCACCGTCTTCACGTCCGGCTGGCGCGACACGAGCATGTACGGGCCGGTGCCGTTGGCCTCGCGGGCGGTGATCATCTCCTCCTTGCCCGCGAAGTTCTGCGGCTTCATGCACTTGTTCTTCTCGCACCAAGCCTTCGACATGATGTTGATCGTCGCGAGGTGCTCGAGCATGATCGGGTTCGGACCGTTGGTCGTGAACTCGACGGTCAGGTCGTCGATCTTCTTCGCGACGCCGGCCGCGTTGGCATAGGCGCGCAGCTGCGAGGTGTCGGCCTTCGCGCGCTCGTAGCTGAACACCACGTCGTCGGCGGTGAACGGCGTGCCGTCGTGGAACTTGACGCCCGGAGCGCAGCTTGAAGCGCCACGTCGTCGGGATTGACCTGCGTCCACGACTCGGCGAGCGCCGGGCGCGAGGCCGAGCTCCTTGTCGCGGTCGACCAGGAACTCGTAGACGAGGCTGTTGATGTTGTTGGTCAGGCCCTCGTTCTGCGAGTGCGGGTCCGTGGTCTGCATGTCGCCGCGGCCGGCCCAGCGCAGGGTGACGGCGTCCGCCGCGACGGCGGTGACGCCGCAAGCGGCGGCGAGCGCGACCGCGAGCAACGCGCGCTTGGCGGTGGCGGGAAGGAGTTGTCGCATGGTGAGCCTCCGGAAAGTCGGCGGGGCGCCGCCGTGAGCGGCGCCCGGACCGCGTGATGATACGCAATTGTCCGTCCGCGGCGCGCCGTCGGCACGGTAGAATTCGCGCCGCGTCCGTGCGTGGCCGTCCGGGCGCGGACGCGCTCCACGGCCATGGCTTCCCCCGCCGCCGAACTCGTCGCCCGCCTGCCGCTCGCCATGACGGCCGACGCGGTGCGCCTTGCGCGGCGTGTGGACCGGGCGCGGACCCGCCGCGTGCCGTCCGCGGAGTGGGAACGCATCGCGGCGGACCTCGCACGCTCGATCGAGCGGGCCCAGGCGCGCGCGGCGGCGAAGCCGCGCATTCGCCTATCCGCCCGAGCTGCCGGTCGCGCAGCGCGCCGCGGAGATCGAGCGCGCCATCCGCGCGCACCAGGTGGTGATCGTGTGCGGCGAGACGGGCTCCGGCAAGACCACGCAGCTGCCCAAGATCTGCCTCGCGGCCGGGCGCGGCGTACGCGGCCTGATCGGCCACACGCAGCCGCGGCGCATCGCCGCGCGCGCGGTGGCCACGCGCATCGCGCACGAGATGGGCGAGAGCGTGGGCGAGTCCGTCGGCTTCAAGGTCCGCTTCACCGACCACACGCGGCCGGACGCCTACGTCAAGATCATGACCGACGGCATCCTGCTCGCCGAGACGCAGGGCGACCGCGATCTCGCCGCCTACGACACGATCATCGTCGACGAGGCGCACGAGCGCAGCCTCAACATCGACTTCCTGCTCGGCTACCTGAAGCAGCTGCTCGCGCGCCGACCCGACCTCAAGGTGATCGTGACGTCCGCCACGCTCGACGCCGACCGCTTCGCGCGGCACTTCGGCACGGCGGACGAGCCGGCGCCGGTGATCGAGGTCTCGGGCCGCATGTTCCCGGTCGAGATCCGCTATCGGCCGCTCGCGGGCAGCGAGGACGTCGGCGCGACGGATACCGAGCACGAGGCCGACGACGAGGAAGCGCTGGAGGAAGCGATCGTCGGCGCCGCCGAGGACCTGTGGCGCGCCGGGCCGGGCGACATCCTCGTGTTCCTGCCCGGCGAGCGCGAGATCCGCGAGACCGGGCGACCTGCTGCGCCGCGGCGCTCGCGCGCCGGCCGTATGCGCAGGACGTCGAGATCCTGCCGCTCTTCGCGCGCCTGTCCATCGCCGACCAGCAGCGCGTGTTCGCGCGGCAGCCACGGGCGGCGCATCGTGCTCGCGACCAACGTCGCCGAGACGTCGCTCACCGTGCCGGGCATCCGCTACGTGATCGACGCGGGCTGGCGCGCGTCAAGCGCTACAGCGTGCGCAACAAGACGACGCTGCTGCAGATCGAGAAGGTGTCGCAGGCCGCCGCGCAGCAGCGCGCGGGACGCTGCGGCCGCGTGCAGGACGGCATCTGCGTCCGGCTGTACTCGGAAGAGGATTTCGCGCGCCCGGCCGCGCTACACCGAGCCCGAGATCCTGCGCTCGTCGCTGGCCTCCGTGATCCTGCGCATGGCCGCGCTCGAGCTGCCCGACGTCGCCGAATTCCCGTTCCTCGAAGCGCCGACCGCGCGCGCGATCACCGACGGCTACCAGCTGCTGCAGGAGCTCGGCGCCGTCGATGCCGCCCGCGCGCTGACGCCGCTCGGCCGCGAGCTCGCGCGGCTGCCGCTCGATCCGCGCATCGGGCGCATCGTGCTCGCCGCTCGCGATCGGCGGCTGCCTGCCGGAGGCGCTGGTGATCGCGAGCGCGCTGGCGGTGCCCGATCCGCGCGAGCGGCCGCTCGAGCGCGCAGCAGGCCGCCGACCAGGCCCATCAGAAGTTCCGCGACGACCGCTCCGACTTCCTGTCGCTCGTCGCGCTGTGGGAATTCTTCGCCGACCTCAATCGCGCAGAAGCAGTCGCATCGCAGGAAGGTCGAGGCCTGCCGCGCGCAGTTCGTGTCGTTCCTGCGGCTCATCGAATGGCGCGACGTGCACCGGCAGCTGGTGGCGACGCTGGAGGAGGCCGGCTGGACGGTGGCCGGCCGCGCTGCCCAAGGCATTCGACGCGCCGCGCTACGCGCTGCTGCACAAGGCGGTGCTGGCGGGCCTGCTCGGCAACGTCGGCGTGAAGGCCGACGCGGACGAGCACTACCAGGGCGCGCGCGGCCTCAAGTTCCACCTGCATCCGGGCTCGGGCCTCGCGCGCAAGGGCGCGAGGTGGATCCTCGCCGCCGAGCTGACCGAGACCTCGCGCCTCTATGCGCGCTGCGCCGCGAAGATCGAGCCGGACTGGATCGAGGAGGTGGCCGGCGACCGCGTCACGCGCGACTACTTCGAGCCGCACTGGGAGGAGAAGCGCGGCGAAGTGGTCGCGAGCGAGCGCGTGCAGCTCTACGGCCTCACGCTGGTGGCGCGGCGGCCCGGTCTCGTTCGGCGCGATCGATCCCGAGGCTCGCGCGCGAGGTGTTCATCCGCGAGGCGCTCGTGCCGGGCGCGCTGCGCACGCGCGGCGCGTTCCTCGCGCACAACCGCGCGCTGTCGCCGACGTCGCCGAGCTCGAGCACAAGGCGCGGCGGCAGGACGTGCTGGTCGACGACGAGACGATCGCGGCGTTCTACGAGGAGCGCGTCCCGGACGGCATCCACTCGGCCGGCGGCGTTCGAGCGCTGGCGCGCCGACGTCGAGCGCAAGGAGCCGCACGCGCCTGTTCCTGACGCGCGAATACCTGATGCGCCACGCGGCGAGCGCGGTCACGGACGAGCTCTTTCCCGAGACGCTCGCGCTCGACGGCATCGACGCTGCCGCTCAAGTACCGCTTCACGCCGGGCCATCCGCTCGACGGCCTCACGCTCACGGTGCCGCTGCGCCTGCTCAACCAGCTGCCCGACGCGCGGCTCACCTGGCTCGTGCCCGGGCATGGTGCGCGAGAAGGTGACGCATTACCTGAAGTCGCTGCCCAAGGCGTGGCGCAATCGCGTGATCCCGATTCCCGAGGTCGTGACGGCCTTCCTCGAGACCGGTCCGGCGCAGGACGCGCCGCTCGCCGACGCGTTGCGCGGGTTCCTCGACGAGCGCCTGGCGCGACACGCTGCCCGCGGCGATCTTCGACGCCGACGGAGCTGCCGCCGCACCTGCGCGTGAACGTCGCGGTCGTCGACGACGCCGGCGCGGAGCTCGCGGCCGGGCGCGACCTCGCGGCGCTGCGCGCGCAGCTGGGCGACGCCGCGCAGCTGTCGTTCGCGGCCGTCGATCCCGGCGTTCGAGCGCACGCGGCCTGACGCAATGGGACTTCGGCGACCTGCCCGAGGCGCTCGACGTTCACGCGCAAGGGCCACCGGCTCACGGGCTATCCGGCGCTCGTCGACGACGGCGACTCGGTGTCGCTGGTGCTGCTCGACACGCCCGAAGCCGCGCAGGCCAGCACGCGCGGCGGCGTGCTGCGCCTCCTGCGCATCGCGCTGCGCGACGTGCTGTCGCGCTACGACAAGGGCGGCGCCGGGTTCGCGCAGGCCGCGCTGCAGCTCAAGGCGGTCGATCCCCACCGACCGCCTGCTGGCCGACGTGCGCGAGGCGGCGCTGGTGCGCGCCTTCCTCGCCGACGACCCGCTGCCGCGCAGCGAGCGGGCGTTCGCCGAGCAGGTCAAGCGGGCGCGCGCCCGGCTGCCGGCGGTCATGGACGGCGCCTTCCGCCTGCTCGCGACGATCGCCGCCGAGTACCAGGCGCTGACGCAGCGGCTCGGCGGCGCTCGCCCGGCGCGCTGTCGCGCCTGGCGGCCGAGGTGCGCGGCCAGCGCGACGCGCTGGTGTATCCGGGCTTCTTCACCGCCACGCCCGTGGGAGCAGCTCCAGCACCTGCCGCGCTACCTGAAGGCGCTGGACCGCCGGGTGGCCAAGTTCGCCGAGCGGCCCGACCGCGACGCGCCGCCACGCGGAGCAGGTTGCGCTGTTCTGGGGCGCGCTACCTCGAGCGCGCCGAGCGCGACCAGCGCAAGGCCGGCGCGCCGGACCCGCGGCTGGAGGAGTTCCGCTGGCTGCTCGAGGAGCTGCGCGTCTCCCTGTTCGCCCAGGAACTCAAGACGCCGTTCCCGGTATCCTTCAAGCGCGTCGAGAAGGCGTGGACGGACCTCACGCGCTGAGCGGCCGCCGGGACGGCGGCGCCGGCGCGCGCGTTGGCACCCGGGGGGCGGCGTGCTACAGTAAGTTCGCCGTAATGTTGCCTAAGCAGCTTGACCTGTCTCGACAAGCCAAGCCGCAGCGGCCGATCGACGGCCTTGAACGCGACCACCCACGAGACGCCCACGCGCCGCGCACCGGCGCGCGAGCTCGCGCGCGATCCTGAACGAGTGCCGGGATCTCGCCGTGCAGCGCCTGACGACGTCGTTCGCGCAGATCCTCGACCGCGTCGGCGATCTGCTGATGGATCGCGCGGGCAAGACCGACGTGCGCGAGGAGCAGCAGCTCTTCCTCGACGCGCGCGGCACGCTCAAGGGCGAGCGGCCGGCGCTGATGGCGGAGTTCGAGCGGCAGCTGCGCAAGCTCATCGACGACCGCATCGCCGGCAAGGCGGAGCCGAAGGCCGACTTCTCGCGAGGTCGACGCGTCCAAGCTGACGCTGGTCGAGACGGTGTCGATGGACGAGTCAGGTGCTGCAACGGCAACATCACGCGCGTCGTCGAGAACCTGTGCCACGACGAGCTCGCCACGCTCAACCGCGGCATGGGCTACCTGCTGGGCCAGCCCGACCTCGCCACCGACGGCAATCCGCTCGGGCCCGTCGACGATCGTCGGCGCGTTCTCCAAGGCGCTCGGCTCGCTCAAGATCGGACCGCAAGATCAAGTTCCAGATCATGAAGGACCTGAACCAGGCGCCGCTCGGCGAGATCGCGACGATCTACGCGGACCTCAACAAGCACCTGACGCGGCTCAACATGGTGCCCGCGCTGGGCGCGGCAGCCTGGTCAATCGCGGCAGCGCCGGCGGACCGCGCCGCGGCAAGGCCGCCGCCGCGGCGCAGTCCGCGGGCGGGCAAGCCGCCGCCGCCGCCGCGCCGGCGTCGGCCGAGGTCGACGTCATGGCGATGTTCCGGCGCATGTACGGCGGCGCGGCACGCGTCGGCAGCACGCCCGCGTTCGGCGGCCACGCCGCCGCCGCCGGGCTTCGCGCCGCCGCACGGCGGATGCCGGCCGCGCACGATGCCGGCGTGCGACGGCGACCTGCCGCGAGATCTCGCCTGCCCGGGCGCGCATCCGCGCACGTTCGCGCCGATGCCGCCGACGGCCGTCGGGCTACGTGCCGGGCGCGCCGATCATCTCCACGCCCGACCTGCACGAGGGCCTGACGCGCCTGCAGGCCGGGCAGTCGGATTTCGACGTCGGCGGCGCGCAGGTCGCGTTCTCCGGCATCCCGCAGGGCCTGCACAACGTCCTGCGCGACCTGCAGGAGTCGCCGCTCGGCGCGAAGGCGAACCAGCTCGAATCGATGACCATCGAGATGGTCGCGATGCTGTTCGACTTCATCTTCGAGACCAAGGACCTGCCCGACGGCATCAAGGCGCTGCTCGCGCGCCTGCAGATCCCGGTGCTGAAGGCCGCGATGCTCGACGGCGCGTTCTTCGCGAAGAAGTCGCATCCGTCGCGCCTGCTCGTCAACGAGCTCGCGCACGCGGGCCTCGGCTGGTCGCCGGTCGATGGGGCAGGAGGATCCGCTCTATCGCAAGATCGACTGCGATCGTCCACCAGATCCTCGACAACTTCTCCGACGACCTCACGATCTTCGACGAGCAGCGCGTCGAGCTCGAGGCGTTCCTCGCCGAGGAGGAGAAGGCGGCCGAGGAGAACATCCAGTCGACGCCGAGGAGATCAACCAGAAGGACCGGCAGCAGATCGCGACGGTGGTCGCGAAGGCCGAGATCGAGAAGCGCATCGAGGGCGCCCGGTGCCGAACTTCCTCGCGTCGTTCCTGCGCCAGAACTGGCAGGGCGACGCTCGAGCGCGTCTACCTCGACCGACGGCGAGGAGAGCGACGCCTGGAGCTCGGGCGTCACGACGCTCGAGGACCTCGTGTGGAGCGTGCAGCCGAAGCGCTCGCCGGAGGACCGCCGGCACCTGGTCGCGCTGCTGCCGTCGCTGCTGAAGCGCCTGTCCGCCGGCATGCAGAACCGCGGCTGGGCGCCGGACGATCGCGAGGCGTTCATGTCGAACCTCGTCGAGGCGCACGCGGCCGCGGTGAAGCCGTCGCTCGCGCAGGCGGCGTCGCCGACGAGCGCGGTGGCCGAAGCCGCGAAGGCGCAGGCGGAGCTCGCGAAGGCCGCCGGCGACGAGGAGACGCGCCGCCAAGGCCGAGGCGCTCGCCGTGGCGATGGACGCAGGCGGCGCCCGAGCCGGTGGAGCCGGAGCGCGAGATCGTCGACGACGACTACCTCGAGATCGCGCGCAGCCTCGAGCGCGGCATGTGGATCGAGTTCGAGGCGGACGACGGCCAGCTCGCGTTCGCCAAGCTCGCGTGGGTGAGCCCGCTGCGCGGCACCTATCTCTTCACCAACCGCCAGGGCCAGAAGGCGCTGTCGATGACCGCGGAGGATCTCGCCGAGCGCTTCCGCGCCGACCGCGCGCGCCTGGTCGAGGCCGAGCCGCTCATCGATCGCGCGTTCACCAGCATGATGTCGCAGATCGAGGAGAAGTTCCCGGAGCCGGCGACCGTTCACTGAGATCGTGATCCCGGCGCAGGCGCCGCGCGGCGCCTTCCGCCACGGGGCGCCCGGCCTGGAACCGCCCGCTTCGATGCACAATAGCGCGATGGCCCTGGCGCACTCATCATCGGCGACGAGATCCTGTCGGGCAAGCGGCAGGACCGGCACCTGCCGCACGTCGTCGACACGCTCGCCGCGCGCGGGCTCGTGCTCGACTACGCGCACTACGTGGGCGACGATCGCGGGCGCCTGACCGCGTTCCTGCGCGACACGTTCGCGCGCGGCGACCTCGTGTTCTCCTTCGGCGGGATCGGCGCGACGCCCGACGACCACACGCGGCAGGCCGCCGCCGCGGCGCTCGGCGTGCCGCTGGTGCGCCATCCCGAAGCCGTGGCGGAGCTCGAAGCGAAGTTCGGTGCCGAGGCCTATCCGCAATCGCGTGCTGATGGCGGAATTCCCGGAGGGCTCCGCATCATTCCCAATCCGTACAACCGCGTGGCGGCGTTCGCGATCCACGAGCACCAGTTCTTTCCCGGCTTTCCGCAGATGGCGTGGCCGATGCTCGACTGGGTGCTCGCGACCTGGTATCCCGACCTCGTGCGCGAGCCGGCGGTGGAGCGCGCGATCGCCGTCTACGGCGCCGGCGAGAGCCAGCTGCTGCCGCTGATGGACGACGAACGTCGCGCGCTTTCCCGTCGCTCAAGCTCTTCAGCCTGCCGTCGTTCCTGCCGGACGGCGGACGGCGCATCGAGCTCGGCGTGAAGGGCGACCGCGCCCGATGCCGATGCCGGTCTCGCGCACCTGCGCGCGGGTGTCGAAGCGATGGGATTCCGCTGGGAGCCGTTGTGAGGGCTGCGCGGTGACGGCGCCAGGGGCCGCTGGTTCGACGAGCTCGCGGTCGGCGAGACGTTCTCGAGCACCCTCGACGATCACCGACGCGCACCTCATGATCGGCGCGGGCTGCGTCGGCCGACTTCAATCCGCTGCACGTCGACGAGGAATTCGCGCGCAAGTCGCGCTTCGGCGGCCGCATCCTGCACGGCATGCTGACGAGCGCGATCATGGGCGGCCCGGTGGGCATGCACTTCCACGGCACGGCGATCGCCTACCTCGAGCACAACGCGCGCTTCCTCGCGCCGGTGCGTCCCGGCGACACGCTCACCATCGCGCTGGACGATCGACAAGCTCACCCCGAAGCCCGCGCACGGCGGCGGCATCGCCGAGCTCGACCGGCAGCGCCACGAATCAGCAGGGCGTGGTCGCCGCGCAGGCGACCGGCAAGATCATGGTGTTCGCGCGCGGCGCCCCGGGCGCGCCGGCGTGATCCCTCAGGCGGCGAGGCGGGCGGTGGCCCGCACGCACTCGGCGATCAGCGCCGGTCCGCGGTAGATGAGTCCCGTGTAGATCTGCACCAGCGAGGCGCCGGCCGCGATCTTCTCGCGCGCGTGCTCGCCGCTCTCGATGCCGCCGACGCCGATGATCGGCAGCGCGCCCGTCCAGTTCGTCGCGCCAGCACGCGCACCACCGCGGTGGCGCGTGCGCGCAGCGGCGCTCCGGACAGGCCGCCGGCCTCGCTGGCGTGCGGCAGCCCGGCGACCGCGTCGCGCGCGATCGTCGTGTTGGTGGCGATCACCGCGTCGACCTTCCTGCGCGAGCGAGCAGCCGCGCGATGCCGCGCAGCGCGTCGTCGGCCAGGTCGGGCGCGATCTTGATCGCCAGCGGCACGTAGCGGCCGTGCGTCTGCGCGAGCGCGTCCTGCTCGCGCTTGAGCGTGCCGAGCAGCGCGCCCAGCGCCTCCTCGGACTGCAGGTCGCGCAGGCCCTTGGTGTTGGGCGAGCGAGATGTTGACCGTGACGTAATGCGCGTGCGGATACACCGCGCGCAGGCAGGTCGACGTAGTCGTCGGCCGCGCGCTCGTTGGGCGTGTCGAAGTTCTTGCCGATGTTGATGCCGAGGATGCCGCGGTAACGCGTGCGCTCGACGTTGGCGACGAAGCGCGGCGACGCCGCCGTTGTTGAAGCCCATGCGGTTGATGAGCGCGTGCGCCCGCGGCAGGCGGAACATGCGCGGCTTCGGATTGCCCGGTTGCGCGCGCGGCGTCACCGTGCCGGCTTCGAGGAAGCCGAAGCCGAGCGTGGCGAGGCCGGCGAGATGCTCGGCGTTCTTGTCGAGGCCCGCGGCGAGGCCGACGCGATTGGGAAACGTCGATGCCCATCGCGGTGACGGGCGAGGGCGGCAGGTGCGGCGCCGACGATCTGCGCGACGTGCAGCCGCGCCGCGCGGTCGAGCGCTGCGAAGGTGAGGCTCGTGCGCGGTCTCGGGATCGAGCGCGAACAGGAAGGGACGGGCGACGGGATAGAGCTTGTACATCGCGGGTGCGGGCAACCCGTGCGAGGAAGGTGCGTGCAGGCTGCGGGCGATGATACCATTCGCGCACCGTCGCCCTTCGCCGTTCGCCCGCGTGTCCGTTCGCCGTCCTGCTGCTGCTCGCCGCGCTCTTCGTCGCGACACCTGCGCACGGCCGCGGAGCGCGCAGAAGAAATCCCACCGGCAAGTCCGTCGGCGCCGCCGCCGCGGGCTACGTGCAGCGCGACGACGTGCGCGCGTTCGCGGCCGAGGTGGCGGCCGAGGCGGGCCTGCCCCGGCGCGACGTCGAGAGGTGGTTCGCCGACGCGAAGTTCCAGCCGAAGATCGTCGCGGCGATGGACCGGCCGCTGCATCGAGCCGCCGAAGTGGTACGAGTACTCGCCGCTCGTTCCTGTCGCCGGAGCGCGTCGACGGCGGCGTCGCGTTCTGGCGCGCCAACGAGGACGCGCTGGCGCGCGCGGCAGCGCAATTCGGCGTGCCGCCGGAGATCATCGTCGCGATCATCGGCGTCGAGACGTACTACGGGCGCAACATCGGCAGCTATCGCGTCATCGACGCGCTCGCCACGCTCGCCTTCGACTACCCGCGGCGCGCGCCGTTCTTTCGCGGCGAGCTGAAGGAGTACGTGCTGCTCGCGCGCGACCAGGGCTTCTCGCCGCTGGTGCCGAAGGGCTCGTTCGCCGGCGCGATGGGCGTGCCGCAGTTCATGCCGGGCAGCTATCGCCGCTTCGCGGTCGACTTCGACGGCGACGGCCACGTCGACCTGTGGCGCAGCAACGCCGACGTGGTCGGCAGCATCGCCAACTATCTCGCGCGCCACGACTGGCAACGCGGCCAGCCCGTGCTGCTGCCCGCGGTGATCGCGCCCGAAGCGCGCGAGCGGCGCGTGCGGCGGCTCGACGGCGGCATCAGCGAGCGCCGTCCGCTGCGCGGCGTGGGAGGCCGACGGCGTGAGCGCCGTGCGACGCGCCCGCCGACCTCGCGCCCGATCCCGTCGGACTGCTGCTGCTCGAGGAAGGCGACGCCGCCGCGGCGACGGCGCGATGAGCCTCTGGATCGCGTGCCCCAACTTCTACGTGATCACGCGCTACAACAAGAGCCGCCTGTACGCATCGGCCGTCTGCTTCCTGGCCGAGCGCCTGCGCCTGGCGCACTGACCTGGTGCGGCGACGCACGCCCGGCGCGTGCGGCCGCCGGAGTGTCGGCGAGGTCGATCTTCCGAGGGGTGCGCCAGGCCTGCACGCGCCTCCAGCTGGTCCGTACGTCCGTTGCTGCGTCGCAGCAACGCACCTATACTCCGGCGATGCCCGACGCCGCTGCCGATCGCGACCTGCCCCTCAAGGAAGACACCCGGCTCCTCGGCCGCATGCTCGGCGACGTCGTGCGCGCGCAGACCGGCGACGAGGCGTTCGCGCGCGTCGAGGCGATCCGGCAGACGGCGATCCGCTTCCGGCGCGCCGAGGACGGCGCAGGCGCGCGCGGTGCGCGACGAGCTCTCGCGCGCTGCTGAACGATCTGCCGATTCCCGCCACGCTCCACGTGGTGCGCGCGTTCTCGTACTTCTCGCATCTCGCCAACCTCGCCGAGGACGTGCACCAGAACCGCCGGCGCCGCGCGCATGCGCTGGCCGGCTCGCCGCCGCAGCGCGGGCAGCATCGCCGCCGCGCTCGGCAAGCTCGCCGATGCGGGCGTCGACGTCCGATGCGCTCGCGCGCTGGTTCGCCGACGCGCTGGTGTCGCCGGTGCTCACCGCGCATCCGACCGAAGTGCAGCGCAAGAGCATCCTCGACTGCGAGCGCGAGATCGCGCGCCTGCTCATGTGGCGCGACCGCACGCTGCTGACGCCGGTCGAGGCGCAGGAGTGGGAGACGAGCCTGCACCGGCAGGTGCTCACGCTGTGGCAGACCGCGATGCTGCGGCTGTCGAAGCTCAAGGTGCACGACGAGATCGACAACGGCCTCGCGTACTACCGCTACACGTTCCTGGCCGAGGTGCCGCGCCTCTACGAGACGCTGGCCGCCGACCTCGCGCGGCATTTCGGCGACGCGGCCATCGCCGTCCCGCCGTTCTTCCGCATGGGCTCGTGGATCGGCGGCGATCGCGACGGCAATCCGTTCGTGGTCGCCGACACGCTCGCCTACGCGATCCGCGCGCAGGCGCGGCGCGGCGTTCGATCACTACCTCGACGAGGTGCACCGGCTCGGCGCCGAGCTCTCGCTGTCGGCGCGCCTCGTGCATCTCACGCCGGAGCTCCTGGCGCTCGCCGCGGCCGCGCACGACGCCAATCCGCATCGGCAGGACGAGCCGTACCGGCAGGCGCTGACCGGCGTCTACGCGCGGCTCGCGGCGACGGCGCACGCGCTGGCCGGACGCACGCCCGCGCGCGCGCCGCACGCGGCGCTCGCGGCCGTACGCGCACGCCGCGCGAGTTCCTCGCCGATCTCGCGGTGATCGAGGCGTCGCTCGCCACGCACGGCGCGGCGCATCCTCGCGTCGCGCCGGCTGCGTCCCGCTGATGCGTGCCGTCGAGGTGTTCGGCTTCCATCTCGCCTCGCTCGACCTGCGGCAGAACGCCGACGTGCACGAGGCGGTGGTGGCCGAGCTGCTCGCGTGCGCGCAGGTCGCGCGCCGACTACGCTGCGCTTCCCGGAGCGCGAACGCGTGGCGCTGCTCGCCGCGCGAGCTCGCCACGCCGCGGCCGCTGTACTCGCCGCACCTCGACTACGAGGCGCGCACGCGCACCGAGCTCGCGATCCTCGCGGCGGCGGCGGACGATCCATCGCGACTACGGCGCGGCCGCGCTGCCGAACTACGTCATCTCCAAGTGCCAGTCGGTGTCCGACCTGCTCGAGGTCGCGGTGCTGCTGAAGGAAGTCGGGCCTGCTGCGCGGCGACGCGCTCGCGCTCAACATCGTGCCGCTGTTCGAGACCATCGCCGACCTCGACGCAGTGCGGCACGATCATGCGCGAGGCGTTCGCGCTGCCGCTGTACCGCCGCCTGCTCGGCGCGGCGCGGCGATTGGCAGGAGGTGATGCTGGGCTACTCCGACAGCAACAAGGACGGCGGCTACCTCACCGCCAACTGGGCGCTCTATCGCGCCGAGATGCGGCTGGTCGAGGCGTTCGCGCGAGCACGGCGTCAAGCTGCGCCTGTTCCACGGCCGCGGCGGCACGGTCGGCCGCGGCGGCGGTCCGTCGTACGAGGCGATCCTCGCGCAGCCCGCGGGCAGCGTGACGGGCGGACTGCGCGTGACCGAGCAGGGCGAGATCATCGCGAGCAAGTACTCCGATCCCGAGCTCGGCCGGCGCAACCTCGAAGCGCTGGTGGCGGCGACGATGGAGGCGAGCCTCGACGACGCCGAGCAGCTCGGCGAGCGCGCGGGCGGTCTATCACCAGGCGCTGGACGAGCTTTCGGCGCACGCGTTCGACGGCGTATCGCGTGCTGGTCTACGAGACGCCGGACTTCGTCGACGTACTTTCGCGGCGCGACGCCGATCGCCGAGATCGCCGAGCTCAACATCGGCAGCCGCCCGGCGTCGCGCACGGCGTCGACGCGCATCGAGGACCTGCGCGCGATTCCCTGGGTGTTCAGCTGGGGCCAGTGCCGGCTCATGCTGCCCGGGCTGGTACGGCTTCGGCACCGCGGTCGACGCGTGGCTCGCGCGAGCATCCGGACGGACTCGCGCTGCTGCGCGAGATGCACGCCCGCTGGCCGTTCTTCCGCAGCGTGCTGTCGAACATGGCGATGGTGCTCGCCAAGACCGACCTCGCGGTCGCCTCGCGCTACGCCGAGCTGGTGCCCGACCGCGGCCGTGCGCGAGCCGATCTTCGCGCGCATCGCAGGCGAGCACGGGCGCACGGTGCGCGCGCATCGCTGCGATCACGCAGCACGCGGAGCTGCTCGCCGACAATCCGACGCTCGCGCGCAGCATCCGCAACCGGTTTCCCTATCTCGATCCGCTCAATCACCTGCAGGTCGAGCTCCTGCGCCGGCTATCGCGCGGGCCAGACGGACGAGCGCACCAAGCGTGCGATCCACCTCACGATCAACGGGCTCGCCGCGGGCCTGCGCAACAGCGGATAGTGGCCAGGGGTTCGTCGGCGGGGCGGTGGCGTGCACGCCGATACGCTGTTCATCTTCGCGTACTGCCCTTCCTCGGGCGCCACCCCGGGGAATACTGTAGATCGTCCCGTTCGCGCACGACCTCACGTAGCGGCGCATCGCCGCGCGCACGCTGTCGGCTCCCGATGCCGGGGACGCGCCACGTGTCGATTATGGTTCCGACCAGCGTCTTCGGATTGCAGCGCAGCCTCCGCACGTTCTGGAACGGATGCGCATTGGTCGAGCACAATCTCAGCTGATCGCGGACGCCAAGGCGCGACCCGACGAGCTCAACCTTCGTGATCTGGTCCGGCATCTTCGCGCCGGCGGGAACGCCGGCGCCGGTGATCGCGCGCCTGCACGAGGCCACCATCACGGCAATGCGCGTGCCCGAGGTGGCGGCGCGCTTCGCGGGCGCCGGCATGTCGCCGAGCGTCGGCGGCCCGCGCGAGATGCGCGACATCATCACGCGCGAGCGGGCGAGCTACGGTGAGCTCGCGCGGTCGTTGCGCGTCACGGCCGGTGCGGCGAAATGAGCGCATGAACGCCATTACCATCGGCGCCGGCGTGCCGCACGCGGCGCGCGAGCCCGGCGCACTCGGACGCGAGGACGCGCTCTAGCTGTCGCGGGACATGCCGCCGGGCGTCGGCGCCTGTTGTTGCGCGTGCACACGATCGTCGGCACATCGGGCGCCGCGCCTGTCCCGCGAGCGCGTCGGCGCGACCCGCAAGGTATAATCGACGCGGTCGCCGGCACGGCAGGAGCCAACGCGTGGCGTTCCACTTCCGCCGCCGATGCGCATCCTGATTTCCAATGACGATGGTTACTTCGCGCCGGGCATCGAACGTCTCGCTGCCGCGCTGCGCGAGCACGCGGAGATCACCGTCGTCGCGCCCGAGCGCGACCGCAGCGGCGCGTCGAACTCGCTGACGCTCGACCGCCCGCTCTTCGTTCGCCGCGCGCCGAACGGCTTCCTGTTCGTCAACGGCACGCCCACCGACTGCGTGCATCTCGCCGTCACCGGTCTCCTCGATCACGTGCCCGACATGGTGGTCTCGGGGATCAACCTCGGCGCCAACATGGGCGACGACACGATCTACTCGGGCACCGTCGCGGCCGCGACCGAAGGCTTTCTGCTCGGCATTCCGTCGATCGCGATCTCGCTCGCGTCGAAGACCGCCGCGCACTTCGAGACCGCCGCGCAGGTCGCGGTCGACATGGTCGCAGCGGCATGCGCGCACGCCGGCGGGGCCGTGGCTCCTCAACGTCAACGTCCCCGACGTGCCGCCCGCCGAATTGCGCGGCGTGCGCGTCACGCGCCTCGGCCGCCGGCACAAGGCGGAAGACGTAGTCCGCGCGCAGAATCCCCGCGGCGAGACCCGTCTACTGGGTGGGCGCTGCGGGCGAGGCGGCGGATGCGGGCGAGGGCACCGATTTCCACGCGGTGGCCACCGGCCACGTGTCGATCACGCCGCTGCAGATCGATCTTTCCAACCGCGAGCTGATGCCGGGCGTGAGCGCCTGGCTCGCGCGCTGACGCGCCGCCGGGGGAGAGCGCGCATGGGGACGCTCGGCGACGACCGGATGCGCAACGGCATCGGCATGACGTCGGTGCGCACCCGCACGCGCATGGTCGAGCGGCTTGCGCCAGCAGGGAATCACCGACGAGGTGGTGCTCGCCGCGATCAACGCGGTGCCGCGCCACATCTTCGTCGACGAGGCGCTCGCGATCCGCGCGTACGACAACGTGCCGCTGCCGATCGGCCACGGCCAGACGATTTCGCAGCCGTGGATCGTCGCGCGCATGACCGAGCTCGCGCGCAACGGCCGCGAGCTCGACAGCGTGCTCGAGATCGGCACCGGCTGCGGCTACCAGACCGCGGTGCTCGCGCACGTCGCCAAGCACGTGTACAGCGTCGAGCGCATCGGTGCGCTGTACGCGAAGGCGCGCCGCCACCTGCAATCGCTCAAGCTGAAGAACGTCGCGCTGAAGCACGGCGACGGCAGCCACGACCTCGGCGAGGACGCTCGCGGTCGACGCGATCGTCGTCACCGCCGGCGCCACGCACGTGCCCACGCCGCTCCTGCGCTACCTGAAGCCGGGCGGGCGGATGGTGCTGCCGCTCGCGCAGCCGGGCGAGGACACGCGGCGTGCAGCGCCTGACCGTGCTCGACCTCTCGCCGGTCGGCATCAAGGAGCAGACGCTCGATGCGGTAAGATTCGTGCCCTTGCTTTCGGGACTCGCGTGAACGAACCGGCGGTCCCGGTTGTCGATTCGCCGATGCGCGCCACGTCCAACCTCACGACCGGCCCTACCGACCGTGCCGCGCGCCGTCTGGCGCTTTGCCGCGCTGTGGTGGTGCTCGCCGTCGGTGATCGCGGGCTGCGCGTCGCGCACGCGGGCGCCGGTCGAGGACCGCGCGGCCACGCCGCCGCCCCGTCCCGCACCGCCCGCCACCGCGGTCGCGCCGCCGCCATCGCCGTCGCCGGAAGGCGACGCTCGCGCTCCCACGTACACCGTGAAGCGCGGCGACACGCTGTTCCAGATCGCGCTCGACGCCGGGCTCGACTATCGCGAGCTCGCGGCATGGAACGACATCGAGAACGTGAACCTCATCCGCGTCGGACAGGTGCTGCGGCTCACGGCGCCGGGTGATGCGGGCCCACGACCGCGTCGGGCGTCACGACCACGCCGCTGCGTTCGACGCCGCCCGTGGTCGAGGCCAAGCCGGCCGGCGCCCGGGTCGCCGCCCCAGGCGCAGCGTGCGCGCGCAACACCGAGAACTACAAGTCGCCAGCCCAAGGCACTGAAGGAGCCGTACTCCGAGCAGGCGGTGCAGGAAGTCGCGCGCCTGGGCAATGCGCCGCCGGAGACCGTCGCGCTGGCCGCGCCCAGCGCGCCGGCCGCGGCACCCGCACCGCCGAAGCCCGAGGCGCCGCGCGCGACCGGCAACGACGGCGACGACGAGACTCGAATGGGTGTGGCCGGCGAAGGGCAAGGTGGTCGGCACGTTCTCCGAGACCGCGAACCTGAAGGGCATCGACATCGCCGGCAGCGCGGGGCAGCCGGTGCTCGCGAGCGCCGGCGGCACCGTCGTGTACGCGGGCACGGGCTTGCGCGGCTACGGCAAGCTCATCATCGTGAAGCACAACAAGACGTACCTTTCCGCCTACGCGCACAACCGCGAGATCCTGGTGAAGGAAGGCCAGGAAGTGACGAAGGGCCAGAAGATCGCCGAGATGGGCAACACCGACGCCACCGAGGTGAAGCTGCATTTCGAGATCCGCCGCCTCGGCAAGCCGATGGATCCAGCGCGTTACCTGCCGCCCGCCTGACGGCGGCATGCAAGCGGTCATCGCAAGCGCCGCATGACTCCCGACCGGCACGCCACGCCCCGCGGCCGACCCGGCCACGGACGAGGCGCCGTTCGAGCCCGACACGCTCTCGGGCGACCTTCCGCTCGAGGAGCCGGCCGGCGGCCTCTCCGCCGACCTCGTCACCGACGTCACGCAGCTCTACCTCAACGACGTCGGCCAGCACGCGCTGCTGACGGCCGAGCGAGGAGCTCGCGTTCGCGCGCGCGGTGCGCGAAGGGCGATTTCGAGGCGCGCCAGACGATGATCGAGCGCAACCTGCGGCTGGTGGTCTGCATCGCGCGGCACTACATGCATCGCGGCGTGGCGCTGCCCGACCTCATCGAGGAAGGCAACCTCGGCCTGATCCACGCGCTCGAGAAGTTCGATCCCGAGCGCGGGCTTCCGCTTCACGACCTACGCGACCTGGTGGATCCGCCAGTCGATCGAGCGCGCGATCATGAACCAGTCGCGCACCATCCGCCTGCCCGCGCACGTCGTGAAGGAACTGAACGTCGTGCTGCGCGCGCTGCGCCACCTCGAGACGCACGCGCCGGCCGGCGGGCACGATCCGTCGCTCGAGGACGTCGCGCACCTGCTCGGCAAGCCGGTCGCGGACGTCGAGCGGCTCGCTGCGCCACCAGGAGCACATGCTGTCGCTCGACGCGCCGATCGACCGCGAGTCGGGAATGACCATCGCCGACGGCATCGCCGACGACGAGGCGCGCGCGCCGGAACTGCTGCTGCACGACAGCGCCATCGAGACGTCCGTCGCGGGCTGGCTGGCGGAATTGAATCCGCGCCAGCGCCTGGTGATCGAGCGGCGCTATGGCCTGAACGGGTGCGAGGTCACCACGCTCGAGGAGCTTGCCGCCGAGATCGGCGTCACGCGCGAGCGCGTGCGGCAGATCCAGAGCGAGGCGCTGGAGAAGCTCCGCGCAAAGCTCGAGCGCCGCGGCTACACGCGCGACGCGCTGTTTTGACGGCTCGCCTGCGGGCGCCTTTGTGTCGGGCGTGGCGGCGACCGCGGCAACGGGAGCCGCGTTGACCCGCGTCAAGCCCGGGCCGGGGTTCCGGACCTACGATCCTTGCCGAGACCAGGGAAACACGCATGACGGCAGGCGACAAACTCGCATCACGCCGAGTGCAGCGATGGCTCCGGCTGGGAGTCTTGCTGCTCGCCGCCGCATGGCTGGCGGGTTGCGGCAGCGAAGCACCGGCGCCACCGCCAAGGCCCGTCGCGGGCGCATGGTATGCGTTCGACGGCATGTGGACCGCGACCGGCAGCCGCCATACGCTGCGCCTGGAGGGTGATCGGCGCGCCTCCATCGCGAGCTTCGACGGCTCGCTGATGCTGGCCGGCCCCACGCGGCCCAGCCTGGGCTTTCGCGCGGAGGCCGTGGTGTTCACCGACAGCACGACCGGCATGACCGGACGCGCCGTGTGGACCGACGAGCACGGCGACCAGGTCTTCAGCGCACTGCGCGGCGCAGGCACCGCGACCCGCAACCGCATCGTCGGCACCTTCGAGGGCGGCACCGGCCGCTACGCGGGTGCGAGCGGCACCTACGCGTTCTCGTGGCGGTTCCTTCTCGAGAACGAGGACGGCGCGGTGCAGGGCCAATCCGAGGGCCTGGCCGGACGCGTGCAGTTCGTGCCGCGCGCAAGCGACGCGGGGCAGCGGCCATGATCGGCGGCGCTTTGCTGGCCAAGCGGCTGGTACCGTTCGCGCTGGCGCTCGGCATCTGGTTCTCGCCCGTGCCCGCCGGCCTCACCACCCCCGCCTGGCATCTCTTCGCGATCTTCGTGTCGGCGATCGTCGCGGTGCTGCTCGGCGCCTTTCCGCTGCTCACGTCGACGATGCTCGCGGTGGCGGCCGTGGTGCTCACCGGCACCATCGAGCCCACGAAAGCGTTCGCCGGATTCGCCAACCCCAGCGTGCTGCTCGTCGTGATCGCGTTCCTCGTCGCGCAGGCGGTGGTGAAGTCCGGTCTCGGACGGCGCATCAGCCTCTTCATGGTGAGCCGCTTCGGCGGCTCGGCGCTGGGTCTCGCCTACAGCATCGTGCTCACGGACGCGGCGATCGCGCCGGCATTCCCGAGCAACACCGCGCGCGGCGGCGTCCTGTATCCGATCGTGCTGTCGGTGGCGCAGGGGTCGGGCTCGCGTCCCGACGATCCGGAGGGGCGCCGGCTCGGCGGCTATCTCATGTTCTGCGGGATGTCGAGCCTCGCGGTGTCGTCCGCTTTGTGGATGACGGCCACGTCCGCCAATCCGATCGGCCTGCAGGTCGTGCGCGAGTTCGGCCTCGACATCGGCTTCGGCAGGTGGTTCGTCGCGGCTTGCGTGCCCGCGCTGTCGGCGATTGTCGCGCTGCCGTGGGTCGTCGCCCGCCTGTTCCCGCCGCGGGTGGGCAAGACGCCCGAGGCGCCGGTCGCGGCGCGCAAGGCGCTCTCCGAGCTCGGTCCGTTTTCGCGCGACGAACGCATCACCGCCGTGGCGTTCGTGCTGATGGTGAGCGGCTGGATCTTCGCAGACACGCTGAAGCTCAACGTGACCAGCATCGCGTTCGCCGGTCTCGGGTTGCTGCTCATGACGCGCGTGCTGACGCTGGACGACATTGCAACGCAGGGTGACACGCTGGCGACCTTCCTGTGGCTCGCGGTGCTGTTCGCGCTGTCCGGGCAATTGAACGAGCTGGGCTTCATGGGTTACGTGGGCCAGCGGCTCGCGTCGCATCTCGTCGGACTGTCGTGGCCTTCGACCTATGTGCTGCTGATCGTGATCTACGTCGCGATCCACTACATGTTCGTGAGCCAGTCGTCGCAGGTGCTGGCATTGCTGGGCGTGTTCCTCGACGTCGGCGTGCGCGGCGGCGTGCCGGCGCCGCTGATGGCGTTCGGCCTGCTCTTCGCGAGCAGCTATTTCTCGGCGATCACGCCGCAGGCCGGCAGCCAGAACGTCATCTTCGTGGGCAGCGGGTATCTCACGCAGGGCGAGCTCTACCGGCTGGGGTTCCTCATCACCCTGTTCTTCATGGCGGTGTTCCTGGTCATCGGCACGCCATGGCTGCTCGCGGTCACGTAGCGCGCACGCTCGCCGTGACCGAACGCCGGCGCACCGAGCGGGAGATCGCGCGCGACCTTCGCCTCGCGCGCGCGGAGCGGGGCGTAGCCGCGCTGCGCCGCGCCGCGCTCGCCGCGGAGCAGGAATTCGGTGCCGAGCTCGACGCCATGCCCGCGGCCATGCGCGAGAGCGCGTACAACCTCGTCCACTATCTCGCGGTGCGGCGCCTCGACGTGCGCGAGCTGCAGGAGGAATTGGCGCGGCTCGGGCTGAGCTCGCTCGGGCGCATGGAGGCGCACGTCATGGCGGCGCTGGAGGCGGTGCTGGCCGCATTGCGGACGCTGCGCCGGCAGCCGGTGGGCCGCGATCTCGCGGAGGCACCGCGGGTGACGTTCGAGACCGGCCCGGCGTTGCTCGCCGAGCACGCGAACGCGATGCTGGGCACCACGCCGCCGGGCCGCGCGACGCGGATCATGGTGACGATGCCGGGCGAGGCGGCGGACGATCCCAAGCTGATCCGCGACCTCGTCGATGCCGGCATGCAGATCATGCGCGTGAACTGCGCGCACGACAGCGCTCCGGTGTGGGAGCGCATGGTGCGCCACCTGCGGCGCGCCGAACGCGCCACCGGCAAGCGCTGCCTGGTGTCGTTCGATCTTGCCGGACCCAAGATCCGCACCGGACCCATGGCGTTGGGGCCGCGGGTCGCGAAATGGCGCCCCGTGCGCGACGACCTCGGCCGCGTGCAGTTGGCGGCACGCGTGCGGCTGGTCACCGCGGGCGCTCGGAGCGCACCGGGCGAGATCGCGCTGCCGGTGGCAGGACCGCTGGTCGCCAAGGCCAGGCCGGGGGACACGGTCACGTTCGTGGACACGCGGGAGCGCAACCGGACGCTGCGGGTGGAGACGGTGTGCCACGGCGAATGCGCGTGTACGTCCGAGACGACCGCCTACGTGATTCCGGGCATCGCGCTTACCCTGCGCCGCAAGGGCCGCTCCGTCGCCAAGGGCAAGGTGGGTGACTTGCCCGCGGTCGAGCGCGCGCTCGTGCTGCATGCCGGCGACCTGCTCGACATCGTGCGCGGCGAGGCGCCCGGGCGCGACGCCGCGCGTGACGAGCGCGGGCGCGTGCTCGAGCCGGCGATGGTGTCGTGCGCGCTGCCGGAACTCTTCGTGGGCGTGCGCGTCGGCGAGCCGATTCTCTTCGACGACGGACGCATTCGCGGCATCGTCCGCGGCGTGGTTGCCGACCGCGTCCGCGTCGAGGTCACGGCGGTCGCGGGCGCGGCGGCGAAGCTCGGTGCCGAGAAGGGCATCAACGTGCCGGAATCGGCGCTCGCGCTGCCGGCGCTGACCGCAAAGGATGTCGTCGATCTCGCGGTGGTCGCGAAGTGCGCCGACATGGTCGCGCTCTCGTTCGTGCAGCGACCCGACGACATCGAAGATCTCGTGCGCGCGCTGGCCGCGCGGCGCGGCCGGCAGCCGCGCATGGTGCTCAAGATCGAGACGCAGGCGGCGTTCAATCGCCTCCCGCGCCTGCTGCTCGCGGCGATGCGCCATCCGCCGCTCGCCGTCATGGTGGCGCGCGGCGACCTCGGGGTCGAGGTCGGCTTCGAGCGGCTCTCCGAGGTGCAGGAGGAGATCCTGTGGCTCTGCGAGGCGGCGCACGTGCCGGTGATCTGGGCCACGCAGGTGCTGGAATCGCTGGCGAAGGGCGGCATGCCGTCGCGCGCCGAGGTGACCGACGCGGCGATGGGCAGCCGCGCCGAATGCGTGATGCTGAACAAGGGGCCGTACATCCGCGAGACCCTGCGCTTCCTGATCGACGTGCTGGGACGGATGGAGGAGCACCAGCACAAGAAGAGCGCGCGGCTGCGCAAGCTCCGGGTGTCGGAGGTCGATCTCGCCGTGAAGCCGGCGACCGGCGCGGCGGCGCCGCGCGCTACGGCGTCGCGCGCAGGGCCGCGGACGCCGGCAGCACCTCGATCGCGCGCTCCAGCGTCGCGATCAGCGCCTCGCGCTCGCGCTCGACGGTGATCGGCCCGTAGCGCAGCTCGGCGAACGATTCGCCGATCGCGGCGAACGCGATGGCGAACTGCGGCCAGCGGCCCGCCGCGCGCGCCGCGAAGGCGAGCGGCCCCTCGTGCGCCTGCCGCGGCAGGCCCGCGCGCGCGAGCCGGCGGTTGAGGTCGTCCCACAGCACGAGTGCGCGCTCCTGGTGGCGTCGCTTCCACATGAGCCAGCCGACGACGAGCGCGCCCCACGCGAACACCGCGAGTCCCACCAGCGCCACGATCTGCCAGGCCGCGAACTGGTCCAGCTTCCAGTCGCGGAACAGCGACTGCTGGCGGTCGCGGTTGAAGCCGATCACGTTGCTCCGCCAGCCGTAGTTGAACGCGTCCCACGTGAGCTGCACCCTCGTGAGCCAGGTCGCGTCGAGGCGCGCGAGGAACGGCACGGGCTCGCCGGCCGCGCAGCGCGCCGCCCAGCCCGATCTCGATGCGCGACGGGGCGACCGCGGCGGTGGGATCGAAGCGGTGCCAGCGGCCGTCGATCAGCACCTCGGACCACGCATGCGCGTCCGACTGCCGCACGATCATGTACGCGCCGCGCGGATTCATCGTGCCGCCCTGGTAGCCCGTCACCACGCGCGCCGGAATGCCCGCGGCGCGCATCAGCAGCGTGAACGCGCTCGCGTAGTGCTCGCAGAAGCCGCGCCGCGAATCGAACAGGAAGAGGTCCACCGGATCGTGCTCGAAGAGGGGCGGAGCGAGCGTGTAGACGAATGCCTGCTCCGCGGAACATCGTGAGGATGGCGCGGACGTAGCCGGCGTCGTCCGGATGCTGCGCGCGCAGCTGTCCGCGCCCACTCGATGCGTGCGCGGATTGCCTTCGCCGAGGCCCAGGTTCGCACGGCCTTCGTCGCGCGGCGCCGCCGGGATAGTCGGTGCGCAGCGACGAGCGCTGCGCGTAGCGCAGCGGCTGCGAGAGCGGTGCGCGCAGCAGCAGCTGCTGGTCGCGCGTGACGATGGGCATCCCGGCGGCCGGGGGCAGCGGCGCCGCCTGCGACGAGCGGCAGCGCCGACGGCAGGTCGAGCGCGAACAGCGAGCGCCGGTTGCTGGGCTCGATGGTCACCGTGTAGGCGATCCGCGGGACCCACGGGCGCCACGATCTCGCCGCGCAGCCCGGCAAACCCCGGCAGCCAGGTCCGGCCGTCGAAGCGCGAGAACACCGGCCCGCGCCAGTAGCGCAGCGCCGGCGGCGGCACCGCGTCGTCGAAATCGACGCGGAATGCGACGGCGTCGGACAGCGACAGTTCGCTGATCGCGCCCGGGGACATGGAATCGGAGAGCCCGGTTTGCGCGCCGTAGTCGGACGGCAATCCCCACAGCGGCGCCGCGAGGCGCGGGAACAGCACGAACAGCAGCGCGGCGACCGGCAGCCCCTGCAGGATCATCACGGCGCTGCGCTTCACCGCGGCGCGCGGCCAGAAGCGCTTCTGCGCGTCGGCGCCGCGGTACGACAGCACGTCGAGCGCCACGCCGATCAGCACGATCGCCGGCAGCACCGCGAGCGCGGCGAACAGCGACTGGTTGTAGAAGAACGGCGTCACCATCAGGAAGCAGGCGAGGCACACGAGCAGCGTGCCGTCGCGCGCGGTGCGCGTCTCGAGATACTTGATGGCGACGAGGATGTAGAGGAACGCGACGGACGGATCGCGTCCCACGAGATAGCCGAACGACGCGCGCACCGCGAACGCGGTGGCGATGGCGAACAGCGCGAGCGCCCACGACGGGATGCGCGCCGGCGGCGCCTGCGGCCGCCAGCGGTCGCGGCGCAGGAGCAGGATGCGCACGCCGACCAGCATCACGCCGGCGACGGCAACCCAGATCGGCAGGTGCGGTGCCTGCGGAAATTGCGCCGCGAGCATGAGCAGCCCCAGCCAGCGGATCTGCAGCGGCGTCAGGGCCTCGCGCCCGGCGTCGTCGCGCCGACCCTTGAGGCCGATCCACGAGGCGACGCTCATGCTGTCGGCTCGGCCGGATAGAGCGCCAGCGCCGTCCAGCGCCGCGCGGCGATGGTCGCGTCCCTGCCGCACCGGCAGCTCGGTGCCGGGGATCGACAGCGCGAACGGCGTGGCCGCGCGTTCCGCCGCGAGCACCCAGGCGGTCAGGCGCGAGAGCCTCGCCTCGACCGACAGCGACGCGGGAAGCCGCGACCACGCGAGCAGCACCGGGCCGCCGCCGCCCGCGCCGTCGAACTCCTTGCTGTACCAGCCGGCCCCGCGCGCGACCGCCTTCCACGCGACGCGCTGCGGCGGATCGCCGCGCTGGAATTCGCGCAGCCCGGCGAGGTCGGCGTCGTCGCTGGGGCCGCGCGCCTGCTCGTCGGCGCCGCCCGGACCGTGCGGCAGCCGGCGGCGCGCCGATCTCCGCCGCGGGAAACACGATGCCCGCGAGCGGGAAGTGCACGTAGGCCCAGCCGCGCCAGAGGCCGAACGGATAAGTCGTGAGCCAGCGTCACGCGTCCGAGCGCGACGCGGCCGCGCGAGGGTGCGTCGAGCGCGAGCGTCACGGTGAGCGCCTGGCCGGCCGCGATGTCGCCGCCGGCGCGCGCGTCGCCCGCGGCCACGGCGATGTCCGCTGCGCGCGGCGGAGCCGGCGTGCAGCGCGAGCGTGAACGCGATGCGGCCGCCGGCGAACGTCTCGCCCGCCGCCAGCGGCGTGATCTCGATGCCCGCGAGGTTGCGGAAGGTGTGGAGCTGCGAGGCGGCGACGAGCCCCGACAGCAGGAACGTCACGGCCACGCCCAGCGCCAGCGCGTAGTTGAGCGACGCGAGCAGCATCATCGACGAGCGTGGCGATCAGCGCCCAGCCGCGTCGCGTCGGCAGCAGGTAGATGCGCGAGTGGCGCAGCACCACGGACGCGTGGTCCGACGGCGCGTGGCGGAACGCGCGCTGGCGCATCCGCGCGAGCCAGTCGGCGGCGGGGCTGCCGGGCGTGCGCAGCGAGAGGGCCATCGTGCCGCTCGCCGCTTACGGCAGCGGCACCGCGCGCAGCAGCGACTGCGCCTGCACGGCGCCGGCGCGCGTGCCGCCGGCCAGCGGTGACCGGCGACCGACGGAAACACCGCCTGCACGTCCTCGGGCAGCACCATCGGACGCCCTGCGATCATCGCGTACGCGCGTGCCGCCGGCAGCAGCATGAGACCGGCGCGCGGGCTCAGGCCGCGGCGCGCGCCGGCGTCGCCCGTGCCGCCGTTCGCCCCGTGGCCGCGCGACGCGGCGAGCAATGCCTGCACGTAATCGAGCAGCGCGGGCGCGACGTGGATCTCGGCGGCCTCGCGCTGCCAATCGGCGAGCGTGGCCGGATCGGCGAGCGGTGCGGTCTCGCCGATGCGGGCGCGGCGGTCGCCGCCGGCCAGGAGATCGCGCTCCGCCGCAGGGTCCGGATAGCCGAGCTCGATCGCCATCAGGAAGCGGTCGAGCTGCGATTCCGGCAGCGGGTACGCGCCGATCTGCTCGATCGGGATTCTGCGTGGCGATGACGAAGAACGGGTCGGGCAGCGCGCCGCGTCTGGCCGTCCTGCGACACCTGCCGCTCCTCCATGGCCTCGAGCAGCGCGCTCTGCGTCTTCGGCGGCGCGCGGTTGATCTCGTCGGCCAGCACCACCGAATTGAAGATCGGGCCGGCATGGAAGCGGAACGACTGCGTGCGCTCGTCGTAGATCGACACGCCGAGCACGTCGGCCGGCAGGAGGTCGCTCGTGAACTGCACGCGCGCGTACTTGAGGCCCAGCGTGGCGGCCAGCGCCTGCGCCAGCGTCGACTTGCCGACGCCCGGGATGTCCTCGATCAGCAGGTGGCCGCGCGCCAGCAGGCACGCGAGCGCAAGGCGCAGCGGCTCGTCCTTGCCGACGACGATGCGGCCGAGCTGCGCCAGCACCAGGGCCAATCGGGCAGCGGTCGGGGTGCCGGCTTGCGAGGCGGAACGGACGGTCATGGGAGCGCAGGTGCCATGATGGGAGATGGTCAGGACAAGCAAGAATTCGTCCAGCCGACTGTAGCCGGTGCGCCGTGCCTCGTCATGACCGGCAGGCGCAAGGTACACTCCGTCCAGCGGAAAGGCGAATCGTCCGGACGGCATGGGAAGCCGGGTGGCCGAGAGAGGCAGCCGCGATTCGGCCGCCGGATGCGGCCAAAGTTCAACACGTTCCCACAGCTTCCGCGCATCCATGCCTACCGCGTTCATCACCCATCCGTCGTTCCTGCTGCACGAGATGGGCCCGTACCATCCCGAGTGCCCGGAGCGGCTGATGGCGATCAGCGACCGGATGATCGCGTCGGGCATCGATCCCTACCTGCGGCATTACACCGCGCCCGCCGCGACCCGCGAGCAGATCGCGCGCGTCCACGGCGCGGCGTACCTGGACGAGATCGAGGCGGCCAGTCCGGAGGCCGGCCTGCACTTCATCGACCCGGACACCGCGCTCAACCCGCATTCGCTGACCGCCGCGCGGCACGCGGCGGGCGCCGTCGTGATGGGCGTGGACCTCGTGATGAAGCGGCGAGTGCCGCCACCGCCTTCTGCGCGGTGCGTCCGCCCGGCCATCACGCCGAGCGGCGGCGCGCGATGGGCTTCTGCCTCTTCAACAACGTGGCGGTCGGCGCGGCGCACGCGATGGAAGCGCACGGCCTCGAGCGCGTCGCGATCGTCGACTTCGACGTGCATCACGGCAACGGCACCGAGGACATCTTCCAGGGCGACATGCGCGTGCTGATGGTCTCGACCTTCCAGCATCCGCTGTACCCGTACTGCGGCGCTCGACAATCCGGCGCCCAACATGGTCAACGTGCCGCTGTCGGCGGGCTCGGGCAGCGACGAGTTCCGCGCGGCGGTGGTCGACCGCTGGCTGCCGGCGCTCGAGACGCACAAGCCGGAGATCATCCTGATCTCGGCCGGGCTTCGACGCCCATCGCGAGGATCCCGCTCGCCGGGCTGAAGCTCACCGAGGCCGACTACACGTGGGTCACGCACGAGCTGGTCGAGGTCGCGGCGAAGCACAGCAAGCGCCGCATCGTGTCGACGCTCGAAGGCGGCTACGCGCTGTCCGCGCTCGGCCGCAGCGCCGCCGAGCACGTGCGCGTGCTGGTCGAGGCCTGACGAGCGCGAGGCCTGGACCAGTCGCGGCCCGGCAAGCGCCCGCCGCACCGGCGCCGCTCGCTAGAATGACGGCACCGCCGTCGACGAGGGCGGGGCTCGACGGAGGACCGATGGAACGGCGGAATTTCCTTTCCGGTTGCGCGCTGCTGGGCGGCGCGGCGTCGCTGGCGATCGCTCGCGACGGCGTGGGCGCAGGAGGCGCCGCGCGGCTACGCGCGCACGCGGCTCGTCGACGTGCACGGCAGGCCGCTCGTCTGCGCCGATCTCGCGGCCGAGACCAACTACGTCTTCCAGTATCCGTACGCGGCCACGCCGTGCCTGCTGCTCAAGCTTGCGCAACCCGTCGCCGTGTCGGCGTCGCTGAAGCGCCAGGACGGCTCCGCGTACGCGTGGCAGGGCGGCGTGGGCCGCGAGCGCAACATCGTCGCGTTCTCGGCGATCTGCGCGCACAAGCTCGCCTATCCGACGCGCGAGGTCTCGTTCATCAGTTACCAGCGCGACCGCTCGCCCACGTCGGGCGCACGCGTGATCCACTGCTGCGCCGACCACAGCGTGTACGACCCGGCGGAAGGCGCGCGCGTGGTGTCGGGGCCGGCGCCGCAGCCGCTGGCGGCCATCGTGCTCGAGCATTCGACGCGGCCGACGACGGGCTGCTACGCGCTCGGCACCGTCGGCGCCGAGCAGTTCGACGCGTTCTTCGACAAGTACAGGATGCGCCTCGCGCTCGAGTACGGCGAAGCGCGCGCGCGGAACCTCGTGGCGGCGACCAGCGTCGTGCGCGAGCTCGCCAACTACTGCCGGACGACCATCCAGTGCTGAAGCCGCGGCGCCGCGCGGCTCGCGTCGCTGCTCGTGCCGCGCGTGGGCGCGGCGTGGCCCGCCATCATCGCGGTCGCGCTCGCCGTGGTGCTCGGCCATTCCGGCGTGCAGCATCTCGAGGCGTCGTCGGCGCTCGCCGAGCACTATCGCACCGCCATCGGCACGGACGAGTGGACGCGCGCGATCGGCATCGCGCAGATGTTCGCGGCCGGCGGGCTGTGCTTCCGCCGCACGCGCATGGTCACGGCCTCGGTGCTGGCGGCCGTGCTGGTGGTCGGCGATCGCCAACCAGTTCCGCACCGGTCGCGCGGAGCTCGCGCCCTCCACTGCGCTGCTCTTCGCGTGGGCGGCGGCGATCGCCATCGGCGAGGCGCGCCGGCCCGGCGCGCGCGCGGGAATCTAGTGGAGGCCGCGGCGCGCGACGACGCGGCGATCATCGTCACCGGCCTGCGCAAGAACTACGGCCGCATCGAGGCGGTCAAGGGCATCTCGTTTGCCGTGCGCGCCGGGACCACGACGGCGCTGCTCGGCGGCAACGGCGCCGGCAAGACCACCACGCTGTCGATGCTGCTGGGCGTGCTCCTGCCGACTTCGGGCGCCATCTCGATCCTCGGCTGCGACATGCTGCGCGAGCGCTTCACCGTGTTGCCGCGCCTCAACTTCACGTCGCCGTACGTGGACCTGCCGAAGCGGCTCACGGTGTACGAGAACCTGCGCGTGTTCGCCGATCTCTACGGCCTGCGCGAGCCCGCGGCGCGGATCGCGACGCTGGCCGGCGAGCTCGACCTCACGGCGCTGCTGAAGCGCCCGTACGGCAACCTGTCGGCCGGCCAGCGCACGCGCGTGTCGCTCGCCAAGGCGCTGCTCAACGAGCCGGAAGTGCTGCTCCTCGACGAGCCGACCGCCTCGCTCGATCCCGACATCGGCGACCGCATGCGCACGCACCTCGAGCAGTACCAGCGCGCGAGCCGCTGCACGATGCTGCTGGCGTCGCACAACATGGGCGAGGTCGAGCGCATGTGCGACGACGTGATCATGCTGCGCGCGGGCGCAGTGGTCGACCAGGGGTCGCCGGCCGATCTCGTCGCCCGCTACGGCCGCGCCGACATGGAGGAGGTGTTCCTCGACATCGCGCGCGGCGACGGGCAGGCGCCGCCGGGCGCGGAAGCCGAGAGCATCGCGCCATGAACGCGACCGATCTCGCGCACATCGCGGCACGTCCCGCGCGGTATCCGCAGACCGGGCCTGCCGCTTCGCTGCGGCGCGTGCGCGCGCTCGTGCGCCGGCACGCCTACCTGCTGCTGAAATCGTGGCCGCGGCTCGTCTCGACGATGTACTACCCGACCGTGACGATGGTGCTGTGGGCCTTCCTCACGATCTACCTCGCGCCGACGTCGAGCTTCCTCAAGGATGCGCCGGGCTTCTTCATCGGCGCGGTGCTGCTGTGGGACGTGCTCTTCCGCGGCCAGCTCGGCGTCTCGCTCACGTTCGTCGAGGAGATGTACGCGCGCAACCTGGGCAACCTGTTCGTGAGCCCGCTGCGCTTCCACGAGCTCGTCGCGGGGCAGCTCACGATGAGCGTGCTGCGCGCGCTGATCGGGGTCGGCGGGGCATGTTTCTTCGCGTACCTGCTGTTCCGCTACTCGATCTTCTCGTTCGGCCTGCCGCTGGTCGCGTTCTTCACGCTGCTGATCGCCTTCGGCTGGGGCATCGGCCTCGCCGTGTCGGCACTGATCCTGCGCTCGGGACTGGGCGCGGAAGAGATGGCGTGGGCGGCGATCTTCCTCGTTGCGCCGGTGTCCGGCGTCTACTATCCGATCGCGGTGCTGCCGCCGTGGCTGCAGGGTGTCGCGCTCGCGCTGCCGTCGGCGCACGTGTTCGAGGGCATGCGCGCGCTGCTCCTGACCGGCGCGTTCCGCTGGGACCACTTCGCGTGGGCCGCGCTGCTCGACGTCGTGTACTTCACGCTCGGCGCGCTGTGCCTGCGGGGGGCGATCCACTACGCCCGCGTGCACGGGCAGCTCATGCAGATGGGCGAGTAGCGCGTCAGCCGCGCGGCGGCGTCGCGGGCGCCTTGTACCAGTCCGCCGGGGGCACGACCTTCTCGTGCGCGGGATCCCCGAGGTAATGCGGCGACATGATCTGCACGCCGTGCACGTTGAACTCGTCGACGATGGCGGCGTTGCAGGCCCGACAGCGCGCCCGCGCGCATCTGCGGGTCCTTGTCGTTGCCCTGGCACACGAGCGTGTACTCGATGTAGAAATCCGACAGCGCGTGCACGTACACGCGCGGCGCGGGGGCGTCCAGGACGCCGTGCGCCTTCTGCGCCGCGGCGAGCAGCAGGCCCTCCACCTGGCGCCAGGGCACGTCGTAGCCGATGGTCACCGCGGCGGTGAGGACGAAGCCGTCCGCCCCGCGCCGGGCGCGAGAAATTGCGCGTGACGGCACCCATCACCGTCGAGTTGGGCAGCGTCATCTCCACGCCCATGCCGTTGCGCACGTGTGTCGTGAACATGCCCATCTGCACGACGGTGCCTTCGGCGTCGCCGATGCGCACGTATTCGCCCACGCGAAACGTGCGCGTGTACATGAGGATGAGCCCGCTTGCCGCCTGGCCGACGAGGCCCGACGCGCCGACCGACACCATGAGGCCGAGCAGCACCGACAGGCCCTTGAAGGCGTCGGTGTCGGAGCCGGGGATGTACGGATAGGCCATCACCAGCGCGAACACCCACACGGCAATGGAGAGGAGCTTGCGCGTCGGCCTCGCCGTGTCGCGGTCGACCCATCCCACGCGCACGCGGCCCTGCTCGACGTTGTCGAAGAACGTCCTCTGCATGCGGTTGACGGAGCGCGCGATCACGAAGACCACGCACGGCGATCAGGATCTCCGGTATCGCAGTGGCGATGCCGAGGACGATCTTGCGTCGCCGTGTCGAACAGGAACGCGTTCAGCTGCTCGCCCCAGGCGCGCGTGTACGGAAACCGGGCGAGGACGAAGCCGAGCCACTCGTACGTGACCAGCAGGAACAGCGAGCCCCCCGGACGAGCGCAGGACGAACGCGACGCGCGTGGAACGCGCGGCGCCGCTGGACGCACCGCGCGCGCCGCCGACGCGCAGGTGCTGGCTCAGCGTGTGCGGTCAGCCGCAGCATTCGCTGGGTCACCACGCGGCCGAGGCGGAGCAGCGCGTAGACAAGGACGACGAAGATCGCCGTGGCGACCGCGGAGTGAATGGCCGCGCGAGTGAGCAGCCGCGCGTCGCGGGCCTCGCGCGTCTCGGCGATGGCGCGCTCGAGCGCGACGCTATGGCCGTCGCGGTCGACGGCGTCCATCGTCTCGCCGGCGCGCGTCGGCGACGTCGCCGTTCGAGCATCACGAACACGTAGCTGCCGTCGATCGCGATCACGCGTGCCCTGCGGGATCGTGACGCCGTGACCGCGCCGGGGCCGCCGCGCTCGAGCAGCGACTGCGATGCGCTCGCGGGCAGTCCCGACGCGCTCGGCCGGCGACACGCCGAGGAATGGCGCGCCGGAAGACGACGATCGGGCGGTTGAAGACGCGTCAGCGTGCGCCGGCCTTGCCCTCGCGCGGTCGATGCCGGCTCCGCCGCGGGTGCCGCGTCGCCGGCGACTGCGGTCGGCGGCGGCCGGTCAGGCGCGCCGGTTCCGCGGCGCATCCGCGCGCGAGCGCGGGCGACCCGTGCGCCCGCCGTGGCGAGCCACAGCGCGATGACCGCGATGAGTGTTTTCATGCGACGACGAGGGCAGCGGCGACGCGACGATCTTCGGCAACCAGGATATTAAACGTACGGCAGGCGGCGCGGGTGTCCATCGTTTCGACGCCCACCCGCGCCGCCGCGAGCGCCTGCAGCAGGCGCGGATGCACGAACTGCTGGCGTGCGCCGGTGCCGAGCAGCACCATTTCGGGTCGATAGGCCAGCAGTGACGCGAAATCCGACTCCAGCAAGGCATCGAAGCCCTTGGGCGCCCAGCCTTCGATGATCGCGTCGGGCAGCAGAACGATGTTCGACCGGTATTCCGTCTGCCCGACGCGCACCCACCCCGGGCCGGAGCCGGTGACGATGTTGGAGGAGGGGGCCTGGAGATGGAGCTTCATGGGGCGAAAGGCGCGCCGCGCCCGTGCTGCGTTGCGGTAAGTGGCTGCCAAGTATAAACTTCGTCCCCGAAGTAGCGAGTTCTCCCGCTTCTTACGTCGCTCGGACGGTTCCGGGCGCTTACGCAAGAAAGGCCTGTATGTACCCCCTCCTGGAAACCCATTTCGCTCGCATCGAGCGGCTGCCCCCGTACGTCTTCTCGATCACGTCCGAACTGGAAGATGGCCGCGCGCCGCCGCGGCGAGGACATCATCGACTTCGGCATGGGCAATCCCGACGGCCCGACGCCGCCGCACATCGTCGACAAGCTGGTCGAGACCGTGCAGCGCCCCGACACCCACGGCTACTCGGTGTCGAAGGGCATCCCGCGGCTGCGCCGCGCGATCTGCCACTGGTACAAGCGGCGCTGGGACGTCGACTTCGATCCGGATTCCGAGGCGATCGTCACCATCGGCTCGAAGGAGGGCATCGCGCATCTCGCGCTCGCCACGCTCGGCCGCGGCGACACGGTGCTGGTGCCCGAACCCGAGCTATCCGATCCACATCTACGGGCCGGTGATCGCCGGCGCCGACATCCGGCAGGTGCAGATGACGCCGGACGTCGACTTCTTCGCGGAGCTCGAGCACACGATCCGGATGAGCCTGCCGAAGCCGAAGATGCTCATCATCAACTTCCCGTCGAACCCGACGGCGCAGTGCGTCGAGCTGCCGTTCTTCGAGAAGATCATCGCGCTCGCGCACGAGTACGGCATCTACGTCGTGCACGATCTCGCGTACGCGGACATCTGCTTCGACGGCTGGAAGGCGCCCTCGATCATGCAGGTGCCGGGCGCGCGCGACGTCGCCGTCGAGTTCTTCACGATGTCGAAGAGCTACAACATGGCCGGGTGGCGCATCGGCTTCATGGTCGGCAACCACGACCTCGTGAACGCGCTCGGGCGCATCAAGGGCTACCACGACTACGGCACGTTCACGCCGATCCAGGTGGCGGCCATCGCCGCGCTCGAGGGCCCGCAGGATTGCGTCGCCGAGATCAGCGCCAAGTACCAGTCGCGGCGCGACGTGCTGGTCAAGGGCCTGCACGAGGCCGGCTGGATGGTCGACATCCCGAAGGCGTCGATGTACGTGTGGGCGAAGATTCCCGAGCCGTATCGCAAGCTCGGTTCGCTCGAATTCTCGAAGCAGCTCCTCGCCAAGGCGAAGGTGTCGGTGTCGCCCGGCATCGGCTTCGGCGAGTACGGCGACGAGCACGTGCGCTTCGCGATGATCGAGAACGAAGCGCGCACGCGGCAGGCGATCCGCGGCATCAAGCAGATGTTCCGCGAGGATGGGCTTCTCTAGATGGGATCGAGTGCGATGAAACCGCTGCAGGTGGGCCTGCTCGGCATGGGCACGGTCGGCAGCGGCACGTGGACCGTGCTGCGCCGGAACGAGGAGGAGATCACGCGGCGCGCGGGGCGGCCGATCCGCATCACGTGGATCGCCGAGCGGGCGCTCGACGTCGCGCGGGAGAAGACGCGCGGCGTCGAAGGCGTCAACCTGACCAACGACGCCAAGGTGGTGCTCGCGCATCCGGACATCGACATCGTCATCGAGCTGATCGGCGGCATCGAGCCTGCGCGCACGCTCGTGCTCGAGGCCATCGCCAACGGCAAGCACGTGGTCACCGCCAACAAGGCGCTGCTCGCACGCCACGGCAACGAGATCTTCGCCGCGGCGCACGCGAAGGGCGTGATGGTGGCGTTCGAGGCGGCGGTGGCGGGCGGCATCCCGATCATCAAGGCGCTGCGCGAAGGCCTCACCGCCAACCGCATCGAATGGATCGCCGGCATCATCAACGGCACGTCGAACTTCATCCTGTCCGAGATGCGCGCGACGCGGCGCGTCGTTCGCAGACGTGCTGGCCGAGGCGCAGGCGCGGGGCTACGCCGAGGCCGATCCCGACCTACGACATCGAGGGCATCGACGCCGCGCACAAGCTCGCGATCATGTCGGCCATCGCGTTCGGCGTGCCGATGCAGTTCGAAAAGGTCTACACCGAAGGCATCTCGCACCTCTCGCAGGAGGACATCCGCTACGCCGAGGAGCTGGGCTACCGGATCAAGCTCCTCGGCATCACGCGACGCGCGAAGAACGGCATCGAGCTGCGCGTGCATCCGACGCTGATTCCCGCGCGGCGGCTGATCGCCAACGTCGAGGGCGTGATGAACGCGGTGCTGGTGAAGGGCGACGCCGTCGGCCCGACGCTGTACTACGGCGCGGGCGCGGGCGCGGAGCCGACGGCGAGCGCCGTCATCGCCGACCTCGTCGACGTCACGCGCATGCACACGGCCGACCCCGAGCACCGCGTGCCGCACCTCGCGTTCCAGCCCGACCAGCTCACCGACGTGCCGTTCCTGCCGATGGGCGAGGTCGTGACCAGCTACTACCTGCGCATGCGCGTCGACGACCAGCCGGGCGTGCTCGCCGACATCACGCGCATCCTCGCCGACCGCGAGATCTCGATCGACGCGATGATCCAGAAGGAGCCGTCCGAAGGCGAGGACCAGACGGACATCATCCTGCTCACGCACAAGACGGTCGAGAAGAACATCGACGACGCGATCGCGAAGATCGAGGCGCTGCCGACCGTGCGCGGCAAGATCGTGCGCATCCGGCTGGAAGAGCTGAACTGATGCGTTACGTCAGCACCCGCGGCGCGTGGGCCGACGCGCCGCTGCCGTTCTGCGACGATCCTGCTCGAGGGCCTGGCGCCCGACGGCGGACTCGCCGTGCCGGAGCGCTATCCGCGCTTGCACCGGCGGCGAGCTCGCGGCGCTGCGGCCGCTGGGCTATCGCGACCTCGCGTTCGCGGTGCTGTCGCGCTTCGTCGACGACATCCCGCCGGCCGACCTGCGGCGCATCGTCGACGCGACGTACACGCGCGACGTCTTCGGCAGCGACGCGATCACGCCGCTGTCCACGCTGGAGCCGGGACTGCACCTGCTGCACGTGTCCAACGGCCCGACGCTCGCGTTCAAGGACATCGCGCTGCAGCTCCTCGGCAACCTGTTCGAGTACGTGCTCGCCAGCGCGAGGCGCACCGTCAACATCCTCGGCGCGACGTCGGGCGACACCGGGCAGCTCCGCCGAATACGCGATGCGCGGCAAGCGCGGCGTCACCGTGTTCATGCTCTCGCCCAAGGGCCGCATGAGCCCGTTCCAGACCGCGCAGATGTTCTCGCTGCAGCGACGCGCAACATCCACAACCTCGCGATCGAGGGCACGTTCGACGACTGCCAGGACCTCGTGAAGGCCGTCAACGGCGACGCCGCGTTCAAGGCGCGCCACGCGATCGGCGCCGTCAACTCGATCAACTGGGCGCGCGTCGCCGCGCAGGTCGTCTACTACTTCGCCGGCTATTTCGCGGCCACGCGCGAGCGACGACGAGCAGGTCGACTTCGCGGTGCCGTCCGGCAACTTCGGCAACATCCTCGCGGGCCACGTCGCGCGCGAGATGGGACTGCCGATCCGCCGCCTGATCCTCGCGACCAACGAGAACGACGTGCTCGACGAGTTCTTCCGCACCGGCCGCTACCGGCCCGCGCGCGTCGGCCGAGACGCACGCGACGTCGTCGCCGTCGATGGACATCTCGAAGGCGTCGAACTTCGAGCGCTTCGTCTACGACGTCGTCGGGCGCGATCCCGCGATCGTGCGCGCGCTGTGGCGCGCAGCTGGCGCACGACGGCGGCTTCGATCTCTCGGGCACGCCGCACTGGGCGCGCGTGCAGGCGCGCGGGCTTCGTGTCCGGACGCAGCACGCACGCCGACCGCATCGCGACGATCCGCGACGTGCACGCGCGCTACGGCGTCGTCATCGATCCGCACACGGCCGACGGGGTCAAGGTCGGGCGCGAGCAGCGCGATCCGGCGGTGCCGCTGATCTGCATCGAGACCGCGCTGCCGGTGAAGTTCGCCGCGACCATCCGCGAGGCGCTCGGCCGCGAGCCCGCGCGTCCGGCCGCGTACGCCGGCCTCGAAGCGCGGCCGCAGCGCTTCACGGTGCTGCCCGCCGATGTCGGCGCGCGTGAAGGCGTTCATCGAGGAGCGCGCGGCCGCCGCGTGACGCGCCGTCCGCGCTCGCGCATGCGCTACGCGCTCGCGAACCTGCTGCGCAACCTCGGCGCGGGCTTGCGGCTCGCGTTGCTTCCGGCGCGTCGACGCGGCTCGCTTCCGCGATCGATCTCGCGCAGCTCCTGCTGCTGTTCGTGCTGTCGGCGGTGATCGACATCGTCGGCGACTGGTTCCGCGCGATGCCGCCGCGCGAGTTCTCGTGGCTGGGCGCCGGGCCGGAGCTCTACGCCGGCGGCGACTGCTGCTGCTCGACGTCGGCGCTGATCGCGCTCTGTCAACCGGCAGCGGCACGTCGCGCTCGCGCTGCCGGTGATCGCGCTCGCGTCGCTGCCGGTCGTGCAGGCGCTGCACTACCTGCCGTATCGTCGTGCAGCCGGTCGCGAGCTGCCGCGAAGCTGTCGATCGTCGTCGAATACGCGATCGTCGTGTGGATCGTGCTCGATCCTCATGCGCTGCGTGGCGGTCGCGTTCGCGCCGCTGCCGCCGTTCGGGTGGCTGCGCGCGATCGGCGGCGGCATGCTGCTCGCCGCGCCGATCTGGTTCGGCAGCGCGCTCATCGCGAGCGAGCCGTGGTGGCGCGGCGCATCAGGACGCGCAGCAGCCGGCGCCGCTGTCGGACATCAACGCCGGATCCGAAGCCGTGCTCGCCGCGCAGACGTTCCTGCTCGATCACGTGCTCGAGAACCTGGAGGACGAGCGGCCCGGCCAGACCGACCTGTATTTCGTGAGCTTCGCGCCCGTATGGCCGGCACGATGCGTATCGCGCCGACGCCGAAGCGGCGCAGAAAGTGATGGACTACGCGCTGGGGCACCGACGGCCGCTCGCTGATGCTCGTCAACAATCCGAAGACGCTCATCACGACGCCGTTCGCGACCGTCACCAACCTGCGCGAGACGCTGAACGAGATCGGCGACATGCATCGACGCGACGACGACGTCGTGATGCTCTATCTCGCGGCTCCGAGCGCGGCGAGCGGAACAGCTCGCCGCGTCGCAGCCGCCGCTGTCGCTCGTCGAGCTCGGCCCGGCCGGACTGAAGCAGCTCCTCGACGACGCCGGCATCAAGTGGCGAATCATCGTCGTCGCCGCGTGCGACTCCGGCAAGTTCGTCGAGGCGCTGCAGGACGAGTACACGCTGGTCGTGACCGACGCCGCCGCGAATGGACCGTCGTTCGGCTGCGACGGCCGCACGCCGTCCACCGCTCTTCGGCGACGCGTTCTTCGAGCAGGGCCTGGGCAGGACCAACTCGTTCGAAGCCGCGTTCGCGGCGGCCAAGGCGCGGGTCGCGGAGCGCGAGAAGGCGGCGGGCTACACGCCGCCGCGCAGCCGCAGTTCGTGATGGGCGCGGAGATGGCGGAGAAGATCAAGACGCTGCGCAAGAAGGGCGCGAGCGGTGCGACGGCTCTGCTGCGCGCGGCCCCGCGCGGATGATGGGCATTCCCGTACCGCGTCAAGCTTCGAGGTGACCAGCGTGGCGCCCGCAAATTGACCATCGGTGCCCACCCGCGCTATAATTCGCCCGCGGGGTGGAGCAGTCTGGCAGCTCGTCGGGCTCATAACCCGAAGGTCGCAAGTTCAAATCTTGCCCCCGCAACCAACAAATCAAGGGCTTGCAGCGATGCAGGCCCTTTCAGTTTTCGGGCTGTGACGTATTTGTGCCATGCGTCTGCACTGCGCTGGTGCGAATCGTCCCCAACCGCTCCGCATACGGCGCCAAGTGATCCGCGGCAAGGTGCGCATACCGCCGCACCATCTCCGGTCGACGCCCAGCCCCCCAGCTCCTGCAACGCGAACAGCGGCGTGCCGTTCTGCACGTGCCAGCTCGCCCAGGTGTGCCGCAGATCGTGCCAGCGAAAATCCTCGATCCCGGCCCGCCCGAGTGCCGCGTACCAGGCCTTGGTGTTGAGCTGGACGATCGGCCTGCCGCGAAAGCTGAACACGTGCGTCGCGTGCTTCCCCACCTGCTTGCGTGATCAAGGCGAGCGCCTCCGCGTTGAGCGGCACCGGGATCGCCTTGCGCGCCTTCGCCTGGTCGGGATGAATCCACGCCAACCGCCGCGCCAAATCCACCTGCGACCACTGCAAACCGGTGACGTTGGCGCGCCGCAATCCCGTCGCGAGCGAAAAAGCCGCCATGTCCGCCAGATGCTCCGGCAACTCCGCGAGCAGGCGCAGCGCGTCGTCGCGATTGAGGAAACGGACCCGCCGCGTGGCTTCCTTCAACATCCGCACCCGTGGCACGCGGTCGAGCCATTCCCAATCGTTGACGCACTTGCGCAGGATCGCGCGTAAGAGCTCCAGCGTCCGATTCACCGTGGCATTGCTGCACCCCTGCGCGAGCTTCGCGTCGGTGATGCGGTCGATCAGGGCCCGATTGACGTGCTCCAGGTCCTTGCCGCCCAGGAACTTGTCCAGCCACCGCAGCTTGGTGACGTCTTCCTTGGCCGTCGCCTTGTGCGATTGTTCCTTGAGCCAGCGCACCACCGCATCGTTCCAGGTGTGCCGCGGCTTGTCGCCCAACTGCGCGATCCGCCACAGCTCCGCCTTGGTCTTGTCGTGAAACTCCTGCGCTAGGGCTTTGTTGGCAGTCCCAGTAGTTCGGCGTACTCGTTCCCCGTTGGGGGCGATGACGTCGATCCACCAGGTACCGCCGCGTTTGCGAAGTGACATTCCAACTCCTTTCTCCACGTCACTTGCAACGCTTGCCGCGGAGCAGGATAGAGTGACCGCACGTGCTGCACAAGATCCTCCTGGACGAAGACCCAGCGGCGCCCGACCTTGGCGCCCGGGATCTTGCCGGCCTTGGCGCGCTGACGCAGTTCCTCGGGGTGCACGCGTAGGAAGTGCGCGGCTTCGCTTGAGGTCGAGCGTATCCATCGCGTCGCTGCCGCACAGGAAGATCGGCTACGCCGCTTAACGGTGCCCCGTGGTGGGCGCGGCGTTCCCATCGGCGTCCATCCAGCGCTGCAGCTCGGCTAGATCGATGCGCGTCAGCCGACCCAGCCGACTGGCGCGCAGGGTACCGGAAGCAATGGCGCGCCGCAGGGTGCGAGTCGAAAGATTGACAATCGCGCTCGCCTGCGCGAGCGAAAGGTACCGCGGTTCAGCTAGGACAACCTTCGGCATCGCGACCTCCAGTGCTCGTGAAAGACTTGGCACGTGGTGTCGCGCCAGTTCCCACTATGGCCACTGGAGGTCGCCTTTGGAATCTGAGAATAAATGGCCTACGCGATGTGACCGATGCCAGCCGCGACCGGTTTGGCATCCTCGGGCAGCCAGCGCCGCTCGTCGAGGAGGCCCATCCGGCGGTAGACCTGCGGTGTGTCGAGTGCCTCCTTGGCGGCCTCGCGGCTGGCGCGAATGAACGTGTCGATGCTGGGCACGTGTCCTTTGCGCCTGACCCACAGGCATGCTGGGATTGCAGTCAGGACCTCTTCGACAAAGCTACGAAAACGAGCCACTCGCCCGCGTTCGCGCAGTGAATCACGGCCAATAGGCAGTCTTCGTCCGGTGAACGCGGACCAGATCACCGCGAGACCCAGTCCGAGTTGGTGATAGGCGAAATTGACGCCGTCCGCCGGCCGTCCGCGCCCGCGCCGCAGGGACGCCCGTCGAGGATCACGCGCGGCCCGCCGGGCTTCGCGGCGGAGCAACGTCCGTTCAGTGCGCATGAGATGGAGATGGAACCCGCATCGCACCAGAAGGACCTGCACGTCCTCGAGGACTGCGTGGATCTCGGTCGCGTCGCGCAGTCCCAGGTCGCGGCGGATCACTTTGCGCAAAGGACGCAGCCGAGGATGGATCCTTGTCGGGGGAGGGGGCGGGCTGGTAGGTCGATCGGTCCACGTCTTGCGGTTTTCTGTGGTCGGGACGTTGCGCGCGACGCGCATCTTCTCGATGGTGGCAGAGTAGCGGGAATGGTGGTTCATGGCTTTCCTCGCGAATAGCGCGGCGCCCGGCCGGCAGGGTCGGCAGGGACATAGCCCGAAGGATCCCGTTGACGCGCCGTGGGGTCTTGCGCGCGTAGGCGCGCAATCAACGCGCCATGGTCACGTGCAGCCTGCACGGTTTGCGCCTGCGCGTAATGGCGCAGCGTGGTGTCGAGCTGCGCGTGGGTCAACAGGTCGCGCGCCACGGAGATCCTGTCTGGCGCTTCCCGCGCGATCGTCGTGGCGGCGATCGTACGAAAAAGATGGGGGTGAATCGCGAATCCGAACCATGCGTGAGTGCGGCGGCACACCAGGTTGTAGATGGCGTCCGCGCCCAGCGCGCCTCCTTTCGAGGACAACCAGAGCGCCGTGGTGAGACTCGGGCGCGGGAACCGAGGTCGATGTTGCGTGAGGTAGCGCGAGAAATAGGGCGCGAGATCGTGGGGCAGGACGAAGTCGACCGCGTGACCCGCCTTGGTGTCGTCGCCCGCAAGGTTGAGGTGGAACGCGTCGCCAACCTGGCGGACATGCTGGCCAAAGTGCAACGCGGTGAGACTGCGTCGTCGCAGCGGGATCATGACGAGCAGGGCGATCAGCAGGCCATCCCGAAATTGGCGGGCGCGCGCGAGCGGCGAGACAGAATCGTCGTTAGCCGAATCCATCAGCGTGCAGCCAAGTTTCAGCAGCCGTCGCGGGTCGACCATCTTGTGGCGCTGATCCCGCGGATGGGCGTGACGCGCGAAGCGATATTGGATTTTCCCCAACCAAGTCCAGTCTTCCCGCGGCGCAAGCGCTCGCAACGCCAGCAGCAAGTGCTGCAGCTCGGCGGCAACGCTCATCGGTTTGATCCGCGTCGCCAGCCACGCGACATAGGCCTCGAGGCGCTCTGGCGTGACCCGCTGCGCTGGAGGAGCGACCAGAGCGTCGGACGAATGAGCACTGAGGTTAGCGAGCCAGCGCGCATAGGCGTAGCAAGCCTGCTGCTGCGATTTTGGACGCCACCCGGCGGCGACGCCGTCGTCGGCGAAGAAATCGACCGTCGAGGTTGCGCGCTGCCACGCGGCACGGTCGCCCGCTGGCCAGGTGTCGATGGGAAGTCCGATGCGGTGGGGCATGAACTACGTGGATCCCGTCCCGTTGTGTCGCACGCCGTTGAGAATCTTCGACCACTCGCGCCCGGCCTGGCGCGTTCGCATCCCAGCGTAGAAATTGAGCGTGGTCTTGATGTTCTGATGCCCGAGGAGATCCCGAACCATGCCAATCGCGCCCGGGCTGTGGTCCAGCGTGATCGCCGCAGCGAGGTGCCTGAATTGGTGTGGCGTCACCGCGATGCCGAGCTCACGTTTCGTCGCCTTGGTGATGCCGTCGCGAAGTGCGATCGGCGGGAACCGGCGTGCCATCGAGATGGACGAACAGCCAATCGATGTCCGCGACCTTGGCATAGGCGCGATATCGATCGAGGTATTCGTGCAGCAACTCGCGGGCATGCTCCTCGACGGGATATTCCAGCGGCTGATCGTTCTTGGTTTCATCGGGCCGCAGTGAGATGAACACCGGCCCGCCGCGGCCGGATGGCCACTGGAGTTGACGCCCAAGACAAAGGCTGGCGAGATTCTGCAAGCGCATCGGCGCGACCAGGAGCAACTCGATCGCGAGCGCAATCTGCATCTTCTGCAAGCGCCGGCCTGGCGTCAGGCGACGCGTCTGCACATGCCTTCGCAGCGTGTCCGGCAGTTTGAGCAGCTGTTGCAGGGTCGCCGGGTCGCTGCACTGCAGAACAACGCGACGATTCTTTTCGGTGAGACCGGTGGGTGTGCTCCCCAGCCTGCGCTTGAGAGCGAGCAATTCCTTGATCTCCGGAGATTCGCCGGGAAGCTCCACCCACTGGCGAGCAACGATGACGAGCGTCAGCGCGAGTCCGCGAATGAACGCCGTCGGCTTCCGATCCGGGGTCGCATTCAGGCAGGCGGTGAGGATCGCTTTGGCGTTCGCAGGATCTACCAGCGCGGCGAGATTCGCGATTCCTGCGTGGTATCGCCCAAGTGCTGCGCGAGCGTCGACGCGGCGACGCGGAACTGCTCACGGCGTAGTCGCACCGTGCCGGGTTTGATTGGTGTACTTGGCGCGTCGTGTGCCAGCAGATCCTGCCCGCCAGCCCACCGAAGGTAAGCCTCGAGGTCGTCGCGAAACGAGATCGGAAAGCGCTCGAGGGGTTCGGCAGGTGCCGCGTCGGGGGCGCAGGCGGTGTCAGTGCCACCTGCGGCCAGCCGGCGATCGTCGCTGCAGCTTCATTCCATAGCGCGACCGTCCGTCGCCAGAACGGCAACCCATCGCGACCCCAGTTCACGCGGCTCACGTCGTCGACCACCTCGCGAACGAATGGGTCATCGACCTGATCGGGCGCGATGCCGCGAAAGGAAGCGACCCGCACCAAGCGCGACAGCCCATGGCGCATCCGCAGATCGATCAGCTGTACATGCAGCGCGCGCCATGCCGGCGTCAGAATCGTGCCGTGCGGCGGCATCTTTGACGCGCTCTGACCCACGCGGAGAGCCGCCTTCAACCGCGACCGCACGTTGGCCAGCGTCTTGCGGGAGATCGGCCGCGCAGCAGCCGGTACGTTAGCAGCCGCTACGTCGTTTAGCAGCTGATCAATCTTGCGCGGGTCGGCCGGAATCGCCTCGGGCCGGCAGGCGAGCACCTTGCACAGCGTGCGGATCGCGCCTTGGTACGCGAGGCGCTGTGCGTCAGTGATGCTGCGGTCGGCGGCGAGCAGGACGGACAGTTCACCGAGGTCGATAACGCGAATGCCGGGGGCTAGGGCGATTTGGGAAAGGGCCATGTGGACAGTCGCGGACGGGTTGGGACTTGGCAGGACGTGAGCGCACTTGTAGGAATACTATAACACAGTACATGGAACGTATAAATAACATAATTATCCGAAACTATTATTTATCAATATGTTATCATCACAATCAATTTTGTCGGCAAAAAAGGTAAACGGCGACTTCGGTAGGCACCAATTCAATGGTGACACCAGCAAGCGTCAGTTTTGGATGGAGAAAAATTGGCGTTGAGGGAAACGTTGCCGGTCGCGGTTTCGTGTGGAGCAGCGCCAGCGGGGCCACCAATTGGGGGCATCGTTACGACGTGAGGGACGCGTGCTGCTAGGATCGGCGCATGGAGGGAACGGTTGTCGCCAGAGCGGAAAGCACGGGCCGAAATCGAACGCCTGCTGAACGCGGCCGGCTGGACGGTCCTCGACGCCACCAAGTCCACCATCTTCGCCAGCCATGGGATCGCGCTGCGCGAGTTACCGCTGGCCACGGGCTTCGGCCTGACGGACTACCTGTCTACATCGACGGCACGTCCACCGACGTTACTGGGGCCAAGAAGGTGGTACCACGCTGAGCGGCGCCGAAGTCAAGGTGCGACACTGCGCGGATGGGTTGCCACCCTTGCTCTCCGCTTGGTATCGGCCTATGCCGTTCGTTTACGAATACTCCGAAGCGGAAACGCACTTCAGCAATGACCTGGACCCCGAGTGACGTGTCCGATCCGCCTTTGCCTTTCACCGACCGGAGACCCTTGCCATGTGCCCGCAAGCGGTGCCGCACAGTGCCGAGCTCGCGACGGGCGATCTATTACCGGCCGATCGCGCCGAACCGGCACCCGCGACCTATCCTGGGCGGGTGCGCGAGATGCCTCTGATCGCCGATGCACTCTGGCCCGTGATGCCGCGGGCTAATGCCAACATTGAGAAATCGCTTTCGGCCAATCACCAGCGGGCGCTGGCCCAAGTGGCTACGGATGCAGGCACGGAGCTCTTGGCATCCGTCCCGAGCTACCGCCTCATCAAATTCGCTAGAGTCCGTCGAAATCTGTTCCCGGTCGACCGCGGGAACTTTGGCCGGCAAATCAAGAAGGCTTTTGAGCATTACGTCTCGCCATCCAACAGGTTCAAGTTCGGCGAGGAGTACATCGTCCGGCACTTGAATGGCAACCAGCTGGATCGGAGAGCGTTCCGCCGATGGGCAGGCACATCACCTATCCAGTGGCGTCGCACCCAGGCGATGATCTGACGCACGCCCTCAGCGCGGTCGGGTGTCTGCTCCTGGCGTGCGCCGTGATAAGGCGGCGCTTTTCCAGTGGGTGAAAACCCCACCCGGCAACCGCTCCAGCCGGAAGCACCGGAGCAGTCATGGAGGTAACGAAGTGGCTGAAGCCTTCGGATAGCGTGTCACTGTTGACGCGAGGAACGCGCCTGCGTGTCGACGGGGTCCCTACGATATGCGCGAGCAGGAATGTGATCGCATCGCGCACCATCTATGCCGGGACTTGCAGGGTGCCCGCAAGCCGTCCCCGGCGAGTGGCCAACTCAACGACAGATTTTGATCGCCTGGCAGAAGGCAGCGAGGGGTCTACTTCCAGCCGGTCAGAGACCCCCAGCATGACCACTCGAGCGGCCGCTCAGGTGCGTACAGCAGCCAGCTATAAGTCAGGGGCCGCTGTGGGTCGTGGTCCCGCCGTTCAGCGCGGAGGAACGACCGACCGTGCCCGACTCACAGCAGCCGGTCGCGTGCCAGAGAACCAGACGTTCGCGGAGTTCACTGAACCCGGCACGGCTGCAGCTACCACCACTCGCGTCGCCTAGATCTTCCACATCCCGCGCCCAAACGTGGCCGCGTAGAGCACGCTGTTCTCGCCGGTTGCCTTCATGGCGCTGACGCCCAGAACGGGGAGCCCGAGCGACGCAGTCGCATCGAGCCATGCGATGCCTCCATCTTGTGTCCAGTAGACACCTTGGCCGCCCCCCACGTACCAAACGCTGTCAGGTTCGGAGATATCCCGTGCGATGCATGTCACGGGAGTGTCCGGCAGTCCGTCGATTGATCCGCGGCTTGAGATGTCCATCCAGGTACGCTGCAGTGCGCTCGTATCACGACACAGCCATAGTCGCCCCTGACCAATCACTTCCCAAAGCCCAACCACAATTTGCGCGGGATCATTGGGGCTGATGGAGATGGCCTGGATACCAAGGCCAAGCATCGCTGGCAGGCCAGTGTCGATCCTTTCCCATGAGTCGCCACTGTTCTTGGACATCCACAACTCACCGTCCGATGAACCCGTGTAGATGCGCTGCGAATCATTCGGCGCAACTGCAATGACATTGAGGTATCCATGGCTTGACAATTGTGAGCCGCCAATATGCGGAGTCCACCCACCTTGGCCACTTCCTTGTTCGTCCCAACGGTAAAGGTAATTGGTACCGAGATATAACTTGCTCGGATTACCGGGATCCAAGGTAAGTGCCGGGGTCAAACTTCGGCTTTCAGTCTTCATCGACGGAGCAATGATGTCTTTGCTCGTCTGCCAGCGATTTCCCGTACGCATCAACTGACACTGGTTGGCATCATCAAAGTTGGCCGTGAGGTATTGAATGTTCGTATCGTCTGGATTGATCAAACAAGAGCCGCCATCGCCGCCTCCGGCCATAGCCCACGCTCCCGAAGCGAGCAACGCGGCCGTCCCTACATCCTGTGTACCGCAAAGTATGGCCGGCGGGTCCGATGGAACGATGTCGGCGCGATAAATCTGCGTGACGGCCAACGTATCATTTGCCGACTGGACAGACTTGCCTACGACGAGGTAGATGCCGCCGTCGTTGCCAACAGCAACTCTCGAAGGGTCTTGAGGATCGACTGCAATGGCGTGCTGGTCCGCGTGACCCGGGCTGTCGCCTAGCACGAACTCCCACGAGCCATCTGCGGGCGCCGACCGGTAAATGCTATACACGCCCGCATATAGAACGTCTCGCGCCGTACCCTGCACGGGGTCGCCATCGTAAGCGCACGCGAAGCAAAAGCGATAGAGGTTGCTGCCGTCACTTCTGCCGTCTGGATAGCCACCGGTGATGTCGCGCCAACTCATTCCCGCATTGCTGCTTGCCCAAATTTGCCCGTCAGTATGCGACATCAGATACACGGCATCCGAGTCGAACATCGAACACGCAACGAGCGGCCGCTGCTGATATCGTTGCTTGCCAGTTGTCGGGTCAACGCTGAACGGTGTCCGAAGCTTGGTCCAAACCGTTCCGCCATCGGTTCTCCACAGTTCCGCACCTTCGCCTTCACCAATCGCATAGAACCGATTGGGAGCTGATGCGCTCGGCACGGCACGATCAAGCTTCATCCACCAGGTCCATGGGAGATCTGCAGCGACACTCCAGTGGTCGCCGGAATCTCCACTCAACCAAACTCGTCCCGGAAACTCGGCCGCGTAGAGGTTGCTTGGTGAGGCATTGTTCACAACCACACTTGAAACTGCTGATTCACCGAATTCACTAGTGCCGACCCGCTCCCAACCACCGCCTCCGTTGATCGTGCGCATTACACCGAGGCCACCGGTTACATTGCCTGGGACATCCCCCGTGCCCACGAATATCGTGTCTCCGAAAGTTGGATCGACCGCGATGGAGCTCACCGGTTGAGCGGGCCACGTGTTCGACAAGGGAGCCCAAGTCTTGCCCATATCGATGGTTCGCCACAATCCGCCAGAGGGGGCGCCGAGGTAGCAGATATCGCGACGGAGCGGATCAAAAGCAATTGCGTTGACGCGCCCGCTTACAGGAAACTGGCCGCGATTGTTCTCATCGATGTAGGCATAGTTTGCTGGGCCGACATATTCCCAACGCGGCGCCAATACCGATATGGGAACTGCTACGAACCAGTTCTGCGTCTCGGAATCAGCCGCACCTGTCACTGAAAGGCGTGCCTGGAAACGTCCAACCAAGCGATTGGGAGAGCGCAGTTCAACTGAAACTTGAATCATCTCTCCAGCATCCACGCTCAGCGGAGTGGAACCATCGGTTTCGCCATCCGGCGTGATGTCGATGATCTGCCCGTGAGGCCCGCGCTCTACCAGAAAACTCTGCAGCTTGCGCACCGCGAGTACGGCGGGGCCCTTCGATTCCACCATCGCGGTTACATTGGCCGATGACGGCGCCGCTGCAATGGTGACGATCTGGACCTCAATAGAGCCGCGCTGACCGATTCGGTAAGTCAGGATTGCCGGGCTCACATGTATTGGCAGGGGCATCTCGATCTCCCGACGACGAAAAGTATTCCCCTATCAAATACCAAACCCCG
>CAVRZM010000014.1:0-397079 GCA_963725735.1 uncultured beta proteobacterium | reverse complement strand
GGATGGGCTCCTTGTACGGGCGCATGATCGTGCTGTAGTAGAACTCGAAGGCGCTGCGGGCCTTTTCGGGATGGTCGAGCTCGTCGTTGAAGGTGATGGGGGGACGAATAATGGGAGACCAGGAAGTCGCAGGGGAAGAGGATCTTGTCCTCCACCACGTACGTGAAGATCGTGTCGGGCCAGTGGAGGAACGGCGCGTTGATGAAGCGGAGCGTCTTGCCGCCGAGGGGAAGCTCCTCGTTGTCGTTCACGATATGGAACTTGTACTCCCCGTTGACCAGGTTGTCGATGAACGACTTGGCGGCGCGGGAGAAGTAGACCTGCACGTTCGGGTGCCGCTGCAGCAGGTCGACGATCCCGCCCGCATGGTCGGGTTCGGAATGATTGATGACCACGTAGTCGATCTTCTCCAGCGGGAGGATCTCCTCGATCCTGCGGAAAAACTCCCCGACGAAGGGGCGTTTGACGCCGTCGATGAGGCGGTCTTCTCCCTGCCCTTGACGAGGTAGGAGTTGTACGTGGTTCCGTACTCCGTGGGGATGACGATGTCGAAAACGGTCAATCCAGGGTCTTTGACCCCGACGCAGTAGACGTCGGGCGCAAGCGTCACGTTGGGCATCTGGGAGGCACCTCGCTGGTTTTCAGGATCCGGTCAGTCGGCCGCTTCGAACTCTTCCTTGCCCACGCCGCAGAGGGGGCGTACCCAGTCGTCCGGGATCTTCTCGAAGGGGGTGCCGGGAGGTACGCCGTTGGCGGGGTCGCCGGCGGCCGGGTCATAGATGTAGCCACACACGTTGCATCTCCACTTCTTCATTGGACACCTCCATGGTGATGATCGGTCCGGCGATTATAGTTTGCCGCGCGTGCGAAATGCAAGACGGCCCTCGCGACGCCCTCGGGCGTCCGGATCCCGCGCCGCGCCACCTTCTCCGCGCGGAGGCGCACCCACCGCCGCGCCGGAAACCGGTCGGGCGGGAGGACCAGCCCCGGTCGAACGATCCCGACTCGAACCCCGGGCGGGAGGGCCTTCCGCAAACCGGCGGCCAGGGGCGGGAGGGCCAGCTTCGAGAGGCAGTACGGCAGGTAACCGGGCCACAGTTCGCCGGCGAAGGCGTCCCCGAGGAAGAGGACCCCCGCGTCTCCCCGCCCCTTCCGCAGCAGCGGCAGCAGCGCCTGCGTCAGCAGGAACGGACCGCGGAGGTTGACGGCGAAGACGGCGTCCCACGCGGCGGGGGGGACTTCGCCGGCCGGCGTCCGGGGAAAGACGGCGGCGTTGTGGACCAGCAGGTCCAGACGCCCGAACTTCCGGCCCAGCCGGTCCGCGAACCGTCCGAACGTCGACGGCCGGGACAGGTCGAGTGGAACGGCGCTCCCGCCGATCCGCGCTGCCAGCGCCTTTCCTTCGACGGCCGAGGTCCGGTATGTCAGGACGACCTCGTAGCCGGCCTTCGCGAGGGCGCGGGAGATCGCCGCGCCAATCCGCCGGCTCCCGCCGGTGACCAGCGCAACCTTTCCCCTCGCATCTCACCAGGCTTCTACTGCGGCGGCGGATATGGGCATGTCTACTGCGTTGTGCCCCTCATCCCGCAGGGTACGGGGTACCCCCAGGGAGCGCGCCGTGTACCGGGAGTGGGGCGCTCGATCGGGCTCCTCGCCGTAGTGTCAACTACGCCTCCGGGGCCCTCGGTCGCGCGCCTTGTATCCGCCCATCTCCACCACCTCGCTACGAACCCTGGTGAGAAACGCAGCGGCACCCGGCATCAAATCTGGACGAACTTCTCGCGGGGCGCCCCGCAGATGGGGCAGGAGGCAGGGGGCTCGTCCCCCTGGTGGATGTAGCCGCAGACGGTGCACTTCCACTTTTTCATCGGTGGGCTCCTGTGGGATGATGTGCCCGTATTCTACCTCAGGGGGGAACGTTGAGGAACCCGGCCGACGGAGACCGCATCCTCGAGATCCCGTACGTCGCGGCGGACGTGGAGACCACGGGACTTTCCGCGTCCGACGGTCACCGGGTCTGCGAGTTCGCCCTGCTCCGATTCCTGCGGGGGACGGTGATCGACTCCTTCGTGTCGCTGGTGAATCCCCTGCGCCCCATCGACCCCGGCGCGTCGGCGGTGAACGGGATCACCGACGAAATGGTGGCCGGCGCCCCCACCTTCGCCGACCTCCTTCCCCGGATTCTCGACTTCCTCGCCGACGACCCGCTCGTCTTCCACAACGCGCCGTTCGACCTGTCGTTCCTTCGGAGCGAGGCGCGGATCGCAGGGGGATCGTGGCCCGGGAACCGGGTGATCGACACGCTTCTGCTTGCCCGCCGGACCGGGCGCTTCCGCTCCCACTCCCTCCCGGACATCTGCAGGGAACTCGGCATCGGCTCCACCTTCCACCGGGCGGAAGCCGACGCCTGGGCCGCGGGGAAACTCCTGCTCCAGCTCCGCGAAGATCGATAGACCCTTCTACTTCTTCCGCGCGACCTTTCGCTTCTTCGTCACCCCGGCGGCGTTCACCGCCTTCCGGTACGCCTTTTCAAGCACCGCCAGCATCTCCGCCCGGCGGTCGTAGAGGCGCCTGCGGGCCCGCTTTCCCACCCGGTCGAACGCGAAGGCGCAAAGGAGCGGGAGCGCCACGGTGGAGTCGAGGTAGCAGACCACCGTGTCGGGGAGCCTGTCCGGGTCGACCTTCCCCCACGAGACCGCCTCCGACGGCGTCGCGCCGGACAGCCCGCCCGTGTCGGGCCGGGCGTCGGTGACCTGGAGGAAGTAGTCGTGCCCCTTCTCGTCGAGCCCGAGAACCTCCTGGATCTGCGGCTCGGTCTGAAGCATGAAGTTCTTCGGCGACCCGCCGCCGAGGATCCAGACCGCGCTTTTCCCCCCGCGGCGTTTCGCGTCGTAGACGATCGCCGCCGTCTCGTTGACGTCGAGGGAGACGTCGAACGTCACGCCGCGGCCGCCGAGGCGCATCGCGGCGACGTTCATGCCGATGGAGGAGTCCCCCGGGGACGAGGTGTAGACGGGGACGCCGTACCGCCACGCCGCCGCCAGCACGCTCACCTCGCCCTGGCCGAGGGCCTTCTCCCGCACCGCCATGTACCTCCCGAGCCGGTAGTGGAACTCCGCCGTCCCCATCTCCGTCTGGAACTCGGGAAGATCCAGGACCTGGCGGAAGAAGGCGTCCGTGTCGAGAAGCACCTCGTAGTCGAACAGGACGTCGTAGATCCGCACGACCCCCTCGTCCCGCAGGACGCGGTCGTCGAGGAACGGCGAGCCGGCGTGCATCGGGAGCCCGAGACCGAAGTGGGCGTCGTGGTACAGGTTCGCCCCCGTCGAGACGATCCAGTCCACGAACCCCGCCTTGAGCAGCGGCACGACGCACGACACGCCGAGCCCAGCGGGGGTGAGCGCGCCGGTCAGGGAGAGCCCCACCGTGACGTCGGGTTTCAGCATCCGTTCGGAAAGGAGCCGCGCCCCCTCCCGCAGCCTCCCCGCGTTGTAGGCGAGGAACGTCCTCTCGATCAACTCCGACGCCGGCATCCTCTTCCCCACCGGCGGGGGAAGGATCCGGGCGCCGGACAGGTACCGCGATCTCTTTGCCATCCTCGCGACTCCGGTTCGCACATTTTTCCGCGGGAGGAGCGAGGCCGGCCGGCGCGCCGTCCCGCGGAGCGATTGACCGGATTATACGCCGGAACCCGCTCCCGGCGGTGGTGACCACGGAGTTCCGCGCGAGGTACAATTCCAATGTACGGGCCCACAACGCGCCGCTCCGAAGGAGCGAGAATGGGAACCGCCACGGGGATGCTCCTGGCAGCAGCGTTTCTTCTCCTTCCCTCCCAACTCCTCGCGGAGCCGGACCCCGGCCTCGTCCGCGAGGAGAATCCCGCGCCTCCCAAGGCCCCACCCTCCGCCGGAGTGTCCGAGGACCCGATCGCCCGGGGGCTGCGATGGAAAAACACGGCGGTGATCGGCGGGATCGCCGCCATCGTGGGGGTCTACGGCGCGAACACCTGGTGGAAGGACGGCTTCTCCGGATCGTTCGGCACCGTCGACGAAGGGTGGTTCGGCAAGGACACGTATGCCGGCGGCGCCGACAAGGCTGGCCACGTCTACTTCACGTACACCGGGGCCCGGCTCCTCACCCGCGCGTTCGAGGCGGTCGGGAACGATCGCCGGAGCGCCCTGCGGCTGGGAACGTGGACTTCCCTCGGCGTGATGACCGGGGTCGAGGTGATCGACGGCTTTTCGAAGGAATTCCGCTTCAGCATGGAGGACGCGGTGGCGAACGCGGTGGGAGCCGCGTTCGCCGTCCTGACGGAAGTGTACCCCCGCGTCGACGCACTCCTCGATTTCCGGCTCCTCTACCAACAGTCCGACGACGCGCAGCGGGTCGGCGAGACCGATCCCCTGGCGGACTATTCGGGGCAGACGTACCTCCTGGCGCTGAAGGCGGACGGCATCCCGCGGCTCCGCGAGGTCCCGGTCGTCCGGTACCTGGAGCTCCAGCTCGGGTACAACACGCGCGGCTACGAGCCCAACGACGGCACGATGAACGACCCCCACCGGCGAATCTATTACGGGATCGGGATCAACCTCTCCCGGCTGCTTTCCGACACCGTGTTCCGGGGCAGCCTCAAGGGAGGGAAGATCCAGCGCGGGACGGACACGGTCCTCGAGTACCTCCAGGTCCCCTGGACGGCGGCGGGAGGCTACCACCGATTTTGAACGTCCCGCCGGAATCGCCCCCGCCGCGCTATAATCGGGTCGTGACCGACTCCCGATCCCCCGAGAAGGCGGAGATCGCGGCCATCCACGAGGTGGCCAAGATCCTGACCTCGACGCAGAACCTCGACCGCGCGCTGGGGACCGCCCTGCGCACGCTCCAGAGCTTCCTCGGATACGACCGCGCCGCGATCTTCCGCCCCGACGAGACGACCCGCGAGATCCGGATGGCGGTCGCCGCCGGCTACACCGCCGAGCAGCGGGAGCGGGGCCGGTACGTCTGGGGCGAAGGGATCGTCGGGAAGACGATGAAGACGGGCAGCCCCATCGCCCTCCCCGACGTCCGGAAAGAGCCGTCGTTCCTGGACAAGACGCGCGCCCACGGGAAGTCGTCCGGGGAAGGCCCCCTTTCCTGGATCTGCGTCCCCATCAAGATCGGCGCGGAGACGCTCGGGGTGCTGAGCGCGGAGCGGATCGGCCGCGAGGGGACCCGGGCGCTCGAATCGGACGCGCGGACCCTCACCGTGATCGGATGCCTCATCGGACAGGCGCTCAAGCTGCACAAGGCGATCGAGCGGCTGCAGGACGAGTTCAGGCGGCAACGCAGGGAATTCGAGAAGACGATCCGGAAGACGTACCGGATCGAGAACATCGTCGGGCAGAGCAAGCGGATGCAGGAGGTCTTCGCCGCGGTGACCAGCGTCGCGCCGTCGCGCGCCACGGTGCTCCTGCGCGGCGAGAGCGGGACGGGGAAGGAGATGATCGCCCGCGCGATCCACCAGGGGGGAGGCCGGGCCGACCGCCCCTTCGTCGCCGTAAACTGCGCCGCCCTCCCCGAGACGCTGCTCGAGTCGGAGCTGTTCGGCCACAAGCGGGGCGCCTTCACCGGCGCCGTCGAGGAGCGGAAAGGCCGGTTCGAGGAGGCGTCGGGCGGCACGATCTTCCTCGACGAGGTGGGCGACATCCCGTTGCCCACGCAGGTGAAGCTGCTCCGCGTCCTGCAGGAGCGCACGTTCGAGCGTCTCGGCGAGAACCGGCCCGTCTCCGTGGACGTCCGGATCATCGCGGCGACGAACGCCGACCTCGAAAAGATGGTGGCGGGCGGCACGTTCCGGGAGGACCTCTACTACCGGCTCAACGTGATCCCCGTCTTCCTCCCCCCCCTGCGGGACCGGAAGGAGGACATCCTCCCCCTGACGGAGCATTTCCTCGAACGGTTCAACCGGGAGCACGGGAAGAGCATCGCCTTCTCGAAGGACGCCATCGACCTTCTCCTCGAGTACCGGTGGACCGGAAACGTGCGCGAGCTGGAGAACCTCGTCGAGCGCGCGGTGGTGATGGCCAAGGCGCCGGTGGTCCGGGCCCAGGACCTCCCCCGGGCGATCCGGGTCGCCGCGTCCCTCCCCGCGACCGGGTCGTACGGGCAGCCCCCGGCGCCGCAGGCGTCCGTCGCCGCTTCCGCCGTGGAGCCTCCCCACACGGCGGCGCCGCGGGAAGGGCGACCCCGGGTCGAGTTCCTCAAGGCGGTGGAGCGCGAGGAACTGCAGACGGCGCTGTCGTCCGCCGGCTGGGTGATCGCGCGGGCCGCGAAGATCCTCGGGTGGACGCCCCGACAGGTGGCGTACAAGATGAAGAAGCACGGGCTCTCCTCCCCGTGGAAGAAGTGATGCCGCCCTGGATCCATCGCATCACAAATCCGTTCACGTAGACGCAGGGCGGAGAGTCTTAGTGCTGCGTTTCAAAAATACGGTAACGTATCGGGAAGACAGCACGGAAGGCGCACGCGACATGAGGGTCCGGCGGAGTCGCCGCAGGAGGGGGGCGAAGTGAGGTAAAGCGCAGCCGTGCAGGTTCACCGCACGGCGAGCCACGAACGGAGTCCCCCCTCCGAGGCGGCGCAGCCGACGTTATGTACTCAGGCGCGCGAGACCTGATCTCGCCATCGATGTAGAATAACGGACATTTTTGTAGCATTTCCCGAGCCACCCCCCTCTTCATCTCCTGCTTGGTCATACTCTGCTTTCCTTTTCCCTTTCGAGCCTTTATCTCGCAGCGCGTCCCGTTTTCCTCCCGATGGCACATCTGATGCTCTCCCCCGGGCCGACAGCCATTTCATCTTTTCAGGGGGGCATCATGAAGAGGAGCAACCGGAGCATCCGTCGGGTCGGGGTCGCCCTCGCGGCGTTCGTTCTGTGCGGCCTGACGGCGACCATCGCCTCGGCCACGCCGTCCACGCAGATCTGGATCCCGTCGACGGACATCCAGCCGTACAAAACCGTGCACCTGAACTTCGACACCTACATCCGGACGGGGAAGGAGCCCAACTCCAACACCGGATATTTCGGCATCCCCGACGGCGCGAACCTCGCGCCCCTGTACGACTTCGGGCCGACCGTCGGCGTCCTGCCGTTCCAGAAGATCCAGGCGGAGGTCGGCTTCGACCTGGTCTACGGCGGGGCGAACACCCCGGCAGGCCTGGACAAGTATCCCATCTACGGCAACTTCAAGATCGGGATGCCCGAGGACAACACCTGGATCCCCGCCGTGGCGGTCGGGATGTACGGCATCGGGACGAAGAAGGGCGAGGTCAGCAACGGCGTCTACACCAAGACCGGCACGAACGCGGACATCTACTACGGCCTCGTCGCCAAGACCCTCCCCGTCGTGGGGCGGCTTTCGGTCGGCTACTACGGCCTGAACAAGAAGGCCTCGGTGGCCGGAGTGTACGACCGCAACGGCGCGAAGGGGGACGACAACGGACTGCTGGCCTCCTGGGACCGGACGATGTCCGAGATCTCCGACAAGCTGTGGGTCGCCATCGACTACCAGGGCGGGAAGAACGCCTACGGCGCCACCAGCTTCGGCGCCTCCTGGGCCTTCGCGAAGAACGTCAGTGTGATCCTCGGCTACGACGTCTACAACAACAAGGACCGCGCGGGGCAGAACACCGCCACGATCCAGGTGGACATCAACTTCCCGTGATCGACGGATAACCGGAAACGAATTCCGCCGGAGAGCGGGGCTGAACCCCGGTCCCGTCCGCCCCTCGACGGGCCGGCCTGATGCAAAAACAAGGAGAAGAAGATGAGGATACACCTTCGCAAGTGGACGATACGGGTGCTGTGCACGGCCGCGCTCTTCCTCGCCGCCGGCACGATCCTGCCGGCGATGGCGGCGGACGCCCCCAGGGCGGACCCCTCGGGCGCGGCCACCGGCGGGATCGCCGACATCATCGGCGGATCGGCGGGCGCACCGACCGACAACGACATCAAGGCGATGTCCGAAAAGGAGCCGCTCGCGGCCAAAGTGGCGGACACGGTGGGCCACAACCGGATCGCCATCAACACCGTCTGGACCCTCGTGTGCGGCTTCCTCGTCATGTTCATGCAGGCCGGGTTCGCCATGGCGGAGACCGGCTTCACGCGGGCCAAGAACGCGGGGCACACGATGGCGATGAACTTCATGGTCTACGCCCTCGGCATGCTCGGCTTCTGGCTGAGCGGGTTCGCCCTCCAGATGGGGGGCGCCGGCCCCTTCGCCACGCTGGGCGGGGGCGCGACGATGAACGCCGAGTTCACGATCACGCTGTTCGGCAAGGAGTTCGGCCTCTTCGGAACCAAGGGGTTCCTCCTCTCCGGCGAGGCGTACGACGCCGCGGCGTTCTCCATGTTCCTGTTCCAGATGGTGTTCATGGACACGACGGCGACGATCCCGACCGGTTCCATGGCGGAGCGGTGGAACTTCAAATCCTTCACGGTCTACGCCATCCTCGTGGGGGCCGTCATCTACCCCCTCTACGCGAACTGGGTGTGGGGCGGCGGCTGGCTGGCGAAGCTGGGGAGCAACTTCCACCTGGGGCACGGCCACGTCGACTTCGCCGGATCCTCGGTGGTCCACATGACCGGCGGCGTCCTCGCCCTCGTCGGCGCGAAGCTCCTCGGGCCGCGGCTCGGCAAGTTCTCCAAGGACGGGACGCCGAACGCGATGCCGGGGCACCACATCCCGATGGCGATCGTGGGCTGCTTCATCCTCGCCTTCGGGTGGTTCGGGTTCAACGCGGGGTCGACCCTTTCCGGGACGGACCTGCGGATCGGCGTGGTCGCCGTCAACACGATGCTCGCGAGCGCGGGCGGCGCCTTCTCCTCCACCATGTACATGTGGCTCCGGTACGGAAAGCCGGACATCAGCATGGCCGCCAACGGATTTCTGGCCGGGCTGGTGGCGATCACCGCCCCGTGCGCCTTCGTGACGGCCCCCGTGGCGGTCCTCATCGGGGCGATCGCGGGGATCCTGCTTTGCTGGGCGGTATTCTTCGTCGAGCGGACCCTCAAGATCGACGACCCGGTGGGCGCGATCTCGGTCCACGGGGTGAACGGCGCCTGGGGCGTTCTCTCCCTCGGGCTGTTCGCCGACGGCTCCTACGGCGACGGCTGGAACGGCGTGCCCGGGACGGTGAAGGGCCTGCTGTACGGGGACGCAACCCAGTTCCTCGCCCAATGCATCGGGACGCTGACGAACATCGTCTACGTCGCCGGCATCGGCTACGTCGTGTTCAAGCTCCTCGACGCGACGATGGGGCTGCGGGTCGATCCCGAGCACGAGTTCGAAGGGCTCGATCAACACGAGGTGGCGGTCGTCGCCTACCCCGACTTCAACCTGAGGAACTTCCCCCGCTGATGCGGTCGGAACCCCTTGACGGGAGGAGAGCCATGAAGAAGATCGAAGCGATCATCAAGCCGTTCAAGCTCGAAGAGGTGAAGAACGCGCTCGGCGAAATCGGCGTCACCGGAATGACCGTCCTCGAAGTGAAGGGGTTCGGGCGCCAGAAGGGGCACAGCGAGATCTACCGGGGAGCGGAGTACGTGGTCGACTTCATCCCCAAGGCGAAGATCGAAGCGGCCGTTCCGGCGGAGCTGGTCCCCGCGGTGGTCGAACGGATCCTGACCGCCGCGCGGACCGGAAAGATCGGCGACGGGAAGATCTTCGTGTACGACCTCGAGGAGGTGGTGCGGATCCGGACCGGCGAGCGGGGGAAGGAAGCCTTGTAACCGGGGGAAGCGCCGCATGACGTATACTACGGGGATGGATCCGAAGGGGCCCATCCCCGTTTCCCTTTTCTTCACCTGCCTCGCCGACGCCTTCTCCCCCGGGGTCTGCAGCGCGACCGTGGAGGTGCTGGAGCGGTTCGGGGCGACGGTGCGCGTCCCGCTCTCCCAGACGTGCTGCGGCCAACCCGCCTTCAACACGGGCAACCGGAAGGAGGCCCGGGCGATGGCGCGGAAGTTCCTCCTCTCCTTTGCCGACGACGGCCCCATCGTCACCCCATCGGGGTCGTGCGCGGCGATGGTGAAGCACGGCTACCCCGTCCTGTTCCGGGACGAGCCCCGGATGCTCGCCCGCGCGCGGGCGGTCGGGGATCGCATCTACGAACTCTCCCAGTACCTGGTCGACGTGCTCGGCGTGACCGACCCGAAATCGGATTTTTCCGGAAAGGTGACGTACCACGACTCGTGCCACCTGCGGCGGGGGCTCGGAGTGGTCGAGGCCCCGCGGAAACTGCTGCGCGCCGTTCCCGGCGTCGAGTTCGTCGAGATGGAGGAGAGCGACCGGTGCTGCGGCTTCGGGGGCGTCTTCTCCGTGAAATATCCGCAGATCTCCTGCAGGATGACGGAACGCAAGGTCGAGCGGATCCTCGAGACCGGCGCGTCGTATGTAACCTCCGGGGATCTCGGGTGCCTGCTGAACATCGGAGGGGTGATCTCGCGGATCGGATACCCCGTGAAGGCGATCCATCTCGCCGAAATCCTCGCGGGGAAAACGGCCGGGAGAGGGGACGCCGCCTGATGGAGCAGAACCCGCTTTTCTCACCAGGGTTCGTCGCGAGGGGGTGGAGACGGGCGTGGATACAAGGCGCGCGACCGGAGGGCCCCGGAGGCGTAGTTGAAACTACGCTGAGGAGCCCGACCGAGCGCCCCACTCCCGTACATAGTGCGCTCCCTGGGGTACCCCGTACCCCGCGGGATGAGGGGCACAACGCAGTAGACATGCCCGTATCCGCCGCCGTAGCAGAAGGCTGGTGAGAAATGCGGGTTGACGCCAACGCGTTCGGGCGAAACGCCAGGAAGGCGCTCCTCGACAAAACGCTGCAGGAAGCGCTCGGGCGGACCACGGGGCGGTTCCAGGCCCACCGCGACGCGGCGGTGGCCGCCTTTCCGGAGTTCGAGGCGACCCGCGAGCGCGCGTCGCGGATCAAGCGGGACGTCCTCGACCACCTGGACACGTACCTCGCGCGCTTCATCGAGGAGGCGGAAAAACGGGGCGCGATCGTCCATGTGGCCCGGGACGCGGCACAGGCGCGGGAGGTCGCGGCGCGGATCGCACGGGACGAGGGGATCACCCTCGCAGTGAAGTCGAAGTCGATGGCGTCCGAGGAAATATCCCTGAACGAGGCGCTGCAGGGAGCGGGCGTGACGGTCGTCGAGTCCGACCTCGGGGAGTTCATCATCCAGCTCGCGGGGGAGACCCCTTCCCACATCATCGCCCCCGCCGTCCACAAGACGCGCGAAGAGATCTCCCGCCTCTTCGAGCGTCACCTGGGGGAGCCGCGGACCGACAGCATCCCCGAACTGGTCGGGATGGCCCGCAGGCACCTGCGGGCGAAGTTCCTCTCCGCGGGCATGGGCGTCTCCGGCGGGAATTTCCTCGTGGCCGACACCGGCTCCGTGGTGCTCGTCACCAACGAGGGGAACGGGCGGATGGGGACGATCCTGCCGCGCGTCCACCTCGCCGTCGTCGGGATCGAGAAGGTCATCCCGCGCATGGCGGACCTGCCGGCATTCCTTCGCCTCCTGCCGCGCAGCGCCTCCGGACAGGCGATCTCGTCGTACGTGTCGATCGTGACGGGCACGCGGCGCGCGGGCGACCCCGAGGGGCCGGAGCGGATGCACATCCTCCTGCTCGATTGCGGCAGGAGCGCGATCCTCGAGGGAAAGTACCGGGAGATCCTCAAATGCATCCGCTGCGCCGCATGCCTGAACTCCTGCCCCGTCTACCAGAGCGTGGGGGGGCACGCCTACGGGTGGGTCTACTCCGGTCCGATCGGCGCGGTCCTCACGCCGCTGCTGGTCGGCCTCCCCGAGGCGGCCGCGCTGCCCGACGCGAGCACGCTGTGCGGCGCCTGCGCGGACGTCTGCCCGGTGAAAATCCCGCTGCCGGGGTTCCTGCTCGAGCTGCGGTCCGACGCGCGGGAACAAGGCTTGAAGACCCCCGGCGAGATCGCCGCGATGAAAGGGTACGCGGGGGTGATGCGGCGGGCCGGGCTGCTCGAAGCGATCGAGCGGATCGCCGGGGTGCTGGGGCAATTCTTCACGAAGGGGAAGGGGATCGGCGGGCTGCCGTACCCCTTCTCGGGATGGACGGAGCGCCGCGACTTCCCGGTGCCGGCCGCGCTGCCGTTCCGGAAGCAGTGGAAGATCAAGCGGGGGGTGACGCGGTGAACGATCGGGAGTCCCTGTTCCGCCGCCTCTCCGCGGCATGCGGGGGCCACGGCGCCACGGCCGGGGAGGCGCTCCCCGGGGAAGCGCCCGTCGCCCCGGAATGCGACCGCATCGCGCTGTTCGCGGAAACGTTCGCCGCCGCCGCCGGGGTGTTCCTCCGCGGGCCGATGGAAAAGGTGGTGTCGGACCTCGGGGAAATGCTGCGCGCGGAGGGGGTGACCGCCCTCTTCTTCCCGGAAGACGACGCGTCGGCGCGCGAGATCGCGGAGGCGCTCGTCCCGTTCGGGCCGTTCCATCTCACGACCGGGGCGGAGGTTCGCGGCGGGAGCGCGGCGGTTACGGCCGGGTTCCGGACGGCGGAGACCGCGATCGCCGAAACGGGGACGGTCGTCGAGACCAGCGCGGGCGGGAGGACGCTCCTCCCGGGCCTGATCGCGGACGTCCACGTGTCGATCGTCCCCGCCGCCTCGGTCGTCGCCCGGATGGAGGAGGCGCTGGCGTCCTGCACCGCGGATCCGCCCCGGAACATCTCCTTCCTCTCCGGTCCGAGCAGGACCGGCGACATCGAGCAGACCCTCACCGTCGGCGCCCACGGGCCGAAGAAGGCGATCGCGCTGCTACTCGGGTGAGCGGTTCGCTCGAAGCGCCCGCATCCGTTCGTCCCTGTTTTCGGTTCCCCTCAAAGGCATAGTAATTGCTGCCAATACTCGTTAACCCCTTTGTCCGCTTCGGCGTCGAACCTTCCCCATCGATCCAACACATTGGAAAGATGGGTAGAACCGGTTTCCGTTTCCGCCGAAGGGACCGGACAGGGATTACGATTTCAGGAGGTAGCGAATGACGAATTACGGATTTGCCAGAAAGAAGACCACAACTTGGATCGCCGCCCTGGCGATCGTCGTCGGGTTCCTCGTCGCGTCCGGCGGACAAGTCCACGCCAAATCGAGCTACCTTTCCTCGTTCAATAGCACGTACGGTACCTCGGGGACGGTCCTGAACACCTGCAACCTTTGCCATCCGGGCGGCAACACGGGACAATTCACCTCCTACGGCAACGCTTACAGGAACAACAACCACTCGTTCGCGGCGATCGAGTCCCTTGATTCGGACGGCGACGGGTTCACCAACATCGCGGAGATCACCGCGAGGACCTTCCCCGGCGACCCGGCGAGCACGCCCGCGCCCACCGACACGACGCCGCCCACGGTGAGCTCCACGAACCCGGTCGCTGGCGCCACGGCGGTGCCGGTCGCCGCCGCCGTGACGGCCACCTTCAGCGAGGCGGTCACGTCGGTGAGCGCGACGACGTTCACGCTCAAGGCGGGCAGCACCTCCGTGGCCGGCGCGGTGACCCTCTCCGGGACGACGGCGACCTTCACGCCGTCGGCGCCGCTGGCCTACACCACGACGTACACCGCGACGATCACCACCGGCGTCACGGACCTGGCGAACAACGCCCTCGCCGCGAACCACGTCTGGAACTTCACGACGGGCGCGGCGGCGGACACCACCCCGCCGACCGTGAGCTCCACCACCCCGGCAGGCAACCAGACCGGGGTGGCGGCGAACACCGCCGTGACGGCCACCTTCAGCGAGGCGGTCACGTCGGTGAGCGCGACGACGTTCACGCTCAAGGCGGGCAGCACCTCCGTGGCCGGCGCGGTGACCCTCTCCGGGACGACGGCGACCTTCACGCCGTCGGCACCGCTGGCCTACGCAACAACGTACACCGCGACGATCACCACCGGCGTCACGGACCTGGCGAACAACGCCCTCGCCGCGAACCACGTCTGGAACTTCACGACGGGCGCGGCGGCGGACACCACCCCGCCGACCGTGAACTCCACGAACCCGGCCGGGGACCAGACCGGGGTGGCGGCCAACACCGCCGTAACGGCCACCTTCAGCGAAGCGATGGCCGGCGCCTCCCTGACCACCGCCACGTTCACGGTGGTTGACGGCTCCGGCAACCCCGTGGCGGGAACGGTGACGTCGGCCGGCGCCACCGCCACGTTCGCGCCGACAGCACTATTGGCGAACGGGACGACCTACACGGCCACGATCACCACGGGCGCCAAAGACCTCGCGGGGAACGGGCTTGTCCAATCCCGTGCATGGAGCTTCACGACCGTTTCGGGCACCTCCGACACGGACGGGGACGGCATCCCGGACAACTTCGACGCGTTCCCGAACGACAACCGGAAAGCGACGGCCCCGAACCCGATGGGAGGGCAGGGGACGGCGATCGATACGTCCTCGACCGCCGGGGCGCGCCTGATGGGGGTCGCTGCCATGGCCGACACCGACGCCTCGCTCAACCAGACCGGCAAGCCGGCCGGCTTTGCATTCGGCAACGGCGTGATCGCGTTCAAAGTCGCCGGGCTTGCCCCGGGGGGAACCGCCAGCGTCGTGCTCACCTTCCCGGCGTCGATCCCGGCGAACACCAAGGTCTTCAAGATCGACTCCGGCGGGTTCCACGAGTTCCCGGGGGCGGCCATCAGCGGAAACACCGTGACCCTGACCCTTACGGATGGGGGGGCGGGGGATGCCGACGGCGTTGCGAACGGGGTCATCGACGACCCCGTCGGCCTGGCGACGCCGGTAGCATCGTCCGCCCCGGACAGCTCCGGCGGCGGGTGCACGGTCGTGGGGACGGGCGGCGGCCCCGTGGACGCCGTCGGCGCCTACGGGTTCCTGGCCTTGATCCTCCTCGGGCTTCTGGTCAGAAAAGCGGTACAGGGGAAACGGTGATCCCTCCGGTCGAACAACGACTCGCCGTTTGACAGCGGCGGGGCCGGGCGTGACAGCCCGGCTCCGCCGCCTTTCCGGAGAGTTACCACCCCATGGTCCTGAGGAGAAGCAGCCACCCGGTGATCGTGACGGCGGAGGTGACGGTCGAGACGATGACGATCGTCCCGGCAAGGTCCGTGTCGCCCTGCAGGCGCGCCGCCATCACGTAGGTGACCACCGCGGTGGGGCACCCGAGCATGATCGCCCCGATCCGCATGTCCTCCCCCGCCACCCCCATCCACCGGTAAAGGGCGATCCCGATCCCCGTCAGGACAACCCCCTTCAGGAACGCCGCGAGCGACGCGACCCCGAACCCTTTCCGGGCGCGCTCGAACGAGAAGGACCCCCCGAGACACAGCAGCGACAGCGGCAAGGTGGCCGGCGTGAGCAGCCGGAAGGTCCGGTCGACCATCCCCGGGAGGGGAAGTTTCAGCACGCTCCACGCGATTCCCGCGAGGCAGGCGAGGATGATGGGGTTCGTCACGATCTGCCGCGCCACGCGCGATGCCGTGGTCGCGATCCCCTCCCCCTTTCCCGCGCCGTGTGGCCCCATCAGCGCTACGATCGACAGGCCGTTCAGCAGCGGCACGATGAAGCCGAGGAAGATCCCCGCCTTCCGCAGCCCCGCGTCCCCCACCGCGTTGAAGACGATCGGCAGCCCTACGTAGGCGAGGTTCGCTCGGAACGACCCCTGGACGAAGGCCCCCGTTTCCGACGGCTCGAGTCCGAGGGCACGGGAAGCGAAAAAGGCGAGCAGGAAGGTCGCGAGCGTGGCGGCGTACCCTCCGACCACGAGAGATCCGCTGAACGCCTGCCGGAAATCGGTCCCGCCGATCTCGTGGAAGAGGAGCGCCGGGAGCAGGATGTAGTAGACGAGGGAGTTCGCCGCGTCGATGAACCCCTCGTCGAGGAACCGGTAGCGGCGCAGGACGACTCCCACCGCCACCACGAGGAAAACCGGGATGACCGACTGCAGGATGTCCAGATGTTCCCCCGGAAGAAAAATCGGGCGGTCCCCTGCGCCTGAGACCGCCCGTTCGCGTTACGACGGGGAGGGTGTTCGAGCCCCCCCTGCCGATCGAAGATTACTTCTTGCCGTACTGCGCGGCGAGGTAGTCGACGATCTTCGACGCTTCTGCGTCGGAGATCCAGTCGGCCTTCTTCCCCTGCATCTCCTTCACGATGCCCGCCCACTTCTCCTTCGTCTCCTTGAGGGCCGCCGGCCGGTCAAGACCGTGGCAGACGCTGCACTTCGTCTCGAAGAGGGTCTTGCCGTCGGCCACGGGGGCCGCTGCGGGAGCCGCCGGAGCCTCGGTCTTGGGGGGTTCCTGCTTGGCGCAGCCGATGGCGAAGACGAGAAGCGTCGCGGACACGACACCCAAGACCACGGAGCGAACGCGCATTTCGGGACTCCTCCTTGGGGGGACGATTTGCGATTATCTTACTCCGCGCCCCGGGGAGACTCAACTGCTCCCTGGAAACACCATGTATAATGCACCGATGATCACCGTTCGCCTCTCCCAGAAGAAAAAGGAGCTCGAACTCCCCGGGCCCCGGCGGGTGATGGACCTGCTCGCCGATGCGGGGGTACGCCCCACGACGGTGATCGTCACCCAGGGGAAGAAGCTCCTGACGAAGGACCACCGGGTGGAGGACGGGGCGACGATCGACGTCATCTCCGTCGTCTCCGGGGGCTAAAGTGCCCCATTTCGTAAATACTGCCGCATTCGAGCGCCGCTGCATCCGCGCCGGCTTCGTTGCGCTCCCTCACCGTACCTTCACAGTACGCCTCGGTCGCGACGCCTTGCCGGTGCGGCGCATCCGCACTCTCGGTGCAGGCAGTATTTACGAAATGGGGCACTCCACCTCATGAAATGCAAGCGCTGCCGGCGGGCCGAGGCCGCGGTCGATCTGCCGAGCCACCACGCCGCCTTCTGTCCCGACTGCTTCTTCGTCTTCTTCCGGCGCCAGGTGACGGAGGGGATCCGCAAGCTGCGGCTCCTCGCCCCGGAGGACCGTGTCCTCGTGTGCGTGTCGGGCGGCAAGGACAGCCTGGTCCTCTGGGACATCCTGATCGACGAGGGCTACGAGACGGAGGGACTCTACATCGACCTCGGGATCGACGGGTACTCCGACCGGTCGAGGGAGAAGGTCTTCGCCTACGCGGCGTCGCGCGGAAAGACGCCGATCGTCGTCGAGCTCGCGAAGGAGGGGATCCCGATCCCCGAGGCGGCCCGCTGCGTGCGGATGCAGGAGTGCTCCATCTGCGGCACGGTGAAGCGGCACTTCTTCAACCGCGTCGCCGCCGAAGGGAAGTTCACCGTGGTGGCGACGGGGCACAATCTCGACGACGAGACGGCCCGGCTGCTGGGGAACCTGCTCCACTGGCAGCGCGGCCACCTGGCCCGGCAGCACCCGCTGCTGCCCGGGGCGGACGGAGGGCTCGTGCGCAAGGTGAAGCCATTGTGGCGCGTCAGCGAAGTCGAAACCGCGGCGTACGGGTTCCTGAAGGGGATCGACTACGTTACCGAGGAGTGCCCGATGAGCGAGGACGCGACGTCCCTCGTGTACAAGGAGGCGCTGTCGCGCATCGAGGACCGGATGCCCGGGACGCGGATCGTCTTCTACCAGGGGTTCCTCGACCCGTCGAGCCCGCTGCGGAAAGGACCGGAGGCCGCGGCGCCGGAAGTCGACGCGGAGGAAGGGGTGGGAACGCCACGGGCGTGCGCGTCGTGCGGCGCCCCGACGTACACGGAGAGATGTTCCTTCTGCCGGTTGAAGGAGCGCGTCCGGGAAGCGCGTTCGCTGCGCGCCGCGGGCGGTTCCCGATGACGGGGGGCAGCCGCGTTCGCAGGGGGCCGTTCCGCGAGGGGGAGGACATCCTGCTGATCTCCCCCAAGGGGGAGGAGCACCTCGTCGCGCTCACCCCGGGGAAGGTCTTCGGCACGCACAAGGGGAACCTGCCGCACGACGACCTGATCGGCAAGGAGGACGGCGGCCGCGCGTGGACCGCGATGGGGAGCGAATACCGCGCCTTCCGCCCCACCTACATGCAGTTCATCATGAACCAGAAGCGGCACGCGCAGATCATCTACCCGAAGGACACGGGGACGATCCTCATGTGGGCGGACGTCTTCCCCGGGGCCACGGTGGTGGAGGCGGGGATCGGGTGGGGGGCCCTCACCATCAAGCTGCTCGAGGCGGTCGGCCCGACGGGGAAGGTGGTCTCGTACGAGATCCGGGAGGATTTCGCGGAGAGCGGCGCGGCCACCGTCCGCCGCTACCTCGGCGCGTGCGAAAACCACGAAGTGAAGCGGCGGGACATCTACCTGGGGATCGACGAGCGGGAGGTGGACCGGATCGTCCTCGACCTGCCCGAGCCGTGGCAGGCCGTTCCCCACGTACGGGAGGCGCTCGCCCCGGGAGGAATCGCCCTTTCCTACCTCCCCTCCACGGTCCAGGTGAAGCAGCTGTGCGACCGGTACGCGGAGGAAGGGGGCTTCACGGAACCGGAGACGTTCGAGGTGATCCTGCGCCCCTGGCACGTGAAGGGGAACTCCGTCCGCCCCGTCCAGTGGATGTTCTCCCACTCCGCCTTCCTGGTGGTGACGCGGAAGATCACCGCCTGAACCCCTCGCGGGGGAGATCAGGATCCCTCATTCCCCCGGAACCAGTCGAAGGTTTTTATCATGCCGTCGCGGAACGGACCGACACCCCAGAACCGGGACGTTCCTAGAACTTCCCCAGAAGCGGGACAGAGATGCCGACATCCCGATAGTCTGCGCAGGATGATAAATTGAATATCGATCTGTGTCCCAGTTTTGTGGATGTTCTAGGAACGTCCCGGTTCTGGGGTTTCTTAGTGGGGGTGTGAGGTGGTGAAGCGCGAGCGGCTGTATCTTGCGATGCTGGCGGGGTGGGTTGCGCTCACGCTCACGCTGACGTCGATCCCGAACCCGGAGTTCGGCCCCTCGTTCCCGGGGGCGGACAAGATCGCCCACTTCGGCTTCTACGGCGTCGCGGGGTTCCTGTTCGTCCTGTGGCGCAGGGAGACCGGCACGGGAGCGGCGGCGGCCGTGATCTGGCGGCGCTCTTCGCGGCGCTCCTGGGCGCCGTCGACGAGGTTCACCAGCAGTGGATCCCCGGCCGGTCGATGGACCTCCTCGACTGGGCGGCCGACTTCGCGGGCGGGACGGCGGGGGGCTTCTGCTCGGCCGTGGCGGCTTCGATGATCCCGTCTCTCCTCACGCCGAAATCCTCCGCCCCCTTCCCGCGCCGCCACGGATTGAACCATCATTCATTCTTGCGTTTGATTTGCGTTTCCGATATGTTATGGCGTTCGAAGCGTTGAATCCCCTGGGAGGTGCGACGTGAAGATCCTTGTCGCCATCAAGCCGGTCCCCAACCCCGACGAGAAGGTGAAGATCAAGGGGGACGGGAGCGGGATCGTCCTGGACAACATCAAGATGGTCGTGAACCCGTTCTGCGAGATCGCGGTCGAGGAAGCGCTGCGGATCCGGGAGAAGCTGACCGGGGAAGTGGTCATCGTGACCGTCGGCCCGAAGGAGAGCGAGCAGCAGGTGCGCACGGCGCTGGCGATGGGGGCGGACCGCGCGGTGCTGGTCGAGGCGGGGACGGACCTCGACTCCCTGGCGGTGGCGAAGGTGCTGGCGAAGGTGGTCGCCGACGAGAAGGCCGGGATCGTGCTGATGGGGAAGCAGTCGGTGGACGACGACAACAACCAGGTGGGGCAGATCCTTGCGGCGGTGCTCGGGTGGCCGCAGGCGACGTTCGCGTCGAAGATCGAGTTCGCCGCGGACAACAGGAAGGCGAACGTGACCCGCGAGGTCGACGGCGGGCTGGAGACGATCGAGGTGGCGCTCCCGGCGGTGGTGACCACGGACCTGCGGCTGAACGAGCCGCGGTACGCGTCGCTCCCCGGCATCATGAAGGCGAAGAAGAAGGAGATGAAGGTCGTTCCGCTGGCGTCGCTGGGCGTGGACACGGCGCCGAGGGTGAAGGTGCTCTCGTACGCCGCGCCGAAGCTGCGCGCGGGAGGCGGCCGGGTGGCGGATGTCGCGGAGCTGGTGTCGAAGCTGAAGAACGAAGCGAAGGTCCTTTAGGAGGATTCGCATGGCGGACATACTGGTCGTCGTCGAGCATCAGGACGGGGTCTTCAAGAAGAACACGCTCTCGGTCGTGTCGGCGGCGAAGGTCCTGGCGGGGCTGACCGGGGGCGAGGTGGACGCGCTCGTCCTGGGCGACGGCGTCGCGGCGGTGGCCGACGTGGCGGCCGGCACGGGCGTGCGGAAGGTCCTGCTGGGCGAGGGGGCGGCGTTCGCGAAATACCTCGCGGTGACGACCGCGGGCGCGGTGGCGCGCGTGGTGAAGGAGAAGGGGTACGGCGCGGTGTTCGCGCCGGCCTCGACGTTCGGGAAGGATTTCATGCCGCGGCTGTCCGGGCTGCTCGACGCCCCCCTGGCGAGCGACATCGTCGGGCTGGAGAAGGACGGGGAGTCGCTGCGGGTGAAGCGCCCGATGTACGCGGGGAACGCGATCGGGACGGTGGAGCTTGCGGGGAGCCCGCTCCTGTTCACGGTGCGGCAGACGGCGTTCGACCCCGCGGCGATGGGGGGGGAAAAGGCCCCCGTGGAGAAGGTGGCGGTCACGGCGGAGGCGGGGGGAACGGCGTTCGTCTCCCGTCAGGAGACGAAATCGGAGCGTCCGGAACTGACCGAGGCGCGGGTGATCGTCTCCGCGGGGCGCGGCATCAAGGCGCAGGAGAACTTCAAGATGGTGGAGGAGCTTGCGGACCAGCTGAACGCGGCGATCGGCGCGTCGCGCGCGTCGGTGGACGCGGGGTGGGCTCCCAACGACTGGCAGGTGGGGCAGACCGGCAAGATCGTCGCGCCGGAACTCTACATCGCGCTGGGGATCAGCGGGGCGATCCAGCACCTGGCGGGGATGAAGGACAGCAAGGTGATCGTGGCGATCAACAAGGACGAGGAGGCCCCCATCTTCCAGGTGGCGGATTACGGGCTGGTGGCCGACCTCTTCAAGGCGGTGCCGGAGTTGATCGCGGAGCTGAAGAAACTGAAATCGGCCTGATAAATTTCCGGGCCCGTTCCGATAAGGATACGGAGGGACGCGCGGCCGGGGCACGACGATCGAATGCGACCGTATTTATGAATTGAAGCACTAAGGGAGGGATCGCAAGAGACATGGCAGGCACCCGGAACGAGAAAGGTCTGCTGTCCCGCATCAAGCGTAAGAACTTCACCGCGGCGATCGTGGGCATGGGGTATGTCGGGCTTCCGCTGGCGATGGAGTACGCCGACGCGGGGATCCCGGTCATCGGCATCGACATCGACGGCTCCAAGGTTCGCGCGCTGCGGGCCGGGAAGTCGTACATCGGGGACGTCCCCTCCGAGACGGTGAAAAGGGCGGTCAACGCGGGGCTGTTCACGCCGACCACCGACTACTCGGCGGTCGGAATGGCGGACACGGTCAACATCTGCGTCCCCACGCCGCTGCGCAAAACGAAGGATCCGGACCTCTCCTACATCGTCGGAGCGATGGAACACCTTGTGGAGTATCTCCACAAGGACATGCTCATCGTCCTCGAGAGCACCACGTACCCCGGAACGACGCAGGAGGTCCTCGGCCCGATGGTGGAGGAGAAGGGGTTCAAGGTGGGAAAGGACATCTTCCTCGCCTTCTCGCCCGAGCGGGTCGATCCCGGGAACGCGAAGTTCACGACGAGGAACATCCCGAAAGTGGTGGGCGGCGTGACGCCCGCCTGCACGAAGGTTGCGGTGGCTCTCTACAGCGGCGTCCTCGAAAACGTCCACCCGGTGTCGACCGCGGCGGTGGCCGAGATGGTGAAGCTGCTCGAGAACACGTTCCGGTCGGTGAACATCGCGCTGGTGAACGAGATCGCGCTGATGTCGAACCGGATGGGGATCGACGTGTGGGAGGTGATCGACGCGGCCGGTACGAAGCCGTTCGGCTTCATGCCCTTCTACCCGGGGCCGGGGATCGGCGGGCACTGCATCCCGCTGGACCCGTTCTACCTGTCGTGGAAGGCGAAGCAGTTCGGGTTCGAGTCGCGCTTCATCGAGCTGGCGGGCGTGGTGAACGGGCAGATGCCGCACTACACCGTGGAAAAGGTGGCCGAGGCGCTCAACCGGGGCAGGAAGGCGGTCAACGGGGCGAAGGTGCTGGTGCTGGGCGTGGCGTACAAGAAGGACATCAGCGACGTGCGCGAGTCGCCGGCCCTCGATATCCTGCAGCTCCTGGCGAAAAAGGGGGCGCACCTGTCGTACTGCGACCCGTACGTGCCCGAGGTGCGGGAGGCGGGGATGACGCTCGCCGCGTCGCCGTTTTCCGCCGCGACGCTCCGGAAGGCCGACTGCGTGGTGATCGTGACGAACCACGCCGCGTTCGACTACAAAATGGTCGCCCGCGAGGCGAAGGTGATCGTCGACACCCGCAACGCGCTGAAGGGGCACAACGGCCGCAAGATCATCAAGCTCTGATCGCGGGGAAGGTGGGCGGGATGAAGTACCTGGTGACGGGCGGGGCGGGGTTTATCGGGTCGAACCTGGCGCGGGCGCTCCTCGCCTCCGGGCAGAGCGTGCGGGTCCTCGACAACTTCCTCACCGGGAAACGGGAAAACCTCGCCGGGCTGGCGGAGGCCCACGGCGACGCCTTCGAGCTGATCGAGGGCGACCTGCGGGACCTCGAAACGGTGCGCAAGGCGGCGGCGGGGATCGAGTTCGTTCTCCACCAGGGTGCGCTCCCCTCGGTTCCGCGCTCGGTGGCCGACCCGGTCCTTTCCAACGAGATCAACGTGACGGGGACGGTGAACCTGCTCGTCGCCGCGCGCGATGCCGGCGTCCGGCGCGTGGTCTTCGCCGCGTCCTCCTCCGCCTACGGCGACACCCCCCAGCTCCCCAAGCGGGAGTCGATGACCCCCACCCCGAAGTCCCCCTATGCGGCACAGAAGCTGATGGGGGAATATTACCTGCGCATCTTCCACGAGATCTACGGGCTCGAGACCGTCTCCCTGCGCTACTTCAACGTGTTCGGCCCGCGGCAGGACCCGCAGTCGACGTACGCCGCCGTCATCCCCCGGTTCATCACCTCGGTGCTTCGAGGAATCCCCCCCACCGTCTACGGCGACGGCCTCCAGACGCGCGACTTCACCTACATCGCCAACGTGGTCCAGGCCAACCTTGCGGCCTGCCTCGCCCCCAGGAACGCGTGCGGGAAGGTCGTCAACATCGCCTGCGGGGAGCGGGTGTCGCTCCTCGACATCCTCGAGATCGTCTATAAGCTGGCGGGGAAGCGTGTACCGCCGAACTTCGAGCCGGGCCGCGTCGGGGACGTGCGCGACTCGCTGGCCGACATCTCCCTCGCCCGGGACCTCATCCGCTACGACCCGAAGGTGGCGTTCCGCGACGGCATGAAATTGACCTTCGACTGGTTCCGATCCACCCCAGAACCGGGACGTTCCTTCTGTGGGGAGTTCTAGGAACGTCCCGGTTCTGGGGTCAGGCGCGGTCCTCGCGGACGTACCAGCGATCGTAGAACGACTGGTATTCGCCGGACTGGACCGCCCGCCACCACGGTTCGTTGTCGATGTACCAGCGGACCGTGGCGCGCAGCCCCTCCTCGAACGGGATCCGCGGGACGACGCCCAGCTCCGCCCGGATCTTCGCGTCGTCGATCGCGTACCGCCGGTCGTGACCCGGCCGGTCGGGGACGAACTTCATCGACCGCTCGTCCTTCCCCATCGCGGCGATCAGCAGCTTCGTGATCTCGATGTTCGTCCGCTCGTTCCCCCCGCCCACGTTGTAGATCCCCCCGGGGCGCCCGCGCTGCAGCACCGCCTCCACCGCCCGCGAGTGGTCCTCCACGTGGATCCAGTCGCGCACGTTCATCCCGTCGCCGTACACCGGCACCGGCTTCCCCCCGTGCAGCAGCGTCACGAAGAACGGGATGAGCTTCTCGGGAAACTGGTACGGGCCGTAATTGTTCGAGCAGCGGGTGACGAGCACCGGCAGGCCGAACGTCTTCCCGTACGCCCGCACCAGCAGGTCCGCCGACGTCTTGCTGGCGGCGTAGGGGGAGTTCGGCTTCAGGGCCGACTCCTCGGAGAAGCGCCCCGTCGCCCCCAGCGAGCCGTACACCTCGTCGGTCGAGATCTGCAGGTACCGGTCGACCTTCGCCTTGCGCGCCGCGTCGAGCAGCACCTGCGTCCCGAGGATGTTCGTCCGCAGGAAGAGCGCGGGGTCGTCGATGCTGCGGTCCACGTGCGTCTCTGCCGCGAAATTCACGACCGCCCCGGGCATCTCCTCCGCGAAGATCCGCGCGATCCCGGCCGCGTCGCAGATGTCCGCGCGATGGAAGCGGTACCGCGGGTCCCCCGCCACGTCCGCCAGGTTCGCCAGGTTCCCCGCGTAGGTCAGCTTGTCCACGTTCACGACGGACCAGTCGTCGTGGGCCCCGAGGATGTACCGGATGAAGTTCGAGCCGATGAAGCCGGCCCCCCCGGCGACGAGAATCCGCATCAGCGCATGCCCCCTTCCGGATCGATCCTTCCGAGGTACTCTTCCACCGCTTCCTCCCACGGCCTCGGGGTGCTCCCCGTGACCGCGCGGTACTTCTCCTTGCTCAAAACGCCGTACGCCGGCCTCGGCGCCGGGTACGGCAGGTCCCGCGTCCGCGCCGGGGAGAGCGATCCCGCCGGCAGGCCGCACCGCTCCAGCACGTGCCGGGCGAGGCCGAACCAGGTCGTCTCCCCTTCGCTCGAGAAGTGAACCGTCCCCCGCGCGCGCGCGCCGAGCAGGTTGCGGACGGCGACGGCCAGGTCCCTCGAAAACGTGGGGCACCCGACCTGGTCGGAGGCGACGCGAAGCGCTTCCCCCCGCCGCGCCTTCTCGAGGATCGTGCCGATGAAATTCCTCCCCGCGGGGCCGAAAAGCCACTGGGTGCGGACCAGCAGGTGGTCTCCCCCCTCCTCCCGGAGGGCCTCCTCGGCCGCCCACTTCGTCTTTCCGTACACGGAGAGCGGATTCGCCGGGTCGTCTTCCCGGTACGGGCGCGTGGAAGCGCCGTCGAAGATGTAGTCGGTGCCGAACGTGACCATCAGGACGCCGCGCTCCCGGCAGGCGCGCGCGACGTTGCGCGTCCCCTCGACGTTGAGGAGGCGCGCCGCCGCCGCCTCGCTCTCCGCGCGGTCCACGGCCGTCCACGCCGCGCAATGGACCACCACGTCCGGGCGGAACCGGTCGACCTCCCGCCGGCACGCCGCGGGGTCCGTCACGTCCCACTCGTCCCGGTCGGTCGTGCGGATCCCGGCGGAGCCGTCGAAGACCCGCGAGATCTCCTTCCCGAGCAGGCCGAGCCCCCCGGTGATCAAAAGCCTCAAGCGGCGGTCCCCGGCGCCCCGCCCGTGACGGTCACCCGTCCTTCCTCGCCCAATCGTAGGGGATGTCGTTGTCGTGCGGCGGCACGCGGAACTCGTCCGGCGCGTCGTACTTGTAGGTCTGCGTGGAGACGTTGATCAGGAACGCCTCCTCCCCGCTGATCGTCTTGAACCCGTGGTAGACGAGCGGCGGGATCCGCAGGACGATCGGCCGGTGCTCGCCGAGGAAGAATTCGTTCACCTCCCCCTTCGTCGTGGAGCCGTCCCGCGAATCGTAGAGCACCACCTTCATCATCCCCTTGACCACGCAGAAGTGGTCGAACTGGACCTTGTGGTAGTGCCACGCCTTGACGACGCCCGGGTACCCGGTGGTGAGGTACACCTGGCCGAACCGCATGTAGATCTCGTCGTCCTCGCGCAGGATCTCCATCAGCCGGCCGCGTTCGTCCGGGAGCACCCTCAGCTGCTTCACCATCACGCCGTCGATCATCTCACCCCCCCTGACAAACCCCAGAACCGGGACGTTCCTAGAACTCCCCCAAATCCGGGACATTCATCAAAATCGAATATTTCATCACATCGCGACCATTGAAATACCAGCATCTCTGTCCCACTTCTGCGGGAGTTCTAGGAACGTCCCGGTTCTGGGGTTCCGTGGCCTTCGTGGGCCTTGCGGCCGATCGAGTGGTAGAGGAAGCCGCGCTCCCGCATCTTCCGCGGGTCGAAGATGTTGCGCCCGTCGAAGAGGACCGGCTGCCGCATCAAGGTCTTCATCAGCCCGAAGTCGGGCTTGCGGAACTCGTTCCACTCCGTCGCGATCACGAGCGCGTCGGCCCCCTGCAGCGCCCCGTACGACGACTCCGCGTAATCGACCCGGTCCCCGTACCGCGCCCGCGCCCCCGCCATCGCCTCGGGGTCGTACACGGCCACCGTCGCCTTCCCTTTCAGCAGCGCGTCGATGATGTAGAAGACCGGCGCCTCCCGCGTATCGTCCGTGTTCGGCTTGAAGGCGATCCCCCAGACGGCGAACCGTCGCCCCTCGACCTTTCCGTCGAAGTGCTCGCACCATTTTCCGGAAGAACCGCTTCCGCTGCTCCTGGTTGATGTCCTCCACCGCCTGCAGGACCGAGAGCGGCGCCCCCGCGTCGGACGCGGTCTTCAGCAGCGCCTTCACGTCCTTGGGCAGGCACGACCCGCCGTACCCCAGCCCCGGGTAGAGGAACTTGTGCCCGATCCGCGAGTCGGAGCCGATCCCGTCCCGGATCCGGTCGATGTCCGCCCCCACCGCGTCGCAGAAATTCGAAAGGTCGTTCATGTAGGAGATCTTCAGCGCGAGGAAGGCGTTCGCCGCGTACTTGGTCACCTCGGCGCTCTTCTCGTCCATCACGATGACCGTGCTGCCCGAGGGCAGGAACGGCTCGTAGAGGTCCTTCAACGCCACGATCGCCCGCTCGGAGACCGACCCGACCACCACGCGCTCCGGCCGCAGGAAGTCCTCGACCGCGAACCCCTCGCGCAGGAACTCCGGGTTCGACACGACGTCGAATTCGAACGCCGGCCCCGCCTGGCTCCGGATCGCCGCCCGCACCTTTTCGCTCGTCCCCACCGGCACGGTCGACTTGTCGACCACCACCTTGTACCCCGCGTCCGGCCGGCGCGCGAAGATCTTCCCCAGGTCGTTCGCCACCTGGAGGATGTATTTCAGGTCCGCGGAGCCGTCCTCCCCCGGCGGCGTGGGCAGGCACAGGAAGATGATCTCGGCCGGCAGGACCGCCTTCTCGAGATCCCCCGAAAAGGAGATCCGCCCCTTCTTCAGATTGCGCAGGTAGATGTCGTCGAGCCCGGGCTCGTAGATCGTCACCTCCCCCGCGTTCAGCTTCTCGACCACCGAAGGATTCGTGTCGACGCAGTGCACCGCGTTCCCCCGCTCGGCCAGGCATACGCCGGTCACCAGCCCCACGTACCCCGTTCCGACGATCGCCACGTTCATACCGAAAACCTCGCGATATCCGACGTGTTATCCAATCGAGGATACCTTAAACACCCCGACCCCGTGAAGGGACAATCGTACGCGCCGACCTCATTGGGTATACTGTCCGGAATGCTTTTCCCCCGACACATCCCCGGCGCCACCGTGCTCGCCACGGGGCTCCTCCTCTTGGCGCTCCTCCACCCGACACGGGCGGAGGCGATCGAGGGGCCCCGGTTGATCACGGTCGCCGTGGAGGGAGAGGTGCGCAGCCCCGGCAGCTACACGCTGCCGCACGACGCGACCCTCTCCACCCTGATCGCCGCCGCCGGCGGGTACACCGACAACGCGGACCTCGCGGGGGCGACCCTGAAGCGGGAAAACGCGAATCCCGTGGCCGCCCCCCTCTCCCACCTCCGGCTGCTGAAGGGGAGCCCGGCGGACCTGCCGCTCGCGGACGGCGACACGCTCCGCATCCCGGCGCGGACGCCGGGGGCCCCGCCCAGGAAGGATCCCCGCTCCGCCGGCTACGAGCCGTTCACCCGCCCGAACAACTTCGGCGTGACCGGCCTCTTCGAAACCCCCACCGCGCGGCTGATGCCGGAGAACCGGTACCGCCTCGGCGCCACGCAGGTCCACCCGTACCGGTACTACTACGGCACCGTCGGCCTGTACGACCGGATCGAGGTGAACGGGCGGATCACCGAGGTGATCGGCGTGCCCGGCTTCAACAACGACAACACCTCTTACGGCAACTACAAGGACAAGGCGTTCGACGCGAAGTTCCTCCTCCTGAAGGAAAGGACCTACCTCCCCGCCGTCGCCATCGTGATCTCCGACCCGACCGGAACCCGTCTCTACGCCTCCCAGTCGATCGTCGCGAGCAAGCGGATCCTCCCCCTGGACGTCGACCTCTCGCTGGGCTTCGGCAACGGCCGCCTCGGCACGGCGCCGCTCCCCGCGCAGGGGGAAGGGTTCAGGATCGAGATGTTCACCGACCCGGGCAAGTGGGCGCGCGAGGCCCTCCCGTTCGGCGGCATCCAGTACGCACCGACGCCGTGGCTCACGCTGCTCGCGGAGTACAGCCCGATCCGCTACGAACGCCAGACGACCGACCCGGCGCAGCCGAAATATTTCCAGACCGCCGTCCCCTCCCCGTTCAATTTCGGCGCCCGCGTCAAGCCGCTCAAGTGGCTGGAGATCGACGCGAGCTGGCAGCGGGGAGAGGAGATCGGCGTCGGCGCCTCGGTCGCCTTCGACATCGGCCGCCCGATGGTCCCGATCCGCGACAAACCGTACGTGGAACCCGTCGAGGCGTCCCGCGCGCCGCTCCAGGACCGGATCGCCTTCGCCCTCGCGGACGTCGGCTTCAGCGACATCGCCGTATCGACCGACGCCTCCACCTTGCGGGTCGACGCCGAGAACGACCGGTACTTCTTCGCCATCCGCGCCGTCGAGGTGCTCCTCGTCACGATCGCCCCGTTCGTCCCGCCGGACGTGGAATCCATCCGGGTGCAGCTGAAGGAGAACGGGATCCCCGTGGCCGAGGCCGCCGTACCGGCCTCCGTGCTCTCCGGGGCGGGGAGCGGCTTCTTCCCCGCCGACCGGATCCGGGCCGCCGTCGGCTTCCGCTCCGCGGGCTTCGACGCCCCGCTCCGCCCGACGTCGCACCGCCGCTGGTTCGACTACAGCCTCAAGCCGTCGTTCCAGGCGTTCCTCAACGACCCTTCCGGCTTCTTCAAATACCGCGTCGGGGTGGCCGGCTCGGTCAGCGCGTTCCCGTGGCGCGGCGGGACCGCGCTCCTCGGCGTCGAGGGGTACCCCCTGAACAACATCTCCACCTCGAACGCGCCGCTCTCCATCCCCATCCGCAGCGACGTGGCGGACTACATGGCGGAGAATGCATCCCTCTCCCGCCTGCTCTTCGACCAGATCCTCGCGACGCGGACGCCGGTCTACTTCCGCGCGGAGGCGGGGATGCTCGAGACGATGTTCGGGGGCGTCGACGCCGAGGCGGCGCTTCCGTTGTGGAACGGCAGGATCCTCGCCGGGGCGTCGGGGTCTCTCGTCCGGAAGCGGACGCCCGGCGAGCCGTTCGGGTTCCTCGACACCGGGAACTACCACACGGCGCTGCTCCTGGGGCGGCTGAACGTGCCGGAGATCGACGCGGCGATCGACGTCAAGCTGGGGCGGTTCCTCGCGGGCGACCGGGGCGTGCGGGTCGCCTTCTCGAAGTTCATCCGCGGCGTCACCCTGTCCGTCTGGTACAGCGCCACCGACACCGACGTGTTCTCGGATCCGTTCAACCGCGGGTACCACGACAAGGGGATCTCCGTGGACATCCCCATCCGGCTCTTCGCCGGTCGGGACTCGGAGACGTCGTACCGGTTCAGCCTGGTGCCGTGGACGCGCGACGTCGCGCAGGACATCGACCGGTACCTGCCGCTCTTCGACTGGATCGGCCGCAACGCGGGCGTACTTCTTGACAAGGATCAGCAAACGACATATCGTGGCACCAGATGATACGGCGTTTGAAAAAAGGGAGGGGTTGACATGCGCGGAATCCGTCTACGGTCCACGGTGAAATCCGTCATCGCGATTCTTTGCGCCGCCTGCTTCCTCGTCATGAGCATCGGATCCGTCTCCCGCGCGGTCGCGGCCGAAACCTGGGAAACGTGGCCGAAAAAGGCGGCCGAACCCGGCGTAGCGCCGCCTGCACCTCCACCTGCGGCTCCGCCCGCGGGCACCAGTGGGGCGGCCACGGCCGGCGAGGCAGCGGGAACGAAAACGGCGACGGGCATGTCCGCCGGAACGATCGGATGGATCGCCGCCGGCACCGGCGCGATCATCGCGATCGCGATCGCCGCCGGCAGCGGCGGCGGAGACAGCGGATCGTCGACTACAACCCACCATTGACCCACGAGGGGGGCGTTCTCCCGCCCCCCGTTTCATCCCCGATCGATGCGTAGCCCGTTCCGGTTCGCTTGCCGCGTCGCGTCGGCCGCTTTTCTCGTCCTGTCGCTGTGCCTTCCCGCGTCCGGCGCCTCCCCGGAAGACAACCCCGCCGTCCCCGCGATCCTCGACCGCGCCGAATCCCTCTTCCTGTCGATGAAGGCTCGCGACTACCCGGCGATCTTCGCCGCGCTCAGCGCGAAATCCCGGGAGACGATCGTCGCGGAAACGACGTCCGCATTCGCCGCCGCGACGAAGCAGGCACCCCCGGACCCCGAGGCGGTCCGCTCCGATTTCACCGCGGGCGGGCCGATCGCGCGCGATTACTGGGACGCCTTCCTCCGCCGCTTCGACCCGGACGCCGCCCTGGAGCACAGCCGATGGGAGATCGGCTCCGTGGAAAAGGACCGCGCGGAGATTCTCCTCACATACCACGGCGCAGACCACGCGGCGACCCTGAAGATGTTCCGTGAAGACGGGGGATGGAAGGTCGGACTCGTCGAAACGTTCTGGTCCCGATAGAACCGCTGAACAGGGACGTTCCTGTTCCGCGGTATCGGGGCTATAACCCGAGGTACTCGATCACGTAGCGGCAGAACCGCTCGAAATCCTTTAACCTTCCCAAGTGCTTCCGTAACTCCGCGGGAGTCGTCTCCGTCCAGAAGTGCGTAGAACGCGGATGTGTCGACGAGGATCATCTGTCGTCGAACGCTTCCGCCAGGTAATGGTCATGCCTCCTCGACACGTCCTTCAACCCCGAATGAAATTTCCCCATCACCGCCATCGCCCGGCGGACCCGCTCCTCCCAAGGGACCTCGGACACCCCCTCGCGGATCTTCGCGTCCACGGCTTTGCGTACGACCTCCGCCATCGATACGCCCTCCCTGGCGGCCATCCTCTTCAATTCCCGTGCCTGTCGCTCCGTCAACTGGATCTGTGTCCGTACCATGGGGCCCTCGTGATTACACTTTTTAAATCATGTTATCACTTTGCAGCGAAGACGCCAATGCCTGTTCCGGCCATGTTTGTTCCCGTCCCCGGAAGTTCGCAGGTACGTCCCGGTTCTGCAGTTTTTTTGGGGGGGGTACTTGGTAAGGGTGCGGGGGAAGAGGGGCTTAGTGGACGGACTTCGGGGGGGGAGGCGATCGTCGGGGGGCGCGGAGGGGAATCGGGGGCGAGCACCGGAGGTTCATGAGGCTCTCTCGAACAGATTTCGGTTCACTTCTTCGGAATGAACCGGACCGACGGCAATCCTTTCAGGTCGGCGTCCGAGGACACCAGTTCGCACCTTCCCGGATAGCAGTGGCCAACACGATGGTCTCCGCCATGGCCAACTTGTGCCTTCGCGAGATCCGCCCCCTCCAGCGATCACCGCATCGAAGTCCACGATGCGGCAGGAAGTCATCCTTCCGGCGCATCGCAACGCCGTTTCCTCGCCGGCGTTGCGCAGCAGGAACTTGTACACCTCCTGGATGACCACCGTGGGGACGACGATCCGCTCCGGGGGCACCGAGAGTTCGGGTGCATATTCGTCCGCCGAAGGTCCGTTCGTGAAGAACTCGATCCAGCCGCAGGAATCGACCAGCCGCATCAATACCGATCTTCTTTCTCCCGGAACCCTGCCGCCGTAACCATGGGGGCAACCCCCCGGAGATCCTTCAACGGGCCTTCGGGGATAAGATAGAGGACCCCCCCCTTTTCCAGAATGGTGAGTTTCTGGCGCGGCTTGAGCCGGAGCCGCTTGCGGACCTCGCTGGGAATGACAATCTGGTATTTGGTCGAGATCGTCGTCTGCATGGCACTCCCCCTGACGCTTTACGGTTATTGTATCGATCGCCTAAACGTAAGTCAACCGCGAACTCCCCCGATCCGGGGACACCGAACGCATCGATGCCGATCCCATATCTGTCCCGGTTCTGCGGGAGTTCTGTGGTTTTCATGAACGTCCCGGTTCTGGGGTTTTCGATTCCAGGGTTATTGGGGGTTTACGTGAACGGTCTCGAAGAGCGCGCGTGCCGGGAGTTTCCGTATCCCCTCCAGGTCAACAACGCACTCCTCGACCTTGCGGATGCGCGCCTTAACGATGGGCGGCTTTACGGGCAAATCCGTTCCTCCGAACCCGGCGGAAAAACGCTTCCTCGAACGTGCGGCGAAGGGAAAGGGTGTCGAGATATTCCCGGGACGATTCCAGCCGGAAGCGTGCAAGCTCCTCCGGGTCACGCACCAGCAGGAGTTTCCCTTCCCGGAATACTTCGTGACGCAGTACGACCGGGGCGCGATGGAGCAGCACAACGTCCACGTGGTCGGTACCGAGGGCATCGCACGCCGCCTGGACATACTCCACAAGGGAGCGGGAACGGCGACGGGAGGTCCCCTCTGCCCGGATCAGGACGGCAATGTCCACGTCGCTGCGCTTGCCCCGGGTCTCCCGCGCCGCCGATCCGAAAAGGTACACCGCGACGATCTCGGGAAACGCCGAAAAACGGTCTCCCAACTGCGAAAAACGGAGATCCGGCATCGCCGCACCGTTCCCGGTGAACGGTTTTTTTCGGGCAGCCACCATGATGGTTTCATCCTATCGGAATCCACCGCCGTCGACAAGAAATCGGCATGACGGAAATCGGCATGCAACCGACATAAAACCGCAGGTGCAGGGATGGCTCCACGACTGTCCCGGTTCTGCGGGAGTTCTGTGTTTCCAGGAACGTCCCGGTTCTGCGGTATTGGGGGTGGATCTAGAGGGAGGGGGAGAGGGGTTAGTGGACGGACTTGGGGGGGAAGGCGATCGTAGGGGGGCGCGAAGGAGAATCGGGTGCGGGCACAGACGCCAGCGTGGAATCCGGGTCATCGACCCCGTGGAATTCGTAGTCCGGACGGTACCCTTTCACAAGGGCGTCCAGCTTTTCGACGACGCCGGCACGGCCCCCGGTGATGGCGCACACGATCAAATCCTCCAGTTGCTTCGCCCAGGAGGACGGCATCTTCTCGTTGCCGATCAGCTTCATCACCTTCGGGTGCGTGGTCCCGCTCACGTCCTCGCCCTCGACGATCAGCTCCTCGCGCAGCTTCTCGCCCGGGCGCAGGCCCGTGAACACGATCTCGGCGTCCACGCCCAGCTCCTTCCCGCTCAGGTGGATCAGGTTCCTCGCCAGGTCGACGATCTTCACCGGCTCGCCCATGTCGAGGACGAACACCTCGCCGCCCTCCCCCATCGCGCCGGCCTGCAGGATCAGCCCGGCCGCCTCGGAGATCAGCATGAAGTAGCGCGACGCATCCTTGTGCGTGACGGTCAGCTTCCCCGTGGTCATCAGCTGCCTGCGGAAGATGGGGATCACGCTCCCCACGCTTCCCAGGACGTTGCCGAACCGGACGGCGACGAACGCCGTCGACCCTTCCCGGTTGCCGATGTTGTGGATCACCAGCTCCGCCAGCCGCTTCGTCGCCCCCATCACGTTCGCCGGGCGGACCGCCTTGTCCGTCGAGACGAGGACGAACCGCTCCACCCCGAACTTCGCGGCCGCCTCCGCCAGGATCCGCGTCCCCAGCACGTTCGTCTTCACCGCCTCCACGGGATGGACCTCCATCATCGGCACGTGCTTGTACGCCGCCGCGTGGAAGATGATCGCAGGACGATGGACGCGAACGATCTCCTCGACCCTTCCCCGGTCGCGCACATCGCCGATTGCGGTGACGAGCCTCAAGGCCGGGAACTCGTTCCGCAGCTCCATCTCGAGGTAGAAGAGCGGGCTCTCCGCGATCTCGAACAGGATCAGCCGGGCGGGCGACCGCCGCGCGATCTGGCGGCACAACTCGGAACCGATCGACCCCGCCGCCCCGGTCACCATCACCGTCCGCCCCGTGATGTGCCGCTCGAGCAGGTTGGCATCCAGCGCCACCGGGTCCCGGCCCAGCAGGTCCTCGAGGTCCACGTTCCGCAGCGCGCCGATCCTCACCTTGCCGTCGATCAGGTCGCCGACGCCGGGCAGGATCTGCGCCCTGGCCTTCACGTCCTTGCAGTGGTCCAGGATGTGGCGCAGGTGGGACGGGGAGGCCGACGGGATGGCGATGATGATCTCGTCGATCTCGTGCTTTTCGCAGATCGCCTGGAGATCCTCGTGCTGTCCCAGAACCGGCACGCCGTCGATCCGCGTCCCGATCTTCGCGCGGTCGTCGTCGACGAAGCCGATCTCGATCATCCCCAGCCCCGGGTTCTCACGGATCTCCCGTACAATCATCATCCCCGCCGATCCGGCCCCCACGACCAGCACACGCCGTTCGGATTCCCGCCGATTGCGACCGAGAATCTCCCTTCCGAAGCGGATGAAGTACCGGGCGCCCAGCACGGTCATGAGGGTGAGTCCCCAGTCGATCGCGTAGATCGAGCGCGGCACGGCGATACCCGGCATCAGGAAGAGATCGACGCCCCAGAAGAGGAGGGACCCCAGCGTGCACCCGCCGGCGATCGGGAGGATGTCCCGCATCGAGACGTACCTCCACCACCCCTGGAACAGCCCGAAGGCGAGGAACGCGACGGCCTTCGAAAGCAAAACCACCGGGATCGTGTGCCGGAGGATCCTCAAATATTCCGGGGGGAGGGAAAACTCGAACCGGAGAAGGTACGCCATACCGTAGGCGAAGGTGAAAATCGCACCGTGCAGCAGGAACTTCACGATGGACCGCCAGCGCATGAGGAAATCGAGCGGGTAGGAGATCAGCTTCGCCGAACGGGCTCGCAGGTCTCGGCCGGGATCGTTTTCAGGCATCAGGCTCCTTCCTTTGACCGGTCTTTCTTCGATATCCGGATCCCCGCCGCAAGAAAGGCGATCAGCATAGCAGAGACTCCCAGGATCCGGCCTTGCATCCCCGAACTCAAGTATAAAACCGCCGCAAGGCAGGACAACAGAGCCGAAACAAGTTCCAGACCCGTCACCCTTGCGTGAGACATTCCAAGATTCGTCATCCTCTGGTAGAAGTGACTGCGATGTGCCTCGTACCACTTTTCCTGCCGAATCAGCCGTCGGAACAACGTGAACGTCGTATCCAGAATGAAGTTGGCGAACGGCAACACGAAGACAGGGAACGGGACAGGCGTTGACAGCGCGGCGACCACGGATTGCATCCCGTAGAACGCCCCGAGGAACGCGCTACCGGCATCCCCCATGAAAATCCTCGCCGGGGGCCAGTTGTGCACGAGAAACCCCATCGAAGCCGCCGCCACGACCAGGTTCGCGACCGCCCAGCCGGACTGACCGTACCAGGCGAAGACCAGGAAAAAGAAGGAAGACGCCACGGCCGCCTCCCCTCCCGCAAGCCCGTCGATCCCGTCCATGAAGTTGTACAGATTGAGCATCCAGACGACCCAGACCGCGCCCGGTACGACCCATGCCCACCTGGGCAATACCCATTTCCACAAGGAAACATCCGGAAGAAGGGGCGCGAGGAAAAACAGAAACAGCAAAGCCGATGCGAACTGGACCAGGAACCGGGACAGGGGGGAGAGATTTCGCAGATCGTCGTAGAACCCAAGGAGGAACATGGCAAGAGCGAACAGGAAGGTGTACGGAAGTCCCCTTTGAACGATCCCTCCTCCCGCCACCAGGAGCACCCACCCACCGAACGCCAGCGCCGCCGCCGCGACCATCGGCACGCCCCCCATCCTCGGCGTAGGAAGGGAATGGGAACTGCGCTCGTTGGGGACGTCCATCACCCCGATGCGTTCCGCGATGCGGATGGAAACCCACACCCCCGCGGCGGAAATTGCCGTGGAGAGGACGGTGAATCCGAAGGTTACTGGACCGAACGCTTGTACCACTGCACCGTCCTTGCGATCCCCTCTTCCCCGGAAACCGGCGGGACAAACCCGATCTCCTCGCGGACCTTTGCGGAGCTCACCCGGAACGAAGAGGTGACCTTCCGGAAATCCTCGGAGATTGCACCCGCAATCTGACCCAGCGCGGCCGGCAAGGGGAGAAAGCGTGGTATCTTCCCCAGCTCTCGACAGATCGAGGAGTAGATCATGCGCGTGGAATAGTCCGTCTCGTCTTTCACGATATACGTCCCCTGCGTCGTCTTCCCCGAACAAAAGGACACCAACACCGCAATCACCGCCGCCACCACGTTCCCGACGTACACCATGCTACGAAGGTTGTCCGGCTGGACCAGGGGAAACGGCAGCCCGCGATCCGCCCACCGGATCATGCGGGGAAGGTTCCCCTTGTTCCCGGGCCCGTAAACCATCGGCAGCCGAAGGATCGCTGCCTTCATCCCGCTTTTCCCGGATTCGCTTCGAACAACTTCCTCCGACTCCTGTTTGCTGATTCCATACGGGGTCCGGGGATCGCACTTGTCGTTTTCCGTCAAGATTCCTTCCGCCCCCTCCCCCATCGCCTTGATGGAACTCATGTGAACGAAGCTCTTCACACCGGATGAGACCGCGGCGCGCAGGACATTGCATGTTCCGTTGACGTTTACCCGGCGGTATTCGGCCAGGGGGTCTTTCGCCATCTCCCTCTGGACATGGTTGCGTGCGGCAAGGTGAATAACCACCTCTGCCCCAGTGAGAGCTTCCGACAATCCCCGATCCGTACAAATATCCGCAGAGTATGTCCGGGCACCGACATAGGGGTTTGCCTCCCCAGGTTCCAGGAGGCATACGATTTCAACATCCTCTCCGATTAACGCTGGAACCAGGTGAGAACCGATAAAACCGGAGGCACCCGTGATGACGATTCGCCCATGGGAGACTCTTTGCCTTGCCCCTTCAGTCTCACCCATAGATCACTCTTTGGATAAGATCGTGATATTGCTTGGTTACCGCGGCGCGTGAGTAATATTCGACAACATGGGCACGTCCTGCCTGGCCCATTTCTTTCCATCGAGCCTGATCCCGATAGGCTTTGTAAATGACGTCGGCCAAATCCGACGCCCCCCCCGGAGGTACCGTTTCCCCACAACCGGCATCTTTGATCAAATGCGCCAAATCCGATCCGGGATCTGTGGTGGCCGATACGGGCCGCGCACACGCCATGATTCGATAAACCTTGGAAGGGATGGCATCGCTAGCCTGTCTGGGCCGTCTGAGGAACCAGGCAGATATCCGACGCAGCGTAAATCTGCGGCATCGTCGAATACGGTTGGTACGGTAAGAAAGTAAAATTATCGAGCCCCAGTTTTTCAACACGTATTTTTAGCGATTCCCTCAGGGTCCCGTCTCCCATCATGATGAAATGAATCCCGGTCTGATCTCGCAATAAAGCGGCAGACTCGATGAAACTCTCAAGCCCTTGCGCCGGCCCCATGTTGCCTGCATAACTGACGACAAATTTTCCCTGAATCCCATGCCGACGGCTGAAATCATTGTCCTTCGGCCGGGGGGACAAGTCGCCGATATCGACAAAGTTCGGCACAACCTCCACCTTGTCGGAAGGCACTCCTTTTTCCAATAAACGCTGGCGCATCCGAGGGGCGATGACGGCGATTTTTTTCGCTTTCCGATAGACGAACTTTTCAAGGTCCTCCAGCAAACCGATCAACCACTTGTTCCGAAGGGCACCCAGCCGAACAGCGATGTCGGGATAGATCTCCTGCACATTGTAAATAAAGGGAGCCCCGTGGAATTTCCCGAGAATCCAGGCGAACACCCCGATCGTGAGGGGAGGCGAGGGCGCGATGATAACGTCGGGCCGGGAAACCGTGGTCATTCCGGCAGCTGCGCTGATCAGGTGGAACCCGGTCCATCCCAGGAGACGAAGGAGGATGCTTTTCCCCTTTCTGGGCATGAAGGTGTGGTAGACGGGGATTCCGTGGTAGTCGCTCCTTCGAAGAACCGGACCCCAATGATTCCGGATCGGTTGCCGCAATTCCGCCTCCGGATCCCGATTGAAATGGGGGGTCGTCGTCAGGACGGTTACCTTGTGGCCCTTCGCCTGCAGGTCCACACCAAGTTCGCCCATGATCTGGGCGGTCGACACGCTATCCGGTGGAAAGATCAGGGAAAGGATTAATACATTTGCCAATTGTGTTTTAAAACATCCTCATGATGATTGGAAAGAGGTTATCCAAATGGCTTTCAGCGCGTCAATGGTGCCTTCAACGCTTGAACGGTTTATCCCGGTCAACGACGTCGGAGAGATTATAGATCACGTGATGCTGCAGCCCGTAGAGCGTGTACTTTCCCACATAGGAGTTCAGAACCTTGGCGCTGAAGTTCTGCGACTGAAATGGGGTGAATAGAAGGAACAGTGCCACGTTCCAGGCGATCAAAGACGGAAACACCACGCGTGTGAGGCGGGATTGCGAACGACCACACGCGATTGCTGAGAGTAGGATCAGGCCGCCGGTTAGGAAGTTCATGTAAGGAGCATCCGACATGTAAATAAATACGAAAAATAAGCTTCCGGGCAGAACCCATAGCCAGAGCAACTGGACCTCTCGTTCGCGTAAATACCTGCATGTCCGGGCCAATAACGGCACAAGAATCCAGACGGCGGCCGCAAGCGGCAGGAAAAAGCGGACCATGTTGGCGATTGAGCGGTAGCTCAGCCCGCTGGCAAATGGCGAAACCACGCTAGTGACACTCTTGGTGTATCCGAGCGCCTCCGTATGGCGAAAACCAAGAAAAGTGGGGACGAACCATACAAGGCACAACCCCGCTGCTGTTAAAACAACTACAGAAGCTTGCTGCAGCGGAACTTCAAGGGAAAGATAAGTAAGAAATAATACGCTTAGGAATATCCCATCACTCGGCCGAAACCCGGCCGCAAGCGCGAATGACAGGGCAGCTCCCAGTAACCATCGACGTTCGCCAGTGCGATGATGGGATAAGATACAAAGGAACAACAGGGGAGGGAAGAGCAACTCCGCAGGGTAGGTACTGTGCACACCGCCGGAAAACCAGGTGAAGTAGAGCGAGGCGTACGCACCCGCGGCAAAACGCGCTGTCGACCTACCAACGAGGAGACGAGCTCCCACGTACAGTGCTATACATCCCAGGGCCGAAAACGACCAGTTCATTACCTCGATACCAAACTGCGGGTCAGGGAACAACCCTGCGAGGCGATTGAAGAGCCAGTAGCCTGGCGGCCGGTCCATGAGGAAGTGACCCGAGCGGACGGTCTTTATGTGACCAGGCCCATCTGCCCAATATGGTTCCGACGCGGTCACTAGGACGCGAGAAACGAACACCACAACACCAAGGACCCACGGGAACCAGTCCTTAAGTGCGTTAGCCGGCATGACAGTATCGGGACAAGAAAATCGCTTCTTTATAGCAACATCGCTCCGAAGACCTAACTTGTTGTCCTGGGGGGTGATCGTCGTATCCTTGACCTGATGAGTGCATAGTTCCTGAAGGAATACTATCGATACCGCCCGCAGAGAGTGTTCCAGCGGACCTTGAAAATTTCAATAAGCATTGCGGATGAATCGCGAACCGCGTGGACCTTGGTTTCCCTTGAATTGATCCAGCGGACAGGAACTTCCACAATTTTGAATCCCAGGAGACGTGCAATCGTAAGGATCTCCACGTCAAAGCCAAAGCCGCAGAGTTGTTGTCGGCGAAAATTTCTTGTGCAGCCTGCCGAGTGAACAACTTAAAACCACACTGGGTATCGTTGAATCCTCCGATGGCGATTAGTCGCACAAGTAAGTTAAAAATCTTTCCCATAGCCACTCGATAGAGGGGCTGCGGAATTTCTATTATCGCCCCAGTGATAGCACGTGAGCCGATTGCAACCTGCGCCTCACCGGTGAGAATTGGCTTTGTAAGGTTTTCCAGTTCTTCTATGGGAGTGCTAAGGTCGGCATCACTGAAGAGCACAAAAGATTTTAAGGCATTCCGCATGCCGTGACGCACAGAGTAACCCTTCCCCCTATTGCGGTTATTCCGGAGCGTTCGAACGTTTTTTTGTGAAAACCCATCGGCCATATTAATGGTTCCATCGCAAGAACCGTCATCAACTACAATAATTTCATAGTCGTGCTTTTTATTTTCCATGTACTTAACAATCTTCTCTAGCGTTTCTCCTATTCGTTTCTCCTCATTATATGCCGGGATAACGATGGTGATGTTCAGTAGATACGGCATATCACTGCATTTATCCGCGATGCGCTCAATGATCAAATACAGTGCCTGATGAATAAGCAGTTTTAATGAATCCAACGTTCAAGACTGCTTCTTCCACACGTTCCGGTTCACGTAATCCGTATAACTGAGGATGATCCGCAGCACCTTGTCCGACACGTTCGGCATGGAGTAATCCGCCACGGGCCGGAGGGTACGCTCGGCGCCCCGTTTCTGGTCGCCAGAATCGCCAACCCCTGAAACACCCGCTCAACCTCCAGCCCGGTCATCATCACCGCCGCCTCCTCCATTCCCTCCGGCCGCTCGTGCGCCTCGCGGATGTTCAGCGCCGGGAAGTTGAGGATCGAGGACTCCTCGTTGATCGTGCCGCTGTCGGACAGCACGGCGATGGCATTCTTCTGCAAATTGACGTAGTCGCAAAAGCCGAGGGGTTTGAGCAGTTCTACCCGCTTGTGAAAGGTCACGCCCAGCTTGTTCACCCGATTGCGGGTGCGCGGATGGGTGGAGACGATCACCCGCTTGCCATATTTCTCCGCCAGACCATTCAGGATCTTCATCAGTTGCCGAAATTCCGGTCCGACTCGATGTTCTCCTCGCGATGGGCGCTGACCACGAAGTAGTCGAGAGGCCGCAGCCCGAGCCGGGTCAGAACATCGGAAGCGTCGATCTTGGGGGCGTAGTGATCCAGCACCTCGAACATCGGGCTGCCGGTCTTGATCACCCGGTCCGGCGGCAACCCCTCCCGCAGCAGGTACTCGCGGGCGATGTCGCTGTAGGTCAGGTTGATGTCGGCTGATATGGTCGACGATCTTGCGATTGATCTCCTCCGGCACCCGCTGGTCGAAGCAGCGGTTCCCCGCCTCCATGTGGAAGACCGGAATCTTCCGGCGCTTGGCGGGGATGGCCGACAGGCAGCTGTTGGTGTCGCCGAGGATCAAAAGCGCCTCCGGCTGCACCTCCGCCAGCACCGGGTCGAGCCTGATGATAGTGTTGCCGATGGTCTCGGCGGCGTTGGCGCCGGCGGCGTTGAGGAAATGGTCCGGCTTGCGGATCTCCAAGTCGGAGAAGAAGACATCATTGAGTTCGTAGTCGTAGTTCTGGCCGGTGTGGATCAGGATGTGATCGGTGTACTTGTCCAAGACCACCATCACCCTCGAAAGGCGGATTATCTCGGGGCGGGTACCGACCACGGTCATGACTTTCATTCTTTTCACCGAAACCTCCTCCTTCATCCCTGTTTGCATACAGGAGTGAAGTATGTGTCCGGCCTCTCGGGGGCGAAGATCTGATTGGCCCAGAACAGGCAGATCAACTCCCCTTCCCCGGTGTTCTCGATCGAGTGGGTGTACCCGGGGGGAATGTCCACCACCTTGATCGCCCGGTCGCCCACGGGGTACTCGAGGATCCGATCGGAATCGATCTGCCGGAAGCGGATCACCCCTTGCCCCTGGATGACGCAGAACTTCTCCACCTTGGTGTCGTGATAGTGATTGCCGCGAGTGATGCCGGGGAGAGTTTTGGAAACAAAGATCTGGCCGAAGTGTTCAGACTTGATCAGTTCGAAGAGCCAACCGCGATTGTCGGTGTTGAGCTTGACCGGATAATCGAAGCCGTCTTCGGGGAGGAACGACAGGTAGGTCGCGTGCAGGCACTTCATGAGGTCGTCGCCCAAGTCAGGGACCATAAGTGTCTCGCGGATGGCATGCAGTTGACAAATCCGGTCGGCCAGTTCGCCGAGTGTGACACGGAAGGTCCGCCCCACGCTGTAGCGCTGCAGGGCAGGATTCGGGGCGCCATCAAGGTGCCGCAGGAAAGCAGCCACCACGTCGTCGATGTACACCAGTTCCATTTCCCGGCTCGGGTCGTTGACGGTTATGTCGAGCCCGCGGGCGATGTTGTGGCAGAAGGTGGCAACCACGGTATTGTAATTGGGCCGCGATCCCTTTCCGAAGATACCGGGGAAGCGATAGACGCAGACCGGGGCCCCGGTCCTGTCATTGAACTTCAACACCGCGTTCTCGGCGGCCTTCTTGCTCAGTCCGTAGGGATTGTCGAGTTCGGCCTGGGTCGAGAGGAAAGGACAAAGGTCGGGGTGCGCCCCAGTTCCGAAAGGCAGGCCAGCATCTGCTCGGTCAGGCCGGTATTGCCGGTCACGAACTCGCTCTCGTCCCTGGGCCGGTTGACCCCGGCCAGGTGATAGATAAGATCGGCTTCGGCCAGTCCGGTGTCGAGAACGGCCGGATCGGTATTCACTTCGAACAGGATCAACCGCACATCGTCGCGGCGCTTCAATGCAGCGACCAGGTTCTTGCCGACAAAACCGGAGGCGCCGGTGACCAGAACCGTTTTCATTTCCCCCGCCACTCCGCCAGTTCATTCCGCACCAGTTCCAGGCCGAGCAACTTTGCCTTGATTTGGGGAATGCCGAGGCGTTCGGTATTGTTCGAGTTATAGTCCTCGGCCAGGGAATGCTCTTTTTCCCCTTCAACGAAATACTTGTTGTAGTTCAGGTCCCGGTTATCGGCAGGGATCCTGTAATAGCCGCCGAGATCCTGGGCGTGGGCCATTTCCTCGCGGGTGAGCAGAGTTTCATGGAGCTTTTCGCCATGGCGGGTGCCGATAACCTTGATCTCGTTGTCAGCCTCGAACAGTTCCACCAGCGCCCTGGCCAAGTCGCCGATGGTGGCGGCCGGGGCCTTCTGCACAAAGGTGTCGCCCTGCAGGCCATGCTGGTACCCAAGGCGCTGCTCGAACTGGGCTTCGCGCCGCCGGTGCTGTACTTCGTCGGCCGGCGCGAGCTCCTCGAATCGTCCGGCGCTCGCGATCGTCGGAAGCCGCAGCGCCACCGCGCAGGGCCTCGACAACGCGCGGGCGTTCGCGCGCGCGCTGTCCGATGCGGGCCTCACCATCGTCTCCGGGCTGGCGGTCGGCGTCGACGCGGCCGCGCACGAAGGCGCGCTCGAAGGCGCGGGCGTCCACGCTGGCGGTGGTCGGCACGGGCCTCGACCGCGTGTACCCGGCGCGCAACCGCGACGCTCGCGCATGCGATCGCCGAGCGCGGCGGCGCTCCTCTCCGAGTTCGCGCCCGGGCACGCCGCCGCGCGCGATGAACTTTCCGCGGCGCAACCGGCTGATCAGCGGGCTTGCGCGCGGCGTCCTGGTGGTCGAGGCGGCGCTGCAGTCGGGGTCGCTCATCACCGCCCGCTACGCGGGCGAGCAGGGCCGCGAGGTCTTCGCGATCCCCGGCTCGATCCATTCGCCGCTGGCGAAGGGCTGCCACAAGCTGATCCGCGAGGGCGCCAAGCTCGTGGAAACCGCCGCAGCACGTGCTGGAGGAGCTGGGGATGGCGACCCGGCGGCGCCCCATTGCAATCCGGGCGGTCGGCGCCCATGTCGGAGAGTCGCGCTGCTGGCTGCGATGGCGGACGACCCGGCCGACGTCGACACGCTGATCGCGCGCACCGGCTTGCCTGCGGACGCCGTCCTGGCCGAGCTGACCGGGCTCGAGCTTGCCGGCGTGATCGCGGCGCTTGCCCGGCGGGCCGCTGGCAGCGGCGACATTGAGCTGGCGCAAGGTCACAGCCTCGCCGATTTCGTTCCGACCGGCCCTTCATGTAGTATCTGCGTCCTTTTTGCCTCGCCCCAACCCCCGATTCCCCTTGTCCAAGGCCCTGATCATCGCCGAGAAGCCGTCCGTCGCCGCCGACATCGCGCAAGGCGCTGGGCGGCTTCACGCGCCACGACGACTACTTCGAGAGCGACCGCGCCGTGCTCTCGTCGGCGGTCGGCCACCTGCTCGAGATCGGGATGCCCGAGGAGGAAGAGGTCAAGCGCGGCAAGTGGACGTTCGCCCACCTGCCGGCGGTGCCGTCGAAGTTCGCGCTGAAGCCGATCGAGAAGAACGAGAACCGGCTGAAGACGCTGCTGAAGCTCATCAAGCGCAAGGACGTGGCCGCGCTCATCAACGCGTGCGACGCCGGGCGCGAGGGCGAGCTCATCTTCCGCTACATCGTCCAGTACGCGAAGGCGGGCAAGCCGATCCAGCGCCTGTGGCTGCAGTCGATGACGCCCGCGGCGATCCGCGACGGGTTCGAGCAGCTGCGCAGCGACGCGCCGATGCTGCCGCTGGCCGATGCCGCCGTCTGCCGCTCCGAGGCCGACTGGCTGGTCGGCATCAACGGCACGCGGGCGATGACCGCGTTCAACTCGAAGTCGGGCGGCTTCCAGCTCACCACCGTCGGCCGCGTGCAGACGCCCACGCTGGCGATCCTGGTCGAGCGCGAGGCGAAGATCCGCGCGTTCGTGCCGCGCGACTACTGGGAAGTGATCGGCACGTTCCGCGCGCAGCGGCGGCGAATACACCGGGCGCTGGTTCGACGAGAAGTTCAGGAAGGCCGAGGACGATCCCGACTCGCGCGCCGAGCGGCTGTTCGACGAGGCGCGCGCGCGCGCCATCGCCGACAAGTGCGTCGGCAAGCCGGGCATCGTCACCGAGGAATCGAAGCCGTCGACGCAGAGCCCGCCGCTGCTGTACGACCTGACGAGCCTGCAGCGCGAGGCGAACGGCCGCTTCGGCTTCTCCGCGCGCACCACGCTCTCGCTCGCGCAGGCGCTCTACGAGAAGCACAAGGTGCTCACGTATCCGCGGACCGACGCGCGCGCGCTGCCCGAGGACTACATCGGCACCGTGAAGGCCGACGCTCGAGGAGCTCGGCCGAGACCAACGCCTTCGGCGGCTTCGCGCGCGAGATCCTCAAGCAGAAGTGGGTGCGCCCGAACAAGCGCATCTTCGACAACTCGAAGATCTCGGACCACTTCGCGATCATCCCGACGCTCGGTGCGGCCGAAGCACCTGAACGAGATCGAGGCGCAAGCTCTACGACCTCGTCGTGCGCCGCTTCCTCGCCGTGTTCTATCCGGCGGCCGAGCATCTCGTCACCACGCGCATCACGCGGGTCGAAGACGAGCCGTTCAAGACCGAGGGCAAGGTGCTCGTGTCGCCGGGCTGGCTCGCCGTGTACGGCAAGGAGGCGCAGGGCGACGAGGCCTCGCTCGCGCCGGTGAAGCCGAACGAGAAGGTCGCCACCGAGAAGGTCGACGTCGACGCCGCTCGTCACGCGGCCGCCGCCGCGCTTCAACGAAGCCACGCTGCTGTCGGCGATGGAAGGCGCGGGCAAGCTGATCGAGGACGACGAGCTGCGCGAGGCGATGCGCGAGAAGGGCCTCGGCACGCCGGCCACGCGCGCGGCGATCATCGAGGGCCTCATCACCGAGCGCTACATCTACCGCGAGGGCAAGGAGCTCGTCCCCACCGCGAAGGCGTTCTCGCTGATGACGCTGCTGCACGGGCTCGGCGTCCCCGAGCTCTTCTCGCCGGAGCTCACCGCGGAATGGGAGTTCAAGCTCGCGCAGATGGAGCACGGCAAGCTCGCGCGCGACGCGTTCATGCGCGAGATCGTGCGCGATGACCGAGCACATCGTCGGCCAGGCGAAGAACTACGAGAGCGACACGATCCCCGGCGACTTCGCGACGCTCGCCAATCCGTGCCCGAAGTGCGGCGGCGAGGTGCACGAGAAGTACAAGAAGTTCCAGTGCGAGAACCCGAAGTGCGACTTCGCGTTCTGGAAGATCATGGGCGGCCGCCAGATCGAGCCGCAGGAGGCGGACGCGCTCATCAAGGAGCGCACGATCGGCCCGCTCGAAGGCTTCCGCAGCAAGATGGGCCGGCCGTTCTCGGCGGTGCTGAAGCTCAACGACGCCAACGAGGTGGTGTTCGACTTCGGCAACAGCGACGCCGGCGACGACGGCGAGGCGCCGGACTTCTCGCAGGCCGACGCCGCTCGGCAAGTGCCCGAAGTGCGGCACGCAGCGTGTTCGAGCACGGCATGTCGTACGTGTGCGAGAAGGCGGTCGGTCCGGACAAGACCTGCGACTTCCGCTCGGGCCGGACGATCCTGCAGCGCGCGATCGAGCCCGAGCAGATGCGCAAGCTGCTGCGAGTCGAAGAAGACCGACCTCCTGCAGTTCGTGTCGCAGCGCACGCGGCGGCCGTTCTCGGCGTTCCTCGTGGTGCAGAAGGACGGCAAGGTCGGCTTCGAGTTCGAGGCGAAGGACCCGTCGAAGGCGCGCGGGACGCGCGGCCGCGCCGCGGCGCTGCGCGTGCTGGGCGCGCATCCGCGCACCAAGGCGCCGGTCGAGCTGCACAGCGGTCGCTACGGTCCGTACGTGAAGCACGGCAACGTGAACGCGACGCTGCCCGACAAGGACCAGGTCGACGCCCATCACGCTCGACGACGCGCTGGCGCTGCTCGCCGCGAAGTCCGGCAAGTCGCAGGGCGCCCCCGCCGCCCGCGCGCGGCCCGCGGCGAAGAAGGCCGCGCGCCCGCCGGCCAAGACGGCGGCGAAGACCGGCAACCGGCAGCCAAGTCCGCGACGGCGAAGTCCGCGGCGACCAAGCCGACGAGCAAGCCGGCGAGCAAGTCCGCGACGCAAGCCGGCGACCAAGCCGGCAGCCAAGAAGCCGGGCGCGAAGAAGCCGACGGCCAAGCGCAAGTAGGCGGCCGGGGTCGGCGCCCGCGGATCGCGGTTCGCGCGCAGCCGGGGCGAGCGCAGCGGCCGCATGACTGCGGATCCAATCGACGTCTCGCCGCTACGCCCCGCTCGACGGCCTGCGCGGCTTCGCCGTCCTGCTCGTGTTCTGCGTGCACGCGGCGGGCAACGCCGCCGTCGATCTGCTGGCACGTCGACCTCGAGCGCGTCGAGCCTGCCCGACGCTCGCCGATCCCGCGCAGCAGCTTCTCTTCTGGCTGTGGCGATCGCATCACGGCGTGTTCCTGTTCTTCGTGCTCTCGGGATTCCTGATCGGACGCATGTGGTGGCCGCGCGCGCGCATGACCTACGCGCAGTTCGCGTGGCGTCGCACGCTGCGCATCTATCCGGCGTTCCTCGTGTCGTTCGCGGCGTCGCTTGCATTCGCGTGGTGGTCGCGGTACGTGGACGCCGCCCGACGTGCCGCGGCTCGTCGGCAACCTGCTCTTCCTGAACGGCGTGGACGGGCTGCGCGTCGTGCCGTTCAACATCGTCACCTGGTCGCTGTTCTACGAGATGACGTTCTATCTCGCGTTCCCGCTGGCCGTCGTCGCGGTGCGCGGCGCGCACGCGCGCACCGGCGTGCCGGTGTGGGCGGTCGGCGTCGGCGCTGCCCGTGGGCGCCGCGCTGCTCGGCGCCGACGCGTTCGTGCTGTGCTGGTCGCTGCTCTTCATCGGCGTGGCGCTGGCGGTGCACGAAGAAAGGCTCGTCGCGTGCGCCGCGCGGGTGCCGTCGCTGGCCGTCGTCGCGGCGTACCTCGCGGTGACCACGTCCGCGCTCCTCGACCTCGTCGACCGCCATCGCCGCGATCCTGGCGTTCGGGGTCGCCGCGCTGCTCGTGATCGCGAAGAGCCTGGCCGCGCCCAACGCGCTCGCCTCGGCTGCTCGCGCGCGGTCCGCTGCTCGCGCTCGGCCGCATCAGCTACTCGTTCTACCTCGTGCACTGGATGATCGTGGTGATCGTCGCGCGCTTCGTGAGCGGGCAGGGCACCGCGATCGGTCCGGTGCCGGGCACGCTCGTGATCTTCGTGGCCGGCTTCGCGCTCTCGGCCCTCGCGACGGCGCTCCTGTGGTGGCTCGCGGAACGCCCGTACTTCGCGTGGGCCGAGGGACGCCGCGCGATCGCGCCGGCGGGCAGCCGCGCCTAGCGTCCGTTGCGCTTGAAGGCGCGACGGCGGCGCCGCGTACTCTACCAGCGGCCGCGTCCGACCTCGCGTGCCGCGCCGAAGTTTGCCGTTCGCCGCCCGTTCAACGCGGTGCCGACGCCGCGACCGCCTGCGGCAGGTGCCCGCGCACCTCGAAGTTCACGCGCGACAGGACCTTGCCCTCGCGCGTCGACCAGCATCACGGCATGGCGGCCCGGCGTGGGTGCCCACAGCGCCCGGCCGCCGCGGTCCGCGAGCTCGACGTCGTCGACGCTGCCAGCGCACGTCCGTGCGCCAGCGGACCCGACGATGAACGCGACGCGCTGGTGCGCGGCCGGAATGTCCGGATCGAGCGCGATGACCGTGTCCGGCGCGGGATAGCGGATCGCGCGGCGTGGGCAGCGCATCGTCGCCGTCGTCGCTCGCGCGCGGCGCTGCGCGCACGACCGGCTGGCGGTGCCGCGCACGAACCACTCGCGGCGCGCGCGCTTTCGACCGGCGGGTCGAAGCGCACGTCGAGCGCCGCGAGGCCCGCCGGGGGCGACGGCGCGTCGCGAGCGCTCGCGCGCGGTGCAGGAAGTGCACGAGGTCGCGCCAGACGGGCGCGGCGCCGGTGACGCCGGAGACGTCGTGCATCGGCGCGCCGGAGAAGTTGCCGACCCACACGCCCACCGTGTAGCGCGACGTGTAGCCGACGCACCAGTTGTCGCGCATGTCCTTGGACGTGCCGGTCTTCGCCGCGCTCCACACGCGCGTCGCGAGCGGATTCTCGAGGCCGAACGTGGTGGCGCGCGCGCTGCGGTCGGCGAGGATGTCGGTGACGATGAAGCTCGCCGCGCGCCGAACACGCGCTGCGCTCGCGCGATTGCGCTCGCCTCCAGGCGTGTCGCGCACGCGGCCGCGCCACGCCGCCGTTGGCGAGCGTGCGGTACGCGTTGGCGAGCGCGAGCAGCGTGACGTCGGCGCCGCCCAGCGCGAGCGACGCGCCGTAGTAGTCGGCGCCTCGGTCAGCGTCGTCGAAGCCCAGGTTGCGCAGCGCCTCGTGAAACCGGTCGCACGCCGACGAGCTCGAGCGTGCGCACCGCCGGCACGTTGAGCGAGCTCGCGAGCGCGGTGCGCACGCTCACGCTGCCGCGGAAGTCGCGGTCGTAGTTCTGCGGCACGTACACGCCGCGCGCGGTGGCGATCGCGAGCGGGCTGTCGTCGACGAGCGAGGCGGCGGTCAGCAGCGTCGTCGAACGCGAGCGCGTACAGGAACGGCTTGAGCGTCGAGCCCGCCTGCCGCGGCGCGACCACGCCGTCGACCTCCGGCGGCGCGCGACAGCTCGCCGCTGCTGCCGACGTAGGCCAGCACGTCGCCGGTCGCGTTGTCGAGCACGACGATCGCGCCGTCCTCCACGCCGCGCGCGGCGAGCTCGGACAGATGGTCGCGCAGCGCGTCGATCGCGAACGCCTGCAGCGTCGGCGTCGAGCGTGCTGGTCACCCGCTCGCCCGGCGCCTTCAGGAGCTTGCGCCGCGAGATGCGGCGCGAGGTCGCGGCCGCGGCGGTCGCGCCGGTAGCCGCCGGCGAGCGCGACCGATGGCCAGCGCGCGGATCGGCTCGCACGCGGCGTCCGGCGCTCGCCAGCGACGGCGACCGCGCACGCGCGTTGCGCGACGAGCGCCGGGCTGCGCAGCCGGGTCCGCGCAGCAGCGCGACGAGGATCGCCGCTTCGCGCGCATCGAGACCCGACGGGCGCCTTGCCGAAGAGACCGCGCGCGGCCGCGCGCAGGCCCGTGAGCTCGCCGCGAAACGACGACAGGTTGAGGTACGCCTCGAGGATCTCGTCCTTGCTCCACGTCTTCTCGAGCGCGAGCGCGGCCTCGATCTGGTCCCACTTCTGCGCGAGCGTGCGCGGTTCCCTGCCGCTCGGGCGCAGAGCGCGGATCGAGCAGTCCCGCGAGCTGCATCGTCAGCGTCGAGCCGCCGCGCGGGCGCCGGCCGTCCGCGCGCGCGCCACAGGCTGTCCCACGCCGCGGCCGACGAGCCCCGTCCAGTCCACGCCGGCGTGCTCGTAGAAGCGCTTGTCCTCCGCCGCGACCAGCGCCGCACTCATCGCGGGCGACACGTCGGCGAGCGCGACCCAGTCGAGCGCGACGCACCTTCGCATCGACGCGCACCTCGGCGAGCGGCACGCCGTGGCGGTCGAGCAGCACGGCGTCCGACGGCACGTAGGCCGCGCGCACCTGCGCGAACGTCGGCCACACGGGGGCCGCCGCACCCGGCAGCACCTCGGGCGCGCTGCCCGCCGCCGCGCGCCCGTCCGCGGTCGCCGCGGCGCAGGCCAGCGCCACGGCCAGCGCGCCGAGCGCGCGGACATGCCTCACGGCTGCACGCTCCATGGCGCGTTGGGGACTTCGCCGAACATCTCCGGCGCGTACATCGCTTCCACGCGCGTCGCCGGCAGCTGGAACGCGCCCGGATTGTTGAGGCGCACCGTGTACTCGGTGACGAACCGGCCCTTCGGCACGTAGCGGTAGTACGCGCGGTACGCGGTGAACGTGCGCTCCTCGAACGCGGGCCACACGGTGCCCTACCTGCTGCTCGCCCTGGGTGGCGATCGTGGAGTCGCCGCCGAGGCCCCGGCCGAGCGCGGTGCTGCCCGCCGGCAGCGGATCGTCGACGACCACCCACGCCATGTCGGACTGCGCCTCGACCTCGAGCGCGCACGCGCGCGACGTCGCCGCGCTTCCATTCGTCCTTCGCCTGCTGCTGGACGGGCGTGACCGTGCGCGTGATGCGATAGCCGCTCGACAGCGCGCTCCTTGAGCGGGATCGCCGCGAGGCTCTGCAGCGTGACCCACGGCGCGCCGGTGCCGTCCTGCGTCAGCGCGACGTCGCCGCGCCCTTCGGGCCACGGCAGCTTGCGCGCGTAGGTGCGCGCCGAATCGTCGGGCCTGCCAAGCGATGCGCGAACGACGCGTCGCCGAGCGTCGGCCGACGGTGGTGCCCGTCACCGGCGTCGTCTCGAAGCGCGCCGAGAACTTCCGCAGCGCGACCGTGCCCCACGCATTGGCCACCGTCGTGTTCCAGTGGCCGTGCTGCATGCGGCCGAGCGACGCCGCGCACGAGCCGCGGCATGTCCTCCTTCCACGCCGGCACGTCGTTGAGCGCGACCAGCAGCTTGTTGGCGTTGGCAGTCCGCCGAGATCATGAGCCACCACAGCGCGTCGGTCTTCTCGGTCGAGAAGCCCATCGTCGTGCCCTGGAAGTTGAGGCGCGAGCGCAGGATCTGCTCGGCCGCCTTCATGCGCTCGTCGTGCCGCGGCAGCTTCGGCTGCCGCTTCAGGATCGAGGTACCAGTCGATCACCGCGGACGTCGGCCACAGGTTGGGCTCGATCGCGATGCTGTCGAGCCACTTCGCGTTGAACGGCTCCGCGCGCCGCGACAGCGCTTCCAGCGCCGCCACCTTGCGGATCGACAGGTCCGCCGTCGGCAGCGCCGAGTAGCGCACGACGCGACCCTCGACGAACGCGATCAGCGCCTGCTCCATGCGGTTGCGCTCGCGGTCGGGGATCGCGTAGCCCGCCTCCGCCGCGATCGACAGCACGTACGACGGTGAGCGCGTCGTCGCCGTCCCGCATCAGCGTCCAGTACTTCACGAGGCCGTCGCGGTCGAGGTAGTCGGGCAGCGAGCGCCATGAGGCTTGCCCAGCGCGCCGGGTCGGCGCAGGCCGATCGCGATCGAGGCCTTCTGCTCGAAGCAGCTGTACGGATACTGCACGAAGAAATCGCGCACGCCGGGCAGGTCGCCGGCGAGCTTCGCCTGCACCTGCACGTTGACGCCGCCGCGGCCCGGCGATCGCGTCGGCGGGACGCTGCACGGGGATCGCCTGCGGTTCGCGTCAGCTGCAGGATCGTCGCCTGGTACGTGCGCTCGGGGACGGCCGGCACCACCTTCTGCGCGACCTTGAGCGCGTCGGCGGCGGCAGCGGTGCCCGCCGGCGCCTCGCGCTCGACGGCGTCGACCTGCCACGCGAGCGACGTTGCCGTCGCCGGGACCGCGATCTCCCAGCGAGAGCTCGCGCGCCTGCCCGGGCTGCCAGCGCCACGCCCTGCGGCGCGAGCGGTGCCAGCGTGGCGCCGGTCGCCGAGGGCTTCGCCGTGACCGCGATGTCGAGCGGCCGCTGGCTCGCGTTGCGCACCGTGAACGTCGCGCGGAAGCGATCGCCTTCGCGCACGAGCGGCGGCAGGCCCGAGAGCAGCATCAGGTCCTGCGTCGAGCGGATCGACGCCTGGCCGGTGCCGAACAGTCCCGCGCCCGACGACGCCACCGCGACGATGCGGAAGCTCGTCAGCGAATCGTTGAGCGGGATCTCGACCGTTGCGTTGCCCGTCGTCGTCGAGCGGCACGCGCGCCTTCCACACCAGCAGCGTGTCGAAGAGCTCGCGCGACGTCGCGCGCCCGCCGCCGCCGCCCGGTGCGATCGCCTTGCGTGCCGAAGTGGCGCTTGCCGATGACCTGCATCTGCGCGGTCGCGGTCTCCACTTCGATCGCCGCGCCGCGCCATCATCGCGTCGAGGAGCTTCCAGCGAATGGTTCGGCAAGAGCTCGAGCAGACCCTCGTCGACCGCCGCCAGCGCCACCTCGCTGCCCTTGGGCGGCGCGCTGCCGTCGGGTCGGCGCACGGCGATCGTCGCGCTCGCCTTGTCGCGCACCTTGTACACGGCCTGCGCCGGCGTCACCTTCACCGCGAGCTCGTGCGCCGACCAGCCGACCTTCACCTCGGCGAGCCCCATCTTGAACGACGGCTTGCCCAGGTCGACGAGCGCGGTGGGCGCCACGTCCGCGATGCGCCCGCGCACGAGGAACGCCGACACGAACACGTTGGGCGCGTAGTTGCCCTTCATCGGCACGTCGATCACCGGATCGGCGCGGCTCACCGTCTGCACGAACGCGTCGAGCACGCCCTCGCGCTCGACGGTGACGAGCACGGTCGCGTCCTTGAACGGCGTGCGCACCTGGAAGCGCGCGCTCTGCGCCCGGCTCGTAGCGCTTCTTCTCGGGCAGGAGGTCGATGCGGTCGTTGTCGGACGCCGCGAACCACTGGTCGTCCTCGGCCGCGACCCATGCGTCGGCGCGCGCGATGGCCGCGCGCCCTTCGGCATCGGATGCCTGCGCGCGCAGGATCAGGTTGCCGGTGGCCGGCGGCGGCATCTCGCAGACGAGCAGGCCGAGCTTGTCGGTGGTGCCGTTGCACAGGTCGCCGACGCGCGACGTCTCGTAGCCGTGCTCGTACGCGTAGAAGCCGCCGATCAGGCGCCGGCGATGCGAGAAGTAGTCGCGCTTGAACGCGTCGGTGCGCACGTTGCACGCCCGCCACCGGCTTGCCCGAGAGATCGACCGCCACCACCGTGAACTTGAGCCGCTCCTTCGTGGCCACCCAGCTGTCCGGCTTGATGCCGAGCACGATGCGCGCGGGCCACAGCGTCACGCGCGTGGCCGCGGTCAGCGTCTCGCCGTTGGGATCGCGGTACTCGAGCTCGGCCAGCAGGTCGCGGGGCGCGTCGGACTTGCCGACGTTCCGGATCGTCGCGCGCGCGCCGCCGGACGCGTCGAGCGTCAGCGGCGTGTCGGTGCCGCGCCGGGCATTCGCCGGGCGGCTGCCGCCCTCCGTCGTCGAGGTCCGGATCGACGAAGTCGAAGTCGTCGAAGCGCGCGACGGCGTCGCCCTGCTCCTCGCGGCCCGCCTTCACGTCGCCACCGGCGAAGCGGTAGTCGTCGTAGTCGGGAAACGAGACGACCTTGGCGTCGACCTGGGAGCGCAGCATCGCCGGCAGGCCGCCCGCGCCGCCGCCGGCCAGGTAGCTCACCTGCACGTCGACGTCCACGTCGGTCGGACTCACCAGCGGCGTGCCGACCGCCTGCATCCGCGCGCGCAGCAGCGGCACGCGGAACGCCTCGACGCGGAACGTGCCCGCGACCCGCTCCTGCGCGTCCTTCGCATGCGGCGCGAGCGTGTCGTTGACGTTGATCTGGTAGGTGCCGGCGTACGCGTCCTGCGGCACCTCGAACGCCGCCTCGCCGGAGGCGGCGCTGGCCGTGCCGTTCCACTTCACCGGGATGTCGTACGCCTTGTCGGAGCCCAGGTGGCGGATGGTGAGCGTATCCGCCAGGCCCTTGCGCGGCGGCAGCGCGAAGCCGGCGCCGGTCTGCTGGCGCACGAAGACCTTCATCGACACCGTCTCGCCGGCGCGCACCAGCGAGCGGTCGAGCACCGCGTGCGCGAGGTAGGGGCCGCTCCAGTTGCCGGTGGGCACGTTGAAGCGCCACGGCGAGATGCCCTCGCCCCAGTTCGAGAACGCGAACGCCATGTCGTCGTCGGTGCGCGCGGTGACGAAGAACTCCTTCTGCGTGTCCTCCGTGCCGCACGACGGCAGCGTCTCGCGCTCGGGCAGCGCCTTGGCGACGCGCGCGATGCCCGACGCGTCGGTGCGGCCCTCGAAGAACGTGCGCCCATTGCAGTCGCGCACCATCACGCTGGCGTTCGGCACCGGCGCCGCGTCGTCGAGCTGCGTCACCCAGACCAGCGACGACTCGCGGCCGAGCTTGAAGTGCACGCCGAGATTGGTCACCAGCGTGGCCGCGCGCACGTAGAACGGCTTCGGCTGGCCGAGCAGCGCCGCGCCGAGCTTCGGGCTCGCGAGCTCGACCACGTAGAAGCCGGCGTTCGGCAACGGGATGCCGACCACCTCGAACGCCTTGGTGCCGCCGGGCTTGGGCACGGCGATCCGCGTGCGCGCGTCGCTCGCCTTGAAGATCGATTCGGCAAAGCCGTTGCGCCTGACCGTCCACTTGTCGGACTTGTCGTCGTACTCGCGCTCGATCTTGTTGGCCACGCTCAGGCGCCGCAGCCACGCGACGATCTGCATCTCGTCGCCCCGCTTCACCTGCGCCACCTGCCCGGGGATCGGCGCGTCCTTCGCGCTCGCGGGCTTCGCCGGCTCGCGCACGCTCGCCACCTGGCCCGGCAACACCGGCTCGACGTTGCGCACGGTGACGGGCAGCATCGGCTTCTCGCCGCCCGGCAGCACCCGCTCGAGGATGCCGAAGTCCGCGGCGAACTTGGCGAGCGGCGGGTTCTCGTCGGTGCGCACGCGCAGCGGGAACGACTTCGCATTGGCGAGCACGCGGCCGGCGTCGTCCTTGAGTCCTTCGGGCAGCTCGATGCGGAACTGCTGCTTCTCCGGCAGGCCGGGACCGAACGTCAGCGTCTCGATGCCGTTGCCCGCGTCCTTCGGCAGCCTGGCGGCGAACGCCTTGCCGGCGGCGTCCACCAGCCTCACCTTCTCCGCATCCGCCCTGGCGATCGGCGCCGTGAACGACAGCACGAGCGGCAGGATGGGAATGCACTGCGCGTCCTTGTTCACCCGCTCGCAGGTGAACGAAGCCCGGAACGCCGGGCGCACCTGGAAGGCCAGCGCCTGCGCGGACGAGGTGGCCACGCCGGTGGTCGCCGCAATGCCCTTTCCCCACACGAGCTTCATCTCCGCATTGGCCGGCAGCGCGCGCGCGCAGGCCACGGTGACGAGCGGCGAGTCCGGCGCGTCGCGCAGCCGCAGGAACTTGTCCTGGTCGCTGCCGGTGGTGGGCAGCCGGAACAGGAAGCCGCGCGAGCGGCCTTCGCCGCCGTCCTGGAACAGCGCGCGCAGGTAGCTCGCGGCGAACGACTTGCGGTTGTCGAGGATCGTCGTGCGCTCGCTGCCGGTGACGAGGCGCACCGGAATCTCCTCGTTGATGCCGGCCGCCACGCAGTGCGCGTGCGCGGTCACCGTTTCCGGCTTCACCGGCGCATCGAGGCCGAGGATGAACACCTGGCCCTCGTCGATCCGGCTGCCTTCATACGGAAGACTGCGTACGATGGCCGGCCCGCCGGTGGTGAACTCGAACCGCTGGCCGCCCGCGACCGCGGCGCCCGCGGCGTCGGTGAGACCCGCTTTCAGCGTGAACGCGCAGCGCACGCCCGCCGGCAGGTCGCGCGCGAAATCGAACACCCAGTTCCTCGTGTCGGCCCAGCGGCCGGTGCCCCTTTCCGTGCAGTCGATCGCGAACGGATCGAGCGCGCGCGGATCGCCGAATGGCACCATGGCCTGCGCGAAGCGCGCGGTCACCTGCCGCACGCCCTTCACCTCGCCCTGCGGGCTGAAGACCTCGACGGTCTCCGCGTGCAGGGCGCTCGCGCCCAAGGCGAGCAGCACGGCCAGGACGCGCGCCACGCGCGCGGGACGGTCGGTCGCGAACATCGAGATGCCTCTCCCCTTCGAGGAAACCGATTGCAGGGCGGCGCATCGTGCCGCCGCACGACGCGCATTAGATCACTTTGATGAGGTGCAGGGTGTGACACAAATGCGGCGAACCGGTGGGTGATTGTGCGCAACCGCGGGCAGCCGACGGCGACGGCATTGCCGTGCATGCTCGCCGCACGCCGTATGAGGTACGATCGCCCGATCATGGCGCGCGCACGCGAACGGATGGACGGCAAGGTGCGGATCAAGGACGTCGCGCGCCATGCGCGGGTGTCCGTCGGCACCGTGTCGCACGTGCTGTCCGGGCACGCCGCGGTGAGCGAGGACCTGCGGGTCCGGGTGCAGAAGGCCATCGAGGCGCTGGGCTACGTGCCCAATTTCCACGCGCAGCGACTGCGCCACAGCCTGTCGCGCGTGCTGGGCATCTGCCTGCCGCACGCTTCCACCGCCTACCTCAACGCGCTGTCCGAGACGTTCGAGGAGATCGCGTCGCGCGAAGGCTACGGCGTGATGCACGTGTTCAGCCGGCACGATCCGGCCACCGAGCTCGACCGCATCAAGGACCTCGTGCGCTACCGCGTGGACGGCCTGGTCCTGCTGCCGAGTCCCGCGCCCGCGAAGGCGCTCGACTTCGCGGCGCAGAAGGAAGTGCCGCTGGTGATCGTCGACCGGCCGACGCAGGACGCACGCTTCGACCAGGTCACGCTCGACAACCGCAAGGTGATGCGCAACGTCGCCGAGCGCCTCGTCGCGCTCGGACATGAGCGGCTGCTCTTCGTGTGCCGCTCGCGCACCCGCCTCGTCACGCAGCGCCGCCTGGAGGGCCTCGCCGACGCGAAGGCGCATGCCCGGCGCAAGGTGAGCGTGGAGTCGATCGAGTTCCAGAACGACCCCGCGTTCCTCCGCGACGAGCTCGCGCGCGCGCTGCGGCACGACAAGCCGCCGACCGCGATGGTCGTGAGCAACAGCCACCAGGCGTCGCTGGTGCTGGGCTATCTGGGCGAGCTCGGCGTCGCGTGCCCGCAGGACGTGTCGATGGTGGCCTTCGACGATCCCGAATGGGCGTCGCTGGTGCGGCCGCGGCTGTCGGTGGTGCGCCAGCCCGCGCCCGCGATGGCGCAGGCCGCGTGGGACCTGCTCATGCAGCGGATCAACGGCCTGCGCGAGCCGGTGCGCACGGTCACGCTGGAAGCGACGATCGAATTCCGCGAGTCGGTCGCGCCGTGGCGCGCGCAGCAGCGCGGCACCGTGCTGGCGATGGCCAAGCCGCGCGCGCGCTGACGTCAGCGGTGCGAGAACATCGCGCGGCCCGGCACGGGCAGCCGCGCGCGAAGGATCGCGCCGTGCTCCGCTTCGGTGACGTAGAGCGTGCGCAGGTCGTCGTCGCCGAACGCGACGTTGGTGGTGCGGATGCCGGTGCAGGAGCGGATGCGGGCGAGCGGCTCGCCCAGCGCGCTCACGTGCCACACGGTGCCGAAGCCCGCATGGACGACCGCTAGTCCGCCCTCTTCGTCCACCGCCATGCCGTCCGGTCCCGCGAGCCCGCCGGAGAGCTGCAGGAACACGCCGCTCTTGCGCACGCGGCCCTCGCGCAGCGGCAGGCGCAGCACCTGCAGCGTGCGCGTGACCGCCACGTACAGCACGTCCTGCGACGGGGAGAGCACGAGGCCGTTGGGATACGCGAGCCCGTCGTAGACCAGGTCGATGCCGCCGTTCGCGTTCTGCCGGAACACGCGGCCGTCGGGACGATCGAGCCCGCTCTCGCCAGGGTCGGTGAAGTAGAGGTCGCCGTTGTCGGCGAACACGAGATCGTTGAGGCCGCGGAAGCGGCCGCCATCGGCGCCTTCGGCCACGATCGAGCGCGCGCCCGTGTCCGGGTCGAACACGACGAGTCCGAGATGATGATCGGCGACGAAGATGCGGCCGTCGCGATGGATCTTGAGCCCGTTGGGATTGCCCGCGTACTCCGCGAAGACGTCCCACTCGCCGTCGCGCGAGATGCGGAAGATGCGCCCGTGGCAAACGTCCACGCAATAGAGCCGCCCGGCGCGATCGAACGCCGGTCCTTCGAGGAACGAGTGCAGCGGCGCGCCGCCGCGGGCGCGGCTCCACGGCGTATGCAGGCCGTCGCGGCGGAGGTCGTCCGGAAGCCGGGTGAAGATGTCGGTGGCGATGCCGGGAGCGGAGAACATGACGGTCAGGTCAGGACTTTGGGGTAGGGGCATGCGCGAAGTATGCGCGGAACCCGCTGCCGCTTGTGCGGCCACGCGCGATCGTGTAATTTTGCCGGACCGCTTGAATTGATTCAAACGCGAGCGCGGCGACATGCGCCGGCGCGACGACAACCGCCTCGCCGGCGCACGGCGGGCCCCAGGAGGATTTCATGATGCGATCGATCCGCTCGTGGGCGGGCGCCCTGCTGCTCGGCCTCGCGGCCGCAACCGGCGGCGCGCACGCGCAGGCCTTTCCCGATCGCTACATCAAGCTGATCGTCCCCTTCGCGCCGGGCGGCGCCACCGACGTGCTCGGCCGCATCCTCGCCAAGCGCATGGGCGAGATCCTCGGCCAGACCTTCGTCGTGGAGAATCATCCGGGCGCGGGCGGCACCGTCGGCACCGAGTTCGTCGCGCGCCAGCCGGCCGACGGCTACACGCTGCTGCTGGTCAATGCGATCCCGCACACGGCGAGCCGGCGACTGTATCCGAACCTCAAGTACGACCCCGTGAAGAGCTTCACGCCGATCGGCGCGCTCGGATTCAACCGCTACATCCTCGTCGTCAACGACGACCTGCCCGCGAAGGACTACGCCGCCTTCGTGCGGCTCATGAAGGCGGCGCCCGGCAAGTACAACTTCGCGTCGGCCGGCATGGGCAGCGCGCCGCATCTCGCGATGGAGCTGTACCTGCGCGCGGCGGGCGTGGACCTCGTGCACGTGCCCTATCAGGGCAGCGGACCCGCGATGACCGACCTCGTCGGCGGACGGGTGCAGGCCGCGATGGACAACGTCGCGGCGATGCCGCTCATCAAGTCGGGCAAGTTGCGCGCGCTCGCGATCACCGGCAAGCAGCGCGCGGCCGCGCTGCCCGACGTGCCGACCTTCGCCGAAGTGGGCCTCGCCGAGTTCGACGTCGCCGGCACCTGGGGCCTGATCGCGCCCGCCGGCGTCCCGGCCGATCGCGTGGCGATCCTGAGCAGCGCGCTGGCGAAGGCCGTCGCCGATCCCGCCGTGCGCGAGACGCTCGTCGCGCAGGGCATCGATCCCGAAGCCGGCACCGCCGCCGATTACGGCGCCGTGCTGGTCCGCGAGTCGGACAAGTGGAGCAAGCTCATCGACGACGCGAAGATCAAGCTGTAGGCGGATGGCCGCTCCCGCGCAATCGTTCGGCGCCCTGACGCCGCTCATCGCGCCGCGCGCGATCGCGGTGATCGGGGCCTCCGACCGCGAAGGCAATCTCGGCGGACGCGCCGTCGGCTTCCTCGGAAAGTTCGGCTACCAGGGACCGGTATGGCCGGTGAACGCCACGCGCGCGACGGTCGCCGGACGCCCCTGCTACGCCAGCGTCCGCGCATTGCCCGGAACGCCCGATCTCGCGATCATCGCGGTGCCTGCGGATAGCGTGCTGGAAGTCGCGACCGACTGCGCGGACGCCGGCATCCCGTCGGCGATCGTGTGGGCCGGCGGGTTCGCCGAAGTCGGCGCCGATGGCGCGGCCCGGCAGCGCGAGGTCGCCGCGCTGTGCAAGGCGCGCGGCCTCCTGCTGTGCGGCCCGAATTGCATCGGCGTCATCAACACCGCGCTCGGCATGACCGCGTCGTTCTCGACCATGCTGCACGAGAACGCGCTGCTCACGCCCGGCGCCATGTCGATGGTGAGCCAGAGCGGCGGCCTGGCCGTGATGGCGCATGCGCGCGCGCAAGCGTTCGGGCTCGGCTTTCGCGTGACGGCGAGCGTGGGCAACGAAGCGGCGCTCGGCATCGCCGACTTCATGCACGCGCTGGTGGCCGACGACGGCACGCGCGTGATCGCCGTCTATGTCGAGGGCCTTTCCGATCCCGACGCGTTCGTCGGCGCGCTCGCGGCGGCGCGCGCCAGGGAGAAGCCGGTCGTCGTGCTGAAGGGCGGCACCACCGAAGCCGCCGGCCGCGCGGCGCTCGCGCACACGGGGCGGCTCGCCGGCAGCGACCGCACGTTCGACGCCATCTGCCGCGAGTTCGCGGTGATCCGCGTGCACTCGACCGAGGAGCTGCTCGACGTGGGCCTCCAGCTCGCCTCGCTGCGCCACGACCAGCTGCCGGCGACGAACCGCGTGCTCGTTTCCTCGTTCGGCGGCGGCAGCGGCGTCGTGTGCACCGACCAGTGCGAGCGCGCCGGGCTCGCGGTGCCGACGCTCGCCGCCTCCACGCAGGCCGCGCTGGCGCCGCTGGTCACGCCGCTGAGCTCGGTCGCCAACCCCATCGACTTCACGCCCGGCATGATGACCACGCCGCGCCATCGCGCGAACATGGGCGCGACGCTCGACGCGCTCGCCGCCGCGCCCGAGGCCGACGCGTGGCTGTTCCTCGCGGCGGGATTCGACAAGCTCGCGCCCGAGGTCGTCGCACTCTACGACCGCGCCCGGACGCACGCCGCCAAGCCGATGCTCCTCACGTGGCAGGCGATGCCCGCGGGCACGCCGGAAGCGCTTGCCGCGCGCGGCATCTACGTCTTCGACGAGCACGCGCGCGCGGTCCGCGCGCTGCGCCACATCGTGGACTACGCCGCGGCGCGGCGTTCGCGCGTCCGGCAAATGCCGGTCGCCGGCGAGTTCCCGTGGACGGCACATGTGGGCCAAGACGAAGGCCCGCGCGTGGTCCCCGAGCACCGCGTCGCCGCGCTGCTCGCGGCGGCCGGGCTGGCGGTCGCGCCCGGCCGCTGCGCCACCTCCGCGGCGGACGCACAGGCCGCCGCGCGCGAGGTCGGCTTTCCGGTCGCGATGAAGGCGCTGTCGCCGGCCATCACGCATCGTGCCGCGTTGGGTCTCGTCGCGCTCGACGTCGACAGCGAAGCCGCCGCCGCTGCGGTCGAGCGCCGCTTTCGCGCGCGCGCGGCGGAACTCGGCGCGACGCTCGACGGCGTCTGGGTGCAGCACATGTTCGAGGGGAACCGCGAGCTCCTCGTCACCGCGCTGCGCGACCGCGAGTTCGGCGTGATCGTGGGCGTCGGCATCGGCGGCAGCCCCGCGGAGCTGGTCGACGACGTGGTGTTCGCGCGCGCCCCCCTGTCCATGGACGGCGCGTTCGACCTCGTCGGGCAGCTGCGCACGCTGCGCCGCCTGCCGGCGTTTCTCACCGGCGCGCAGCACACGCTCGCCGCCGATTTCGTCGCGCGCTTTGCGGCACTGGTCGCCACCGCACCGTGGCCGCGCTTCACGCTGGAAGTGAATCCGCTGAAACTCGGAGCCGATGCGGCTGCGGCGGTCGACGGCCTGCTGATCATCGAGTGACGCGCCCTTCGCGCGCGCGCCACGTCCCCTCACCCCGACGGAGCTGTCCCATGCCTCGCTACGAATCCCCCTACGATCCCGCCTCGGCGCCGCGCAACCTCGAGCACGTGCTCTACGAGAAGAAGGGTCACGTGGCCTACGTCACGATCAACCGGCCCGAGGTCATGAACGCGCTGCATTCCTATGCGTACGCGGAGCTGCGCGCCTGCTGGCGCGACATCGGGCTCGATCCGGACATCTACGTCGGCATCTTCACCGGCGCCGGCGACAAGGCGTTCTGCGCGGGTCGCGACGTCAAGTTCCTCGCCGAATACCAGGCCAAGGGCATCCGCACGCCGCACGAGGATCCCAACAATCCGCTGTTCCACTGGGGCGGCGGCGGCACGCCGGCCGACGCGAACCTGGAGAAGCCGCTGATTGCCGCGATCAACGGGCTGGCCGTCGGCGTCGGGCTCACGCTCGCGCTGCAATGCCAGCTGCGCGTGATGGCCGACACCGCCTGGATCGGCGACACGCACACCAAGATCGGCCGCCTGGGCTCGTGCCACAACCTCTACACCGCGCTGCCGCGCACCACGGCCGCGTACCTCACGCTGTGCAACGGCCGCCTCACTGCGCAGGAGTGCCTCGCGCAGGCGATCGTCAACAAGGTGGTGCCGCAGAGCGAGCTCATGGCCGCCGCGGAAACGATGGCGGAGATGGTGTGCGAGAGCTCGCCGCTCGCGGTGCAGGCGGCGGTGCGGCTCTATCGCCTGACCGCCGCGTTTCCGCCGTCGCTCGTCGCCTACGCGAAGCACCTCGACCAGGAGACCGCGGAGAGCGAAGACGGCGCGGAAGGCTCGCGCGCGTTCAAGGAAAGGCGCAAGCCGGTGTGGAAGCTGCGCTGACGTGATGACGCCCCCAGGAGGAGATCGCCCATGAAGTTGGTTGCCTCGCGCCATTTCGCGCGGATCGCGGCGCTGCTCGTCGCGTGCGTCGCGCCGCCCGCCTTCGCGCAATATCCCGATCACGCCATCAAGGCCATCGTGCCGTTCCCCGCCGGCGGCGGCACCGACGTGTTCGCCCGCCTCGTGAGCGAGCGGCTCGCGAAGCAGCTGGGCCAGCCGGTGGTGATCGACAACAAGGGCGGCGCGGACGGCAACATCGGAATGGAAGCCGCCGCCAAATCGCCGCCGGACGGCTACACCCTCCTCTTCAACTCGAGTGCGGCCACGGTCAACCCGGTGATGTACGGAAAGCTGCGCTTCGACCCCGCGAAGGAGCTGCGTCCGGTCGCCGTGCTGTGCGAGTACTACAACCTCGTGGTCGTCAACGCAGAGAAGGTCCCGGCGAAGTCGCTCGCCGAGTTCATCGATCTGCTCAGGAAGAACCCGGGCAAGTACAACTTCGCGTCCAACGGCGCGCGCCTCGGCATCGAGCTGTGGAAGCTCGAGACGGGGACCGACGTCACCATCGTCCCCTATCGCGGCGCGTCGGATGCCATCACGGGACTGCTGCGCGGCGACGCCGACTTCATGATCGTCAACGCCCCGGGCCTCATGCCCCACATCGCGTCGGGCAGGCTGCGCGCGCTCGCCGTCACGGGACCGCAGCGCGACCCCGACCTGCCGGGCGTGCCCACCACCGCCGAGGCCGGCCTGCCGTCGTTCACCTACAGCAGCTTCTTCGGCGCCTATGTGCCCGCGGGTACCCCGCCGGAGATCGTGCGCAGGCTGTCGACCGCGTTCAATGCCGTCACCGCCATGCCCGAGGTGGTCGCGCAGTTCCGGCAGAACGGCGCGACGGCGGTCCAGCGCACGCCGGAGGAATCGGCGCGCCGATACGACGGCGACATCGCGCGCTATCGCGAGATCGTCGAGAAGGCGAAGATTCCGCCCGCGGACTGACGCGGCCACACGGCCCGACGCCCGCGCTCAGGCAACCGGTTCCGCCGCGGGCTCCCGTCGCACGTAATCGGCCGGCAGATGGGAGCGCAGCCGCCGGCAGAACGCCGGCCCGTCGACCGTGATCGTGTGCCGCGGACTGTCGACCTGGCGCACATCCGGATGCGCAAGTTCGTGGGCAATCGCCCCATCGAGGTCCACCGGCGGCTGCCACGAGCCGGCGAGCCGGCGCGCCATGATCTTGGCCTGCAGCTCCGCCGCGGTCCATATGCAACCGAGCGGCTGGAACAGCCCGATGAAGTGCAGGTTCGACCAACGCGGATGGATCATGCGCAGATAGAGCGGCACCGGCCCGCGTGAATAGTCCACGAGATCGGGTGCGAAGAAGGGATGGCTGATCACGTAGCCGGTGGCCGCGATGACCGTGTCGTAGGACGCGCGGCTGCCGTCGACGAACGCGACTTCATGACCGTGCCACGCGGCGACGTCGGCCCGCATGCGCACACGTCCCCGGCGCACGCAGCGTGCGAACTCGTCGTTGATCGTGGGGTGGCTCGCGTGCGCGGGATGCGTGGGCGGCGGCAGTCCGGAGCGCGCGTTGCGCCAGCGCATGAAGCCCATGAATGCGCGATCCGTCCACGTCCCGCCGGGGCCTGGGGCGCGGGACGCCGTGCCGGACTGGACGAACGCGTCGGCGGGCAGGCCCAGCACGAAGCGCGGCGCGATGCAGTAGCCGCGCCGCCAGGAGGCGTCGACACTCGCCGCCACCCCCCCGGCGATGTCGCATCCCGAATTGCCGCCGCCAACCACGAGAACGCGCTTGCCGGCAAACGGTGCAGCCCGCCGATAGTGGTGGGCGTGGAGATACTCGCCCGCGAACGCGCCCGGGTACGAGGGCCAGCGCGGCTGCCAGTGATGACCGTTGGCCACCGCGAGCTGATCGAAGACGTGCGTCGTCTGCACGCGGTCGCATTCGGTCGTCACCGCCCAGCGTCCGTCGGCAGTGCGCGTGCAGTGAAGGACCGCCGTCGACAAGCGAAGCAGCGGCTCGAGCCGGAAGTGCCGCGCATACGCCTGGAAATACGCGGCGAGCTCCTCGTGCGACGGGTAGTGCGGGTAATGCGCCGGCATCGGGAAGTCCGCGTACTGCGAGAACTTCTTCGAGCTGATGCTGCGCGTCGTCTCGTACACGCTCGCGTGGCCGGACGTCGCGTCGAACACCCAGTTGCCGCCCACGACCTCGCCGCGATCGTAGACCGTGACGCGCGTGAACCCCTCGTCGCGCAGGCATTTGGCGGCGGCGATGCCGCACGGACCGGCACCGATGACGCAGATTTCCATCGTGCGGTGGCGCCCCGCTGGCGCCCGGGATTCCCCGAGCGACGATCCTACCGCAGACGGCGGCCGGAGCGATGGCCCGGCGAGCGGGAAGGACGCGACGCCGATCGCGAGGCGCGAGGCTGCCTATCCCGCAAGGACATCGAGGCGGCGAGCGTCAGCGCTTGCCGCCCGCGCGCTTCGCTGGTGACGGTCTCGCCGCGGGCACCCACCCGCTGCGCGTGAACGCCGCCCAGACCGCCATCGCATGCCCGTGGCCGAGATCGAAGTCGCGCTTGAGCCAGGCTACGAGCTCGCCGGCCTTCAATCCCTCGCGCAGCAGTCCGTTGCGCTGCGCGAGCGCCCGGAAGTCCTCGGGCGTCTTCCCCGTCTTCCGCTCGATGTTGTCGAGATATGCTTGGAAGGTCATCGCCGGCTCCTTCGGCCCCTGAGTATTCAATGTAGTTTACTATATTCAATATGTCAAGCGCCCGCCCTCGTCCCTACGTGTCCGAAGCCCGTACCCTCGGCGCGCAGGCGACGCGCGACCGCGTGCTCAAGGCCGCGCGCGTGCTCTTCGTGCGCCACGGCATCGACGGGGTGACCATCGCGCAGATCGCCGCCAGGGCGGAGGTCGCCGGCTCGACCGTCTATGCGTTGTACAAGTCGAAGGAAGGGCTCCTGCGCGAGCTGATGCGCGCGGCCCTGTTCGGCGCGCGCTTCGCCGCCGCGCGCGCGCAGCTCGACGGCGTCGGCGACCCCGTCGAGCTGATCCGCCTCACGCCGCGCGTGGCGCGCGCCATCTACGAGGGCGAAAGCGCGGAGCTCGGCCTGATCCGCGGCGCGTCCGCCTACTCGCCCGCGCTGCGCAGGCTCGAGCAGGAGTTCGAGAACCTCCGCTACGAGATGCAGGAAGCACGCGTGCGTGCGCTGTTTGCGCAGAAGCGGCAGGCGCAGGGACTCGCGCTCGACGAGGCCCGCCGCATCCTCTGGATGTACACGGGCCGCGACGTCTATCGCATGCTCGTGCAGGAAGGCGGCTGGACCGCCGATCGCTACGAAGCCTGGCTTGGGGCGACGCTCGTGGCCGCGCTCGTGGCACCCTCCCGCTGACTGCCGCCGTCGCGCGTTCGCGCCTACAATGCCTCGTCCCGTTCCGCGCCCCGGCCTCATGACCCGCCGCTCCAACGTGCTCGTGCTGATGTCCGACGAGCACAACCCCAAGTACCTCGGCGTTGCCGGGCACCCGTACATCGAGACGCCCAACCTCGACGCGCTCGCGCGCGCGCGGCACGCGCTTCACGTCCGCGTACACCACCTGCCCGATCTGCGTGCCGGCGCGCGCGGCGTTCGCCACCGGCCGCTACGTGCACGAGATCGGCTACTGGGACAACGGCGATGCCTACGACGGCGCGATGCCGAGCTGGCACCACGCGCTGCGCGCGGCGGGGCATCGCGTGGTGTCGATCGGCAAGCTGCACTTCCGCGGCCGTCCCGGCGACGACCACGGCTTCACCGAGGAGATCGTGCCGATGCACGTGATCGACGGCATCGGCGACGTGAAGGGCCTCGTGCGCGAGAACATCCCCGTGCGCAAGGGCGGCGACAAGATGGCCAAGCTACGCCGGCCCCGGCGAGTCGCCGTACACCGTCTACGACCGCGAGATCGCGGCGCGCGCGCAGATCTGGCTGCACGAGGAGGCGACGCGCGACGACGGCACGGCCGTGGGTGCTGTTCGTCTCGTTCGTCGCGCCGCACTTTCCGCTGACCGCGCCGCCCGAGTGGTACTACCGCTACGCACGCATGCGCCTGCCGCTGCCGAAGCAGTACGCGAAGCACGAGCGTCCGCACCACGTGTTCACCGACGACTACGCGCGCGTGCGTCGACTACGACACGCACTTCCGGCGACGCGTCCGACGTGCATCGCGCGCTCGCCGGCTACGCGGGGCTGGTGTCGGCGATGGACGAGAACGTGGGCAAGGTGCTGGCGCGCTCGACGGACGCCGGCCTCGGCGAGTCGACGCGCGTGCTCTACACGAGCGATCACGGCGACAACGTCGGCGCGCGCGGCCTGTGGGGCAAGTCGACGTTCTACGAGGAGTCCGCCGGGGTGCCGCTGATCGCTCGCCGGGCCCGGGTTCGCGCGCGGGCAGCGACGTGCGCGACCCCGGTGAGCCACGTCGACTTCGCGCCGACCGTTCTCGCTGCCGCCGGCGTCGCGCCGCTTGCGCCGCTGTCCGGCCACTGCGCTGGTCGACGTCGCGAATGGCGCCCGGCCGCCGCGGCCCGTGCTCTCCGAGTACCACGCCATCGGCTCCACGGCCGGCGCGACGATGCTGCGGCACGGCCGCTACAAGTACTGCCACTACGTCGCGGGTCCGCCGCAGCTTTTCGATCTCGACGCCGACCCCGAGGAGCTCGTCGATCGCGCGCGCGATCCGGCCTGCGCCGCCGTGGTGGCCGAATGCGCGGCGCGGCTGCGCACGATCCTCGATCCCGATGCCGTGGACGCCCGCGCGAAGGCGCGGCAGGCCGAGCTGCTGGCCTCGTTCGGCGGCCGCGAGGCGGCGCTCGCGCGCGGCGACCTGGGCTTCACGCCCGCACCGGGCCAGCGCCCCGAGATCAACTGACGCCCCGCGCACCGAATCGCCTTCCGAGGAGACCGCATGAACGCGCGCCGCGACTTCGCCCGCCTGCTCGCCGTGACCGCATGCGCTCTCGCGGGCATGCCGCTCGCCGGCGCGCAATATCCGGTGAAGCCGATCCGGCTCGTGGTGCCGTTCATTCCGGGCAGCGCGCCGGACGTCCTCGCACGCAACGTCGCGGAGCGTCTCGCCCCGCGCCTGGGCCAGCCGGTCGTGATCGAGAACCGCGGCGGCGCCGGCGGCAACATCGGCGCCGAGGTCGCGGCCAAGGCGCCCGCGGACGGCTACACGCTGCTGCTCGCGACCTCGTCGCACGTCGTCAACCCGGCGCTCTACCGCAAGGTCAACTACGACCCGGTGCGCGACTTCGCGCCGGTGTCGCTGCTCATCACGATGCCGTCGCTGCTCGTCGTGCCGGCCGACTCGCCCGCGAAGAGTGTGGCCGACCTCGTCGCGCTCGCGAAGGCCAAACCCGGCGCACTCAACTACGGGTCCGGCGGCCCGGGAAGCCTCGCGCATCTCGCGGGCGCGACGTTCCAGAAGACCGCCGGCATCGACGTGGTGCATGTACCGTACAAAGGCGCGCCGGAGATCGTGATGGTCGGCACGTCGGGCAGCTGGCGATTGCGGCGGGGACTCGTGACGGCGAGCGCGCGCAGCTTGCCCGCCTTCACCTGCGGCAGCGCGGCGGGAGAACGTGGGGAACGCGAACTGCGACTGGCCCGACAGGAGCGATGTCACGCCGCGCCCTTCGGCGACACGCGGGGATGGCGCATGTAGGATAGTTCCGACATGCGCGCGCGGGCATGCCCGTCTGCACAGGCATCCGCTGCGTATGGCCCAATACCCGTCCTGCGCATTGCGCCTGGGGGCGCTCGATGCGATCGTGCGCGTATCGAAGCGAAGGCACGTGTCCACGCACCGATCGATGGCAATGGCCGCAATCGACAGCATCCCGGAAAGCGAGATCTACCGCCACATCGTCGAGCAGACGAAGGACTACGCGGTGTTCGTGCTCGATACCGCCGGCCGCGTGGTGACGTGGAACGAAGGCGCGAGCGCCTCAAGGGCTACGACCGCGAGGAGATCATCGGCCAGCACTTCAGCATGTTCTACGCGCCCGAGGACCGGCAGCGCGGCTGGCCCGCGCACGAGCTGACCTCGCCACGGCCGAGGGACGCTTCGAGGACGAGGGCTGGCGCCTGCGCAAGGACGGCTCGCGCTTCTGGGCCAACGTCGTGATCACCGCGCTGCGCGACGAGCGCGGGAGCCTCCTCGGCTTCTCGAAGATCACGCGCGACCTCACCGCGCCGGCGCATGCACGAGGAGGCGCTGCGCCAGAGCGAGGAGCGCTTCCGCCTGCTGGTCGAGGGCGTCACCGACTACGCGATCTACATGCTCGATGTCGACGGCCTCGTCACGAGCTGGAACGCGGGCGCCCAGCGCATCACGGGCTACACGCGCGACGAGATCCTCGGCGCGCACTTCTCGCGCTTCTATCGCGGAAGACGAGCGCGGCACGCTGCCGTGGGAGGAGCTCGCGAACGCGCGCGCGCACCGGCCGGGTCGAGACCGAAGGCTGGCGCGTGCGCAAGAACGGCGAGCGCTTCTGGGCGCGCGTGGTGGTGACCGCGCTCTACGACGCCGAGCGTCGCCTGCACGGCTTCGCGAAGGTCACGCAGGACCTGACCGACCGCCGCCACATCCAGTCGCTCGAGCAGGCTGCGAAGAAGGTGGCCGAGTTCATCGCGGTGCTGGCGCACGAGCTGCGCAATCCGCTGGCGCCGATCCGCAGCGCGGTGGATGTGATGGCGCGGCTGCCGGTCGATCATCCGTCGCAGGCCGCGATGCGCGCGGTCGTCGAGCGCCAGACCAGCCAGCTCGCGCGCATCGTCGACGACATCCTCGACATGGCGCGCATCACGCGCGGCGAGTTCGCGATCGAGCGCGCGCCCGTCGACCTCTCCGCGATCGTCGCATGCCGCGATCGAGACCGTCCGACCGCTCATCGACGAGAAGGCGCACACGCTGACCAGCGACTTCCCCGCCGTGCCGATCGTGGTGGAGGGCGATGCCAATCGCCTGACGCAGCTCCTCGCCAATCTCCTCAGCAACGCGGCGCGCTACACGCCACCCGGCGGCCGCATCGGCATCGCGGTGCGCGAGGCCGGACATTACGCGTCGCTGTCCGTGCGCGACAACGGACCCGGCATCGCCGCCGACGCCCGTGAGCGCATCTTCGACATGTTCGTGCGCGGCGACGACGCGCGCGCAGCCTTCGGCGGCGGACTCGGCGTCGGCCTCGCGCTCGCGCGCAAGATCGCGGAGCTGCACGGCGGATCGCTGGACCTCGCAGGCGAGCGCGACGGCACGGGCGCCGAGTTCCGCGTGCGGCTGCCGCTCAGCGCACGATCCGCTCGCCGCGGCGGCAATCCCCGCGCTCCCTCCCGCCGCCTCGCGCAGCGTCCTGATCGTCGACGACAACCACGATGCGGCGATCACGCTCGAGGCGCTTCTCAACGGCATGGGCCACCGCGCGCTCGTCGCGACCTCCGGTGCGGCCGCGATCGAGAAGATCGCGACTTCGCAGCCGGACTACGTGTTCCTGGACCTCGGCATGCCGGACATGGATGGCTACGAGGTCGCACGTCGCATCCGCGCCGCCGGGCTGGCGCGGCAACCGCGGATCGTCGCGGTGACCGGCTGGGGCCAGGAGGACGACCGCGAGCGCACGCAGGCGGCCGGCTTCGACGCCCACCTCGTGAAGCCGGCGTCCGTCTACGACATCGCCAAGGTCCTGTCCGAGGCGCCGCACCCGGCGACCGCGCCCTAGCGTTGCCGCGCGCGCGGCGCCGCCCTACTCCTCGCGCCCCGCGAGCACGTGCTCGATGCGGCGGTCGGGGATGAGCCACAACAGCGCCACCCCCGTATAGATGGCCAGCGCGATCGCCGGTCGCCAGTACGACACGGCGATCGCGAGCGCGTACAGCGCCGGCGACAGCTTGCCCTTCCAGTCGCCGCCGACGGCCGCCTTCAGCCTGGACACTTCGCCTTCCACGGCGATGATCGACTGCTGCAGGATCCAGTACGCGCATCGCCGCCATGAGCAGGACCGCGCCGTAGAGCGCCGTCGGCGCGGCGGCGAAATGGTTCTCGCCCATCCACCCCGTGGCGAACGGAAACAGCGACAGCCAGAACAGGAGATGCAGGTTGGCCCAGAGCACCCTGCCCGAGACGCGCGCGCAGGCGTGCAGCATGTGGTGATGGTTGTTCCAGTAGATGCCGACGTAGACGAAGCTCAGCACGTAGCTCAGGAACACGGGCAGCAGCGGCGACAGCGCCTCCCAGCGATTCGCCGTGCGGCACCTTCATCTCGAGCACCATGATGGTGATGATGATGGCGATCACGCCATCGCTGAATGCCTCGAGGCGGGTCTTGCCCATGATGATGGTTCCCGGGGGGTCAGGGGCGCCTGGTAGCGGGGTCGGAAGGCGTGCCCACGGCGGGCCCGACGGTGACCGACCCTTGCGTGCGCCACGGATCTTCCTTCGTGGTGCCGACGCTGCCGTCACGCGCCGGCGGAGCACTGCATGCGCCCACGGCCAGCACCGCGGCTACAGCCGACACCAGCGTGGTCCTTCGCTGCCGGCCAGGCACCACCTACACGTCGAGGTTGCGCACGCCGAGCGCGTTGGTCTCGATGAACAGGCGCCGCGGCTCGACTTCCTCGCCCATGAGCGTGGAGAAGATCTCGTCGGACGAGATGGCGTCCTCGATCTGCACGCGCAGCAGGCGCCGCACCTTCGGGTCCATCGTGGTTTCCCACAGCTGCTCGGGATTCATCTCGCCCAGGCCCTTGTAGCGCTGGATCGCGGTGGCGTCGCGCGCCTGCGCGAGCAGCCAGTCGAGCGCTTCCTTGAACGACTTGACCGCCTGCAGGCGCTTCTCGCCGCGCTTGATCACGGCGCCCGGCTGCACGATGTCCGCGCAGCACGTCGGCCGCCGCGCGGATCTGCGCGGCGTCGCCGCTCGCCCAGGAAATCGGCGTCGATCGCCGTCAGGTGCGGCGTGCCGTGGTGCATGCGCTTGATGACGAGCCGGCGCGTTTCCGTCGCGGCGTCGTAGCGCGCCTCGACCTTGAGGTCCGGGGTCGCCGATCGCGGCGACGCAGCGCGCGCGCGCTGTCCTGCGCGGACGCTTCGTCGGAAAGATCGATGCGCATGCCGCTCAGCATCGCGTGCAGCGCGGCGCGGATCGATGACGCGCGCGAGGCGATCGATCACCGCCTCCGCCAGCAGGAACTCGCGCGCGACGTTCGCGAACGTCTCCGTCGCGAGCGGCGGCAGGCCGGTGCCGGGCACGAACTCGGCGTTCTTGAGCGCGACGCGCAGCAGGTACTGCTTCAGCTCGTGGTCGTCCTTGAGGTACGTCTCTTCCTTGCCCTGCTTGGCCTTGTACAGCGGCGGCTGCGCGATGTAGATGTTGCCGCGGTCGACCAGCTCCGGCATGTGCCGGTAGAAGAACGTCAGCAGCAGCGTGCGGATGTGCGAGCCGTCGACGTCCGCGTCGGTCATGATGATGATGCGGTGGTAGCGCAGCTTGTCGTGCGAGAAGGCGTCCTTGTCGTCCTTGTCGCCGCCCGGCGGCCGATGCCGGCGCCCAGCGCCGTGATCAGCGTCGCGATCGCGTCGGACGACAGGAGCTTCTCGAAGCGCGCGCGCTCGACGTTGAGGATCTTGCCGCGCAGCGGCAGGATCGCCTGGAACTTGCGGTCGCGGCCCTGCTTGGCGGAGCCGCCGGCGGAATCGCCCTCGACCAGGTAGAGCTCGCACAGCGCGGGGTCCTTCTCCTGGCAGTCGGCGAGCTTGCCCGGCAGGCCGAGGCCGTCGAGCACGCCCTTGCGGCGCGTCAGCTCGCGCGCCTTGCGCGCGGCCTCGCGGGCGCGCGCGGCGTCGACGATCTTGCCGCAGATGATCTTCGCGTCCTGCGGGTTCTCGAGCAGGAACTCGGAGAGCTTGGCCGACACGATCTCCTGCACGACCGGGCTCGACTTCGGACGACACGAGCTTGTCCTTGGTCTGCGAGCTGAACTTGGGCTCGGGCACCTTGACCGACAGCACGCAGGTCAGGCCCTCGCGCATGTCGTCGCCGGTGGTCTCGACCTTCGCCTTCTTCGCGACCTCTTCCTTCTCGATGTAGTTGTTGAGCGTGCGCGTCATCGCCTGCCGCAGGCCGGTCAGGTGCGTGCCGCCGTCGCGCTGCGGGATGTTGTTGGTGAAGCACTGCACGTATCTCGGCGTACGAGTCGTTCCACTGCATCGCGACCTCGACGGTGATGCCGTCCTTCTCGCCGATCGCGTGGAAGATCTTCGGGTGCAGCACCGACTTCGCTGCGGTTCATGTACTCGACGAAGCCCTTGCACGCCGCCGGAGTACGCGAAGTTCTCGCTCTTGCCGTCGCGCTGGTCGATCAGCTCGATCTTGGTGCCGTTGTTGAGGAACGACAGCTCGCGGATGCGCTTGGCCAGGATGTCGAAGTGGTACTCGACGTCGGCTGAACGTCTCGCGCGACGCCATGAAGTGCACTTCGGTGCCGCGCCGGTCCGACGGGCCGACGTAGCGCCAGCGGCGACACGGCTTCGCCGCGCCGGAACTCCATCTGGTGGAACTTGCCGTCGCGCCAGATCTTGAGCTTCAGCCAGTCGGACAGCGCGTTGACCACGGACACGCCCACGCCGTGCAGGCCGCCCGAGACCTTGTAGCTGTTGTTGTCGAACTTGCCGCCCGCGTGCAGCTCCGTCATCACGATCTCGGCCGCCGAGCGCTTCAGCTCGTCGTCGTCCTTGACGTCGGTCGGGATGCCGCGGCCGTTGTCGAGCACCGACACCGAGTTGTCGGCGTGGATGATGACCTTGATGTCGTCGCACCAGCCGGCCAGCGCCTCGTCGATGGCGTTGTCGAGCACCTCGAACACCATGTGATGCAGGCCCGTGCCGTCGGACGTGTCGCCGATGTACATGCCCGGGCGCTTGCGCACGGCGTCGAGACCCTTCAGGATCTTGATGCTGGACGAGTCGTAGTCGCTGCTCTCGGCTGGCGGCAGCGGCTGGGCAGTCGGTGAACTCATGAGTCTTCGATCTGGGGCGGCGGCCGCGCCGAGCGCCCGGTTTACGACGAGTTGCCGCCGACCATGCGCGGCAGCGGCGTTCCTGCCAGACGTGGGCGGACAGCGGCCACCGCGTCAGATTCGCATGGGCATGACGACGTACTTGTAGTCGTCGCGTTCGGGCATGGTCACCAGCGCGCTCGAATTGGCGTCGCCGAACGCGAAGCGCACGCGCTCGACCGAAAGATTCGACAGCGCGTCGAGCAGATACGTGATGTTGAAGCCGATGTCGAGCGGATCGCCCTTGTACGCGACCTCGAGCTCCTCCTCGGCCTCTTCCTGCTCGCTGTTCGTGCAGATGATCTTGAGCTGGTCGGCGCGCGAGCACGACGCGCACGCCGCGGAACTTCTCGTTCGAGAGGATCGCCGCGCGCTGCAGCGCCGCCAGCAGCTCGAGCGCGGTCGAGCTCGACCTGCTTCGTATGGCCCACCGGAATGACGCGGTTGAAGTCCGGGAACTTGCCGTCGACCACCTTGCGACACCAGCTCCACGTTGGCGAAGCGGAAGCGCACCTGGTTGGCGAGGATGTCGAGCGTGACCGGCTCCTCGCTGTCCGTGAGCAGCTTGCCCAGCTCCAGCACGGTCTTGCGCGGCAGGATCACTTCCTGGCGGGCGTAGTCGCCGGCGACCGCGAATGCTCGCCCACGACAGCCGATGGCCGTCGGTGGCCACCGCCTGCAGCGTGCCGTGATCGACGACCAGCAGCATGCCGTTCAGGTAGTAGCGGATGTCCTGCTGCGCCATCGCGAACTCGACCAGCTTGAACAGCGAGCGCAGGTCCTTCTGCGGCAGCGACAGCGTCTGCAGCTGCTCGGTGCCGAGGCTGATGCGCGGATAGTCGGCGGCGGCGAGCGTCTGCAGGTTGAAGCGCGAGCGCCCTGCCCGCACCGTCATCTTGTTGTTGCCGACGTCGATGTTGAGCGTCGCGTCGTCGGGCAGCGCGCGCAGCAGATCCTGCAGCTTGCGCGCGCCCACCGTGATGGCCTGGCCATCCTTGCCCGGCATCTCGCTGTGCGCGGTGATCTGCATCTCGAGATCGGTGGCCGTCACGTACAGGCTGCCGTCGCGCTGCTCGAGCAGCACGTTGGCGAGGATCGGCAGCGTGTGCCGTCGTTCAACGATGCCGGACACGGCCTGCAACGGTTTCAAGAGCGCGTCGCGTGCGATCTGTTTTAGTTGCATTGTTGAACACTAGGATCAGTTAATAGGAGGCCGGCGAAACCGGGGATCAACGGCAAAAGACGCTTGCGGTTCAGGGACGTGGCGCAACTCGAAGCCAGCGGATAACCGCATGTGCGCGTTGTGGATCGTTTGGGGACCGAACCGTCCGACCGTGAATTCACGCGGGTTGTCCCCGTTTTGTGCACACCAAAGGCCCGAAATCCATACCGGCCGGACCCGCTGCAAAACTTGTCAATTATACATCGAAAAGGCCCGTTTTCATAGGGAAAAACGGGTAATCGGAGGGGGCGGAACGCGGCCGCGGGAACGCAGCAATGCTGCGCTGCGCTCAGGATGACGCGAAAATGGCGGTCCGAAAGCCGCGTCGTCGACGCGTCAGCTGCGCAGCACCTGCAGCAGGAAATTGACGTCGTGGTTCATGTCGGGCAGCGATTCGCGCAGCTTGGCGATCTGCCGGCACGCGTGCAGCACCGTCGTGTGATCGCGTCCGCCGAAGTTGCTGCCGATCTCCGGCAGCGACATCTGCGTCAGTTCCTTGGCCAGCGCCATGGCGACCTGGCGCGGCCGCGCGACCGCGCGCGACCGCTTCTTCGAGTGCATGTCCGAGACGCGGATCTTGTAGTAGTCGGCGACCGTCTTCTGGATGTTCTCGATGCTGATCTGCCGGTTCTGCACCGCCAGCAGGTCGCGCAGCGCGTCCTTGGCGAGCGTCGAGCGAGATCTCCTGGCCGTGGAAGTTCGAGTACGCCAGGACGCGCTTCAGCGCGCCTTCGAGCTCGCGCACGTTGGAGCGGATGTGCTTGGCGATGAAGAACGCGACCTGCTCGTCCATCCGCATGCCCACCGACTGCGCCTTGGCGAGCAGGATCGCCACGCGCATCTCGAGCTCGGGCGGCTCGAGCGCCACGGTCAGGCCCCAGCCGAAGCGCGAGATCAGGCGCTCCTCGATGCCGGCGATCTCCTTCGGGTAGGTGTCGCAGGTGATGACGACCTGCTTGTGCGCCTCGATCAGCGTGTTGAACAGGTAGAAGAACTCCTCCTGCGTGCGGCTCTTGCCGCCGAAGAACTGGATGTCGTCGATGAGCAGCAGGTCGAGCGAGCGATAGTGCCGCTTGAACTCGTCGAACGCCTTGTGCTGGTACGCGCGCACCACGTCGCGACACGTAGGTCTCGGCGTGGATGTAGCGGATGCTTGCGCCGCCGGGTTGGCCGCGAGGATGTGGTTGCCGATCGCCTGGATCAGGTGGGTCTTGCCGAGCCCCACGCCGCCGTAGACGAAAAGCGGGTTGTACGAAGTCGGGTGGTCGGCCACCTGCAGGCCGGCGGCCCGGGCGAGCTGGTTGGCCTTGCCGGACACGAAGCTCGCGAAGTTGAAGGTCGGATTGAGGCTCGCTGCCTCGCCCTTCCGGGGCGCGGGGACGGCGCACCGCAGGGGCGGCGAGCTGCCGGATCGCCACGGGCCCGGGGGAGCTATCCACAGGCACGGGCCGGGTCAGCGCGGCGGGCCCGGCGCGGCCGGCCGGGGCGCGGGCGACGGGGCGGCGGGGGCGCTGTCGGCGACGGCGTATTCGACGCCGACCGGGCCGCCCGTCGCCTCGGCGCGCCAGCGGCACGATCCGCGCGCCGAAGCGCTCGCGCACCCACTGCAGCACGAAGCGGTTGGGCGCAGTCAGCTTCAGCACGCCGCCGTCGACCTGGCAGGCCAGCGGCTGGATCCACGTCACGAATTGCTGGGGCGTGAGCTCGCGCTTGAACGCCGCGAGGCAGGCGTCCCACGCCGGCGGCAGGGGGGTCGGGGTCGCGATGGCGGGTGTGGCGGGCATGTAGGGCAGGCTCTTGTCGGCTTTTCTTCGGATCGTTGACAACGACGCCCTTGCACGGCGCGCCCCGGTGGAACGCGGGGATCGGCCGGCAGGGCGCGCGGGCTGTGGATTGTAGTCGCGTCCGCGCCAGTTATCCACAGGGACGGGTGCCGGAGTCCGGAATCGGCGGGGGCCTTGCGTGCAGCGTGGCGGGGCGCGCCGAAAGTGACCGCTCGCATCGCCATCGCCGGTGCGCGGATGGGCGGCGCCGCCTTGACAGAATGGTGCCTAACGCGCTCTAATGTAAGGCTTTTCCAAGTTCCCCGCAGAAAGAAGCGAAGGCTCGCCATGAAACGCACGTTCCAGCCCTCCAAGATCCGTCGCGCACGCGTGCACGGCTTTCGCGCGCGCATGTCGTCGGTCGGTGGCCGCAAGGTGCTCTCGGCGCGCCGCGCCAAGGGCCGCAAGAGCCTGTCCGCCTGACCCGCATCTGAAGCGGCCGCCGACGGTCCCGCCGGCAACGGCGCGCGTCACGGGCAGCCGGGCGCATCGCCTCACGGGGCAGGGCGCGTTCGAGGCGGTGTTTCGCACCGGCCGTCGCGTGGAAGGCCTCTACCTCTCTCTGGTCGTCGCTCCGTCCGCCGTTGCCGGCGGACGGACCGGCTACGTCATCGGCCGCAAGATCGCGCCGCGCGCCGTCGACCGCAATCGCATGCGCCGCAAGCTGCGCGAGGTGGTGCGCGCGCTGCGGCCGGGCCTGCCTCCGCTCGACGTGATCGTGCGCGTGAAGCGGGCGCGCAATCGCGTCGAGCAGGACGCGGTCGGCGCAGGAAGCCCTGCGGCTGCTGGCGGGCCTCGCCGAGCGCGCGCCATGAAGACGCTGCTGCTCTGGCTGGTCCGCGGCTACCAGTACTTGCTGCGCCCGCTGCTCGGCAACAACTGCCGCTTCTACCCGAGCTGCTCGGATTACGCCCGCGAAGCCATCGAGAAGCACGGCGCGCTGCGCGGCATATGGTTAGCCGGTACGTCGCGTCGCCCGCTGCCACCCGTATCATCCCGGGGGTTTCGACCCCGTTCCCTAGCCCGATTTCCGACAAGGTGCCGCGGCGTCGCCGACAGGACGCGCGGCAAGCTTCGACCGTGATGGACACCCAGCGCCTCATCCTGTTCGTCATCTTCACCTTCTCCGGCTTCTCCTCTGGACGGCAGTGGCAGCAGCGAGCACGCGCCGCCGCCGGCGGTCGTGCAGCAGGCGGCGCAACCCGCGCCCGGCGCCGCGCCGGCGGCGCCCGCGAAGGATGCATCGGTGCCCACGCCCGAGTGCGCCGGCGGCCAGGCGCGCAGCTCCGCGGTGCCTGCCCCTTCGGGCGCGCCGGTCGCGGCCGGCGGCCAGACGCATCAGGATCACGACCGACCTCTACACCGCCGAGGTCGACACGGTCGGCGGCGTGATCACGCTCGTCTCGCTGAGCAAGCACCACGACGCGACCGACCCGACCAAGCCGTACAACGCGCTGCAGCGCACCGCGGAGCGCACGTTCATCGCGCAGGCGGGCCTGATCGGCGAAGGCCTGCCCAACCATCGCACGCTGTGGCGAGGCGGTGCCCGGGCCGCGCGACCTGGCCGCCGGCAGCGATCGCGTCGAGCTGCGCCTCACCGCCGCCACGCCCGGCGGCGACAAGGTCACGCAGGTCCTGACGTTCCACCGCGGCAGCTACCTCATCGACGTCGCGTTCGACGTCGCCAACAACGGCGCGCAGCCGCTCTCGCCGTACGCGTATTTCCAGCTCACGCGCGACACCAAGTCCGCGGTCGCGCAGAACTCGATGGCGCCCGCGTCCTACGTCGGGCCCGGTCGTCTACAACGCCAACGATCACTTCAAGAAGGTCGATTTCGGCGAGATCGACAAGGAAGCCGCCGACCCCAGCCGCAAGCCGACCTACACCAGGAGCACCGACAACGGCTGGGTCGGGATGATCGAGCACTACTTCGTCGCCGCGTGGCTGCCGTCCGACGAGAAGAAGACGCCGCGCGAGTTCTACACGCGCAAGCTCGACAACGGCCTCTACGCCGCCGGCGTCATCGTGCCGGTGGGCACCATCGCCCCCGGCGCGACCGGCGAGGTGCGCGTGCCGCTCTACGTCGGGCCCGCAGGACCAGGACGTGCTCGCCAAGACGGCCGAGGGACTCGACCGCGTCGTCGACTACGGCATCTTCACGGTCATCGCGGCGCCGCTGTTCTGGCTGCTCAAGTGGCTGCACGGCATCATCGGCAACTGGGGCTGGGCGATCATCGTGATGACCATCATGATCAAGGGCGTGTTCTATCCGCTGAACGCGGCGTCGGCGCGCTCGATGGCCAAGATGAAGATCATCGCGCCCAAGATGAAGGCGCTGCAGGAGCAGTACGCCAACGACAAGCAGCAGCTGCAGATCAAGATGATGGAGATGTACAAGACGGAGAAGATCAATCCGCTGGGCGGCTGCCTGCCGATCGTCGTGCAGATTCCGGTGTTCATCGCGCTGTACTGGGTGCTGCTGTCCGCGGTCGAGCTGCGCCAGGCGCCGTGGATCCTGTGGATCCACGACCTGTCGGCGCCCGATCCGTTCTACGTGCTGCCCGGTGATCTACGCGATCACCGCGTACCTGCAGGTGAAGCTCGTCGCCGACGCCGATCACCGACCCGGTGCAGGCGAAGGTGATGCAGATCATGCCGATCGCGTTCTCGGTGATGTTCATCTTCTTCCCGTCGGGCCTGGTGCTGTACTGGCTCGTCAACAACATGCCTGCAGATCGTCCAGCAGTGGCACGTGAACCGGATGCTCGAGAAGGAGGCGGCGGCTGAAGGCGGCGACGCGCCGGTGATCGATCGCGCGGGCCATCGGTGCGCGCGATACGCCACCGGCTGGCCAGCGCGACGAGTCCCGATCGGGCCGGTCATGCCGCGCGTTCCCGCCGGGCCGCGACCAGCAGCAGCACGGGCACCGCCAGCGCCAGGAACGCCTGCGCCGCGAACACCAGCGCGTAGCCTTGCTGCGCGTCGAGGCCCGCCGACCCCGCGGCGGCGAACGCGAGCTGCAGGAGCTCCAATCCGAACTCGGTGCCGAGCATGATCGCCATCGACGGAAAGGCGGCGAGCAGCGGATGCGCGCCGGCCTCGCGCACCAGCGCGAGACACACGAGCACCGTGAGGCCGGCCGCGCCGAAGCCTTCGACCATCGGCGCCGCGAACAGGTAGCCCGCCGCGGCGATCCACGGATAGCCGGCGAGCAAGGCGACGCCGACGGCGGCGATCGCCGCGAACGCCAGGCGCAGCGCGGATTCGATCGCCGGCAGCCGATGCACCAGCGCGCCGGCCGCGAGGGTCCCCGCGATCTGCGCAGCGGCGCCGAACGTCGCGCGATCGGCGATGAACGCTTCCGCGTAGTGCCGTTCCACGAGGAACGCCGTGTCGAAGAAGCCGGTCGTCGGCATCTCCAGCACGAACAGCGCGAGCAGCAGCCACGCGGCCGGGCCGGCCAGCGAAGGCGGACGCGCGGTGCGCCGCGCCGCGTGCCGGAGGAAGAAGGCGCACGCGATGCAAACGCCCATCGCGACCAGCGTCAAGGGCCGCGCATAGCCGACGACCGATCCCGCGCTCGTCCACACTTCGAACGCGACCACCAGCGCGACGAATGCGAGCGCGAGGCGGGTCGGCACGCTCGCGGGTGCGGCGGCGCTGGTGCGCAGCGTCGCGAGGAGGAACGGCAGCGCCACGAGCACCACGGCCAGGAGCAGCGGCAGCGTGGCGAACGCGAGGAAGTACCCGCCGAGACCAAGGGCGGGCAGGGCGACCTTCGCGAGCTGCGGCGCGACGAGGAAGCCCGCGGGCGCGGCGCCGGTCCACGCGGTGGTCAGCGAGGTGCGCGCGCCGCGCGTCGGCGCCAGGGCGACGAGCGACTGCGCGGTGGGCGCGAGCAGCGCGAGCGCGCCCGCGCCCACCGCGAGGCCGATGAACGCGGCCGTCGCGCGCACCGCTTGGGAAGGCTGTCCAAGCTCGACGAGCGCGAACCCGGCGAAGGCGGCCACCGCCGCCGCGCAGGCCGCGAGCGCCAGCCGCCGCGGCGTCATCCGTTGCAGCAGTATCGGGCACACCGCGAGCGCGACCACCATTCCGGCGATGGTCGCTTCCATGAGCGCTGCCACCTGCTCGGGCGACATGCGCAGGAGCGCGGCGAACGTGCCCTCGCTCACGAGCACCGAGCTCGTCACGATCGCCTTCAGCCCGTTGCCGAGGAGCGCGACCGCGGCGAGTGCGATCAGGCCCGGCAGGCCCGCATGGCGTTGCGTGGACGACGTTGCCGGAGCCGCGGGCATCGCGCGATTATTGCGCATGCCGCGCGCCGCGATGCGCGTGCGCGCACGGTAAGCTACACGCATGAGCGTCCCGCCGCCCGGTGCGGTCACCATTGCCGCCATCGCCACGCCTCCCGGCCGCGGCGGCATCGGCGTGGTGCGCGTGTCCGGTGACGATCTCGCGTCGCTGATCGCCGGCGTCGCCGGCCGCGCGCCGCCGCCGCGCACCGCCGCGCTCGCGACGTTCCGCGATGCGGCGCGGCGCGCCGCTCGATCACGGCCTGGTGCTGTACTTCCCGGCGCCGCACTCCTACACCGGCGAATCGGTCGTCGAGTTCCACGGCCACGGCGGACCGTCGGTGCTGCGGCTCGTGCTGGCCCGCTGCATCGAGCTCGGCGCGCGCATCGCGGAACCGGGCGAGTTCACCCGGCGCGCGTTCCTCAACGGCAAGCTCGACCTCGCGCAGGCGGAGAGCGTGGCCGACCTCATCGACGCGGCCACCGCCACCGCCGCGCGCGCCGCGGCGCGCAGCCTCGACGGCGAGTTCTCGCGCGAGGTGCATGCGCTCGTCGCCGCGCTCACCGAGCTGCGGATGTACACCGAAGCCACGCTCGACTTTCCCGAGGAGGACATCGAGTTCCTGCGCGCGGGTGACGTCGAGCGCAAGCTCGCCGCCATTCGCGCGCAGCTCGCTGCCGTGCTGGCGCGTGCGCGGACCGGCGCGTTGCTGCGCGAGGGGCTGACGGTGGTGCTGGTCGGTCGGCCGAACGTCGGCAAGTCGAGCCTCCTGAACCGCCTCGCGCGGGAGGAGGCGGCCATCGTCACGCCGATCGCCGGCACGACGCGCGACCCGGTGACGCGCGTGATCGAGATCGCCGGCATTCCGCTCACCGTGGTCGACACCGCCGGCCTGCGCGAGACCGCGGATGCGGTCGAGCGCATCGGGATCGAGCGCACCTGGGCGGCCGTGGAACGCGCCGACCTGGTGGTGCTGCTCGTCGACGCGCGCGCGGCGTCCGTCCCGCTGCACGAGGAGGATGCGGCGCTGCTCGCCCGCCTGCCGTCCGCGATGCCGCGGGTCATCGTGCACAACAAGGCCGACCTCGCAGGCATCGCGTCCCACGTCGAGCGGCGCGACGAGGCCGGCACCCCGCGGCCGCACGTGTTCCTGTCGGCGCTGACCGGCGACGGCGTCGCCGATCTCGAGCGCGAGGTGCTCGCGCTCGTGGGCGCGGAGGGCGCCACCGAGGACACCTACCTCGCACGGGCACGGCACGTCGACGCGCTGCGCGACGCGGCACAGCACCTCGTCGCCGCGGCCGCGCATGTGGCGAGCGCGCCACCCCCCATCGAGCTGTTCGCCGAGGAATTGCGCGAGGCGCAGGACGCGCTGGCCGCCATCACCGGCGAGTTCACGGCCGACGACCTGCTCGGCGTGATCTTCGGGCGGTTCTGCATCGGAAAGTGAAAGCACGCCCGCCGGCCGTGCGCCGGGGGCCGGCGCGGGATCCCGTCCGATTGACGTAAGGGAATTCCGGAGGCAAGCTTCCTGCCCCGACCGGCGTACGCTTGTCGCCGCGCGCCAGAACAACGCAATCTCCCCAGGAGCCCTCCATGACCCCCTTCCGCAAGGCCGTCGCGACCTCGCTCGTTGCGCTCGGCATCGTGACCGCCGTTCCGGTGCAGGCGCAGGTGCCGGCCGGCTATCCCGCGAACTACGCCGACACCATCGCCGCCGCCAAGAAGGAAGGCAAGGTCGTCATCTACAGCTCGACCGACACCGCCTCGGCCAATCCGCTGATCAAGGATTTCCAGGCGCTGTACCCGGGCATCTCCGTCGAGTACAACGACATGAACACGACGGAGATCTACAACCGCTTCATCAGCGAGGTGGCGGCCGGCGGCGGCTCCGCCGACGTGCTGTGGAGCTCGGCGATGGACCTGCAGATCAAGCTCGTGAACGACGGCAACGGCATGGCCTACGCGTCGCCCGAGCTGCCGCAGGTGCCCGCGTGGGCGAACTTCAAGAACACGGCCTACGGCACCACCTACGAGCCCATCGCGTTCGTCTACAACAAGCGCCTCCTCACGGGCGCCGACGTGCCCCAAAGCCATGCCGATCTCACCAAGCTGCTGACGACCAACGCCGACAAGCTCAAGGGCAAGTTCACGACCTACGACATCGAGAAGTCGGGCGTGGGCTTCATGCTCATCACGCAGGACAGCAAGCAGAACCCGGCGTTCTGGGACTTCGTGAAGGCGATGGGCGGCGCCGGCCCGCGCTTCCAGTCGAGCTCGGGCACGATGATGGAGCGCATCAGCTCGGGCGAGAACGTGCTGGGCTACAACATCTTCGCGTCCTACGCGGTGCTGCGCATGAAGAAGGACCCCGGCATCGGCTACGTGCTGCCGAAGGACTACACGCTCGTGATGTCGCGCGTCCAGTTCATCTCCAAGGCGGCCAAGAACCCCAACGCCGCCAAGCTGTGGACCGACTACATCCTGTCCAAGCGCGGCCAGCAGATCATCGCCGGCGCGGCGGACTTAGGCTCGATCCGCAGCGACGTCGAGGGCGACATGACCGCGTCGGGCCTCGCCAAGACGCTCGGCAACTCGGTGCGTCCGATCCCGGTCAGCGCGGACCTCCTGGTCTATCTCGACCAGACGAAGCGCCTGGATTTCATCAAGCAGTGGCAGGCGGCGATCAAGGGCGGCAAGTAAGTCCTCGATGACCCGGGCGTCGGTTCCGCGCATCGCCGTCATCGGCCTGACGGCGATCGCGGTATTCCTGCCGCTCGGGCTCATCTTCTACCAGAGCCTGCTCAACGCCCCGTTCTTCTCGCCGAACAAGACGATCGGCGCTGGGGCGTTCGAGTTCATCTTCGCGGACTCGGATTTCTGGGACGCGTTCCGCAATTCGCTGGTGATCGCCGGCGGCATGGCGCTCATCGCGGTGCCGCTCGGCGGCATCCTCGCGTTCCTGATGGTGCGCACCGACCTGCCGGGACGCCGGCTGGATCGAGCCGCTCGTGCTCATCCCCGTGTTCGTGTCCCCGATGGTGCTCGCGTTCGGCTACGTGGTGGCCGCCGGCCCGGTCGGGTTCTACTCGGTGTGGGCCAAGAACATCGTCGGCGACGTGCCGTGGAACGTGTACTCGCTCACGGCCATCGCGATCATCGCCGGGCTCACGCACGTGCCGCACGTGTACCTCTACTCGTCGTCGGCGCTGAAGAGCCTGGGCTCGGACGTCGAGGAGGCCGCGCGCATGGCCGGGGCCTCGCCGTTTCGCGTCGCGCGCGACGTGAGCCTGCCGATGGTCACGCCGTCGCTGCTCTTCTCCGGCGTGCTGGTGTTCTTCCTGGGCTTCGAGATCTTCGGCCTGCCGCTGGTGCTCGGCGATCCCGAGGGCCACCTGGTGCTCGCGACGTACCTCTACAAGCTCACCAACAAGCTCGGCACGCCGTCGTATCACCTGATGGCGGCGGTGGCCGTGTGCATCGTCGCCGTCACGTTTCCCCTGGTGATGCTGCAGCGGTATCTCCTCAAGAACGCCGGCAAGTTCGTCACGGTGAAGGGCAAGGCCGGCCGTCAGCGCCCGTTGCCGCTCGGCAGGTGGCGCTGGGTCGCGGCCGCGATCCTGGTGCTCTGGCTCTTCGTGACCATCGTCGTGCCGCTGTCCGGCATCGCGTTGCGCTCGGTGGTGTCGAGCTGGGGCGAGGGCGTGGTGATCGCCGACGTGCTGACCCTCGATCACTTTCGCGAGGTGTTCGAGCAGCCGACGCTCGTGCGCGGCATCCTGAACACGATCCTCATCGGCGTGGTCGGCGGCGCGCTCGCGGTCGCGTGCTACACGGCCATCGGCCTCGCGACGCATCGCCAGCCCGACGGCTGGTCGCGCTTCGTCGACTACCTCGTGCTCGTACCGCGCGCGGTGCCGGGCCTGCTCGCCGGCCTCGCGTTCCTGTGGGTGTTCCTGTTCTTCCCGCCGCTGGCGCCTCTGCGCTCGACGATCTTCAGCGTCTGGCTCGCGTATACCGTCGTCTGGCTCGCCTACGGCATGCGCCTCGTGTCGAGCTCGCTGCTGCAGGTCGGACCCGAGCTGGAGGAGGCCGCGCGCAGCGCGGGCGCGACCCGCGGCCAGATCAGCCGCCACGTGACGCTGCCGCTCATCCGCTACGGCCTGCTCGCGAGCTGGCTCCTCGTGTTCATGATCTTCGAGCGCGAGTACTCGACGGGCGTGTACCTGCTGGGTCCGGGCACCGAGGTGATCGGCTCGCTGCTGGTCTCGCTGTGGGGCACCGGCGCCGCCGACACCGTGGCCGCGCTCTCGCTCATAAACGTCGTGCTGGTGGCCATCGGCCTCGTCACCGCGCTGCGCTTCGGAGTCAAGCTCCATGATTAAGCTACAAGTCGCGGACCTGCACCTCTCGTACGGCGACAACGCCATCCTGAAGGGCGTGTCGATGGAGCTGCGGCAGGGCGAAGTGGTGTCGCTGCTAGGGCCCTCCGGCAGCGGCAAGACCACGCTGCTGCGCGCGGTGGCCGGCCTCGAGGTCCCGCATCGCGGCACGATCCGCATCGAGGACAAGGTGGTGTTCGACGGCAACGCGCGCGTCGAGATTCCGGCGGAGAAGCGCAACCTGGGCCTCGTGTTCCAGTCGTACGCGTTGTGGCCGCACCGTACCGTGTTCGACAACGTGGCGTACGGCCTCAAGCTGCGCGGCGTCGCCTCGGGCGAGATCAAGGAGCGGGTCACCACCGCGCTCGGCAACCTGGGGCTGGGCCACCTTGCGGAGCGCCTGCCGCACCAGCTCTCGGGCGGGCAGCAGCAGCGCGTGGCCATCGCGCGGGCGCTGGTCTACAACCCGCCCGTGATCCTGATGGACGAGCCGCTGTCGAACCTCGACGCCAAGCTGCGCGAGGAAGCGCGCGCGTGGCTGCGCGAGCTCATCCTGCGCATGCAGCTCTCCGCGCTCGTGGTCACCCACGACCAGAACGAGGCGATGGCGATGTCCGATCGCATCCTGCTCCTCAACAACGGCGTGATCGAGCAGCAGGGCTCGCCGCAGGAGATGTACGGCGGTCCGCGCACGCTCTTCACCGCCGAGTTCATGGGCAGCAACAACGCGCTCTCCGGCAAGGTGGTCGAGGCGCGCGACGGCGAGGTGCGCCTCGCCGGCGACGGCTGGGGCCTGTGGGGCGCGGCGCGCAGCCCGGTCGCGGTCGGCAGCAGCGCCACGGGCATGATCCGTCTCGAGCGCGTGCACCTGGCGGACGGCGACGGCGACAATCGCGTGCGCCTGCCGCTCGTGACCTCGATGTTCCTCGGGGATCGCTGGGAGCACCTCTTTCACCTGGGCGAGACGCGGCTCCGCGCCTACGGCCTCACGCAGCTGCCGCCGGGCGAGCACTGGCTCGAGATTCCGCGACGCGACCTGTGGGTGTTCTGAACCGCGCCGCCACGGCGCAGGCTGACTTCTGCACGACCATCGGCTCCCCCGTGCCGCGGCGTTGGCGAAGCGGCGGGATGCCGGCGTGGCCATAGTCTCGCGCGTCCTCGCGCGCTATCCCGCGGCGCGATGGGCGGCCGCGCTCGCCGTCGGCGGGCTCGCGGGCTACGTCTGCACGCTGCTGCACACGCCGATCCCGTGGATGCTGGGACCGCTCTTCACGATCGCGTTCCTGCGCATCGGCGGCGTGGATATCGGGGCGCCGGTCGCGGCGCGCTATGCCGGGCAGTGGATCATCGGCACCTCGCTCGGGCTCTACTTCACGCCCGAGGTCGTGCATCTCGTCGCTATCGGCTGTGGTTCCTGCTCGCGGTCGGCGCCGTGTTCGCGATCGCGCTCGGCTACATCTCGGGCGTGGCGCTCGCGCGGCTCGCCGGCCTCGACAAGACGACGGGCATCTTCGCGAGCGTGCCGGGCGGTGCGGCGGAGATGGCCACGCTCGGCGACCGCTTCGGCGGCCGCATGGATCGCATCGCCGCGGCGCAGAGCCTGCGCATCCTGATCGTGGTCGCGATCGTGCCCGCGACGCGTCACCGCGCTGGGCGCGCACGGCTCCGACGTGTTCGTGCAGGGCGCGCAGCGACTTCGACCCGGCGGGATTCGCGCTGCTGATGGCGGCCACGCTCGCCGGCAGCTTCGTGTTCCAGCGGCTCAACCTGCCGAACGCGTTCGTGCTGGGCTCGCTCGCCGTCGCCATCCCGCTGACCGCCGCGCGCATCGACCTCTCCGCGGTGCCGCTCGCTGGTGTCGAACCTCGGCCAGTGCCTGCTGGGCTGCGCGCTCGGCTCGCGCTTCCAGAGCGATTTCCTGCGCGGCGCGCACCGCTTCGTGGGCGCGGTGGCCTTCACCGTGGTGCTGTCGATCGTCCTGTCGGCGGCTTCGGCGCCGGCGCTTGCATGGATGGTCGATCTCAGCATCCCGCGACGCTGGTGCTCGGCACCGCGCCGGGCGGCATCGCCGAGATGTGCGTCACCGCCAAGGTGCTGCAGCTCGGCGTGCCGCTGGTCACCGCGTTCCACGTCACGCGGCTCGTCGTGCTGCTGCTGGCCACGCCGCTCGTGTTCACGCGCGCCCGCCAGTGGTATCGCGGACGGCGCAAGGGCGGCCCGTAAGCGGCTGTCGTGCGCGTCTCGGTGCGCGCCGCAACCCATTGGATGGATTCACCGGACAGGAGCGAGACCATGAGCTGGGATCCCGGAGCAATACCTCAAGTTCGCCGGCGAGCGGCTGCGCCCCGCGCTCGACCTCATGCGCGCATCGATCTCGCCGCGCCCCGCACGATCGTCGACCTGGGCTGCGGTGCGGGCAACGTGACGCGATCTCCTCGCGCAGCGCTGGCCCGACGCGCACGTGATCGGCGTCGACAGCTCGGCGCCCATGCTCGCGAAGGCGCGTGCGCACCGCGCGCGCCACCGTGCGCGTACGTCGCGGCCGACCTCGCGGCGTGGTCGCCCGCCGGCGCCCGTCGACCTCGTGTACAGCAACGCCGCGCTGCATTGGCTGCCGGCGCACGCGCAGCACTTTCCGCGCGTGATGGCGATGGTCGCGCCCGGCGGCGTGCTCGCCGTGCAGATGCCGTCCAACTTCCACGCCCCGTCGCACACGACCATCGCCACGCTGGCGGCGCGCCCGCGGTGGCGCGCGAAGCTCGGGCCGAAGCTGCGCGCCGCGCCGGTGGCTGCGCCCGCCGACTACTTCCGGTGGCTCGCGCCGCACGCAGCGCACGCTCGACATCTGGACCACCGAGTACCTGCAGGTGATGCCCGCGGTCGACGGCGAGCATCCGGTCGCCGCGTTCACGCGCGGGAGCTGGCTGCCGCAGTTCCTGGAGGCGCTCGAGCCGCAAGAGCACGGGCCGTTCGTCGCCGAGTACAGTGCGCTCCTGGCGCAGGCGTATCCGTTCCTGCCCGACGGTCGGGTGCTCTTTCCGTTTCGCCGCCTGTTCATAGTGGCCAAGCGGTAAGGCCGCTCGACCAGTGTGCGGCGCGCGTGTGCCGCGCGGTTAAAATGCGGAGTCACCGCCGCGCGATCCTTCGAGACGGCGGAACGCGGTTTCCTTCCACGCCACTGCTCCCATTCCCACGATGAACCAGCCTGAATCCCTGGCGACGCTCGCGGCATCCGTAGGCGCCCCCTCGTACGTCCGCCATCCGCGCCTGATGGGGTGGGTGCGCGAGATTGCCGCACTCACCCAGCCCGAGCGCATCGTCTGGTGCGACGGCAGCGAAGCGGAATACGAACGCCTGATGCGGCGAGATGGTGGCGGCCGGCACGCTGCGGCGCCTGAATCCCGCGAAGCGTCCCGGGCAGCTACCTCGCGTTGTCCGATCCGTCGGACGTCGCCCGCGTCGAGGACCGCACGTTCATCTGCAGCGAGAGCCCGGACGACGCCGGGCCCACCAACAACTGGGTCGCGCCCGCCGAGATGCGGCGCACGCTGAACGGCCTGTTCGACGGGTGCATGCGCGGACGCACGATGTACGTCGTGCCGTTCTCGATGGGCCCGATCGGCAGCCCGATCGCGCACATCGGCATCGAGATTTCCGACAGTCCGTACGTCGTCGTCAACATGAAGATGATGACGCGCATGGGGCGCGCCGTGTACGACGTGCTCGGCAGCGACGGCACGTTCGTCCCGTGCGTGCACAGCGTCGGCGCGCCGCTCGCCGTCGGCGAGCGCGACGTGCAGTGGCCGTGCAACAAGGACCAGAAGTACATCGTGCACTTTCCCGAGTCGCGCGAGATCTGGAGCTACGGCTCGGGCTACGGCGGCAACGCGCTGCTCGGCAAGAAGTGCTTCGCGCTGCGCATCGCGTCGGTGATGGGGCGCGACCAGGGCTGGCTCGCCGAGCACATGCTGATCCTCGGCGTCACATCGCCGCAGGGCGAGAAGACGTACGTCGCGGCGGCGTTCCCCAGCGCGTGCGGCAAGACCAACTTCTCGATGATGATCCCGCCCGCCGGCTACGAAGGCTGGCAGGTGACCACCATCGGCGACGACATCGCGTGGATCAAGCCCGACCGACGACGGCTACCTGCACGCGATCAATCCGGAAGCGGGCTATTTCGGCGTGGCGCCGGGCACGTCGTACGAGTCCAACGCGAACGCGATGGAGATGCTGAAGAAGAACGTCATCTTCACCAACGTCGCGCTGACCGACGACGGCGACGTGTGGTGGGAAGGCATGACGAAGGAGCCGCCGGCGCATCTCGTCGACTGGCAGGGCAAGGACTGGACCCCGGCCGACGGCAGGAACGGCCGCAAGGCCGCGCATCCCGAACGCGCGCTTCACGGTGTCGTCCATCCAGTGCCCGTCGCTCGATCCCGCCTGGGACGATCCCGCCGGCGTGCCGATCTCCGCGTTCGTCTTCGGCGCGCGCCGCTCGGACACCGTGCCGCTGGTCAGCGAGGCGCGGTCGTGGGAGGAGGGCGTCTACAAGGCGGCGACGATGGGCTCGGAAACCACGGCAGCCGCGACCGGCGCCGTCGGAGAGGTGCGCCGCGATCCGTTCGCGATGCTGCCGTTCTGCGGCTATCACGTCGGCGACTACTTCCAGCACTGGCTTGCGATGGGCAAGTCGGTGACGCATCCGCCGCGCATCTTCAGCGTCAACTGGTTCCGCAAGGATGCCCAGGGCAAGTTCGCGTGGCCCGGCTTCGGCCAGAACATGCGCGTGCTGCAATGGGTGGTCGACCGCTGCCGCGGCCGCGCCAATGCGCTCGAGAACGCGGTGGGCCTCGCGCCGGCGTACAGCGACCTCAACTGGACCGGCGCGCAGTTCAACGCCGACCTGTTCGAGGGCGTGATGCGGCTCGACCGCGCGCAGTGGGAGCGCGAGCTGGCATCGCACGACGAGCTGTTCGCGAAGCTCGGGGCCAAGCGGCCGGCGGCGCTGCAAAGCGAACGCGACCGGCTGGCGCAGCGGCTGGCGCAGTAAGGGACAAGTGGTGGAGGAGAAGGCAAGGGGGTAGCAGGAGGAGGCAAGGGGAAGACGAAGGGCCGGTTCGCCGGCCCTTTTTCTTGGGCGCGGTGCCGTCGCGCGCACGAATGTTGCCCCGAGACAAGGTCGCGCTCCTGCGCCGGACGGAGAATGAAACGACTACCGTCGGCGGTGACGGTTTCCGGCGAAGCTCCTGTCCGCCGGCGGGGGCGACGGAGGCGTTCATGAGCAAGCCCTGGCTCCAGCACTATCCCCCTGGCATGCCCGCGGAAATCGATCCGGATCGATACGCGTCGATCCCGGACATGCTCGACAAGCTCGCGACCCGGTTCGCGGACCGTCCCGCGTATCACAACCTCGGCTGCACGATCACGTACGCCGAGCTCGACCGCCTGTCGCGACAGTTCGCGTCCTTCCTGCAGCACTTGCCGGACCTGGCAGCCGGCGACCGCGTCGCCGTCATGTCGCCGAACCTTCTGCAGTATCCGGTGGCGCTCTTCGGCATCCTGCGCGCGGGCATGGTCGTGGTGAACGTCAATCCGCTCTACACGCCGCGCGAGCTCGAGCACCAGCTCGCGGATTCCGGCGCGAAGGCGATCGTGATCGTCGAGAACTTCGCGGGCGTGCTCGCGCAGGTGATGGCGCGCACGCCGCTGCGTCACGTGGTCACCACCCAGATCGGCGACATGCTCCCGGCGCCCAAGCGCTGGCTCGTCAACTTCGCGGTCAAGCACGTGAAGAAGATGGTGCCGCCGTGGCGCATCGGCGGAACCATCACGTTCCGCGACGCGCTGGCGCGCGGCGCGGCGGCGCCGCTCACGCCGGTCGCCATCGCGCGCGAGGACATCGCGTTCCTGCAATACACCGGCGGAACGACGGGCGTGTCGAAGGGCGCGATCCTCACCCACCGGAACATCCTCGCCAACGTGGCGCAGACGGGGACCTGGATCTCCGTGAGCTTCAAGGAAGGCCAGGAGATCGCGATCGCGCCGTTGCCGCTGTATCACATCTTCTGCCTCACCGCGACGCTGTCGTTCATGACGTGGGGCAGTCTCATCGTGCTCATCACCAACCCGCGCGACATGCATGGCTTCGTCGAGGAGCTCCGCAAGTGGAAGTGGAGCGCGATGACGGGCGTGAACACGCTGTTCAGCGGGCTCCTGAACACGCCCGGATTCGACCAGCTCGACTTCGCACCGCTGAAGGTCGTGGTGGGTGGCGGCGCCGCCGTGCTGAAGCCGGTCGCCGAGCGCTGGCAGAAACTGACCGGGCGGTTCATCACCGAAGCCTACGGCCTGACCGAGGCGTCGCCCGGGGTATGCGCCAATCCGCTGGAGACGCCGTGGAACGGGACCATCGGGATGCCGTTCCCGTCGACGGACATCTCGATCCGCGACGATGGATTCAATGAGCTGCCGATCTGGACCGGGCAGGGGGACGTCGAGAAGCACACGGGCGAGCTGTGCGTGCGCGGCCCGCAGGTGATGCGCGGCTATTGGCAGAACCCCGCGGAGACCGCGAAGGTGATGCAGGACGGATGGCTCAAGACGGGCGACGTCGGGCATCTCGACGCGACGGGATGCGTGACCATTACCGACCGCAAGAAGGACATGATCCTGGTGTCCGGCTTCAACGTCTATCCGAACGAGATCGAGAGCGTGGTCGCGGAGCTCGACGGCGTGCTCGAGTGCGGCGCGGTGGGCGTGCCGGATTCCAAGTCCGGCGAGGCGGTGAAGGTCGTCATCGTGAAGAAGGATCCGGCGCTCACGAAGGAGGCGGTGCTCACGCACTGTCGCGGGCAACTCACCGCGTACAAGATGCCGCGCGAGCTCGAGTTCCGCGACGCGTTGCCGAAGTCGCCGATCGGGAAGGTCCTGCGCCGCGAATTGCGCGAGCCGGAGCACGCGTAGCACGCGGGTGGTCGTGGGACCGGCGCGCGTTTTGCGCGTGCTAGACTCGCCTGCCGCCGGCGTCGCGTCATGCGCGCGTCGCCATGGCGGCCCGCCGTCCTTCCTGCGCGACATGAGCCTCTCGACGACGCTGCGGTCCAGGCGCACTGCATGGGTCGCGCCCCTGATCCTGTGCGCGGCGGCCGCGTGGGCGCCGGTCCACGCCGCGACCCGGCAGGTGGTCACCATCGCCACCGCCGGCGTGCAAGGCGTGTACTTCCCGTTGGGTGGCGCGGTGTGCCGGATGGTCAACGCGACCCGCAAGCAGCACGGCCTTCGCTGCACGGTGGCGCATTCCGAGGGCTCCGTCGCAAACATACGCGCCGTTCTCGCCGGGAACGTGGAGCTGGGCATAGCGCAGAGCGACATGCAGTACCATGCGCGCCTCGGCGAAGCGCCGTTCGCGAATGCGCCGCAGCCCAAGCTGCGCGCGCTGTTCTCCGTCTACCCCGAGCTTTTCACCGTGATGGCGCGCAGCGACGCCGACATTCGCTCGTTCGCGGACCTGAAAGGCAAGCGAGTGAGCGTCGGCACCGCGGGTTCGGGCACGCGCGCGACGATGGAGCTCGCGATGAAGGCATTCGGCGTGCGGCGCGCGGACCTGCGCACGGCGGCCGAACTCAAGTTCGTCGAGCTTGCGCCGGCCCTGTGCGAGAACAAGATCGACGCGTTCGTGTTCGTTGCCGGTCACCCCAATCCGGTCTTCCAGGATGCGGTGACGGCGTGCGGCGCGCGCTTCGTCCCCGTCGCGGGCGCCCCCGTGGATGCGCTCGTGGCCGAACGTCCGTATTACGCAAAGGCCGACATTCCCGCGAACCTCTACCGCCCGGGCGATGCGGCGCAGCCGACCTTCGGGACGATGGCCTCGCTGGTGGTGAGCGAGGACATGCCCGAGGCGACGGCCTACGCGATCACCAAGGCCGTGTTCGACAACTTCGACGACTTCCGCAAGCTGCATCCGGCCCTGGCCGACGTGACGAAGCAGGCCATGGTGAAAGGGCAGGCGGTGCCGCTGCATCCCGGGGCGCTGCGGTATTTTCGGGAGGCCGGGCTGATGTGAGGAAGGGATCGATCGCGAAGCGGCAGTTTGGCGCCGATTTGTAAGCGTTTACAATGTCACTTTCGATCGTCGCCTTCGTCAAGGCAGGTCACGAAGTCCTATTGCATTTCAACGAGTTGCCTGACATCGAGGCTCGTGGATGCGTCACCCCGACCGATACGATGGACGTCCCCGCCTAACGATCGAGGAAGTGGCCGCCAAGGCCGGGGTCTCGACCGCGACCGTAAGCCGGGTCCTGGCCGGGCCTGGGGTCGTCAGCGCGTCACGGGAGGCGCGCGTGCGGCAGGCGATCGCCGAACTCGGGTACGTTCCCAACCCGGCCGCCCGCGCACTCGCCTCGGCGCATTCGCGGCTCGTCGGCGTCCTTGCGCCGCGCTCCGCGAATGCCGCCGTGTGGGCATTGGTCGATGCGCTGGAAGCGGCGCTCGCCCGGGACGGGTTCGGCATGCTGCTCGCCCTCGCCGGCGATCGAGCCGGCGACGCGTCGGCCGGGGCGGCCCGGCTGGGTGATCAGGACGTCGCGACAGTCATTCGGTTGCCGGGTGCGTCCGGTGCCGACGAAAGCGTGTTCGCGAACCGCCCCGTGGTGACGGTCGCCACCGTCCCGGGAACCGACGACGCCGACATCGCCGTGGACGACTGGGCGACGGCGCGGGCGGCCGGGCAGGTGTTGCGCGCCATGGCGCATCGGCACGTCCTGGTCGTTCATGAGCCCGTTGGACGCGCGGCCGGCCTGCGCATTGCCCAGGGGCTGGCCGATCGGCTCACCGTGACCGAGGCGCCGGTGGAGCAACCCGACGCCGTCGATGCGGCGCTCCGCGAGCACCTCCGACCGGACACCGGCGCCGACAGTCGCCCGACGGTGATTCTGTGCAACTCCGATCGCCTGGCACGGGCGGCGTTGGCGACGGCGCTACGGCTTGGAGTGGAGGTGCCGCGGGACCTGAGCGTCGTCGGTTGGGGCGATGACGCGCCACCGGCCGGCCGGGCGGCGACGCTCGCCACGGTCCGGCTGCCGACCGTCGCCATGGCGGCGGCGGCCGTCGCGGCCGCCATCCACCCGGGCAGCGTTCGCCTTCCCCTGCGGCTGACCGGCAAGCTGGTCTTGCGCGGGACGTTGCGCGCACTCACCTGATGTTCCACGTGGAACGTCGGGGTGCCGGGCCAGCGCCGGGCTCATGCCACGCATGACCATGTTCCACGTGAAACGTCGCTTTCGGTAAGTCCCCCCTTGGGCTAGAATGACGCCCTTCGACGGCAATTGTCCTGCAGCAAAAGTACTGGAAAATCATGGAGTTCAGCAAGCGCTTCGAGGTCATCGTCGTGGGTGGCGGCCATGCCGGCACCGAGGCGGCGCTCGCCAGCGCCCGGATGGGCCGCGCCACGCTGCTCCTCACGCACAACATCGAGACGCTCGGCCAGATGTCGTGCAATCCCTCCATCGGCGGCATCGGCAAGGGTCACCTGGTCAAGGAGGTCGACGCGCTGGGCGGCGCGATGGCGCTTGCGACGGACGAGGCGGGCATCCAGTTCCGCACGCTCAATTCGAGCAAGGGGCCCGCGGTCCGCGCCACTCGCGCCCAGGCCGATCGCGTGCTCTACCGGCGCGCCATCCGGCGTCGCCTGGAAAACCAGCCGAACCTGACCCTGTTCCAGCAGCCGGTCGACGACCTCCTTGTCGAGGGCGATCGCGTCGCGGGAGTCGTCACCCAGATCGGGCTCACGTTCCTGGCCGACGCGGTGGTGCTCACGACCGGGACGTTCCTGTCCGGCCTCATCCACGTCGGGCTCAGCAACTACGAAGCCGGGCGGGCCGGCGATCCGCCGGCCAAGCGGCTGGGGGCGAAGCTGCGCGAGCTTGCGCTGCCGGTGGGACGGCTCAAGACCGGCACACCGCCGCGCCTCGACGGCCGCACGATCGATTTCTCCGTGCTGGCCGTGCAGCCGGGCGACCAGCCGGCGCCGGTGTTCTCCTATATGGGCCGGCGCGACATGCATCCGGAGCAGCGGCCCTGCTGGGTGACGCAGACCAACGCGCACACGCACGCGATCATCCGGGCCGGGCTCGACCGCTCGCCGATGTACTCGGGCGTCATCAAGAGCGTGGGCCCGCGCTACTGCCCGTCGATCGAGGACAAGGTGGTCCGTTTCGGCGACCGCGACAGCCACACGATCTACCTCGAGCCCGAAGGCCTCGACACGCACGAGATCTACCCCAACGGCATCTCGACGTCGCTCCCGTTCGACGTGCAGCTCGCGCTGGTGCGCTCGATGCGCGGCTGCGAGAACGCGCACATCCTGCGTCCGGGCTACGCCATCGAGTACGACTACTTCGACCCGCGCGGGCTCAAGGCCACGCTCGAGACCAAGGCGATCCGCGGGCTGTTCTTCGCCGGCCAGATCAACGGCACCACCGGATACGAGGAAGCGGCCGCACAGGGCCTCCTCGCCGGCCTCAACGCCGCGCGCTTCGTGCGCGACGAGGACGGATGGTCGCCGCGCCGCGACGAGGCGTACCTGGGCGTGCTGGTCGACGACCTCATCACGCGCGGCGTGTCCGAGCCGTACCGCATGTTCACCTCGCGCGCCGAGTACCGGCTGCAGCTGCGCGAGGACAACGCCGACCTCCGGCTGACCGAGCACGGACGGCGCCTGGGCGTTGTCGACGATCCGCGCTGGGAGGCGTTCGCGCGGAAGCGCGACGCCGTCGCCGCGGAGTGCGAGCGTCTCGCCCGCACCGTGATCCAACCCGCGGCCGTGACGCCAGCCGACGCGGAACGCGTTTTGGGACAAGGGCTAGAGCGAGAGTATGCACTCACCGACTTGCTCCGCCGCCCCGGCGTGACCTATGCCTCGCTGCACACGCTGCCGGGCACCGGCGATCCCGTTCCGGACCCCCTGGTCGCCGAGCAGGTCGAGGTCTCGGTCAAGTACGCGGGCTACATCGACCGCCAGCGCGGCGAAGTCGCGCGCCAGCAGGCGCAGGAGACGCTGCGCATTCCGGCCGACCTCGACTATGCGCAGGTGCGCGGGCTCTCCAACGAGGTCCGCCAGAAGCTCGCGGCCGGCAAGCCGGAGACGATCGGCCAGGCCGCGCGCATCTCGGGCATCACCCCGGCCGCGGTCTCTCTGCTGCTCGTGCACTTGAAGCGCGGTGCGACCGGCGTCGCGCGCAAGTCGGCCTAGCCGGCCCATCGGCGAACGCATGTCGCTCACGGCAGCCCCGATGCACCTCGCCGACGATCTCGCGCGGGGCGTGGCGGCGCTCGGGCTTGGCCTCGACGCAAGCCAGCAGCGCCGGCTGCTGGCGTTCGTCGAGCTGCTGGCCAAGTGGAATCGCACGTACAACCTCACCGCGATTCGCGAGCCCGAGCGGATGGTCACCCACCACCTGCTCGACGCGCTTGCCGTGCTGCCGCACCTGCCGCAGCGAGCGGGCGTGCGCGTGCTGGACGTGGGCTCCGGCGGCGGCATCCCGGGCATGCCGCTCGCGATCGCGCGTCCCGACTGGCACGTGACCATGGTCGACGCCAACCACAAGAAGGTGGCGTTCATCACGCAAGCGGCGATCGAGCTCGGGCTGCGCAACGTCGACGCGCACGCGACGCGCGTGGAAGCCCTCGTGCCGCAGGCGCCGTACGACGTCGTGATCTCGCGGGCGTTCGCCGACATCGCGACGTTCGCGGGCACCTCCGCGCGGCATCTGGCGCCGCAGGGGTGGCTGGTCGCGATGAAGGGCGTGCATCCGGATGCCGAGCTGGCCGAGGTGCCCGACGACCTGCGCGTGATCGCCACGCACGCGCTGCGCGTGCCGGGTCTCGATGCCGCGCGCCATCTCGTCGTGATGCAGCAAGCCGTAACGAATCCGGAGCCGCCATGACGCGCATCATCGCCGTTGCCAACCAGAAGGGCGGCGTAGGCAAGACCACGACGTCGGTGAACCTCGCCGCGAGCCTCACGGCGATGAAGCGGCGCGTGCTGCTCGTCGATCTCGATCCGCAGGGCAACGCGACCACCGGCTCGGGGCTCGACAAGCGCGCGCTTTCCGCCACCGTGTATCAGGTGCTGCTGGGCGAGCAGCAAGATCGCCGACGTGCGCATGCCGTCGCCTTCGGGCGGCTACGACGTCGTGCCGGCGAACCGCGAGCTGGCCGGCGCCGAGATCGAGCTCGTCGACCTGCCGGAGCGCGAGACGCGCCTCAAGGACGCGCTGGCCGAAGCGCTGTCGCAGATGAAGTCGGCGATCACCGAGGTGGCGCCCGACTACGACTTCATCATCCTCGACTGCCCGCCGTCGCTGTCGCTGCTCACGCTCAACGGCTTGTGCGCCGCGCGACTCGGTGCTGATCCCGATGCAGTGCGAGTACTACGCGCTCGAAGGCCTGTCCGACCTCGTGCAGACGCTGAAGAAGGTGCGCGCGCATCTCAACCCGGCTCGAGATCGAAGGCCTGCTGCGCACGATGTACGACCCGCGCAACACGCTCGCGCTCAACGTCACCGCCGAGCTCGAGAAGCATTTCGGCGACAAGCTCTTCCGCACGATCATCCCGCGCAACATGCGGCTCGCCGAAGCGCCGTCGCACGGCATTCCCGCGCTGAAGCTCGAGCCGCAATCGAAGGGCGCGCTCGCGTATCTCGCGCTCGCCGGCGAGATGCTGCGGCGGACGGAGCGAAGCGGCGACCGGCATCGCCGCCGATGAGGGGAGAACGATGATCCGACCGAAGGGACTGGGCCGCGGCCTCGACGCGCTGCTTGTCCGGCGGCAACGAGACGAGCCGGAGCAAAGCGCGCTGCAGACGATCGCGATCGACCGCCTGCGCCCCGGCAAGTACCAGCCGCGCACGCACATGGACGACGTCGCGCTCTACGAGCTCGCCGAGTCGATCCGCGAGCAGGGCGTGATGCAGCCGATCCTCGTGCGGCCGGTCGACGGCAACCGCTTCGAGATCGTCGCCGGCGAGCGTCGCTGGCGCGCGGCGCAGCGCGCGGGGCTGAAGGAAGTGCCGGCGCTCGTCAAGAACGTTCCCGATCACGACGCGCTGGCGCTCGCGCTCATCGAGAACCTGCAGCGCGAGGACCTCAATCCGCTGGAGGAGGCGAGGGGCCTGCAGCGCCTGATCGACGAGTTCGGCCTCACGCACGACGCCGCGGCAAAGGCGGTCGGCAAGTCGCGCAGCACCGTCACCAACCTGCTGCGGCTGACGCAGCTCGCCAAGCCTGCGCAGGACTACCTCATGAACGGCGCGCTGGAGATGGGCCATGCGCGCGCGCTGCTCTCGCTCACGGTCGCGCAGCAGTCGGCGGCCGCCGCGCGCGTGGTGAACGGCGGCCTGTCGGTGCGCGAGACCGAGCGCCTCGTGCTGGCGATGCGCAATCCCGCGAAGCGCAGCGGGCAGCGACGGTTGCCGCGCGCCGCGATCCGGACACGGTGCGTCTCGAGAACGATCTCGCGGAAAAACTCGGCGCGAAAGTGAAGCTCGTTGCCGGTCGCGGCGGCAAGGGCCGCCTCGTCATCGACTACTCGAGCCTCGAGCAGCTCGACGGCATCCTCGCGCGGTTCAAGTAGCCGTGGCCCGGTTCGCCAACCCGTTCGAAACCTGGCAGGCGCGCTACGCAGGCGACGGCTATCACTTCGGCGAAGCGCCCAACGCCTTCGTGCGCGCGCATGCCCATCTCGTCGCGCCGGGACAGACGGTGCTCTGCGTCGCGGACGGCGAAGGCCGCAACAGCGTGCATCTCGCCGAGCAGGGCGCCGTCGTCACCGCGTTCGATTTCTCGCCGAATGGCGTCGCGAAGGCACAGCGGTTGGCCGCCGCGCGCGGCGTCCGCGTCGACCATCGGCTGGGCGACATCTACCGCTGGCCGTGGCACGCCGCGCAATACGACGCGGTGGTGGCGGTGTTCATGCAGTTCCTGCCGCCCGACGATCGTGCCGAGGTATTCGCCGGCATGAAGGCGGCCGTGAAATCCGGCGGCCTGTTCCTGCTCGAGGGCTACCGGCCCGAGCAGGTCGAGTACGGCACCGGCGGGCCACCGCATCGCGAGAACATGTATACGGTCGAATGGCTGCAGCGCGAGTTCACGGGCTGGGACATCCGCGAGCTCGCCACGTACGACGCGCACATCGAGGAAGGCCCCGGACACGCAGGCATCTCCGCGCTCATCGACCTCGTCGCCCGCAAGCCGCTAGCGTTGCCGCGACGACGGCGGACGGCGGCCGCGCGGGGGCCGCCATTTTCGCGAACGCGCGAGCGGGGATCAGCCGAGCTGCTTCAGCATCGTGTCGCCGTCGGACACCTCGTACTTGCCGGGCGCCTCGACGTTGAGCGCCTTCACGACGCCGTCGTCGACGAGCATCGAGAAGCGCTGGCAGCGCACGCCCATGCCGCGCGCGGTGAGGTCGAACTCGAGGCCGAGCGCCTTCGTGTAGTCGGCGCTGCCGTCGCCCATCATGCGGACCTTGCCGCCGGTCTTCTGGTCGCGCGCCCACGCGCCCATCACGAACGGGTCGTTGACCGACATGCAGACGATCTCGGCGACGCCCTTCGCCTTCAGCTTGTCGTAGTTCGCGAGGTAGACGGCACGTGCTTCGCCGAGCAGGTCGGCGTGAACGCGCCCGGGCAGGCCGAAGATCACGACCTTCTTGCCCTTCGTCAGGTCCTCGACCTTGAACGGATTGGGTCCGACGCGAACAGCCGTTGCCCTCGACTTCGATGAATTCGGACAGCGTGCCTGCGGGCAGCCTGTCGCCTACCTTGATCGTCATGGAAACTCCTGCGTGGGGGGTGTGGTGAAACGGCCGACAAGGATTGCAGGCCGCCGCGACAATTTCAACCCCGGCGCTTGCGGGGAGACTTGCGGCAGGCGTAGCGTAACGCCCTCGCCGGTTCACAACAGGTCTTTCACTGGAGGATCCCGTCATGGCCCCCCGCATCGCCAAAGCCCGCCCCGTCACGCCACGCCGCGTGCGCCTGCTGATCGCCACGCGCAAGGGCCTGTGGACGCTGACGTCCGACGCCACGCGGCGCGCCTGGAAGCTCGCGGGGCCGCAGTTCCTCGGGCACATCGTGCATCACGCCGTGCTCGACCCGCGCGACGGCAAGACGCTGCTCGCGGCCGCGAAGCACCGGCCACCTGGGCCCGACGGTGTTCCGCTCGACCGACGGCGGACGCACGTGGAAGGAAGCGGCGACGCCGCCGAAATTCGCGCCGGACAGCGGGCGCGTCGTCGACCACACGTTCTGGCTGACGCCCGGCCATGCGTCGCAGCCCGGCGTCTGGTGGGCGGGCACGTCGCCGCAGGGGCTGTTCCGTTCAGCAACGACGGCGGCGCCACCTGGGAAGGTGTAGCGGGCTTCAACGCGCATCCGCAGCGCAAGGCCTGGTGCGGCGGCGACCAGGACGGCACGCCGGACGGCGCGAAGCTGCATTCGATCCTCGTCGATCCGCGCGACCCGCTGCACATGTACATCAGCATGTCGAGCGGCGGGACGTTCGAATCCGTCGACGGCGGCGGCGACTGGCATCCGCTCAACCAGGGCGTGCGCGCCGACTTCCAGCCCAACCCCGACCTCGAGTACGGCCACGATCCGCACTGCGTGCGGTTCGCCGGCGGCAATCCCGGACCGGCTCTATCAGCAGAACCACTGCGGCCTCTTCCGCCTCGACCGGCCGGCCACGCGCTGGACCGACATCGGCACCGGCATGCCGAAGTCGGTCGGCTACGTCGGCTTCCCGATGGTCCCGCATCCGCACGACGCGGACACCGCGTGGATCTTCCCGATGGACGGCACCAGCGTGTGGCCGCGCGTGTCGCCCGGCGGCAAGCCCGCCGCGTACCGGACGCGCGACGGCGGCAAGACGTGGAAGCGGCAGGCGGTCGGCATGCCGAAGGCGCAGGCGTGGTGGACCGTGAAGCGGCAGGCGATGACCGCCGATGCGTATCCGACAGTGGGCGTGTACTTCGGCACGACGTCCGGCGAGGTCTGGGGCACCCGCGACGAAGGCCGCACGTGGAAGTGCCTGGCCGCGCACCTGCCGCACATCTACGCGGTCGAGGTCGCTTAGCGGCCGAGTCGCGGCGATGGCGCCTCGCGCCCGTATCGAATGCGGCGCCCCCATCGGCACGTCCGCTGACCGGACTTCCACGTCAGCATCCCGCGCGGCTGCGCTCCGACACGGTGGCGCGGTGGACGTGAGCGTCGCGATCGCGGGCCCGGAGCCGCGCCTGGCCGACGTGCTCGCGGCGCTCGATGCCGCCTACCCGGGCATCCGCTTTCGCATGGTCGACGAAGCCGGGCGGTGCGCCCGCACGTGCAGGTGTTCGTCGACCGGAAGCGTCGAGCGCAATCCCTCGACGCGGCCGTGCCGCCCGGCGCCGCGATCATGATCGTCGGCGCGCTGTCCGGCGGCTAGACGCGAGCATCGCGTATCCCCGTCCGCGCGTCGAACGATCGTGCGACGTTGCGACGCAACATTTCGTTGCCGGACAGGGGCGAAAACCGAGTAAAATCGCATGGGTTTGCTTCGTAGCCCGAGCGCGCCGCGTGCAGTGTATACAAAGCAACGCGCGCCGAGTCCCATGAGCGCAGCAATGGAAGCGCCCCTCTCGACCCAGCCGATCGCCGCGTCTCCGTTGGCAGGCGATCGTGACCGTCGCGATGGCCGCCGTGGCCGCAGGGTGTGGGCAGGGGGGCATGCGGCGCTGTCGGCCGCTGCTGGGGGGGATCGTCAACATCACGGCCGTCGTCGTCTTCGCGGTCGTGCTCGCGATTTCCAATCCCGTCCTCCGCCGGCGGCACGGTGGCCGCGCTGTTCCGGGCCGAGGCAGGCAAGATCCTCGTGATCATCGCGCCAGATCTGGCTGGTGCTGACGGCCTACCGGGACGTCGTGCCCGCGGCGTTCTTCGCCGCGTTCGTGATCACGGTGCTGCTGTTCCGCTTGGCCTTTCTCGACCGCGACTGACCTCACCTCACCGCACTCAAACTCCCATGGCGGCCAGCTACGAATCCCCGTCGGAGTACATCCAGCACCACCTGACCTTCCTGCAGAAGCCAGGTGGGCGAGACGCAGCTTCTGGAGCGATCAACGTCGACACCGTCGTGACGTCGCTGATCCTCGGGTTCATCGGGCTGGGCTTCATGTGGCTCGTCACGCGCAAGGCGACCGTCCGGCGTGCCGTCGCAAGACGCAGGCGTTCGTCGAGCTCGCGCGTCGGAGTTCGTCAACGACCAGGTCAAGGGCATCTACCACGGCGAGAGCCTGTGGGTCGCGCCGATCGCGCTGACGGTGTTCGTCTGGGTCGTGCTGATGAACGCGATGGACTTCCTGCCGGTCGACATCCTGGCCGCGATCTTCGGCGCGGTCGGGCTGCACAACTGGCGCGTGGTGCCGACGGCCGACGTCAACACCACGTTCGCGCTGGCGCTGACGGTGTTCGCGCTGATGATCATCTACGGCATCAAGGCCAAGGGCGTCGGCGGCTGGACGAAGGAGCTGTTCGTCGCGCCGTTCGGCAACCACTTCCTGCTGTGGCCGTTCAACTTCCTGTTCCAGATCGTCGAGTACGTCTCGAAGCCGCTCTCGCACAGCCTGCGTCTGTACGGCAACATCTACGCGGGCGAGATCATCTTCCTGCTGCTCGGCATGTGGGCGGCGAGCGGCCTCGTCGGCACCGTGTTCAGCGGCGTGCTCAATCTCGGCTGGGCGATCTTCCACATCCTGATCGTCCTGCTGCAGGCCTACATCTTCATGATGCTCACCATCGTGTACCTCGCGATGGCCGAGGAGCATCACTGACCCGCGTTCGTATCGCAATCCGTCGTTTTCCTTCCCGCTCACCGCTATCACATACCCGCAACTGAAAGGACAGCAACATGGACAAAGTGCAACTGCTGGCGATGATCCAGGCCTACACCGGCGATCGGCATCGGTCTCATCATCGGCCTGGGCGCGCTCGGCGCGTGCGTCGGCGTGGGCATCATGTGCTCGCGCTTCCTGGAAGGCGCCGCGCGCCAGCCGGAGCTCATGCCGCAGCTGCAGGCGAAGGTGTTCCTGCTCCTCGGCCTGATCGACGCGTCGTTCATCATCGGCGTCGGCCTCGCGATGTTCTTCGCGTTCGCCAACCCGCTGCTGTCGGTCATCCCGCAAGTAACGAGCGCGCGCGCTGCCGTCCGTCCTTCCCGCCAAGGCGCCGTCATGAATTTCAATCTGACCCTGATCATGCAGGCCGTGGCCTTCACGGCCTTCATCTGGTTCTGCGCGCGCTTCATCTGGCCGCCGCTCATGCGCGCCATCGAGACGCGCCAGAAGCAGATCGCCGATGGCCTGGCCGCGGGCGAGCAAGGGAAGAAGGAGCTCGCCAGCGCCGAGAAGCGCGACGCGGAGATGCTGGCCGCCGCCAAGGCGCGCTCGGCGGAGATCGTCGCCATCGGCGAGAAGTTCAAGGCCGAGACGATCGAGCAGTCGAAGATCGACGCGAAGGTGGAGGCCGACCGCATCGTCGCCGCCGCCAAGGCGGAGATCGAGCAGGAAGTCGCCCGCGCGAAGGAGCAGCTGCGCGACGCGGTGGCCGACCTCGCGGTGGCGGGCGCCTCGAAGATCCTGAAGAAGGACGTCGACGCCGGGACGCACGCTGCGCTGCTCACCGAGCTGAAGCGGCAGCTCTAGGGCACGCCACGCCGGAAGCGAAGTCATGGCCGAACTCACCACCATCGCCCGTCCCTACGCCGAAGCTGCGTTCGCGCTCGCCCGCGAGCAGAACGCGCTGCCGGCCTGGTCGGAAATGCTGAAGCTCGCGGGCACGGTCGTCGCCGACCCGCGCATCGCCGAGGCGCTCGACAACCCGCGGCTCGACGCCCCCGCCAAGGAGTCGCTGATCCTCTCGATCTGCGGCGACGGGCTCAACGCGGAAGGCCGCAACTTCGTTCGCGTGCTGATCGAAGGCGACCGGATCGCGATCCTGCCCCACATCCAGGCGCAGTTCGAGACGCTCAAGAACGAGGCCGACGGCGTCGCGAAGGCGGTCATCGAGACGGCGTTCCCGCTGTCCGGCGCCGATCTCGCGGACCTGACGGCGGCGCTCGCGCGGAAGTACGGGAAGAAGGTCGACGCCACGGTGGTGGTCAAGCCCGAGCTCATCGGCGGCGCGCGCGTGACGGTCGGCGACAACGTGATCGATGCCACCGTCGCGGAGCAGTTGCGCACGATGGCGGTCCAACTGCGGTCGTAAGGCACGGCGGGACGGCACCCCACCCCATTCATCGGGCCGCCGCGGGGCTTCACCTGCGCGGCGACAAGACGAGGACACCATGCAACTCAATCCTTCGGAAATCAGCGAACTCATCAAGGCCAAGATCCAGCACCTCGACACCGCGGCGGAAGTGCGCACGCAGGGGACGGTGGTGTCGATTTCCGACGGCATCTGCCGGATCCACGGCCTGTCCTCGGCGATGCAGGGCGAGATGCTCGAGTTCCCGAACAACACGTTCGGCCTCGCGCTGAACCTCGAGCGCGACTCGGTCGGCGCGGTGATCCTGGGCGCCTACGAGCACATCAGGGAAGGCGACACGGTCAAGTGCACGGGCCGCATCCTCGACGTGCCGGTCGGGCCGGAGCTCATCGGCCGCGTGGTCGACTCGCTCGGTCGCCCGATCGACGGCAAGGGCCCGGTCAACACGAAGATGCGCGACGTCATCGAGAAGGTCGCGCCGGGCGTGATCGCGCGCCAGCACGTGTCGCAGCCGGTGCAGACGGGGTTGAAGTCCATCGACGCGATGGTGCCGTCGGCCGCGGCCAGCGCGAGCTCATCATCGGCGACCGCCAGACCGGCAAGACCGCGGTGGCGATCGACACGATCATCAACCAGAAGGGCAAGGACCTCATCTGCATCTACGTCGCCATCGGCCAGAAGGCGTCGTCGATCAAGAACGTGGTCACCAAGCTCACCGAGTACGGCGCGATGGACTACACCATCGTCGTCGCCGCCACGGCGTCGGAATCGGCCGCGCTGCAGTACATCGCGCCGTACTCCGGCTGCACGATGGGCGAGTACTTCCGCGACCGCGGGCAGGACGCGCTCATCATCTACGACGACCTGACCAAGCAGGCGTGGGCCTACCGCCAGGTGTCGCTGCTGCTGCGCCGCCCGCCGGGCCGCGAGGCGTATCCGGGCGACGTGTTCTACCTGCACTCGCGCCTGCTCGAGCGCGCCGCGCGCGTCAACGCCGACTACGTCGAGGAGTTCACCAAGGGCGAGGTGAAGGGCAAGACGGGGTCGCTGACCGCGCTGCCGATCATCGAGACGCAGGCCGGCGACGTCACCGCGTTCGTGCCGACCAACGTGATCTCGATCACCGACGGCCAGATCTTCCTCGAGACCGACCTCTTCAACGCCGGCGTCCGGCCGGCCATCAACGCGGGCATCTCGGTGTCGCGCGTGGGCGGCGACGCGCAGACCAAGGTCATCAAGAAGCTGGGCGGCGGCGTGCGCCTGTCGCTCGCGCAGTACCGCGAGCTCGCGGCGTTCGCGCAGTTCGCGTCCGACCTGGACGAAGCCACCCGCAAGCAGCTCGACCGCGGCCGCCTCGTCACCGAGCTCATGAAGCAGCCGCAGTACTCGCCGCTGTCGGTGGCCGACCAGGCGCTGACGCTGTTCGCGGTCACCAAGGGCTACTACGACGACGTGCCGGTGGAGAAGGCGCTCGCGTTCGAAGCGGCGCTGCGCCAGTTCATGAAGACCAAGTACGCGGCGATCATGGACAACATCGCGACGAAGATGGAGATGAACGCCGACGACGAGAAGGCGCTGTCCGCCGCGATCGAGGACTTCAAGAAGAACGGCACTTACTAGGCGTCGTTCCCGCGAAGGCGGGAACCCAGCGACTTTCTGCAACGACGACACTGGGTCCCCGCCTGCGCGGGGACGACGATGCGATGAATCGCCGCAGCAACGTGGAACGCTGACGATGGCTGGATCGAAAGAAATCCGCAACAAGATCAAGAGCGTGCAGAGCACGCGCAAGATCACGAAGGCGATGGAGATGGTCGCGGCCTCGAAGATGAAGAAGGCCCAGGACCGGATGCGCGCCTCGCGCCCGTACGTCGAGAAGCTCTTCAACATCGTGCTGCACACGGCGAAGGCGAACACGGAGTACCGCCATCCCTTCCTCGCGCCGCGCGAGACGGTCAAGCGCATCGGCGCCATCGTGGTCACCACGGACAAGGGTCTGTGCGGAGGCCTCAACACGAACATCCTGCGCCTCGTGCTGCAGGCGCATCGCGAGTGGCGCGGCAAGGGCCTCGAGGTCGACTACGTCGCGATCGGCAGCCGTGGCCTGGGCTTCCTGCAGCGGATGGGCGCGCAACGTGGTCGCGAGCGCGGTGCAGCTGGGCGACCGCCCGCACGTCGATCGCATGATCGGGCCGGTGAAGACGCTGATCGACGAGTACCTCGCGGCCAAGGTCGACGAGGTGCACGTCTTCTACACCAACTTCGTCAACACGATGAGGCAGGAGCCGCGTCACGGCCGGATCATCCCGATCCCGCACCAGTTCCGGACGGCCACCGGCGAGGTGCGCAAGGCCGAGATTGGCGAGGGCACGTGGGACTACATCTACGAGCCGGACGCGCGGCTGCTGCTCGACGGCATGATGCGTCGCTACCTCGAGGCCATCGTGTACCAGATGGTCAACGAGAACATGGCCTCGGAGCAGTCGGCGCGCATGGTCGCGATGAAGGCGGCCTCCGACAACGCCGCCAAGATCATCAACGAGCTGCAGCTCATCTACAACAAGACGCGGCAGGCGGCGATCACCAAGGAACTCTCCGAGATCGTCGGCGGCGCGGCAGCGGTTTGATACCCGAATTCGAATTGCACTTAGGCTGAGGACACCATGGACCAAGGAACCATCGTTCAGTGCATCGGCGCGGTCGTCGACGTGGAGTTTCCGCGCGACCAGATCCCCGAAATCTACGACGCGCTGAAGCTCGACGAGATCGGCCTGACGCTCGAGGTGCAGCAGCAGCTCGGCGACGGCGTCGTGCGCACGATCGCGCTGGGCAGTTCCGACGGCCTGCGCCGCGGCATGCAGGTCGTCAACACCAAGGCGCCGATCATGGTGCCGGTGGGCACCGAAACGCTCGGCCGCATCATGGACGTGCTCGGCCGCCCGATCGACGAGCGCGGGCCGGTGAACGCCGCCAAGTCGATGTCGATCCACCGCGAGGCACCCGCGTACGAGGAGCTGTCGCCGTCCACCGAGCTCCTCGAGACCGGCATCAAGGTCGTCGACCTCATCTGCCCGTTCGCGAAGGGCGGCAAGATCGGCCTGTTCGGCGGCGCCGGCGTGGGCAAGACGGTGACGATGATGGAGCTCATCAACAACATCGCGAGCGCGCACTCGGGCCTGTCGGTGTTCGCCGGCGTCGGCGAGCGCACCCGCGAAGGCAACGACTTCTATCACGAGATGATCGACTCGGGCGTCGTCAACGACAAGGACGACCTGAGCGAAGTCCAAGGTGTCGATGGTGTACGGCCAGATGAACGAGCCGCCGGGCAACCGCCTGCGCGTGGCGCTGACCGGCCTCACGATCGCCGAGTCGTTCCGCGACGACGGGCCGCGACGTGCTGCTGTTCATCGACAACATCTACCGCTTCACGCTCGCCGGAACCGAAGTGTCCGCGCTGCTCGGCCGGATGCCGTCCGCGGTGGGCTACCAGCCCACGCTGGCGGAGGAGATGGGCCGCCTGCAGGAGCGCATCACGTCGACCAAGACCGGCTCGATCACGTCGATCCAGGCGGTGTACGTGCCGGCGGACGACCTGACCGACCCGTCGCCGGCGACGACCTTCGGCCACCTCGACGCCACCGTCGTGCTGTCGCGCGACATCGCGTCGCTCGGCATCTATCCGTCGGTCGACCCGCTCGACTCGACGTCGCGCCAGATCGACCCGCACGTCATCGGCGACGAGCACTACAACTGCACGCGCCGCGTGCAGCAGACGCTGCAGCGCTACAAGGAGCTGCGCGACATCATCGCGATCCTCGGCATGGACGAGCTCTCGCCCGAGGACAAGCTGGCCGTGTCGCGTGCGCGCAAGATCCAGCGCTTCCTGTCGCAGCCGTTCACGGTCGCGGAAGTGTTCACGGGATCGCCGGGCAAGTACGTGTCGCTCAAGGACACGATCAAGGGCTTCAACATGATCGTGAACGGCGAGTGCGACGCGCTGCCCGAGCAGGCGTTCTACATGGTCGGCACCATCGAAGAGGCGTTCGAGAAGGCCAAGACGCTGCAGTAAGTAACCGTCAGGCAGGCACAACATGGCCAACACCATCCACGTCGACGTCGTCAGCGCCGAAGAGCAGATCTACTCGGGCGAGGCGGAGTTCGTCGTGCTGCCCGGCATCGAGGGCGAGCTCGGCGTCTATCCGCGGCACACGCCGCTCTTCACGCAGATCAGGCCGGGCGCCGTGCGCATCAAGGTGCCCGATCGCGTGCAGGAGGAGTTCGTGTTCGTGCAGGGCGGATTCCTCGAGGTGCAGCCGAACCGGGTGACGGTGCTCGCCGACACCGCGATCCGCGCGCACGATCTCGACGAGGCGAAGGCGATCGAGGCGAAGAAGCGCGCCGAGGAAGTCGATGGCCAACCAGGACTCCGCGGAGAACCTCGCGGCGGCGCAGGCCGAGCTGTCGGCGGCGCTGGCGCAGCTCGAGGCGATCCGCAAGTTCCGGCATCGTGCGGGGTAGGGTGTAGATAAGCTAGAAGGGGTCGCAAGCCTAACGGCGCGACCCCTTGGAAAAATCGACGACGCTGACGGGTGCATGAACAGCTGAAGTGAGGCAAATCGCGGGCGGAGCCCGACGATTTGCACCGATAGAAACACGCAAATGCACGCAGAGGCGGCCGATTGGCCGCCTTTTTGCTTGTGGTGGCGAATCTATTGCCCATTGGGACGCAGCGCAGGGGGAGTCGTGCAAACGTGGTTCATCGCCGAGGGGCAGCTGGCCTGCGCGGATGCGCAGGGCGCCACGCGCATCGTGATGTCGCCGTTCGTGCAGGACGCGGTGCGGCGCAACGAGCGCAGCCGGCAGATCGACGGCTGGAAGACCGCGACCAACCCCGAGGACGACCGCGGCCGCACGGTGGCGCTGCGCGAGGTGCGCTACGAGAACCGGCGCGGCGGCGGCCTCGTGTCGGCGTCGTGGGAGCTCGTGTGCCGCAATCGCAAGGGACAGGAGTTCGCGTCCGCCCGACACGTCGTGAGCTTCGACGTCGCGCACGACGGCACGATCGTCTACAGCAACGGCTTCGAGCTGTTCCGGCTGGTCGACGGCGAATGGCAGCCGCTCGTGCGCGGCAATCTCGTCGAGAGCGTGTGCGCGTGATGGGCGTGTCGCGGGTTCAGTGCGACGCCGCGCAGCCGGCGCCGCCGCACCGAAAGCCGTTCCCCGCCGGCAGCGCGTCGGTCTTCGGCACGAACGCGCCGCACTGCACGCAGCGCACGAGCTTCGCATCCGGCGCCGCCGGCGTCTCCGCCGGTGGCTGCGCATCCGGCGGTGCATGCGTGCCTCGTCCGCCGGCGATGTTCAGCAACCGCCGGACGAGGAGCACGGCCACGACAATAATGGCGAGCAACAGAAGCAGCTTGGACATCGTACGTGAAGGGCACGATTGATCGCGCCGTCCACGCGCGGGCACCATAACATCGCGCGGCGCCGCTCACAACGGGGGCCGCCGCATGCCACCGCGGGCCGGCGCGGCGAGGAGGAAATGTTTGATGACGATACATTGGGCGGCGTTGTGCCTGTGGGCCGTCGTGGGGAGCGCGTTCGCGCAAGGGGGCGAGCTCGTCTTCGCCGTGACCGAAGGCGTCACCTACCAGGCGACGCCCAAGGAAATCCGTGACAAGTTCGCGCCGCTCGCCGAGTTGATCGGCAAGGCCGCGGGACGCAAGGTGAGGACGGTGATCGTGCCGGCCTACGACGACCTGCGCGCGGGCCTCGCGAAGCAGGAGTACGACATCGCGTTCGTGCATCCCGCGCACGTCTCGATGGCCGAGATCCGCAAGGGTCGCTACAAGAGCCTGGTATGGACCACGGGCTACACCGAATACACCGTGTCCTTCCTGATGCCGGCCAACGGCACGGTGAAGTCGATGGCCGACCTCAACGGGCGCACGCTGGTGACGCCCGACCCCGATTCCATCACCGCGGTGATGGTGCGCGCGATGTTCCGCGGCGAGAAGCTCACCGCGACCGGGGAACGGGAGCCTTCACCCGGCACGGTGCGCGTCATCACGACGCGCTATCAGGACGCCGTGCCGTTCTACCTCGAGAATGGCTTCGCCCAGGTGGGCGCGACGGCGGCCAACGCCGTGGTGAAGGCGTGGACCGACAAGGGCGGCAAGGTGCTCGCGCGTTCCCGCGCGGTGCCGATCAAGCAGGTGATCGTTTCGGTGAAGATGCCGCCCGACGAGCAGCAAAAGATCCGCGACGCGCTGCTGGGGGCCCGCGATCAGAAGCCCGGCCGCGATGCGCTGGAGGCAGTCAGCTATCGGGGGTTCGTCGCGCCCAGCGCCGACGTGGAAGCGGCCACCATCGCCTGGCTCGGGTTGTAGCGCGCGTGCCACGTGCCATGCGTGGCACAGAATCTGCAACGCAAAGGGTGCGGGTGGCGCCAACGCTTCCCGGGTAGCCGCGCATTGCTTTATGATCGGTTCACGAGAGGAGCCGGGGCAACACCTGCGCGGCGCGCAACCAGTACGGCGACGACCGGCACCACCCGGCCCTTGGGAGAGCAATGGACAGTCGACGTTTCGGGCGGACCGCGAAGGGTCAGGCCGAGATCGCGCAAGGCGGCAAGTCGCTCCGCGGCAAGCTGCGCACCGTCCTGTTCCTGATCGACGCCAACAAGCCGGCAGTCGATATCGAGCAGCAGATACGGCAGCTCGGCGCGCCGATCGACGCGATCGACCAGCTCGTGGCCGCGGGCTACGTGGCCGAGGTCGGCACCGGCGGAACGGTGGCGCCGCCGCCACCGACGGCGACGCTCAGCACGGAAGACCGGCTCGTGAACTTCCGCGTCGCGAAGACGTTCATGAACGAGACGATCGTCGATGCGCTGGGCATTCGGGCGTTCGGGTTCACGCTGAAGCTCGAGCGCTGCTCGGCGGTCGAGGACCTCATCAACCTGCTTCCCGCCTACACGGAGGCGCTGCTGAAGAAGCTCGATCGCGACGCGACGCGACTGCTGGTCGAGCGCACGCGCGAGCTGCTGCTCGCCGCCCGGGGTTAGCGCTCACTATCCGGCCGCATCCCCCGGCACGGGCTAGACGCCCGGCAACGGTAACGGATTGCCCGCGATCTCCAGGCCATCCTGCGGCCGCTCCGGCACGCGCACGATGTGCACGCTGCATGCCGCGTTGGCGGTGACGGTCGAGGCGATCGAGCGCCACCACGCGAGCGAGAGCGTCGACGGCCCGGGCGCCCCGATCACGATCAGGTCGACGTTGTTGGCACGCGCGAGCTCGAGCAGCGTCTCGGCGGGATCGTCCGACTCGATGACGTGCAGCGAGTGGCGGCTCGGCGGCAGGCGCAGCGGCTCGATCCAGTGCCGTAGCCGATTGCGATGCTCGAGCTGCTTGCCCGACGCGGTCTCCTCCAGGCGCGCGCCTTCGCCCAGCGGCACTGCCCGGATCACCGACACGAACATCAGGCGGAAATCCGCCGACAGCGACACGATCGACTTGGTCGTCGCCTGCATTGCGACATGGCGCGCGTCGTCGGGGTGTTCGGTGTCGACCGCGACCATGATCACAGGCGCCTGCGCCGCGGCAGCGCCGCGCTGCGGCAGCGCGCCGTCCCGGTAGCGCGCGCGCCACCAGTTGCGCGCGTGCGTCACGAAGCCACGCCCCGACGCGCGCTCGCCGCGCTCGGTGACCGGCACCTGGTCGGGATGCCGCAGATCGAACGCGACGTGCGCGGCGGTCGTGTAGCGCTGCGCAGGGTCGACCTCGAGCGCACGCAGGATGACCTCCTGCAGCCACGCGGGGATTGCCGGCACGATGCTGCGGGGAGGCGCGGGTTCGCGCCAGAGACGATCGCGCATCCCGGTCAGCGTCGACGGCTCGCCGAACGGCAGCTCGCCGGTGGCAAGCGCGTAGAGCAGCACGCCGAGCGCGAAGACGTCGCTGCGCGCGTCGCCGCGCTCGTCCTTCAGCTGTTCCGGCGAGACGTAGGCCGCGGAGCCGGCCGCATGGTGCGATTCCTCCGCGAGCAGGTCGGGGAAGTTGCGGTGATGGGCATAGCCGAAGTCCAGCAGCACCGCGTTGCCGTCGGGGCGCAGCAGAAAATTCTCAGGCTTGACGTCGTGGTGCACGACGTCCTGCCGGTGCACGCTGTGCAACGCGTCGGCGAGCGCGGCGCCGATGCGCGCCACCTCGTCGGGCGGCAGCGGTGCGCGCGCCATCACCGACGTCAACGGTTCGCCCTCGACGCGCTCCATTGCAATGTACGGCAGCACGCCCGCGGTGCCCGCCGCCACCACACGCGGCACGTGCGCGCCCGTGAGCACCGGATGGATCATCTGCTCGATCTCGAAGCTCACGAGACCGAGCGCCGATTCGCCGGCGCCGAGGCCCGGCACCTTCACGACGAGCGGGAACCCCGGGTCGCGGCCCGGTGGCGGCGTCGCCTTGTAGACGTATCCGTTCCCGCCTTCGTGCAGCAGCGATTCGATGCGAAAGCCGGCGAGGTCGGTGCCGTCCGGAATGCGCTGGGCCATGGCCGGGATTCTCCGGGCGATGCGCGGGCGCTCACCTGCGCCCGATCAAATCCCTGCTTCGACGCGGTAGGCGAGCGCCTCGGGCAGCCCCGCCTCGCGGATGCGCGCGGCAGCGGCGCGCGCGTCGTACGCGACGCGGTGGAACGTGATCTCGCTGCGCTGCAGGTCGAAGATCGCGTACTGGGCCGCCGTGCGGCCGTCGCGTGGCTGGCCCACCGAGCCGACGATGGCGAGCCACCGCCGGCTGCTCGTCACCGGGATGGCAGTCCCCGGCCGCGGCTCGAACTCGCTCATGCGGCCTGCACGCGTCTCGAAGTAGAGCCGCTGGAAGTGGACGTGGCCGCAGAACGTGTACGGCGTCTCGGCGGCGGCCACGCACCGCTCGGCCGCGCGCGTGCCGTCCACGTATTCCCAGCGCTCGGGACGATCGGCCGAGGCGTGCACGAGGCACAACGCACCTTCGCGCACGATGAGCGGAAGTCCGGCCAGGAATTGCCGGTGCTCGCCTGACAGCGTGCGCCGCGCATGATCCAGCGCGGCCTGCGCCTCGTGATTGAAGTAGCCGGCCGGGCGCTCGAGCGCGTCGTCGTGATTGCCGCGCACCGCGAGCGCGCCGTTCGCGGTGTCCTCCGCGACGCGCGCGACCACGGCGGCGACGTCGGCGCCGTAGCCCACGAAGTCGCCGAGGTAGGCAAGGCGCTGCACCTTCTGCGCGCGCGCGTGGGCGAGGCACGCTTCCAGCGCCTCGCGATTGGCGTGAATGTCGGAGAGAAGCGCGAGACGCACGGCGGAAGGAATCCTAAGACGTCCCCGCCATGATACCGGGCGCATACGCCGGACGCGCAGGTGCGTCGGCACCGCCCAAGAAAAAGCGCGGGCGGCCTTGCGGCGCGCCCGCGCTCGGTTCGAGGCGAATCAGGGGATCAACGGTAGGCGGACTCGTCCGCGTGCAGGTCGACGTTCTTGCGGTCGCGCAGGAACAGAAGGCCGATCACGAACGTCATGACCGCGACCACGATCGGATACCAGAGGCCGAAGTAGATGTCGCCCTTGGCCGCCACCAGCGCGGTCGCAACGAGCGGCAGCATGCCGCCGAACCAGCCGTTGCCGATGTGATACGGCAGGGACATCGACGTGTAGCGGATCTTGGTCGGGAACATCTCGACCAGGAACGCCGCGATCGGCCCATACACCATCGTCACGTAGATCAGCATGATGAACAGGATCAGCAGCGCCATGCCCCAGTTGATCTTGCTCTTGTCCGCCGACGCGGGGTAGCCCTGCGCGGTGAGCGCGGCCTTCATCTTGGCCTCGTCGAAGCCCTGGATTTCCGTGCCGCCGATCTTCGCGACCACCGGCGACCCGGGGGGGCCATCGATCGTCTGGAACGACAGGCCGAACTTGGTCAGGGCGTCCTTGGTCTTGTCGCAATCGGTGAATTTCGACCAGGGGCCGACGAAGATGTGGAAGTTGCACTGCGCCGGATCGGCCGTGACCGTGATCGGCGTCTTGGCCTGGAACGCTTCCAGCGCGGGATTCACGTAGTGCGTGAGCGCCTGGAAGAGCGGGAAGAACGTGACCGCCGCGATGATGCATCCCGCGAGGATGATCTTGAGCCGGCCGATCTTGTCCGAGAGCCACCCGAAGAAGATGAAGAACGGCGTCCCCAGCAGGAGCGCGATCGCGATCATGGTGTAGGCGGTGACGCCATCGACCTTGAGCGTGATCGTCAGGAAGAACAGCGCGTAGAACTGTCCCGTGTACCACACGACGCCCTGGCCCGCGGTGGCGCCGAGCAGGGCGAGCAGCACGTACTTGTTGTTCGGGTAGCGCAGGAAGCTCTCCGTCAGCGGGGCCTTGCGAGCCCTTGCCTTCGGCCTTCATCCGCTGGAACACCGGCGACTCGTTGAGCTTGAGCCGGATGTACACCGAGAAGATGAGCAGGATCACCGAGAAGAGGAACGGGATCCGCCAGCCCCAGTCGGCGAACTGCTCCGTGGTCATCACGCCGCCGAACCGGCAGATGCCGATGATCGCGAGCGCGAGGAAGAGGCCCAGCGTGGCCGTGGTCTGGATCCAGGCCGTGTCGTAGCCACGGCGTCCGGGCTTCGCGTGCTCCGCGACGTAGGTGGCCGCACCTCCGTACTCACCGCCGAGCGCCAGGCCCTGCAGCAGCCGCAGCGCCACCATCAGGAAGGGCGCCGCCCAACCGATCGAGGCGTACGTCGGCAGCAGGCCCACCGCAAAGGTGGAGAAGCCCATCACCAGGATGGTCACGAGGAAGGTGTACTTGCGGCCGACGAGGTCGCCGATGCGGCCGAACACCAGCGCGCCGAACGGACGGACGAGGAAGCCCGCGGCATACGCGGCGAACGCGGACAGCAGCGCCGCGGTCTCGTTGCCCTTGGGGAAGAACAGCGCCGCGAAGAACGGCGCCAGGACGGCGTACAGGTAGAAGTCATACCACTCGAAGACGGTACCGAGCGACGACGCGAAAATGACCCGCTTCTCTTCGCGCCCAATGCCTTCGGTCCCAGCCGAACCGGGGGTTGCCACCGTGGCCATGCTGTCCTCCTCAGAGATGAACACCTATTTGCATGCGTGGTCGCACGCGCTCGTTATTGCCCCGGCCAATCGGCGTTCCGCGTCCCGGAACGCCGGCGCAGCCGGTGCCCAATACCTTCTGTTTTGAGATCCGCGTCGCCGGCATCTTGACGGCCGGTCGCCGCGGCAGGGACATGATCGCCGGCAGACGCAATGTCTCCGCGGCGCCCCGTCATACCCGGGCGCCCGTTCGCGAATTCGCGTCGATCGGTCCGACCATCGTCACCGACAGCGCCCCCATTGAATCCGCGGATCGTAACGACGGCCGTCACAGCCCGCCTATTGGGGTTTACCCTAGTTTTGTTTTTGGTGCAAGCGCCGGATCAGCTGGCCGGACCCGCCGACGGGCGCGCATTGCCGAGGCAGAGCATGAACAGCTCCGCCATCGACGACACCTTGAGCTTCACGTGGATGCGGCTCCGGTGGAACTCGACCGTCTTCACGCTGATGAAGAGCGCCTGCGCAATCGCCCGCGTCTGCTGGCCGGAGAGAATGAGATCGAGCACCTCGCGCTCGCGCCGCGTCAACGTGTTGACGATGGCCGGCAGCGGCGGGCGCCCGCCGCGGGCGAGCGCGCCGTCGATGGCGGCCAGAAGCTGCCTGTCGTCGACCGGCTTCTCCAGGAAATCGGCGGCGCCGCCCTTCATCGCGCGCACCGCGAGCGGCACCTCGCCGTGCCCGGTGAGGAACAGGATCGGGATGTTGTTCTGGCGCTGCGCCAGGAGGTCCTGCAGCTCGAGGCCGGACATGCCGGGCATGCGCAGGTCGAGCACGAGGCAGCCGTCCGTGGCATTGCCGCGCTGCTCGACGAAGGCTTCGGCCGACAGGAAGGTCTCGACGCTGCGCCCCGCGGCGCGCAGCATCGTTGCCAGGGCATCGCAGACGGCTTCGTCGTCGTCGACGATGTAGATCGTGGAATTGGCCGGTTCGCTCATGAGCAATCGGAAGGCAAGGTGAAATGAAAGGCAGTGCCGCCGTCGGGACGCGGTTCGTGCCACAGCCGTCCGCCATGGGCCTCGGCGACCGACCGGCATATCGCAAGGCCGAGCCCCAATCCTGTGCTGCGGGTGGTGAAGAACGGGTGGTACATCCTTCCGGCGACCTCCGGCGTGATGCCATGGCCGCAATCGCCGACGGTGACGCGCGCGCCGCGCTCGGGCATCCGGTGCGTCGCAATGTGCAGGCGCCGCGCGCCTCGCGGGCATTGCCACATCGCATCCAACGCGTTGTCGATGAGATTGCGCAGCACCTGCGCGACCAGCACGCTGTCGCCCTCGACCATGGGCAAGTTCTCGGCAAGCTCGAGATCGACCTCCACGTCGGCGCGCGCGAGGTCCTGCTCGGATGCCGCGAGCTGCTGGCGCACGATCGCATTGACGTCGCACGGTGCGAGTTGCGGCGCGCGGCGGCGTGCGAGCTCGCGCATGCGATGCAGGATCTCGCCGGCGCGCACCGCCTGCGCGCGGCATTTCTCGAGTGCGGCGGTGAGCGCGTCACGATCGAGCTGCGGCGACTCGAGCATCCGGATGCAGGCGGCGTTGTAGCCGACCAGCGCTACCAGCGGCTGGTTCAGCTCGTGCGCGAGGATGCTCGCGGTCTCCGTCAGGTCGGTGAGGCGGGAGGTGTGACGAATTGCCGCGCGGCGCTCCTCCTGCAGCGCCTGCGCGACGGTCTGTGCGGTGATGTCGGTGAGCACGTGCAAATGCACTCGCGAAAGATCGACCCAGGGAATCGCTGTTGTCTGCAACGCATAACGTTTGCCATCGGCGACGTCGCGTGTTTCGATACAGTTTGCGCCACAATCAGCCGTAGCGGGGCGCTTTTGTGGTGTTGCGCACACAAATCGGGCGGCGATGTCGCTTTCCGACCCATGCGCGGGACCGCGTCCCAGCAACGTCCGGAACCGCCGGTTGGCGTAAAGGACGCGGCCCTCCTCGTCCGTCACATACAAGGCGTCGGCCAGGCCGTCGAGTACCCGCAGCAAGCGCTGGTCCGACCGCACGAGGGCTGCGCGGAGCCTCGCCAGCAGCTCGACGAAGACGACCAGCGTCGCGCACAGCGCCACCCAGTCCCAGACGAAATGGCCCGGGTACGAATCGTTGTGGCGGGCGAAGAAGCCGATCGCCCAGGTCGCCGCGGCCAGCGCGGTGGCGAAGAGGCCGCCGGCGCGACCCGCCGACCACGTCGCGAGCGCGACCGGCAGCGCGTAGAGCACCGCCAGGGAAAGCTCGAAGCTCGTGCCGTAGCCGAGCAGGCCCAGAACGGCAATCAGGGTGAAGGACAGCGTGATCGCCGTCGAAGGACGCAGGATCTCGGCGCTGGGGAGCGACTGCGGTGCAAGCCGCGGCGACGCGCAGGCGGACAGGCTTTCGGCGAACGAGCGGCCCGGCGGCTAGCCCCGCCGATCCGGTGGCATAACGCCGAAAAGGGCCAATCCTGGAAAAAATCGCCAAAGTACCCCGCACAAGACATTATTCCCCATCTTTCCGGAGGATAGTCCTTAAGCCACCTGGCGGTAAACGAAGGCTGGCATCCCGGCGCGCGTTGATGCGTCGCAATGCGCCCGGAAGCGTCGCGATGCTAGAATGTTGCATCGCAACAATCCCGTCTCCAGAGCGCCAATGGCCGACCTCAACCGCACGCTCGACCGTTCCATCCGGATTTCACGATCGGTCGCCGACCTCCTCGTGCGGCGCACCCGCGCCGCCGGCGAACGGTATTCGGGGCAGGTGCGTGGCGCGCTCGCGCGACAGGCCGCGGGCGGCGGTCCCCTCAAGACGCCGTACGAGATGTGGCGGCAGTGGGCGGAATACACCGTCGACTCGGCCCAGCGCTCGGTGCTTTACTGGGACACCCTGCGCCAGCGCGGCAACCAGTGGCTGGAGCACGAGGCCGCGGGCAAGCCGCCGGTCCTCAAGTACCGCTACGAGATGATCGAGGACGCGCGCACCTACGAGCGTCCCGCCAATTACGCCTTGGTGCGCATCGTTCCGCCGCGCCATGTCACCGTCGATGACGCCAAGCGGCCGTTCGTGATCGTCGATCCGCGCGCAGGCCATGGCCCCGGGATCGGCGGCTTCAAGGAGGACTCCGAGGTCGGCGTCGCGCTGTCCGCCGGCCACCCGGTGTACTTCGTGATCTTCTTCCCCGAGCCGTGTCCCGGGCAGACACTGGCCGACATCACCGACGCGGAGGCGGAGTTCATCCGCATCGTCGCCGAGCGGCATCCGCAGAGCCAGAAGCCGATCATCGTCGGCAATTGCCAGGGCGGCTGGGCGGTGATGATGCTGGCCGCCGCGCGTCCCGACATCGCCGGACCGCTGGTCATCAACGGCGCGCCGATGTCCTACTGGTCGGGCAACGACGGCGACTCGCCGATGCGCTACATGGGCGGCCTCGCGGGCGGCGCATGGCTGTCGCTGTTCGCGGCCGACCTGGGCGCCGGCAAGTTCGACGGCGCGCACCTCGTGTCGAACTTCGAGGCGCTCAATCCCGCCAACACGCTGTGGGAGAAGTGGTACCACCTGTACGCGAACATCGACACCGAACCCGAGCGCTTCCTCGAGTTCGAACGCTGGTGGGGCGGCTTCTATCTCTTCAACGAGGAGGAGATCCGCTGGATCGTGAACAACCTCTTCGTCGGCAACAAGCTCTCGTCCGGCGAGGCGCGCCTCGGTCCGGGCCGCTACTTCGACCTCAAGGCGATCAAGCAGCCGATCATCGTGTTCGCGTCGATGGGCGACAACATCACCCCGCCGCAGCAGGCGTTCAACTGGATCGCGGACGTATACTCGTCGACCGAGGAGATCAAGGCCAACGGCCAGACGATCATCGGCCTCCTGCACGACGACATCGGCCACCTCGGGATCTTCGTCTCGGGCCAGGTGGCGAAGAAGGAGCACGCGCAGATCGTCGAGGTGCTGAAGTACATCCAGCAGCTCCCGCCCGGACTCTACGGCATGCACATCGAGGAGCATCACGGCAAGGATGGCGAGGTCACCTACGACGTGACGCTCAAGGAGCGCAAGGTCGAGGATCTGCGCACGCTCGGCAAGAACGACCGCGTCGACGAGAAGCCGTTCCAGGCGGTGGCGGCGCTCTCGGAGCTGTCCGAGCGCGCGTACTCGCTGCTCGTCCGCCCGTTCGTGCGCGAGATGACGCCCGAATGGTTCGCCAAGGCGCTGCGCGACTTCCATCCGCTGCGCGTGCAGTACTGGGCGCTGTCCGACAAGAATCCGCTGCTGTGGCCGCTCGCCTCGATGGCGGCGATGGCAAAGGCCAACCGCCGCCCGCGTGCCGACGACAACGATCACCTGCGCACCGAGGGACTCCTCTCCGCGTTCATCACCGCCCATCTCGACCTCTACCGCGACCTGCGCGACGCGTCGGCGGAAGCGGCGTTCTTCGAGGTGTACGGCAACCTGCTGTCGCTGCAGATGGCCGACGAGCGCGAGGAAATCCGGAAGATGCGCAAGTTCGACCCGCGCTCGATCCCGGCGGTGCGCGAGGTGCTCGACACGCTCGAGCAGGGCAGCGCGATCGAGGGCCTCGCGCGCATCGCGATGCTGATCAGCAAGGCGGGCAGCGGGCATCGCCGCCTGTCGCAGCTGCAGACCACGCGCGAGATCCTGTCGCCCGAGGGCGAGATCGCGCACCTGTCGGAGGACGAGCGCCGGCGCCTGCTGCAGGAAGAGACCATCGTGGTGGAATTCGAGCCCGACCGCGCGAAGCGCTCGCTGCCGCGCCTCCTGCGCAGCGCCGCGGACCGCCGGCGCGCGCAGGCGCTGCTCGAGGCAGCGGAATCGAATCCGCATCTGGAAGACCGCCAGCGCATGCTCGCCGCGGAACTGCGTGGCATGCTGCCCGTGACGGCGGCGCGAGCGCCGGCCCGCGCGGGCAAGCGCAAGACGGCGGGGCGACGTGCCGCGCGCGGATGATCCTTTGGGGTTGGTCATGGACCAGTTCAGCAACCGCACCTTCGACGAGATCGACATCGGAGCAAGCGAGTCGATCACGCATCAACTGACCGCGACCGAGGTGGAGGGCCTGTCCCTCGTCACCGGCGACGTCGAATCGTTTCATCTCGACCTTGCCGGCACTGCACCCGAACGGCGGCCCGTCCGCGCCGGGCGCCGCGGCGATCGCGCTCATTTCGCGGGCTGCTCAACCGCCGCCTGCCGGGTCCCGGCAGCGCCATCGTCGGCACGCACTTCGCGTACCGCGGACGCATGCATCCGGGCGACACCGTCACGGCCTCGGTGACGGCGCGCGCCAAGGACCCGCAGCGCGGCCATATCGACTTCGAGTGCAAGGTCGTGCACGAAAGCGGCGGCGATCCTCGTCGAGGGCATCGCCACGGTCGCCGCGCCGGCGAAGCGCATCGCGTACAGCGACATCGCGACGCCGGCCGTGATCCTGCGCCGCAACGACGGCATCGCGCGCCTGCTGAAGAAGTGCGAGACGCTCGACGCCGGTGCTGTGCGCGATCGTGCATCCCTGCGATCGCGATTCGCTGCTGGGTGCGCTCGAGGCGGCCAAGCGCAAGCTGATCGTGCCGGTGCTGGTCGGGCCGGAGGCCAAGATCCGCTCGACGGCCGCCGAGGCCGGCGTGTCGCTCGCGGACTACCGCATCGTGTCCACCGAGCACAGCCACGCGGCGGCGGAAGCGGCGGTGGCGATGGCGCGCGCGGGCGAGGTGGAGGCGCTCATGAAGGGCAGCCTGCACACCGACGAGCTGATGGCGGCGGTGGTGCCGTCGGCGACCGGCCTGCGCACCGCGCGGCGCATCAGCCACGTCTTCGTGATGGACGTGCCGGCGTATCCGCGCGTGCTGCTGATCACCGACGCGGCGATCAACATCGCGCCCGACCTCGACTGCAAGGCCGACATCTGCCGCAACGCGATCGACCTCGCGCACATCCTCGGCGTCGCCGATGCCGAAGGTCGCGATCCTGTCCGCGGTCGAGACGATCAACTCGAAGATCGAGTCGACGCTGCACGCGGCGGCGCTGTGCAAGATGGCCGATCGCGGCCAGATCACCGGCGGCGCTGCTCGACGGGCCGCTCGCGTTCGACAACGCGATCTCGCTCGAGGCCGCGCAAGACCAAGCACATCGTCTCGCCGGTGGCCGGGCAGGCGGACATCCTGCTCGTGCCGGACCTCGAGTCCGGCAACATGCTCGCCAAGCAGCTCACGTACCTCGCGGGCGCCGACGGCGCGGGCATCGTGCTCGGCACGCGCGTGCCGATCGTGCTCACCTCGCGCGCGGACAACGTGCGCACGCGGCTCGCGTCGGCGGCGGTGATGATGCTGGTCGCGCACGATCGCCGGGCGCAAGCTGCTGCCCAAGGCCTGACCGGGCAGGTGCCGCGATGGCCGACGCGATCATCGTCCTCAACGCGGGCTCGTCGAGCCTCAAGTTCTCGCTGTTCGAGCTCGCGGACGGACGCGCCGAAGCTCCTGCAGCGCGGCCAGCTCGAGGGCCTCACCACCAACACGCACTTCGTCGCCAAGGACGCCGGCGGCGCGACGCTGGCCGAGCACGACTGGTATCGCGCGCTCGGCCACGACGGCGCGATGGCCTACCTGCTCGAGCACATGCGCGGCAGCGCTCGGCGGCTACCGGTCTGCGCGCGGTCGGGCATCGCGTCGTGCACGGCGGCACGCGCTACGACACGTCCGGTGCGCGTCGACGCGGCGGTGGTCGCGTACCTCGAGACGCTGATCCCGCTGGCGCCGCTGCACCAGCCGCACAACCTCGCGCCGATCCGCGCCTGCTCGCGCGCACTGCCCGACCTGCCGCAGGTCGCGTGCTTCGACACCTCGTTCCATCGCGCCATGCCCGAGGTCGCGCAGGCGTTCGCGTTGCCGGCCGTCGATCACCGACCGCGGCGTGCGCCGCTACGGCTTCCACGGGCTGTCGTACGAATACATCGCGAGCGTGCTGCCCGCGCGTCGACGCCGCAAGCGGCCACGCGGCCGCGCGGTGGTCGCGCATCTCGGCAACGGCGCGTCGATGTGCGCGATGCGTCGCCGGCCGCGAGCGTCGCCTCGACCATGGGCTTCACCGCGGTCGACGGCCTGCCGATGGGCACGCGCTCCGGCGCGCTCGATCCGGGCGTGGTGCTCTACCTGATGGACGAGCTCAGGCATGGACGCGCGGGCGATCGAGAAGCTGCTCTACCAGCAGTCGGGACTGCTCGGCGTGTCCGGCGTGTCGAGCGACATGCGCACGCTGCTCGCGAGCGACGAGCCGCGCGCGAAGTTCGCGATCGAGCTCTTCTGCTATCGCATCGCGCGCGAGCTGGGCTCGCTCGCCGCGGCGCTGGGCGGGCTCGACGCGCTCGTGTTCACCGGCGGCATCGGCGAGCACGCGGCGCCGATCCGCGCGCGCGTCGATCGAGGCGGCGCGCTGGCTCGGGCTCACGCTCGACGCCGCGGCCAACGCCGCCGACGGGCCGCGCATCTCCGGCGCCGGCAGCGTCGCGCGCGTGGGTCGTGCCCACCAACGAGGAACTGATGATCGCGCGGCACACGCAGGCGCTGCTCGACTAGGAGTCGCATCGTGGTTTCCGTCCCCACCCCGCCGCTTTCCGGCGCGCATGCACTGGTCGTCGGCATCGCCAACGAATACTCGATCGCCTACGGCTGCGCCTCCGCCTTGCGCATGCTCGGCGCCCGCATCGCGGTCACGTATCTCAACGAGAAGGCGAAGCGGTTCGTCGAGCCGCTCGCGCAGAAGCTCGAGGCGGATCTCTCTCCTGCCGCTCGACGTGCAGGCGCCGGGCCAGCTCGAGGCCGTGTTCGCCGAGGTGGCCGCGCGCTGGGGACGGCTCGACATCCTGGTGCACTCCATCGCGTTCGCGCCGAAGGAGGATCTGCAGGGCGGCCTGCTCAATTGCTCGGCGGCGGGGTTCGCGGTCGCGATGGACGTGTCGTGCCATTCGTTCGTGCGCATGGCGAAGCTGGCCGCGCCGCTCATGACCGGTGGTGGCTCGATGTTCGCGATGAGCTACCACGGCGCGGACAAGGTCGTCGCCAACTACAACGTGATGGGACCGGTGAAGGCCGCCCTGGAAGCGTCGTGCCGGTATCTCGCGTTCGAGCTGGGCGGCCAGGGCATCCGCGTGCACGCGATCTCTCCCGGGCCGCTCAAGACGCGCGCCGCTTCGGGTCTCAAGGATTTCGATCTCCTGCTCAACGAGGCGCAGCAGCGCGCGCCCGGGCAGGAGGTGGTCGACATCGACGACGTCGGCTACACGGTGGCCTATCTCGCCACGCCCTACGCCAGGCGGTTGACCGGATCGACGGTATACGTCGACGCCGGGCTTAACATAATGGGCTGACGGTGCGGCTCGCCCGCGCCGTTCCCCTGAAGGAGACGGCATGGGCGGCAACACGCGGATCGAGAAGGACGCGCTCGGCGAAGTGACGGTGCCGGCCGAGCGCCTGTGGGGCGCGCAGACGCAGCGCTCGGTCCACAATTTTCCGATCGGGATCTCGCGCTTCGGCTTCGGGCGGCCGGTGGTGCGCGCGTTCGGCATCGTCAAGCAGGCGTCGGCGCGTGCGAACGCGGAGCTCTCCGTGCTGGCCGCGGACAAGGCGAGCCTCATCGATCGCGCGGCCCAGGAGGTCATCGACGGCCATTGGGACCGCGAGTTTCCGCTGGTGGTGTTCCAGACCGGATCGGGCACGCAATCGAACATGAACGCCAACGAGGTGATCGCCAATCGCGCGATCCAGCTCGCCGGCGGCACCGTCGGCAGCAAGAATCCGATCCATCCCAACGACGACGTCAACCGCAGCCAGTCGTCCAACGACGCATTCCCCGCGGTGATGCACATCGCGACGGTGGAGGAGATCGATCGCGCGCTGCTGCCGGCGGTGCGGAAGCTCCGCGACACGCTCGACGCAAAGGCGAAGGCGTTCGCCGACATCGTGATGCTCGGACGCACGCATCTGCAGGACGCGACGCCGGTGACGCTCGGGCAGGTGGCCTCGGGCTGGGTGGCGCAGCTCGACGACGCCGCCGCGTTCGTCCGCGCGGCGCGCGACGCGCTCCATCCGCTGGCGCTGGGCGGCACCGCGGTGGGCACCGGCATCAACGCGCCCGCGCGCTTCGGCGAGCTGGTCGCGCGCAAGATCGCCCAGATCACGGGCAAGCCGTTCACGTCGGCGCCCAACAAGTTCGCGGCGCTCTCGGCGCACGACGCGATGGTGAACGCGAGCGCCTCGCTGCGCACGCTCGCCGGCATCGCGATGAAGATCGCCAACGACGTGCGGCTCTACGCCAGCGGTCCGCGCGCGGGCGTGGGCGAGATCACGATTCCCGACAACGAGCCGGGATCGTCGATCATGCCGGGCAAGATCAACCCGACGCAGAGCGAGGCGCTGACGATGGTCGCCGTGCAGGTCTTCGGCAACGACACGGCAGTCGCCTTCGCGGGCACCCAGGGCCACTTCCAGCTCAACGTGTACAAGCCGGTGATCCTGCACAACACGCTGGAATCGATCGAGCTCCTCGCCGACGCGCTGCAATCGTTCGAGGAGCGCTGCGCGCGGGGCATCGAGCCCAATCGCGCGCGCATCCGCGAGAACCTCAACGATTCGCTGATGCTGGTCACCGCGCTCAATCCGCACATCGGCTACGAGAATTCCGCGAAGATCGCGCAGAAGGCGCATCGCGACGGGACCTCGCTGCGCGAGGCGGCGCTGGCGCTGGGGCTGGTCAGCGGCGAGGATTTCGACCGCTGGATCGACCCGGTGGCGATGACGCGGCCGGATTGACCCCGAGGTCGCCTGCGGCGCCCGCGTCTAACGCGGTTGCAGGCCCGGCGCGGCCCCGGGCTTGCACGCGCCCAGGCGGCGCCATTGCACCGTGCCGCTCCACGCGGGATTGCTCGCGAGCGTCTGCACCATCGGTCCGCCGCCCGAGAGCTTCGCCGCGAACCGCCAGCGCTCGGCGCTGGCGGTGCCGGTGGCGCGGACCTCGAAGGTGCCGACGCTGGGATCGGAGCTCGCGCATCGCGCGACGACCTCGAAGCGGTCGCCCTGCACCCGATCGGTGAGGTACCGGCAGCCCATGCCCTGCATGGCGGCGAGCATCTGCGCGCGCGCGTCGCGCTTCGACTTCTCGGTCATGCAGAAGCGCAGCAGCGACCCGTTCGGCGGCCGCAGCTCCCACATCCCGTTCTTCTGGCGAATCAGCAGGTCGTCCAGCGTGGCGGCGGAGGCAACGCCCGCCACGAGCGGCGCGAGCAGCGCCAGGGTCAACTTCCGTCGCACGGGACGCGCGAGGGTCACGCCGCGGCGCGCACCGCGCGCGCAGCGGGAGCTCCGCCTCGGCGAGCGTGACCCAGTAGCTCGCGCCGATGGCGAGCGCGTCGTCGTTGAAGTCGTAATGCGGATTGTGCAGGTTCGGCGTGCCGGCGCCGCGGCCTCCGCCCAGCCACACGTAGCAGCCGGGCTTCGCCTGCAGCATGAACGCGAAGTCCTCGGAGCCCATCGACGGCGTCGGATTGGTGTCGACGTTGGCGGCGCCCACGAGCGCGGTGGCCGCGGCGAGCGCGTGCCGCGTTTCCTCCGGCGAGTTGATCGTCGCGGGGTAGCGGCGCTCGTAGCGAAGCGTCGCCGTCATGTCGAACGTCGCCGCGAGGCCGGTGACGATCTCGCCGATGCGCCGCTCGATGAGATCCTGGATCGCCGGCTGGAAGGTGCGCACGGTGCCGCGCAGCACCACCTCCTGCGGGATCACGTTCCAGGTGTCGCCGCCGTGCACCTGCGTGACGCTGACCACGCCGGCCTCGAGCGGATGGATATTGCGCGCGACGATCGTCTGCAGCGCGTTGATGACGTGCGCGGCGAACGGCATCGGGTCGCGGCCGAGATGGGGCATCGCGGCGTGGGCGCCGCGGCCCGTTGCCACGATCTCGAAGATGTCGTAGGCGCCCATCAGCGGTCCCTCGCGCAGCGCGATGCGCCCCACCGGCAGCTCGGGCCAGTTGTGCATGCCGTAAACGGCCTTCATCGGGAAGCGGTCGAAGAGGCCCTCGGCCACCATCACGCGCCCGCCGCCTTCGTTTTCCTCGGCGGGCTGGAAGATGAAGCAGGCGGTGCCGTCGAAGTTGCGGCGCGCGGCCATCGCGCGGGCGGCACCCAGCAGCATGGTGGTGTGGCCGTCGTGGCCGCACGCGTGCATGCGGCCCTCGTGGATGGACGCGTGCGCGACGCCCGACTTCTCGTGGATGTGGAGGGCATCCAGGTCCGCCCGCATGCCGACCGCCTGGTCGGAGCTGCCGTTGCGCAGCACCCCGACCACGCCCGTCCCCGCGATGCCCGTGTGCACGTCGAGGCCGAACGAGCGCAGCTTGTCGGCCACGAACGCGCTGGTGGCGTGCTCCTCGAACGCAGTCTCCGGGTGCGCGTGCAGGTGGTGTCGCCAGGTGCGCATCTCGGCATCGAGGGCGGCGACTTCGGGGATCGGGGCCATGGCCTTTGACCTTGACGAAGACGAAAGGTCGATCGTACCGCATCCGGTAGAATCAGCCCGAACACCAACAATGACCTCTCCTACCTACGATCTTCTCGTCGTCGGCGGTGGTATCAACGGCGCCGGCATCGCTCGGGACGCCGCCGGCCGCGGGCTTTCGGTGCTGCTCGCCGAGCAGGACGACCTCGCCGCCGCCACGTCGCAGTGGAGCACCAAGCTCATCCACGGCGGCCTGCGCTATCTCGAGTACTACGAGTTCCGGCTGGTAGGCGAGTCGCTGGCCGAGCGCGAGGTGCTGCTCGCCAACGCGCCGCACATCGTCGAGCCGCTGTCGTTCGTGCTGCCGCACGAGCCGCACCTGCGTCCCGCGTGGATGATCCGAATGGGGCTGTTCCTCTACGATCACCTGGGCCGGCGCAAGACGCTGCCGGGCTCGTTCGGCGTCAAGCTCGCGGGCAGCAAGTGGGCGGCCGGGCTGAAGTCCAAGTTCACCAAGGGCTTCGTGTACTCGGACGCGCGCGTGGACGATGCGCGGCTGGTCGTGCTGAACGCGCTCGACGCGCAGGCGCATGGCGCGGAGATCCGGGTGCGCACGCGGGTGACCGGCGCGCGGCGGGACGGCGGCCTGTGGCGCGTGTCGCTCGCCGGCGCGAACGGCAGTGCGAGCGAGATCATGGCCCGCGCCATCGTCAACGCGGCGGGACCCTGGGTCAAGCAGGTGCTCGACAGCGTGCATCCGCTGAACGAGGACGAAGGCAACGTGCGCCACGTGAAGGGCAGCCACATCGTGGTGCCGCGGGTGCACGACCAGCCGCACGCGTACATCCTGCAGAACGCGGACAAGCGGATCGTGTTCGTGATTCCCTACGAGGAGCGGTACTCGCTGATCGGCACCACGGACGTTCCGGTCGAGGCGTTCGAGCATCCGCAGATTTCCGACGACGAGATCGACTACCTCATCAAGCTCGCCAACGCCTATCTCGAGAAGCCGATCGCACGGCGCGACGTGGTGTGGACCTACAGCGGCGTGCGGCCGCTGTACGACGACGGCTCGTCGGATCCTTCCGCGATCACGCGCGACTACGTGCTGAAGCTCGATGCGTTGCCCGAGGATGCGGGCCCCGCGCGCGCACCGGTGCTCTCGCTCTTCGGCGGCAAGATCACGACCTACCGCAAGCTCGCCGAGCATGCGCTGTCGGAGCTCGCGCCGTTCCTGCCGGGCATGAAGCCCGCGTGGACGGAGCACGCAGTGCTGCCCGGTGGCGACCTCCCCGATCGTGATCGCGCGGCATGGCTCGCCGAGCTCGTGCGCCGCTATCCCCGGCTGCCGCGGGACCTGCTGCGCGGCCTGGGCGCGCGCCACGGAACGCGCGCACTGCGCATCCTCGGCGAGGCGAAGGTCATGTCCGATCTCGGCCAGGATTTCGGCGGCGGGCTGACGGCGCGCGAGGTCGACTACCTGCTCGCCGAGGAGTGGGCGACCACCGCCGACGACGTGCTGTGGCGGCGGACCAAGTGCGGCCTGCCGATGACCGCCGCGCAACGCGCCGCGGTGGCCGCCTATGTCGGGCAACGCACCTGATGCGGCACCGCCCCTGCCCATGACGCGCATCTGCCTCTTCTGCGGTTCCAACACCGGCACGCGGCCCGCCTATGCCGCGGCAGCGGAGGCGTTCGGCCGTGCGCTCGCCGCGCGCGGGATGGCGCTCGTCTACGGCGGCGGCAGCGTGGGACTCATGAAGATCGCGGCGGAAGCGGCACTCGCCGCCGGCGGCCCGGTGATCGGCGTCATCACCGAGCAGCTCATGGTGCGCGAGGTCGGTCATCCGGGGCTCACCGAGTTGCGCGTGGTGCCGACGATGCACGAGCGCAAGGCACTGATGGCGAGCTACGCGGATGCGTTCGTCGCGCTGCCCGGCGGCTTCGGCACGTTCGACGAGCTGTGCGAGATGGCGACGTGGAACCAGCTCGGCATCCACGTCAAGCCGACGGTGCTGGTCAACATCGACGGCTACTTCGACGGCTTCCTCGCGCAGATCGATCGCGGCGTCGCGGATGGGTTCCTCAAGCCCGAGCACCGCACGATGATGGCGGTGGTCACCGCGGTGAACGACGTGTTCGCGGCGATCGAGCACTGGCAGGCGCCGCCGGTGTCGAAGTGGCTGCTGTCGCCGTCGCCCAAGCCCTGATGGAGCCGCTCGCCGCGATGCCGGCGATCGCGCGCGCGGCAATCCGCGGCGTGTTCGCGGACATCGACGACACGATCACCACCCACGGCCAGCTCACGCCGGACGCCTATGCGGCGCTCGCGCGGCTGCGCGCGGCGTCGCTGCTGGTGATCCCGATCACCGGGCGGCCTGCGGGCTGGTGCGACCACATCGCCCGCATGTGGCCGGTGGACGCGGTGGTCGGCGAGAACGGCGCGTTCGCCATGCGCTACGACCGCGCTCGGCGCCAGCTCACGCGCCGCTTCGTCGCGGACGAGGCCACACGGGCGGCCAACCGCGCGCGGCTCGCGGACATCGCACGCAAGATTCTCGCCGCCGTTCCCGGCAGCGCGCTCGCCTCCGACCAGCACTACCGCGAGGCCGATCTGGCGATCGATTTCTGCGAAGACGTGCCGCCGCTGCCCCGCGCGGACGTCGACCGCATCGTGGCGATGATGGAAGCGGAGGGCATGACCGCCAAGGTGAGCTCGATCCACGTCAACGGCTGGTTCGGCCGCTACGACAAGCTCGCGATGACGCGCACGCTGCTGCGCGAGGACTTCGGCATCGACCTCGACGCCGAGCGCGCGCGCTTCGTGTTCGCCGGCGATTCGCCGAACGACGCGCCCATGTTCGCGTACTTCCCGAATGCGGTGGGCGTGGCCAACGTGCGCGCGTTCACGGACCGCATCGCGACGCTGCCGACGTACGTCACGCAGGCGGAGGCGGGCGCGGGTTTCGTCGAGCTCGCGGATTTCCTGCTCCGGTCCTAGCGCAAGTCGAGGTCCACCCGCGTTCCCGGTTGTCTACTTCCTCGGCGGCAGGGCCGCCGCCCCGGCGAAGCGGGCGTCGGCGCCGAGCGCCTCCTCGATGCGCAGCACCTCGTTCCACTTGGCAAGCCGCTCGCTGCGCGCGAACGAGCCGACCTTGAGCTGCCCGGCATTCCAGCCGACGGCCAGGTGCGCGATCGACGTGTCCTCGGTCTCGCCCGAGCGCGCCGAGACGATGGTGCCGAATCCCGCGGCCTTGGCCGCGTCGAGCGCCGCCTTCGCTTCGGTGAGCGTGCCCGCCTGGTTCACCTTGATCAGCACGGCGTTGCACGCTTGGTCGGCCGCCGCCTGCACGATGCGCCCGGCGTTGGTGGTGAGATAGTCGTCGCCGATGATCTGGATGCGATGCCGCGCCGCGCGCGCGAACGCGATCCAGGCCTCGCGATCGTCTTCGGCGAACGGATCCTCGATCGACACGATGGGAAAGCGCTCGATCCAGTCGAGCAGCAGCTCGGCCATTCCGTCGCGATCGAGCTCGCGCCGGTCGAGGCCCAGCGTGTAGATTCCGTCGCGCCCGAACTCCGAGGCCGCGATGTCGAGCGAGAGCGCGGCGTCGTGGCCGGGATGGCAGCCGGCCTTCTCGATCGCGCGCACCGTCGTTTCCAGCGCCTCCTCGTTGGAGTCGAACGCGGGCCACCAGCCGCCTTCGTCGGCGACGCCGGCAAGCCTTCCGCTCTCCTGCATCAGCACGCCCGCGGCGCGGTAGATCTCGGCGACCATGGTCAGCGCGTCGTCGTAGCTCCACGCGCCCACCGGCATCACCATCAGGTCCTGGATGTCGATGCGGCGTCCCGCGTGCGCACCGCCGCCGAAGATCTGCACCTCGGGCATCGGCAGCGTGACCTGCGCATCCCCGGCCAGGTATTGCCACAGCGGCATGTCGAAGGCCATCGCCGCCGCGCGGGCCACGGCCAGCGACACCGCGACGGTGGCGTTGCCGCCGAGCCTCGACTTGTCGGGCGTGCCGTCGAGCTCGATGATCTTCGCGTCGATCGCTTCCTGGTCGTGCGCGTCCATGCCGAAGATCGCGCGCGCGATCGGGCCCTTGACGTTGGCGATGGCCTGCGCGACGTCGTAGCCCCCGTAGCGCGAGCCGCCGTCGCGCAGGTCGACGGCCTCGCGCGAGCCGCGCGAAGCGCCGGCCGGGGCGATGCCGCGCGCGACGACGCCGCTTGCGAGCTGGATCTCGGCCTCGACCGTGGGACGGCCGCGCGAGTCGAACACGCGGCGCGCGTGCACGCGATTGATGGACGTCGGCGTCATGAGGCGGTGGCGGCGAAGGCGGCGGACAGGTGTGCGAGCGAAGGCGGCGGCGTGCGCAGGTGCTCGCGGGCGAAGCCGCGCACGCGCTCGCATGCCGACGGATCCGTGAGGTATTCCACGGGCGACTTGCCGTCGATGCGCGCGAGCATGAGGCCGGGCAGCAGCGCGGCCGTGCGCGCGTCGAGGATCGTCGCTCCCTCCCATGCGACATGCGCAAGATACGCCGTGGCGAGCGCGTCGTACATCGCGACGTACGACGAACGCGCCCCGGGCCGCCACACGCACTTCAGCAGCAGGTGATTGAGCACGAACGCGAGGTCGAACGCCGGGTCGCCGTACCACGCGCATTCGGCATCGAGGATGACCGGGCCGTCCGGTCCCAGCAGGATGTTCTTCGGACTGAAGTCGCCGTGCACCAGCACGCGGCGCGTGCCCGCGGTGGTCGCGACCAGCGCATGCAGCTCGGATGCCAGGTCGGGGTGGGCGCGCGCGGCCGTCACGAGGTACGGATCGAGGCGCAGCGCATGGAACAGCGCGTCGGTGGCGAAGCGTTGCGCGAGGTCCGGGCGATCGGCGGTCGCGGCGTGGATGCGGCCGAGCACGTCGCCGACGCGTGCCGCGTCGGCCGCAGTGGAGCCGCCGGCGAGCAAGCAGGGATTTCCAGACGGGGTAGCGGTCGGGCGGCAGCCACGCCATGGCGAACGCCCCGGCTTCCCGGTCCTCGCCCAGCACCTGCGGCACTGCGTTCGGGACGATTCCGCCGGCCACCCGCATCCAGTCGACTTCGAAGCGGTTGCGGTCGACCGGCACCTGCCAGTCCGCGGCCACCTTGAGCCGGGGGAGCGCGCGCTTGACGCAAACGACGCCCGACGGCAACTCGGCGCGGTAGATGTCCGATGAGACGCCGCCGGCAAGCGGCACCAGCACGATTTGTTGGTTAGCGCTTACTAGCGCCATTCGCCTCAATGCGCCTGCCAGTACTTCCGACGACTCGCAGGCAGGGGAAACCGGCGGAGCGGACACGGGGAATGACGGGGGATGGGAAAATCAGGACGGTACGTTATTTGCATACAGTTTCGCATCCCAGCGCATCAAGGATCGAATCCAATCGCTTGATTGGCAACGATCCGCTCCGCTTTCGCGCGGAGTGGCGCTCCGGACCGGGAGGCGTGTCGTGATTCGCTACGGCTTCAACATCCGAACCAAGCACGGGCAGCGCGTCGAGAACATCATGATCATGGCGGCGACGCAGAGCGACGCCGAGCGCCGGCTGCGGCAGATGTATCACCACTGCGAGATCGTCGAGTGCCAGGAGCAGCAGTGTGCCGCGGCGCGTCGACACGCTCGACGTCGAAGGCGTGATCGGCCTCATCAGCGTCCGGCTCATTGCAGAAAGCCAGCGCCCAGTAGCTCGTCGTAGAGCTCCGCGTAGTCGTGTGCGCCGCGGCTGCCCGGCGCGTGCCGGAAGATGTCGAGGCCGACCGCCGGGCTCTCCGCGAGCTTCACGTTCTCGCGGATGCGCGTCCTGCAGATCTCGTCCGCCCGCAGCGTTTCTCGCATCTGCTCCTCCACCGCGGCGCTCATGCGCCGCCGGATGTCGTAGCGCGTGAGCACGTAGCGCCGCGGCAGGCGGCGCTTGAACACGGGCTCGAGCGCATTGAGCGCGCGCTCGACCTGCTCCGCGCCCTTGAGCGACAGGAAGTCCGCGGCCACCGGGACCAGCATCACGTCCGCCGCGAAGATCGCGTTGAGCGACAGCACGTTGAGCAGCGGGCAGCAGTCGATGACCACGGGGCCGGGCGTCGCGTGCGGCTGGTGCAGCGCCTGCCGCAGCCGCGTCACCACGTTGACGCCCTTGCCGAGCAGCGAGTCGAGCTTGGCGAGCTCGAGGTGCGCGGGCAGCAGGATCGCGCCGCTGCGCGTGATCTGCGCGACGTCGTCCAGCGGGCGCTGGCGGACGAAGAAGCTGTAGACCGAGTCGTCCGCCGACTTCGGCTCCACGCCGAAGATGTGCGTCAGATGGCACTGCGGATCGAGGTCGATCGCGAGCGGACGCTGCTTGCGCTGGCCGATGGCGGCCAGCAGGTTGAGGGCGGTGGTCGTCTTGCCGACGCCGCCCTTCTGGTTGAACACTGCGATGATGGCCACTGCGTGCGGATTCCGTGTGCGGAAGGGGTGTGACCCCGCCGCGGCCTAAAGTATCCGCTTGCGGACCTGCGTCACCGCGATTTCCGCGATGACGACGACGGCGAGGATCGCGATCAGGATCAGCGCGACCCGGTCCCACTGGAAGAGATTGAGCGCCGCGTCGAGCGCCATGCCGATGCCGCCCGCCCCGACGAGACCGAGCACGGCGGACTCGCGCACGTTGATGTCCCAGCGGAAGAGCGCGATCGACCAGAAAGCGGGCTTCACCTGCGGCCAGTAGCCGTAGGTCATGCGGGAGATCCACGGTGCGCCGGCGGCCGTGAGCGCCTCGATGGGGCCGGGCTGCGTCTCCTCGAGCGCTTCGCCGAAGAGCTTGCCCACGAAGCCGATCGAGCGGAAGGCGATGGCGAGCGTGCCGGCGAGCGCGCCCGGACCGAAGATGCCGACGAACAGCAACGCCCATACCAGCGAGTTCACCGAGCGCGAGGAGACGAGAATCAGCTTGGCGGCGAGGTTGAGCGGCGTGAAGGGAACGAGGTTGTGCGCGGCGAGGATGCCCACCGGCAGCGCGAGGATCAGCGCGAGCAGCGTGCCGAGCGATGCGATGTGGATCGTCTCCATCAGCGCGTCGTGCACGCCGCCGGGATAGTCGGCCCAGTCGACCGGCCACATGCGGGTCAGCAGGTCGACGACCTGCTCGGGCGCATCGTAGAGGAACTCCGGAATGACCTCGATCGCCTGCACCGACCAGACGATCGCCGCGACCATCGCGAGGTAGACGGCGAAGCGCGCGAGGCGCTGGCCGAAGCGAGAAGCGGCGCCAGATGCGATCGGCGAGCGGCGCCGGCGCGGCCGCGGCCATCAATCGTCTTCCATCGGCGTCGCGCGCTCCAGGCGTCCGCGGCGGCGGAAAAGGTCGGCGAGCGTCGCGTTCTGGATGAAGATCGCGCGCACCGCGGTGGCAAGGACCTCGCCCAGCATGATGAGCGCGATGATCGAGATGAGGATCGCGCACACGTAGTCGTAGTCGAAGCGCTGGAACGCGGCGAACAGCGTGCCGCCGATGCCGCCCGCGCCGACGATGCCGACCATCGTCGAGTTGCGCAGGTTCGAGTCGAGCTGGTAGGTGGCGAAGCCGATGAAGCGCGAGAACACCTGCGGCAGCACGCCGAACGCCAGCACGGAGAGGAACGGCGCGCCGGTGGCGCGCACCGCCTCGACCTGCTTCAGCGAGATCTCCTCGATCGCCTCGGCGAAGAGCTTGCCGATGAAGCCCACCGACGCGACGGTCAGCGCGAGGACGCCGGCGAGCGCGCCGAAGCCCACCGCCTTCACGAACAGGATCGCGACGATCACCGGATGGAACGAGCGCGCCATGATGGTGATCGCGCGCGCCGGCCACGACACCCACGGCGGCATGAGGTTGCGCGCGGCGGCGAGCCCGACGGGCAGCGCGATGAGGATGCCGAGCGCGGAGGCGAGCACCGCGATCTCGAGGCTCTCGACCAGGCCCTTGACCAGCAGGTCCCAGCGCGCGAAGTTCGGCGGGAACAGGCGCGAGAAGAAGCGCCCGGCGTTGTGCATGCCGACCTCCACGCGCTCCCACGAGATCTCCATCTGCGCGCAGGCGTAGACGATGTAGGCGACGAGCAGCACCATGCGCGAGCCGCGGCCAGAGGCTGCGGGGGAAGGGATTGTCCACCGTCGCGGCGGGCGCTTCGGTCGTCATGCGGCGGCGTCCCTCAATGCAGCCACTCCTCGCCGCCGTAGATCTGCTTCAGCACGTCGTCGGTGAGGTAGGCCGGCGGTCCGTCGTACACGACCTTGCCGCCCGACATGCCGACCACGCGATCGGCGAAGCGTTTCGCAAGCTCGACGTCGTGCATGTTCACGAGCACCGGAATGCCGCGCGCCTGGCCCACGCCCTTCAGGAGCTCCATGATCTCGACCGACGTCTTGGGATCGAGCGACGACGTCGGCTCGTCGGCCAGCAGGAGCTTGGGCTCCTGCATCACGGCGCGCGCGATGCCCACCCGCTGCCGCTGGCCGCCCGACAGCGCATCGGCGCGGCGATGCGAGAACCCGGAGAGCCCGACGAGATCGAGCAGCTCGAACGCCTTGCGGATGTCCTCCTTGGGGAACTTGCGCCGCCACGCGCGCCACGACGACACGTAGCCCAGCCGGCCCGAGAGCAGGTTCTCCATCACCGTCAGGCGCTCCACGAGGTTGTACTCCTGGAACACCATGCCGATCTCCCGGCGCGCGAGCCGCAGCTCGCTGCCGGAGAGCTTCACGAGGTCCTTTCCGTCGAACACGACCTCGCCCGCCGTCGGCTCGACCAGCCGGTTGATGCAGCGGACGAGGGTGCTCTTGCCGGTGCCCGAGGGCCCGATGATCGCGGCGAGCCCGCGCGCCGCGACCGAGAGGTTGATGTCGTCGAGGACGGGCTTGCCTGCCACGTACTCCTTGGACAGGTGGCGAAGCTCGAGCATCAGCCCTTCTTCGCCTTGGCCTTCGCCGCCTCGTCCGCCTCGCGCTTGGTCTCCTTCTCGTACGTCGCCTTGTCGAAGCCGCCGCCCGAGCCCTTGGCCACGTTGCGCACCACTTCCCAGGTCGTCTTGTAGTTGACCGGGAAGAAGCGGTCGGCGCCGTCGAAGGCCTTCACCATCTCGGGCGGAAAGCGATAGTCGTAGAAGCAGGACAGCATCTTGTCGACGAGCTTGGGCTCGAGGTCGTGCGCGTAGGCGAACGACGACGTCGGGAACTTCTGGCTGCGGTAGATGATGCGATAGTCGGCTTCCTTGATCTGGCCGCGGACCGCCATGCGATGGAACACGTCGGACGCGACGGCGCCGGCGTCGTAGTCGCCGGAGCCCACGCCCATCACCGACTGGTCGTGCTTGCCGGAGAAGACGGGCTTGTAGTCCTTGTCCGGGACGAGCCCTTCGCCGGGGAAGAGCGCGAGCGGCGCGAGGTGGCCGGAATTCGACGACGGCGAGGTGTGCGCGACCTTCTTGCCCTTCAGGTCGGAGAGCTTCTGGTAGGGCGAGCTCGCCTTCACGATCACGATCAGGTTGTAGCCCTGGAAGCCCTTCTCGTCGCCCTTCACCGCGAACGGCACGGCGCCCGCGAGGTTCACGGCGAACGCCGTCGGGCCGGTCGAGAAGCCGCCGACGTGCAGGCGGCCGGAGCGCATCGCCTCGATTTCCGCCGCATTGTTCTGCACCTGGTAGAACACGACCTTCTTGTCGAGGCACTTCGCGAGATACGTGGTGAACGGCTTGAAGATGTTCTCGTAGACCGCGGGATCTTCCACCGGCGTGTACGTGAAGACGATGGTCGACGGGTTCTTCCACTTCTTGGAATCGGTCGGCGCATCGGCCACCATGTCCTTGTTCGCGTCGCAGTACATGGCGTCGAGCTCGCCGCGATTGGCGCAGGCATCGGCGGCGAGCGCGGCGGGCGCGAGCCAGGCGGACGCCGCGAGCGCGGCAAGGACGTGCAGCAGGGATCGCATTTTCATTGTTCTCTCCGTTATGGGTGAATCGCGACGCGCCTTCGGGCCGCGTCGCTGCCGGCCGCGAGCGGGTGCGGACCGGCGCCTCCTCGCTTGCGCGACTGTGCGGCATGCGCAGCCAAAACTCTAACACCGCGGGCGCGCCCGCGCACCCCGTTCGCGCGTGACGTCGAAGCGGCGGCGGTCTCGCGCGGTGGCGTATCATCGGCAAACTCCTTGGATTGCAGCCCATGGCCTCGCCACTCAACGTCGTCGTGCTCGCCGCCGGTCTCGGCAAGCGGATGCGGTCCGCGCTGCCCAAGGTGCTGCATCCGCTTGCCGGCCGGCCGGTCGTCGCCTATGTGATCGACGCGGTGCGCACGCTGTCGCCGCGCGCGATCGCGGTCGTCGTCGGCCATGGCGCCGAGGTCGTGCGCAGCACCATCGGCGCCCCTGACATCACGTTCGTCGTGCAGGACCCGCCGCGCGGCACCGGCGACGCGGCGCGCCTCGCGCTGGACGCGCTGCCCGCGGATGGTGCGACGCTCGTGACCATCGGCGACATCCCGCTGGTGCCGCCGGCTGCGCTGGGCGAGCTCGTCGTGCAGGCGCTGGCCGGCAACCTCGCGGTGCTGACGGCCAAGGTGGCCGACCCATCCGGCCTCGGCCGCATCGTGCGCGACGCCGCGGGCCGCGTGCGCGCGATCGTCGAGGAGCGCGACGCCAACGACGCGCAGCGCGCGATCAGCGAGATCAACACCGGCGTGCTGGCCGGCGCCCACCGCGCTGCATGAAGCGCTGGGTGAGCGCGCTCAAGCCCGACAACGCGCAGGGCGAGTACTACATCACCGACATCGTCGCGATCGCGGTGGCGGACGGCATTCCCGTCGTCGCCGAGCTGGTGGCGGACGAGCGCGACGTGCGCGGCATCAACGACCGCGCGCAGCTCGCTCGCGCGTCGAGCGCATCCTGCAGGAGCGGCGCGCGGCGGAGCTCATGCGGCAGGGCGTCACGCTGTGCGATCCGGCGCGCATCGACATCCGCGGCAACCTGACGTGCGGCCGCGACGTGCGCATCGACGTCGGCTGCGTGATCGAGGGCGACGTCGCGCTCGGCGACGACGTGTGCGTGGGTCCGTACTGCGTGCTGCGCAACGTGAACATCGCGCGCGGGACCGCCATCGAGCCGTTCTCGTACCTGGTCGACGCCACCGTCGGCGCGGATTGCCGCATCGGACCGTACGCGCGTCTGCGGCCCGGGCGCCACGCTCGCCGACGACGTGCACATCGGCAACTTCGTCGAGGTGAAGGCGAGCACGCTCGGGCGCGGCTCGAAGGCCAATCACCTTGCCTACATCGGCGACACGGTGGTGGGCAGCGGGGTCAACTACGGCGCGGGTTCGATCACCGCCAACTACGACGGCGCGAACAAGCACCGTACCGTGATCGGCGATCGCGCGAGCATCGGATCGAACTGCGTGCTGGTCGCGCCGGTGACCGTCGGCGAAGGCGCGACGATCGGCGCGGGCAGCGTGATCGCGCAGAATGCTCCGCCCGGCGTGCTCACCGTGGCGCGCGCGCGGCAAGTGTCGATCGAAGGCTGGCAGCGTCCGGCGAAAGCGGACAAACCGAAAGGCTCGACTGACACCATGTGCGGAATCGTCGGCGCGGCGTCGAGCCGCAACGTCGTACCCATCCTGATCGACGGCATCCGGCGGCTCGAGTATCGCGGCTACGACTCGACCGGGCTCGCGATCATCGACGGCGTCGACGATGCCGGCGGCGCGCAGCTCGAGCGGCTGGTCTCCACCGCGCGCGTGGCCGATCTCGCCGCGCAGGCGCAGTCGCGCGGCACCTCACCGGCATGACCGGCATCTCGCACACGCGCTGGGCGACGCACGGCGCGCCGTCGCCGGTGAACGCGCATCCGCACCTGTCGGGCGACGAGATCGCCGTCGTGCACAACGGCATCATCGAGAACTTCGAAGCGCTGCGCGAGCGCCTGAAGGCGAAGGGCTACGAGTTCCGCACGCAGACCGACAGCGAGACCATCGCGCACCTGGTGCACGCGCACTGGCACGGCGCGGCGAAGCAGGACCTGCTGCGCGCCGTGCAGCTGTCGGTCGCCGAATTCCAGGGCGCGTACGCGATCGCCGTGATCTCGTCGCGCGAGCCGGGGCGGGTGGTCGGCGCGCGGCAGGGCAGCCCGCTGGTGGTGGGCATCGGCGAGGACGATCACTTCCTCGCCTCCGACGCGGCGGCGCTGGTGACCGTCACGCGGCGCGTCGTGTACCTCGAGGAGGGCGACGTCGCCGACGTGCGGCGCGAGGGCTACGCGATCCACGACGCCGCAAGGCCGGCGCGTCGAGCGGCCGCTGACCGAAGTGTCGGCGTCGGCCGCCGCAGTCGAGCTGGGGCCGTACCGTCACTTCATGCAGAAGGAGATCTTCGAGCAGCCGCGCGCGGTGGCGGACACCCTCGAAGGCATCGCCGGCATCGATCCGTCGATCTTCGGAGACGGCGCGGCGGACGTGTTTCGCGACGTCGACTCCGTGCTCATCCTGGCCTGCGGCACGAGCTATTACTCGAGCCTCGTGGCCAAGCAATGGATCGAGACGTTGGCGTCGATCCCCTGCACGGTCGAAATCTCGAGCGAATACCGCTACCGCGACAGCGTTCCGCATGCGCGCGGGCTGGTGGTCGTGGTGTCGCAGTCGGGCGAGACGGCGGATACGCTGGCGGCGCTCAAGCACGCGAAGTCGCTGGGGCACGGGCACACGCTCGCCATCTGCAACGTCGCGACGAGCACGATGGTGCGGCAGACCGCGTTCAAGTTCCTGACGCGCGCCGGGACGGAGGTGGGTGTCGCGTCGACCAAGGCGTTCACCACGCAGCTCGTCGCGCATTTCCTGCTGGCGCTCGCGCTCGCCAAGACGCGCGGCCGCCTCGCCGAGGCCGACGAGTCGAAATGGCTGCGCGCGCTGCGCCACCTGCCGGCGGCCATCCAGAGCGCGCTTGCGCTGGAACCGCACCTGATGGCGTGGGCGCAGGCGTTCGCGAAGAAGCAGCATGCGCTGTTCCTCGGGCGCGGACTGCATTACCCGATTGCGCTCGAAGGGGCGCTGAAGCTGAAGGAAATTTCGTACATCCACGCCGAGGCGTATCCCGCCGGCGAGCTGAAGCACGGTCCGCTGGCGCTCGTCGACAGCGAGATGCCGGTGGTCGCGATCGCGCCCAACGATGCGCTGCTCGAGAAGCTGAAGAGCAACCTGCAGGAAGTGCGCGCGCGCGGCGGCGAGCTCTACGTCGTCGCCGACCTCGACAGCCACTTGACGCCGGGCGACGGCATCCACGTCATTCGCGTGTCCGAGCACGCCGGGCTGCTGTCGCCGGTGGTGCACGTCATCCCGCTGCAATTGCTGGCGTACCACGCGGCCGTGCTGCGCGGGACGGACGTCGACAAGCCACGCAATCTCGCGAAGAGCGTGACGGTGGAGTGACGGGGAGCGTGGATTCCTAGTCGGCTCCCACGCACCAGTAGGGATCGTTCGGCCGATGGGTCGCGGCCAGATAGCGCTGCTCGATCCGGCGCCGCAGCTCCTCCGCCTGACGTATCTCGTCGAGCGACGCCGTGGTGAATCGCGGCATCAGCGGATCGAAGCGCGGCGTGTTCTTCAACCTGTCCATGGCCGTCAGTGTGGGCAGCGTTGCGGTGCGGCGCCATCAGCGCGCGCCGCGGAAACGGCATCGGTGGGATCCGAACGCGACGGTCAGCGAGGGACGGCGGGTGGTAGGAATCCTCCTAGTCCCACCCGCCTGACCTTCGGCCTCGGCCCTGCAGCGGCGACCGGCTCGCGCACTGCCTCATTCGCCCGAGATCTTCCGGCGCGCCGCCTTGGTCTGCCCTCGCCTGACCTTCGAATCGAGCCGACGTACCTGCGATCCTCGCGTCGGACGCGTGGGCCGCCGGGCGGGGGCAATCGATGCCGCCTTGTCGATCAGTTCCTGCAGCCGGGCGAGCGCATCCTCGCGATTCCGCTCCTGGCTTCGATAGCGCTGGGCCTTGATGACCAGGACGCCGTCGCTCGTGATCCGCTGATCGCCCCCCTGCAGGAGCCGGTCCTTGACGGCCTGCGGCAGCGAGGAGGCGCGGATGTCGTAGCGCAAGTGCAGTGCCGTGGAGACCTTGTTGACGTTCTGCCCGCCTGCGCCCTGGGCGCGTATCGCCGTCCATTCGAGCTCGTCCGGGTTCACGTCGATCATGGCGCTGCTCCTGGCGGGGAACCGCCGGCGGTACGGCAGGAGGGGATCTTGTCACGGGGCGCCTCCGTGGCAGGTTTACGATGCCGGGCTGCAGTGATCGCGCAGCCAATGCGGGAGGTCGAATGAACGAGAGTCGCCTGCTGACACCGGAGGAAGCGGAAGCCGTCGTGGACGAGCGGATCGAGCAGTTCGGCCCGGGCGCGCTGCCACGCGTGCACGTCGCGGCGATCCCGGACGGAAGTTGGCAGGTCCGCTGGGAGCATCAGCAGCAAACGGTGGCGCCCATGGCCATGGACGCATGGCAGGCGTGGCTCGGGGAGAACGTCGGGTCGCTCGACGCGGGCGACCTCACGACCACGGAAAGCTGACGCGCGGCAGACCGCTCGGCCGCAACGCCTAGCTGGCCACGGCGCGCGGCCTCGATTGCTTGAGCATCGACTCGACGTCCGCGGGATTGGAGGGGCGCGCATACCAGTAGCCCTGGCCGCCGTCGCAGCCGAGCTCCAGGAGCTTGCGGAACTGCAGCTCCGTCTCGACGCCCTCGGCCACGATGCGCTTGCCCATGGCGCGGCCCATCGCGACGATCGCGCGCACCACCTCCTCGCCTTCGCTGCCGCGCGACATGCGGGTCACGAACGAGCGGTCGATCTTGATCTCGCCGATCGGCAGGTCCCACATCCGCGAGAACGACGAGTAGCCGGTGCCGAAGTCGTCGATGCTGATGCGCAACCCCGCATCGCGGAGCTGCCGCAGGTTGGGCAGCGCGACGGAGAGCCCGTCGATCAGCATGCTCTCGGTGACCTCCAGCGCGATCTGGTCGCGCGGAACGCCGCTGCGATACACGATGTCGAGGACGCGTTCGACGAAGTCGCTTTGCAGGAGCTGGGCGCCGGAGACGTTGACGTGCATCGCGAGATGCGACGCCGTCGGCACGGCCTTGTGCCACGCCGCGAGCTGGCGGCAGGCCTGCTCGAGCGCCCAGTCGCCGAGCGGCACGATGAGCCCCGACTCTTCCGCCACGCGGATGAAGCGCTCGGGCTCGACCGCGCCGCGCTCCGCGTGCGTCCAGCGGCACAACGCCTCCACCGCGGACATCTGGCGCGTGCGCAGGTCGAAGATGGGCTGATAGGCGAGGTAGAGCTGCTCCTGCTCGATCGCGCGCCGGAGCGCGCTCTCGAGCCAGAGCTGCGACGACACCTCGGCATGCAGCGCGGTGTCGAACATCGCGTGCTGCGCGCGTCCCTGTGCCTTCGCGCGGTACATCGCGATGTCGGCGTCGCGCATGACGTCCTCGGGCGATGCGTAGTGGGGTCCGCCCATCGTGATACCGATGCTCACGCTGGTCGACACTTCCGCCGCGCGGATGTGCACCGGTTCGCCGACCACGCCTTGCAGGCGCGTCGGCGAGCGCGACTGCGTCCTCCTCGCGCAGGTTGCGCGCGAGGATGGCGAACTCGTCGCCGCCGAGACGCGCGACTGACGTCGGTGGGACGGAGCTGCGCCGCGATGCGCCGGCCCAGCACGACCAGCAGCTCGTCGCCAGCGCGATGGCCGAGGCTGTCGTTGATGGTCTTGAAGCGGTCGCAGTCGAGGAACAGCACCGCGAAGCGGAAGCGCGGATCCCTTGCGCGCGGCCTTGATGGCGCCGGCGAGGTGCTCGAAGAAATAGGCGCGGTTGGGGAGATCGGTGAGGTCGTCGTGATGCGCGATGTGCTGCAGGCGGCCCTCCGCGATCCTGCGCGCCGTGATGTCCTGGACCTGGAAGATGAGGCAGGGCGCGTCGTCGTCACTGGCGGAGAAGAACGAGGCATGCAGCGACACGGTGACGACGTCGCGATCCGGGCGTGCGCAGCGCAGCTCGAGCGAGCAGGTGCCGGTGGAGCCCGACAGCAGGTGGTCGAGCTCGACGGCGAGCGCCGCGTGGTCGTCGCGGTGGACGAAGGCGCCGAAGTCGGCGCCCATCAGCTCGTCCGCGGTGCGCGCCAGGATCTCGCAGAGCGCGGGATTCGCCTGCAGCACCATCCGGTCGTGCGTGACCAGCGCCATGCCGATTGCGGCGTGGGCGAACGCCTTCTGGAACCGGCTTTCGCTCTTCTGCAGCTCGGCCAGATGCCGCGCCGCCTCCGCCGCCTCGCGCTCGGCGGCGGCGACGCGCTGCTGCTGGGCGAGCTTGGTGTCCTCGATGTGGCGGAGGTAGAGGCGGTGGGTGAGCAGCACGCCGCCGATCACCGGCAGCGCGGCGAGGAAGACGCCCACCCCGAGGCGGTCGTAACCGACGTACAGCAGCGCCGCGACAGCCGCGCTCGCGAGGTAGACGACCGCGAGCCACGAGTGCTCGCTTGAGGATCTTCCAGGGATGCAGGGGCTTGCCGCTGCTTGAGCGTGAACAGCGACGCCGTGAGCAGCGTGCCCGTCGCGAAATAGCCCATCGCCAGCGGAAGCAGGAGGAGCAGCTGGCTGAACAGCGTCGGCTGCCCGAAGCGCTGCCGCACGTATTCCTCGCCCATTGCGAACAACGTCCCGCACGCGTACATGGCGAGCCCTGCCTGCGCCGGGCTGCCGATGCGGCTCGTCCAGCGCGTGGAGGTCCGGTAGGAGCCGACCGCCGCCTCGGCGGCGGCGGCCAGCGCGGCGGCGGCTGGTCCGTTCATCAGCAGGACGAGGAAGATGAACACTTCCGCGCCGGTGATCGACGTCTTGGTTCCGGGCACCGCGTGCGGAAAGGCACCGGTCACGCCGGCGGCGGCGACGATCAGGACGATCTGCGCGATCGATACGTACGGAAGCGCGGCAACCGAGCGAAGCGCGAGCGCGAGCGCGGTCGATCCGAGGATCGCCGTGATCCACCAGTACGCCTTGGCGCTGGCGTTGTAGTCATCCATCCGCAACATCGGTACTCCCCGACCGCAGCGGCCCGGCCGAGAAGGCCGCGCAAGGGTAGCGATACCCTGGGCTAGCCTCCCCGGCTCCCATCTGGGCAGGAGAGACGCAAGAAACGCGCCGCGGGCCCGTCCGTCGGTCAGGCGACCGCCCGGAATGGGTGGGGAAGCTTAAACGCGTCGCGGTGGCAGAGGGTTACGGCTCGCCCGCCAGGACGGCTTCGCTCATGATGAGGCCCTCGGACATGATGAGGCCCTCGGACATGATGAGGCCCTCGGACATGATGAGGCCCTCGGACATGATGAGGCCCTCGGACATGATGAGGCCCTCGGACATGATAGGCCCTCGGACATGATGAGGCCCTCGGACATGATGAGGCCCTCGGACATGATGAGGCCCTCGGACATGATGAGGCCCTCGGACATGATGAGGCCCTCGGACATGATCAGGCCCTCGGACATGATCAGGCCCTCGGACATGATCAGGCCCTCGGACATGATCAGGCCCTCGGACATGATCAGGCCCTCGGACATGATCAGGCCCTCGGACATGATCAGGCCCTGGGCGATCTGCGTCACGGGCCGGAAGATGCCGGATCCGGCGGCGAAGCTGGTGCGCCCCGCGACGGTATCGGCCGGCCTGACGCCCGGGGTCAGCAGCATCACCTTGCCCGCGTACGTCTGGACGAAATACCGAGGCTGGTCGGTGTTGCCGGGCCAGTAGCCGGGGGACATCCGGCTCACCAGGCGTCCGGACCAGAGAAGCCGCGGGTCGTAGATCGACTGGTACTTCTCGAGCAGCGCGCGGCCGCCGAAGATGTGTCCGCCACCGGCCGTGACGAGCCCGCTCCACGCGGCCGATTCGCCGTGGATCCACGACGGGCCGGCCGGCAACGCGCGGCCCGGTGCCAGCAGGCTGTCGCCCGCCTTCAGGGTTCCGGCGGCGACCGCCGAGGCGACGTCCGTGCGCAGCGCCTGGGCGACACGCACCGCGCCGTCCACGTTCAGGAGTCCCGTCCCCTGCTGCACGAGCGAGGCGCCCGGGAGCGGCTGCGCCGTGTACTGCAGGATCGCCTTGATGAGCGGCGGCGTCAGGCCGGGATTGGCCTCCAGCAGCACCGCCACGGCGCCCGCCACCGCCGGCGCGGCGACGGACGTACCGCTCAGTCGCATGAGGCGGCCGTTGCTGCCGGCGTTGTAGCCCCCGACCTCGAGTGACGGGTTCTCGCCGATCAGCACGTTGGCCGGATTGCCGAGGCCCGCGAGCGCTCCGACGACCTTGTTGCCCGGCGCGACCAGGTCCGGCTTGAGCAGGTTGTCGAAATGGCGGACGCCGGCCGTATCGAGCCAGCCGCTGCGCGTCGGTCCGCGCGAGCTGAAGTGATTGATCGTCTCGTCGGCACGCGAGAACGTGTCGTGATGATGTGCCGAGCCGACCGTGATCACGCTGGGCTCGACCGCGGGGGCGCCCATGGCGCCTAGCAATTCGGCCCCGCTCGCCGTGACGCCGAAGTTGCCTGCGGCCGCGACGACGGTGATGCCGAGAGACGTCGCGGCGCGCGCGGCGCGGCACAGCGGATCGTCGAGGAACGAGCCGGTCGTCGGCGTCGTCAGGCTAAGGTTCAGCACGCGGATGTTGTAGGTCTTGCGATTGGCGATGGCCCAGTCGATGCCCGCGAGGACGTCGCTCAACTGGCCGACGCCATTTTGGTCGAGCACGCGAACGTCGACGAGCCGCGCTCCGGGGGCAATGCCGGCCGCGTCCGGCGCGCCGGCGATCGACTGTCCGGCCGCAATGGACGCGACGTGCGTACCGTGCCCATAGACGTCCGGATTTGCCGTTATCGAGCCGATGAGCCATCCGTAACGCCTTGTATATGGGGCTTCCAGGCGCGTAGCCGACCGACAGGTCCCTCCGCCACTGTCCAGTCGATGGACATCGACGACACGGACGCGCTCAGGCGGGTCAGGTCGACGCTCGTGCCCACGCGACCGCTGCGCTGGCAGGTACCGGTGTTGGCGTACATCCGTCCGCCGAGCGCGGCATGGCAGGTGTCGATGCCCGAATCGAGCACCGCGATGCCGACGCCGGCGCCGCTGTACGCGGTGCCGTTCGCCGTTCGGGCGCCGCTCGCGCCCGCGATGTCCTGCAGGAAGCTCGCGGTTCGGAACGCGGTTCGGTTGGGCACGACGGACGACACGTCGCTGCGATCCGCGATCGTGCCGACCGCGGCGGCAGGCAGCACGGCGAGAATCGCCGGCGTCGACTGGTAGACGTAAAACACGGAGCCGCCGGCCGCCAGGATGGCGCTTCGCAGCGCGGCCAGCGAAGGGTCGACCGAAGACGAACTCACCACTACCTGCACATACGTGCCCCGGCTAGTCGTGGCGGCCCATTTTGCGCTGATGCCGCTGCTGTTGAGGGCCGCCTTGAGGTCGGAAGCGATCTTGCCTGCGAACGACCCGGCGTGGGCGGCATTGACGCCGGCACCGAATAGCGCAATGGCGAAGAGGACAAGCGGAAGCAGGGCGCGACCGAGAAGGACCAGCCAGCCGGCCGTCTCCTTCCTACGATCGTGCCCGGTGGGCGCGAAGGATGTCACGACGTTTTCCCCTTGAACGTCAGTACGAAATTGGATGCTACAGCGCCAAAATGTCTCCCACAAGGCGTCTTGTCGATTTAGCTCAATACATTGTGACGGAGCGCGGCATGTGGGATACGGAGTGTGCGATAGCGCGCTTGCGGGGGAGTGCTGCCGCGAGTGGCGCAATTCGACCAAAGCAGGACAAAAGCGGGCGAATTGTCGCGGACGCGACAATTCGCGCCGGCCGCGCGCATGAACCCGGCGCATTGCGTGGCGATCCAGCGGTGACCCATCGAGCCCATTCGTCCCGCCGCGAAGGTGTCGGCCTGAACTTTCGGTGGACACCTCTACGCGGCGCGGTCCGCGCCCCCCGCGCCACCGCCGGACGTGGCGGCGCGGTGGTGCGCGCGCTCGGCCTGCTCGGCGCCCTTTGCGCCGCAGGTGCGGTGCCGGGCAGCCCGACCTATCTCGACGCCCACTATCGCGTGCTGTCGGCGCCGGATTGCGTCGACGCCCGCAACATGGTCCGGGAGTTCGATCCGGCGCCGGCGAACGCCACCTACATGCGCGTCCAGCATGTCGGCGACCCCGGTACGCCGGAGCTCGTCGGGGAGGTCGCCAACGTCGTGACGTGGGACGTGGGCCAGTTCTCGGGCTTCAGCGTGCCGCCCGTGTCCTATGCGAGCGCGCAGCGCGGGTGGCGGGACCTCGGTCCGCCCGATCCGGCGAGCGCGTTCCAGCTGTGGTGCAACGGCGCCGGCTTCGTGCTCAATTCCCAGCAATTCGCGCACGCGGCGCCGCTGGTGCTCGAAGGGCCGAGCGTGAGCGTCGCGCGCGAGCCCGATCCGCCGGTCGCCGTGTTCGGGAACGCCACTTCCGCGCTCACGCTGGAAGCGAGCATCGGCGTGCCGTGGGTGCGGGCGGAGGCCGCGCCCGTGATCGACGGCACCGCGCAGGTGAGCTTCGTGTACTACGCGAGGGACACGACCACCGGGACGCTCTTCGCGCACGTGATCGCGCTCTTCGACAATCGGGCGAGCGGCGTCAACGGAGCCGGTACCGAGGCGGTGAGCGCGGATGCCTATACGGCGTTCGTGGTGAGTCCGCTGCGCGAGCGGACGGCCGACGGCACGGCCGCGCAATTCGTCACCCGCTCGCCGCTTTCGGCAGAAGAGCAGTTCGTGACGGGATGGGCGCGGCCGCGGTACTTCCGCGCGCACGTGACGTACGCGCAGTTCCGCGCGCTGCTCGCCACGCTGAGGGCGTCGTCGCTGCCGTCGATCTCGCCGCGGCCGGAGGATTATCGCGTCACGCTCTTCGGCGTTTTGGGCGAGATCTTTCCCGGCACGACGCCCGATCACGAGATCGGCCTCGCGGCGGGCGTGACCGACATGAAGCTGGCGGAGGCGTACTACGACGTGTCCCCGTCACCGGTGATCGAGTACTACCACGCCGCCTTCGGCCACTACTTCATGACGTCGCGCGCCGACGAGATCGCCGCGCTCGACGCGGGAACGCTGACGGGATGGACCCGCACCGGCGCCCGCTTCGCCGCGTATCCCGCCTACGCGAGCGGCACGGTGTCCGTTTGCCGCTACTACCTGCCGCCCGCCTTCGGCGACTCGCACTTCTTCTCGGCCTCGACGGCGGAATGCGCGGACGTCGCGCGGCGCTTTCCGCAGTTCGTCAGCGAGGATCCGGAGGTGATGTACGTCGCGCTGCCCGACCCGACGAGCGGCGCATGTCCCGCGGGAACGCTCCCTGTCTACCGGCTGTGGAACGCGCGGGTCGACACCAATCATCGCTACACCACCGATCCCGCGACACGCGCGACGATGGTGGCGCGCGGCTGGGTGGCGGAAGGCTACGGTTTGCTCGGCGTCGCGATGTGCGCCCCCGGGCCGTAAACCCGCCCGGAAAATGAAAATCCCCCGGCGCTCATGCAAGCGGCGGGGGATGCCGGTGCAACGGTGACGCGCTAGCCGCCGGTATCCCGCGCCGGCAGCGGCGCGCCCACGGCGGCGTGTGCGCCTTCCGCGTGCGCGGACGGCGGCCACGCGGTGCCGGGCGCGCGCGACACCGGCGGTCCGGCCGTGACGATCACGTCGCCGGCGCGGCCGCCTTGCGTCACCTTCACGCTGCGCGGCGCACTGCCGGGAGGGGCGGGATAGCGAACGAACATCGGCTCTCTCCTCGCGGCGGTTATACAACGACGGTCGCCGCCAATGCAATTGCTTCGGCTCGTTCATCCGACATGGCGACGCCGGGGCCGAATCCCAAGCGCAGGATGCCCCATGGCTCGGTCGGCGGCGTCCAGGCGACGTGATAGGCGGGCAGCAGCAGCACGGTCGTCTCGCCCGGCCACAGTACGGCGGGGTCGGGTGCCTCATCGGGATCGCGCTCGATCCAGCTCGCTTCGCCGTACCACGCGCCCAGCAGCCCGTCGTGCTCGTTGCGCGCGCGATAGAGCAGCTCGGGCTCGGGGATGCGGGCCCGCGCCTGCGGGTCGCCGCCGCCGGTCGCGAAGCCCGCGACGTGGAAGCGCAGCGCCTTGTCGGGCACCACGTCGGGCAGGTACAGCGTGACGGAGAACGGATCGGTGGTGCCGATCAGCGCGTCCACCCGCTGCGCCACGGCCGTCATCCAGGATTGTCCATCCACCTCCGCGCGCTGGCGCATGGCGAGCACCGTCGCATCGGGCAGGAAGCCCGGCTTCACCGGCCAGCTCAGGAAGTAGCGGTAATCGGGCAGCGGGAACGGGATGGTCAGCGTTGCGTGTCCGCCCGGTATGGCGGAAACGTATTCCTGCAATTCGACATTGCGCTCGAACGCGTGCGGACCGGCGTCGGGACGTTCGACGTACACCTGCCAACCCTCCGACGGCGGCGCGAAGACCGCGGGCACGCTGACTGCGATCGTGAGGCTCTCGAGCGGGATGGGTACGTGCGCCGACACCGCCTCGCGGCCGCGATGACGGAAGAAATCCATCTGCGCATCGGTGAGCTGCGCGACGTCGGTCCCCGTCAGCACGGCGCTGCGCGCCCACAGGTACTGCAGCTCGACGCGTGGCGCGGTCGCGGCGCCGGCGCGCACGGGAACGCGCAACGCGAACGCGCGCGTGCCGTCGCGCCGCGCGCGGAAGCTCGCGGGCTGGTCGCCGATCCCGGAGCCCCAGCGCGTCTCCCCGCCGCCGCCCCATTCGATGCGCAGGGCGTCGAACACCGGGGACCCGGAGGGCCGATGCACGTCGAAGGCGAGCTCGTCTCCAGCGAGCGGCCACGCGGTACGCGTCTCGTGCACGTTGATGTCGCGATAGTCACCCACGATGAAGTGCCGCGTGAGCCGCGCGACCGGCCGCGCCTCGATGCTGCGCCGGCGCAGCACGCGGCCTTCGCGCACGCTGCGGCCCGTCAGCAGCAAGTCGGCGTCGCCGTGCGCCGTCCACTGGCCCGAGACGATGCGCATCTCCCGCAGCCACACGCTGCCGTCGGGGCGCAGCTCGAGGACGTTGTACGACGCGCGCGACGCGTCGCAGCCCAGCGAGGTATCGGCGCCGGTCGCGGAGCCGGCGCCGACCACGACGATGTCGGTCGCGCGCGGCCGTCCGAGGACGCCGAAGCGCGCGACGCTGCGGTGATGCTCATGGCCGTGCAGCACCAGATTCACGTTATTGTTCGCCATCGCCTCCAGCACGGTGCCCGCATTGACGAGCACGGTCGGGCTGAAGAGTCCCTTCACCTCCTGCGCGCTCTTCTCGAGCGCCGCGATGGGCAGCAAGTGATGATGGATCAAGCCGATCAGAAGATCGTACGACTCGACATGCGCATCCCCCGTGCGCGCCTGCCGGGAGAGGCGCTCGAACACGTCGAGCCCGACGAAGCCCTGCGCCGAATAGCGGGCGTCGCGGCTGCTGTCGACGCCGAAGAGCCGGAGCTGCCAGCGCGCGCTCGCCGGCGGCGGGCTCGTGTTCGGAGGCGGCCATTCGACGAGATCCTCGAGCGTGGCGACATGGCCGGCGAAGGCGACGTCGAACGCCGTGCCGACGGTCGGGCTGCCGCGCAACGCGGCTGCGAGGCGGCCGAGGAAGCCCACGTTGCCGCGTCCATGGCGATCGTGATTGCCGGCGCAGACCACCCACGGGATGCGCGCGTCGGTGAAGCGCTGGAACTGCGCTCCCGCGCGCGCGAAGAGCTCGGGGTCCGGCGTGTCGACGATGTCGCCGGTGACGATGATGCCGTGCGGACGCGGCTCGGCGAGGAGGTGCGCGGCGAGCGCGTTCCACACGGCAACCTGGTGGGTCATGCCGAAGTGGAGGTCGCTGATGTGCGCGATGCGGATGGCCGCCATGGACTTGCCCTGGTCGTCGATGCCGCGGAATCGTCGCGGCGGCACCGCGCGCCGATGCTAGCTGCGCCCCGGTGTCGTGTCCATTGGCAGGTTTCCCCGGGGTCCCGCGATGCCGCACACCGCTGACGCGTCCGCCAATGCCTGCGGCCTCGACTTCGGCACGTCGAACTCGGGCATCGCGCGACCGGTGCGCGGCTCGCTCGAGCTCCTGCCGCTCGAAGGCGACGCGACGTCGATTCCCACCGCCGTGTTCTTCGACGTGGAGTCCGCGCACCCGGCGCTGTTCGGGCGCGCGGCGGTGGACGAATACCTCGACGGCACGCCCGGCCGGCTCATGCGGTCGCTCAAGAGCCTGCTCGGGAGCAGCGCTGATCGAGGAGACCACCGCGATCGGCGATCGCCAGGTGAAGTTCACCGACGTGATCACGCTCTTCCTGCGCACGCTGCGCGAGCGCGCGTCCGCCGCCGCGGAGGTTCCGCTCACCGACGTGGTGCTGGGGCGTCCGGTGCGGTTCGTCGACGACGACGCGCAGCGCGACCGGCTCGCGCAGGACACGCTTGCGCACTGCGCGCGCGCCGCGGGGTTTCGCCACGTCGAGTTCCAGCTGGAGCCGATCGCGGCGGCATTCGACTACGAGCGCACCATCGACCGCGAGGAGCAGGTGCTCGTGATCGACGTCGGCGGCGGCACGGCCGACTTCACGGTGATCCGCCTGTCGCCCGCGCGGCGCGACGCGGTCGAGCGCACGCGCGACGTGCTCGCCAACGACGGCGTGCACATCGCGGGCACCGACTTCGACTCGCGGCTCAACCTGTCGTGGATCATGCCCGCGCTCGGCTACCGGACCGTCGGGCCCAAGGGGCTCACGGTGCCGAGCCTCGTGTACTTCGACCTGTCCACCTGGCACCGGATCAACTTCCTGTACACGCCGAAGTTCCTGGGCACGCTGCGCGAGCTGCAGGCGTTCTTCGGCGACCTGCGGCTGTACCGGCGGCTCGCGCGCGTGATCGAGCAGCGGATGGGCCACGAGCTCCTCGGGCGCACCGAGCAGGCGAAGATCGAGCTGTCGGCGGCGGCCGCGTCGCGCGTCGACCTCGCGCACATCGAGCCCGGGCTCGCGGTCGCGGCGGAGCGGGCGTCGCTGCTCGCGCTGCTCGCCGATCTCCTCGCCCGTCTCGTGGTGGTGGGGGAAGGCACGGTGCGCGCGGCGGGCCTGCGCAACGCCGACATCTCGACGCTGTACTTCACCGGCGGCTCGAGCGGCATGACGGCGCTGCGCGAGACGTTCGCGCGCGCATTCCCGGCGAGTCGCGTGGTGGTGGGCGATCTCTTCGGCAGCGTGGTGAGCGGCCTCGGCATCGACGCGGGACGGCGCTTCGGCGTCGCGAAACGGTCGCGCCGCTGATGGGGTGCGCGCGCGCCCGGCGCTAGAATGGCCGTCCTCCCGTCGCACGGACCGCGTCATGCCGAACGATCCCGTCCTCACGATCGAGCCGCTCGCCTTCCCGTGGCAGACGGCCGACCCGTTCCTCTTCTGCGTGCATCACGACGACGCGTATCCGAACGGCAACGAGGCGCTCGGTCCCGCGGCATCGCTCGCCGGCAGGCAGATCGGCCAGGACTTCGCCGGCAAGGACGGCTGGCGCATGTACCACGGCGAGGTCGTGCCGGGCTTTCCCGCGCATCCGCATCGCGGCTTCGAGACGGTGACGATCGTGCGCCACGGCCTCATCGATCACTCCGATTCGCTCGGCGCCACCGCGCGCTTCGGCGCGGGCGACGTGCAATGGCTGACCGCGGGCAGCGGCATCGTGCACTCGGAGATGTTTCCGCTGGTGGAGCGCGAGCGCGACAACCCGCTCGAGCTGTTCCAGATCTGGCTCAACCTTCCCGCGCGCAGCAAGATGGCCGCGCCGCACTTCCTGATGCTGTGGGCGGAAGACGTGCCGCAGCGCACGTTCACCGACGCGAACGGCGGCACCACGAGCGTGATCAACGTCGCGGGCGCGGCGGCGGGCGTGCCGGCGCTCGCGCCGCCGCCCGAATCGTGGGCCGCGCAGCCGGGATCGGACGTCGCGATCATGACGATCGCGATGTCGCCGCGCGCGCGCTGGACGCTGCCACCTGCGGCGGGCGCGGGCACGCGGCGCCGCCTCTATTTCTTCCGCGGCACGCAGTTGCGCGTGGCGGGCCGCGCGGTCCCGCTCGCGTCCGCGATCGAAGTGCGCGCGGATGCCGCCATCGAGCTCGTCAACGGCGACGGCATCGGCGAGGTCCTGCTGCTGCAGGGCCGGCCCATCGCCGAGCCGGTCGCGCAGTACGGGCCGTTCGTGATGAACACGCAGGCGGAAATCCAGCAGGCGTTCGCCGACTACCAGCGCACGCAGTTCGGCGGCTGGCCGTTCGCCCGCCGCGATCCGGTGCACGCGCGCGAGCAGGGACGCTTCGCGCGGCACGTGGACGGCCGGGTCGAGGAGCGCGCGCCGCGCACTGCCCGCGCATAAGCGGTCCCGCCGCTGCTGCTGCGGCACAATCGTTCGTCACGCAATGCCACCAAAGGGTCTGGCGGCGCTGCCTTCGGGCTGGCGCTCGCTTGGGCGGTCGGCGGGCCGCCGCGCCACGCGACCCGGCGCGCGCGAGCCTGCACGAGGCGCTTCACCACGGAGAACGAGTCATGGCCCCACGCAAGGACACCACGACCAGGAAGCGCGCTGCGACGAGGGCGAAACCGGCAGCCCCGCCCACTCCCGCTGGTCCCCTTGCCGCCGATGCGCTGCGCCGGATCGACGCCTACTGGCGCGCTGCGAACTACCTGTCGGTCGGCCAGATCTACCTGTACGCGAACCCGCTCCTGCGCCAGCCGCTCACCCGCGCGCACGTCAAGCCGCGCCTGCTCGGGCACTGGGGCACCACGCCGGGGCTCAACTTCATCTACGCGCACCTGAATCGCGTGATCCGCGAGCAGGACCTCGACGTGATCTATCTCGCGGGTCCGGGCCACGGCGGGCCGGGGCTCGTGGCCAACGCCTACCTCGAAGGCACGTACACCGAGTACTACCGCGGGATCGGCCAGGACGAGGAGGGCATGCAGCGGCTCTTCAAGCAATTCAGCTTTCCCGGCGGCATCCCGAGCCACGTCGCGCCCGAAACGCCGGGCTCGATTCACGAAGGCGGCGAGCTGGGCTACGTGCTCGCGCACGCGTTCGGCGCCGCGTTCGACAATCCCGAGCTGATCGTGGCGGCGGTGATCGGCGACGGCGAAGCGGAGACGGGGCCGCTGGCCACCGGATGGCACGGCAACAAGTTCCTGAATCCCGTGCGCGACGGTGCGGTGCTGCCGATCCTGCATCTCAACGGCTACAAGATCGCGAACCCGTGCTACCTCGCGCGCATTCCGCACGAGGAGCTGACCAAGCTGCTGGAAGGCATGGGCTATCGCCCGTACTTCGTCGAGGGCCACGATCCGTTTCCGATGCACCAGCAGATGGCGGCCACGCTCGACGCGGTGACCGCGGAGATCCGCCGCATCCAGCGCGACGCGCGCACGCACGGATTCAGCGGCCGCCCCGCGTGGCCGATGATCGTGCTGCGCTCGCCGAAGGGATGGACCTGCCCGGCCTATATCGACGGCAAGAAGTGCGAGGACTATTGGCGCTCGCACCAGGTGCCGATGGGCGACATGGACAAGCCCGGCCACCTGCGCATCCTGGAGCAGTGGATGAAGAGCTACCGGCCGGAGGAGCTCTTCGATCGCAACGGCACGCTCGTGCGCGAGCTCGCCGACCTGGCGCCCAGGGGCACGCGCCGCATGAGCGACAACCCGCACGCCAACGGCGGCCGCCTGCTGCGCGATCTGCGCCTGCCGGATTTCCGGGCCTATGCGGTGAAGGTCGACGCGCCGGGCGCGACCACCGCGGAGGCCACGCGCGTGATGGGAACCTTCCTGCGCGACGTGATGAAGGAGAACCTCGACGCGGCCAATTTCCGCCTCTTCAGCCCCGACGAGAACAACAGCAATCGCTGGCAGGACGTGCTCGACGTCACCAACCGCTGCTACGTCGCGGAGATCCTGCCTGACGACGACCACCTGTCGCCGGATGGCCGCGTGATGGAGGTGCTGTCCGAGCACCAGTGCCAGGGCTGGCTCGAAGGCTATCTGCTGACCGGCCGCCACGGCTTCTTCAGCTGCTACGAGGCGTTCGTCCACATCATCGACTCGATGTTCAACCAGCACGCCAAGTGGCTCAACGTGTGCAACGACATCCCGTGGCGCGCGCCGGTTGCCTCCCTCAACTATCTTCTGAGCTCGCACGTCTGGCGGCAGGATCACAACGGGTTCTCGCACCAGGACCCGGGCTTTCTCGATCACGTCGCGAACAAGAAGGCCGAGGTGATCCGCATCTACCTGCCGCCCGACGCCAATTGCCTGCTGTCGGTGACGGATCATTGCCTCGCCAGCCGCAACTACGTGAACGTGGTGGTGGCCGGCAAGCAGCCCGCGCCCGTATGGCTCGGCATGGACGAGGCGGCGGCGCACTGCGCGGCGGGCCTGTCCATCTGGGAATGGGCGAGCAACGATCGCGGCGCCGAACCGGACGTCGTGCTCGCCTGCTGCGGCGACGTGCCCACGCTGGAGACGCTGGCCGCCGCCGATTACCTGCGCAATGCGTTGCCGGAGCTGCGCGTCCGCGTGATCAACGTGGTCGATCTCATGAAGCTGCAGCCGCCGAGCGCGCATCCGCACGGCCTTCCGGACGCCGACTTCGACGCGCTGTTCACGCGCGACCGGCCCGTGATCTTCGCATTCCACGGCTACCCCACGCTCGTGCACAAGCTCATCTACAAGCGAACGAACTACCCGAATTTCCACGTGCGCGGATTCAAGGAGGAGGGCACCACCACCACGCCGTTCGACATGTGCGTGCGCAACGAGCTCGACCGCTTCCACCTCGTGGGCGCCGCGCTCGATCAGTTGCCGCAGCTCGGCGGCCGCGTCGGCTACCTGAAGCAGGACCTGCGCGACCGGTTGCGCGTGCATCACGATTACATCCGCGAGCACGGCGACGACGTGCCGGAGATCCGCGACTGGACGTGGCCCGCCGCCCGCGCGCGGCCGGGCCGGCGCCGGGCTGCGAGCGACACCTCCGCGGACAGTGCGTAGCGGGCGCGGGGACGGGCGCCGGCAAGAAAAATGCCCCGGTCGCCCGGGGCATTCGCACACTGGAAAGAAACGCGCGGATCAGTTCGGCACGTTGATCACGCCCGCGCCCACGGAGATCGTGTTGGCCGCCGCCGGCGACGCCGAGATCTTCGGCACGTTGGCGGTGGTGATCGGCGGGGCCGAGCCCGGGACGCCGCCGCGGGGGATCGTGCGCACCACCTGGCTCTGCGGCAGCGGGACGTTGTTCTTGAGCCGCGCCCACATGAGGTCCATGGCGTTCATGAAGTAGTAGTGCACCGGGACCAGCAGCACGTCGTAGCCCTGCACGCCGGCATTCGCCGCGTTCGGGATGAACGCGTCGAAGTGGTTGCCGTTCTCGATCTCGTAGTAGCGGACGTTGGCCGCGCCCTCGACCTTCGAGTTGAAGGCGGTGTACGCGCGCGACGCGTGGTTGACCGGCACCAGCGTGTCGCTGCGGCCCTGCACCAGGATCGTCGGCGTGTTGTGCAGGTTGCCCGTGAGCAGCACCTCGCGGATGCCCGCCTGCACGCGCTGGCTGTTCGCCAGCGCGGTGCCGGTGAGCGCCGCCCCGGTGACCGGATCGACGCCGGTGACGAGGTCGCGCAGGCACAGGAAGCCGTCGAGCGAGCCGTCCATCCGGCCCGTCGAGGGCGACACGCCCACGTGGTACAGCCTGGCACCGCCGACCGAGTCGTTGTAGATCACGTCGCCGCCGGTGTTGAGGCCGTTGCTGGTGGCGAAGAGGCTCGCCTGCGTCGCGGGCACCTGCGCGCGCGACGTTGCCGGTCGCGTCGACGTTGGCGAGGCTGAAGCCGCACACGTTGTCGCTCACCGAGAACTTGCCGTACGCCACCACGTAGCCGAAGGCGACGTAGATGTCGGCCAGCCGGTAGTGGGAGGCGTGCAGCGCGTTGCTGCACCGAATCGTTCCAGCCGTAGGCCTGCATCTTGGCCAGCGCCGCAGTCCGCCTGCTGCGGCGGGCGTGGTGCCCGTGACGAGGCCCTTGTCGGCGAGGCTCTGGCAACGGTTGGTCGCGATGGTCTGCAGCTCGACGCCGGCCACCTGCGTGAACGCGCTGCCGAGCGGCGCGGTGCCGAAGCCGAGCCAGCCGGGACGCACGCCGTTGGGCGCCTGCGCGCTCGTCGAGATCGACGCGCAGAGCTCGTAGAGCATGCGGTAGGTGAAGTAGTCGATGAGCGGCTTGCCGGCGTTCGCGATCGGCGGCGCCGTTGAAGTTCACCGTCACGCCGGTCATGTTGTTGGGCTGGGCATTGGGCTCGGTGACCGCGAGTCCGTCGATCAGCCCTTCGGTATCCTGCTCGAGCGCCTGCAGCGATTCGCCGCCGCCGTTGGAGACCGACGACGCGATGACGATCGTGTTGTCCGGCGCGCAGCGTGCGCAGGCGCTTGCCCGTCGAGTCGGTGTCGCCGTATTGCTCGTTCAGCGCCCAGAACGCGAAGCGCACGCTGTCGAGCACGTTCTGGCCCCAGTCCCTTTCGGGATTCTGCTGCGAGTACACGTGCTTGTACGCGATGCGGTTGGGGAACGCGGCGTTGAAGGCGGTCAGCGCGGCGCCCGTGAGATCGGACGCGAAGCTGCGCCAGGGTGCCGGCGCTCGCGCGGCTCACGAGCCGGCCGTCGATCAGGTTCACCTTGTCGGCGGCGAGATCCTGGTAACCCGTGCCCTTGCCGGCGTCGGTGTAGGCCACGGCGCAGCCGTGCTTCAGGCCCCAGTCGCCGGCGGTGCCGATGGCGCCGTAGACGCCGCGCGAGCCGGAGGACGGCCCGGTGACGATGCAGGGGTTGTTCTTGTCGAAGCTCGCCGGGATCTGCACCATCAGCCGCGACGTTCTTCTTGCCGGTGCCGTCGTCGGCGTACGCGAGGATTTCCTTGCCGGCGATCTTGCCTTCGCCGAGCGTGTCGTTGCCGTTGATGTCGATGTTGGGGCCGTACAGCGTGCCGTAGCCGCCCGCGGCGGTGAAGTCGATGATGCCGCGGTAGTTGGTGTAGATCGCGCGGCGGCGCAGCTCGGCTGACCGTGGGATTCACCGGATCGACGAAACCGGGCGCGGCGCCGCCGATGCCGGTCTTGCCGAGGCCCGCGGTCAGCAGGTCGTCGGTGACGCCGTCGTAGCGTCGTCGGGCCGACGACGTTGGTGATGCGCGCCGGCAGCGTGTTGTAGTCGGGCGGGGTGTACGTATCGTCGCCGCAGGCGGCGAGCACGGCCGCGGCACCCAGCGCGAGCGCCACCGCCTTGTAGTGGAACGGGGAAATCTTCACAGACGCCTCCTTCGGAATCCTTCGTTATCCGGGCGTGCGGCAACGCACAGCCTCGTCGCCCTGAACGCGGCGCCGCCCATGTTAGCCTCGACAATCGATCGCCGATGGAGTATTCAGGCGCACTTGGTGTGCAAATTTGCACAACGCCATGACCTGGGACGACCTCCGGTACTTTCTCGAGCTGGCGCGGCTCAAGCGTCTGACTCACGCGGGGCACAAGCTCGGCGTCGACCACACGACGGTGGCGCGACGGGTCGAGCACCTCGAGCAGACGCTCGGCTGCCGTTTGTTCGAGCTCGGTGCCGACGGCTACGCGCTGACGGAAACCGGGCAGCGCCTGTTCGCCCACGCGGAATCGATCGAGAGCGGCGTTGCGCTCCTGCACGACGAGGCGGCAGGGCAGAGCGTGCGCGTCAGCGGCGTGGTCCGCATCGGCACGCCGGAGGGCTTCGGCAATGCGTTCCTCGTCCCGCGCCTGGGACCGCTGCTCGACGAGCATCCCGACCTCGAGATCGAGCTCCTCACCCTGCCGCGGTTCCCCAGCCTCGCGGCGCGCGAGGCGGACATCATCGTCACGCTCGACCCGCCGCGGCAGGGACGCTACATCGCCACCCGCCTCACCGACTTCACCTACGGCCTGTACGCGTCGCGAGACTACCTGCGGCGGCACGGACCGATCGCGAGCGTGGCCGAGCTCGCCCACCATCGCTTCGCGGGCTACATCGACGACCTGCTCCTAAGTCCGCAGCTCCACTACCTCGACGAGCTGACGCCGCGGCCGCGCGTGAGCGTCGCGTGCTCGGGCATGCTGGCGCAGGAGACGGCGGTGCGCAGCGGCCTGTGCGTGGCGGTGCTCGCGCACTACCTCGCGCGCGACCCGGACCTGGTGCCTCTGTTGCCGGAGGCCGCGGTGTGGACGCGCACCTTCTGGCTCGCCACGCATGCCGACTGGTATCGGCTGCGGCGCATCCGCGCGGTGTGGGATTTCCTGCGGCGAAGCGTCGACGATGCCCCCGGCTTCTTCCAGGCCGCCACCGCGGTGCGGCCGCGGGTGGCAACCGCCCGTTGACGCGGACGCGCGCGCGGCGCCCGCTTGGCCTATGATCCTTCGTCGCGGCGACTCCCTCGATCGCACGGCAGCCCCATCGTCATGAGCGGACCCATCACCGCCGGCTACTTCATCTTCCACGGCGTGCTGCTGCTCTCCGCGCGCGCGATCGAAGAGGCGCGCGCGATGCGTCGCGAGTACCACGACGTGCTCGCCCAGCTCACCGAGCGCGAGCGTGCGCTCACCGAGGCGCGGCAGGGCCAGCGCAATGCGCGGCTGGAGCGCATCGCCGCGCTCCGCCAGTCGGCCGAACGGCTCGGCGCCCGCCATGCGCGCCTGCACTCGCTCGGCGATGCCTTGGCCGCCCCCTCCGCGGCGCTGCGCCAGAAGCTCGAGACGGCACTGCCCGCCCCGCCGGCGGACGACGGGGACGCGGCATGGACCGAGCACGTGCGGCGGCTGGAAGTCCTCGTGCGCGAGCTGGAGACCGCGCTTGCCGCAGCCGGCGATGCGCACGGCGAGCGACTCCGGGCCGCGCTCGCGGCGACGGTCGCGACGCCAGGCATCGACGAGGTCCTTGCCGCGTACGTGCTGCAGCGGCAGATGCGCGCCGGGCTCTCCACCGAGGATGCCGAGCGCTTCCGGCAGACGGCGCACCGCGTGCTCGCGCGCCTCGAATTGCCCGAAGGTGCCGCGCTGCCCGCCGAGCTGGAGGCGCTGGCGCGAGCCATCGTGATGGCGCCGACGCTCGAGCGCGCCGAAGCGCTCGCCTCGGAGCTGCGCCTGGCCGTGCAGCGCCAGCGCGAAGGGCACGCGCTGCAGGCGCACGACACGGCGGAAGCGCGGCGCCTGCTCGGGGAATTGCCCGAGGACGCACCCGCGCCGCTGCTCCATTCGCTGGAGCAGGTGGCGGCGGGCGTGGCGCGCCTCGATCCGGCGCTGCGCGAAGCGGCGCAGGCGGCGCTCGACCACGCGGCCGCCGACCGCGCGCAGGCCGAGGACGCCGCGGCCGCGCTCGTGCTCCAGGAATCGCTGCGCGACCTGGGCTACGAGGTCGAGGACATCCAGTCGACGCTGTTCGCCGACGGCGGCACCGTGCATTTCCGCCGCAAGGGCTGGGACCAGTACTTCGTGCGGCTGCGGCTCGACCCGCACGAGCGCACGGTGAACTTCAACGTCGTGCGCGCGCGCGGCGCCGAGGAGACCGACGAGCGAAAACGGCTCGACGCGCTGGCGGAAGATCGCTGGTGCGCCGAATTCCCGCGGCTCATGCAGACCCTGGCCGCGCGCGGTCTCGAGCTCTCGGTGACCCGCCGCCTGGAAGCGGGCGCGGTGCCGGTGCAGGTGGTGGACGGTGCGCAGCTGCCCGCGATCGCCGCCGAGGACGATGTCGGAGAGCCGCGCGGCAAGCCGCGGGCCCTCGAGCAGCCGTAGAGCGGCGCTGCCGCGCGCCCTGCCGCGCACCGGGTGCGTGCGCGGACGTGCCGATGCGGGCACGCCCCACGCGCATCGCCCGCGCAGGCCCGCGTGGAATAATGGCCCCACCATGAGCGAACCCACTGCCGCCGGCGCGCCACCGGCCGTCGTCGCGGACATGACGCCCCGCTGGATCCGCGACCTCGCAGCGGCTGCTGCCGATCCGCTCGCAATTCGTGCTCGCGGGCAACATCCGCGACAGCTTTCTCACGCCGTACGAGGCGGGCACCACGCTGGCGCCGCTGCTGCGCTGCCTCTGGGTGCACCTGGCGGCGCTCGACTATCGCTTCCTGCTCGTGTTCGATCCGGTGGAGGGGCTGCGGCCGTATCCGAACGAGCCCGAGGTGATCGAGCTCGCGACGAAGCTCTTCGACCTCAAGCTCGCCGACGGCGTCATGCCGATGAGCCTCGAGAACCTGGTCGGCATGATGCGCAAGGTCGCCGGCCAGCGCGAGGCGCGTTGCGCGCTGGTCATCGACTTCGCGTCGCGCATCACGCGCCAGCGCCGGATCACCTCGACGCCGACGAGCATCGCTTCTTCGTGGCCGCCGAGCGCATCTCGCTGACCGCGCACCCGATCGTGCCCAAGGGCGCCGACATCGGCAGCGCCAACGGCAAGGCGCGCTTCAATCCCGTGCTCTGGCTCGTCAACCGCGGGCAGGACCTGCCCTCGTGGCTGGCACTCGACTCCACGCGCGTGTCGCTGCTGACGCTGTCGCTTCCCGACTACGAGACGCGGCTCGAGGCGGCGCGCCACGTCGGCAACCTGTTCGCGGGCTACGACGAAGGCACCGACGAGGCGCGCACGAAGTTCGCCAAGGACTTCGCGCAGATGACGGACGGCCTCTCGCTGGTCGCGATGACCGACATCGCGCAGATCGCCGACCGCCAGGACATCGGCTTTCGCGACGTCGACGACGCGGTGCAGAGCTACAAGGTGGGCGTCACCGAGAACCCGTGGAAGAAGGACTACCTGCGCGAGCGCATCGCCAACGCGCTGCCGTTCATCGAGGAGCGCGTGCGCGGGCCAGCGGCCGGCGGTCACCAAGACGATCGACATCCTGATGCGCTCGGTGATGGGCCTGACCGGCGCGCAGGCGCGCTCGTCGCGGCAACCGGCCGCGCGGCGTGCTGTTCTTCGCGGGACCGACCGGCGTGGGCAAGACCGAGCTCGCGAAGACGCTCACGCAGCTCATCTTCGGCGACGACCGCGCGTACATCCGCTTCGACATGAGCGAGTTCGCCGAGGAGCACACCGGCGCGCGCCTGCTCGGCGCGCCGCCGGGCTACATCGGCTACGACGCCGGCGGCGAGCTGACCAACGCCGTGCGCGAGAAGCCGTTCTCGGTGGTGCTGTTCGACGAGATCGAGAAGGCGCATCCGCGCATCCTCGACAAGTTCCTGCAGATCCTCGAAGACGGTCGCCTGACCGACGGCCGCGGCGAGACCGCGTACTTCTCCGAGGCGATCCTCGTGTTCACGTCCAACCTCGGCATCTTCGTCGACGACGAGCACGGCCAGCGCGTGCAGAGCGTGTCGGCCGGGCGACCCGCACGAGGTGGTCGAGGCGCGCGTGCGCACCGCGATCCAGGACTACTTCAAGTACAAGCTGTCGCGGCCGGAGATCCTGAACCGCATCGGCGACAACATCGTCGTGTTCGGCTTCATCACGCCCGAGATCGGCGCGCAGATCTTCGACGGCATGCTGCGCAACGTGGTGAACCGCGTGCGCGACGAGCACAAGGTCGACCTGGCGCTCGCGCGCCGCCGTGCGCGAGCGCCTGCGCGAGCTGTGCACGCGCGACCTGTCCAACGGCGGCCGCGGCATCGGCAACCAGCTCGAGTCGCTGTTCGTCAATCCGCTGGCGCGCGCGATGTTCGCGCTTCCCGCTCGCCGGACGGACGGCGCTGCACGGTGACGGCGCTCGACGAGGACGCGAATCGCATCATGACGGCGACGCTGGAGTGAGCGGCGACGCATGCCGAAGCCCGCCACCCTCGAGCTCAACAAGGCCCACTGGCCGGTCACGGTGCTCGGCCCCGGCCGCCGCATCGGCTTGTGGCTGCAGGGCTGCACGATCCGCTGCCCCGGCTGCGTGTCGCAGGACACGTGGCCGCGCGACGCGACGAAGACGATCGCCGTCGGGAGACCTCGTCGCCTGGTGCCGGACGTCCAGTGCCGGCCAGCTCGACGGCGTCACCATCAGCGGCGGCGAGCCGTTCGAGCAGCCGCAGGGCCTCTGTCGCGCTCCTGACGCAGCTGGCCGCGTGGCGGCGCGAGGCAGCAGCTCGACTTCGACATCCTCTGCTACAGCGGATTGCCGCAGCGCGTCCTGGAGCGCAAGCACGCGAAGATCCTGGCGCTGCTCGACGCGGTGATTCCCGAGCCGTTCGTGAACGACCTGCCCGCAGGGCGCGCTGTGGCGCGGCTCGCGCAACCAGCCGCTGGTGCCGCTGTCCGAGCGCGGCCGCGCGCGTTACGCGGCATATCGCGACGCGCCGGCCGAGGGCGACGGCAAGCGCATGCAGGCGACCGTCGAGGGCGGCCGCGTGTGGATGATCGGCATCCCCGGGCGCGGCGACATGGCCGCGGTCGAAGCGTTGTGCGCGAGCCGCGGCCTCGCCCTTACGAAAGTGTCGTGGCGCAGGTAGAGTCGGCCTCGTGGGCAACGAGTACGTCCGGATCTGTCCGGTCTGCGAGCAGGAGAATCCGCCGGGCCGTGCGCGCTGCGCATGCGGCGCATCGCTCGCGGGCGTCGATTTCTCGCTGAAGCGCGTGCCGGTCGCCGCGACGGAGACGGCGCGCGATCCGTTGCCCGCGCACGACGAGGCGCTTCCGGACATTGCGGTTGCGAATGCGCCGGAGGCCGAGACGCCCGCCATCGCCGACGCGAGCGCGCCCGCAGCCGCAGCGGCGCCCGCGACGAACGGCGCCGCGCTCGTCTGTCCCTACGCCGACTGCGCGCAGCCCAATCCGGCCGGCAGCGTGCGCTGCGTGTACTGCAATCGCCCGCTCGCGCGCGAGTCCGCCGCCGCGAACGCCGCCGCCGCGAACGCGCGTCCGCTGCCGCCCGCGCTGCGCGCCGACTACGTCGTCGTCGACGTGTTCCCCGCCTACCGGCAGCGAAGCCGACATCCTGCTCGTCGCCGACGTGCGCAGCACGAACAGCGGGTGGCGAAGCTCTACCGGCGCGGCATCGAGCCCGACTTCCGCCTGCTCGACATCCTGGCGCAGAGCGTGGGCGACGCGGTGGTGCGCGTACTCGCGCACGGCGTGTCCGATGGCGTCGCCTACGAGCTGCTCGAGTACGTGCCCGGCGGCACGCTCGAGGACCTGATGCGCGCGGGTCCGCTGCCGAAATCGGACCTCGAGCGCGTGGTCGCGGAAATCGCCGATGCGCTCAACGGCATCCACGCCCAGCACATCCTGCATCGGGACCTGAAGCCCGAGAACGTGCTGGTGCGCTCGCGCACCCGCTCGAGCTGGCCCTCACCGACTTCGGCATCGCGTCGCTGGCCGCCGGCCACGCAGCACTTCACCAACACGGCGCGCACGACGAAATACGCGGCACCGGAGGCGCTCACCGGCGTGCTCGACCCGAAGGCCGACTGGTGGTCGCTCGGCATGATCGTCGCTCGAGGCCGCGAGCGGCCGCCATCCGTTCGAAGGGCTGACCGAGCCGGTGATGAACTACCAGCTCGCCACCCGGCCGATCGACGTGCGCGGCGTCTACGACGACGACCTGCGCATGCTGTGCCGCGGACTGCTGCTGCGCGATCCCAAGCAGCGCTGGGGCGGCGACGAGGTCGCGCGCTGGCTCGCGGGCGACGCGACGCTGACGATGCCGGTGCGAAGGCGGCGCGACCGCCGGCAGCGTGCGCCCGTATCGCTTCGGCAAGACCGAGGCGACCACGGCCAACGAGCTCGCCCTGGCGCTCGCGCGCCACTGGGACGCTGCGCGCCGCGACGTCGCGCGCGGGCAAGTCGCGCGCTGGCTCGAGCAGGAGCTGCACGACTACAACCTGCTGCGCGCGCTGCGCGACATCCAGGACCGGAAGGATGCTTTCGGACGACGGCAAGCTCCTGCGCTTCCTGCTCGCGGCGGCACCGGAGATGCCGCCGGTCTGGCGCGGCTCGCCCGTGAGCCCGGACGCCGTGCTCGCTGCCGCGCGAGCCGCGGCGGGCGACGACGACGAGGCGCAGAAATGGCTCGACTCGCTGGCGCGCGACGGCGTCCTCGCGACCTACGGGGAGGCGGGCCACGACGCGCTGCGCGGGCTCGAAGCGCGCTGGCGCGAAGGCTGGCAGCGCTTCGCGGGCTACTGGGAGCTCGCCCAGCGCGCCGAGGAGCGCTGGCGCCGCGCACCGCGCGACGTCGGCGGCGGACGCGCGGTGAGCTTCGACGATCTCGCGTACGTCGCGACCGGCCGTCTCGAGCTGCCGGCGCAGCGCGAGATCCACGGACCGCTGCTCCTCGCGCTGCACGACGCCGAGTACGTGCCGGCACTGCGCGATGCCGTGAACGCGGGGCTCGTCGACATCGCCGGCCGCTGCCCCTGGTTCGAGGCGCTGTGGGAAAGCGCGCAGAAGGAGTCGGTGGGCGTGGTGGCGGCCTACGCGCTGCTGCCGCAGGCGAAGGAGGATGCGGCCGCGGAAGCCAGGCGGGAGAAGGCCGCCGCCGAGGCGCGCGCCCAGGACTTCGCCGCGGCCCGCGGCGAAGTCTGCGCGCGGCTGGAGGAGGTGCTGATGCTGGTGCCGACCGGCGACGAGGACCTCGCCAAGGAAACGGTGGGACGCCTGCTCGAGACGCTCAACGGCTTCCAGGCCGCGGCGCAGCGGCTGCTCGCGCTTCCCGACGCGGGCGTCGAGGGCGAGGCCCTGCGTCGCGGGCTGGAGAAGCTCGCGTCGCTGGGCTTCGCCGCGCAGCGCTCGCTCGCCGCCACCGAGGCGACGACGGGCGTCAATGCGATCTTCTACTCGCCGCGGGCCCTGCTGGGCGTGGTCGCCGGCGCGGTGATCCTGCTCATCCGAGTGCCGGCCGTGCTGATCGGGCTCGGCGTCGTCGTCGCGCTGGTGCTGGGCTATCGCTGGTACAGCGGCTTCCACGCGACCGAGCGTGCGCTGGAGCGCCTGCGCGTGTTCGGCCTCTCCGCGCGCAGCTTCCTGCGCGGGCCCGGCGGCGCGAAGGGCGACGCGCCGCCGGCTTGAGACCGCGTTACTTCGCCGGCGGCGTGCCGACGGGCGCCGGATCGACGATGCGTGCGCCGATGTCCTTCAGCAGGCGCTGGAAATCGGGCGACTCGATGAGGATCTTGCCCGCTGCCGCGCGCAGGCGGTCGACGGCCTCCGCCGGCAGCACGAAGGACGTCGGCAGGTCGTTGAGATAGGCCATCTCCGCGTGGTCCTTCAGCATCGGGAACGACACGTCGATCGCGTAGAGCTTGGCCGCCGGCGCGTTCATGAGGCCGGCCAGCGAAGGATCCTTCGCGGCATCGAACGCGCGGGAATCGCGGATGCGGCGCATGGTGTCCCAGCGGGCGATGGTGTCGCGCAGGAGTTCCACCGTCTCGTACGAGTAGCGGTCGATCGGCACGCCCGTGGCCTTGAGCAGGATCTCGAGGTTGCCGGGCGGGCGCTCCGATTGGTCCCACGTCGTCGCCGGCACCGACAGCGAATTGACGACCACCACGACGATCCGCTTCAGGTGGTCGAGCGGCGTCTTGCCACCGGCGAGACGCACCGACTCCATCTCCTCGAGTCCCTCCAGCACGGCCCGCATGCCGAGGTTGTCCGCCAGGCCGCCGTCGACCAGGTGCAGGAACGGCCGCTCCTTGCTGTCCTCGTAGGAGAGCATTTCATCCATGCGCTTGATCGCGCGGGCGGCCGGTCGCGCGGCGTTGCTCGGGTCGGCGGCAACCTTCATCCAATCCGGAAACTTGAATCCGCACGTGCCGCCGTAGTTGTTGAGCGTGATCGGCGAGAGCACCAGCGGGACCGCGGACGATGCCGCCGCGGCGCGCGCGAGGCGGATCGAGTTCACGTCCGAACAGATGAGGTCGAACGCCACCTGGTTGAAGCCCATCCGCGACCCGGTGGAGATGTCGGTCGCCATCACCGCGATGAAGGGCCCGTTGCCCTTGTCGAGGTCGGCGTAGGTCGCGCCGTGGAACAGGATCTCGTCGTACAGGTTGGCCGCCATCTCGGAGCGGCCCCACTTGTCCGACGACAGCGACGGCCAGTTGAACGGGTTGAGCGTGCGCGCGAGGAGCTCGCCCTGCACGTTGCGCTTGAGGAAGCTCTGCTCGTAGATGTCGAAGAGCTTGTCGCCGTAGAGGCCGTAGGCGAGCGCGGTGAAGCTGCCGCCCGACACGCCGGTGATCGAATCGACCGCGTCGATGAGCCGTGCATGGCCTTTCGGCCCGGCCGCCTCGGTCTTGCGCAGCACCTCGAGCACGCCATACGCGAATGCCGCGGCGCGCGTGCCGCCGCCCGAGAACGTGAGGATCACCAGCGAGTCGGGATCGGTGTCCTTCGGCCGCTTCGCGAGCCTGCGTGAGCAGGCGATAGCCCTCGCCGGGATGGACCTCGGTGATGGGCGGGTTGACCGGGCGGGTGGCGCAGCCGGCAATCAGTGCGGACGCCGCGATTGCGAGCAAGGCGCGGGACAGGAAGCGGGTGATCATGGCGCGGGACCGTCGTCGTTGAACAGTTGATAAAGGAGGATGGCGCCGAACGTCGCCGTGCCGATACCACCCAGCGTGAAGCCGCCGAGCTTGAGCGCCAAGTCGCCGGCGCCCGCGGTCAGCGCGACCGCGGCGGTGACGAGATTGCGGGCACGCGCGAAGTCCACGTTGTTCTGCACCCAGATGCGGCCGCCGGTGGCGGTGATGAGCCCGAACAGCACGATCGCGAGTCCGCCCAGCACGGGCCCCGGAATCGTCATGATCAGCGCGCCGAACTTCGGGCAGAAGCCCAGCACGATCGCGGTGATCGCGGCGACCACGAACACCAGCGTCGAGTAGATCTTGGTCACTGCCATCACGCCGATGTTCTCGGCGTAGGTGGTGACGCCCGTGCCGCCGCCCGCGCCCGCGACCATGGTCGCGATGCCGTCGCCGAGGAAGGCGCGTCCAAGGTAACGGTCCAGATTCTCCCCGGTCATCGCCGCGACGGCCTTGACGTGCCCCAGATTCTCGGCGACGAGCACGATGGCGACCGGCGCGATCAGCGCCATCGCGGGCGCGCTCGAACGATGGCGCCGTGAATTTCGGCAGGCCGATCCAGGCGGCCGCCGCGACGGGCGCGAAATCGATCGGCTTGCCCAGCCCGATGCCGTTGGTGCACGCGAGGTAGACGAGGTAACCGGCGATCCCGCCCAGCAGGATCGGCAACCGCCGGGCGAGTCCGGGCCCGCGCACGGCGACCAGGCCGACGGCGACGACCGTGGCGATGCCGATCCACGTGTCGCAGCGTGCTGCCGGAGATGCCCTTCACGGCGATCGGCGCCAGATTGAGGCCGATCACCGCGACCACCGCGCCCGTCACGACGGGCGGCATCAGCCGCTCGATCCACGCGTAGCCGATCTTCATCACGACGAGGCCGATCACGGCGTACAGCGCACCGGCGGCGATGATGCCGCCGAGCGCCAACGGCGAGGTTGGCGTTGGGCCCGCTGCCCGCGTACGCGGTCGCCGCGATCACCACCGCGATGAACGAGAAGCTCGAGCCGAGGTAGCTCGGCACCCGGCCGCCGACGGCGACGAAGAAGATCAGCGTGCCGATGCCCGAGAAGAGGATCGCCACGTTGGGATCGAAGCCCATGAGCAGCGGCGCCAGCACGGTGGCGCCGAACATGGCGACGACGTGCTGGATGCCGAGCGCGACCGTCTGTGCCGCCGGCAGGCGCTCGCCGGGCGCGACGACGTGGCCCGTGCCGGGGACCCAGCGCGGGAAGTAGGGCGAAGCCATGCGGAATTTCCCCCGAGAAAGCGACATTGAACACGCAATTCGCCCGCCTGTGGCGGCCGGGCGCGGCGACCGGGGTGGAGAGCGGTCGCCGGCAAGCGCTGGGCGGCTACCGCACAAGATCATGTTTCTTGACACCGTCATGAACTTGACAATGTCATAAAAAGCCTCGATCCTTCGCCCTGCAGCACCAGACGAGCGTCCTACTACCAACTCCGCGGCCCCTGCCGGATTCCCCGCCGGCGACCTCTCGGGACCGCACGCTACGTGGAGATTCGATGGCCTATACCCTGAATGTCAACGGCAAGGCGTACACCGTCAACGTCGACGCCTCGACCCCGCTGCTCTGGACCCTGCGCGACGTGCTCGGGCTGACCGGCACCAAGTACGGCTGCGGGATCGAGGTGTGCGGCGCCTGCACCGTCCTGGTCAACGGCGAGCCCGAGAAGTCCTGCGACATGGACACGTCGTCCGCGGCCGGAAAGAAAATCACGACGATCGAGGGGCTTTCGCCCAATCGCAGTCATCCGGCGCAAAAAGCATGGATTGCCAACCAGGTTCCGCAGTGCGGCTACTGCCAGTCCGGAATGCTGATGTCCTGCGCCGGCGCGCTCGCGGCGGGCCATCACGGCAAGGAAATCATGTCGGAAATCAAGAATATCTGCATCTGCGGCACGTATCAGCGTGTCAAGGCTGCGGTCAGCGGATTGTGAGGAGCGCGCCATGACCCATCCCGCCGAATCCTTCCTCGCCGCGCTGCCCAACCCGATCGTCGACCGCCGCGGCTTCCTCACCTTCGCCGCGAAGGGCCTCGCCGTCGGCTTCCTGCTGCCCGTCGCCGGACGCATCGGCACGGTCGCGGCCGCGCCCACCACCAATGAGCAACTCGCCTCCGCCTACGTGCGCATCGGCACCGACAACTCGATCACCCTCCTGTTCGGCGGCGCCGAGATGGGACAGGGATCGATGTCCGGCCTGACGCAGATCCTGGCCGAGGAGCTGATGGTCGACTGGAACCAGGTCACCGCCGAGCAGTCGCTGGTCCATCCGGTCGTGTCGTACCTGACCGGTGGCAGCAGCGCGGTCCGCGGCCGCTACGACACCCTGCGCAACGCCGGCGCCGCGGCGCGCGAGCTCCTCGTTGCGGCGGCCATGGCCGCGAAGGGCGACTCCAACCGCGACCACTTCACCGCGCAGAGCGCAACGGTGAAGCACGCGAGCGGAACGACGTGGACCTATGGCGCGCTGGCCACGGCGGCGGCGACGCTGACCGCGCCCGCCGACCTGCGCCTGACGCCGCCGGCCAACTTCCGCCTCATCGGCAAGCGGGTGCCGCGCGTCGACATTCCCGCCAAGACCGACGGCAGCGCGAAGTACGGCATCGACGTGTGGTTCCCCGACATGGTGTTCGCGGCGATCAAGCACTGCCCGGTGTTCGGCGGCACGCTGCCCGGCGAGCGCCACGCTCAACAAGCCGTCCGGCGCGATCGCGGTGGTGAAGTGCACGGCCTCCGATTCGCGCGGCGCCGTCGCGGCCGGCACCGTCAATGCGGTCGCCGTAGTCGCGAGCAACACGTGGCTCGCGATGCGGCTCGCCCGCGGCATGAGCGTGCCGTGGACGATGCCCGCGTCGACGGCCGGCGTCGACAGCGCGCAGATCCTCGCGCAGGCGAAATCGCTCGCGACGGCGAGCGGCGGCGCGCTGATCGCCGAGCCCACCCCGCCGACCGGGACGACGCCCGCCACCTACGCGCCGACGATCGAGGCGCAGGTGACCGCCGCGCTCGGCACGCCGACGCTCGATGCCACCTACACGCTGCCGTACCTGGCGCACGCGACGATGGAGGTGCTGAACTGCACGTGCAGCATCACCTCCACGGGCGGCGTGCCGACCAAGTGCGAGATCTGGGCGCCGACGCAAAGCTCCGGGTCGGTGGCGAGCCTCGCGGCGTCGCTCACCAAGCTGCCCGCCTCGGCCATCGTGGTGCACACCACCTTCCTGGGTGGCGGCCTCGGTCGCAAGTTCGAGCTCGACTTCGTGAGCCAGGCGATCCAGGTGGCGATGGTCGTGGGCAAGCCGGTGAAGCTCACCTGGTCGCGCGAGGAGGATTTCGCGCACGACCAGTACCGCCCGCTCGCGGTGGTCAACGCGAAGGCGACGCTCGACGGCAGCAAGAAGATCAAGGCGTGGTGGTATCGCAACGTGTCGCAGGCGATCCTCGGGCAGCGCGGCTGGCTGCCGCCGGGCGCGGTGGACTCGCAGGCGGTCGAAGGCTCGGTGCGCCTGCCCTACCTGCGCGGCACGGCGTTGTCCGAATGGGTGCCGCTCGATGCCGGCATCCCGGTCGGCTTCTGGCGGTCGGTCGGCTCGTCGATCAATGCGTTCGCCGTCGAGTCGATGCTGGACGAGCTCGCGCAGCTCGCGGGGCAGGACCCCTTCACGTTCCGCTACAACCACCTCGATCCCGCGGACGCGCGCGCGCTCAAGGTGCTGCAGCTCGCCGATTCCAACTCGCAGTGGCGCAAGTCGCTGGCATCGGGGCACGCATGGGGCATGGCGTACGCCGAGTCGTTCGGCACGCGGGTGTGCGAGGTGGTGGAGGTCTCGTCGCCGGGCACGAGCTCGGTCAAGGTGAATCGCGTGCTGTGCGTGGTCGATTGCGGCACGGCGATCAATCCCGACTCGGTCGAGGCGCAGATGCAGGGCGGCATCCTGCACGCGCTCAACGCCACGCTGTGGGGCCAGTCCACGTTCACCGCAGGCAAGGCGAACCAGACCAACTTCAACAAGTATCGCGTGATGCGTCCGGGCGAGATGCCGGCGGTGACCGTGGTGATCGTGCCCAGCAGCGAGCCGCCGTCGGGAACGGGCGAGCCGGGCGTCCCGCCGCTCGCGCCGGCGCTCGCCAACGCCTACGCGCGCCTCACCGGCCTGCGCAAGCGCGACCTGCCGCTGTTTCCCAACGCGACGATGGGCGACTGACGGGAGCGGCGATCCGGCGGCGCGGGGGTCGTGCCGACGCGACGCGGCGGATAGAATCGGCCGCGTCGCCCGTCCCCGCCTTCGCGGGACGAAAGGGCGGCGGGGAGCCCGCCATGTCCACCTCACCTTCCATCCTCGACGAGCTGCGCGGCCAGTACGAGGCCGCGCGCACGTCCGAGCACTCGCACGCCGACGTCGAGGGCTTCGAGCAGATCAACGCGCGCCTGCGCAAGGCCTACGCCTGGCTCGACAAGGCGTTCTCGTATCTCGACGGCGTGAAGCCGCCGATCGCCCATCGCTTCGACGTCGGCCACGGGCTCGTGTTCGAGGACACGCGATTCGGCCGCGGCTACGTCGGCCAGCACGAGCGGCGCATCGTCGGGTATCCGGTCCTCGACGAGATCAACATCTACTATGAGATCGCGGCGGCGAAGCCGCTGACCATCGAAGTGGGACCGGGCGGCGTCGCCGCGGCCGAAAAGGCGCTCGACGACGCCGGCCTGCAGTACACGGTCCGGCGCATCGAGGATGCGGGCGGCGTGGTGCGCAAGTGCGTGATCACCGTCCCGCCCGCGATCCCCGCGAAGGTGTCGTTCAACGTCGACTACCAGTCGGGCATCGTGACGGTGCCGCTGGTGAATGTCGACCGCTTCGACCGCGTGAGCCTCGAGTTCCACAGCCAGCACGTCGACGAGGCGATCCTCGAGGACCTGCTCAAGTTCATCCTCGGGCGCGATTCCAATTTCCTGCGGCGCGCGCCGCTGGCAGGAATCCACGGCATGCCCCGCGCCTGATCGCGCGAGGCCGCGGCGCGCTCACTCGCCGACGTGCGGCGCCGCGTTCACGATGCCCACGGCAGCGCCAGCGGCTGCCCGTCCGGCAGGTAGACCTGCACCGGCGACACGGAGAACGCCGCGGTGAGATGCAGCGGCTCGCCGCCCGTGTTCACGATCTGGTGGTCGGCGTTGCGCGGGATCACGAGCGTCTGGTCGGCGCGGAACGCGTGCACCGCGCCGGCGATGTGCAGCTCGCCGCGACCCGCATCCACCAGGATCACCTCCTCGCAATCGTGGCGGTGCGGCGGCGTCGCCCCGCCCGGCGCGATCGCCTGCCGCCACAGCGACAGCCGGGCGAGCCCCTCGGCGCTGCCGGCGAGCGTGCGGTGCGAGAGGCCGGGCAGCGCGGCCGCCGGGCGTCTGGGCGTTGTCGAGCACGTACATGGTCGTCTCCTCGTGGGCGATGCCGGCCGGCATCGATGTCGCGCAGTGTGGTCGCTGCGATTGCGACAGAACCACCGCAAACGTCGTAATATTCGCGACGAATAGTCGGTAATCGGAGAAGCGACCTGAGCGTCGGCCTGCAGGGAATGACGGCATTCGCGGAGACCGTCCGGCAAGGCAGCTTCGCGGCCGCCGCGCGCGAGCTGGGCTTGTCGCCGTCGGCCGTCGCGAAGAGCGTCGCGCGGCTCGAGGCGGATCTCGGCCTGCGGCTCCTGCACCGCACGACGCGCGAGGTGAGCCTGACGAGCGACGGCCACAGCCTCTACGAGCGCTGCCGCGGCATCGTCGAGGCGATCGACGCATTGCGCGCGGAAGCCGAGGGCGTGCGCGGCGAGCCATCGGGCACGCTGCGCGTCAACGCGCCGATCACGTTCGGTCGGAAGGTGCTGGTGCCGCTCCTCGCGCGGCTGGTCGCGCGCCATCCCAAGCTCGCACTCGATGTCGCGTTGTCCGACCGCTACGTGGACCTGATCCAGGAAGGGTTCGACGCAGTGGTGCGCGTCGGGGCGCTGCGCGACTCCTCGCTGGTCGCGCGGCCGTTCGGCGCGCAGGAGCACATCGTGTGCGCGAGTCCGGGCTACCTCGACGCGCGCGGCGAGCCGGCGACACCGGACGCGCTCCGGGCGCACCGCTGCCTCGTGTTCCGGATGCCGTCGACGGGGCGCCCGCGTGCGTGGGATTTCATCGCGAACGGAAAGGCGCTGTCGTTCCTTCCCGAATCGACGGTCACCATGAACGACGGCGAGGCGCTGGTGGCTGCCGCCGCGGCGGATCTCGGACTGCTGCAGGTGCCCGCCTACATGGCCGAGGACGAGCTGCGCGCGGGCCGGCCTGGTCGAGGTGCTGAAGGCCGTATCGCCCGGCGCCGCTGCCGATCTCGCTCGTCTATCCGTCGAGCCGGCAGGTCACGCCGCGGCTGCAGGTGCTGGTGGAAGTGCTCACGGGGTCGCGCAATGCCGACGCGCCGCTCGGGCAGGGCGTTAACATGGTCTAGCGCACCGCGGCAGCTCAGTACGCCAATCCCAGGTCCGCATGCCGCCGCCGTCGCGGCGATCCCAGTCGCGCTCCATCCGCTCGAGGTCGGTGCAGGTCGGCGGCGTGCGCGTAGTGTTCCTCGCGGTCGCGGATCTCGAGCTCGGCGTGCGCGGCGCGCCTGTCGCGCGGAACGTCTGGGCGGCGAGACGCCAGCGCGCCGCGCACTGAACGAGGTCACCGCGGCCACCGGCCGCGCGAAACGCGATTGGCCCTGCGCGGTCCACACCGCGCGCAGCAACACTCCGTCGACGTGAGGCATGATCGTGAACTCCTTCCGCTGTCCCGGCGAAGCGACGCTCCGCCATGCCCTGCAAGATAGGCGCGCCCGCGCCGCGGGACCAGCGATCAATTCGCGCCTCATGTTTAAGATTTTCTACATGATTGCAGAGGGCGCGATGCGCCTGCCACCGTTAAATGCCGTGCGTGCCTTCGACGCCGTCGCGCGCTTAGGCTCGGTGCGCGCGGCGGCCGACGAGCTTGCGGTCACGCCGGCGGCGGTGAGCCAGCAGTTGCGCGTGCTGGAAGCGCATCTCGGGCATCGCGCTCACGCAGCGGCACGGCCGCGGGCTCGCGCTCACCGACTCCGGCCGCACGTGGCACGGCGAGATCGCGCGGCACCTGCGCGCGATCGCGCTGGCCGCCGAGCGCGTGCGGCCGGGCCGCCGCGTCGTGCAGGTGACCGTCGTGCAGTCGTTCGGCTCGCGCTGGCTCATGCCGCGGCTCGTCGACGTTCACCGCGCGCGAGCCCGAGATCGAGGTGCGCATCGACGCGAGCCCCGTGCTCGCCGACCTTGCGCGCGATCCGTTCGACCTCGCGATCCGCGAAGGCCGCGGCGTGTATCCCGACGCGGAATCGGTGCGGCTCTTTCCGCTCGAGTTCGTGCCGGTCGCGAGTCCCGCGGTCGGCGCGGAGGATGCGCCGCCGCGAACGGCACGCATCGACTGGTCGCCGCGCGCGCCTGCTGCACGAGGTGAGCTACGACTACTGGCCGGACTGGATCGCGATGGCGGGCGTGACCGACGTCGACGTCGCGCGCGGCCTCTTCTTCAGCCACACGATGCTGGCGCTCGACGCGGCGAGCGAAGGGCCAGGGGGTTGCCCTGGCGCCGCTGCCGCTCGCCGAGCGCGAGCTCGCGCGCGGGGCGCTGGAGATCGTCGACGCGCGCACCTACGCGCCCGGGACCGGCATCTACCTCGTCGTGGCCGCGCAAGGGCCTGCGCACGCTGTCGCCGGCGGCCACCGCGTTCCGCGACTGGCTGATCGACGAAGCGCAGAGCGCGCCGCCGGCTCGCGCCAGGCGGACGGCCAAGGCGAAGCGTCCGCCCGCCTAGCAGGTCCGGCGCACGCCCGTCGCAGCGCGTCGTCGCTCGTCAAGCCGCCTCGGCGGCTCGTCGTCCGGGATGGGCAGGCCGGCGGGCCTTCCGCTAACATCGCGCGTTCGCTGCAATCCCGTCGCAATCCCCCGCGCGGCGACCCGCTGCGCGCACGGTCGAACTCCCAAGGGAACGAACGCCATGTCCGAGCAAGGTTACCTGCGCCACCCCACCCTCCACGGCGACACGATCGTCTTCGTCTGCGACGACGACCTGTGGAGCGTTGCGCGCCGACGGCGGCACCGCGCGGCGGCTGACCGCCGGACTGGGCGAGCCGTCGACGCCGTGCCTGTCGCCCGACGGCCAGTGGCTCGCGTTCGTCGGCCGCGACGAGCAGCATCCCGAGGTGTACCTGATGGCCGCGCCGAAGGCGGCCCCGCGCGGCGCATGACGTGGCTCGGGCCCGACGTGATGGTGCGCGGCTGGACGCCGCGACGGGCACATCCTGTTCGTGACCACGCACGGCCAGCCGTTCTTCCGCAACTACCGCGCGTTCACGCTCGACCCCGCGGGCGGCTTGCCGCAGCTGCTGCCGCTCGGCCAGGTCAATCATCTCGCGTTCGGCCCCGGCAACGCGAAGGTCATCGGCCGCAACACCGCCGATCCCGGCGCGCTGGAAGCGCTATCGCGGCGGCACCGCCGGGCACCTGTGGATCGACGCCGAAGGCAGCGGCACGTTCCGGCGGATGAACGAGCTCGCCGGCAACATCACGAGCCCGATGTGGATCGGCGACCGCGTCTACTTCCTGTCGCGACGCCGAAGGCGTGGGCAACCTCTACTCGTGCAAGCCCGACGGCAGCGACGTCGCGCGGCACACCGACCACGACGACTTCTACGCGCGCCACGCGCAGACCGACGGCAGCGCGCATCGTCTACCAGTGCGGCGCGCGACCTCTGGCTGCTTCGATCCGGCGACCGGACACGACGCGCGCGGGTCGCCGATCGACGTGCCCGCGCATCGCACGCAGGCGGCGCGCAAGTTCGTCGCGCCGCGGCCGAGCTACCTGGGCGGCTTCGACGCTGCATCCGGCCGGGCACAGCCTCGCGCTCGACGTGCGCGGCAAGCTGTTCACGTTCGGCGCTGTGGGAAGGCGCGGTGCGCCAGCACGGCATGCGCCGACGGCGCGCGCCATCGGCACGGACAGTGGCTCGCCGACGGCACGACGCTGGTCGCCGTCAGCGACGAGACGGGCGAGGAGCGCGTGCACGTCGTGGAAGGACGGCGCGACGCGCACGCTGCCGTGGGACGTCGGCCGCGTGATCGCGATGCGCGCCGCGCCGCGCGGCGCGCGGTCGCGATCGCCAACCATCGCAACGAGGTGCTGCTCGGCGACGTCGACGCCGGCACGCTGACCGTGGTCGATCGCAGCGACGCACGGCCGCACCGAGGACGTCGCGTGGTCGCCGGACGGCGCGTGGCTCGCGTACTCGTTCTGGACCGACCCGCGGCACTGCGCGATCAAGCTGCTACGACGTCGCGAGCGAAGACGTCGACGCTCGTCACGCAGCCGGAGTTCCGCGACTACGCGCCCGCGTTCGATCCGGAGGGCCGCTACCTGTACTTCCTGTCGATGCGCACGTTCGACCCGGTGTACGACAGCGTGCAGTTCGAGCTGTCGTTCCCGCGCGCCGCGCGGCCGTACCTGATCGCGCTGCAGGCGGGCGCGCCGCCGCCGTTCGATCCGGCGCCGAAGGGCCTGAAGCCGGAGGATGCCCGTCGCCGCCGCCAAGGCGAGCCGCGGAGCGGCGTCCGCGCCGATGCGCGTCGACCTCGACGGGCATCGTGCGCCGCGTGGCCGCGTTCCCGGTGGCCGAAGGCAAGTTCGGCCAGATCGCGGGCGTCGCCGGCAACAAGGTGATCTGGACGCTGCTGCCGATCGTCGGCGCGCACGGCCGCGGCGGCCACAAGGAAGGCGCCGGGCCGGCTCGAGCTCTTCGACTTCGAGACGCTGCGCACCGAGACGCTCGCCGACAAGGTCGACCGCTTCGTGCTCGCCGACGACGGCGTGACGCTCGTCGATCCGCGACGGCAAGCGGCTGCGCGCGATGCCCGCCAACCGCAAGGCGGAGCCCGCACGACCGGCCGCGCAGACGCGACGCGCCGTCGCGCAAGAGCGGCTGGATCGACCTCGACGCGCGTGCGCGTCGCCGTCGATCCGCGCCGGCGAATGGCGGCAGATGCTGCGCGAGGTCTGGCGCCTGCAGCGCGACCACTTCTGGACGCCGGACATGTCCGGCATCGACTGGAAGGCGGTCTACGACCGCTACGCGCCGCTGCTCGACCGCGTCGCGACGCGCGCCGAGCTCTCCGACCTCATCTGGGAGATGCAGGGCGAGCTCGGCACGTCGCACGCGTACGAGATGGGCGGCGACCATCGCAAGCCGCCGGCGTGGCCGCTCGGCCACCTCGGCGCCGAACTCAAGCTCGCGGCGGACGGCGCGAGCTACGAGATCGCGCGCATCGTCGCCGGCGACCCGTGGGAGCCGGGCGCGGATTCGCCGCTCAACGCGATCGGCGTCGAGGCGAAGGTCGGCGAGCGCATCGTCGCGGTCAACGGGCAGCCGGTGTCGCGCATGCGTGCCGCCGCAGGCGCTGCTCGTGCACCAGGCGGGCGCCAAGGTCGAGCTCACGCTCGCCGGCGCAGACGGCGACCGCGCAGCGTCGTGCTCGTCACGACGCTGCCGGACGAGGTGCCGGCGCGCTATCGCGAGTGGGTCGAGCGCAACCGCGACTGGGTGCACGCGCAGTCGCGGCGGCCGCGTCGGCTACTTCCACCTGCCCGACATGCAGTCGGCGGGCTTCGCCGAGTTCCATCGCTACTTCAGCACCGAGTGCGACCGCGACGCGCTGATCGTCGACGTCCGCTACAACCGCGGCGGCCACGTGTCGCAGCTCCTGCTCGAGAAGATCGCGCGCAAGCGCATCGGCTACGCGCTGTCGCGCTGGATGAAGCCGTCGCCGTATCCGGACGAATCGGTCGTCGGGCCGGTGGTCGCGCTCACCAACGAGCACGCGGGCTCCGACGGCGACATCTTCTCGCACAACTTCAAGCTGATGGGGCTGGGGCCGCTGGTCGGCACGCGCACGTGGGGCGGCGTCGTCGGCATCTGGCCGCGACACCAGCTCGTCGACGGCAGCGTCGACGACGCAACCGGAGTTCTCGTTCTGGTTCTCCGATGTCGGCTTCGGCGTCGAGAACTACGGCACCGATCCGCAGATCGAGGTCGACAACGCGCCGCAGGACGCGGCGGCGGGCCACGACCGGCAACTCGAGACGGCGCTGGCGACGGCGCTGGCGCTGGTCGCCAAGGTCAAGCCGGCGGTGCCGGAGTTCGGCGTCAAGCCGGTGCTGGCCCGGAAGCCGTTGCCGGCGCGGAAGAAGTAGCGCGCTCGCTCCCTCGCCGACCGCGGCGGCACGTTGCACCCCATCCGCGGGCGTCGGCACGATTCGGGCATGATGGCGGCGCTGACCCGACGCCACCATGGACGAACGCACAGCGCTTGCGGTGACCGCGGTGCGCGCGGTCGAAACCGCCGACCGCGCGCGCGCCACCTGGACCGACGCCGACCGCGCGTGGGCGAGCCGTGCCGCCGCCGAGGTCGTGGGCGAAGCGGCGCCGCCGCACGCGTTCATCGCGCGCCGCGCGGCAGCTCGCGCTCGAGCGCCTGCGCGAGCGCAGGCACGCCGTGGCCCGGCTCGCGCGCGCCTGGCGCTGGCGGCCGTGGGTGGGCACGCTGCTGGTCATCGTCGGCGCTTCATCGCTGGGTGCCGCCACCAACGCGGTCGGCAGCGCGCAGCGCATCAACATCCTGTATTCGCCGGTCGCGCCGATCGTCGCGTGGAACCTCGCGGTGTACGTGGCTGCTCGCGGTCGGCTACGTCGTGCGCTACGGCGATGCCGGCGCACCGGGGCCGCTGCGCCGGGCGGATCGCGCGCCTCGCCGGCGGCCTGCGCGGCGCGGGCCGGTCGTCGGACGACACCACCGCGCGTGCGCTCGACGGCATTCGTCGCAGGATTGGCGCCAGCGCGCGACGCCGCTCTACGCCGCGCGCGCCGCGCGCATGCTGCACTTCGCGGCGGCGACCTTCGCGGTGGGCACCATCGCCGGCCTCTACGTGCGCGGCCTCGCGCTCGAGTATCGCGCGACGTGGGAGAGCACGTTCCTCGGACCGGACGACGGTGCGCACGATCGTCGCGTTCCTCTACGCGCCCGGCGCGTGGGTCACCCGCATTCCCGTGCCCGATGCCGCGCACGTCGCCGCCATCCGCGCGCCGGCGAGCGAGAACGCCGCGCCGTGGCTGCACCTCATGGCCGCCACGCTCGCGTGCGTGGTGATCGTGCCGCGCCTGGCGCTCGCGCTCGCCACCGCGGGCCTCGAGCGCTATCGCGCGCGGCACCTCCTCGACGACGTCGCCGATCCGTACTTCCAGCGCCTGCTGCGCGGCTTCCACCAGGGACCGTTGACCGTCGACGTGGTGCCGTACAGCTACGCCGCCGCGCCCGCAGGCGGTCGGCTCGCTCGAAGCGCTGCTCGGCCGCGCGCTCGGCGGCAACGTCGCCGTGGCGCTCGCGCCGGCCGTCGCGTACGGCGACGAGGACGCCGCCGCTGCCCGCGGCGCAGGGCGCGCCGCGCGCGCTTGCGCGTGGCGCTGTTCAACGCGACCGCCACGCCCGAGCGGGAGGCGCACGGCCGCTTCCTCGCGACGCTCGCGCGTTCCGGCGGCACGTGGGTCGCGCTGGTCGACGAGGCGCGTTCAACGCGCGCGGTCGACGACGCCGAACGGCGCGAGACGCGCCGCGCGCTGTGGCGCGACGTCGCCGGCGCGTCGGGCATCGCGCCGCGTGTTCGTCGACCTCGCGGAGCCGGACCTGCCCGCCGCCGAGCGCGCGCTCGACGCGGCGCTCGACGCCGCGGCGGCATGAGCGCCACGGGCAGCCAAGCGAGCGCGACGATCACGCTGTCGCTGGTCTCGCACACCAACGCCGGCAAGACGACGCTCGCGCGCACGCTGCTCGCGCGCGACGTCGGCGAGGTGCGCGACGCGCCGCACGTCACCACCGAAGCCACCGCGTATCCGCTGGTCGAGACGGACGACGGCGACCGGCTGCTGCTGTGGGACACGCCGGGCTTCGGCGACAGCGCGCGCCTCGCGCGGCGGCTCGCGCAGGAAGGCAATCCGATCGGGTGGTTCCTCGCGCAGGTGTGGGATCGCTTTCGCGACCGTCCGTTCTGGCTGACGCAGCAGGCGGTGCGCACCGTGCGCGAGCACACCGACGTCGTGCTGTATCTCGTGAACGCCTCGGAGGACCCGGGCGACGCGGGCTATCTCGAGCCGGAGCTCGCCGTGCTCGCGTGGATGGGCAAGCCGGTGCTGGTGCTGCTCAACCAGACCGGGCCGCCGCGCACCCGCGACGCGCAGGACGACGAGGCCGCGCGCGTGGCGCGCGGCGCTCGCCGTCCACGCGCACGTGCGCGGCGTGCTCGCCTTCGACGCGTTCGCGCGCTGCTGGGTGCAGGAGTTCGTGCTGTTCGCGGCCATCGCGCCGCTGCTGCCGGCGACGCGCGCAGGCCGCGTACGCGCGGCTGGTCGACGACTGGCGCGTGCGGCGCTTCGCGCAGTTCGACGCCGCCATGACGGCGCTCGCGCAACCGATCGCGGCGGCGATCTGCGCGCGCGTCGCGATTCCGCGCAGCGCGATGCTGCGCCGGCTCGGGCACGGCGCTCGGCGTCGGCGGCGACGAGACGCAGGCCGAGCGAGGCGCGGGCGCTGCGCGACCTGTCGCGAGCGCGTCGCCGCCGACGTGCGCGACGGCGACGGATGCGCTGATCGCGATCCACGGCCTGTCGGGGCACGCGGTGGCCGACGTCGAGGCGCGCGTCGAGCAGGACCTCGCGCACGAAGGGCCCGTCGACGAAGGCAAGGCGGCGGCGATGGGCGGCGTGCTGTCGGGCGCGGTCACCGGCCTCGCGGCCGACCTCGCGGCGGGCGGGCCTCACCTTCGGCGCGGGCATGCTGACCGGCGCGCTGCTGGGCGCGCTCGGCGGGGCGGGCGTTGCGCGGGCCGTGAACGTCGCGCGCGGGCAGACCGACGACACGCTGCGCTGGGACGACGCGTTCCTCGAGCGCCTCGTCGGTCGCGTCGCTGCTGCGCTACCTCGCCGTGGCGCACTATGGCCGCGGCCGCGGCGACTACAGGGACGGCGAGTATCCCGCGCACTGGCGTGCCGCAGGTCGAGGCGGCGGTCGCGCGCGGCGCGACGGCGTTCGCGCGGGTGTTCGCGCTGCGCGGTCCCGGCTGCGACGTCGCGCAGGCCGCCGCGCGCGCTCGCGCCGCTGCTGCGCGCGACCGCGCTGCGCGCTGCTTGCCGATCTCTATCCGGCGGCGATGCGCCGCCGCGCGGCCGGGACCGGCGCATGACCGCCCACACGCCGCGCGATCCCGCCGCCGTCCGCTTCCGCCTGCGCATCACGAAGGGCGAGGACATCGCCGTCGGTCCCGGGCAAGATCGACCTCCTCGAGGCGATCGCGGCGATCGGGCTCGATCACGGCGGCGGCGCGCGCGCTCGGCATGTCGTACCGCCGCGCCTGGCTCCTGGTCGACACCATGAACCGCTGCTTCCGCGAGCCGGTGGTCGCGGCCGAGGCGGGCGGCGCGCAGGGCGGCGGCGCCGCGCTGACGCCGCTCGGCGCGGCGGTGGTCGCGCACTATCGCGCGGCCGAGGCGCGCGACGCGCGAAGGCGAGCCGACGGCGCTGAGATGCTGCGGCGCTGACCGGCGCTCCTGGCGCTGGCACCCGTCCGGCCCGTCAAGGACCGCGGCCGCAGGGCGCGCGGCCGCCCGGGCGATGCGTTACGATGCACGGCTCGCCCAAGCGCCGACCCCATGGACTTCGCCTTCATCCTCGATCCGCTGCCCGAGCTCAAGGCCTACAAGGACTCGAGCATCGCGATGATGCGCGAGCTCGCGCGCCGCGGGCACCGCGTGTACGCGCTCGAGCAGTCCGACCTCTTCTGGGACGCCGGCATCACCTGCGCGCGGCGCGCGGCCGCTCGCGCTCTCCGACGACGACCACGCGTGGCACCGCGAAGGCGCCGCAGGAGCTGCGGCCGCTGACCGAGTTCGCGGCGACGATCATGCGCAAGGACCCGCCGTTCGACATGGAGTACGTGTTCTCGACGTATCTCCTCGAATGCGCGGAGCGCGAAGGCGCGCGCGTCTTCAACAAGCCGCGCGCGATCCGCGACTTCAACGAGAAGCTCGCGATCGCGCAGGTTCCAGGAGTTCATCGCGCCGACGCTGGTGACGCGCGACGCGCAGCGCATCGGCGAGTTCATCGACGAGCACGAGGACGTCGTGGTGAAGCCGCTCGACGGCATGGGCGGCGCGTCGATCTTCCGCGTGCGGCGAGTCGGACCCCAACCGCAACGTGATCGTCGAGACGGTGTCGCACCACGGCAAGCGGACGGTGATGGTGCAGCGCTACCTGCCGGAGATCGTCGACGGCGACAAGCGGATCCTGCTGATCGGCGGGCGAGGTCGTGCCCTACTGCCTCGCGCGCATCCCGAAGCCCGGCGAGACGCGCGGCAACCTGGCCGCCGGCGGCCGCGGCGAGGCGCGCGAGCTCACCGCGCGCGACCGGGAGATCGCCGAGACGCTGGCGCCGACGCTCTGGGCCGAAGGACTGCTGGTGGTCGGCCTCGACGTCATCGGCCCCTGCCTCACGGAGGTCAACGTGACGTCGCCCGACCTGCTTCGTCGAGATCACCCAGCAGACGGGGTTCAACGTGGCGGGCGTGTTCGCGGACGCGCTGCTGCGGGCCGTGACAGCGGGTAGGGCCGGCCGCATTGCGCTTCGCGGCGCCTAAACGGGGATCATCGCGCCCGGCGATGCGGCCGGGACACGAGCCGCGAGCTCCGCGCCGGCGCAGCGCGTTAAGCGGGCCGCTAAGCCGGCTTCGGCTATACAAGAGGGTTTTTGGACATTTCCATGGCTGCCGCATTATCCTTCGTCCGGAAGCCCGCCGAGCGTCGCCCGCTGGCCTCGGGTTCGCCGCGCTGCTCGCTGCGCCGACCGCGGCCGCGCTTCGCCGCGCTGGCCCTGGCCGCCGGGCCCGCCGTGCCGGCCCCAACGACGCCGGGCCCCGCGCCCGCTGCGACGCCCGCCGCTGGCGGCACGTGGTCGCATGCGTACGCCGCCTATCGGCGACGCCCAAGTATCCCGCGCGGCTTCACGCACTTCGACTTCGTCAATCCCGACGCGCCCAAGGGCGGCACGCTGCAGCTGCAGAATCCCGACCGGCGCACGAGCTTCGACAAGTTCAATCCGTACACGATCAAGGGCCAGTCGCCGGCCGGCCTCACCACGCTGATGCTCGAATCGCTGGCCGTGCGGTCGGGCGACGAGCCGGGCACGATCTACGGCCTGGTCGCCGAGGAGATGCTGGTGGCGCCCGACAAGTCGTCGATCACGTTCCGCATCAATCCGAAGGCGCACTTCACCAACGGCGACCCGGTCACCGCCGCAGGACGTGCAAGCACTCGTTCGACATGCTGACGAGCAAGGGGGCCGCGCCCGGCGTTCGCGTGAAGCTCGAGCGGCATCGAGCGCGCCGTCGTGCTCGACGACCGCACGATCCGCTTCGACCTGAAGGAGCGCACCGACGACACGATCTTCACCGCCGCGCGGCCTGCCGGTGTTCTCGCGCAAGTGGGGGCTGAACAGGACGGCACGCCGAAGAAGTTCGACGAGATCGTCAACGAATACCCGATCACGACCGGCCCGTACACGATCGGCGAGGTCGACATGCCGCGCCGCATCGAGTTCGTCCGCGATCCGAACTACTGGGCGCGCGACATGGGCGTCGCCAAGGGGCAGAACAACTTCGACCGCGTCGTCTATCGCTACTACCAGGACAACGCGATCGCGATGGAGGCGTTCAAGGCCGGCGAGTTCGACTTCCTGATGGAGTACTCCGCGCGCCGGTGGGCGCGCCAGCATCAGGGGCCGAAGTGGAGCGACGGGCGCATCGTGAAGGAGGAGTTCCCGAACGGCTTCGGGCATGGGCTTCCAGTCGTACGTCCTCAACACGCGCCGGCCGGTGCTGTCCGACTGGCGCGTGCGCAAGGCGATCAACCTCGCGTTCGACTTCGAGGCGATCAACGTCTACAAGCAGTACAAGCGGACCAACAGCGTGTTCTCGAACACGCCGTTCGCGATGACCGGCATGCCCGGCCCGGGCGAGCTTGCCCTTCTGGAGCCGTTCCGCAGCGAGCTGCCGCCCGAGGTGTTCGGCCCCGCGTGGGTGCCCCCGCGCAGCGACACGTCGCCGAACGCGCTGCGCGAGAACCTGAAGCAGGCCCGCGCGCTGCTCGAGTCGGCGGGCTGGAAGGTCGGCGCCGACGGCATCGCGCGCAACGCGAAGGGCGAGCCGCTCGAGTTCGAGTTCCTCGAGACGGGCGACGCGCCTGGGCGCGCCGAGGCCGTGTTCGAGCGCAACCTGGCCAAGATCGGCATCGTCCTCAAGTCGCGCCTCGTCGACTTCTCGCTCTTCCGCAAGCGGATGGAGACGTTCGACTTCGACATGGTCGATGATCAAGATCGGCGACTTCACGCTGCCCGAGCCGGCGGAGCTGAAGTCGCAGTACGGCAGCGCGAACGCCGACGTGCAGGGCGCCGACAACTACCGCGGCGTCAAGAGCCGCGCGATCGACCGCGTGCTGGACGCGATGGAGAAGGCACGGACGATGCACGAGCTGCGCGACGCCGCGCGCGCGCTCGACCGCCTGCTGATCTTCGGCTACTACCAGGTGCCGGACCTCTACGGCGGCACCAACCGCGTGTCGCGCTGGGACAAGTTCGGCATCCCGAAGGTCGTGCCCAAGTACTACACGATCGCCACGCCTACGGACTGGTCGCAGTGGGCGATCACCGGGTGGTGGATGAAGGACGCGGACAAGAACGCGATCGCCCGCAAGTGACCGGACCCGCGCACGCCGATGCTGACCTACATCCTGAAGCGGCTCCTGCTGATGATCCCGACGATGCTCGGCGTGCTGACGCTCACGTTCATCATGATCCAGTTCGTGCCCGGCGGCCCGGTCGAGCACGCTCCTCGCGGAGGCGCGCGCGGGCTCCGGCGGCGACAGCGCGAGCTTCCCGGCGCGCCGCGACGTCGACGCGAAGCAGATCGAGGAGCTCAAGAAGCTCTACGGCTTCGACAAGCCGCCGCTCGAGCGCTACTTCTCGATGCTGAAGAAGCTTCGCGCAGTTCGACCTCGGGAAGAGCTTCCTGCGCAACAAGGACGTCTGGTCGCTCATCAAGGAAAAGCTGCCGGTGTCCATCAGCCTCGGGCTGTGGACGTTCCTCGTCTCCTACCTCATATCGATCCCGCTCGGCGTCGCGAAGGCCGTGCGCGAGGGCTCGCGCTTCGACACCGCGACCACGCTGCTGGTGCTGGTCGGCTATCGCGATTCCCGGCTTCGTGCTCGGCGTGCTGCTCATCGTGCTCTTCGCCGGCGGCTCGTTCCTCGACTGGTTCCCGCTGCGCGGCCTCACGTCCGACAACTGGGCGAGCCTGTCGTGGCCGGCGCGCATCCTCGACTACCTGTGGCACCTCGTGCTGCCGCTCACCTGCTACGCGATCGGCAGCTTCGCGATCGTGACCATGCTGACCAAGAACACGTTCGTCGAGGAAATCCGCAAGCAGTACGTGCTGGTCGCGCGCGCGCAAGGGCCTGTCCGAGCGGCGCGTGCTGTACAAGCACGTGTTCCGCAACGCGCTGATCCCGATCGTCACCGGCTTTCCGGCGGCGTTCGTCGGCGCGTTCTTCGCGCGGCTCGCTGCTGATCGAGACGCTGTTCTCGCTCGACGGCCTGGGCCTCCTGAGCTACGAGTCGCTGGTGCGGCGCGACTACCCGGTCGTGCTGGGCACGCTCTATCTTCTTCACGCTGATCGGCCTCGTCGTCAAGCTGATCGGCGACCTCCTGTACGTCGTCGTGGATCCGCGCGTGCAGTTCGCGGCGGTTGCGAAATGAGCGCGGCCGCATCGAGCACGCCCGCGATCGAAGTCGAGGCCGCTGCCGCCGCGCGGCCGCCGCGCCGCGCGCGCGCGACGTCGCTGTCGCCCAACCAGCGCGCGTGGGCGCGCTTCAAGCGCAACCGGCTGGGCTACGTGTCGCTGATCGTGTTCGCTGGCGCATGCTGGTCGTCGGCACTGTTTGCGGAGGTGTTCTCCAACGACCGGCCGCTCGTCGCGCGCTACGACGGGCGAGTGGTTCTTCCCGATCCTCAACAATCCAGCCCGAGACGCGCTTCGGCGGCGACTTCCAGACGCCCACCGAGTGGGACGACCCGTTCATCCGCGAGCAGTTCGCGAAACCGGGCAACTTCGCGCTGTTCACGCTCAACGATATTCGGGGTCGAACACGCTCGACTACTTCGCGCGCGCGGCCGATCCCGTCGCGCCGGGCGCGCGAACACTGGCTCGGCACCGACGCGTCCGGCCGCGACATGACCGCGCGGCTGCTCTACGGCTTCCGCATCAGCGTCTACTTCGGCCTCGCGCTCACCTTCGTCGGCACCGTGCTCGGCATCCTCATCGGCGCGCTGCAGGGCTATTTCGGCGGCCGCGTCGACCTCGCGACGCAGCGCATCATCGAGATCTGGAACGCGGTGCCGGAGCTCTACCTGCTGATCATCCTCGCGTCGATCTTCGCGCCGTCGCTGCTGCTGCTGATCGGCGTGTTCGCGCTCTTCGGCTGGATCGGCGCTGTCCGACTACGTGCGCGCCGAATTCCTGCGCAACCGCAACCTCGAGTTCGTGAAGGCGGCGCGCGCGATGGGCCTGTCCAACGGCCAGATCATCTGGCGGCACATGCCTGCCGAACTCGATGACGCCGGTGATCACGTTCCTGCCGTTCCGGATGAGCGCCGCGATCCTGTTCCTGACCGTCGCTCGACTTCCTCGGCCTCGGGCGTGCCCGGCATGCCGTCGCTCGGCGACCTGCTGCGGCAGGGCAAGGAGAACCTCGACGCGTGGTGGATCTCGGTGCCGACGTTCATCGTGCTGGTGCTGACGCTGCTGCTGCTCACGTTCATCGGCGACGCGCTGCGCGACGCCTTCGACACGCGCAAGTCATGAGCGCCGACGCTCCATCGCGCGCGCCGCTCCTCGCGGTCGACCGGCTCTGCGTCGAACTTCGGCGACCGTCGCGGGTCGTCGACCGCGTGTCGTTCGACGTCGACGCCGGCGAGAAATTCGCGCTGGTCGGCGAATCGGGGTCGGGCAAGTCGGTCACGGCGCTGTCGATCCTGCGGCTGCTCGAGACGGCCAGCTACGAGGGCGCGATCCGCTTCGCCGGCGAGGACGTGCTCGCGCAAGAGCGAGCGCGAGATGCGCGCGCTGCGCGGCCGCGACATCGCGATGATCTTCCAGGAGCCGATGACCGCGCTGAACCCGCTCTACACGGTCGGCAACCAGATCGCCGAAGTGCTGGAGCTGCACGAGGGCGCTGCGCAAGAAGCGCGCGCACGGGCGCGCGCGATCGAGCTGCTCGCGCGCACCGGCATTCCGGATCCGGAGCAGAAGGTCGACGCGTTCCCGCACCAGCTCTCCGGCGGCCAGCGGCAGCGCGCGATGATCGCGATGGCGCTCGCCTGCCGGCCGAAGCTGCTGATCGCCGACGAGCCGACCACCGCGCTCGACGTCACCATCCAGGCGCAGATCCTCGCGCTGCTCGACGACCTGCAGGCCGAGTTCGGCATGGCGATCCTGTTCATCACCCACGACCTGAACCTCGTGCGCCGCTTCACGCATCGCGTCGGCGTGATGGAGCGCGGCAAGCTGGTCGAGCAGGGCCCGACCGCCGAGGTGTTCGCGCATCCGCGCGATCCCTACACGATCAAGCTCATCAACAGCCGGCCGCAGCGGCTGGTCGCGCCGGTCGCCGCCGACGCGCCGATGCTCGCCGCCGCCCACGACGTCAACGTCGATTTCGTGTCGAGCGCAAGGGCTGGTTCGGCAAGGAAGTGTTCCACGCGGTGCGCAACGCGACGCTGGCGCTGAAGCGCGGCGAGACGCTCGGCATCGTCGGCGAGTCGGGATCGGGCAAGACCACGCTCGGCATGGCGCTGCTCGCGCTGCAGCCGATCGCCGGCGGCAGCATCACGCTCGAGGGCATCGCGCCTCGACGACGCCGACCGCGCCACGCTGCGCGCGATGCGCCGGCGCATGCAGGTCGTGTTCCAGGACCCGTTCGCGTCGCTGTCGCCGCGCATGACGATCGAGCAGATCGTCGGCGAGGGCGTCGCGCTGCACATGCCGGAGCTCACGAAGGCGCAGCGCCGCGAGCGCATCCTCGCGATGCTCGCCGAGGTCGGGCTGTCGGAGGCGGAGGGCATCTACGACGTGCTCACGCGCTATCCGCACGAGTTCTCGGGCGGCCAGCGGCAGCGCATCGCGATCGCGCGCGCCGTGGTGCTGCATCCGGAGATGCTGGTGCTCGACGAGCCGACCTCCGCGCTCGACGTGTCGGTGCAGCAGCAGGTGCTGAAGCTGCTGAGCGTCGCTGCAGAGACAGTACGGCATGAGCTACGTGTTCATCAGCCACGACCTCGCGGTGGTGCGCGCGATGTCGCACCGCGTGCTGGTGATGAAGGACGGCGCGATCGTCGAGCAAGGCGAGGCCGAGGCGCTGTTCGCGGCCCCGCGCGAGGCCTACACGAAGGCGCTGCTGGCGGCGGCGGGGGCGTGAGCGCGTTCAGGCACGGATTGGGGGGCCCGATCCTTGCTTGCGTGCTACCATCGATGACCTGCGCCGCCTCTGCGGTCGCGTGACGACCTGCGATGAGATCACCCCCGCCATCGCTGCTTCCTCAAGGGAGCGTGTTCGTACCCCGGGATGGCCCGGCCACGCGGCCATGATCGGCATCCTCATCATCGCGCACGACACGCTGCCCGACAGCCTGGTGAAGGCCGTCACGCACGTGCTGGGCACGAAGCCTCCGCAGTTCGAGACGCTGTCGGTCGCGGCGACCGACGACCCGTTCGACCTGCTGCCCAACGCGCGCGAGCGCGTGCGCCAGCTCGACACGGGCGACGGCGTGCTCATCTTCTCGGACATCTACGGCGCCACGCCGTGCAACCTCGCGGGCAAGCTGGTCGCGCCCGGACGCGTCGAGGTGATCGCCGGCGTGAGCCTGCCGATGCTGGTGCGCGCCTTCACGTACCGCGCGCGAGGCATGGAAACGATGATCACCAAGGCCGATCTCCGGCGGCCGCGACGGCGTGCTGCACGTCGAAGTCGACCCGGTCTATGCAACAACGCGAAGTTGAGATCGTCAACAAGCTGGGGCTGCATGCGCGCGCGTCGGCCAAGCTGACGCAGCTCGCGTCGCGCTACCAGAGCGACGTGCAGATGTCGCGCAACGGCCGCAAGGTGAACGCGAAGAGCATCATGGGCGTGATGATGCTGGCCGCCGGCAAGGGCGCGAAGGTGACGATCGAGATCGAGGGCCCGGACGAGAGCGACGCGATGAACGCGATCGTCGCGCTGATCGGCGACTATTTCGGCGAAGGTCAGTGAGCCCGCCGCCTGCACGTCGCGCACGGCGGGGACGCACGACGGGCACTGACCCCGTTCGGAGCGCGGCTTGCGGTGCAGTGACGCAGCGCAGCGCGACGAATTTCATCGCACGCAACAAGGGGACGTCACGATGCCGCGGGTGATCTGGCCGTCGCGGTTCTTAGGTTATGACCAACGCGGCCCCCACGTTTCGTGGAACCATCGCGCAAAATGGGCGACCAAGTACAGTGACGCGGGCCGCCTTCCGGTGGCCGCGCCCTTTGTCCCAACCGCTTGCGGTGACTCATGCTGACTCGTGTCGTATCCATCATCAATCCGCTCGGCCTGCATGCGCGCGCGTGCGCCAAGATCGTCCACATCTCGTCGCGATTCCGCTCGAACGTGTCGCTCGTGGTGAAGGGCAAGCGCGCAAGCGCGCGCAACATCGTCGCCGTGATGCTCCTCACCGCGTCCGTCGGCGCCACGGTGCGCCTCGAAGTCGACGGCCCGGACGAGGCGGAGGCGATGAAGGAGATCGCCGCGCTGTTCCACGACGGCTTCGGAGAACGCTCCTAGCGCGTAGCCGCGCCGGGCGCGCGTAGCTCATGGTCAGCTTCGCGCTCTCCGGCGTCGGCGTTTCCGGCGGCATCGCCATCGGGCGCGCGCAGCTCGTCTCGCACGCCACGCTCGAGGTCGCGCACTACACGATTCCCGCGTCCAAGGTCGACGGCGAGATCGCGCGCTTCACCAACGCGGTGAAGGAGGTGCAGAAGGAGCTCGAAGGCCTGCACCACGCGATCACGGCCGGCGACGTGCCCGGTGAGTTCGGCGCGTTCCTCGACGTGCACTGGATGATCCTGACCGATCCGACGCTGTCGGAGGCGCCCAAGCGGATCATCGCCGAGCAGCGGTGCAACGCGGAGTGGGCGCTCACCCAGCAGCTGGGCGTGCTGGTCGAGCAGTTCGAGCAGATCGAGGATCCCTACCTGCGCGAGCGCAAGGCCGACATCGTGCAGGTGGGCGAGCGCGTGCTGAAGCGCCTGATGGGCAAGCCCGGCTCGCTGCCTTCTCCGGTCGCCGAGGAGCAGACGATCCTCGTCGCGCACGATCTCTCGCCGGCCGATGTCATCCAGTTCAAGCACCACCACTACGGTGCGTTCCTGACCGACGTCGGCGGCGTGACGTCGCACACCGCGATCGTCGCGCGCAGCCTCAACGTGCCGGCGGTGGTGGCCACGCACAACGCGCGGCAGCTGATCCGCGACAGCGAGATGCTGATCGTCGACGGCAATTCCGGCGTCGTGATCATCAATCCGGACCGCGCGGTGCTCGCCGAGTACCGGCTGAAGCAAAGCCGAGATCGAGCTCGAGCGCCAGAAGCTCAAGCGGCTGCGCACCAAGCCGGCGGAGACGATCGACGGCGATGCGCATCGAGCTGCACGCGAACATCGAGCTGCCCGAGGACCTGGCGCAGACGCTCGAGAACGGCGCGACCGGCGTCGGCCTCTTCCGCTCGGAGTTCCTGTTCCTCAATCGCGAAGGGCTGCCGACCGAGGACGAGCAGTTCGAGGCGTACCGCGCGGTCGCGCAAGGGATGCACGGGCAACCCGGTCACCATCCGCACGTTCGACCTCGGCGCCGACAAGAACGTCGCAGGGGCTGGACGGCCTCGCGCGCGTCGCGCCCAATCCGGCGCTGGGCCTGCGCGCCGTGCGCTTCTGCCTGGCCGAGCCGCGGCTCTTCCTGACGCAGCTGCGCGCGATCCTGCGCGCGTCGCACTACGGCAAGCGTGCGCATCCTCGATCCCGATGCTCGCGTCGTCGTCGGAGATCGACCAGACGCTCGTCGATGATCGAGCAGGCCAAGGAGATCCTGCGCGAGCAGGGCGTGCCGTTCGATTCGCGGCGTCGAGGTCGGCGGCATGATCGAGATTCCCGCCGCCGGTCATCGCGATGGACGCGTTCGTGGCGAAGCTCGACTTCCTGTCGATCGGCACCAACGACCTGATCCAGTACACGCTCGCGGTCGACCGCTGCGACGAGGCGGTTGCGCACCTCTACGACCCGCTGCACCCGGCGGTGATCCGCCTGCTCGCGATGGCCATCGCCATCGCCGACCAAGGCGAAGCCAGCCGATCGCCGTGTGCGGCGAGATGGCGGGCGAGGTGCACCTGACGCGCCTGCTGCTCGGCCTCGGGCTGCGCAACTTCTCGATGCATCCGGCGCAACTGCTGGCGGTCAAGCAGCGCGTCCTGACCTCCGGCGTCGACGGCGTCGAAGCATTTCGTCGATCGCATCCGCCGCGCCGACAATCCCGGACAAGATCGCGATGCTGGTCGACAAGCTCAACGCGATCTGAGTCTCGCCGCTGCACCTCGCGTTGGCGAGGCGCCGGCCGGGCGAGGAGGGCGACGCTCGCCCCGCCCGCGGAATGTTCGCCTTGCCCCCGCGCCTGTTGATTACAGGTGACCGAAGCAGCCCGTCGTTGCCTCCGCCGCCCATCTTCCGGCATAATGCCAATGTCATGAAACGCGCCCTTGCCCTGCGCAGTCGCCGCGATCATCGCGGTCGCGACGCCCATTCCGCTGCCCGCCCTGGCCGTCGAGGCCGGCGAGGCCGCGCCCGCCTTCAGCCTGCCGTCCGCGAAGGGCGACCCGTCGCGCTCGAGCAAGCTGCGCGGCAAGGTCGTCTACGTCGACTTCTGGGCGTCGTGGTGCGGTCCGTGCCGGCGCTCGTTCCCGTGGATGAACGAGATGCAGCAGAAGTACGGCGCGCAGGGGCTTCGTCGTGGTCGGCGTGAACGTCGACAAGAAGCGCACCGACGCCGACAAGTTCCTCGCGCAGATTCCGGCGTCCTTCACCATCGCGTTCGACGAGGCCGGCACCACGCCGTCGGCCTACGGCGTCAAGGGCATGCCGAGCTCGTACCTGATCGACGCGCCGGCAACGGTAACGTTACGTCGAGCGCGGCTTCCTCGACGAGCAGCAAGGCCGAGCTCGAGCAGCGACGTCGCCGCGCTCGTCGCCAAGAATTGAAGACCGGAGGCCTTCGCCATGCGCCTGGCCGCCGTCGCCATCCTCGCCCTTGCGCTGTCCGCGTGCAGCTTCGCGCCGCCCAAGCCGTGGGAGAAGGGCAACGCTCGCGCGGCCCGACATGCAATTCGACTACGACCGGCTGGACACCAAGACGCAGCAGCACATCTACACGAGCAAGGAAGCGGCGACCGGCGGCTACGGCGTGGGCGGAGGCGGCTGTGGCTGCAACTGACGGCGCGCGGCGAAGGCGCGGCGCCCGCAGGAGGCGCGCTGGCCGGCGCGCTCTGGCGGCCGCGCTCGCGCTGCCGGGCGTCATGCCGGCGCCCGCGCACGCGCAGTCCGCGCCCGACAAGGGCATCTTCGAGCTGCAGTACCTGTCCTACCGCGACTGGCAGCCGGGCGCGCAACCGCATGAAGGTCGACGCGCCGGCGTTCTACGCGCTGATGCCCATCGGCGACACGTGGTCGGTCGAAGGCGGCATGGTCTACGACGCGATGTCCGGTGCGTCGCCGACTGTTCTTCAACACGCTGTCCGGCGCGTCGATCGGCGACTACCGCACCGCCGGCGACCTCAAGGTCACGAGGTACTTCGGCGACTACTCGCGTGAGCGCTCGGCGGCTTCGTGTCGTCGGAGCAGGACTTCCTGTCGCGCGGCGGCTCGCTCAACGTGCAGATCTACAGCGAGGACCGCAACCGCACGTGGCTCCTCGGCGTTGCCGGTACCAACGACCGCATCAATGCGACCAACGGCATCGCGCCGAACTCGCGTCGCAACTCGCTGGAATTCGTCGTCGGGCGTCACGCAGGCGCTGACGCCAACTCGATCATCCAGTCGAACCTCACCTACTACACCGGCCACGGCTATTACTCCGACCCGTACAAGTCGCTCGACACGCGCCCGAGCACGCGCCATACGTTCGCGTGGCTCACGCGCTACAACCAGTACTTCGCCGAGCCGGACGCGACGCTGCAAGCTGTCGTACCGGCTGCTGTTCGATTCGTTCGGCAGCAACTCGAACGCGTTCGAGGTGGCGTGGGTGCAGGCGCTGCCGTGGTGGCTTCACGGTGACGCCGGACGTCCGCTATCTACACGCAGACCGCCGCCGACTTCTACTACAACCCGCCGTGGCCCAAGGGCTACGTGAGTGGGCAGGACTACAGCGCCGACACGCGCCTCGCCGTCGTTCGGCGCGGTCACGGCAGGCGTCACGTCGGCAAGCCATTGTGGGACGGCTGGAACGTCGCTGTTCGCGCCGACTACTACCGGCAGGACCCGGAATGGCGATCTTCGGCACCGGCAGCCCGGCATCCAGACCTTCTCCGCGCGCTGGTTCCAGGTCAACCTGACCAAGACGTTCTGAGCGCTCGCAGCGCGCGCCGCGTCTGCCGGCGCCCGCGGGCTCCCGGCATGGGCGCGCTGGAGCCAGTGCCTCGCGATGAAACAATTCCGCCAGACCTTCCGCGCGATGGCCGTCGGAGCACGAGATCGAGCTCGCCGCCGCCGACATCGACGTCGCGCGGCGCGCGGCCGCGGCCGCGATCGCGGACGTGCGCGCATCGAGGCGAAGTACTCGCGCTACCGCGACGACAGCGTCACCACGCGCATCAACCGCGCCGCCGGCGGCGAGCCGGTTGCGATCGACGCCGAGACCGCCGCGCTGCTGCGCTACGCCGACCAGTGCTACGCGCAGAGCGGCGGACTCTTCGACATCACGTCGGGCGTGCTGCGTCGCGTGTGGGACTTCCGGCGCGAGCCGCCCGCGCTGCCCACCGCGGCCGAGCTCGCGCGGCGCGTCGCCGACTGATCGGCTGGTCGCGAGGTCGAGTGGGATGCGCAGTCCGTGCGCCTGCCGCGCGCGGGCATGGAGATCGACTTCGGCGGCATCGGCAAGGAGTACGCGGCGGACCGTGTCGCGACGATCCTGCCTCGAACGCGGACTCGCGGCATGGGCTCGTGAATCTCGGCGGCGACGTCCGCGCCATCGGACCGCAGGCGGACGGCACGCCGTGGCGCGTCGGCATCCGCCATCCGCGGCACGCGGGCGCGGCGGTCGCGGGCTTCGATCTCGCGGCCGGCGCGCTCGCGACGAGCGGCGACTACGAGCGCTACTTCGAGATCGACGGCCGGCGCTACTGCCACATCATGAATCCGCGCACCGGCATGCCGGTCGTCGCACTGGCAGTCGATCAGCGTGGTGTCGCCGCTGTGCGTGGTCGCCGGGAGCTGCGCGACGATCGCGATGCTGCTGGAAGTCGGCGGCGCCGGGCGTTCCTCGAGACGCAGGGCGTGCAGTGGCTGGGGGTCGCCGCCGACGGGACGCTCGGCCCTAAAAACGGCAGGGCCGGCCCGGACACGAAGCCGGCGGGAGGAGTGGGACCGCCGCGCGGCCGTGGCCAGCCCTGCCTTTCACGACGACACCACACACTCAGGCTGCTATCCGGCATCGAGCGCGCGACGGAGCCAACGTGTGCCGGTCCGTCCCTTTGCCGGGCGTGGGCAGTCGACGACCCGGCGCTCGCGTCCGCGTCACTCCGGCACGCACATCGTGACCCACCCCCTGGCCTTCCGGCACCCAGCTCTGCGCGAGCATCTGCGTGCGCACCTGCAGCTCGGTGCGAAGCGATGGTTGGGCGCCGCGCCCTGCCCGTTGTTGTACACGCGATAGACGGGCATCGTGCCGGTCGCGCACGTGCCGTCGCGCCGCGGGCGGTGACGACGAAGAACACCTCCGCCTCGAACGTCCAGTCGGGATTGGCCTTCACCGCCGTGCACTCCGAGGGCGACGCCGTGTAGAAGTGCGAGCTCTTCGGCGCGAACGACGTGCTGAAGAACCGGCACACGGCGACAGTGCCCGCTGCGGCGCCGTGAACACCTTGAACTGCCGCCCCGTGCGCGTCCAGCCGACGAACGTGCCGTTGTCGAGCTTGGCGATCTCGTCGGCGATCGTCGTGACGAAGTAGTGATCGAACGCCGCGTGGTAGTACTCGACGGCGTCGGCCGTCGGGCTGCGGCGACGCGGCGGCGGCGGGACGCCGAAGCGCACGCCGAGGTAGGCCGCCACGTCCTCGATGTCCTTGTTGCTCAGCAGCGACGCGAACGGCTCCATCTCGAGCACCGTGTCGAGCGCGAGCACGATCGACGGACGGATCGTTCGCGCCCAGCCTGATCGGCCCGGGGCCCGGACTGCCGCCGGTGTTGTGGCACTGCGCGCAGATGTTGTTGTAGACCTTCTGGCCGTTGCGCGATGTCGGCGGCCGCGACGGGCGAGGCGCAGGCGGGCCGACGACGACGGCCAGCACGAGGCGGAGCGACGGGCTGGCATCGACGGCGATCGGGACACTGCGATCGGACGACGGTTGCTGGAGCGCAGTTGAAGCCGCGCAGGATTCCTGAAATTCCACGCCGCGTTGCATTCCGCGTGCCGCGGCTCCCCATGCGCGGCGCGCAGGCGACGGCCCGCTTGCGACGGGCCCGCACGCCGGCACCGCGTCGCTGCGTGCTGCGGCGAACGCTAGCGCGCTACTGCGGCGCGCACATGATGACGCCGATGTTCCCGGCGCCTTCCGGGATCCAGCCGTTGGCGAGCATCGTCGCTGCGCACGGCCAGGTCGGTCGTGTAGCGATGGTTGGGCGCGCGCGCCCTGGCCGTTGTTGTAGACGCGATAGACCGGGGACGGTGTCCGCCGGGCACGTGCCGTCGACCGCCGGGATACGTGACCCAGAACACCTCGGCCTCGAACATCCAGTTCGGGTTCGACTTGACCGCCGTGCACTCCGGCCGCGTTCGGCGTGTAGAAGTGCGAGCTCTTCGGATCGAACGCCGTGCTGAAGAAGCGGCACACCGCGTTCAGCCCGCTCACCGCGTTCGGATAGACCTTGAACGAGCGGCCGGTGCGCGTCCAGCCGACGAACGTGCCGTTGTCGAGCTTCGTGATCTCGTCGGCAATGTGCGTGATGAAGTAGTGATCGAAGCTCGCGTGGTAGTACTCGATCGCCAGTCGCCGGCGTGGCCGTCGGCGGCGGAACTGCCGCCGCCGGACGCCGGTGCCGTTCACCGCCAGCGTCTGCGGGCTGCCGCTGCCGTTGCTCGCGACCGTGATCGACGCCGCTGCGCGCGCCGGCGGCGGACGGCGTGAACGTGACGCGCGAACGAGCACGTCGCGCCGGCCGCCACGCTGCCGCAGTGTTGCTCGCCACCGCGAACTCGCCCGTTGCTGCTCGCGATGCTCGGTCACGTTCACCGTGCGCGCTGCCGACGTTGCTCACGGTGACGGATTGCGCGGCGCTCGACGTGCCGACGTTCGTGCTCGGGCAACGTGAGCGCGCGTCGCGAACGAGAGCTGGCCGCGTGCCCGGCGGCGGTGTGCCGGTCGATACCCGCTGCCGGTGAGCGAGACGGTCAGCGCGCCGCCGCCCGCGTACGTGACCGTGACGGTGCCGCTGTCCGGCGCCGCCGCATCCGGCGCGTACGCGACGCGAACGTGCACGACGCGCCGGCGTTGATCGTGGCGCCGCAGGTGTTGTCGCTGACGGGGAACTCGCGCCGCGTTGCTGCTGGCGAACGCTCACGCCCGACGCCGAGGCGCCGCCCGTGTTGTTGACCGTGACCGTCGTCGGCGGCGCTGGTCTGGCCGACCGTCACGTTGCCGAACGCCGACCGTGGCGGCGAGGCCGACAGCTTCGCCGACGCCGCGGCGGTGCCGGTGCCCGACAGCGACACGACGACGCTGCGCGCCGCCCGCATAGCCGACGGTCACGTTGCCGCTGTCCGTGCCCGCCGCGGTCGGCGCGTACGCGACGGTGAACGTGCACGACGCACCCGCGGCGATCGTCGCGCCGCACGTGTTGGCGCTGACCGGGAATTTCGTCGGCGTTGCTGCTCGCCACCGTGACGCCCGTGGCCTGCGCGCCGCCGCTGTTGCTGACGGTGACGGTCTGGCCGCGCGCTCGTCGCGCCGACCGTGACGCTGCCGAACGTGAGCGTCGCCGGGCTCGCGGAGAGGCTCGCCGTCGCGCCGCGGCGGTGCCCGTGACCGGACATCGCGACCGTGACCGACGTGCCGCCGGTGTAGCTGACCGTGAGGTTGCCGTTGTCGGTGCCGGCCGCGCCCGGCGTGTACGTGACGTTGACCGGCACGATCGCGCCCGCCGCGACGGTGGCGCCGCACGTGTTGCCGCTGAGCGCGAACTTCGCGTTGCCGCTCGTCACGCCGACGCCCGGTAGCGGCGGTGCCGCCCGAGTTGGTGACCGTGATCGTCTGCGGTGCGCTCGCGCTGCCGACCGTGACGCTGCCGAACGCGAGCGACGTCGGCGACGCCTGCAGCGAGGCGGGCGGCGGCGCCACGCCGGTGCCGGACAGCGCGATCGGGATCGTCGCGCCGCCGCCGGTGATCGTGTAAGTCGCGTTGTCCGTGGTGGCCGACGTCGGCGAGTACGTGAACGTGACGGTGCAGATCGCGCCTGCGGCGAGCGTCGCGCTGCTGCACGTGCCGCCCTTCGTGAACCTGGCGGTGCCGCCGGGTAGGACATGTTGGTCGCCGCCGCGGTGCCGGTGTTCGACACGGTGATCGTCTGCGCGGCACTGGTCGTGTCGACGTTGACGGTGCCGAATGCGAGCGACGTCGGCGAGGCGCTGACGTTCGGACGCTGATGGCGACGCCGGTGCCGGAAAGCGATATCGGCACGCTGATGCTGCCCGCGGCGCTGACCGTGAACGTCGGATCGAACGTGCCCGCCGCGGTCGGGCTGAACGTGAATGTGACCGTGCAATCGGCGCCGGCGGCGAGTGTGGCGCCGCATGTGGTGCTGCGTGAGTAGTTCGCCGGCGCGGCGGGAATCGTGAGCGACGTCGCGGAAGCCGAGCCCGTGTTGGTGATTGTGACGGGAGGAAGGGTGCTTGTCGCGCCCACGTTCACGCTGCCGAACGCCAGCGAGGTCGGCGACGCCTGCAGCGAGGCGGGCGGCGGCGCCACGCCGGTGCCGGACAGCGAGATCGAGATCGACGCGCCGCCGCCGGTGATCGTGTAGTTGGCGTTGTCAGTGACGGCGGACGTCGGCGAGTATGTGAACGTGATCTGGCAGCTCGCGCCCGCGGCGAGCGTCGCGCTGCTGCAGGTGCCGCCCTTGCTGAAGCGCGGCGGCGCGGCCGGATACGACATGTTGGTCGCAGCCGCGGTGCCTGCGTTCGACACCGTAATCGTCTGCGCGGGGCTCGTGGTGCCGGAGTTCACCGAGCCGAAGGCGAGCGATGACGGCGTGGCGGTGACGTTGGGCGCGCTCACCGAGACACCGGTACCGTCGAAGCTGACCGTGGCGCTCGTACTGCCCGAGGTGAGCATAAAGGTGCCGGTGCTCGCGCCGGCGACACCGGGCTTGTACGTGATCGTCAGCGTGCACGATGCCCCGACCGCGAGGGAAGTAGCGGTGGTGCAGGTGCCGGACGCGAGGTATTCGGCGCTGTTGACGGCGCTGCGCGAGATGCTGCCGGCCGTAGCGCCACCCGTGTTGGTGATCGTGGCGGATTGGGTTGCGCTGGTTGCACCGACGCTCACGCTGCCGAACGACAACGAGGTCGGGTTCGCGGTGAGCACGGGGGTGGCCGCCGGGCAGTTCGTGTTCGCTTCGCGATACCAGATGTACAGCGCGATGTCGTCGAGATCGCTCGTCGTAAGGCCAAGACCGCTTTGCAGCCCGCTCATGTCCGGCACGCTGTTAAGCGCTTGCTGGATGTTGGCGGACTGATCGCCCGGGCCGCGTAGGTGCCGCCGGTCACGATGTTGTGATTGTTCGCGAGCGGATCCGAACCATGGCAGGCCGACTGCGAACAGCTCACCTCCGCACGCGCGCAACCTTCTTGTGATAGAGCGTGTTTCCGTTCGTGCAATTTTGCGCATGCGCGAGCGCGCACCATGCCAGGGGCGGGACGGCGAGCAACGCGAGGACGAGGCGGGCGGGTCGTTTCATGCGGACACTCTCCGGGCGGCAGCCGCGCCGGCGCGCGGGGCAAATTTCGGGACGGTGGAGTGTACCCAATCTATTCCATTGTCATACGCCGTTGTCATGGAATTTCCGACAAACGGCACATTTGGCGACCAGATGTGGCAAACAGGCGCAAATACACGATCATTCCGTCGTCATCATCGGCGCGAGGCTGCGCTCGCGCGCTGTCGCGGCGGTATTCCGGGCTAGAATGGCCGGAGCGCCGATTTGAGCCAGCTTGCGGGCGCGGGAAACCCTTGCGTAAATCAAGGGATTTCGACACAAATACGGCTAAAGCGGAGCGCGAGGCTTTCCGCCTGCCGTCGCCGAGCCGTCAAGCTGGCCGGAGCCGTCAGGGTCTGCACAGCCCGCTCACCGACCGCCATGCCCTCGTTTTCCGCCACCACCGGCGGCGCCGTCGCGGCGCCGGGTCCCGACGTTCACTCGGTCGGGATCGTCGAGCCGCAGGTCGCCGCCTTTACGCGAGCCGATGCAGCTTGCCTGCGGGCAGTGGCTGCCGCGGTTCGAGCTCGCCTACGAGACGTACGGCACGCTGAACCGCGACGCGTCCAACGCGGTGCTGATCTGCCACGCGCTGAACGCGTCGCACCACGTCGCCGGCTACTACGCCGACGACCGCGAGAACGTCGGCTGGTGGGACAACATGATCGGGCCGGGCAAGCCGCTCGACACCAACCGGTTCTTCGTCGTCGGCGTCAACAACCTCGGCAGCTGCTTCGGGTCGACCGGACCGCTGTCGCGTCAACCCGGACACCGGCCGACCGTACGGCGGCGACTTCCCGCTGGTGACGGTCGAGGACTGGGTCGACGCGCAGGCGCGTCTCGCCGACCGTCTCGGCATCGCGCAATTCGCCGCCGTGATGGGTGGCAGCCTGGGCGGCATGCAGGCGCTCTGCTGGGCGATCCGCTATCCGCAGCGGATCCGTCACGCGCTGGTGATCGCCGCGGCGCCCAACCTCTCGGCGCAGAACATCGCGTTCAACGAGGTGGCGCGGCAGGCGATCATGACCGACCCCGACTTCCACGACGGGCAGTTCGCCGCGCACGGCACGCTGCCGCGGCGCGGACTGCGCGTCGCGCGGATGATCGGGCACATCACGTACCTGTCCGATCTGCAGATGGAGGAGAAATTCGGCCGCCAGCTGCGCGACGGGCTCAAGTTCTCGTTCGCGCCCGAGTTCCAGATCGAGTCGTACCTGCGCTACCAGGGCGAGAAGTTCGCCGAGTACTTCGACGCCAACACGTACCTGCGCATCACCAAGGCGCTCGACTACTTCGACCCGGCGAGCGCGACGGACGCGAACCTCGCCAGCGCGCTGGCGCCGGCGGAGTGCAAGTTCCTGGTCGCGGCGTTCACCACCGACTGGCGCTTCCCGGCCGGCGCGCTCGCGCGAGATCGTGAAGGCGCTGGTCGACAGGCGGCGCGACGTCGTCTACGCCGAGATCGACGCGCCGCACGGGCACGACGCGTTCCTGCTCGACAATCCGCAGTACCACGCGCTGGTGCGCGCGTACTTCGAGAACATCGCGTCCGACGCCGACTACTCGACGTTCCGCTTCGGCGCGGAGGTGAAGCGGCAGCGTCGAGGAGCGCGACCGGCAGGCGCAGCGCGCGGACTTCGCGACCATCGCCGGGTGGGTCCGCGCCGGGCGCGCAGGTGCTCGACCTGGGCTGCGGCGACGGCAGCCTCCTCGCGTACCTGATGCGCGAGCGCAACGTGCGCGGCTACGGCATCGAGATCGCCGACGAGGGCGTGCTCGCGAGCGTGCGCAACGGCATCGACGTGCTGCAAAGCGACCTGGAGAGCGGCCTCGCCGGCTTCGACGACGCGTCGTTCGACTGCGTGATCCTGTCGCAGACGCTGCAGGCGATGCGGCACACCGAGGAGATCGTCGCGGAGATGCTGCGCGTCGGCCGCGAGGTGATCGTCACGTTCCCGAACTTCGGCTACTGGGCGCACCGCTGGCAGATCCTGCGCGGCCGCATGCCGGTGTCGAAGGGCCTGCCGTACCAGTGGTACGACACGCCCAACATCCACCTGTGCACGGTCGCCGACTTCGACGCGTTCCTGCGCGAGCGCAATTGCGTGGTCGAGAACCGCGTAGTGCTTGCCGACGGGCACCCCGTGACCGCGATGCCCAACCTCCTGGGCGAGCTCGCGATCTACCGCTTCCGGCGCGCTGGTCCAGGCTGCCTAGAGGACTTCCGGGCCCAGCCCGGTGGCGAGCGTCATCAGCGCCGCGAATGCCACGAAGACAGCACGAGCGCACCGGCGCCGACCGCGAGCGCATAGGGCAGCGCCGCGCGGGCGGACAGCGCATGAGGATCGGCAGCCCGGTGAATCCAAGGTAGAGGCCATAGAGTGCGGCGAGCGGCAGCAAGGCCCGAGGCCCGGGAAGGCGTTGACGATGCCGGCGAGCCAGACCGGCGTATGGCTGTACGCGACGAGCTTGCGCGCGCGCAGGGCATCGCGCTGGCCGCCGAAGTGCGGCGCGAGCGCATCGACCAGCGCGCTCTCCGCGAGCACGGCGATCACCGCGAATGCGAACAGCAGCAGCGCCGCGGCGAGGCCGGTGGCCACGTCCGCCCGCACGCGACCGAGCAGCGGCACCGGCTCGCCGAACGCCACCTGACCGACGAAGAGCGCGATCGCGCCGATCGCCGCGAGGGGCGCCACGTAGCCGGTCACGAGTTGGTAGGGGCTGACCGGCTCGTCGGCAATCGCCGGCCAGGCGGCGGCGGGGGCGCGCAACAGCGATCTGCACGCGGTCGACGATGGACGCCGGAGTACGTCCGGCGGCGGACGCGCGCGCACGAGCCGCCGCGCGCACGGGCGCTTCCCGTTCCGGACCGTAGCGCGCGCCCACCACCGCGCCGCACTGTCCGCAGACCAGCGCACCCTGTTCGAGCGAAGACTCGCAACGAGCGCAGCGCATGTACCAGTATGCCGCGTGCGCGCGGCAGGGAGCGCGTTAGCGCAGGCGGGGCAGCCAGCGATGCCGCTACAATCGCGAAGCCGGGCAATGGAGGCGAGTGCAATGGGTTCGATGCGAGCGGTGACGCGGTGGTGGCAGCGTCAGGTCGTGGCACCAGGCGCGATGGTGCTGGCGGCGATGGTGCTGCTCGCGGGATGCGCGGGCCTGCCGGCGGGCGACCCGCTGCCGTCGTGGAACGACGGCCAGGTGAAGGCCGCCATCGTGAAGCTGGTGGACGACACCACGCGTCCGGGCAGCCCCGACTTCGTGCCGCCCGCCGAACGCATCGCGACGTTCGACAACGACGGCACCCTCTGGACCGAGCACCCGATGTACGTCGAGGTGATCTTCACGCGCGACCGCATCCGCGCGCTGGCGTCGCAGCACCCGCAGTGGCGCACCGAGATGCCGTTCAAGGCCGTGATCGACAACGACGAGGCGGCCATGGCGAAGCTGTCCGAGCAGGATTTCTTCAAGCTGATCGCGGCCACGCACGCGGGGCAGACGTCGGAGGAGTTCCGCAAGGCCGCGTCCGACTGGCTCGCGGTGACGCGGCACCCGCGCTTCAATCGCCTCTACACCGAGCTCGTGTACCAGCCGATGCTCGAGGTCCTCTCGTATTTCCGCGCGAACGGCTACAAGACGTACATCGTCTCGGGCGGGACGCTCGACTTCATCCGCAGCTTCGCGGAGAAGGCGTACGGCATTCCGCCGGAGCAGGTGGTCGGCACCTCGTTCCAGGCGCAGTACCGATTCGCGGGCGACGTCGCGACCACCACCGCGTTGCCCGCGCTGATGCTGCTCGACGACGGACCCGGCAAGGCGATCGGCATCGATCACGCGATCGGCCGCGTGCCCGTCGCGGCGTTCGGCAACAGCGACGGCGACCTCGCGATGCTGGAGACGACCACGCAGAGCCCGCAAAGCCGGCAGCACATGCGGCTCGCGGCGTTCGTGTGGCATACCGACGGCGTGCGCGAGTATGCCTACGACCGCGACACGCACGTCGGCCGGCTCAACGAGGGCCTCGACCTCGCGCCGCGGCTCGGCTGGAAGCTCATCGACATGAAGAACGACTGGAAGGTGGTCTATCCGTTCGAGCTGAAGCCCGGTAGCCCGGCCCGCCGACGGGCGGCAAGCCGGTCGGTACAATCCCGCCATGCCCGATGTGCCTTCCGCCGTGCAGCCCAAGGAAACCTGGCGGGAGGCGCTCTTCAACCGGCGGATGCTGATCTGCGTCTTCACCGGCTTCACCTCGGGCCTGCCGCTCTACCTCCTCATCAACCTCCTGCCCGCGTGGCTGCGCAGCGAGAAGCGTCAACCTCAAGGAGATCGGGCTCTTCGCGCTGATCGGATTTCCCTACACGTGGAAATTCCTGTGGTCGCCGCTGGTCGACCGCTACGCGGTGCCCTGGCTCGGGCGCCGGCGCGGATGGATGTTCGCGATGCACGTCGCGCTCATCGCGTCGATCGCGGCGCTCGGCGCTCTTCCGCCCGCAGACCGACCTGTGGTCGATCGCCTATCTCGCCGCGGCGGTCGCGTTCTTCTCGGCGACGCTCGACATCGCGATCGACGCCTTCCGCCGCGAGCTCCTGCCGGAGGTCGAGCTCGGACTCGGCAACTCGATCCACGTCAACGCGTATCGCATCTCGAGCCTCATCCCGGGCTCGCTGTCGCTGATCCTCGCCGACCGCATGCCCTGGGCGTCGGTGTTCGTCATCACGTCGCTCTTCATGCTGCCCGGGCCTCGCGATGACGCTGCTGGCGCGCGAGCCCGCGGCCGCCGCCGCGGCACCGAAGACGCTGCGCGACGCGGTGGTCGAGCCGTTCCGCGAGTTCGTCAATCGCGCCGGATGGTCGCAGGCGCTCCTGATCCTCACGTTCATCTTCCTCTACAAGCTGGGCGACAGCATGGCCACCGCGCTCGCCACGCCGTTCTATCTCGACATGGGCTTCACCAAGACCGAGATCGGCATCGTGGCCAAGAACGCGGGCCTGTGGGCCAGCGTGATCGGCGGGATGCTGGGCGGCCTGTGGATGGTGAAGATCGGCATCAACCGCGGGCTGTGGCTGTTCGGCGTCGTGCAGGTGGTGTCGATCCTGGGCTTCGCGTGGCTCGCCTGGCTCGGCAAGCCGGACATCTACGCGCTCGCGGTGGTGATCGCGTTCGAAGCGCTGGGCGTGGGCCTCGGTACCGTAGCCTACGTGGCGTTCATTGCAAGGGCGACCAATCCGCGCTTCACCGCGACGCAATTTGCGCTGTTCACCAGCCTGTCGGCGGTGCCGCGGACGGTCGTGAACGCGACCACCGGGTGGATTGTTGACCAGACAGGGTGGTTCGGCTTCTTCCTGTTGTGTACCGTGCTCGCATTGCCCGGAATGGCACTACTCTTGCGTGTTGCTCCGTGGAACGAGCGCTCCGGGGGAGGCGAGCGGAGATGAATCCCTTCAAGTTCAGCGCCATCGCGCACCGCGACCACGACTACTGCAACCCGATCTCGTCGGCGAAGATCGAGCGCCTGCTCGACCTGCTGCCGCTCGACGAGTCGTCGCGCGTGCTCGACCTGGGCTGCGGGCGCGCCGAGCTGTCGCTGCGCATCATCGAGCGCTTCGGCTCGACGGTGATCGCCATCGACAAGTCGTCGATGATGCTGGACCAGGCGCGCGAGCGCGCGGAGTGGACCGGCGCGCTGGGCAAGCTGCACCTGGACGACATCGACATTCGCGATTTCCGCGCCGATCCGGAGACGTTCCACCTGTCGCGTGATGCTCGGCGCCGGCGGCCTCGCGGGCGGCATGCCGGGCATCTGCAACCAGCTGAAGGCATGGACCAAGTCGGGCGGCTACCTCCTCATCGGCGAAGGCTACTGGCGCACGCGGCCGCATCCGGACTATCTCGCCGTGCTGGGCGCCGACCCGAGCGAGTTCCGCGATCATCGCGGCAACGTGCAGGCGGGCATCGACGCCGGGCTCATCCCGATGCACGCGACCACCGCCAACAGCGACGAGTGGGACGAGTACGAGTGGAAGTACTGCCGCTCGATCGAGCGCTACGCGCGCGAGCAGCCCGACGATCCCGACGTGCCCGCGATGCTCGAGCGCATCCGCAAGTGGCGCGAAGGCTACCTGCGCTGGGGCCGCGACACGCTGGGCTTTGCGGTCTACCTCTTCTATCGGCCCGGGGCGCGGATCGGCTGACGCCGGTGTGCCCGACCCTGTCGCGGCGCGGCGCGCCGGAGCGCCGATCACTCGGTGGTCCCCGGCTCCTTCTCCGCACCGCACATGCTTGCCTTCCTCGCTTCGCTTGCCGCGCGCACGCTGCGCGATCTTCAGGCGTCCTCGCTGCCTCGCCGATGCGCGCCCACGCGGCGCCGCTCGTCGCGTCGGCGCCGCGCCGCCCGCTCACCGTGCCGCCGCTCGACTTCCGCGCGCGCATCCTCGCCAACGGGCTGCGCGTCATCACGCTGGAAGACCATTCGAGCCCGACGGTCAGCGTGCAGGTCTGGTACGAGGTCGGCGGCAAGGACGATCCGCCCGGCCGCTCGGGCTTCGCGCATCTCTTCGAGCACATGATGTTCAAGAGCACGAAGAACCTGAAGGCCGAGCAGTTCGACCGCATGACCGAGGACGTCGGCGGCATGAACAACGCGAGCACCGGCGACGACGTCACCAACTACTTCGAGGTGGTGCCGTCGAATCATCTCGAGCGCCTGCTGTGGGCCGAAGCCGAGCGGCTCGCGCAACCTCGACGTCGACGAGGCAACTTCAAGTCCGAGCGCGCGGTGGTGCAGGAGGAGTATCGCCAGCGCGTGCTCGCCAATCCGTATGGCCGCTTCCACGAGTCGTTCGCGCCGCGCTCGTACACCGTGCATCCGTATCGGCGCGGCACCATCGGCAACATCGAAGAGCTCGACGCAGCGACGCTCGACGACGTGCGCGCGTTCCATCGCACGTACTACCGTCCCGACAACGCGATCCTGATCGTCACCGGCGACTTCGATCCGAAGCAGCTCGACGCCTGGATCGACAAGTACTTCGGCGCGCTGCCGAAGCCAGCGACGCCGATTCCGCGCGTGACGGCGGTCGAGCCGGCGCGCACGCAGCGCCGCGCGCTATCAGGAGACGGGGCCCAACGTGCCGCTGCCGGCGGTCGCGCTCACCTGGCTCGCGCCCTCGGCGCGCAGCAAGGACGCGCCGGCGCTGCAGGTCGCGGCGGCGCATCCTCGGCAATGGCGAGTCGTCGCGCCTGAACCAGGCGCTCGTGTATCGCGCGCAGATCGCGCAGACGGCGTCGTTCGGCGCGGACCTGCGGGTCGACACCGGACTGCTCATCGCCTACGCGATCGCCGCGTCGGGCGCCACGCCCGACCAGCTCGCGCGCGCGTTGCGCCACGAGATCGAGCTGCTCGCGCAAAAGCCGGTGCCCCCGGCGGAGCTCGCGAAGATCAAGACGCAGCTCGTCACGCAGGCGCTGATCGACCGCCAGACGCCGCTCGGCAAGGCCATGGCGCTGGGCGAGGCGGCCGTCACGCTGGGCGACGTGCGGCGCGTCAACGAGGAGCTCGCGGAGCTGCAGGCGGTCACCGCCGCCGACGTGCAGCGGGTCGTGCGGCAAGTACCTGATCGACGCGCCGGCGGTCACGATCGAGTACACCCAGGAGGCCAAGCGATGAGCCGCGCGTGCATCGCCGGCTCGTGGCGCTGCTCGCGATGGCGGCCGCCGCGCACGCTGCACGCGCAGGCGCTGGACACGCCGCCGCCGATCGCCGCACCGCGCCCGCTCGACATCGCGCCGCCGGCGGTGGCGACGCTGCCCAACGGCCTGCGCGTGGTCGTCGCGCAGCGGCGCGGGTTGCCGCTCGTCACCGCGGAGCTGCTCGTGCGCTCCGGCGCGGAGACCGATCCGCCGACGCTCGCGGGTCTCGCCAATCTCACCGGCACGCTGCTGGCCAAAGGCACCGCCACGCGCAGCGCGCCGGCGATCGCGGAAGCGGCCGAGGCGCTGGGCGGCGCGCTCGACAGCGGCGCCGGCTGGGATCGCTCGTACGTCACGATCACGGTCGCGCGGCCGCATGTTGGCGGCCGCGCTCGACCTCGTCGCCGACGTGACGCTGCGTCCGCGCTTCGCGAGCGCCGAGCTCGAGCGCGCGCGACGGCAGGCGATCGACGGCCTGAACGTCGCGCTCGCGCAGCCCGGGACGCTCGCGCAGGTGGCGGCGGATCGCGCGGCGTTCGGCGCGAGCACCTACGGCCACGCGGCAGGCGGTACGCCCGCCTCGCTCGCGCGCATTCGGCGCGCCGACGTCGTGGCGCTGCACGCGCAAGCTCTTCCGTCCGGACAACGCGACGCTGATCTTCGCCGGCGACATCGGGATGCACGAGGCGCCTCGCGCTGGCGCAGCCGCGTGTTCGGCGCGTGGAAGCGGCCGGCCGCACCGTTGCCCGCGCAGCCGATCACCGCCGCGGCGCCGGCCATCAAGGGACCGGTCGCCATCGACATGAAGGGGGCCGGACAGGCGGGCGTGGCGCTCGCCGTGCCGAGCGTCGCCCGCAGCGCGCCGGACTACTACGCGGGCGCGGTGGCGAACACGCTGGTCGGCGAGCGGCTACTCGTCGCGCCTCAACCAGGAGATCCGCATCAAGCGCGGCCTGACCTACGGCGTGGGCAGCGCGCTCGATGCGCGCCGCGACGGTGGCGTGTTCCGCATCGACGCGCAGACCAAGAATGCGTCGGCGCCGGAGCTCGCTGGAGGTGACGCTGGCCGAGGTCGCGCGCGCCGGCGCGGAAGCGGCGCCGGCCGACGAGCTCGCGGCGCGCAAGCTCGCGATCATCGGCGCCGTCAGCCGGCGCTTCGAGACGACGGAGAGCCTGGCCAACGCGGTCGCGGCGCTCGAGGCGTACGGTGTCGACGTCAAGGAGATCACGCGCATCATCCAGCACCTGGACGCGGTGACCGCGGACGAGGTGCAGGCGTTCGTGCGCGCCCACTGGCCCGCGGCGGCGCTGCACGTGGTGGTGGCCGGCGAGGCGCCGCAGTTCGCCGACGCGCTGCGCGCGAAGTACCCCGACCTCGTGGTGATCCCGCAGGCGGACGTCGACCTCGAGCGCGCGGGACTCGTGAGGCGCTGACGCCGCTTCCGCCGCGCATGCCCAGGATGGGCGCTGCGCTCAGCGGCTCGCGTCCGCCGTCACCTGCTCGAGCGCCTGGGCGAGGTCCAGCCATTCGGTCTCGAGGCGCGCGAGCTGCCACGTGACGTCGCCCTGCCGCGCGATCTTCTCCTTGAGCTCGTCGCGATGGTCGTCGGTGTAGGCCGACTCGGAGGCGAGCCACGCGTCCAGGGCGACCTTCTCCGCCTCGAGCGCGGCCATCTCGCGCTCGACGCCGGCCTGCTTCGCGAGCAGCGGCTTGCGGGCGTCGGCTACGCGCTGCCGCTCCTTCGCTTCCTCGCGCTTCTGCGCCTTGCGGTCCACGCCCGGCGCGCTGGCCGTCGCCTCGCTCGTCCGCGCACCCGCGTCCGCCCGCTCGCGGCGCCGGGCGCCCAGCACCCATTCGCGGTAGTCGTCGAGGTCGCCGTCGAACGGCGCGACCTTGCCGTCGGCGACGAGCCACAGGGCGTCGGTGGTCGCGCGCAGCAGGTGGCGATCGTGCGCGACCACCACCAGCGCGCCGCCGTAGTCCTGCAGCGCCTCGGTGAGCGCCTCGCGCATCTCGATGTCGAGGTGGTTGGTCGGCTCGTCGAGCAGGAGCAGGTTGGGCTTCTGGCGGACGATCAGCGCGAGCGTGAGCCGCGCCTTCTCGCCGCCCGAGAAGTTGCCGATCGCGGCGGTCGCCATGTCGCCGCGGAAATCGAAGCCGCCGAGGAAGTCGCGCATGCTCCTGCTCGCGCACGTCCGGCTCGAACTGGCGCAGGTGCCACAGCGGCGAATGCTCCTCGCGCAGCTGCTCGACCTGGTGCTGCGCGAAGTAGCCGAGGCGCAGCCCCTGCGCGGTGCGCCGCGCGCCGGCCTGCGGCGGCAGCGTGCCGGCGATCGCCTTGAGCAGCGTCGACTTGCCGGCGCCATTGGGACCGAGGAGCCCGATGCGGTCGCCCGCGAGGATGCCGAAGTCGACGTGCGGCAGCACCGGCGGGCGCTCGGGATAACCGAGGGATACGCGCTCGAGCAGCACCAGCTGGCGCGCGGTGTCGGCCACCGGCGCGAACGCGAACTCGAACGGGCTGTCGACGTGCGCCGCCGCGATGAGCTCCATCCGCTCGAGCGCCTTGATGCGGCTTTGCGCCTGCTTGGCCTTCGTCGCCTTGGCGCGGAAGCGGTCGATGAACGAATGCAGGTGCGCGACCTGGCGCTGCTGCTTGGCGTACGTCGCCTGCTGCAGCGCGAGCTGCTGCGCGCGCTCGCGTCTCGAATTGCGCGTAGTTGCCGGTGTAGGTCGTCAGCTTGCGATTGGCGACGTGCACGATGCCGTCGACCACGCCGTCGAGGAAATCGCGGTCGTGGGTGATGAGCAGCAGCGTGCCGGGGTAGCGATTCGAGCCAGTCCTCGAGCCACAGCACCGCGTCGAGGTCGAGGTGGTTGGTCGGCTCGTCGAGGAGCAGCAGGTCGGAGCGGCACATCAGCGCCTGCGCGAGATTGAGGCGCATGCGCCAGCCGCCGGAGAAATTGGCGACCGGCTCCTGGTGGCGCGCCTCGGCGAAGCCGAGGCCGGCGAGCAGCGTCGCGGCACGCGCACGGGCGCTGTAGCCGTCGATCGCCTCGAAGCGGTGGTGCAGGTCGGCGATCCGCGCGCCGTCGTGCGCGGGATCCGCTTCGGCGGCGGCGAGCGCGGCCTCGACCTCGCGCAGCTCGCGGTCGCCATCGAGCACGTAGTCGAGCGCGGTGGTCGCGACCGGCGGCGTCTCCTGCGCGACGTGGGCGATGGTCCAGGCCGCGGGCAGGTCGATCGCTCCCCGCGTCGGGGATCAGCTCATGGCGCAGCGCCGCGAAGAGGCTCGACTTGCCGCAGCCGTTGGCGCCCACGAGCCCGAGCTTGTGCCCGGCGTGCACCGTGAGATTGGCGCCTTCGAGGAGCCGCTTCACGCCGCGGCTCAAGATGAGGTTGCTGATGCGGATCACGGCGCTGCCTCACCGCAGGTCGAAGTCGTAGTCGATGATGAGCGGCGCGTGATCGGAGAACCGGCGATTCTTGTAGATGCTGGCCGCATGCGCCTTGGCGGCGATGCCCGGCGTCGCGATCTGGTAGTCGATCCGCCATCCGACGTTCTTCGCCCACGACTCTCCGCGATTCGACCACCAGGTGTACTGCTCGGGCCGCGGATCCACGCGGCGGAAGACGTCGACGAACCCGAGGTCGTCGAACACGCGCGTGAGCCACGCGCGCTCCTCCGGCAGGAAGCCCGAGTTCTTCTGGTTGCTCCGCCAGTTCTTGAGGTCGATCGGCTGGTGGGCGATGTTCCAGTCGCCGCACAGGATGATCTCGCGCTTCGTCTTGCGCAGCCGGGCGAGATGCGGCAGGAACGCCTCGAGGAAGCGGAATTTGGACGCCTGCCGGTGCGGTCCGCTGGAGCCCGAGGGCAGGTAGAGGCTGATGACGGTGAGATCCGCGAAGTCCGCCTGCAGGTAGCGCCCCTCGCGATCGAACTCCGGATGACCGAAGCCGGTCGCGAACTTCGCCGGCGCGCGCGTATAGACGCCCACGCCCGCGTAGCCGCGCGTTTCGGCGGGATGGAAGTGCGACGTGCACTTGCGCGGCGCGCGCAGGCACTTCGGCACGTCGTCGTGGTGCGCCTTCAGCTCCTGCAGGCACACGACGTCCCACGGCTCGATGCGCGCGAGCCAGCGCGCGAAGCCCTTGCGCTCCGCGGCCCGGATGCCGTTCACGTTGACGGTGATGACGCGCATGCGACCTGCGAAAAAAGCGCTCGAGTGTACACGATGCGCCGGATGCGGCCCGGCCGCGGAGGACGCGCCGCGCGGCGATCGGGCAGGCCGCGCTATACTCGCGCGAAATCCACGAAAAATCATGGCGATGTCGAACTTCCGGCAGGACTTCCTGGCGTTTTCACTGGCACGCGAAGTGCTACGTTTCGGTGAATTCATCACCAAGGCGGGCCGCAGGAGTCCTTACTTCTTCAACGCGGGATTGTTCAACGACGGCGACAGCCTGCGCCGGCTCGGCGCGTTCTACGCGGACGCGCTCCTGGCGTCGGGCGTGGCGTGCGACCAGATCTTCGGTCCGGCCTACAAGGGCATTCCCCTTGCGGCGGCGACTGCGGTCGCGCTCGCCGAAAAAGGTCACAATCTGCCGTTCAGCTTCAACCGCAAGGAAGCGAAGGACCATGGCGAGGGCGGCGTGGTGGTGGGCGCGCCGTTGCGCGGGCGGGTGCTGATCGTCGACGACGTGATCACCGCCGGCACGTCGGTGCGTGAGTCGGTCGATTTGATCAGCGCGCACGGCGCCAACCCCGCCGGCGTGCTGATCGCGCTGGATCGCATGGAGCGGGGGCAGGGCACGCAATCGGCGGTGGCGGAAGTGCGCTCGACCTACGGGATACCCGTCGTCGCGATCGCCACCCTCGACGATCTGATGGCCTTCCTCGCGGACCGGCCGGAGCTTGCGCAGCATGCCGGTGCGGTAGAGGCTTATCGCGCGCAATACGGCGCGACGTGATTTCGGCAGGGAACGCACGGCAGGCGCGTGCGTCCAATGCGACATTCGGGAGCAATGCGTGAACCGAAGCGATGACCGGCGCAGCACCCGCAGCACCCAGGCGGCTGGGGCCCGGTCGGCGTCGCTCGCCGCGTGGGTGCTGCGCGTTGTGCGGCCTCGGCGTCTTCGCGTTCGCGCCGGCTGCGCACGCGGTCACGTACAAGTGGGTCGACGACAAGGGCGTGGTCCACTACACCGACAAGATTCCCGCCGAGGCGGTGAACAAGGGCAACGTCGAGCTCGACAAGAACGCGGTGCCGATCCGCCGGACCGATCCGCCGCTGACGCCCGAGCAGCGGCGGGCGAAGGCGGAAGAGGACGCGCGGCAGCAGCAACTGACCAAGGATCGTGAGCTGGTCGAGCGCCGCGATCGCGCGCTGCTCGCGACCTACACCGTCGAAAGCGAAATCGACCTCGCGCGCAACCGCGCGCTGTCGACCATCGACGCGCAGGTACAATCGTCAACCGCCTACAGCGCGACGCTGAGCAAGCGCAAGGCGGAGCTCGAGGCCAAGAAGGCGGCGCTGGGCGACAAGGCGGTGCCCCCCGTGATGGAGCGCGAGCTCGCCAACATCATCGCCGAGCTCGCCAAGCAGAACGACCTCGTCGCGACCAAGCAGAAGGAAATCCTCGCGGTCAACGCGAAGTACGACGCCGACAAGAAGCGCTGGAAGGAATTGCGCGCGGCCACCGAAGCCCAGATGAACGGCGCCGCGCGGGCGGCCGCCGGCAGCGCGCCGGCATCGCCCATCACGCCGACCACGGCGCAGAAGTAGCGGCCTGCCCTCCGACGCCTGCGCCTGTCGCACCGCCGGCGGGTACGGCGTACCTGCGATAATCGCGCTTTTCGGCATCCGGTAAAGCGCGTCACGCCATGGCTCAATACGTATACACGATGAACCGCGTGGGGAAGATCGTTCCCCCGAAGCGCGTCATCCTGAAGGACATCTCCCTGTCGTTCTTCCCGGGCGCCAAGATCGGCGTCCTGGGCTTGAACGGCTCCGGCAAGTCGAGCCTGCTGCGCATCATGGCGGGCGAGGACAAGGAATACGAAGGCGAGGCGACGCCGATGCCGGGGCTGCGCGTCGGCTTCCTGCCGCAGGAGCCCAAGCTCAATCCCGAGCACACCGTGCGCCAGGCGGTGGAGGAGGGCATGGGCGAGGTGCTCGCCGCCAAGGAATCGCCTCGAGAAGGTCTACGCCGCGTATGCCGAGCCCGATGCCGACTTCGATGCGCTCGCCGCCGAGCAGGCCCGGCTGGAGGCGATCATCGCGGCCTCCGGCGCGGATTCGGACGTGCAGATGGAGATCGCCGCCGACGCGCTGCGCCTGCCGCCGTGGGACGCCACGATCGGCAACCTCTCGGGCGGCGAGAAGCGCCGCGTCGCGCTGTGCCGCCTGCTGCTGTCGAAGCCCGACATGCTGCTGCTCGACGAGCCGACCAACCACCTGGACGCCGAGAGCGTGGACTGGCTCGAGCAGTTCCTCACCCGCTTTCCCGGCACCGTGATCGCCGTCACCCACGACCGCTACTTCCTCGACAACGCGGCCGAGTGGATCCTCGAGCTCGATCGCGGCTACGGCATCCCGTACAAGGGGAACTACAGCCTCTGGCTCGAGCAGAAGGAGCAGCGCCTCGAGACGGAGTCGAAGCAGGAGCAGGCGCGCATCAAGGCGATGAAGCAGGAGCTCGAGTGGGTGCGCCAGAACCCCAAGGGCCGGCAGGCGAAGAGCAAGGCGCGCATCACGCGCTTCAACGAGCTCGCGTCCTACGAGCACCAGACGCGCAACGAGACCAACGAGATCTTCATCCCCGTGGCGGAGCGTCTGGGCGACCAGGTGATCGAGTTCGAGAACGTCCGCAAGGCGTACGGCGACAAGCTCCTGGTCGACAACCTGTCGATGCGCATCCCGGCGGGCGCGATCGTCGGCATCATCGGCCCCAACGGCGCGGGCAAGACCACGATCTTCCGCATGATCACGGGCAAGGAGAAGCCCGACGCCGGCACCATCAAGATCGGCCACACGGTGCAGATGGCCGTCGTCGACCAGACGCGCGAATCGCTGCCCAACGACAAGACCGCGTGGGAGGCGATCTCCAACGGGCAGGACATCCTCACCGTCGGCAAGTTCGAGATGCCGTCGCGCGCGTACCTCGGCCGTTTCAACTTCAAGGGCCAGGACCAGCAGAAGATGGTGGGCGCGCTCTCCGGCGGCGAGCGGGGCCGGCTGCACCTGGCCGCTACGCTGCTCAAGGGCGGCAACGTGCTGCTGCTCGACGAGCCGTCCAACGATCTCGACGTCGAGACGCTGCGCGCGCTGGAAGAAGCGCTGCTCGAGTTCGCCGGCACCGCCCTCGTGATCTCGCACGATCGCTGGTTCCTCGACCGCATCGCGACGCACATCCTCGCGGCGGAAGGCGATTCGCAGTGGACGTTCTATCCGGGCAACTACCACGACTACGAGGAAGACAAGAAGAAGCGGCTGGGCGAGGACGGCGCGCGGCCGCATCGGATCCGCTACAAGGCACTGCTGTAGCGCGGAAGGGCGTCGGGGGTGAGTCAAGCGAACCGACGCCCCGGATCGTCCTCCGCCACGCGTCCGGAACGGCACCTCCGACATGACCGTCTTCCTCTGGATCCTCGCCGTCGCGCTGATCGTCCTCGGCCTCGCCGGCACGATCCTGCCCGCGCTGCCGGGCGTGACGCTGATGTTCGGCGGCATCCTCCTCGCGGCGTGGATCGACCACTTCACGCGCATTCCGGGGTGGCTGGTCGCCGTCTTCGCGGCGCTGACGATCATTTCGTGGGCCGTCGACTATTTCGCGGCGGTCGCCGGTGCGAAGAAGGCCGGCGCGAGCACGCTCGCGCTGGCCGGGGCGGCCGTCGGCACCGTGCTCGGGATCTTCACGGGCCTGTGGGGCTTGCTGTTCATGCCGCTGCTGGGCGCGGCGATCGGCGAATACATGGCGCAGCGCGACCTCCGCCGCGCGGGAACGGTCGGTGTTGCGACGTGGGTCGGCCTGCTCGTCGGCACGGCGGTGAAGGTGGCCATCGCGTTCGCCATGCTCGGCGCGTTCGTGGTCGCCCTGCTGCTCTGACGTCCGTGGGCGGCGGCATCCGCGTGCGCTCGTGCGCGTGGGCCGCTTGACGCGCGTCAACGCGCGGCGTGCGCAGGCGCGCAGAATGAATCGACGCAGCGGGGCAACGGAAGGATGGCCGCGCACGCTGTCGACGGCCATCGCGACTTGGCAATGCGTCCGCCGCGCCAGGCTGAGGGAGGACGATCATGGCCAGGAATGCCCCAAGCACCAAGTCCACGCGCGCGCAGCACCGGGCGGCCGTCATGGCGCCTCCGCATCCGCGCGCCACGCCCTTCATCGCGACGGACGTCGACGCGACGCCGGACCAGCCGTTCGCCGAAGGCATGACGAACGATGTCGATCCGGACCTGCGGCACCGGATGGTCAGCGAGGCGGCGTATCGGCGCTATGCCGAGCGCGGCTACGAGGACGGCTACGACCAGGACGACTGGCTGCAGGCTGAAGCCGACGTCGATCACCTGCTCCTCGATGGGGGCCGGCGGTAACCTTGGATCGCACGACCCAGCGGTCCGAGCTTTCGCCGTGCCCGGATTCGCCGTCGGTGGAGCGGCTGCGCGGCGCGCTCGAGCCTTGCGCCCGCGTGCGGCTGACCGTCGTTGAGGCAGTTCGGGGCTAGGCCGTCGGGTCGATGACACCGGGGACGCGTCGCGGCGGATAATCGCGGCTTTGCCGCGTTTCGTTCCGCCATGCGCTCCGCCGTCCTCCCCGAAGCCCGCGACCCCGCGCTCGCCATCCTGCGCGACACGTTCGGCTACCCGGCGTTTCGCGGCGCGCAGGCGGAGATCATCGGGCACGTCGCGGGCGGCGGCGATGCGCTGGTGCTCATGCCGACCGGCGGCGGCAAGTCGCTGTGCTACCAGATCCCGGCGCTGCTGCGCGCGGGCACCGGCGTCGTGGTCTCGCCGCTCATCGCGCTCATGCAGGACCAGGTGGCGGCGCTCACGCAGGCCGGCGTGCGGGCCGCGTTCCTCAATTCGACGCAGGACCTGGCGCAGGCGCGCGGCGGTCGAGACGGCGCTCCTCGCGGGCGAGCTCGACCTGCTCTACGTCGCGCCGGAGCGCCTGCTCGATGCCGCGCTGCCTCGAGCTCCTCGACGCGCGCGCGGATCGCGCTGTTCGCCATCGACGAGGCGCACTGCGTGTCGCAATGGGGCCACGACTTCCGGCCGGAGTACCTCGCAGCTGTCGGTGCTGCACGAGCGCTTCCCCGCCGTGCCGCGCATCGCGCTCACCGCGACCGCCGACCCGCAGACGCGCACCGAGATCATCGCGCGCCTGGCGCTCGACGACGCGCGCGTCTTCGTCGTCGAGCTTCGACCGGCCGAACATCCGCTACCGCATCGTCGACAAGACCGACGCCGCGCGACCAGCTGCTGCGCTTCATCCGCGACGAGCACGCGGGCGACGCGGGCATCGTCTACTGCCTGTCGCGGCGCAAGGTCGACGAGACCGCCGAGTGGCTGGCCGCGCACGGGCGTCCGCGCGCTGCCGTACCACGCGGGCATGGACGACGCGGCGCGCAGCGCGAACCAGGATCGCTTCCAGCGCGAGGAGGGCGTGGTGATGGTCGCCACCATCGCGTTCGGCATGGGCATCGACAAGCCCGACGTGCGCTTCGTCGCGCACCTCGACCTGCCGAAGAGCGTCGAGGGCTACTACCAGGAGACGGGCCGCGCCGGGCCGCGACGGCCTGCCCGCCGACGCCTGGATGACCTACGGCCTGGCCGACGTCGTGCAGCAGCGGCGACTCATCGAATCCTCGGAGGCCGACGACGCCTACAAGCGCGTGTCCACCGCCAAGCTCGACGCGCTGCTCGGCCTGTGCGAGACCGCGGGCTGCCGGCGCGTGCGCCTGCTCGCCTATTTCGGCGAGGCGTGCGCAGCCCTGCGGCAACTGCGACACCTGCCTCGCGCCGCCGCAGACCTGGGACGCGACGGACGCCGCGCAGCAAGGCGCTGTCCGCGCATCTATCGCACCGGCCAGCGCTTCGGCGCGCTGCACGTGATCGACGTGCTGCGCGGCCACGCGAGCGAGCGGGTGACGAAGTGGAATCACGAGCAGCTCGCGGTCTTCGGGCTCGGCGCGGATCTGGATGAGGCCGCGTGGCGCAGCGTGTTCCGGCAACTGGTGGCGCTGGGCTTCGTCGAGGTGGATCACGGCGCGTACGGCGCGCTCAAGCTCGCCCCCGCCAGCCGCCCGGTGCTCAAGGGCGAGCAGCGCGTCGAGATGCGGCGGGTGGCGGCGCCCGGCGCCCGGCCGCGGCGCGAGCGCTCGCGCGTGAGCGAGACGCTGGCCGACGGCGACCTCGCCCTGCTCGACAAGTTGAAGGCATGGCGCCTGGACGAGGCACGCACGCAGGCGGTGCCCGCCTACGTGATCCTCCACGACAGCACGCTGGCCGAGCTCGCGCGCCGGCGGCCGCGCAGTGTCGCCGACCTCGCGGACGTGGCCGGCATCGGCGCCCGCAAGCTCGAGCGCTACGGGCAGGCGCTGCTCGGCGTGCTCGCGACGTAGCCGGGGCCCGAGGCACAAATCCTGCTCCGCTGGTAATCTAGCCGTTGCCTTGGACCGCCGCGGTCCCTAATGCCTGCCTGAGCGAGGATTGCCCATGCCTACCCTTCGTTCCGTCGTCGCCGCGTCCTGTTGCGCCCTGACGCTTGCCGCCGTGGGCGGCTGCAGCACGACCCCGCCCCCATACCTGCTGCCCATGTGGTCGGCGCAGACGCCCACCAAGTACGAGATCAAGGATCACTGGGATCTCGCGATGGCCGGCGTGGACGCCCAGTCGATTCCCGACACCCGCCTCGGCTTGAGCCTGCTCACGCAGGATGCCCGGTCCACGCCGATGGACATTGCCGATCGCCAGTACGCGATGGAGCGGCTGCAGCGGGTGAGCTTCTACATCGACCAGGACGAGTGGCCGGCGGCAAAGGATCAGTTGGTTTCCCTGCGCTGGCGCTACGGGCGGTTCTAGTCAGAAGGGGTCGCAAGCCTAACGGCGCGACCCCTTGGAAAAATCTCGACGCTGACAGCCCGACGAATAGCTGATCAGGAGCAAATCGCGGGCAAAGCCCGTCGATTTGCATCAGGTTGGAAAAACCGGGCGTCGTGCGGGCGGCTTTGCCCGCGCGGTCAACCCAGCTTCTTCTTCAGGATCGCGTTCACTTGCGCGGGGTTGGCCTTGCCCTTCGAGGCGGCCATCACCTTGCCGACCAGCGAGTTGAACGCCTTTTCCTTGCCGGCGCGGTACTCGGCGACGATGGCCGCATTCGCGGCGATCGCGTCGTCGACGATCTTCTCGATGGCGCCCGCATCGGAGATCTGGCGCAGGCCCTTCTTCTCGATGATGGCGTCGGCGCTCGCCTTCGCCGGCCCACATCGCGTCGAACACATCCTTCGCGATCTTGCCGGAGATGGTCCCGTCGGCAATGCGCTTCAGCAACGCGCCGAGCTGCGCGGCCGCGACCGGCGACTGGCCGATCTCGATCTCCGCCTTGTTGAGCGCGGCCGACACTTCGCCGAGTATCCAGTTGGCCGCGGCCTTCGGCTCGCCCCCGGCCCTGCGCGACGGCCTCGAAATACGCGGCGACGTCCCGGCTGGCGGTGAGCGTGGCGGCGTCGGCCGCCGGCAGGCCGTAGTCGCGCACGAAGCGCTGCTTCATCGCCTCCGGCAGCTCCGGCATCTCGCCCTTCACGCGCGCGATCCATTCCTCGGAGATCGCGAGCGGCGGCAGGTCGGGGTCGGGGAAGTAGCGGTAGTCCTGCGCGTCTTCCTTGCTGCGCATCGAGCGCGTCTCGCGGCGATCGGGGTCGTACAGGCGCGTTTCCTGCACGACCTGGCCGCCGTCCTCGATGAGCTCGATCTGCCGCCGGACCTCGAACTCGATGGCCTCCTGCATGAAGCGGAAGCTGTTGAGGTTCTTGATCTCGCAGCGCGTGCCGAGCGGCGCTCCTGTGCGGCGCACCGACACGTTGGCGTCGCAGCGGAAGCTGCCTTCCTGCATGTTGCCGTCGCAGATGCCGATCCAGCGCACCAGCGCGTGCAGCGCCTTCGCGTACGCGACCGCTTCGTCGGAACTGCGCAGGTCCGGTTCCGACACGATCTCGAGCAGCGGCGTGCCGGCGCGATTGAGATCGATGCCGGTCATGCCGTGGAAATCCTCGTGCAGCGACTTGCCGGCATCCTCTTCCAGGTGCGCCCGCGTGAGCCGCACCCGCATCTCGCCGCGCGTCGGCGACACGATCGGCACCTCGCCGCCGGCGATCACCGGGATCTCGTATTGCGAGATCTGGTAGCCCTTCGGGAGGTCCGGGTAGAAGTAGTTCTTGCGCGCGAAGATGCTGCGCGTGTTGATCGTGCCGCCGACCGCGAGCCCGAAGCGGATCGCGCGCTCGACCGCGCCGCGGTTCATCACCGGCAGCACCCCCGGCAGCGCGACGTCGACGGCCGACGCCTGCGTGTTCGGCGCGGCGCCGAACGCCGTGGAGGCGCCCGAGAAGATCTTGGAGACGGTCGAAAGCTGCGCGTGCGTCTCGAGGCCGATCACGACCTCCCACTTCATTTGCAGACCTCCACAGGCGCGCGCGCATGCCAGTCCGTCGCCTGCTGGAACTGGTGCGCAACGTTCAGAAGCTTCGCCTCGGCGAAGTAATTGGCCTGGATCTGCAGGCCGATCGGCAGCCCGCGGCGGTCGAAGCCGCACGGGATCGAGATGCCCGGCGTGCCCGTGAGATTGCCGGCGATGGTGAAGATGTCGTTGAGGTACATCTGCACCGGGTCGTCGGTCTTGTCGCCGATCCGAAACGCGGGCGAGGGGGCGGTCGGACCCATGATCACGTCGCACTGGGTGAAGGCGCGCGCGAAATCGTCGGCGATGAGCCGGCGCACCTTCTGCGCCTTCAGGTAATACGCGTCGTAGTAGCCGTGCGACAGCACGTAGGTGCCGACCAGGATGCGCCGCTTCACTTCCGCGCCGAAGCCCTCGGCGCGCGTCTTGCGGTACATGTCGTTGAGGTCGGTGTAGTGCTCTGCGCGATGGCCGTAGCGCACGCCGTCGAAACGCGACAGGTTCGACGAGGCCTCGGCCGGTGCGATCACGTAGTACACCGGCACCGACAGCTTCACGTTGGGCAGTGCGACGGGCACCGTGGTGGCGCCGAGCTTGCGGAACTCGGCGAGCGCCCCCTCGATGGCCGCGGCGACGTCGGCATCGATGCCGTCGCCGAAGTACTCGGCCGGCATGCCGATGCGCAGCCCCGCGAGCGGCTTGGCGAGGTCGCGCGTGTAGTCCTCGCGCGGGCGATCGAGCGAAGTCGAGTCCCGCGGGTCGTGCCCGGCCATCGCGTTGAGCATCAGCGCGCAATCCTGGGCGGTGCGCGCGAACATGCCCGGCGTGTCGAGGCTCGACGCGAAGGCGATGAGGCCGTAGCGCGAGCAGACCCCGTAGGTGGGCTTCAACCCGCAGATGCCCGACAGCGACGCCGGTTGGCGGATGGACCCGCCGGTGTCCGTGCCCGTGGCGCCCGGCACGAGGCGCGCCGCGATGGCCGCCGCCGAGCCGCCCGAGCTGCCGCCGGGGACGTATTCCAGGTTCCACGGGTTCTTCACCGGGCCGAAATGCGACGTCTCGTTGGACGATCCCATCGCGAACTCGTCCATGTTGGTCTTGCCGACCAGCACGGTGCCGGCCTGCTTGAGGCCGGTGACGACGTGCGCATCGTAGGGCGCGGTGAAGTTCGCGAGCATCCGCGAGCTGCAGGTGGTGCGCAGCCCGGCGGTCATGATCACGTCCTTGTGGGCGATCGGCACGCCGGTCAGCGGCGCCGCGCCGCCCGCGGCGAGCGCCGCATCGGCTGCCTTGGCCTGCGCGAGCGCGCCCTCGGCGTCGATGGTGACGAAGGCGTTGAGCGTGGGCTGCGCGGCGTCGATGCGCGCGAGCACCGCCTGCGTGAGCTCGACGCTGCTGATCTTCCTGGCCGCCAGGGCGGCGGCGAGCTCGGCGAGCGTTCCCGTGACCATGGCAGCCTATTCCACGACGCGGGGAACGAGGTAGAGCCCATCCTCGACGGCCGGCGCCACGCTTTGGTAGAGCGCGTGCCGGTCCGTTTCGGTCACCTTGTCGTCCCGCAGGGGCAGCATCACGTCCTGCGCGTGGGCCATCGGGGTGATGCCGGTGGTGTCCACGGCGTTGAGCTCGTTGATCATCGCGAAGATCGATTCGAGCTTGCGGTGGACTTCCGCCGCGGCGTCGGCGGTGATCTCGATGCGCGCGAGATGCGCGATGCGTTGGACGTCGGCGAGGGTCAGGGCCATGGGACGGAGCGCGGAAACGGCCGGGCATGCGGCCCGCTGCCGGCGGGAAACGATCGTGGCTGAAGGCAGCACGCTGGCGCGTCCGGAAGGTGCGGGCAACGTCGCCGCGACCTCGAAAAACCTCACCAAATCAGTGCTGAAGGCAAAGGGGGAATGCTATCATATTCGATCGCTTTGCGAGAGGGCGGGGCCGTTCCCTGCGCCGTGACACCGCAAGGCGCGTCACCGCTTCGCCGCATTCCACCATTCAGTCGGGTTCACGCATACATGTTCGAGTTTTTCAAAGGCTATTTCGGAAGCGACCTAGCGATCGATCTCGGCACCGCCAACACCCTCATCTACGTTCGCGGCAAGGGCATCGTGTTGAACGAGCCTTCGGTCGTCGCCATCCGGCAGGAAGGCGGTCCCAACGGCAAGAAGGTGATCCAGGAAGTCGGTCTCGCGGCGAAGCAGATGCTGGGGCGCACCCCGGGCAACATCACCGCGATTCGTCCGATGAAGGACGGCGTCATCGCCGACTTCACCGTGACGGAGCAGATGCTGAAGCAGTTCATCAAGAAGGTGCTGGACTCGCGCCTCTTCTCGCCATCCCCGCGCATCATCATCTGCGTGCCGTGCGGCTCCACGCAGGTGGAGCGCCGCGCCATCCGCGAATCGGCCCTCGGCGCGGGCGCGTCGAAGGTCTACCTCATCGAGGAGCCGATGGCGGCGGCGATCGGCGCCGATCTTCCCATCTCCGATGCGACGGGCTCGATGGTCGTCGACATCGGCGGCGGCACCACCGAGGTGGGCGTGATCTCGTTGGGCGGCATGGTGTACTCGGGCAGCGTGCGCGTGGGCGGCGACAAGTTCGACGAGGCCATCGTCAACTACATCCGCCGCAACTACGGCATGCTGATCGGCGAGACCACCGCCGAGATGATCAAGAAGACGATCGGCTCCGCGTTCCCGGGGTCCGAGGTCAAGGAAATGGAAGTGAAGGGGCGCAACCTCGCCGAGGGCATCCCGCGCAGCTTCACCGTGTCGTCGAACGAGATCCTCGAGGCGCTGACCGATCCGCTCAACAGCATCGTCTCCGCGGTGAAGAGCGCGCTCGAGCGCACGCCGCCGGAGCTTGGCGCGGATATCGCCGAGCGGGGCATGGTGCTGACCGGCGGCGGTGCGCTGCTGCGCGACCTCGATCGCCTGCTGATGGAAGAGACCGGCCTGCCGGTGATCGTCGCCGACGATCCGTTGACGTGCGTGGTGCGCGGCTGCGGCAAGGCGCTCGAGAACATGGAGAAGCTGTCCACCATCTTCACCAGCGACTAGGCTTTCGCACGAGGAGGCGTCACAAGCGCATGGCGAGCTGGACCAGACCGGGACTTGCAACAGACGGGGAACGGCGGGCGCATCATCGGCGTCCAAGCTGACCCCGCAGGAACGGTGACTCCGCCCCCATGATGCATCACATTTCCGCCGAGCCGCCGCCGTTCTTCCACCGCGGTCCCTCCCCGCTCGCGCGCCTCGCGTTCTTCGGATTGCTGTCCCTGGCCCTGATGTTCGCGGACACGCGCTTCCGCTATCTCGAAGGCATCCGGCAGGTGGCGTCGGTCGCGCTCTATCCCCTGCAGCGCGCCGTGCAGATGCCCGGCGAGGCGCTGGCGTGGGTCGGCGCGTACTTCGCCTCCAAGCGTGCGCTCACCGACGAGAACGCCGCGCTCAAGCAGGACCTCGTCGCGCATTCGCTCTCCGTGCAGGAGTTCGCGCGGCTGCAGACGGAGAACGCGAGCCTGCGCGGCCTCCTCGATCTCACCAGGCGCTACAGCGGCACCGCGATCGCGGTGGAGGTGCTCTACACCGGCCGCGATCCGTTCACCCAGAAGCTCTTCGTCAATCGCGGGTCCGAGGCGGGCATCGCGCGCCGGCCAGGCGGTGGTCGACGACCTGGGCGTCATCGGGCAGGTGACGCGCGTGTTCCCGGGCATGGCGGAAGTCACGCTGATGACCGACAAGGACCACGCGGTGCCGGTGAAGGTCGAGCGCAGCGGCGTGCGCAGCGTGGTGTTCGGCGCGGGTGCGGGCCGTTCGCCCGAGCTGCGCTTCATGGCGCCGACCGCCGACATCCGGCAGGGCGACAAGCTCGTCACCTCCGGCCTCGACGGCACCTATCCCGCCGGGCTCGCGGTCGCGCAGGTCGAATCGGTCGAGCGCGAGACGCGGGCAGGTGTTCGCGAAGATCGTCGTGCGCCCGCTCGCCGGTGCCGACCGCAGCACGCTACCTGCTGGTGCTCGGGCAGTCGTCGGCGCTCCCGCCGCGTCCGGAGGAGCCGCCGGAAGCGGACACGGCCAAGAAGGGTCGCGGCAAAGGCCGGCGCGGATGAACGGCCCCCACGCTCGCTTCGTTCGCTGCCCCCGGGGGGCGCACATTCCCCTTGGGACGGCCCGGCGGGGAATGCCGCTCCGTTGTGGGTCGGCGGTCTGCCGGCATCCGATGAACATGTTCTCCCGCGCCGCCGCCCTCACGCCGGCCCGCCCGGAGGAAATCCTGCGGCAGGTGAACCCATGGTTCATCCTGCTCACGTTCTTCCTCGGCCTGATGGCGAACCTTGCGCCCGCATCGGGGCTCGACGCTCGCGCTGCGGCCGGATTTCCTCGCGCTGGTGATCCTCTACTGGTGCATCCAGGAACCGCGCTACGTCGGTGTCGGCATCGCGTGGATGCTGGGGTTGGTGATGGACGTCGCCGACGCCACGGTGTTCGGCCAGCATGCGCTGGCGTACGCGATGCTCGCCTACGCCGCGGAGTATTTCCGCCGCCGCGTGCTGCGCTTCCCGCTGTGGCAGCAGGCGCCGCAGGTCGCGGTGCTGCTGCTGCTGTGCGCGGCGCTCGTGCTGCTGGTGCGCATCGTCGGCGGTGCGCCGATGCCGCCCTGGACCTATTTCGTGCCGCCGCTGGTCGGCGCATTATTGTGGCCGCTGCTGTCGGTGCTGCTGCAGTGGCCGCAGCGGCCGGCCCGCTCGCCGAACGAGCTTTGACGGGATAGCGCGATGGCCCGCCGACTTTTCTCCTCGCGACGCAGCCACGGCGGCGAACGCGGCTACGGCGCGCCCGAGATGCGCAACGCGGAGCGCGAGGTGTTCCTGTTCCGCCGCCGGCTGGCGATCGCGGGCGTGTTCACGCTGCTCGCCTTCGGCGCGCTGTTCGCGCGCTTCGTCTACCTGCAGGTGTACCAGCACGAGCACTACCGCACGCTGGCCGAATCGAACCGCGTGGCGATCGTGCCGATCGTCCCGAACCGTGGCGTCATCACCGACCGCAACGGCGTCGTGCTCGCGCAGAGCTATTCGGCGTACACGCTCGAGCTGACGCCGGCGAAGATCAAGAACCTCGAGGCGACCATCGACGAGCTCGCCAGCATCGTCGACATCCAGCCGCGCGACCGCAAGCGCTTCAGGAAGCTGCTCGAGGAATCGAAGAACTTCGAGAGCATGCCGCTGCGCAACCGCCTGACCGACGAGGAGGTCGCGCGCTTCGCGGTCAACCGCTATCGCTTTCCGGGCGTCGAGATCAAGGCGCGCCTGTTCCGCAGCTATCCGTACGGCGAGGTGGCGTCGCACGCGATCGGCTACATCGGCCGCATCAACGACAAGGACGTCGAGCGCATCGCGAACTGGGACGAGACCGCGAACTACAAGGGTTCCGACTACATCGGCAAGGTCGGCGTCGAGCTCTCCTACGAGCGCGAGCTGCACGGCACCACCGGCGTCGAGGAGGTCGAGGTCGACGCCGGCGGGCGCGCGGTGCGCACGCTCTCGCGCACGCCGCCGGTGTCGGGCAACAACCTGATGCTCTCCATCGACATCAAGCTGCAGGAGGCCGCCGAGCAGGCGTTCGGCGATCGGCGCGGCGCGCTGGTGGCCATCGAGCCCGAGACGGGCGACGTGCTCGCGTTCGTGTCGAAGCCCGGCTTCGACCCCAACCTCTTCGTCGACGGCATCGATCCCGCCAACTGGGAGGCGTACAACGACTCGCCGGACAAGCCGCTCCTCAATCGCCCGCTGCGCGGCGCGTATCCCCCGGGGTCGACGATCAAGCCGTTCTTGGCGCTCGCCGCGCTGACGTCGGGCAAGCGGACGCCGCAGTACGTCGTGCACGACCCCGGCTTCTTCCAGCTGCCGGGCTCGTCGTACCGCTTCCGCGACGACAAGCCGGGCGGGCACGGCGCGGTGGACATGTACAAGTCGATCGTCGTGTCGTGCGACACGTACTACTACGTGCTGGCGAGCGAGACGGACATCGACGACACCGCCCGCTTCCTCTCGCAGCTCTCGTTCGGGCACAAGACCGGCATCGACATCGAGGGCGAGCTGACCGGCGTGCTGCCGTCGCGCGAGTGGAAGCGCAACCGCTTCGCGGGCGAGAAGTACCGCGAGGAGCATCGCAAGTGGTACACCGGCGACTCGATCTCGGCCGGCATCGGGCAGGGCTACAACGCGTTCACGCCGATGCAGCTCGCCGAAGCGATTGCCATCGTGGCCAACAACGGCGTGGCGTTCCGCCCCCACCTCGTGAAGAGCATCGTCAACCCGAAGACCCGCGAGGAGCGCAATGTCGCGCCCGAGCCCACGCACACCATCAGCGCCAGGCCCGAGCACATCGCGATCATCCGCAACGCGCTCGTCGGCGTGAACAAGGAAGGCACCAGCGCGCAGGCCTTCCGCGGCGCGCAATACACCTCGGGCGGCAAGACCGGCACCGCGCAGGTGTTCTCGCTCAAGGGCGAGAAGTACACCGCCCACAAGGTCGACGAGCGGCTGCGCGACCACGCGTGGTTCATCACCTACGCTCCCGCCGACCAGCCCAAGATCGCGCTCGCCGTGCTCGTGGAGAACGGCGGCTTCGGTGCCCAGGCCGCGGCGCCGATCGCGCGCAAGGTGCTCGACTACCGGCTGCTCGGCCGCGTCGACCCGGGCCCGGCGGGCACCACGCCCGCGCCGCAGCAGGGCGAGGACGAAAGCGACTGATGCCGTTCATCGAGCTCCTCGGCCGCGCCTGGGAAGCGCTCACGCGCCGCATCGACAGCTTCCTGCTCGCGATCGCGCTGGTGCTCGTCGGCGTCGGCCTCATCACGCTGTTCTCCGCAGCGGACCAGAGCGTCGCGCGCGTGACCAGCCAGGCGCTGTCGCTCTGCTTCGCGCTGGTGCTCATGTGGATCGTCGCCAACATCTCGCCGCTCACGCTCTCGCGCGTGGCGGTTCCGCTCTATGTCACCGGCGTGCTGCTGCTCATCGGGGTCGCGCTGTTCGGCGTGGTGGTCAACGGGTCGCGCCGCTGGCTCAACATCGGCGTCGCGCGCATCCAGCCTTCCGAGCTCATGAAGATCGCGCTGCCGCTGATGCTCGCCTGGTACTTCCAGAAGTTCGAGGGGCGCATCAAGTGGAAGGACTTCGTGATCGCCGCGATCCTGATCGTGGTGCCGGTCTATCTCATCAAGCGGCAGCCCGACCTCGGCACGTCGCTGCTCATCGCCGCGTCGGGCTTCTACGTGCTGTTCCTGGCCGGCCTGTCGTGGAAGATCATCGTCGGGCTGGTGGCGATGGGCGCCGCCGCGGGGCCGATGGTCTGGAGCCACCTGCACGACTACCAGCGCGAGCGAATATTGACGTTCATCGAGCCGGGGCGCGACCCGCTCGGCGCGGGCTATCACTCCACGCAGGCGTCCATCGCCATCGGCTCGGGCGGCGTCATCGGCAAGGGCTGGCTCAACGGCACGCAGACGCACCTCGACTTCCTGCCGGAGCGGCACACCGACTTCATCTTCGCCGTGTTCGGCGAGGAGTTCGGACTCATCGGCAACGCGCTGCTGCTGGTCCTCTACATGCTGCTCATCGGGCGTGCCATGGTGATCACCGCCAACGCGTCCACGCTGTTCGCGCGGCTGCTCGCAGGCGCGGTGACGCTCATGTTCTTCACCTACGCGTTCGTGAACATGGGCATGGTCAGCGGCGTGCTGCCGGTGGTGGGCGTGCCGCTGCCGCTCGTCTCCTACGGCGGCACCGCGCTGGTGTCGCTGTTCATCGGTCTCGGCATCCTGATGTCGGTGCAGGCGCACCGCAAGCTCGTCAATACGTAGGCGCGCAGCGGCGTCAGCGCGCCGCGATCCCGTAGCTGCGCCGCAGGCGGTCCGCGAGCAGCTTGCCGGCCGTCGAGACCAGGAAGATGAACGCGATGTAGATGACCGCAGTCGCGGTGAGAATCTCGATCGGCTCGTACGCGATGTTCACGATCTTCTGGGACTGGAACATCAGGTCCTGCACAGTGATCACCGACACGAGCGTCGACGACTTCACGATCACCGTGAACTGGTTGACGATCGACGGCGCGGAGCCCAGGAGCACCTGCGGCAGGACGATCCGGCGGAACACCTGCACCGGGGACATCCCCGCTGAATACGCGGCCTCGCGCTGCCCCTTCGGGATCGCCTCGATGCCGCCGCGGAAGGTCTCGGCGAGATAGCCGCTCGACTGCAGCGCGAGCGCGGTGCAGGCAGCCTGGAAGAACGTGGTCGGCCAGCCGAAGATCTCCGGCCACGCGTAGTTGACCCACAGGAGCTGCACGAGGATCGGCGTCGCGCGGAAGAACTCGATCAGCACGGTGGCCACGGCGCGCGCCGGCCGCACGTACATGCGCACCAGGCACAGCACGAGGCCGCCCACGATCGCGAACGCGAACGAGATGAGGCACACCTCGACGGTGACCTGCAGGCCCGCGAGCAGCGCCTCGCGCTGGTTCCACACCAGCCGTTCCCAGTTGTTCATCGCGTCACGCGACGATCTTCGCGCGCCAGCGATCGGCGAGCGTGCGCAGGGAGGAGCCCGCCACCAGCACGATCACGAAGTAGGTGATCGCAGCACCCGTATACAGGGGCAGCGGACGCATCTCCTGCTGGGTGATCATCGACACCTGGTACATGAGATCGGGCACGGCGATGAGCGACACGATCGTCGTGGCCTTGAACAGCGAGATGAACTGGTTGATCGATTCCGGCAGCATCCGCCGCACCACCTGCGGCAGGATGATCCGGCGCAGGATGAGGCCCTCGCCCATGCCGAGCGAGCGCGCCGCCTCCAGGTGGCCAGCGGGAATCGCCTCGATGCCGGTGCGGAACGTCTCCGCGAAGTAGCCGCTGTACACGAAGCCGAGCGCGATCATCGCCGATGCGAACGGGTTGAACTCGAAGCGGCTGTGCAGCAGCGTGCCGATCAGGAGCGGCAGCACGAAGTGCACCCACACCACCATTACGTAGTCCGGCGCATTGCGGAAGATCTCGACGTGCAGCGTGCCGAGCCACCGCAGCGCGCGGAAGCGGCTGTTGCGCAGCAGGGCGGCGCCGAGGCCGAGCGTCAGCGCCAGCACCGCCGCGGCGAAGAAGACGTAGAAATTCACCGCGAGGCCGCGCAGCAGCACGGTCCGGAATTCCCAGAACAGCTGGAGGTCGAGTATCTCGCGCAGCGAATCCGACATGCGGCGCTACTGCAGGTGCTTGGAGATGAACTGGCGCAGGCGCTCCGACCGCGGCGCGCCGAAGAGCTGCGCGGGCGGCCCCTCCTCCTCGATGAGTCCGTTGTGCAGGAACATCACCTGGTCGGAGACGTCCTTGGCGAAACCCATCTCGTGCGTGACGACGATCATCGTGGTGCCGTCGTCGGCCAGCTCGCGCATCACCGCGAGGACCTCGTCGGTGAGCTCGGGATCGAGCGACGAGGTGGGCTCGTCGAACAGCATCACCTTGGGCTGCATCGCGAGAGCGCGCGCGATCGCCACGCGCTGCTGCTGGCCGCCCGACAGCCGGGCCGGATACTCGTGTGCCTTGTCGCGCAGGTGCACGCGCGCGAGGCAGGCCTCGCCCAGCGCGACCGCCTCCCGGCGCGTCATGCCGCGCACGCGCTGCGGTGCCTCGATCACGTTGCCGAGCACCGTCATGTGCGGCCACAGGTTGAACTGCTGGAACACGATGCCGAGGTCGCGGCGGATGCGATTGATCTCCGCGAGGGAGCGCGGCTTGCGCGCGCCGTCGGCGGCGCCGCGAAAGCACAGCGATTCGCCGTCGATGAAGATGTCGCCGGCGGTCGGGACCTCGAGGTAGTTGATGCAGCGCAGGAGCGTGCTCTTGCCCGAGCCGCTGGCGCCGATCATGCTCACCACGTTGCCGCGGTGGACGTCGAACGAGACGCCCTTCAGCACCTCGAGCGTGCCGAAGCGCTTGTGCACGTCGACGACGCGAATCATGGGCAGGTCACTCATCGTTCGCGAAGGCATTGCATGGGCAGGGGAACGATCGCGTGACGGGAATGCGCGTGATCGCTGCACGAAGGCTGCGATATCATCACTTAGGAAAAGCCGACTTGGCAAGCGAAGGAATGTCCGCGATGAACGAATGCCCTGCCCGAATCGGTGCGCCGCTCGACGAGATCGACACGCCGGCGTTGGTCGTCGACCTCGACGCGTTCGAGCGCAACCTGAACAAGATGGCCGCGTTCGCCGCCGAACGCGGCGTGCGCCTGCGCCCGCACGCGAAGACGCACAAGTGCCCCACGGTGGCGCGCAAGCAGATCGCGGCGGGTGCGGTGGGGCAGTGCTGCCAGAAGGTCGGCGAGGCCGAGGCGCTGGTCCGCGGTGGCGTGCGCGACGTGCTCGTCAGCAACGAAGTGGTCGGCGCGCAGAAGCTGCGGCGCCTCGCCGCACTTGCGCACGAGGCAACCATCGCGCTGTGCTTCGATGCGCCCGAGCAGGTCGCGGCCGCGTCGCGCGCGGCGACCGACGCCGGCGTGGAGTTGGGCGCGCTCGTGGAAATCGACGTCGGCATGCAGCGCTGCGGCGTGGCCGCTCCCGAAGCCGCGCGCGAGCTCGCGCTCGCAGATCGCGCGGGCGCCGGGCCTCGCGCTTCCGCGGCCTCCAGGCGTATCACGGCACGGCGCAGCACCTGGCCACCGTGGGACGAGCGGCGGGCGGCCATCGACCGCGCGGCGGACGTCGTGCGCGCCGCGGCCGAGGCGCTGCGCGGCGCGGGGCTCGACTGCGCGCTGATCAGCGGTGCGGGCACCGGCACCTTCCGGATGGAAGGCGAGAGCGGCCTCTGGAACGAGCTGCAGGCGGGCTCGTACCTCTTCATGGACACCGAGTACGCGCGCATCGGCGGTGCTGGGCGGCGGGCGCTACGACGAGTTCGAGCACAGCCTGTTCGTGCTCGCGACCGTGATGAGCACGCCGACCGCGGACCGCGCGATCGTCGATGCGGGGCTCAAATCGTACAGCGCGGAGAAAGGCTTCCCCTGGGTGCATGGCCGGCCGGGTCTGGAGGTCACGGGCGTATCGGACGAGCATGGCCGGATCCGCATCGGTCCTGACGCGCCGCGGCTGCGACTGGGCGACCGGGTGATGCTCATTCCCGGCCACTGCGATCCGACGATCAACCTGCACGACTGGTACGTCGGCGTGCGCAACGGCCGCGTCGAGACGCTCTGGCCGATCACCGCGCGCGGCGCGAGCACCTAGCGCCGCGAAGGCCGCCCTTGAAGCTCACCCTCGCGCAGCTCGAGGCGCTGTTCTGGGTGGCCCGACTGGGCAGCGTGCGGGCGGCGGCGGCGCGGCTGTCGCTCACGCAGCCGGCGCTCTCGCTGCGCATCAAGGAACTCGAAGCGGCGGTCGACGGACGCCTTCTCAACCGCGACGCCTATCGCGCGACCCTCACCACGCTGGGCGTGGAGGTGGCGCAGCAGGCGGAGCGCATGCTGGAGATCGCGCAGCGCATCGGCGAGCGCGACGATGCGGGCAGCGATATCCGCGGGCTGATCCGCATGGGAGCGACCGATACCTATGCGGCGCGCTACCTGCCTTCGCTGCTCGTCGACGTCGAGACGCACTATCCGCAGGCGAAGGTCGAACTGGTCGTGGAGTTCAGCGTGAACCTGTACGCCAAGCTGCTGCGGGGCGAGCTCGACGTCGCGGTGATCTCCGGTCCCACGCTCTCGCCGCTCCTCGCGTTCGAGCGCCTGCTCGATCTTCCCCACTACTGGGTGGGATCGCCGAAGCGCCTGGGCGCGATGAAGGTGGCCACACCCGCCGCGCTCGCCAAGATTCCCATCGTCACGCACCCGGCGCCGTCGCTGCTCTACGAGACGATCCACGCGTGGTTCGCCAGCGCGAACCTCACGCCGCTGCATCTCAACACCTGCACCAGCCTCTTCATCAGCAAGGCGCTCACCGTGGAGGGCGTGGGCCTGAGCCTGCTCCCGGCGGAGATCATCGGCCCCGAGATCGGGGCGGGGTCGCTGCGCATGCTGCAGTCGCGCCCCGCGATCCCGCTCTTCCCCATGTTCGTCTCCTACCGGCGCGACGCGCCGCCGGCCAACCTGCGGCGCTTCATCGAGCGCATCCGGGCCAGCGTCGCGCCAGCCGCGCGCAAGCGCCCCCGGCGTGCGTAACATGATCAGCAATTCTTATCGAATAGCAAAAAATTACAAACTATCTCTTATTCAATAGGGGGAACGATAATCGGCGGTTCGCGCCATGCCTCCCGAGTCGATTTCCCGGTTGTCCGCTACCCGCGCCGCGCCTGCGGCACCCGGTCACGGTGTCGCTCCGCACGAGCGCCCTCCCGGCCGCGCCGCGTGGGTCGAGATCGACGGCGACGCGATTCGCCACAACCTGCGGCTGATCCGCCGGCTTGCCGGCACTGCGCGGGTCTACGCGGTGTGCAAGGGCGACGCCTACGGCTTCGCCGCGGCGACGATCGCGCGCATTGCCGCGGACGAGCGCATCGACGCGCTCGCCTGCGGCGACCCCGACGACGTGCGCGACATCCGTGCGGCGGGGGTGACTCTGCCCATCCTGCTCTACGGGGCGACGCAGGCCCGGGACCTGCCCGCGTTCGCGCCGCTCGACGTCGTGGTCACCGCCCACGATGCCGCGACCCTCGAGGTGTGCCTCGCCCACGGCCTCGCGTTCAGCGTGAAGCTCGATGCCGGCTTCAACCGGCTCGGCTTTCGCGAGCAGGACCTGGCGCCGGTGCTCGCCGCCGCCCGGCGCGTGCCCGGCGCCCGCGTGCACGGCCTGTACACCCATCTCGTCGACAACGACCAGCCCGCCTCCATCGCCGCGCAGGTGATGCGCTTCAACGCGATGGCGGCGCAGATCGAGGCCGCGGGATGGCGTGGGCGCGAGCGGATGGTCGCGAGCAGCCGCATCCTCATCGGGGCGCCCGAGCTCGCGCTCGATGCGGTCAATCCCGGTCGCCTCGTGTACGGGCTGCTCGAGCCGCCGTGGGACGGCCGCGTCGACGCGCGCAGCGCGCTCTCGGCGGTCAAGTCGCGCGTCATCTCCCTGAAGCGCATCGCGGCCGGAGCCGCGCCCGGCTATGCCGCGAGCATCGTCGATCGCGAGACCCGGGTCGCGGTCATCCCGTTCGGATTCGCGGACGGCTATCCGCGGCTGCCCCCGGGGGGCACCGTGCTGGTGCGCGGACGCCGGGCGTCCCTGGTCGGCCCGCGGCACACCGAGCACTCGCTGGTCGACGTCACCGACGTGCCCGATGTCGCGCTGGGCGACGAGGTCGTGCTGCTGGGCGCGCAAGGCGGCGACGCGATCACCATCCACGAGATCGTCGCCGCCACCGGCGTGCCGCTGATCGAGCTCGTGCCGCGTCTCGCGCGCAATCCGCGCCGCCGCGTGCTTTGACCGGCCCGTGCGCGATCCTGTAGCTTGCACACGCAGCGCGAGCTTTCCCCCGCACCTTCCTCTTCACCTGCAAGGAGACTGCAATGACCGATGACGTGAATGATGGCAAGCGAGACTTCCTGCGTACGGCCGCCGCGCTCGGCGTCACCGGCGGCATGCTCGGTGCCGCGCTCGCGCCGCGCGAGGCGATGGCGCAGATGCTGGAGACCGGCATCCGCGAGGATTCGAGCCTCGCCAAGGTCCGCAAGGAAGGCGTGATGCGCGTGGGCTATTCGCAGACCGGTCCGTGGTTCTACAAGGATGCGAAGACCGGCGACCTGGGCGGCATCTACAAGGATGCGGTCGAGCGCCTCGCGAAGGAAATGGAAGTGAAGGTGGAATGGAAGGAAGTGACGTTCCAGAACTCCACCGTCGGCCTGCGCAAGGGCGACTACGATCTCTACGGCTCGTCCCTCACGTACACGACGGCGCGCGCGGTGGTGGTCGACTACGTGGGTCCGCTGTGGTCGAAGGGCAGCCTGCTGATGGTGCACAAGGACAACGCCGGCCGCTTCAAGAAGCTCGAGGATTTCAACGATCCGAAGGTGACGTTCTCGGTGGTGGCGGGCGGCAGCGAGGAGCCGCGCATCCCCATCCTGTTCCCGAAGGCGAAGCTGATCACGACCGCCGGGCCAGGTGGTGCTCGGCGCCGAGCCGGTGCGCGCGAAGAAGGCGGACGTCTGGATGAGCGGCGACAGCGACGTGCTGCTCTTCGCGAAGCGCAACAGCTGGGCGCACGTGTTCGATCCCAACGCGCCCATCGACAAGCGTCCGAACACGTGGGCGGTGCGCTACGGCGACACCGAGTGGAAGCACTTTCTCGACATGTACGGTGCCTTCCTCGTGATCAACGGCGAGATGGAGCGGCTCTTCAAGTTGCACATGGAGAAGGTCGCATCGGCCTGACGCCTCCCCGGCACTCCCGGGCCGGCGCGCGCGTCGGCCCTGTCCCTCACGTTCCCGCCGCCTGCGCATGATCGTCGACTGCCACGCCCACGTTTTCCAGCACTGGAGCGGCGCCTGCGGGCATCCGTCCGCCGCCGTGCACCTGAAGTACCTGCAGAAGGTGGTGACGCGTCCCGCCGCGCGCGCCTTCCGCGCGCGCGACGGCATGGAGGTGAAGCCGTCCATGCTGTTCCGCGCCGGCGACAACACGTGGGCGGGCCTGACCGACGTGAACTTCCGCGTCGGCCGCTTCGGTCAGCTCGCGTTCACGCACGAGGGCGAGGACTATTACGTGCAGTACCTGCCGGTCGGCATGCAGGAGCTCGTGTGCCCGCCGGAGCTCATGCTGGCGCAGATGGCCGTCGCCGGCGTCGACCACTGCATCCTGCAGGCCGGCGGCGGCTACGGCGCGATGAACGACTACAACGCGTTCGCGCAGCGCCAGTATCCGCAGAAGTTCACGGGCCTTCTCAACATCGACGAGGCTACCGCCGACCGCCCGGAAACGCTGGCGGAAGCGACGCGGGCCGTCGAGATGCTCGGCCTGCGCGGCCTCTACTACGCGCAGGATTTCTCCCGCCACGGCTACGTGCGCAACGTCGACCACGACGACTTCCGGCCCTTCTGGGATCTGGTCGTCGCGCGCGGCTTGCCGGTGTTCATCGAGCTCTCGTCCACGCCGGGCTACGACCGCGCGGGCTACCTCGGCAACCTCGCGGCGCTCGACCGCCTGCTGGTGCGCCACCCGACGCACCGCTTCCTGCTGGTCATGGGTCCGCCGGTCGGGCACTTCGCCGCGACCGGCGCCTGGGAGTTTCCGCCGGAGGTGCTCGCGACGTATCAGCGCGACAACCTCCAGCTGGAGATCATGTTCCCGATCACCTGGGGCGGCGCGTGGGACTACCCCTACCCCGAGGCGCAGGCGCTGATCCGGGGGCTGCGCGACCGCTTTGGCGCGGGCAAGCTGCTCTGGGGCTCGGACATGCCGAACGTCGAGCGCTTCTGCACGTACCGGCAGTGCGTCGACTACGTGCGCCGGCACTGCGACTTCCTGTCGCCGGCCGAGAAGGACCGCATCCTCGGCGGCAACGCGGCCGAGCTGCTGCACATCCATTGAAGACAAGGCTTATGGAAACCCGGATCGGCATCGACATCGGCGGCACCTTCACCGACCTCGTGTTCATGGGCAACGAGGGGCAGGTGCTGCGCGCCAAGGTGCTCTCCACGCCCGAGGACTACAGCGAAGGCATCGCGCAGGGGCTCGCGAGCGCGGTGCGCGGCGGCCTCGACCTCCGCGCGGTCTCGCGCATCCTGCACGGCACCACGGTCGCGACCAACGCGCTGCTGGAAGGCAAGGGCGCGCGCGTGGCGCTGGTCACCACCCACGGCTTTCGCGACGTGCTCGAGATCCGCCGCCTGCGCATGCCGGTGCTCTACGACATCCGCTGGCGCAAGCCGGAGGCGCTCGTGCCGCGCCGGCTGCGCTTCGAGATCGAGGAGCGCGTCGACTGCGACGGCCGCGTCGAGCGCGCGCTGGACGAGGCGAAGGCGCGCGCGACCATCGCGCGGCTGCTCGACGCCGGCGTGGACGCCATCGCCGATCTGCCTCATCAATGCGTACGCCAACGGCGTGCACGAGGCGCGCCTGCGCGACGCTGATCCGCGAGCGCGACGCGGCGCATCCCCGTCACGCTGTCGAGCGAGCTCCTGCCGGAGATCCGCGAATACGAGCGCACCAGCACCACCGTGGTCAACGCGTACGTGCTGCCGCTGGTGCGCGACTATCTCGCGGGCCTCGAGGACAAGCTGCGCCGGCAGGCGATCGACAAGCCGCTCACGATCATGCAGTCGAGCGGCGGCGCGATGAGCGCCAGCGCGGCGGCCGAGCGGCCGATCCACATCATCGAGTCGGGCCCGGCCGCCGGCGTCGTCGGCGCCGCCGAACTCGCCCGGCGGCTCGGCAACCTCAGTCTACTGAGCTTCGACATGGGCGGCACCACCGCCAAGGCGGCGCTGGTCGACGCGGGGCAGTTCCTGCGCGTGAATTCGCTGGAAGTCGGCGGCGGCATCAACATCGCCGGGCGCCTGCTCTCCGGCGGCGGCTATCACGTGCGCGCGCCCGCCATCGACATCGCCGAGGTGGGCGCGGGCGGGGGCAGCATCGCGCGTCTCGATGCCGGCGGTGCGCTGCGCGTCGGGCCCGACAGCGCCGGCGCGGCGCCGGGTCCCGCCTGCTATGGCCGCGGCGGCGCCATGCCGACGGTCACCGACGCCAACGTGATCCTCGGCCTCATCAATCCGCGCGCGCTCGCCGGAGGCGGACTGCCGATCCGACGGGAGCTTGCCGAAGAAGCGCTGCAGAAGGGAAGTCGCGGGGCCGCTGCGGCTCTCGCTCGAGGACGCGGCCTGGGGCGTGCATCGCGTGGCGAACGCGACGATGGCGCGCGCGCTGCGCGCGGTGTCGACGGAGCGCGGCCGCGATCCGCGCGACCTCGCGATGCTCGCGTTCGGCGGCAACGGACCGGTGCACGCCGCCACGCTCGCGCGCCTGCTCGACATCCGGCGCATCCTGGTGCCGCCGGTGCCGGGCCTCTTCAGCGCGCTCGGCATGCTGTTCCCGGAGATGGAGCACCACTACGTCCGCACGTCCAAGCATCGCCTCGACCGGCTCGACGGGGCGGCGCTGGACGCCGCGTTCCGCGCGCTCGAGGCCGAAGGCGGCGCCGCGCTGGCCGACGAAGGCTTCGCCGCGAGCGAGCACCGCTTCGAGCGGCTCGTCGACCTGCGCTATGCGGGCGCCAATTCCGAGCTCACGCTGCCGCTCGCGTGCCGGCGACGATGCGACCGCGCTGCGCGAGCGCTTCGCGGTCCTGCACGAGCAGCAGTACGGCTACCGTTCGGACACCGAAGCCGGTCGAGACCCTGAACGTGCGCGTGATCGCGCGCGCCTCCAGAGGCAGGTCGCAGGTGCCCGACCGCCTGACGCTCGACGACCGCGCGCCGACGCGCCACGAGCCGCGCACCGTGTACTTCGGTCCCGATTTCGGCGCGCTGCCCACGCGCGTGTGCGCGCGCGCCGATCTCGGCGACGAGTGGACGGCGGGACCGCTGCTGGTCGAGGAATTCGACAGCACCACGGTCGTGCCGCCGGACGGACGCGCGCGCCTCATCGCGTGGGACACCATCGAAATCGAGCTGGCGCCGATGACCCACCTCCAGGATGCTCCGGACCTCGCGGTCGCGCGCGCCGTCGATCGCGCGCGACCCCTTCGCGCTCGAACTCATCAAGAACGCGCTGGTCGCGCTCGCCGACGAGATGGCGCTGACCATCTATCGCACCGCGCGCTCGTTCGTGGTCAAGGAGGCGCTCGATTTCTCGACGGCGCTGTTCCTGGCCGACGGTCAGCTGATCGCGCAGGGCACGTGCCTGCCGTTTCATCTGGGCGCGATGCCGTTCGCGGTGAAGGCGGTGATGCGCGCGTACGCCGGTCGCATCAGGCCGGGCGACCTCTTCATCACGAACGATCCGTACGACGGCAGCACGCACCTGCCCGACATCGTGCTGGTGAAGCCGATCTTCCACGGCGGGGCACTGCTCGGCTACTCCGTGGCCCTCGCGCACATGACGGACATCGGCGGGCGCATCCCCGGCGGCAACGCGAGCGACTCGACCGAGATCTACCAGGAGGGCCTGCGCATCCCGCCTTCGCGGCTGTGGCGCGAAGGCGTGCCGGACGAGACCATGGAGCGCCTGATCGAGAAGAACGTGCGCGTTCCCGACAAGGTGCTGGGCGACATTCGTTCGCTCGTCGCGGCGTGCGTGGTCGGCGAGCGCGAGATGATCAAGCTTGCCGAGCGCTATGGCGCCGCGGCGTTCGAGCAATATTGCCGTGATCTCCTCGACTACACCGAGCGTTTCACCCGGGCGGAGATCGCAAAGCTGCCCAAGGGCACGTGGCGCTTCGTCGATCACCTCGACAACGACGGCCTCGACCCGGAACCGATTCCCATCGTCGCCACCGTCACCATCCGCGACGACAGCATGACCATCGACCTGACGGGCTCCGCGCCGCAGGTCCGCGGCGCGATCAACTGCGTCTACCCGTTCACGCTGTCGACCGCGCTTGCGTGCGTGCGCTCGATCGTCGATCTCGCCATACCGAACAACGCCGGCTATTTCCGCCCGATCGAGGTGATCGCGCCGGAAGGCACGGTCGTGAATCCCCGCATGCCCGCCGCGGTGGCCGCGCGCGGCATCACGGGCATCCGCATCGGCGACGCAATCTTCGGCGCGCTCGCACAGGCGGTGCCCGATGTACTGCCGGCGTGCGGCTCCAATGCGCCGGACGTCGGCATCTCGTTCGGAGGCGTCGACGAGCACGGCGAATCGCACGTCTATCTCGAGTTCCTGCTGGCGTCGTGGGGCGGCGGTCCCGATCGCGACGGGATGGACGCCTGCACCGGCACGCTGGTCAACTACTCCAATGCGCCCGCGGAGATGATCGAGGCCGACCAGCCGATCGTCGTCGAGCGCTACGCGATGGTGGCGGATTCCGGCGGCCCCGGCCGCTACCGCGGCGGGCTTGCGCTCGAGCGGCACCTGCGGTTCAAGGCGAACCGAGCCACGCTGCAGATCCGGTCCGACCGGCGCGATCATCCGCCGTACGGCCTCGACGGCGGCAGTTGCGGCGCGCCATCCAGCGTCAGCATCGTGCGCGCGGGCGGCCGCGAGGAAGCATGCCCGGCCAAGTTCCTGACGACGGTCGACGACGGCGACGTCCTGCGCGTGCGCCTCGCCGGCGGCGGCGGCCACGGCGACCCGCTCCTGCGTGATCCGCGCGCGGTGCTGCACGACGTGCGCGAGGACAAGATGACCGTGGCGCATGCGCGCTCCGCCTATGGCGTGGCCATCGGCGGCTCGCTGCTCGCAGTGGACGAGAAGGAAACCGCGCGCCTGCGCGCGGCGCGGCGCTGAAGGCTCAAGCCCGCGCCGTCTGCTCCGGAAGGATGGGCGCCATCAGGCCCGCCTGCGACCGTCCGCGCGGGTCGCGTCGCTTCATGTAGTCGCGCACGATCGCGAGCGCGCTTCTGTCGCACGGCGGCAGGGCGGCGTCGCTCGCATCGAGCGGCGTCACGCGCGGCCCCCAGCGGATGACGTGCGAGCAGAACGTCAGGCCGCCGCCGAACGCCGGCGTGAGGAGCAGCGCGCCCGGCGTCACGCGACCTGCTTCCAGCGCCTCGACGAGCGCGACCGGCACGGTGGCCGCGGACATGTTGCCGTACTTGTGCACGGTGAGGAACACGCGGTCCATCGGGATGCCGGCGCGCTTGGCGACGAACTCGATGATGCGCAGGTTCGCCTGGTGCGGGACCACGAGGTCGATGTCCGCCGGCGTCTTGCGCGCCTTGGCGAGCGCCGCGGCCGTCGATTCGCCCATGCCCGTGACCGCGCGCTTGAAGATCTCCTGCCCGTCGAAGTCCCACAGCGTGTCGCCATAGGTGACATCGCTGTTGTAGCCGTAGAGGAGGCCGCTGCCGCGCACGCGCAGGATGTGGCGCGCGTCGGCGTAGCAGCCCAGCTTCTCGGCGAGCACGCCCGATTCCTCCTCCACCGCCTGCAGCACGACCGCCGCGCAGCCGTCGCCGAAGAGCACCGACACGTTGCGGTTGTGCCAGTCCATGAACGGCGAGATCCACTCGACTCCGACGACCAGCGCGGTGCGCACGACCCCCGTGCGGATCATCGCGTTGGCGGTGGACAGCCCGTGCAGGAAGCTCGTGCACGCGGTGTTGACGTCCATTGCCGCGGCGCTGCCGGCGCCCAGCCGGATCGACAGCCCCGAGGCGGAATTCGGGATGTGCTCGTCGTTGCTGCAGCTGCCGAACACGATGAGGTCGAGGTCGGTCGCCTTGATCCCCGCGCATGCCAGCGCGTGCGACGCGGCCACGTACGCGAGCTCGGTGCCGGGCACGTGCGACACGCGCCGCTCGCGAATGCCGGTGCGCTGCGTGATCCAGTCGTCGCTGGTGTCGAGAAACGTCGCGAGGTCGGCGTTGGACAGCACGGCGGGCGGCATGCACTTGCCCCAGCCGGTGATGGCGGCATACGTCATGGCACTTCCCCACGCCACTTTGTTGTTGTGTACCCGGACCGGACGAGGCGTCGCCGCCGGCGGGCATGGTGCAGTCTAAGCGATTCGTCGGCGCGCCTTCCATGGAGCCTAACGCACCGCCCGGCGACGCATCCGGCGCCGCCACGCGAGCGAATAGACCGCAAGATTGAGCACGATCACGCCGACGCCCAACAGCGTCTGCACGCTCGCCGTCAAACCCGCCGGATAGATGATCGGCAGCAAATAGTGGTCGATGAAGCCGCCTTCGTAGCCACGCTCGCCGGCCGCGGTGCGCAGCGCGTTCTCGAGCGGCGTGAGCGGACACTGCGCGCCGGTGAGCTCGAGCCACGCCACCCACGCGACGGCCGGCAGGTGCAGCGCGGCCCAGCGCGGACTGCGCAGCACGAGCGCACCGCCCGCGATGGCGAACACGATGAACGCGAGGTGCAGGGCGACGACGGCGTCGGCCGCGATGCGCTCGATCATTGCACCGTGGCGGAACGCTCAGCGCCGCTTGGCCTTCGCCTTGGCCTTCTTCTTTGCGGCGGGCTTCACGGCGGGCGACTGGGTCGCCTCGGGGTCCGGCTTGTAGTCGCCGATGATGCTCTTCACGGGACAGGCGCTGAAGATCGGGCACTTGCGGCAGCCGACGGCGAGCGCGATGGGACAAAGGACCATGGGACGACACTCCGAGCAGGTTCCTGGATTCCGATCATGAGCCCGTTCCGCCCGAAAGGAAAGGCGCGGCGGATGGTCACGCGCGGGAATGCCCCGTCCGCGCGCGCAACGCGAGCATCACGAGCACGCCGCCGGCCAGCCCCCAGAAAGCCGACCCGACGCCGAGCAGCGAAACCCCCGATGCCGTGACGAGGAACGTGACGAGCGCCGGCTCGCGCTCCTGCTCGTCGGCGAGCGCGTCCGCGAGCCCGCCGCCGATGGTGCCGAGCAGCGCCAGTCCCGCGATCGCGAGCACGAGCTCCTTGGGGAACGCCGCGAACAGCGCGCCGACGGTCGCGCCCGCGGCGCCGATCGCGAGATAGAAGACGCCTGCGGCCACCGCCGCCACGTAGCGCTTCGCGGGATCCTCGTGCGCTTCCCGCCCCATGCAGATCGCCGCGGTGATCGCCGCGAGATTGAGCGCGAACGCGCCGAAGGGCGCCAGCAGCAGCGTCGCGGCGCCGGTCCAGCCGACCAGCGGGGACACGGGGACGTCGTAACCCGCCGCGCGCAGCACCGCCGTCCCCGGCACGTTCTGCGACGCCATCGTCACCACGAACAGCGGCAGCCCGACGCCGACGATCGCGCCGACGCTGAACGTGGGCATCGTGAACACCGGCCGCGCCCACGCGAGCTCGACCGTGGACAGGTGCAGCAGCCCGCGCAGCGCCGCGACGACGATGCCGACGGCAAGCGCGACCACCACCGCATAGCGGGGGCGCACGCGGCGCATCGCGACATAGGCGACGAACATCGCGAACACGAGCGCGAACTCGCTCTTCATCGCGACGAAGAGGTCGAGCCCGAAGCGCAGCAGCACGCCGGCGAGCATCGCGGAGGCGAGCGACAGCGGGATGCGGTTCAGCGCGCGCTCGAAGGCGCCGGAAAATCCGGCGATCGTGATGAGTGCGGCGCACGCGGCGAACGCGCCGATCGCGTCGGGCAGCGCGACGCCGGCGCCGCTCGTGATGAGCATCGCCGCGCCGGGGGTGGACCAGGCGGTGAGCACGGGCACGCGATAGCGCAGCGACAGCGCGATGGTGGTCGCGCCCATGCCCAGGCCGAGCGCCCACATCCACGACGCGATCTCCGCGGGGGTCGCGTGCAGCGCCCGCGCAGCCTGGAAGACGATGACGCCGGAGCTCGTGAACCCGACCAGCACCGCGACGAAGCCGGCGATGACGGCGGACAGCGAGACATCGGCGCGCCAGGACGCGCGCGTCGCCGCTTCGTCGCTCACTTCAGCGCGGCGCGATGGCGCCGGCCTGTGGCCATTCCGAATCGCCCACGCGCGTGAGCTTCATCTCGAAGAAGCGCACGGGCGGCTGGTCCGGAACCAGGCGGTCGCCCACTTCGATCCAGGTGCCGTCCCCGACCGTGGCCTGGTAGCGAATCGTGGCGGGCCCGGCGGGGATGGTCCACGCGAAGCCGTCGCCGGTGCGCTCGACCGGAAAGTCGCCGGCAAAGCCCATGGCGTACGAGCGCATCGAGAATTTCTTCGTGCGCACGTCGTACGAGATGATGCCGAACGCGTTGAACGTCGTCTTTCCGTCGGCATCGTAGCCGCGGCCTTCGATGACCTTCACCGTGCCGCCGAGGAACGGACCGATCCGCTCGGTCTGCGTGATCGCGTGCTTTCCGCCGGAAGGCAGGGTGGTGGTCGCGGGCCCGCGCCACACGCCGTCCATGAAGGCGAACGTGGCCATCGCCTCGCGTTGCGCGGCGAGCAACGTCGCGGGATCGGGCGGGCGCTCCTGCGCCGCGGCGATGAAGGAGATGGCGGCGCCAAGCGACGCCGCGAGCGCACGGTTCGGCATCGGGCAAGGATACCGGCGTTGCGCATCTCCGCAAAGCGCCATCGGCGGGCCGCGGAGGGCGCGGCGGGCAGCCCCGCAGCCGTCCCGCGCGGTGCTAAAGTAGCCGCGTCGCCGGCCGCTCGGCGGCACAGGTCCTCACGGTGCATCCCCGGCGTCGGGCGTCGCCGCGAGCGCCCCCAGCGAGAAGATAGCGCATGAGCTTTGCGTGGCCACAGTACCTCTGGCTGCTGCTGATCGTGCCGGTGCTCGTCGCCGCGTACGTCGCGGTCCTGCGCCGGAAGAAGTCCGCCGTGCGCTACGCGAACCTCGGACTCGTGAAGGCCGCGGTCGGTCCCGCGCAGCGCTTCCGCCGCCACGTGCCGCCGCTCCTGTTCCTGCTCGCGATCGTCGCCGCGCTCGTGGCGGTCGCGCGGCCGAACGCCATCATCACGCTGCCCTCGGATGCGCGCACCGTGGTACTGGCGATGGACGTGTCGCTGTCCATGCGCGCGACCGACGTCGACCCGAGCCGCATGGTGGCCGCGCAGAACGCCGCCAAGACGTTCGTCAAGGAGCTGCCGCAGGACATCCGCGCCGGCATCGTCACGTTCGCCGGCACCGCGTCGGTGGTGCAGCCGCCTACGCACAACCGCGAGGACCTGATCGCGGCCATCGACCGCTTCGAGCTGCAGCGGCACACCGCGATCGGCAGCGGGATCATCGTGGCGCTCGCCACGATCTTTCCCGACGAGGGCATCGACCTCACCGAGGCGGTGTTCGGCAGCGGCTTCTACTCGCGCGACAGCGCGCGCAAGCAGCCGCCCGACAAGGACATCAAGCAGAAGGAGAAGAAGCCGTTCACGGCGGTGCCGCCGGGATCGTTCACGTCGGCGGCGATCATCCTGCTCACCGACGGCCGGCGCACGACCGGCCCCGATCCGATCGATGCCGCGCGCATGGCCGCCGATCACGGCGTGCGCGTGTTCACCGTGGGCTTCGGCTCGTCGGGCGGAGGGGCGGTGGACATCGACGGGATGTCGATCTACATGCGCTTCGACGAGGAAACGCTGAAGGGCATCGCCGGCATCACGCGCGCGGAGTACTACCACGCGACCAGCGAGACGGACCTGAAGGCGATCTACGAAGGCCTCAACACGCGCTTCGCGATGGAGCGCAAGGAGACCGAGATCACCGCGCTGTTCACCGCGCTGGCGGCGATCCTCGCGGTGGCCTCCGCCACGCTCTCCCTCCTCTGGTTCGGCCGGATCGTCTAGGCGATCCCGCGCACGTGCGCGAGGAAGCGCGCGCTTTCCCGAGGGCGCGTGAGCTCGAACCACGCGAGGTGGGAATAGGTGCCGTCGTCGCGCAAGGCGCGAAACTCGCGCCGGCGCCGGCGGTACGACGTCATCACCCACCACAGGATCGAGTCGCGTGACGTGAGCGTGCGCCACAGCGACTCCCGGTTGCCGGCATACAGCAATTCGCGCGTGGCCACGCGCCGCGCCGTGCGCCATAACGTGCGGCCGAACACCGTGGGGAAACCGAAGTTGAGCCACACGACCGCGGTGGCGCGCGGCCAGACGACGTCGCGCGTCGGACGGTAGTTGCCGTCGACCACCCAGCCTTCGCCGCGCGTCGCCGCGTCGGCGTCGCGCAGGAAATCCGGGAGCGGTCGCGGCTGCCATTCCGGCGCCCAGTGCAGCGCGTCGAGCTCGACGTGCGGCACCCGCAGCTCGGAGGCGAGGTGGCGCGCAAGCGTCGTCTTGCCGCTGCCGCTGCAACCCACGACGACGACGCGCGCGAGCTGGTCGCGCCGCGCCGGCGGCCAGGCAACACCGGGAAGGGCGGGGGCGTCTACCCCTTCGACCACTTGTGCAGGAAGAGGCAGAGGCCGGCCGCGCCCACCCAGGCGACGCCCATGAGGGGCAGTGCGGAGATGAAGGTCCAGACGACGGCGTTCACGAGACACAGGGCCACAGCGAACAGGGTGACGAAAATATTGGCCATGGCGGAAATTGGTATGTGTACGTATGCCGTGCCGCGACGACAGGCGGCGGCCAGCGGCGATTGTAGGGGCGGCGCGCCGCCGGTCCAAGCAACCGCTACAACATGAGCTGCCAGTATCCCACGTCGATTCGCCGACCGAGCTTGCAGCCGACCTCGCGGAAGTGCGCGACCTTCGCGAAGCCCAGGCTTTCGTGCAGCGCCACGCTCGCGGCGTTCGGCAGCGCGATGCCGCCCATCACGCAGTGAAAGCCGCCCGCGCGCAACGCGTCGAGGAGCGCGCGGTAGAGCTGCGTGCCGATCCGCCGTCCCGCCTGATCCTGCGCGACGTATACCGTGCTCTCGACCGCGTGCCGGTAAGCCGAGCGCGTGCGCCACGGTCCGGCGTACGCATAGCCGGCGACCGCGCCGTCGCTGGTCGCGACCAGCCACGGGTGCGCGCGGGTCACGTCGCGGATGCGGCTGGCCATGTCGTCCACCGGCACGGACGCTTCCTCGAACGTGATCGTGGTCGCGGTGACGTAGGGGTTGTAGACGGCGCAGATCGCCGCCGCATCGTCGACGGTCGCCGGGCGGATCGCCAGTGCGCCGCTCATGCCGCCGTCACCGGGGGCCGCCATTCGCGGCGCAGCAGGCCGTACAGGTCCGAGTCCGAGACGACGTCTGCCACGATCCAGCGCTCGCGCAAGCGGCCTTCCTTCACGAAGCCGAGGCGCTCGAGCGCGCGCGCCGAGGCCGCGTTGGCCGGGTCGATGTCCGCCTCGAGGCGATTGAGGTCGAGCCGCTCGAACGCGTAGGCGACGAGGGTGGTGAGCGCATCGTGCATGAGACCGCGCTTCCAATGGGCGCTCGCCAGCGCATAGCCCAGCTCCGCGCGCCGGCACGGGCGCGAGAAATGGAACAAGGTGCAGGTGCCGATCAGCTCGCGCGTGCCGGCCAGCGCGATGCCCCACTGCAGGAGCTCGCCGCTGCGATAGCCCGCGTGCACGTCGCGGACGAGCGCCTGCGCCTGCGCGAGGTGCGTCATCGGCGGCCGGCTCCAATAGCGCGTGACGGCGCGATCGGAGAAGAGCCCGAAGAGCGCCGGCGCGTCCTCCCACGACACCGCGCGGAGCGCGACGCGCCGTCCGGCGAGCGGAGGCACGTCGCAAGGACCGACCGCGCGCGGCGCCGGGGCGCCACGCGCGCTGCGCGCACGTCTCACGCGCTCGCGGCAGCGGCGTGCGCCACCGGCGGCCAGAGGACGACGTCGTCGCTGCCGTCGATCGCGCGCGCCGACGCGGTCATCCCGTCGAGCAGGCGCGCGTTGCGCAGGAACGCGTGGAGACGGGCGAACGTCGCGCCGGCGTCGCTCGTCGCGATGAAGATGCGGCGCGCGTGCGGTGCGATCTCGTGGCCGTCCATCTCCTCGCCGTCGGCGAGCATCTCGTAGAGCGCGTCCTCGACCTCGAGCACCTCGTCGAGGTCCTCGATCGCCTGCCCGTGGAACGCGAGCGTCAGCGCGAAGGCCGGCATCGCGTCACTGCAGGCGGATCTCGCCGTCGAACGTCGCGTGCACCTTGAGGCCCGCGACCTCCAGCGTGACTTTCGCGGGAAACGTCTCGGTGCCGCTGATCGCGTGCGACGCCATCGCGCTCCCGACCGCGCGCTCGATCTCGCGCTGCGAGTTGATGCCGACCATCTTCAGGAACTTGCGGATGCTCAAGTTGAATGTCTCGTCGTCCATCGCTTCTTCTCCGGTTGGAATCGGTATCACGCCGGGCGCGGCGCCCGCGTGCGCAGCAGCAGCGCGGCCACCCCCCACGCCACGAACGGCGCGAGGTACAGGCCGCGCAGCGGAAAGTCGTCGTCGTCGAAGAACTGCCATTCGAGGCCGATCGCGGCGAGCAGGCCGAAACAGGCGAGACCCGTGGCGAACCGCTGCGCGCGCGGGCCGCGCGCGGCCGCACGGCCGGAAACCAGCATCCATGCGCCCACGATGCCCGCCACGAACAGCGCGTACATCCCGGCCAGCGCCAGCGCATGGCCGAGGAACCATTGGCGGTACCACTCGTCGGCGACCAGCGAGTACACGATGTACACGAACGCGGCGAGCGTCAGCACGCCGGCCGGCAGCGACACCAGCCAGGCGAGGGCGAGCGCCACGCGGCGTCTCATCAGCGGGCCTTGCGTCGTGATCGCGGGACAGGCATCCCGCTATCGTAAACGGCGGCGACCGTCGTGGCCAGCCGCGTCGGTCAGAACGGATCGAACGCGATGCTCGCGCGTTGCAACTCGGCGGCGATGAAGTCCTTCCAGGTGCCGTGGGGTACCCACACTGGTGCGAGATAGATCACCGCGCCGAAGCCATTGGCCTTGAGGCTCGCGAGCCACGCCGCGGCAGGCTGGCCCGAGGTGACGATGTCTTCCGTGGCCGTCACCAGGTTGACGGGCGGCTGTTGCGCGCCGGCCGCGAGCGCCAGGCACGCCGCGGCGAACGCCGCGAGCGCGCGGACCACCGCGCGCGTCATTCCTCGCCGTCCCAGTATTCCATCTTCGCGTCGCCGCGCAGGAGGATCTTGAGCGAACGCACCATCACCTTGCCCGAGTCGGGGTACACGCAAACTTCGTTGGGATTGCGCTCGCCGATCATCAGGAAGCGAAACGGCGCGGTGCCCTCGTTGACCAGCGCGTGGCCGGCGCGCTGGCCCGCCGGAAAGCACACGTAGTCGCCGGGCTTCAGCGTGTAGCGCGTGTCGCCCAGGCGCAGCGTCGCGGTGCCTTCGAGCGCGTACATGTGCTCTTCCTCGAGCATGTGGTAGTGGAAAGGGCACGACTGCTTGCCCGGCGGCAGCTCCTCGATGTGCACGCCGACGTGCTGCGCGCCGCCGCGCTCGCCGATGGGCCGCACGCGGCCGCCGAAGCGCTCGCCGTGCCCCCACGGCTCCCACGGCACGTCCTCCGACGCGACGGGGCGCGTGATCGGCGGGGGATCGGCGGCGGGCTCACTCATCGATGGGGTCCTCGGAGGCAGGCGCCGCGGCGCGCGGCGCGGAATCGTTGGCACGCGCCGCGCCGTCACCCGCGATAGCCGAGGATGCGCGCGGGCAGGAACAGCAGCGCCTTCACGAATGCAAGGAGAGCGCCGAGCACCACGCCGACGAGCGCGAACGGCAGCGCGACCAGCCACAGAAGCGGCGCCAGCACGAGCACGAGCAGCGCGAGCGGCCACGCCATCACGAGCAGGATGCACCAGCCCACCACCAGGATCAGCACCTTCATGCGAGCCTCCATGCACCGACGGGTGCCGGCGCATTGCAGCGCACGCGCGCCGGGGGGTCAACGGCCCCGGGACGAAGGGCGGCGCGCAAGCGACGGATTGCGCGCCGCGGCGATGGACCGTGGTGCAGCCGTCAGGCCGGCTGCGCCTTGATGTTCAGCAGGACGTTGGTCGCGAACACGACGAGGCCGAGCAGCACCATCGTCGCGCCCCCGGCGACGACCGGGACGATGCCTTCCGTGCCGGTCACCACGAACGCGAGGCCGACCATGAAGATCGGCAGGCCGAGGTTGTGCAGCCAGAAGTGGATCCGTGCAAGACGCGTCGCGCCCGCCGCCGGATAGAGGTGATAGAGAATGCCCGCGAGCGCGAGCGACGCCCAGCCGAGCAGCAACAGGTGCGCGTGCACCGGCGCCAGCGTGAACTTCTGCATGATGCCCATCGTGAGGCCGAGTACGGCGCCGATCACGAGATAGATCACGGCGATCTTCAGCAGGCGGATGCCCATGCCTTGCGCTCCCAGGTTGGTGTTGGAATGCCGACCCCGTCCGCGGTGCTCAGGCGTCGAGCTCGGCCAGGTCCTGCGCGCACCACTCGCGTTCATCCGCCGGCACGCGCTCGTACGCCGCCAATGCCTCCGCCCGCGCGGCCGCTGCCGCGTCGTGGCGCCCCGCGGCGCGCCGCGCCAGCGTGAGCGCCACATAGCCGAAGAACCGCTCGAACGCCGGCGCGTCGTGCGCCGCGCACACCTCGAGGCAGCGCTGCGCGCTGGCCGCGGCGTCCTCGGCCAACCCCGCGGCGATGCGGGAGCGCGCGAGCCGGTAGTGCGCGCGTTCCTCCTCGAGCCAGGTGCCCGCGAGTCGCCAGTAGCGCACGCCGCCCTCCGCCGCGACCAGCATCCCGCGGGTCTCCTCGGCGTCGCGGCCGGGCTTGGTCTCCAGCGCGGCCGCCAGGTTGTTGCCCCCGACGGCGAGCGCGCGCAGCGCGGGCGAGCGTTCCGGCAGGCCGGCGCCGGCCAGTTGCAGCGCGGCCTCGTAGGCGGCAATCGCGTCGCGGTATGCGAGGCGACCCGCGTAGGCCGATGCGACGGTGGCGAGCACCGCGATGCGATCCTCGACGGACAACCCGGCGATGCTCGCGCGGTCGCCGTCGCCGTAGCGCAGCACGGCAAGGTTGCGCGCGAGCACGGCCGCCTCCGCCTCGCCAGCGCTCGGTGCCAATCCGCGCATCGACTCGAGCACCCCGATGCCGCGCCGCCATTCGCCGAGATGCTCGCCGAACACGTGCGTGACCAGCCGCGCGTACGGCGCGACATGCGCTGGCGCCTCGATCATCGCGAGCGAGTCGGCGAGTCGCTGCGCGACCTCCTGCGTGCGCTCGGCATGCTCGTTCCAGCCCGTTTCGATGAAGGCGTCGAAGGTCATGGCGGCTCAGCCTTCGAGGGCGACGATCATGTCGAGCTCGACCGACGCGTTCTTCGGCAGCGCGAACACGCCCACCGACGTGCGCGCATGCACGCCCGCGGCGCCCAGCACCGAATGCAGGAGATCGGACGCGGCATCGGCGACTTCGCTCTGGCGGATGAAGTCCGGCGCGCTCTGCGTGTAGACGTTCATGCGCAGCACCTGCCGCACGCGCGCGAGGCCGCCCGGCCGCTGGCGCAGGAGCGCGAGCGCGCGCATCGCGCAGATGCGCGCGGCCCGGCGCGCGTCGTCGAGCGAGGTCTCCGCGCCGACCCGGCCGGTGACCGCGACGGCATCGCCGACGCGCGGGATCTGCCCGCTGATGTAGGCGAGGCCCCTGTCCTCGACCAGCCCCACGTAGTGGCCGCCGACGCGAATCTCGCCGTCGAGCGGCAGGAACATCTCGGAGGCTGCCGTCACGAAGCGTACTTCGCGGTCCGCCGCCGTCGCTGCTGCCGGTGCACTCATCCGTTCCCCACGATCGTGCGCCCGCTCCGCGAGCGTCGAAGGGGCACGAGTATGCCCGCGTTCCGCCCGCGCGAGAAGCGGGTATCGCTACGCGGGCGGCGGCAGGCGCGACTGCAGCGCCGCGCGGCGCGCGAGCGACGCCGCGGGCCACATCTGACTCGACTGGTAATACTCGGGGACCGCGGGCGTGCCCGGCGGCAGCACCACCCACGGCTGCTTCGACGCGGTGAAGATGTGGATGTCGGGCGGAAAGCGATCGGGGTCGTCCAGCGTGCCGACGCGGATGAACCGGACCGCGTCGCCGCCCCCCGCGTAATTGCTCCACACCGCGATGCGGCAGCGCGGACAGCGGGAGATCTTCTGGCCGCGGCCGCTGTTCGAGGGCGTCGGCACGACGTCGACCTCGCCCGCCAGCAGCAGGACGCGGTCGGCCTCGATCAGCGCGTTCTGCGCGAACGCGGTGCCGGTCTCGCGCTGGCACCAGCGGCAGTGGCAGCAGTGCACGAACAGCGGCACCGAGGTCAGGCGATAGCGCACGTGCCGGCACGTGCACCCGCCGTCGAAGTGCGCGGCATCGTCCATGGTCATGGGCCCCGATCGCGCGGGGTCGCAGGAAGGCCGAGCCCGAGGTCGCACCACATGTGCACCTTGTCGACGTAGCCGCCGTCCACCGCGACCGCGAACGGCTCGACGCCGAACGCGACGAAACCCGCGCGCTCGTACAGCGCACGCGCGGCGGCGTTGCCGCCGGTCACCGTGAGCTGCATCAGCTTCACGCCGTCGCGCGCGCGCGCCGCGGCGAGCGCGGCCTCGACGATGCGCGCGCCCCATCCCGCATGCCGGAATGCGGGCAGCACGTACAGGCCGAAGAGCGTCGCCTTGTGGCGGCCCTTCGCGCGCGGCTCGAAGCTCACGCCGGCGGCGCCGACCAGCATCTCGTCGTCCCAGGCGCTCACCACGAGGTCGTGCGCATCGGGCGCGGCGGACAGGCGCGCCTGCCACCAGGACAGCGGCAGCGCGCCGCGCTCCTCGGCGCTGGAGGTGAACGCGTCGGGATGCTGCGCGTACGCCTGCAGCATGAGCTCGCGGTACTCGGGCGCGTCGGCAGGCACCAGCCGGCGCAGTGTCCCGGTGGTCGTCTTCGGCGGGATCACGCGGGTCCCGTCGCCGGCGGCCGCACCTTCGAAAAGCGCAGCGCCGAACGCGCGCGCGCCTTCGCGGCTTCCGTCGCGCGGTCGCGCGGCGGCGCGCTCGTCTGCAGGTCCGCGAGCAGCTTGCGCGCCGCGGCCGCGATCTCGTCGATGGCCGCATAAAATGCGGCCTCGTTCGCGCCCGACGGCTTGTTGAAGCCGCTTACCTTGCGCACGAACTGCAGCGCCGCGGCGTGGACCTCGTCGTCGGTCACGGGCGGATCGAAATTGAAGAGCAGGCGGATGTTGCGGCACATGCGATGCGGTCCCGAGATCCGCTCGCGCGGGCGAGCGGGAAGGTTAGGCGCCCTGCCGCGCCGTCGCGAGCGCGACGAGCGGGTCGTTCGCATCCGACCGTGCGCCGCGGCGCGGGCGTGAACCCGCGCGTGACGAGATCGGGTCGTGCGCGGGGGCGGGTGGCGGCAAGGGCGGCTTGCTCATGCGGTCTCCTCCGGCGCGTGGCACACCGCCTCGATGTTGGGGCCGACCGGGTCGAGCACGAACGCGCCATCGTAGTTCGGATGGTACTGCGGCCGCAGGCCGGGGCCGCGGCGCCGGCACCCACCTTGTCGTCGGCGGACACGAACCCGAGCTGCACGCCATCGAGCGTCGGGCGGTCGAAATCCGCGGCCACGCAGCGATCTCGCGTCGCGGACGGGAACGCCCGCGCACCCCACGATAGCGCCGCTCGCACGTCGCCGACGTGGATCGTAACCGCCGCGAGGGGCGTCGGCGCGTCAATACGGCGACCCGTCGCGATGCAGGAACTGCCAGCGGCCGTCGACCATCGCCGCCTTCAGGTCGTCGTCCGGGTAGAGGCCCTCGTCACCGGGCAGGCGATCGCCGATCTCGAGGTACACGACGTCCTCCTGGGTCTCGTTGAGCAGGTGATGCCCGTTGCCGGTGCCCGCCTTGAAGCCCGCACACATCCCCGGCGCGAGCGGCGCGCGGCCCTCGTCGGTGACGAGCGTCGGACGGCCCTGCAGGATGTAGACGAACTCGTCCTGCACCGTGTGCGCATGGCGCAGCGCCGACATCCCGCGCGGCGCGAGCCGCGTGAGATTGACGCCGAAGCTCGCGAGCCCGAACGCGTCGCCCAACGGGCGCTTCTCGCGCCCCTCCATCCTGGAGGCGAACGGCTCGGGATAGTTCGACTTCTTCGTGCGCGGTGGCGCTTCGGCGGCGACGATGGCCACGGGGTAGCGGTCTTGCGGCATGGAAACGGCCTGCGGCGGAAGTGATGGTCCGTTAGCTTAGCGCGCCCGCCATGAAAGGCGAACGATTCGCCGGCGCACGCGGCCTCACCGCGCCACCGTCGCCGGTGACGATCCCGATCCGCTCGCTGGTCATGCGCACCTCCGTCGCGATCACGCCGCGCGCTCCACCAGCACTTCATCGGCAGGCACGTCGAGCGTGGCGTGCGCGGACGCCGACGCCTCGGCGAAGCCCAGCCGTTGCAGCAGGCGCAGCGAGCGGTGGTTCGCGCGCTTGGCCACCGCGGTGAAACGCTGCACGCCGCACTCTGCCGCAAGGAGTTCCAGCATCGCCCCGATTCCCTCCTGGGCGAGACCCTGGCCCCACCATGCGCTGCCGAGCTCGTAGGCGATGGCGGCGTGGTGGTCCGGGTGCACGGTCGCCTGGACGTAGCCGATGGGCTGCCCATCCGCCAGCCGCAGCACCCAGTTGAGCCACGCCTCGCGGCCATCCGGCGACTGCCGTGATTCGAGCTTCTCGTAGCGATCGCGCAGCCACTCGAGCGAGCGCGGGGGCTCGTTCTCGAACGCGTAGATCGCCGGGTCGCCCAGCACGGCGAACATGGCCTCCGCGTGCGCGGCAACCTGAGGCTCGAGCGTGAGGCGCGGCGTGGTCACGGTGCGCATGGTCACGCCGCGTCGACCGCCACCGCCGTGAACGAGGCAAGCGTCACCGGCATGCCGCGCCGCAGGGTGTTCTGCACCTCGGCCACGGCGTCGGTGTGCACGATGAGGGAACGGATCTCCGCCTCCGTGGCGCGCGCGTGCACGCTCACGCGGTAGGTCATGCGGCGGGCACCTTCGCCCGGCCCGCCGAATTCGGCATCGGCCGCCACCTCGACCCGCACCACTTCGATGCCCCGCGGTTGCGCCTCGCGATAGATGTCGTTGCAGTAGCACGTCGCCAGCGCGAGACAGAGCAGCTCGCCGCCGTTGGCGGATGAGCCGTTGCCCGCGGCACGCGGAGGAATGGCAAGCGAGTGCGCGCGGCCGCTGGTCGTGAGCACCACGGTGTGACGGCCGGGCGCGTTGTCGACGCTCGCCTCGATCAGCATGGGGTTCGCCCTGCGCAGGCGAGGCGTTGTACGCCGGCGCGGCGCGCCCGCAGGCCGGGTTACGCCCCGCGAGGCACCTCGCGAATCGCGCAGTGTGCGCAACCCGGCGCGAACGCGCAAGGCCGGCTGCGCGCGACCGGCGTCAGTCCCGGATAGCGCGTATCAGGGCCACCCACACCGCCTGCCGCCATTGGTGGAACGCCGCTGCCCTCCTGGTTCCCCAATGAAGGGAGCGGAGCGCCCTCGGCGTGGCGGTCAGCCCGCTTCGGTCCAGGTGACGCGTGCGATCCAGTTGCGCTTGCGCCGCGCCAGGCGCGTCTCCTCGGTCTCGGCCTCGAAGCTCGCGGGCGCGCGGTGCAGCAGCGAGGGATCGACGCCGTCGAACGCGTTCACGTTGACGACCGCGTGCAGCACGCCGTCGAGGCTGCAGGTGACGACCGGCACGACGCCGCACCGACGGCACACGTGGAACTGCGCGGTGCGCGTGCCGAACACGTAGCGGTGGACTGCCGCGGCATCGCGGACGTTCACCGCGAGCGCCGCGCGCGGATTCGAGGTCCACACGCCACCGTGCTTCGTGCAGAACGAGCATCCGCAGGCGCGCGCGGGGATCTCCGTCGGATCCGGTTCCCACGCGAGCGTGAATGCGATGTTGCCGCAGTGGCAGCGCCCCTCGATCAGCATTGGAAGGTTCCCTTGCGGCCCTGACGCTTGACCTCGATCGCCACGTTGCGCAGCGCGTCGAGCATGCCGGGGCGCACGGCTACTCGACCACGGGCGTGGTCTTCTGCGACGACACGAAGATCGTCGCGTCGGAGAGCGCGAGCACGTCGTGCTCTTCGCCCGGTTCGGTGAAGAGGTAATCGCCCGGCGCCAGCTCGACGCCGCCGATCCGCACGATGCCCGCGAGCACCACCACCTCCTCGGTCCCGTGGTGCGCGTGCCGGGGGAACCGCGAGCCCTGCGCCAGGCGCACCACCGACGAGCGACCGCCCGTGTCGTTGTTGCGGAAGAGGCTGCGGTCGATGCCGACATAGCCGGTCTCTTTCCATTCGCGGTCGGCGGCCTTGTTGACGAGCATGGCGGGCTCCCTCGGGTTGGCGCAGCGCATTATCCGGCGAACCGGGCATGGGTGCGCGCTGGCCCTGCCTTTCTAACCCGGAGTCGTTCCGCGCACTGCCCACGCACGGGCGATCAGCGCGATCGACCCGTCGGCGGCATGCGGAAGCCGCTCGCGCACGCGTTCCCTCAGCCGTGCGCGCGCGTCGACCGCGAGCGACATCGCGTACGCCGGCGCCGGGCCCTGCCCGCCTTCGAACGGTTGCCAGCAGTCGTCGAAGTCCGCGAAGCGCGTAGGCACGTCGAGTGCGGTGGTGCGCACGTCCGTCAGTCCGGCCGTGGCGAACGCGTCCGCCAGCGCCTGCGGATGGCACAGCGGAAAGCGCGCGCCCTCGTCGAGCGCTGCGGCGGCGGGATCGAGCGCGGCCGCCGCGTCCCAGAAATGGCGCATGAGCTCCATCCGGCCCGCGTAGTCCCACACGTACGCCGCGATCGTGCCGCCCGGCACGCACACCCGTTGCATCTCGGCGAGCGCGGCCTGCGTCTCGGGCACGAAGTTCAGCACAAGACCCGACACCACGACGTCTACGCTTGCGCCGGGTAGCGGAATCGCCGTCGCGCTGCCTTCGCACAGTGTCACGCGCGCACCGAGACCCTGCAGGGCGGTAGCGAGGAATCCCGCCGACGGCTCGACGCCGGTGACCGAGACGGGCGCGCAGGCGTCGAGGATCGCAGCGGACAGCGCACCGGTGCCGCAGCCCACGTCGAGCCAGCGGCGGCCGGCGGAAATGCCGAGCCAGGCCAGGAAAGGCGGCGCGACGCGCCGGCTCCAGCGCCCCACGTAGCGCTCGTAGGGGTGGCCGCGCTCCCACGTATCCGGTACTTCCGTGCGTTCGTGGTTCATGCGGATCACCTCGTGAGGCGGCGGGGAAAGCACTGCGCGCCGGCGCACTAGCGCAGCTTCCGGTCCTCGCGCTTCGCGGCGGCCATGGCCTCGGGCTCGAGTTCCTCCGCGTAACGATTGAGGCGAACGAACAGGCCCCACCCGGCGAGCAGCGCCGCGACGGCCAGCAGCAGGCTCGCGGCATACGGGAGCTGCGAGGGATCCTCGTGCAGCGCCTTGAACGTCGCGACAAGGCCTTCGACGGCAAGCGCCACGACGACCACGACGAGGAAGCGCGAAAGGAAGCGGCGCACGCGCGTGGGCGCGCTGATGTGCGCGTCGCGGATGACCTCCTCCTCGAGGATCGTCTGCGCCATCTGCAGCGACACGACGGCCGCCGCGAGCAGGCCGATGGCCTCGATGATCTGCTGCGCAGCCCTTTGACTCCAGCCGGCGCCGAGCGCGGTCGACACGGTGGTGACCGCGATCGCGATGAGCGGCAGCGCGGCGAGCGCGAAGAGCAGCGCCATCACGGCGTGCACCGTCGAGAAGATGCGCAGGATCGTCTTCACCGGCACCTCGTGGCCATGCGGCGCGTGCGGCGGGCGCGCGGCGCGGGGGAGAGCCGCACAGGATAGACGGGTTTGCGGGACGCGGCAGCTTAGCGAGCGGAAGGGCGTGGCAGCGTAGCCGAGCGCGCGACGACACGCACCAGGTCCTGGTCCGCTCGCGTCCTCGCGGTCGCGTCGTCCGTGACGGACGCCTTCACCGACGCGCGGTATGTCCGGTCGCCGTAGTCCGTGAAATTGCGGTCCTCGCCTCGAGCGGGGCCGGCGGCGCTTCGCCTCGCTCGCGCGCGAGCCTCACAGCCAGCGGCGAACCCGGGCGCGGTACCGCAGGTACGGGTTCTCCGAACCGCGCAGCCAGTGCGCGTTCCTCGGGTGCGATCTGGAATCGCCGGATATAGCCCGCGAAGGCGAAGGGTCCGACCAGCGACCACCACGACGCCACGAATGCCGCCCATCCGCACAGCACGAGGAACAGCCCCACGTACATCGGATTTCGCGTCAGGCGATAGACGCCGGACTCCACCAGGGACGACGCGGCTTGCGGCCGCATCGGATTGATGGTCGTCCGCGCGCGGCGGAAGGCCAGGAGGCCCGCCAGGTCGAAGGCGACGCCCGTCAAGGCGAGCGCTACCGCCAACGGCACGCGGACGTTTTCGACGGCGATTGGTGCGACGGTTTGCCGCGACACACCCCACATCGCCAGCGCCACGAGCAGCGCGACGATCGGCGGGGGAATCCGAAGCTCGAGCTGCCGCGCCAGGTCGATGGTGTACGTCAACCGAAGGGCAGGCGATTCAGCGCCGGCACGCCCTCTTGAGGGCCCGGGCCCGGGACTTGCACTTGTCGCGAACGACTAGGCGACCGTCTTTTCGCTGGGGGGCGGGGGTTGCGTGGGTTCCGCCGGCTGCGGGGCAGCGGATTCGGCCTTCCGCAGGCGCTTGGCTTCGTTCTTCTGCTTCTTGGCCAGGTCTCTTTGACGCTTCGCAAATGCATAGTTGGTCTTTGCCAAGTCATCGCTCCTTCGGGGATGGGGTGGCTCCAAGCGTAACCCATTGAAGCGTCACGTGCATGGATTTGCGCAGCCGCCTTGACCCCGGCTCGATCGCGAAGGCGCGCCCGCGGCCGGACCGAGGCGGTGCGCCCGGCCGACGCGGGTTATCGCCGTTCGAGCGCCAGCCGTACGCCGAGGCCGATGAGAATGGCGCCGGAGGAGCGATAGACCCAGGCCAGCACGCCCGGGCGCGAGCGCAGCCACGCCGACAGCACGCCGGACGACATCGCGACGGGTGCCTTCACGAGGAACGTCAGTCCGGCGAACGCGAGCCCGAGCACGAAGATGGTCAGCGTCGGATGCTGGGCCGAGGGCGCGACGAACTGCGGCAGGAACGCGAAATAGAACACCGCGATCTTGGGATTGGACAGGTTGGACAAGGCGCCGTCGAGGAACAGCTTGCGCAGCGTGCGTCGGCCCGAGACTTCCATCGCCAGGCCATCGCGCCGGGTGCGCAGCAGCCCGACACCCAGATAGACCAGGTACGCCGCGCCGACGAGCTTCAGCGCCAGGAACAGCCACTCGGAGGTTCGCAGCACCACGCCCAAGCCGAGTGTGGCCAGCACGGTGTGGCCCACGAGGCCGACGCTCACGCCGGCCGCGGTGACCGCGCCCGCCTTGGCGCCCTGCGCGATCGAGCGCGACATGACGAGGATCATGTCCTGCCCGGGCAACGCGATGAGCGCCAGCGATGCCACGACGAACAACGTCCAGAACGCGTCGATCATCCGCAAATGCTGCGCCGAAGCGATGCGCCGCGCAAACGACTCCCTACTGCGGCAGCTTGGCGGCCAGGACGTCGACCTTCTCGATGGACGGCGGCCGGGACAGCAGCTCCGAGGCGTGCGCCATCAGGGCCGCGGCGACCCGGCCGGACAGATGGGCTTGTCGCCCGCTCTCGTCGGGGAACGCGTCGAAGATACCGAACGTCGACGGCCCCAGCTGGAGCGCGAACCACGCGGTCGTCGCCGGCTCGTCGTCGACGATCGCGAGACCATCGCGCAGGAACTTGGCGACCTCGGATTCCTTGCCGGGCTTGGCCTCCAGGCGAACCAGGAGCGCAACGTGGACCATGGCGGTCTCCTCTGGTGGTGGAATCCGGATGGTAGTCGCGGTCGCGGAGGGCACGGCCTAACGCCCCGGGCGCGCGGGCCGCGCGAGAGGCGCCCCCTCCAGAGCCTGTTTCGGCGCCGCCGGTCCGGGCGGCTTCGGGGGGCTGGCGGCGCTGCTGGCTGGCCGCCTTCGAAGGCAGGTACGAAGTAGGTACGCTCGTCGGCGTCCATCGCGGGCTGGACGCCGTGCTCGTCGCGGCGGACCCTCCGTCATCCAAAGGACCGCGCACGGTTGTTCACCGCACGCGGAAGACACCTCGGACCAGCCTGATCTGGCCCTCCTGAAGGCTGCGCCGCGCATTCGCGGCCTTCTGCGCGAGATTCTCGACATACACGCCCAGGGTCAGCGGACTTGGCGCAGGGTCGGCAGTGGCTCGGCTCAAGTGGGCGTCGCTCGTATCGTCGAAGACCTGGGCGACGAATCCACGCTCGCCGAGAAGGGAGCGCATCTCCTGTGCCGAGACCAGGAAGCTGTCCGCGGGATCCGTGGCCCAGGGAAGCGGAAAATGGGACGTCGGCGCGCTGCCCGCAGCCATCTCCTGGAACGCGTATCGTCCGCCCGGCTTGAGGACGCGATAGATCTCGTCGTAGAGCGTTTGCTTGTCCGCGATGTTCATGCCGACGTTCTGCATCCAGACGACGTCGAACGCGTCGTCGGGAAAGGGGAGGTCGAGGGCACTTCCCACGTGGACTTCGATCCGGTCGTCGAGGCCGGTCAGGCGATTGAGCAGCGCCGCACCGGCGCAGAAATCGGGTGACATCTCGAGGCAGTCCACGCGGCACCCGATCGCGGAAGCGATGAAGCGGGCGGGACCGGCCAACCCGGCTCCAATGTCGAGCACGCGATCCTCGGCGCGAATCTGCGCCAGATCGAGCAACTCGCGCGAAGCGCGGACGCCGCCGGTGTGGAAATGGTCGAGGGCGCCCAGCGCCTCCGGCGACAACCGCTGCTCGGGATTCAAGCCGGCCGCGCGGAGAGCGGCCAGGATTCGCGCCTCGATGCCGGGGGCGGAATAGTGTCGGTCCAGACCTGCCATGAGCGACCCCTTCGCAAGACGCGCATCGCTCGGCGCGCGTCGATTGGCTGCTCCATCGCGCCCTTGTGCCTAGAGAGCGCGGCCGTCGTAGTGGGTGACGGGAATTTTCTCGATGTCGACGTCGTCGAGGCACCGGATGTTGATCGCGGCCATCGCATTGCCCTTGGGATCGATGCCTTCGCCGTAGGGGTGGATGCCGCACTTCGGGCAGAAGCGGTGCCTGATGACGTGCTTGTTGAACGTGTACGTACTGGCGTTCCCGTCCGGCGTCAGCAGGTGCAGGTGATCGCGGGGGACGAACCACATGAGGGAGCCCTTGCGCTGGCAGATGGAGCAATTGCAGGCCATGGCGCCGGCGAGCGTTCCTTCGACCTGGAAGGCGACGTTGCCGCAATGACAGCTTCCCTTGTAGAGCATGCTTGCCTCCGATGTGATGGCTTTCGGCGGGTACGATAGCGGTCTTCCCGAAGACGCTGCCGCAGGTTGTGGTTGGAACTATTGCGGCGTCGGGGGGGTGGAGTCAACCCGCGCCGAGCCCTGGTCGGATCGCCAGCGGAAGCGTTGCGCCTGGCTTCCGTCGTCGTCGTTCCGAAGCGGCCCACGCTCCGTGCCGGCCTTGTGCGGAACGCGTTGGGATGCCTCCCTAGACGGTGAGGAGCACGTCGAGGTCGGAATTTCCGCCGGCGGCGAACGACGAGTCGTTCGGTGGTGAAGACGCTCCCGGTCATTCGCGGATGCACGGCCGATCCCGCGCATGCTCAGGGCGCGCGTCGCAGGCGCGCGTAGATGCAGGTGTTGCGCAGCGTTCCATCCGGTGCGCGACGCTCGTTGCGGTGGATGCCTTCGAGCACGAACTGGCAGCGCTCCGCCACGCGGCGGGAGGGAATGTTCTCCTCGTCGGTGACGATTTCGACTCGGACGGCTTTGAGCTCGGCAAAGGCATAGTCCGCGAGCGCCGCGACCGCCTCGCCGATGAGTCCGTTGCGAGCCCGGGACACGCGGCCCCAATAGCCGATCTCCGTCTTTGGCGTGGCCCACACCGTGCGGTGCAGGCCGGTCCCTCCGACGACCTGCCCCGTGGATTTCTCCAGCACGAGGAAGGGAAGGTCTTTCCGCGCGAGGAAATTCGCCTGCGCGGTACGGCAATACGTCTCGGCCGATTCGACCGTCTGCTCGCACGCGACCCACGGCAACGAGGCGAGAAACCGGCGAAGCTCCGGAAGCGACTCGGCGATCGCTGCGTGCAGCCTTTCCCCATCCCCTGCCTGCGGTGGCCGCAGCAACAGGCGCTCGGTTTCGATGCGCGTCGGCAAGTCGATGAGAACGGGGTCAGTCATCACTCCGGCACTCGAGCGGGGATCAGGGGTGGATTCGCGTACCGGCGCATCGACGGCAACGCGCGGGGCTCCGCCGCTAGGGTTGCGGGCCCTCGTATCCCTCGATGATGACGAGGTCCATTGTCGAGACGGCCGTGCGCAGCTTCCGGGCCGCCTGATAGTCATCCGCCTTCCAGCAATCGACCGCGGCCTGGTACGAGGGAAATTCGACCACGACGTTGCGGCCGCGGCTCACGCCTTCGGGCGTTTCGAAGGGGCCGCCTCGCACCAGAAAGCGCCCCCCGAACCGCTTGAGCGGTAGCGCGTTGGCGGCAGCGTATCGCTTGTACTGCTGATCGTCGGTTACGTCGACGCGGACTATCCAGTATCCCTTCGGCATTCGACGCTCTCCTTTCGTCAACGACCGACGGCTCCTGGCCGTCGATTGCGCGTACGGTTCATCGAAGCTCGGTCACGGGGGCGTGACCTTGAAGTTGGCATAGAGCCCATCCGCGGAGTCGACGAACAGGCCTGCGGGGCGCGCGCCACCGCTGGCCAGCAGTCGACGGGTCAGAAGCGAGGGTTCCTTCGCCCCGTTCACGAAGACGCGCACTTCGTCGTCGGTCACGACGATCGTGGCATGAAACCAGCGCTCCGGATCCGGAACGGGATCGACACGGTTCTCGAACCGGCCCGGCGCGCTCTTCCGGAGGTGTTCCCACGTATTGACGGGCCACGCGACGTATTGCACCGCGTGGCTTCGCATGGGCTCTTCGGCTTGGAAGTTGAACGGACGAAAATAGACGGCTTCGAAGGTCTTCTCGTCGGTCACGTTGAAGGCGACGCCGAGAAAGCTTGGTTGCCGTGCGTTCCTTCCTTTGAGGTCGATGTCGATGGTCCCGGTGGCGAATCGCAAGTCCGTCGGCAAGGCCAGGCCGACGATGCCGTTCGCAGAGTCGCCTTCCGCCACCAGCCGGACGGCACGATGGCCATCCACCTCCACGCTTTCGGCCGTCGTATGCATGAGCTTCCACGCCCTGGCATCCGCGACCGTGGCAGGATTTGCCGTTTCGACCTTCGCCTGGGCGCTGGCGTGAGTCGACCCGAAGCACAGGAGCGTCAGGGCCAGCATGAGGGCGTTCATCGGTCGGGTCTCCAATAGGGCAGCGTGCGGCGGCGTCGGGCCTCAACTCTCGTTGTGATCCACGAAGACGCGCTGGCGTGTGCCGGCGTCCACGTCGTACGTGTTGAAGCTGCTCATCATGCGGCCATAAAGATGCAGGCTGACCGCACGCCGTCGCTCCGCGGGCACGCCGGTGACGTGGATGTGGTCCGGGTTCGGGACGAAGCTGGTCACCGCGCCACGACCCAGGAGGATGACGCCGCCGCGCGCGAGATCGATGCCTTCGTCGACGCCGCGGTCTGGCGACAGGCGCACGTAGTTGCGCTCCTCCAGCACGCCTTCCAGCACGCCTACGACGCCCCAGCTGCCATGGTCGTGCACCGGCGTCCATTGCCCCGGCAACCAGACGAGGGTGTAGAGAGAGAGGCTCCCATCGGGGGCCTCGTAGACGAGATTGCGGGCATAGTGGCCCGGATCGGGCCGGTAGTGCCGGGGCTCGAGAAACGCGCCCGCTCGCTCGACGAGCTCGAGCATCAGCGGCGCGAGCATCGTCACGCAATCGGCAGGGTCGGTGCGATCGCGCGTGCGCGCCATCGCTTGCGCGATGAAGTCCTGGAGAACGGGCAAGGCCATGTTCGAGGTCCCGCGAGCAGTCTAGAGGGGCGTGACGGGTTGCCGGGCCCGTGCTCCGCGCACGGCTTCGAGGGCCGCCGCACCGACCACCTGCAGCCGCTCCCACTGAACGTAGTGGGCGGAGTTCCTCACGCTGCGGATCGTTCCACGCGTCGACGCGCCCACGGTCTCGGCGTGCAATTCGGTGCGGAGGTCATGTTGCGCGTCGCGCACCTCCGTCGGCGACCGGTCATGTTCATGCGATTTCCTCGGCGCTAACGCGCGTCCTGCTGCAGGTACTTGTGGACGAAGGCGATCGCCATGCTGCCCTCGCCGACCGCGGAGGCAACGCGCTTGACCGGGCTCAGCCGCACGTCCCCGCAGGCGAAGACGCCGGGGACGCTCGACTCGAGGAGATAGGGATCGCGGTCGTGCGACCAGCGCCCGGCCTTCACCACGTCGTCGCCGGTCAGGACGTATCCTCGGGCATCGCGCGCGATGTCCGCCGGCAGCCACCCGGTCTCCGCGTCGGCGCCGATGAAGACGAACAGGCCGCCGCAGTCGTGCCGACGCACCTCGGCCGTCGCCTTGTCGCGGATGTCGATCGCCGTCAGATGAGTGTCGCCATGCGCGGCGACGACTTCCGAACGCGATCGCACCGTCACGTTCGACTGCGTCTCGAGCTGCTCGATCAGGTAGCGGGACATGCTGCTTTCCAGCGGACTCGCCGCGCACGACGAGCGTCACCGTGCGCGCATGATTGGCGAAGTACAAGGCGGCCTGGCCGGCCGAGTTTCCGGCGCCGATGAGATGGACGTCGAGCCCGTGCGTGGCGGCTGCCTCGCTGCGTGCCGCGCCATAGTAGATGCCCTTGCCGATGAGCCGGTCGAAGCCGTCGATCGCCAGGCGACGCCACGTGACGCCGGTGGCCAGAATGATGGTCCGCGCCCGGACGACATCGTCGCCGTCGAGGCGAACCTGGCGCGTCGCCGGATCGATGCCGGCGACCGAGCGCGTGACCAGAATCTCCGCCCCGAGTCGCCTGGCCTGCTGGAGTGCGCGGCTCGCAAGCTCGTCGCCCGAGACGCCGCTGGGAAAGCCGAGATAGTTCTCGATGCGCGAGGACGTCCCGGCCTGGCCACCGGGCGCCTCGCGCTCGACCACCACGGTGCGCAGTCCCTCGGATGCACCGTAAACGGCGGCCGCGAGGCCGGCCGGCCCGCCGCCGATGACGATGGTGTCGTACTCGGGAAGACGCGCACGCGTCTGGAGGCCAAGGCGCTCGGCAAGGTCGCGCGTCGCGGGTCGACCGAGCAGCGTCCCGTCGGTCAGGCGCAGCACCGGGCATTCGTCGTCCGCGGGGCCGGGGTCCCGGCCAGCGCGTCGACAGTTCGGGCGCGTCGGGCGTCATCCAGTCATAGCTGATCTGGTTGCGCGCGAGGAACTGGCGCAACGCCGCTGCAGGCAGCGTCCCAGCGGTGGCCGACCATCGTCACGCGCGCCTTGGGCGGCTCGGCCGCGATGCCCTGCAGCCCTCCGATGCGCTCGCGCGCGAGCGCGCCGACCTTTGCCGCGACCTCGGGGCACGACGCCGCAACCGCGTAATAGTGCTTGGGATCCACGCGGAAGACGCGCGAGGGCTCCGACGCCCGGTATCCGCCCACGAACACCGTGCCGAAGGCGATCGGCACTTCGCCGAAGATGGTGCCCGGAACGCGCCAGCCGAGCGTCCGTTCGATGCCGTCGAACAGCTTGACGACCTCGATCTTGCCGGTCAGGACCGCGTAGAGCGCGCGGTCGCCACCCTCGGGAACGGCGAATTCGCCGGCGCTCAGATGAAGATCGGCGGAGGTGTCCGCGAGACGCTCGAGCTCGGCCGCCGGCAAGCGCCGAGAACAGCGGAATCGACCGGACGTCGTCAATGGTCAGCATGTTTCGGTCGCCGGCTTACGCATTGCTCCAAGACGCGCGGAGGGTCGCCATCAATGTGCGAAGAATAAACCGCATCGCCACCAACGGAATCATGATTGCGATGTGCGAAACCGTCGTTTCATTCGATCTGCCGGTCCGCGCGCATCCGGGTCGCAGCCAGGATGGTGAGGTCGAGCGCTTTGGCCGTCTTCATGTTGATCACGAAGTCGAACTTCGTCGGTCGCTCGACCGGGATGTCGCCCGGGTTGGCACCTTTGAGGATCTTGTCGACGAAGACCGCGGCGCGGCGATAGAGTGCAAGATAGTTCGCGCCGTAGCCGAAGAGTCCTCCCGCGTCGGCATACTCGATGAAGCTTATCGAAGGCAGGCGCCGGTCGACCGCCAATTCGGCGATCTTCTTGAAGTTGGCGATGAGGACCGCGTCCTCGACTACCGAGAGCGCGTCGACGCCTTCCTTCATCATCGCGGCGAACGCGCCGTCCAGGTCTGCGGGGACCCTGGCATGGATCCTCGTCAACGCCAGGTTCAGCCCCTTGGCCGTGGCTTCCATGGCCTGGAAGGACAGCGCCGTCAGCGCGTTGTCAGGATTCGCGAGGACCGCCACGCGGCGCACCCGTGGTATCGCGTCCTTGAGCACCTCGAGCCGCTTCGCCGCGAGCTCGGTGACGAAAAACGTGTCGCCCGTGATGTTGCCGCCGGGGCGGGCGAGACTCGCGACGATGCCGGCGCCAATGGCGTCACCGACGTTGGTCATGACCACCGGTATCCGATTGGTGGCGGTGGCCTGCTTTGCGGCGAGGGCGCCCGGTACCGTGTGCGTCACGATGATATCCACCTTGATCCGCGCGAGCTCTGCGGCGAGATCGGGAAGACGGTCGTAGTGGCCCTGGGCAAAGCGAAACTCGAGGACGACATTCTTGCCCTCGACATAACCCAAGTCGCGCAATCCCGCCCGGAATGCATCCACGCGCGGCGCCCATGCCTCGGGCGTGGATACGCCCAGGAACCCGATCCGTGGGATGTTCACGGGCGGCTGCTGGGCGAATCCCGGGAGCGGCGCCGCCAGGAGCGCGCTGGCGTTGATCAGGAACTGTCTGCGTTGAGCCCGATTCAAGTTCCCTCCCCGGTAAACCTGCCGGACGGGGGATTGGCCCCACCCTCCGGTTGTTTCTAGTCCAAACCCTCGATGATGCGCAAATCGCGATCGACGGCCTTTCCCAGCACCCGCAGCGCTTCCTGGTAGCCGGGACTGTCGTGCGCAGCGACCGCCTGGGCGACGCTGTCGAACTCGACCAGGACGGTGCGTTGGCGCAGGCCGCTCTCGTAGACCTGGGCGGGGGTCCCACGCGCGAGAAAGCGTCCCCCCGCTTTCTGCAAGGCGGGACCGGCCAGCTTGGCGTAGGCGGCGAGGGCCTCGGGGTCGTGGATGGAGCGATAGGCGGAAATCCAATAGGCTTTGGGCATGGGGAAAAGGGGTCTCGTTGGTTGAGGAAGACTACGCCTGCCCGATCGTGGTGGGCACCGGGTCAGGCCTCGCGCCGTGGTCCGTCGAGCAGCGCGAGTGTCCGTTCGTCGGGAACGCCCCCAAAGTACTTGTCCAATGCGTTTACGAAGGCAGCGTCCTTCGGATCGACAAACCGGAACAGAGTCAGGCAAGACCGAAACTTCGCGGCGTCGACTTCACCGAGCACTTGCACTGCGCTCCGCCCATCCAGCGCGATCATCGCGGCTACGCATTCCCTCAGCCGTGATCCCAGAAGCGGATGCGCCAGGTAGGCCTCGGCTTCCTGCGCGGACGCAACGCCGTAGAAGGTGGCCATGGAGCTGGATCCAAGTCCGCGCATCTGCGGGAATACGTACCACATCCAGTGCGTCAGCTTCCTGCCCGCGCGAAGCTCCGCCAAGGCGCGCGCGTAGTCCTTCGCCTGGGCTTCGGCGAACCGGCCGAGGTGGAACGGGTCTTCAGGTGCGGGATTCATCAGACGGAGCGTGACCGATCGATCTGCTGGGGAGAGGCCGGCGAAGGCGGGCGGCCGCGTTAGAAGAATCCGCGGAGAAATGCGGCCGCTGCCTCCGAGATGCCCACGATCTTGTTCGTTGCTTGACGGTAGAACTTGAAGTTGAGCTCGGTCTCGGGTCGGCCGTCGTTCCAGTCGGCGAACGGCTTGAGCTCGGTTCGTCCGAGCCGTCGCTTTGCGAGCGCCGTGCGCCTGATGGTGACGCTGACGCGCGGCGTCTGCCGTGCGATCCCGCGCTTCCTCGCGGTCGGCTCGGTCGAAGTGACGATGCCGCTGGCGATCAGTCCGGGGCCGCCCTCGTTTTCGCTGGCGAAGACGAAGATCGTGGCGCCCTTGGTGATGTGCTTGCCGCCGTACATCGTCTTCTGCTCGCTGAACGCGAACGCCCGTGCTCTCGGGTTGCCGATCTCGGTCTTGATCGCGAACATGTTGAACGCAGGGGCGGGCGTCATTGAGGATCGAGATACGGTGCAATGTTCTTCAGGGCCCGGGCGACGTAGTCTTCCTTTTCGCCGACCGGCGCTACGTAGCGCAAGGCCGAGCGGGCCGCGTCCTCGCCCTCGGCGCGGGCGATGAGCCAGGCCGCCAGATACTGCGAGGCAAGGCAACCACCCGCCGTGGCGATGTTTCCTGCGGCAAAGAATGGCTGGTTCAGCACTTCGACCCCGGCCTCCTGGACCCAGGGCTTCGTAGTGAGGTCGGTGCACGCCGGGATGGCGGCGAGCATACCGAGCTTGGCCAAAATGAGCGTCCCGGAACATTGCGCCCCGATGAGCTGGCGCGCGGGATCCAATCGCAGGGTCGACATGATGTCGGGGTCATTGGCGATCTCGCGCGTCTTGATGCCGCTTCCGACGATCACGGCGTCTGCGGATCGTGCCTCCGCCAGGCGTGACTGCGCGTGCACCACCACGCCGTTCATCGAGGTGACGGTAGGCGCCGGGCAGCAGAGTGAAACTCGCCACGTCGGCTTCTTGATCCTGTTGAGCACGCCGAGGGCTACGAGGGAGTCGAGCTCGTTGAAGCCCTCGAACGTGAGAATCGCAATGTGCATGAGGTGAGGGGGGATGCCGTTGGAATGAACCTCAAGCGGCGTCGGGACGCGGCAGATGGAGTCCAGTCCGAAAGATTAGCCGATTTCTTTCTGAGGGCGAAACCTGGCCACCGCCGGCTCGCCGTGGGACGCCACCCGCGCATGCGGGACGCAGGCCTCGCCGCTCGGGCGATGAGCGCAAGAGCGAACCCGGTGGCGCGAGCTGATGGCGGAGGACGTTTCGGGCCCTCTCCGCCGGACCTGATCGTCGGCGGGACGCCGCCGCGCGCGCGTGTTTCAGATCGGCGACAGCCAGCGCTGACCAAAGCCGCGCACCGTTGGCGGCCGTGCAACTACGGGCTCTGCAGGCTCCTGGTGGCGTCGATGCCCTTCGGATACGGCAGGTCCGCTACCATCACCGACGTCGGCCTGCTCTGAGCGAAGATCGGGTCGAGGTCGAGCGTGACATAGGTCAGGCGATGATTGTAGTCGGCGATCACCAGCCGGTGGTGGGTGAGATCCTTGATCGCCACCCATTGCGTATAGTCGGAAACGAGTTGTGAGCCTTCCCGGCTTTGCGCAATGCCGATCGGAATGTCGACCGTGTTCAGCACGTGTCCGATCACCTGACCGGCCTCGGCCGCATCCCTGGGTTGCTGCACGTTGTGGCGCAGGAACGCAACCGCGACGGCCGACTTGGTCATGACCCGTATTGACTTGATGGCTGTCTCCTGTGCGTGAACACGAAACGCTCGAGCATCGTCGATGCGCAACAAGTGTGCATCGAGGGCAGGTGCGCTCCTTGATCCCGCGCAAGAAGCGGCGCGTCAGGAAAAGACGGAAAGACAGGCGCGGTCGACCAGGTTGGAAGCCGGTCCATCCGCGGACGCGTTGCGTTTCGATGCAGGATGCGCCCGGCTTGGGTGAATGCTCACGTCAGCGCGGCACGGGCCAAACGATGGCGGCACCCGCACCGCTGAAGCTGCCCTTGCGCGTGAGCATGCCCTCGCCGCGCAGCACGAGCGAGGTCAGCGCAAGGCAGATGAAGAACCCGCCCCCACGGACCTGGAAGACGCCGCGAGCACCGAGACCGTCTCGCCACTGGCGTGGCGCTTGCGAAGCTTTGCGGGAAGGGCGGCGACGGTCCACACGGTGATGGCGGCGAAGGTCAACCCGACCAGAACCACGGCAAGGCCGACGCCGACGAAAATGAGGATCGCGAAGCGTGTCCCGGCACCGCCTTCGCGGAAGTTCTGGATCGTGGCGGTGAGGAGCCGCGGCGTGCGCGCGAACGCAGCGCCGAGTTCGGTGTACCAGGGCGCCTGCGCCTTGCGCGCTTCCGCTGCGCGCCGGTGAATCGAGTCGGCGTCGTCGCCGCCAATCTGCTTGCGGATGGCGAAGATGAGGGCGTCGAAGCCGCGCTCGTACTGGCCCTGTGCGAACGCCGGCGCCAGGTGGTCTTCGAGGAGCTGGCGCGCACGCGCATCCGTGAGCACGTCCTCGAGCCCGTAGCCGACCTCGAGGCGGGCGAGCCGCGGCTCCGTGAAAACGAAGATCACGAGCCCGGTGTCCTTGCGCGCCGTCCCGATCTTCCAGTCGGTCGCGGTCTGGGTGGCCCACGTCGCAAGGTCGCCCTCCGGGAGCTTGCGATCCACGTAGATGGCGATCTGCGCACGGTCGTCGTTGAGCAGTGCGCCGGACCATTCGCGTGCGAACGCCGGGCTGACGATGCCGGCGCGATCGTCGAACGCATGCTCGGGCTGCGCCAGCGACGGCGGTGGTGGTGGCTCGCGCGGGACCGCGAAGACCAGCACCAGGACGATCACGGCGAACGCGAGAAGCGACCGGCGGACCATGCGGACCGTGCGGTCTGAAACCATGGCGGGTTTCGGCGGTGCGGCCATGCGCTATCCGATAGGCGCGGCGGCGAGGAGGGCGCCAATCAGGAAGATCGCAAGACCGCAGACCAGAAGGATTGCAACCGAGCGCTCTCCACCAGACGACAGTCGCGGCTACATCCAGCCTGGGGTACGCTCGGGCGGAACGACACCATCGCCACGCCGTCGTCGGACTTGTTCACGAGCGGCATCCCTCAGGTTTTCGCTCTCGTCGACGGCTTCGACTTGCCGGAACGGTTGAGGTCGACCGCCTGGCGAAAGAGCGCCTTGAAGGCGGAATCATCAACCTCTTCTCCTTCGTGGATGTCGATTGCGCGGCGCACGTTTCCGTCGAGACTCGAGTTGAAGAGGCGGAACGGATCCTTCAGGGACGCGCCTTTGGCGAAGGTAAGCTTCACGACGCTCTTGTAGGATTCGCCGGTGCAGACGATGCCGTCGTGCGACCAGACCGGAGTGCCCATCCACTTCCACTCCTCGACGACGTCCGGGTCTGCTTCCTTGATGAGCTTGCGCATTCTGCTGAGCGTCTCCCCTCGCCAGTCACCGAGTTCGGCGATCTTGTTCGAGATGAGCTCCGATGCCGACTGGCCTTGGCTCGCGCCCGACTGTTTCATGCTCTCATCCCAGAAAAGTTCCAGAAAGGCCGCGACGGGTGACGATGGCGAAATGCTGCGCCGAAGCGTTTTGGCGCGCAACCACCCATCGACGGCGAAGCACGCGCGTCCTTCGGATCGCCATCGGCCGTTACTCGATCAACGCATGGGCGCGGGAACGCATCGACCGCGGTATCGCAAGTCCGAGCACCCTGGCAGTCTTGAGATTGATGACCAATTCGAACGTCGTGGGCTGCTCGAACGGAATCTCGCCCGGCTTTGCGCCTGCCAGGATCTTCTTCACGAACGCGGCGGCGCGTCGCAACGATTCCCTTTCGTCCGAATCGTAGCCCAGCAGCATGCCCTTGTCGGGAAAGCCGAACGACGGCAGGCGATGCTTCAGGGCGAAGTCGGCGATGAGCGCCGCGTTCGTGTCGTTGACGTGCGTAGCCGTGGCGTAGAGGGCGCTGGCGCGGCTTCGGATGATCGTCGCGAACGCCGACTCGAACTCCTCGGGAGCGTCGACCGCGACCCAAAGAACATCGAGCCGGAGCTCGCGGGCCGCGGCGTCGAGTTGACGGCGCCAATCGCCGCGATCGTTCGGGCCCTGGTTGTAGCAGATGACAGCGACCCGTGAGATCGACGGCGCGGCCTCCTTCAGCAGCTGCAGGCGCTTGCCATGGAGTGCCACGTCGCTTTCACCGATGCCGGTGAGGTTATGGCCGGGCCGGGCGAGGCTGTCGATCAGTCCCATATCGAGAACTTCGTCGACGAGCCCGACGATCGCGATCCGATCGGTGGCGCGGTGCGCGGCCCACACCGCCGGACCGCCAATCGCCACGATCACGTCGACGCGGAGCCCGACCACCTCCTGCATCAGCCCGGGCAGGCGATCAATCCGGCCTTCCGTCGACCGGCGCTCCACGATGATGTTGCGGCCATCGATCAGTCCGAGGTCGTGAAGCTCATGCACGAACGCACGTACGCTAGGGTCGATCGGATCGGGGCCGGTTCCCTCGGCGACCGCAAAGCTGCCGACGAACGCAATCCGCGGAATCCGTCCCGGTCGCTGACCTCGCGCGCGGGTCGACGCCAGGACGACCGCGGTGGCGACGCTGCCGATGAACCATCGCCGGCTGGTCGTCGCGTGACGGCCCGGTTCGCGGGCGCTTGCCAATGGGATGAGGACTGGTTTGAGTTCGGACGTTCCCACGGCTTCCCTCATCTTGTCGCCTGCCGCGACGTTAGGCGCGATCAAGCCTGAAGTTCACGACCGTTGAAGAAGAGCTTCAGATTCGGACTGGCCGCCAGGACGCCCAGCAACCAGTCCCGCAACGGGCCGGCACGCACCTCACTTGTCTGGAATCGGGGACTGACCGTGCCGGAAATCGTGTTGCCGCTTAGCTCCGACTTCACGTCGATCAGTTCGCTCCCGCGGAGCTGGCCGTCTCGGAACGACTGTCGAAGCGTTATATCCCGCTTTCGGACCGTGACCGCCAGCTCGCAGCACAGCGCGTTGATGAGCGACATTCCGATGCCCTGCAGCTGAATGGGGGCGCCCTGGCCCGGCTCGAACGGATACTCGAGTTGCGTGTAGATGAACTTCAGGTAGGGAGTCCCGGCAACGGTTCGCTCGATCGCATGACCTCGGCCATCGTCGGCGATGCCGAACGAAGTTCCTTCGGCAGTGACTCGGATGGTGGTGGCATGCCCGGCCTGGACCTCGGCAAGCGAGTACAGCACCAGTGCACGCACAGCGGCGGCGGCGAGGTCCTCCGAATCCGGAATCGGCGCGTCGCTCACGGCCTTTGCATGGAGGCGTGCTGGCCTGTCCGGCTCCGCACAGGGGTCAGGCGGCAGTTCGCGATTTGACATGCTGCAGTCCGACGCACAGCAAGGCAAACGGGGGCTCTTTCATCGCATTGCCCGACCTTGGACTTCGCGACAATCGTGGTTGGGTGCAGGTCGGCCTCCGGGTACTTGGGACGGACTCGCCGCATGCCGTTCGAGCGGAACGGGCGCCACCGTTCCGCCAGTGGCGCGTCTGCTCGAGGGTAGGGCCACGGGCGTTGCTACCCCGGGATGTCCGGTTCGACTAAGGTGGCGAATTGCGCGAGCGATTCCTGCCATCCGAGATAGCACATCTCCAGCGGGATGACCTCCGGAATGCCTTCCTGCGTGACCGATAGCTCCGTGCCGTAGGACACCGGTTCCAGCCGCACCGTGACCTGGAGTAGACCGGGGAGGTTCGGGTCATCGAACTTGTCGGTGTACCGGATCAGCTTGTTCGGGACCAACTCCAGGAATTCCCCGCCGAACGAGTGCGAGCTGCCGGTCGAGAAGTTGCGGAACGACATCTTGAACGTACCGCCGACGACGGCTTCAAGGTGACGCACGTTGCAGGTGAAGCCGTAGGGCGGCAGCCACTTGGCCAGCGCATCGGCCTCGGTGAAGGCCCTGTAGAGCCTCTCGGGCTTGGCGCGGATGACGCGGTGCAGACGGACGCTGCGGACAGACATGGTCAGGCTCCTTGTTGGGATGAGGAGGCTGCAAGGTGGCAGTCTCTGCAAGCACGGGTCGGGCTCGAGCTCACGGTTGCCTCACGATGTCGACCGAGATCTCCACCGCCGGAACCGTTCCCCTGTTCTCGAGCCAGTGCAGGGTGTTCCTGTCCTCGGGCCAGCCCACTCCAGGGCCATAGTCCGTCGCGACGCCATTTCGATGGTCGGTGATCGTTCCCTGCAGTATGTAGACGGTGCCGGGCCGGTCCTTGTGGTCGTGAATCGGGCCGAAGACGCCGCCAGGCTCGATGGTCACCATGCGCATTCGAAGCTGGCGCCCCGCCATGCCCTCGATCTCAGGGCCAAGGTCGACCGTCGCAAGCAACTTCACCGTGACGCCTTTCGTCTCAGGTGCCGCCTGTTCGTTGCTCATCGTGCTCTCCTTTCCGTACTTTCAGGACCTGACGTCCAAGTTGCGCGGCCCGCCGCCACCGCACACAGACAGGGAAAGAAGCCGCTCGCCGGCGGACCTGCTCGAACGCCGGGTTGGGCGGCCTGGGTCCATTTGCTCTGCACGACGATGAGATCGGGATTCGGTCGAATTCGCAGGCTCACGGGCACCGTGTCCGGTCGAGCGCAGGGTCAGGCCTTCCTGGAACCGGATCGTTCACCGCGATACCTGTCGACTCACTTCGACAACGACTCCTTCCCGAATGGTCAATGTGGTTACGGTCTGGGGGTCGCCGTAGGCTGGAAAGTACATCCAACGCTTCACGGTGACTTTGGCACCGCCTCCGGTGTCAACGGATTCGCTGTCAGGCCTTCCGATCTTCATCACTACTTCCCCTTCACTCATGCCCTCGCGGATGAATTTTCGATCGGATGCATCCGCGGCGAAGGTCGAGGAAGCCAGGAACAGAAGTCCGACCAATGCGAGTCTGAAATGCGACGCCACGGTTATGCCTCCGGCGATAGATGAATGGATGGGTGCAATACGACAATCGAAATGCAGCTGGGAAGTCTTATGCGGAAGCCGCAAATCTACGCCGCATGATCAGCCGCGACAATCGCAATTCCCTGATCTTCCAAGCACCTCGAACAGCGGGATGGACGAGCACGCCGGCAAAGTCGGCGCCGTACGCACATCCGCGTCCACGGAAAGCGCCATCCGCTCGCGATCTACGAAGAGGGGCTGGGCCCCGGGCTCCCGTGGCTGGGCAAGATGGGCCGCCCGCAGAAGCCGCGGCGGCTTCTCACCGTGCTGACGCAGCAGGGGGTCACGTGGCTCCTCGCACGCCTCGACGGCGCGCATGCGCCGACGGCACGACTCGCGAGCGCGACCCTGCCGGATCGGTCAGGGCTTCGTTGCCTTGTGCACGGCCGCCAGCCGCGCCTCCCACAACGCCTCGAGCGCGTCGGCAAGCGTCGACGGCACGCGCACGCCCGACGCGCGCACGCCCCAGCGGAACCGCGCGAACGGCGGCCGCGCCAGATCGTCGTAGGTCACGGGCGGCAACGGGAAGAGCGACTCCAGCCGCAGGTGCAGATACTGCGTCGTGATGCCCGCCGCCGCCTTCTCGGGCCGCCAGTGCGGCGCCGGCGCGGGCGCCGTCAGCGTGTATCCGGCGCCGAAGATGCCCTTCGGCGGCACGCCGACGCGCACGAGGAACGCGCGGCTGCCGACCTCGATGGCGCGCGTGCGGCCGGCGCTCCATTCGATGTCGACATGGCCGCGCCGCGCGAGCTTGCGTCGATGTCGGCCGGCATCTCGGGCCACTCCCACAACGACGGGTTCCAGGCGAACAAGTAAGTGGCCATGCTGTCGCGCGCGTCGGGTCGATGGTAGATTGTGCGCCCAGCATGACCGGGTCGATCACCTTCGGGCGTTGCGCGGCCCTTGCCGTGTGCGCCGTGCTCCTCGCCGCGTGCGGCACCGCGCCGCCGAAGCCCGCGCCGTCGCCCGGCGCGCCGCCGACGACACCGTCCTCCAAGTACTACAAGGACGACGGCCCCGGCGAGAGCCCGCCCGCGAACCTCGACCAGATGCCCGACGCGATCGCCGCGCCTCGAGCCGCTGCACCGCTTCGCCAACCGTCCGTACACGGTGCTCGGCCAGGACTACGTGCCGGCGACCACGCTGCGCAACTACAAGGAGCGCGGCATCGCGTCGTGGTACGGCCGCAAGTTCCACGGCCAGAAGACGTCGATCGGCGAGACCTACGACATGTACGCGATGACGGCGGCGCACCCGACGCTGCCGCTGCCGTCGTATGCGCGCGTCACCAACGTCGCGACGCGGCAAGAGCGTGGTCGTGCGCGTCAACGACCGCGGGCCGTTCCTGCACGGACGCATCATCGACCTGTCGTACGCGGCCGCGCACCGGGTCGGGCATCGCGGGCCAAGGGCAGCGGCGAGGTCGAGGTCGAGGCGATCATCCCCGGCGACAGCCCGATGCTCACGGCGCGCCGCGCCCTTGCCGCCGGTGGCCGCCGCGGCCGCCGAGCGACCCCGGCACCATCGCGTTGCCGTCGCCGGCGCCGCCCTCGATCGCCGGCCGCGACGCGGGCGGCGGCTTCGCGGTGCAGCTCGGCGCCTTCCAGAACTACGCCAACGCACAGAACTTCCTGGCGCACGTGCAGGGCGCAGCTCGCCAGCGCGCAGGTCGAGCCGAAGGTGCGCGAGGTCAACGGGCTGTACCGCGTCTACGTCGGACCGTACCCGGATCGCGACGAAGCCAGGCGGGTGGCGGACCGCATCACGCAGGCGTTCGGGGTGGCGACCGCGGTCGCGCCGCATTGACGCGCGCGCGGAACTCGTGCGCCGGTCCGCGGTCAACCCGGTTGGCGTGACTCGTTCGTTATAATTCGTCGAGTCGACGCGGCAGCGCAACGCCGTCGTTCGTGGCCCGCGCAACGCGGCGCGATTCGATCACACCAAACAAGACGGCATGCACCGCTCGCTCCGCCGCCTCGCTCGTCCTCGTCGCGCTCTCCTCTCCTTCCGTTCGCCGCCGCCCGCGCGCAGCTGACCATCGAGATCGTCGGCGGCGCGGGCACCGCGATCCCGATCGCGATCGTCCCGTTCGGCGGCGAGGCCGCGTTCCCGCTCGGCATCTCCGGCGTCGTCGGCGCCGATCTCGCGCGCTCGGGCATGTTCCGGCTGATCGGCACCGGACGACGTGCAGCCCGCGTCCCGTGCGCGCCGAGGACGTGCAGTCGGACGTCTGGCGCGGCGCGCGGCGCCGATGCCGTCGTCGTCGGCTCGATGCAGCCGCTGCCCGATGGCCGCGTCGAGGTGCGCTTCGCGCTGGTCGACGTCGTCAAGCAGACGCACGCTCGCGGCGATGACGCTACACCGTCGACGCCGCCGCAGTTCCGCGCCACCGCGCACAAGATCGCCGACGTGATCTACGAGAAGCTGACCGGCGACCCGGGCGTGTTCTCGACGCGCATCGCCTACATCACCAAGGCCGGCACGCGCTACCAGCTGCTGGTCGCCGATGCCGACGGCGCCGATCCGCAGACGATCGTCACGTCGCAACGAGCCGCATCCTCTCGCCGCGCTGGTCGCCCGACGGCACGCGCATCGCCTACGTCTCGTTCGAGGCGAAGAAGCCGGTCGTCTACGTGCAGAACCTGGCGACGGGCGGGCGCCAGGCGGTGGCCAACTTCCGCGGCAGCAACAGCTCGCCGGCCTGGTCGCCCGACGGCCGCCGGCTCGCGGTCACGCTCACCAAGGACGGCGGCTCGCAGCTCTACCTCATGAACGCCGACGGCAGCAACGCGCAGCGCGTGATGACGTCGCAGCGCCATCGACACCGAGGCGCACTTCACGCCCGACGGCCAGTCGCTCCTGTTCACGTCCGACCGCGGCGGCAGCCCGCAGATCTATCGCCTCAACCTCGGCAGCGGCGCCGTCGAGCGCCTCACGTTCGACGGCTCGTACAACGTCTCGCCGCGTCCGTATCCCGGACGGCAAGGGCTTCGTATTCGTGCGCCGCGACGGCGGCCGCTTCCAGATCGCCACGCAGGATTTCGCGACGCGCCAGATGCAGGTGCTCACCGGCGGCCCCGGCGACGAATCGCCCGAGCATCGCGCCCAACGGCAAGCTGATCCTCTACGCGAACGAGTCCGGGGGGCGTGGTACATTGGCCGCCGTCTCGAGCGACGGCCGCGTCAAGCAGCGCCTCGTCGCGGCGGCCGCCGATGTCCGCGAACCGGCGTGGGGACCGTATGCGCGATAGCCGCGCATCGCAGCGGTCGCCGGTCCACTCGTTGCGCATCTTTGCGCGCCCGCGCTGCGGCGGCGGTCCCGCGCCCATTCCAGCAGGAGGCTCCATGAAAAAAATCCTCTTCGCCGCCTTCGTCGCGGTCGTGCCTCGCCGGCTGCCAGTCCACGCCGACGAAGCGCGCCGGTCGAGGACAAGTCCGCCGACCGCCGCGCGCCGCAGCCGCGGGCCAGTCCGGCGCCTCCACGGCGGCACGCGCCACGGGCGGCGTCACGGCAGCACGACCGGGCGCCAATCCGCTGCAAGGATCCGAACAACATCCTGTCGAAGCGCAGCGTCTACTTCGAGTTCGACAGCTTCGTCGGTCGCCGACCAATACAAGCCGATCATCGAGGCGCACGCGAAGTACCTCGCGGCGAACCGCAGCGCGCGTGTCACGCTGCAAGGCCACGCCGACGAGCGCGGCTCGCGCGAATACAACATCGCGCTCGGCCAGAAGCGCGCCGACGCCGTCAAGCGGATGATGACGCTGCATGGGCGTGCAGGAGACGATCGTCGAGACGGTGAGCTTCGGCAAGGAAAAGCCGAAGAACCTGGGCCACGACGAAGCGGCGTGGGCGGAGAACCGCCGCGTCGACATCATCTACGCCGGCGAGTGACGCCGGTGGCGCTCGTCGCGCACGAAGTCGCCGCCGGCTGCTGGCCGCGCGCGGGAGAGGGTTCGGCGTGAAGGCATCGCTGCGACTCGTCCTGTCCGCGCTCGCGCTCGCGGCGCTGCGCGCAGCCGCGCACGCCGGGCTCTTCGACGACGACGAGGCGCGCAAGCGCATCGCGCGACCGCACGCGCGCGCTCGACCAGCTGCAGCGCGACCTCGAGACGCGGCTGGCCGCGCTCGAGCAGCAGATCGAAGAAGCAGGGCCTCGACCTGCTGCGCGACCTCGAAGGCATCAAGTCCGACGTCGCGAAGATCCGCGGCCAGATCGAGGTGCTGACCTACGAGCTGACCGAAGCGCAGAAGCGCCAGAAGGACCTGTACGTCGACCTCGACTCGCGGATGCGCAAGCTCGAGGGGGCCGGCACCCGGTGCCGGCGCGCGCCGCCGACGCCGGCGCGCCGCGCCCACGACCGTCGCCAATGCGCCCGCCACTGTCGCGCCACCGGCGGCGCCGGCCGCCGGGCACCGTCGCCCGCCGCGACCGGTGCATGCCCGCGTCGGCCAACGAGCAGCGCGCCTACGACGCCGCGCTCGACCAGTTCAAGCGCGGCGACTACAGCGGCGCGATCGCGGGCTTCCAGTCGTTCGTGAAGACGTATCCGCGCAGTCCGCTCGCATCGTCCGCGCAGTACTGGGTCGGCAACGCGCAGTTCGCGCGCAAGGACTACCGCGCCGCCATCGCGTCGCAGCGGCAGCTGATCCAGCTGTGGCCCGACAGCGCGAAGGTGCCCGACGCGCTGCTCAACATCGCGTCGGCGCAGTCCGGAGCTGGGCGACAGCGCCGCCGCGCGGCGCACGCTCGAGGAGCTGATCGGCAAGTATCCGCAATCCGAGCTCGGCGGCGCAAGGCGAAGCAGCGGCTCGGGATGCGCTAGCTCGGCACCACGGTCAGGCCCCAGGATCGGCGTGACGCGCAGCTTCGCCGCGCGCGTCGTCGCCTGGCAGCGCGCGCACGGCCGCCACGACCTGCCCTGGCAGAACACGCGCGATCCGTACCGCATCTGGCTGTCCGAGATCATGCTGCAGCAGACGCAGGTCGCGCACGGTGCTGCCGTACTACGTGCGCTTCGTCGCGCGCGTTCCCCGACGTGGCCACGCTCGCCGCGCGCGCCGATCGACGACGTGCTCGCGCTCTGGAGCGGGCTCGGCTATTACCGGCGCGCGCATCACCTGCACGCCGCCGCGCGCGCGGTCGTCGCGCGAGCACGGCGGCGCGTTTCCGCGCGATGCGCGCCACGCTCGCGACGCTGCCCGGCATCGGCCGCTCGACGGCGGCGGCGATCTGCGGCGTTCGCGTCGGGCGCGAGCCACGGCGATCCTCGACGGCAACGTGAAGCGCGTGCTGGCGCGCCATCGCGGCGATCGACGGCTGGCCGGGCGCGCCGAAAGTCGAGGCCGCGCTGTGGCGCGCTCGCCGAGGCGCTCGTTGCCCGCGACGCGCATGTCGAGGCGTACACGCAGGGCCTGATGGACCTCGGCGCGACGGTGTGCACGCGCGCGCGCCCGCGCTGCGACGCGTGCCCGGTGGCGAGCGATTGCGTGGCGCGCCGCGACGGACGCATCGCCGAGCTGCCGGCGCCGCGGCCGCAGAAGGCCCTGCCGCAGCGCGCGGTGCGCCTGCTCGCTGATCGAGCGCAGCGGCGAGATCCTGTTCGAGAAGCGTCCGCCGCGTCGGCATCTGGGGCGGCCTGTGGAGCCTGCCGGAATGCGCGCTCGACGAGGACGTCGCGCGCGATGGTGCGCACGCGCTTCGGCGCGCACGTCGACCCTCGCGCGACGCGCTGCCGCCGATCGCGCACGGCTTCACGCACTTCGCGCTGACGCTGCATCCGCAGCGCGCTCGGCCGCCGCGCACTGGCCCGCGCGCGCCGAGATCGCCCGGGCATGCTGTGGCTCGCGCTCGACGATGCGCATGCGCGCAGCACTGCCGGCGCCGATCCGCAAGCTCGTGCGGTCGCTGCGCGATACGCCGCTGCTGCTCTAGCGTGTCAAGAGGTTGTTATCGTCTTGCATGCGGTAGGCGCATCAATAGGCGCGTCGTCCCCGCGAAGGCGGGGACCCAGCGGCGTGCCATTGCGAGCGGGAAGGTCAAGCCACTGGGTTCCCGCCTTCGCGGGAACGACGATTTAGCCCGATTCATGCGTCACGGAAACAACGTCCTGAATCTTCACATCTAGCGCGGCGGCGCGCCTACGGCTTGACGGTCGCCGCCCACTCGCGCAGGTCGGCCGGCAGGCGCCGCTCCGCATCCGGCACCGTCGTGCGGAACTCGCGCAGCTCGCGCAGCGCTTCCGCGGTATGGCCTTCGTCGCGCAGCTTGCGGATGCGCGCGATCCACGCCTCCGGATCGCGCGCCTTTGCCTGCGGGTCCTCGGCGAACGCATTGGTCTTGGCCAGCGGCTTGCCGGGCGGCTCGCGCACTTCGTCGCGCGCGCGCATCGTCGCGGCAGGCGCCGGCATGGACGGTGCGGCGGGCGCCTGTTGCAGGCGTCCCGCGAGCGCCGGCGGTGGCGGTGCCGCCGCTTGCTGCCGCTCGCTGGGCGCGTCCTTGCGCGCATCGCTCTCGGCCGACGACGGTGCCGACGCGGCCGGGAACGGCTCGGGCGCGCGAGCGGCGTCGTTCTTCATGGCCTGCGCGGGGGGCGAAGCGGCGCCCGCTGCCGGCGCCGGTACGGGCGCGGCGGCCGGTGGTGCAGCGCTCATCGACCGTGGCCGGGATTCCGCCGCAGGCGCCGCTGCCGATCCGCGCTCGGCGACTGCCGCCGCTGAATCGCGCAACGCGGGCGCAGGCGGTGCTGCGGGCGCTTCCGCGCGCTTCTTCTTCTGCTCGGCCGCGACCGACCCGGACTCTTCCTTGCGCGCATCCACGGACGGTGCCGTCGCCTCGAGCTTCCCGACGGGACGCGGCGCCGTCGCGGGCGCGTTCACTTCCGGCGCGACCAGGTTCGTGTCGGCCGGCATCGTCTGCATGATCCCGATCACCACCGCGCCGATGGTGGCGGCCGCCGCGAGCGGCATCCACCAGCGTTGCGGACTGGTCGCTTCCGCCGGCTTCGCGGCTTCCGGACGGCTGCCGACGGCGCGATGCGCGGCCGCGAGGATCGCGCGATCGAGCGCGGGCGGCGGCGACTCGTTCGAGTGCGCGCGCCATGCGCGTTCCAGCGCGGGATCGCGATCCGGCCGTTCGGGTTGCGTGCTCATTTCCATTCCTCCCGCAACGGCTCGAGCGCGCTGCGCAGCTTCGTCAGCGCGTAGCGCAGGCGGCTCTTCACCGTTTCCATGCCCACGCCCGTGAGCTCCGCGATCTCCGCCAGCGACAGCCCGCCTTCGTATTGGAGCAGGAATGCGTCGCGCTGATCCGGCGGCAGCGCCGCGAGCGCCGTCGCGCAGCTGCTCGCCGAGCTCGCGCGACTGGCGCGCGCCTGAGGCTCGTGATGCGCATGGCCGGGAATCTGCTCGACGGTGTCGCGCGTCTCGTCGTCGCCGTCGTCGTCGACGGACACGAGGCGCACGCGCCCCGTCGCGCGCCAGTGATCGACCAGCCGATTGTGGGCGAGCGTGTAGAGCCAGGTCGTGAACTTGGCGGTCGGCACATAGCTCGCGCGCACGCGGATCGCATTCATCCACACGTCCTGGAACAGCTCGTCGGCGACGGCCGGCGTCGCGGCAGTGGCGCAGCAGATAGCGATAGACGCCGCCCTTGTGGCGCGCGTAGAGCGTGTCGAAGGCCGTCGGCGTCGCCCGCGCCGTAGGCGTGCATGAGCGCTTCGTCGGTGTCGGCCGGGGCGGGCGCGCCTTCCATGGCGCACCCAGTATGCAAGTGCGCCCGGCGCGTTTCAACGCCGGGCGCGAGGCGGGGCTGCGATCGCAGGGGCACGAGGCTGCCGTGCAGACAGTTCAACGCGGATCGGGCGCGAAGCGCAGGACACCGGGGAACGGATTGGGATCGCGCCGCGCGATGTACGGCGTGGGCTGCGGCAGCACGCCCATCGCGATCAGGTTCTCGCGGCGGTCGTACTGGATCGACGACCGTCTCCGCCGGCGTAGCTCGTGGCGCGCTCGAACTGCGTGAGCGTCACCCGCGATTCCTCGTTGCGGCCGTGGCCGGTGCCGAGCTTGCCGAGCGTCTTCGCCTGCGGCTCTTGGCCCGTGCGCATCGTCGTCGGAAGCGCGTGTCGCCGCGCGCGCCCGCGGCTTGCGCGGGCGCCGGCGGCGCGGCCGGCGCGTCGGCGCGTTCGTTCTTGCGCGAAGGCTGGGCGGTGCCCGATTCGGCCGCGGCCAGGCGGCTGCGCAGGTCCTGCTCGCGGTACACGATGCGCTTCGCTCTCCTGGAACACCGCGACGCCGATGACGCCCACGTTCTGCGGACGGCCGGTGCGCGCGGCATACGAGTCGCCGAGGTCGGTGAAGTAGAACGCCGCGGTGCGCTCCATGCTCTTGCGCCAGCCGGCGATCTCCACCGAGCCCCACGGCTCGAGCACGTAGCCCGACTGGTTCGGCGACGCGGTATCGCCCGAGATGACGTTGACGCCGTCGACGCTGGTCACGACGAGCACGCGCGCGCCGGTGCAGTTGCGGATGCGCACCGCGTACTCGTGGCCCGGCGCGCCGACGATGTAGTGGCGGCCGTCCTTGGCGATACACCGGCAGGGCGGTGCCGTCGAAGCGATCGTAGACGTCGACCTGCACGAGGTTGCTCTTCACGTACGGCGGGCTGGTAGGGCAGCGCCGGCTGCGCCTGCGCCAGGCTCGCCATCGTTGCCACGCCCAGGAACGCCGCCGCCAGCGTCCGCCGCCACTGCCATCCGATCGTGCCCATGCCGGGTCTCCTTCTTGCGCCGGGGCCCCCACGGGCCGCCTGTTGGCATTAACGGCGGCGGCCCGCACATGGGGTTGAGCGGTCATTGCCCTGGTGTTCCCTCCGGCCGCGCCGGTCCCGCATGCGATAATTTTCCGATATGGATCGCCACCGCCGCCGCCAAGCTGCCCATCGTCGTCGCGAGCCTCGCGTTCGTGCTGGCGTTCGTCTTCGGCGCCGTCGCCAATCGGGTGAACTTCTGCACGATGGGCGCGGTGACCGACATCGTGAACTTCGGCGACTGGCGCCGCATGCGTATGTGGGTGCTCGCTATCGCCGTGGCCATTGCCGGCGCTGCGGCACTCTGCGCTGACCGGCCTCGTCGACCTCTCCAAGTCGATCTACACGGGGGCGAAGGTCGCCTGGCTGTCCGCGCTGGTCGGCGGCTTCCTGTTCGGCTTCGGGATGACCCTCTCGTCGGGCTGCGGCAGCAAGACGCTGATCCGCGCCGGGGCCGGGAACCTCAAGTCGTGGGTCGTGCTGTTCGTGCTCGGCATCGCCGCGTACATGACGCTGAAGGGGCTTGTTCGCGGTCTGGCGACGGCTCGGCGCTCGACCCGTGGCGGATCGACTTCGGCGGCATCGGCGTGGCCACCTCCGATCTGCCCGCATTGCTCGGCGCGGCCGGGCTCGGCGCCGCGGCGAAGGTCTGGGTGCCGGTGGTCGATCGTGCTGGCGCTCCTCGTCTACGTGTTCAAGGATCGCGACTTCCGCGCCACGCCCGAGTTCATCGTCGGCGGCATCGTGATCGGGCTCGTGATCGTCGGCGGCTGGTACGTCTCGGGTCACCTGGGCTACCTCGCCGAGGATCCGGCGACGCTCGAGGAGAAGTTCGTCGCGACCAACTCCGGGCGGCTCGAGTCGTACAGCTTCACCTCACCCGTCGCGTACACGCTCGAACTCCTCATGTTCTGGAGCGACCAGTCGCGCATCGTCACGTTCGGCATCGCGGGCGTGCTCGGCATGCTCGCGGGATCGGCGCGCGTACGCGCTCGCCTCGCGCACGTTCCGCTGGGAAGGCTTCGGCTCGGTGGAGGACGTGGCCAATCACATCGTCGGCGGCATCATGATGGGCTTCGGCGGCGTGACCGCGCTGGGCTGCACCATCGGCCAGGGCCTGACCGGCATCTCCACGCTCGCGGTCGGCTCGATCCTCGCGTTCGGCGCCGATCATCGCGGGATGCGTGGCGGCGGTGCGCTACCAGATGTGGCGGCTGGAGAAGATGGCGTAGTCGCCGCCACCGGCATCGGCGTTAATCGCATCATGATCGTCTTCGACCTCCGTCTGCGCGCACGGCCATGCCTTCGAGGGCTGGTTCGCCTCGGGCGAGGAATTCGACGCGCCAGCAGGACGCGCATCTCGTGCGCTGCCCCATCTGCGACGACGCGCGCGTCGAGCGGCAGCCGTCGGCGCGCGTGCGCGTGCGCAAGGGCGGCGCGACGATCGATGCGCCGCCGCCCGACCGCCGCCGCAGGAGAGCAGTCGCCGGCTTCCCGGCCGAGCTCATCGCCAAGCTGCGCGAGATCGTGCGCAACACCGAAGACGTCGGCGAACGCTTCCCCGAGGAGGCGCGCAAGATCCACTACGAGGAAGTCGCAGAAGCGCTCGATCCGCGGCAAGGCGTCCCGCGAGGATGCCGAGGCGCTGACTCGAGGAGGGCATCGAGTTCTCGCCGCTGCCGCCGATCCTCACCGGCGACACGCACTAGCAGCAGCGTCCCCGGCAGGCCCGCGATGGGCGGGAACGCTATAATTGCGGGCTTTGCAGGGGGCCGTTAGCTCAGTTGGTAGAGCAGCGGACTTTTAATCCGTTGGTCACTGGTTCAAGTCCAGTACGGCCTACCACAGCAAAACCAACGTGCCATCACGTCAATCGATCCCGCTACCGCTGCCGTCGGTGGCGCAATGGGACGCTGGCGGGACGCCGCGGCCGAGCGATAGCGCGCATCCCTCGCGCTCTGTGGAATCTCCCCGATTTCCCGGACACTACGCCAAGCCTACTTGAGTCCACTGGGACTCCATCGGGCTGACCTGCCCGAGCGTCGAATGGCGGCGCCGGGAATTGTTGAACGGCCTCGATGTAATCGAAGATGTCGGCCCGCGCGTCGTCGCGCGTCGGATACATTTTTCGATACACGCGCTCTTTCTTAAGCGAGGCGAAAGACCTTTCGATGGCCGAGTTGCCCCAGCAGTCGCCACGCCGACTCGTGCTGCAAGTGATGCGTGTTCGGCCGACCGCGGGCGTTGGAAGTCCTCGCTGGTGTATTGGCTGCTCTGTGATGCAGCAACTCGGTCGGACGGCCGCGGCGCCACAGCGCCATCGTCAGCGCGGCGAGCACCGACTGCGCGCTCATCGCCCTGTCCTCGCTCACGCCCATCGCCCGGGAAGCTGCCAGTCGGCTTGGCTGCGGCACAGCGAAATGAGCAGAGTCGCATCTCATTGCAGCTGGAACCGATGCCTTGATTTGGCGCAAATGTCGCGCCGAACGGCGGCCCCCTGTCAAGAAAAGCGAAGTCCATGTCGCGAAAAGCGCAACCTGCGTTGTCGCTTTGAATGAATCTACGTCTGCGTGTTGGCGAAGAGAAACCGGCACGAGACACAACGCCATCGCGCACCACGGTGCGGCAGTTGCCCGGGCCGCTGGCGGATACCGTCAAGCGTGCTCGCCGGTGCGGCTGTCGATCTGCGATTTGCAGGCGAGCCGTCAGCCGGCTTCTGCCCTCGTGGCAGCCCCACTCAGCGGAAAGGATAGGACGATGAAACTCAAGCCAGGACCCACTCGCAGAGTCCACGCCACCAACACGCGCGGTGCCGCGTTCTGCGGCCTAGGCGCGTTTGTGGGCATCGGGAAGGCGCAGCGGGCGCACGTCTACACGGCGGCGACGCTCCCCGTCGGCGCGGACGACTACAAGAAGATCGATCCGGAAAGGCTCGCGCGCGAACTCGAGGTGGACAAGTGCGCGGTCAACAGCGGCCGCTTCTGGATGATGGACGAAGTGGATTACGCAGGCGGCGACTCCGTGGACTTTCACGGGGTCAGGATGAACTGGGCGGGCGACATGACGGGCGCGGAGATGATCGCGCAGTTCCAGAGCGCTTACGTGCCGTCGCTGATCCAGCGCAACACCAACTGGGTCTTCCATGCGGGCAAGCCGCTGCACGTTCTGCGCGAGCCGAACGGCACCGTGTGGGTGCTGCAGGAATACACGAAGGCGGTCGATCCGAGTCTCACCCCGGACAACCTGCAGACCGTCGGGAGCAAGCTCAAGAGCCTGCCGGCAGGATGGAAATTCGAGACCAAGGTTATCACCGAAAACCTCTCGCTGGACACGGGTCGTGCGGGCGGGTGGGCGGCGATCATTCGCGACGAGCTCGGCAATACGTATCAGGGCTGCGGGTACGGCGCGGACACCAGCGCCAACTACGTGCCGTAACGCGCGTCGATTGCGCGAAGGGAGGATCTCGTGACCTCGAATCGAAGCCAGGTACTGGCGGTAGAGGGCAGCCGGCTGCCGAAGATGAAGCAGACGACGCTGGGTCTCTACGTGACCGCGGCGCAGGCCTACGACATGTGGAAGGCTGCGCCGGCCAAGGTGAAGATCATCGACGTGCGCACGCCGGAGGAATTCGCCTTCGTCGGCCATCCGGAGATGGCGTGGAACGTACCCTTTGCGTTCGTGACCTACCAGAGGAAGGACGGCCGGTTCACGTACGGTCCCCAGATGAACCAGGCCTTCGTGGCCCAGGTCAGGGAGATTGCGCAGCCGGGGGACGTCCTGCTGGTCACATGCCGGTCGGGCGGTCGCGGCGGAATGGCGGTCAATGCGCTCGCCGCAGCCGGCTTCACCAACGCCTACAACATCGTCGACGGCATCGAAGGCGACACGGTGGACGATCCCGAGAGCGTCTTTCACGGCAAGAGGATGAAGAACGGCTGGAAGAACGTGGCGCCCTGGGTGTACGACGTCGATCCCGAGAAAGTGATCATCGAGGAAGGCGCATCCCAGGGAATGCGATGACCGGCCCTTTGCGCCTCGAGGGACGCAGTGACGATGACAACGCGATCGCCAGCCATCCCCGCGACTAGCGGCAGCGCACCCGGGAAGTCGCTGCGCAAAGCGAAGCGCACGTTTGCCGACGTCGGGTTCCTCGGAACGGTCGCCGGCGTTCTCGTCTCGGCGCCGGTGCTGTTGCGCGCGTTGGTGAGGCCAAGGACTTCCGCTGCGTTGCGCGAGAAGGTGATGCTGGGCGTGACGTCGGTCACCGACTGTCGCTATTGCCGTTGGGGACATTCGCACTGGGCGATGGCCAACGGCGTGCCGCTGGAGGAGGTCAACCAGATCCTCGGACAGCAGACCGACTCGCTCCTCGCGATGAACCCGGCCGAGGCGGCGGCGATCCTCTTTGCCCAGCACTATGCGGAGGAGCTCGAGCGGTTCGATCCGAAGGCGATCCGGAACCTGCGCGCGCACTACAGCGACGCCCAGGTCGCCGAGATCGTCGCCTACGTGCGGGCCATCGCGCTCGGAAGCCTGACGGGCAACTCGGTCGACGCGGTTCTGGACCGATTGCGGGAGGTCGCGATGAAGCTATTGTGGTGGTGGCCGTTCGGCACCGTGCCGGAGATTTCGGCAGCCCAGCTCGACAGCATGAGCACAGGCGGGGCGGCAGCGGCGCAGATCATCGACGTGCGCACCGGCAACGAGTGGCGGGCCGGCCACATCGCGGGCGCGATCCACGTACCGATTTCCGAGCTCGGCGCTCGCCTCCCCGGCCTGCACCTGGATGGCACACGTCCCATCGTCGCGGTGTGCCGGTCCGCGCACCGGAGCATTCCCGCCGTGCGCCTGCTGCGCCGCTATGGATTCACCGGCGCCTGCCAATTGCAGGGGGGGATGCTTGCCTGGAAGCAGCACGGGCTTCCCGTTGCGGACGGAGACGGCGGGGATTTGCCGCGGTAGGGCGCCGCGCCCGGTCGCCCTGTCAATCATGCCGCGCGCTTCCACCGTCGGACGTTTGATGTGCGCCACGTTGACGACCGTGTGCGGCGCGACGGAGGCCGGGCTCGTATCCGCCGCGGATGCCTCGACGACGGGTACGCAGCCGGCCTACGGCGTGACCCGGCCTGCCGACGCGGCACCGGACACCGCCAGCGCCGTTTCCGCCGGAGCCACGCCATCCGGCTGGCTGACGCGCCCGACGCTGAGTGGAGATTGGGACGGCAGCCGCACCTGGCTGGAACAGCAGGGCGTCACGATCAAGCCGCGGTTGTCGCAGTTCTACCAGGGCCTCACCGCTGGCGAAGGCGAGCACGGACTCGTCTATGGCGGCAAGGCCGACGTGCTCGTGGCTGCGGACTTGCACAAGCTCGGGCTCTGGCGCGGCTTGTCGATGACGGTGCACGCCGAATACAACTTCGGCCGCAACGTCAACGGGCGCGGCGGCGTCCTGATCCCGGTCAACAGCGCGCTCGAGTTTCCGGGCGCGGACGGTGCGGACGCCTTCGATTTTTCGAGCGTCTACTTCGGCCAAGACTTCGGCGACGCCATCTCCCTGGTGGTCGGCAAGATGAACATGGTCGACATCGTGTCGGGCAAGGCCTTCATGGGCGGCGCGGGCATCGACTCGTTCTGGAACCTCACATTCGTCGCCCCGCCCACCGGCACGGTGCCCGCCTACATGTACGGTGTGCTGACGAGCGTGCGCACCGAGGATGCGACGTACCGGCTATGGGCCTATGACCCGAACAGCGGTGTGAACAAGGGCCTCGACAACGTCTTCGATGGCGGCGTGACCATTCGCGGCAGCATCGAATGGCCCGTGACCATTGTTGGGCTGCCGGGTCACCAGGGCGTCACCGCGCTGTACAGCAACCAGAACGGCGCCGACCTCGCGAGCCTCGACGGCATCCTCGTCCCGGGGCCGAACCAGGGCACCGTGACCGTCAGGAATTCGCGTTACTACTTCGCGTACGCGTTCGACCAGTACCTGTACCGCGACGCCGGGAATCCCGACGAGGGCTGCGGACTCTTCGGACAGGCAGGGATCTCGGACGGCAACCCGAACACCATGCACTGGTCGTTCCTGGTAGGCGTGGGCGGCAAGGGGATGGTGCCCGGTCGACCCACCGACAACTGGGGAATCGGCTACTACTACGACGGCATGAGCCAGTACCTCAAGGAGGCGCTCGCGCCCGCGATGGCCCTTACGGACGAGCAGGGCGTGGAGGTCTTCTACAACGTGGCGCTGACCCCGTGGTTCACGCTCGGCGCGGACCTGCAGGCCATCAAGCCAGGCTTGGCCGGCGCGACCGCCGTGGTCGCGGGCGTTCGCGCCGTACTGAGATTCTGAGGAAGCGCGATGGGACGGACACACACAGCGCTGACTTCGACGGCGATTGGATTCGTCGGGATCGGTGCAGGACCTGCATTCGCAGCGAGCGGGCTTGCCGAAGCCATGCAGGCGGGGCAGCTTCCCCTTGCCCAAGTGTTCACGATCCTGTTCCTCATGCTGGGACCGTTCAAGCTCGTCGGACCGTTCCTGAAGGGGACGCAGGGAGCGGACCCGGCCTCGCGGCGCAAGGCCGCGGTCCTGGCGACGATCTTCGCGGCGATCGCGCTGCTGTTTGCCGGCGTGCTCGGCGAGAGGCTGCTCGCAAGCTACGGGATCCCGCTGGACGTGCTTCGGCTGGCGGGCGGCGTCATTCTCTTCCTGGTCGCGATCAGGACCGTGCTCGATCAATTCGGAGCGCCCGAGCCATCGGCGGTCAGCGATGCGGCGGGACCGCAAACGACATTGCAGCTTGCACTGCGGCCGCTCGCATTTCCCGGAATCGTGACCCCATACGGCATCGCAGCGCTCGTCGTGTTCCTCGCGTTCAGCCAGAGCGTCGAGGCGCGGCTGACCATCGCCGCGGTGGTGCTGGGAATCCTGGCGCTGGACCTCGTCTTCATGCTCGCCGCGCGACGGTTGCGGATCGTGTTCGCCCTCGTGCTGCCGGTGCTGGGCGCCGTGCTGGGCGTGGTGCAGGTCGCGCTCGGCCTGCAGATCATCAACGTCGCACTGCGCGCGATGCGCGTGATCTAGCTGCGCCTGGCGACCTCTCTCGCGATGACCGGCCTCACTGCCATGAATCGAACCCGATCCGGTCCTGCGATGAAAGCGTACGAAGCCGGAACAGGGAACCAAGCGGGTCGCGAGTTCGAACGAAAGCCGAATCGGTGAAATGAACATGCCAGCTGACAGCAACGCGCTCGACACCGGTACCACGCTGGCCTACGAGCGCACGCGGATCGCCTACGAACGCACGATGATGGCGTGGATCCGGACGGCGACGTCGCTCATCACCTTCGGCTTCTCGGTGTACAAGTTCTTCGAGATCGAGATCGATGTGAAGAGCGGGCCCGTCGTCGCGATGCTGCTCGGGCCGCGCGGATTCGGCCTTGCGCTGATCGTGATCGGCCTCCTGTCGCTCGTGCTGGGCGTGCTCGAGCACGTCCGCGACCTGCGTCGACTGCGATCCGGATACGCGAACATGCCCCGCTCGATGAGCGCCATCGTTGCGGCCGCCGTGGGCGCGCTCGGGATTTCCGCGCTGCTGGCGGTGGTCGCCCGGGCCTAAGAGACAACCTGATCATGACTGCACATTTGGCGTCACCGGGAGCGGCTGCGGCGACCGTAGCGGAGCCGCCCCCTGAGTTCTCGCTGATGACCGGCGGGGCGTTGTACCGGCTGTGGCGGCGCACGGGGCTTTGCGACGATGAACTGCACCACGTTCGCCAGCGCATCCTCTGGCTGGTCGTCATCATCTGGATGCCGCTGCTCCTGCTTTCCGTCGCGCAAGGACACGCCATATCCGGCGTGACGCTGCCTTTCCTGTACGACGCGGAGACGCAGTTGCGGTTGCTGGTCGCGGCCCCGCTGCTGCTGTGGGCCGAGTTGCGCGTATGCCGGGAGCTGCCCGCGTTCGTGCGACGGTTCGTGCAGGATGGCGTGATCACCGACGCCGTCCGCCCCAAGTACGACGCCGCCGTCGCCTCCGCGATGCGCCTGCGCGATTCCATCGGGGCCGAATTGCTGCTGATCGCTTTCGTCTATGGCGTCGGCGTGCCGTTCGTGTGGCGCGACCAGGTCGCACTCGACGTCAACAGCTGGTACGCGCTGGCCGTGGACGGACGCCTGCATCCATGGCTCGCCGGCTGGTGGGCCGGCCTCGTCAGCATGCCGGTGTTCCAGTTCCTGCTCGTGCGCTGGTACTGGCGGATGTTCATCTGGGGTCGCTTCCTGTGGCAGGTGTCGCGCCTCGACCTCAACCTCGAGGCCACGCACCCGGACGGCGCCGCGGGACTGCGCTTCCTCGCGTTCGTCGACCGCACGTTCCGGCCACTCCAGTTCGCCTGGGGCACGGTGCTCGCCGGCATGATGGCCAATCGGATCTTTTACGCGGACGCCCGGTTGCTGGACTTCAAGGTCGAGATTGCCGGCACCGTCGTGCTCCTGCTGCTGGCGATCCTGGGACCGCTCGTGTTCTTCGCGTCCGCCCTGCGCGCGGCACGACGCCGGGGAATGGCGGGTTACGGCCGGCTGGGTCAGCGCTATGCGAGCGAGTTCGATCGGAAGTGGATGGGCAGCCAAGCCCCCGAGGAGGCGCTGCTCGGCAGTGCCGACATCCAGTCGCTCGCCGACCTGCGCAACGGATTCCTCGTGATCGAGGGCATCCCCTGGGCGCCGTTCGCCTTCAGGAACGTCGTCGCGCTGGCGCTGGTTACGCTGGCGCCTCTGGCGCCGCTGCTGCTGACGGTCTTTACGGCGGAGGAGCTCCTCGACCGCCTGCTGAAGGTCGTGTTCTGAGGCGCGCGTGTTCCACTCGCCACTGCACGGGCGTCGTCCCGCTCCACCGGCGGAACGCGCGGGTGAAGACGCCCGGCGCGGCGTAGCCGAGGGCGTCGGAAATCTCGCAGACCTCGCTATCCGAATACTGGAGCATCTGCCGCGCGGCCTCGTAGCGCGCTTCGTCCAGGAGCTGCTGGAAGCCGATGCCGAATTCGGCGAGGCGGCGGTTCAGCGTGCGGCTGTGCATGCCCAGGAGTGCGGCGATGTCCTCGGCCTTGTGCTGGCCGGTGCCGAGCGCCGGGCGCAGGAGGCCGCGGACCTGGGCCGGAAGGTCGTCGCCGTAACGCGCCTCGAGCAACCCGATCTCCCGTTCCAGGAGGCCGCGCATTCCGTCGTCGATCCCGGGGAGATGCCGCTTCAGGATTCCGGCGGCGAACGACACCGAGTAGATGTCGGCGTCGAAACGCAGCGGAACCCGGAAGAACCGGCGATACGGTCCGGCGTCGAGCGGCGTGCGGTGCGCGAAGCACACCTCGGTGGGCCTCCAGTCGCTGCCGCAGAGCTCGTGCATGATGTTGCACACAGTGGCGAGCGTCGCATCGCCGATGTGATCGAGCGCTTCCATGTCCGGATCGTCGACGCTCCAGGTTACCGTTGCGGTGTTCCCTTCCACCGCCAGCTTGATCGTTGCGCCCTGGACGTGGATGGGCCGATAGCGAATGAAGTGGCGCAGTGCGGTCCCCACGTCGGGCGCATATTTCACGAGCAGACCGACGAGACCGAAAGTGTGCAATCCGTTGTGCTGGCCGATCAGAAGGCCCAGGTGCGGGCAGTTCGCCCGCGTCGCGCAATGCGCAATGATGCGATTGCGGATCGCGTAGGAGATGCGGTACTCGTTGTCCTGGAATATGGAAACGTCGTACCCGAGCTCCGCCAGGAGTTGCGCGGGATCTGCGCCAACGCTGCGCAGGACGTCCGGCATCGAGACCGTGGCCGCCATGCGGACGACAGAAGTCGACGACGCTTGGTTCGTAGAAGGGTGTCCCATGTGGACCTCCGGGGTTCGTCGACAAACGGCGAGGTGGCGTCTCGCGGCGTGTCGCGAATAGTGAAGCCGATGCGCACTCTCCCGAAGCGAAACGTGGCGCTTCCTTGACCTAGAACAAGCGGAGTTTTGACCATGCGGACTTTTCGCGTTCTCGCCCTGTTGCTCGCAATGCTTGCCCTGGCAGGTTGTGCCAGCCGGCCCGTCAACGAGCGGCTGGCGCAGTACGATCCCACGTCGGGTTATCGCCCGTACCTCCTGATCCCGAAGCGGCCGAACAACGATCCGCAAACGCTTTTCATTCTCGCGTTCTCCGGAGGGGGAACGCGCGCAGCGGCGCTCTCATACGGCGTCCTCGAGGAACTGCGGCGTACCCAGATCACCGTCAACGACCAGCCCCGTCGTCTCATCGACGAGGTGGATATCATCACCGGGGTCTCGGGCGGCAGCTTCACGGCACTTGCCTATCCGCTTTATGGCGAGCGGCTGTTCTCCGAATACGAGGAGCGCTTCCTCAAGCGCGACGTGCAGGGCGCGCTCATCCGGCGCGCGCTGAACCCGTTCAATTGGGGGAAATACATCGGCGGCACCGCCGGCCGCTCGGAGCTCGCCGCGGAATACTACGATGAAATCCTGTTTCAAGGCGCGACCTTCGCCGATCTCCTGACGAAGCAGGGACCCGTGGCCGTGGCCAATGGGACCGACATCTCGACGGGCTTCCGGCTTTCGTTCTACCAGAACGACTTCGATCTCCTGTGCTCCGACTTGAGCAAGGTGCGCTTATCGCGGGCGGCGGCCACATCGTCGGCGGTGCCGGTCGTGCTTTCCGCGGTGACCTTCGACAACTACGGTGGGACATGCGGCTATGAATATCCCGCGTGGGTGCAAGACGTTGCGAAGACCGGGGGACGCGCGCGGCCGTCGGCGCGCGCGATGAAGCGCTACCTCGAGATGCAGGAGTTCCAGGACAGCAAGAATCGTCCCTACATCCACGTCGTCGACGGCGGTGTCGCGGACAACATCGGCATGCGCAGCGTGCTGGAAGCGCTCGAGGGCCTCGAGGCGAGCACGGAATTCCGCGCGGACGTGGGCTTCAACTTCAACAGGATCGTGCTGGTGGTGGTCAATTCGCGGTCGGCGCCGAAGACCGACTGGGACCGCATGGAGGACCCGCCGGGCGCCGTGTCGCAGCTGCTGCAATCGACCGGCGTGCCCATCGACCGCTACTCGTTCGAGACCATCGAGATCATGAAGGACCGGGAAGAGATCTACGGGTGGCGGCGGGAACTCATGATCCTGCGTGCCCGCCTCGCGGGCAAGACGGAGGCGGAAGCGGAGGCGTCCCTTTCCATGCCGAAGCTGAAGGTACACACCATGGACGTGAGCTTCGACGCCATCAAGGACAAGGCCGAGCGCGAACGCTTCATGAACATGCCGACGACGTTCGTGCTTCCCCCTGACGATGTCGATCGCCTGCGGGAGATCGGTGCGCGACTGCTGCGCGAGTCGCCCGACTTCCAGGACCTCGTGCGGGAGTGGGGCGGCACCGCGACACCCTGACGGCGGTTCGCGCTGCCGGTGATGGTCGCAAGGCACGTCGCGGGGTGGCGACCGTGCCGCCCGCGGCGCCCCAGGCTCTGGGGGCCCAGTTGATCTCCCGCAAACAAGTCCCCCGGGTTGCATCGCGTGTCCGCAAATGTGAAGGCGTCGTCCGGAAAAGCGCAGGGCCGTGCGACGCGTTGGAGGAACCTTCACGACCTAAGACCCCTTCTCCGGGAGACATGTCGTGCCAGGTCCATCCAAACGAATCATCGCGCTCGCGGCGGCCGCCGCGACGTTCGCGGCAGTCGCGTTCGCGCAGCCTGCTCCGCCGACCCAGGCCAGCGCCATCGCCAGCGAACCGGGCAAGGCGGCCCTCGTCAGCACGACCAAGGCGTCCGCCCAGGTCGTGGGCATCGACAAGGCGACGCGCACGCTGACGCTGAAGCGGGCCAAGGGCGACGTCGTCACGCTCGTTGCCGGGGACGACGTCAAGAATTTCGACCAGATCAAGGTCGGGGACACGGTAGTCGCGCAGTACGTCGAGGCGTACACGCTCGAGTTGCAGAAGATCAAGTCCGCGAAAGGCGGCGCCGTGGTGCGCGAAGGCATGGTACGGGCGGCGCCCGGCCAGCAGCCGGCCGGCGCCGGCGCGCGACAGGTCACCGTGATGGCCGATGTCGTGGCCCTGGACGCCAAGAAGAGCACGATCAGCCTGAAGGGGCCCTATGGCGACGTCGTGAAGCTGGACGTCCGCAATCCCGACCAGTTCAAGGTGCTCAAGGTCGGCGACCAGATCGAGGTCACCTATACCGAAGCGCTGGCGATCAGCGTCGAGCCGGCCTCCGGCAAGTAGCACGCGTCCGCGACGCGAACCAAGGACAACCATGAAGGCCATGAAGGTCGTGATCGTCGGCGGCGTGGCGGGCGGCGCGTCGTGCGCGGCACGCCTGCGCAGGCTCGATGAAAAGGCCGAAATCGTCATGTTGGAACGCGGCCCCTACATGTCGTACGCGAACTGCGGGCTGCCGTATCACATCTCGGGCGTCATCGAGAAGGAATCGAGCCTGCTCGTGGCCAGCGAGCAGTTCTTCCGCACGCATTTTCGCATCGATGCGCGTGCGAACTGCGAGGCGATCTCGGTCTCGGCCAAGCAGAAGACCGTCGACATTCGCAACGTTGAGACTGGCGAGATCGCCACGGAGTCCTACGACAAGCTCGTCCTGTCCCCCGGCGCCACGTCGATACGCCCCAAGCTGCCGGGCATCGACCTGCCGGGCATCTTCGAAGTGCGGACGGTGCCCGATGCGCGGGCGATTCGTGACTGGATCGAGCGCGGCACGGAGTTTCTCGCGGGCATGTACAGCTACTCGGGCATCCAGTTCGCCCGGCCGGTGCGCCGCGCGGTGGTGATCGGCGGCGGCTTCATCGGCCTCGAGACGGCCGAGAACCTTATCCATGCCGGATTCGAGGTGACGCTGGTCGAGATGCTCGATCAGCTCCTGGCACCCCTCGATCGCGAGTTCGCCCGGCTCGTCGAGGAGCACGTCAAGCGGCATGGCATGCGGCTGGCGCTCGGCGACGGCGTCGCGGGATTCGAGCCGCTGGACAGCGGTGCCATCGAGGTGCGAACCCAGTCCGGCAAGAAGTATCCGGCGGAAGTCGTGATCCTGGCACTGGGCGTGCGGCCCGACATTGCGCTCGCGAAGACGGCCGGCCTGGCGATCGGCGAGCGTGGCGGCATTCGCGTCGACGAGCACATGCGCACCAGCGATCCCAACATCTTCGCGGTGGGCGATGCCGTCGAGGTGCGCGACTTCGGGACCGGCGAACCGGCGCTGATCGCGCTGGCAGGGCCCGCCAACCGCCAGGGACGCATCGCCGCCGACGTCATCGCGGGGCGCGCGTCCCGGTACCGCGGCACGCAGGGCACGTCGATCATCGGATTGTTCGGCGCGGCTGCGGCCTGGACGGGCGTGAGCGAGAAGACCTTGCAGCGCTTGCGCGACGACGATTACGAGAAGATCTACCTCTTCCCCAATTCGCACGCCGGCTACTACCCGGGCGCCAAGCCGCTCGCGCTGAAGTTCCTTTTCCGCAAGTCCGACGGTCGCGTGCTCGGCGCGCAGGCGCTTGGGGAAGATGCGCCCGCCGTCGACAAGCGGATCAGCGCGCTCGCGGTCGCGATCCAGATGGGCGCCACGATCCACGACCTCGAAGAGGCCGAGCTCTGCTACGCGCCGCAGTTCGGGGGCGCGAAGGATGCCGTGAACTTCGCCGGCATGATTGCCGCCGACGTGCTCGACGACGACATGCCCGTGACTCACTGGGACAAGGCGAAAGGCGCCTTCCTGCTCGACGTGCGTCAACCGCTCGAGCTGGTGGTCGAAAGCGTGGCCGGCGCCAGGAACATTCCGCTGCCGGAACTGCGCTCCCGCCTGGCCGAGTTGCCGAAGGATCGCGAGATTCTCGTGATCTGCCGCTCCGCCCAGCGCGCGTACTACGCGACCCGGATCCTGCTGCAGAACGGATTCAAGGCCCGCGTCCTGTCCGGCGGCATCCTGTCGCGAACCCTGCTCTCCGCAGCTTGAAACGAGGAGTGGAAATGACTTTGACCATTCGATGCTACGAGCCGCGTGATGTCGCACGCTGGCTCGGGCTCGCGCTGTTCTCACTGGGCGTCTCCATCCTGCCGATCACGCATGCGGCTGCGCAGGCACCTGCGGCAGACCAGGCTGTAGCGGCGTCAATGGCGGATGCGGATCTCAGCAAGCTGGTCGGCCCAATCGCGCTGTACCCGGACGACCTCGTCGCGATCATCCTGCCGGCGTCGACCAATCCCCTGCAACTCGTGCAGGCGGATCGCTTCCTGACGAAGCGCAAGACCGATCCCAAGCTGCCGGTCGACGACAAGTGGGACGACCCGGTGAAGTCGCTGCTCAACTATCCCGATGTCGTGAAGATGATGAGTGCCGACCTCGACTGGACGACCGCGCTCGGCGAGGCGGTCGTGGCGGACCAGGGCGCCGTGATCGAAGCGGTCCAGGTCTTCCGGCGCAAGGCGAAGTCGGCGGGCAGCCTCAAGTCCGACGACAAGCAGGTGGTGAAGGTCGAGAGCGAAACGATCTACATCCAGCCCGCGGATCCGCAAGTGATCTACGTGCCGCAGTACAACCCGACGACGGTGGTCGTGCAAAGCGCGCCGCCGGTCTACTACCCCACGCCGTATCCGTCGTACTACTACCCGTACCCGCCCGGCGCCGCCCTGGCGACGGGCGTGATCTGGGGCGCTGCCATCGGCGCCGCGTGGAGCGGCAATCGCTATGGCTGCTGCGGTGACGCGAACATCAACGTCAACCGCAACACCAACATCAACACGGGCAACGTGAATCGCGGCGCGGCTGCGGGTGGCGGCACCGCGTGGAAGTCGAACAAGCAGCCGGGGCAGGTGAGCGGGTCGGCCGGCAGAACCAACGCTGGTTCCAGACCGGGTGACGCGCGTGGCGGAGCGGGAGCAGGTGGGGCAGGCGCGGGTGCAGGCAGGGCAGGTGCCGGTGGCGCGGGCGCCGGCGCGGCGGGTCCCGGTGGTGCGGGGCGCGCGTCGGCGCAACCGACGAGCGCGGGTCGCGGCGGCGGCGATGCGCTCGGCGGCTACGGCTCGGGACGGCAGGCACAGATGGACAGCTCGCGTGGCGCCTCCAGCCGCAGCTCGATGTCGGGAGGTGGGGCCTCGGCCAGCGCCCGCTCGTCGCCCGGCGCCGGCGCATCGCGTGGAGGTGGTGGTGGTGGTGCGTCGCGCGGCGGCGGTGGTGGCGGTCGCGGCGGCGGCGGCGGCGGTCGACGGTGACCGGGAGCATCGCCATGCACACGTCTACCCACGTCAAAACCAAGGTGTCGCTCATGAACACGATTGGCCTATGGTCGTCGCTTCGCCGGCTTGCGCTGGCCCTGATGGTGGCGGCTCCGCTCGCGGCAATCGCGGCGCCGCAGGAAACCTTTGCCACGCCCGAAGCGGCCGTCGACGCGCTGATGGCCGCACTCAAGGCGGACAGCGATCCGGCCATGATCGCGATCTTCGGCGACGAGCACAAAGACCTCATCGTCCAGTCGGATCGCGCGGCCACGACCGCGACCCGCGCGCAGGCCCTCGCGGCGATGCAGTCGCTGCGCGTGCTGCGCGAAGTGGGCGCGGACAAGCGCGTGCTCGTGATCGGCGACGAGGCATGGCCGATGCCGATTCCGATCGTGCGCGTCGGCGACCGCTGGCGGTTCGCCACCGAGCAGGGCGCGGACGAGATCGTCAATCGCCGGATCGGCGGCAACGAGCGCAACGCAATCTATGTGCTGCGCGCCTACGTCGATGCCCAGCGCGCCTATGCCACGCGCGACCGCGACGGTGACGGCGTATTGCAGTACGCGCAGAAGCTGGCGAGCACGCCGGGCAGGCAGGACGGCCTGTATTGGCCCAGCGACGCTTCGAAAGACGAAGAGGCGAGCCCGTTCGGTCCGCTGGTCGCGGAGGGCGGCGCGCAGATCAAGGGCCGCGCCGCCGGCGATCCGTACCGCGGCTACTACTTCCGGATCCTGACTCGCCAGGGCAAGGGCGCGGCGGGTGGCGCCTACAGCTACGTGATCAACGGCCGCATGCTCGCCGGATTCGCGATGGTGGCCTTTCCGGCGGAGTACGGCAACAGCGGCGTGATGACGTTCATCGTCAGCCAGAACGGCAAGGTCTACCAGAAAGATCTTGGCAAGCAATCCACGCAGGTCGGCGCGGGCATGACGTCGTTCGATCCCGGTCCGGGATGGACGGAAGTGCCCCGGTAAGCATTGCGAGGTCGACACATGAAACGCACTCAGTTGCAGATTCGAACGATGCGCACGATGATGGCCGGTGCGCTGGTCGCAGTCGGCACGCTTGCCGGCGTACCCGCGAGTGCGGGCGGACTCCTCCTCTACGAGATCGGCACCGAGGACGTGGGTCTCGCGTCCGCCGGCTACACCGCGCGCGCGCAGGACGCCTCGACGGTGTTCACCAATCCTGCCGGCATGACGCGGCTCGACGGCACGCAGGTGACCGCAGGCGTGCAGGCGCTGTACGGGGACCTGGGCTTCTCGATCGGCCAGGGCACGTCTCCCGGATTGGGTGACGAGGCGGGTGGCAATCCCCTGGGCTGGTTCCCCGGCGGCGGCTTCTTCTACTCCTACAGCGTGTCGCCCGATCTCAAGGTCGGCTTCGCCGCAACCGGCAATTTCGGCCTCGCGCTCAAGTACGACGGCAACTGGGCCGGACGCTACTACGTGCAGGAAGGCACGCTGGTCGGCATGTCGCTCGTGCCCTCGGTCGGCTATCGCGTGAGCAAGGAATGGTCGATCGGCGCGAGTCTCAACGCGATGTACGCCAAGCTGCACGACCAGGTGGCGATCAACAATATCGTCGGCGCGGATGGACGACTCGAGGCGACCGACTACCAGTGGGGCTTCGGCGGCACGCTCGGCGTCCTCTACGAACCGTCCGCCGCGACGCGCTTCGGGCTCGTCTGGACCTCGCCGATCAAGCTCGACTTCTCGGCGCCGCCGCAGTTCTCCGGCGTGTCGCACGCGCTGCAGACCGTGATCGACAATCGCGGGCTGGCCAGCGCGAACCTGAACCTCGGCATGACGGTGCCGCAAGGCGTCAACGCAAGCTTCTTCCACCAGGTGGACGCTCGCTGGGCCGTGCTCGGAAGCGTGGGCTGGCAGCAGTGGTCGAAGTTCGGCGAGGTGGAGATCGGCATCGACTCGCAAAACCCGATCGGGCTGACCAAGAACCTGAACTTCAAGGACACCTGGCACGTCGCCGCCGGTGCGCAGTACCAGCTCGACTCGCCGTGGCGGCTCGATTTCGGCGTCGCCTACGACTCCGAGTTCCAGGACGGATCGAACGTCTCGCCCCTGCTTCCCGCGAACTCGATGTGGCGCTTCGGCCTGGGTGCGCAGAAGCAGGAGAGCAAGACGTTCAGCTGGGGGCTCACGGCCGAGTACGTCTATGGCGGCAACCTCAACGTCAACAAGCTGTCGGACGCGCCCGTCGCATTGGGCGGCCGCGGCGATCTCATCGGCTCGTACCAGAACGTGGGCATCGTGTTCCTTGCCGCCAACTTCAACTGGAAGTTCTAGGCAGGCCGAGGTCTCCGATGCACGCGAATTTCGAGCCGACTGCGAAGCTTGCTGCAGCTGTTGCGCCGTTTGCCGCCTTCTGCGGCCGGTGCGCTCGCCGCGAGCCGGGCTTCGCTCGCGATGGCTAACGGGGTCGTCCAGGCAACCGGGCCTGGATTTGAAAAGTCGCCCTCACCGCCGGTCCGGTGAGGCACAGCAAGGAGCAATCGCATGAAGAAGAAATTGATGGAAATGAAACCGGTAGACGACTTCGTCACCCGGAACACCCCGGGCCTCAAGATCTGGGACGAGCAATGGGGCGGCATGCAGTGCGCCTATCACATCTTTGCCCCGGGCACCGACTTCACGGACATCCTGAAGGGAAAGGGCCTGGAGCACGATCTGTGCGGGGTGGAACACTGGGCCTACATCCTGAAGGGCTCGGTGGAGGTCATTTACCTTGACGGGACCGTTGAAGCCTGCAGCGCTGGGGAAGTGTGCTTCTGGCCGGCTCCGCACAACTTCAAGTCGAAGGAAGGGGCCGAGATCATCCAGTTCAGCACAGCTGGAGGGCTGGCTGCGCAAGGCAAGAGAGATCCAGGAGTTTGTCGCGAAGCAGATGAAGAAGTAAGCGTCGATGGCCGGGCTTGCCTCAGTACGCAACGCGGTTGTCACCGTTCGGCCGAATGAGGGAGCGGGGCCTGCCCGAAACGGCAGTCCCCCGCCATCCTCTTGAGGCACCGATGGATCCGGGGCGGCCGGTGTTTGCCCGAGGCCCAACGTGCGCGGTTCCCAGCGCGAACGTGGTCAGGCCGTCCGCCTGCGCTCCGCTCGCCATTCGGCGGGTGTCGTGTTGCTCCATCGGCGGAAGGCACGGGTGAATACACCCGGCGCCGCGTAGCCGAGCAGATCGGCGATCTTGCCGATCTCGACCGTCGTGAACTCGAGCATCTGCCGTGCTATCTCGAAGCGCGTCTCCTCGAGGATCTGCTGGAAGCCGACGCCGTAATCGTTGAGGCGACGATTCATCGTTCGGCTGTGCATGCCGAAAAGCGCCGCAATCTGGTCGGCGTTGCATCGCCCCGTCCCGATCGTCGCCTGGAGCAGGGTGCGCACCTGCGCAGGGAAGTCCTCGCGATGGCGCGCCTCGAGCGCGCTGATCTGTGCCTCGAGCAGCCGCCGCAGCTCGGCGTCGATCCCCGGCAGCCGGCGTCTCAGGAACGCCGCGGAGAAGTGCAGCTCATATTGCCCGGCATCGAAGCGCATCGGCACCCGGAAGAAACGCCGGTATGGGACCGAGATCCTCCGGCCGCTGCCGCGCGAACCAGACTTCCGTGGGCCGCCAATCCGGTCCGCACAGCTCGTGCATGACGTTGTACAGAACCGCCAGCGCACCATCGCCGACGTGATCGACCGCCTCGAGGCCCGGCTGACTGAAATGCCAAGTTAGCGTCGCCGCGTTGTCTTGCACCGCGGAGGTCGACAGCGGCCCCCTGAACGTGGAGGTAGAGATAGCGGACGAAGCTTCGCATTGCGGTTTCGACGTCGGGTGAGTGCTTGACGAGCAAGCCGACGAGCCCGAACGAATGCAAGCCGTCCGCCTGCCCGACAAGGAGGCCGAAATGCGGGCAGCCCGTGCGCGCCGCGCAGTGGCCGACGATTCGATTGTGCGCGGCGAGCGGGAGCCGGTTCTCGGGGTCGTCGAAGAGCCTGGCGTCGTAGCCGAGCTCGCCGAGAACCTCCACTGGATCGGCTCCGAGACTGCGCAGCAGCTCCGGGATGGCGAGCGCGGTGGCGACCCGCACGGTCGACGGCGATACGATTCGGCGTGTGCGAGGCCGCGCTCGTGTCGATCCGCTTGTCGCTTGGCATTCGGAGAGAAGTGTCGGACACGCAACCCGAAGTAGCGAACTGGCGGGCGCCATTGTAAAGGCAGGCTGATGCATTCGTCGAATCCGCGCGCCCAATGAGCGGGGACGACAGGACATCCTAGATTGAAATCGAGGCGGACGCGGCCAACCCGCCTATAGCGGTTGACTTTGCATCGCGGCTCGCCGAACTCGGAAACGGCGGCTGTTGCCGCACGCGACAGGCAACGATGGGTCGCGAGTCGACTGTCGCTGGCCGGCCAGGAGGCGCCCTACGGCAAATTCGCCGTCAGCGGTCGCGCAATTGCCCTTCCGTCCCAACCGTCCTGGGAGGAAACGACCGGCGTTGACCTTGCGCACACCTACACCGCTGCGTTGGAGGTAGGCTGTCCGCGTTCAAATCCTTGAACGCGGTCGCGGAGGGCACCATGTACTCATGGCGTTTTCCATCCTTGATTGTCGTTGTCGCGCTGATGATGCTCGGCGGCTGCGCGACGCGCCCGATCAATCCCCCGATCGAGCAGGTCGACCTGACCAAAGGGTATCGCTTCGACACCCGCTGGGAGCACCGCCGCAACTAGACGCCGAAAACCTGGTCGTCCTCGCGTTCTCAGGAGGAGGCACTCGAGCGGCCGCATTCTCTTACGGCGCCCTCGAAACCCTGCGACGGATGGAGGTCACCGGACCCAAGGGCAGGAAGATCCGCATGCTCGACGAAGTGGACCTCGTTACCGGCGTGTCGGGCGGTAGCTTCACCGCGCTGGCCTACGGTCTGTACGGCGACAAGCTGTTCGACATCTATGAGACCAGCTTCCTGAAGCGCAACGTCCAGGGCGAGTTGATCGGGCGCGCCGTGAATCCGGGCAACTGGGGAGCGTTGGCGTCCGAAACTTGGGGCCGCTCCGAACTAGCGGCGCAGTTCTACGATGAAATTCTCTTCCACGGCGCCACCTACGCCGATCTCGATCGCGGCACGGGTCCCTTGATTCTCGCGAGCGCCACCGACATCTCGACCGGCGCCCGTTTGGGTTTCCTGCAAGGCGCCTTCGACTACCTTTGTTCGGACTTGACCGCGGTTCCGCTTTCCCGCGCTGCCGCAGCATCGTCGGCTGTCCCGTTCGCACTCTCGCCGGTGACGATCAACAACTACGGCGGCAGCTGCAAGTTTGTCTCGCCGGCCTGGACCGAGCGCTTCGGCGATCCCGAGAAGGTGCCGCGGCCCGCCGCCCGCGCCCTCAAGACACGCCAGGACCTGCAGGCGTTTCAGGATGGCGTCCACCGGCCGTACATCCATCTGGTCGACGGCGGCCTGGCCGACAACCTCGGCATGCGCGCCGTGCTCGAAACGCTGGAGGGAATCGAGGCGCTGAATGTGTTGGGTCAGCCAACACCATTCGACCATGTGCGCAGAATCATCGTCTTCGTCGTCAATTCGCGCTCCTCGCCGAAGACCAACTGGGACGAGGTGGAGCGCGCACCCGGCAACGTGGACCTCTTGATCAAAGCAACCGGCGTTCCGATCGACCACTATTCCTACGAGGCGGTCGAGCAATTGAGGGATACCATGGCCAGGTGGCAGAGCATGCGGCGAATCCGGGATTCGGCGGCGTTGCCGGGGAACCACGATCCTGAACTCGCAGAACTCGCGCGGGCTCCGAACATCGAGCTCTATGTCATCGACGTGTCCTTCGCCGCGCTGAAGGACAAGGCGGAGTTCGAATACCTGAATAGCTTGCCGACATCGTTCGTTCTGCCCTCCGATGCCGTCGACCGCCTGCGCGCTGCCGCGGGGACGATCATCCGGTCATCACCTGAATTCCAGCGGCTACTGAAGGGTGCGGGCGCGACGCTGGCTGTGGACCCCGCGCCTTCCGGCGAGTCAGGCGAAGCCCAACTGATGTCGTCGGTGGACTCACAACCCAACGTTTGTGGAGGTGCACAATGAAAGCAATGTTGATCATGGCGCTGATGTTTGTCGCTTCGGCCGCGTCGGCGGCAGATTGCGTCACCAATGCGCGTGGCAAGACCGTTTGCAGCAATGGCGAGAAGGCTGTTGCGGTCAATCCCAATACGGGAACCGTCACTACTGCCCAGAAAGAATCCAGGTGGCGTGACTACGGTGCAGAACAGCAATGGCACGAAAGCCGCCGTGAACCCCAGAACGGGAAATGCCGCGGTGGCGCAAACGAATCAGAATGGCGTCACCACTACCAAGACTGCGCGTGGCGGTGAAGCCAAGACCAAGAATGGCATGGGCGTTGCGGAGGGCCCCAATGGCACGGTCTGCGCCAAGGGCAAGAACAATCAAGGCTGCACAAAGAAGTAGCGGTAGCGCCTGACCGGGAACGTCCGCTTGCGGGCGGACGAAAGGCGGCAACGGGTCGGGGGATGCGGGGCGCGGACCCGCCGTCACGGCAAAAAGGGCGTGGAGGTATCGTTACGCTCGAATGGGGACCGAAGTGAGCATACGCTTGCGCTGTCGTGCCCGCGAAAGCATGACTTCGAAAGAGTTTGAAATAGGCCCCCGATTGCCGGAAATCAGAAAATCCGGCCATTGAATTGCCGGAAGGGGACACGGGATAATTGCCGGAATTCGGTTCCGACAGAGCATTTCCGGCACACGATATGCCGGAAGTCGCGGACAGGAATTGCCCTCTACTACACCCCGCTTGCCGCAATTGGCTCGACGCGCGGAATGGCCGGAATGCCGTTTGACGCGGGATTGAGCGCTTCCGCACTGACGGGATCGCGCGACCCGCGCAGGCCCGCGCCAATTTCGAGGTAGGCACGAATCCAGGTGACGAATTCGCCTCGTGCTCTCAACAGGGGGCTCTTCCTCGCACGGCGCTACAGGCGACTGCTCGGCGTCGTCGTCTTTCTGGGCGTGTTGCTGGCGGTCTTTGAGTTCTCCGGGCTTCGGGATCATTTCAATCTGGCGTTCATACGGCAACTCATCCTGCAACACCGGATCGGCGGGCTGTTGCTGTTCGTGCTGCTCTTTGCGCTTGCCAACCTGATCCAGATTCCCGGCTGGGTGTTTCTCGCCGGCGCGGTCCTTACGTTGGGCCGCGTGTGGGGAGGCGTCGTCACTTACGTCGCCGCCATCGCATCGTGCTCGTTGACCTTTGTCACGATCCGGGCGCTCGGTGGGGACGCGCTGAGACTGCTGCAGAACCGAATTGCCATACGGATTTTGCGCGGACTCGACGCCCACCCCATCGCGAGCGTCGCGCTGCTCCGAGTCCTGTTCCAGACGGCGCCGGCGTTGAACTACGCGCTTTCGATGTCGGGTATCCGGTTTCGCCCGTATCTCATCGGAACCCTGCTGGGCCTGCCGCTGCCGATTGCACTGTACTGCCTGTTCTTCGACATTCTGGCGAGCAGCCTGCACCTTTCCTAGCGCTCCGCCGCCCGCGCCGGAGGGTTGCACGCCCGGGCCTCGACGTGCTGTAGTTGCCGCACGTGCAAGTCCTGGCGCCCTTTCATGGTCGGCTTGCGCGCCGGGAAATCCAGCGCCGGCGGCAGGGGTCGGTGAGCTCATTGTCGGAAACGCGATGCCCGAACTACGGAACGACTTCTGGCGCAACCTGCGCAACGATGTTGCCGCCGGACGGCTGTGGCGCGACCGCGCGGTGGTGCTGACCTATGCGGTGATCACCGGATTGGTTGTGGTCGCGTTCACGTTGCTGGCCGAGGCCGCGAGCCGGGGTTTCGAGCACGTTCGTCACCTCGGCGCCATCGGTCCCTGGCTGCCGCTGGTTTGGACACCTGCGATGACCGTCGCGCTGCTGTGGTGGACGCGTCGCTTTGCGCCCGGCGCCCAAGGCTCAGGAATTCCGCAGGTCGTTGCTGCACTCGACGACGCGCTGCCTGCAGGCGAGCGATCCCGGCTTGTGTCGCTGCGCTTGTCGGTGGAAAAGGTCCTGCTGGTTTCCGGGGGCCTTCTGGCAGGACTTTCGATCGGCCGCGAAGGACCGACCGTTCAAGTCGGCGCAGGCGTCATGCAACACGCGCAGCGTTGGCTGTCGCCGCATTCCGGTATCGATGCGCACGACCTCATCGTCGCCGGCGCGGCTGCGGGTATCGCGGCGGCCTTCAATACGCCATTGGGCGGCGTGATCTTCGCGCTCGAACAGCTTTCGCGTCGACGCAGCTTTTCGCACAGCGGGCTGGTCATCATCAGTATCGTGCTGGCCGGCCTGGTGGCGGTATCGGCCTTCGGAAACCTGACCTACTTCGGCGAACTGCGCGTCCAGCAGCCGAGCTGGTCGCTCCTTGGGCCGGGACTGCTGGTAGCGCTCGTCTCCGGCTTGGCCGGCGGATTGTTCTCGCGCCTGATCGTCGTTTCTACCAGGGGCCTGCCGGATCGCTTCTCGCAATGGCGCGCGCACTATCCGCTGCGCTTTGCGGCGGTGTGTGGCCTGGCCGTCGCCGTCGATCGGCATTGTGAGCGGCGGTGCGACCGTGGGTGCCGGCTATGCGCCGACGCGGGGGCTGCTGGAGGGCCACGGCGATCTTCCGGCAACCTACACGCTGGCTCAAGTTCTGCGCGACGTGGCTGTCCGCATGGTCGGGCGTTCCGGCGGGCGTCTTCGCGCCGTCGCTGGCCATTGGCGCCGGGATTGGCCGCGACGTTGCGCTGCTGACGGGCTTCAGCTCCGGACGCCGGCATCCCGCTGATCGCCCTGGGCATGGTCGGTTTCCTCGCGGCGACGACCCAGGGGCCGCTCACCGCGTTCATCATCGTGATGGAGATGGTTGCGGGGCACGCCATGGTGCTGAGCCTGATGGCCACCGCGCTCCTGGCGAGCGGTGTTGCGCGCTGGATTACGCCACCGATGTACGTCGAGCTTGCGGCGCTGCTCGCATCGCCGATTCCACTTTCATCGCCGCCGGATTCGCGAGCCGCGGGACGCTAGCGGTTGCCGGGACAGCCTTGTAACCGGCGCGCCGTCGACTACAAATCCGCTCATCGGTCTACCGTCGCGCCGATCGCGCCAGCGAGTACGCTAGTCGACTCCGTAGTGGTCGATGCGCACGAGCAATCCGATGGCAGACGTCACGATGTGGGCCGGCGACCGATGACGCCAGAGGAACGCGAGAGATGGGGCGCGATGCTGATCTCAGCCATCGCCGGATTGTCGGTCGCCCTGCTCGCACTCTTCCTCTTGCATCTGTACGTCTAGCCGGCACCCATTGCAAGGACGCGTGATCCCCGCATGCCGCGCTCCAGCGGCTGTCAGGAAGCGCGCGTGCTGCGGTTGTTCGCATCGTTCATCGACTTGCGGCCGTCCGGGTTCACCTCGCATAGGAGACATGGAGCATGAATTATTCGGAGATCCAGAGCCTGCGATTGGTCATCTATGCGTGCCAAGATCCCGCACTTCCGGTCGAGCCGCACTGGTCGGGAATTGCCGAAGTCCAGGCGGCGCTGAAGAACGGCGGCCTGGAAACCTACGTCGTCAAGTCCGGATCCCGCCACTCGACCAAAGGCGCGGCGATCGAGGCAGCACACCAGATGGTGATGAAGGAATTGATCAGCAGTTCGACCATGCTGCCGTCGAAAACCGGGCAGCCGATGCATTCGCCCTCCGACATCTATCTGTGAGCATCCGCCCGAGCGCGACTTGCGCAGCCGTCGCGCGAAGGTGAATCGATAGGGGTTGCCCTGGCATTCGGGGCCCCTGGAACGCTTCCGAAGGCTCTGCGCGCCGCGATCCCCCTTCGACGGTGGGAATCGTGACGGCGCGCTCGCTGGCGCGGCTGCGGCGGCTAAACTAGTCGCCACCCGCAACAGGCCGCCTGCCCACGTCGCAATCCCTACCCCATGCCGCGCGATTACCTGCTCTACGCTGTGCTCGCCGCGCTCGCCATTGCGTTGCTCTGGGTTCGGCGGGTGGTCAAGCAAGGAAAGCGGCGGCGCAACCGCATGGAAAGGGCCATGCGGACCATTTCGGCGTCGAGCACGATGATGATGTCGACCGGGGGCAAGCGGTCGGCGCGGCAGGAAATGCGGGCAGGGGAATCGCACATCGACGTGGGTGGACAGCTGACCCGGCCATCGACGACGCGACCCCGCAAATGACCGGCTGTTGCCGAGGCGTCGTGGCGAATTGACACGCTGCGAGCGCAAGCGCAGGATGCCGCGAATCCGACCCGCAAAGGAGGGCACCATGAGTCGTATTTCCGTTGCCACCGCCGTCGCAGCGTGTCTGATGTCCGGTGCAGTGCTCGCGTGCGACGACCACGCGATGTCCGACGACCACCTGGGAATGGCGCCCGCCGCCACCCAGAAGCCGCTGGTGGTGCAGCAGGCCGCGGCCAAGCCTCAAGCCGCTTCGGCTGCCAAGGCGAAAGTCACCAAGGTGAACGCCAAGCCGGTGACCGCCCCTGCCGCGAGAATGCAGCTCACGAAGGAGGCCGGGAGCAGTGGCGGCTGAATGACCTTCGGCGTCGTGGAGAGGCCCGCGCCCAGCGGGCCTTCTTGCTTCTGGGCGGCAGGGTCAACTCAGCTTCACTGCGAATCCGCGCTGCACGCCCGGACGCGCCATCATCGCTTCGTACCATCGCCGCACGTTCGGATACTCGACGAGGTCGACCTTGTGCCGCGGGTGCCGCCATGCCCAACCGAGGATCGCGAAGTCGGCAATCGACGGCTCGTCCGCGAAGAACGCGTGCGCTTCGAGCCTGCGGTTCATCACCGCATACAGGCGTCGCGTTTCCTTCGAGTACCGCTCGAGTCCATAGCGCCGCTCCTGCTCATCGGCGACGGTCAGGAAGTGGTGGACCTGCCCGGGAATCGGCCCGAAGCCTCCATGCTGGAACATTAGCCACTCCAGCACGGGGATGCGCGCTTCCAGGTCGCGGGGCCAGAAGCGCCCCGACTTCTCGCCGAGGTAGATGAGGATGGCGCCGGACTCGAAGACGCTGACGGGGCGCCCGTTGGGTCCGTCGGGGTCGACGATTGCGGGAATCTTGCCGTTGGGGCTGATCTTCAGGAATTCCGGTTCGGATTGCTGGCCTTTCCGGATGTCGACGATCTTCACGGTATAGGGAAGCGCCATTTCCTCCAGGGCGACGCTGATCTTGCGGCCGTTCGGCGTATCGAAGGCATGCAATTCGATGGGCATGACACGTCCTCGTGAATCCCGGAGCGCGCGAAGGCGCGCGGAGGCCGGCAATGGTGCCGCGGCGGCGGTCAATGTAGCATCGCGTGCCGCTGGAGACGCGTGACGCGCGAGCCGACGACCGGAGACGACCATGAGCTTGCCGAATTACGCTTCCGCCCTGATCGTCGGTGCCGGTCAAGGGCTGAGCGCCTCGCTGGCGCGCGTGCTAAGGGCGCAGGGGCTTGCCGTCGCCATTGCCGCGCGGGACACCGCAAAGCTGGCGGCGCTGTGTGCCGAAACCGGCGCCCGCGCTTTCGCCTGCGACGCCCAGGACGAGTCGCAAGTGGAGCGGCTGTTTCTCGAGGTCGAGCGCGACCACGGCGCGCCCGACGTCGTCGTCTACAACGCCAGCGCGCGCACCCGCGGACCTTTCGTCGAGCTGGTCCCGGCCGAGGTGCAGCGCACCTTGCAGGTCACCGCGTTCGGCGCCTTTCTGGTGGCGCGTCAGGCCGCCGCGCGAATGTTGTCCAAGGCACACGGCGCGATCCTGTTCACCGGGGCATCGGCCAGCGTCAAGGGCTACGCGCAATCGGCGCCGTTCGCGATGGGCAAGTTTGCGTTGCGCGGGCTCGCGCAGAGCCTCGCCCGCGAGCTGGCGCCGCAGGGCATCCACGTCGCGCACTTCGTCATCGACGGCGCTATCCGTGGTCCGGGACGCGGCGGCCCCCCGGACCCATCGGACGCGATGCTCGATCCCGATGCGATCGCGCACACCTACCTCGATATCCTGCGCCAGCCGCGCAGCGCCTGGACGTGGGAGATCGAGCTCCGACCCTGGGTGGAGCGCTTCTGATCGGGCAACCTCCCCCCGGGAAACCCTCGGAATGGGGACGCGGTTGATCCGCCGCAAGCTGAATCGTTGATTCAACGCAAGTCGGTCCCGCCGCATCCGGGCGCATTGCGCAAGCATTGAGTCCTCTACGCTTTCGCCCGAGGCAAGTGCCGTGGATGTCCTGCTGTTCGACGCCAAGCGCGCCACCGAACGCGCCACCGAAGTGGCGGCGGCGCTGATCGAAACCCTCGATGACGCGCGCGTGCTGCAAAGCGCCGGATGGAACGACCCCGAGCTCGTCGCCATCATCCATCGCGCGCGCGACCTGCAGGAGCGTTTTCGCTCGCTGGTCGCGGTGGCCGGACCGCAGGGCGACGGCGAACTCGCCGCAATCTGCGCGTCGACCGGGGTGATCGTCGCGCACCTGTGGCAATCGCTCGCGGGCCGCGCGCGGCGTCGCGCTGCGTGACGCGCAGGCCGTAGCGCCGTGGGCGCCGGTCGCGTCCGCTGGCGCGGCATCACTTGAGCGCCGCCAGCTCGCGGTTGGCCTGCCGCAGCATGCCGGTCAGCGCGAGCGCAAGGTTCTGCAGCATCCGGATCTTGATCGCGGGCGCCTCGCGGTCGAGCTCGTCGAACGCGGTGCGCGTGAGCGCGAGGCATTCGACTTCGCCCATGGCCGTCACGTTCGCCGACCGCGGTGAGCGATCGACGAAGGCAAGCTCGCCGAACGTCATGCCCGGCGTGACGGCGTCCAGCCGCGCGATGCCGCCGTCCGTGGCCAGGCTCACCATCGCGGTGCCGTCGGTGACGACGAAGAGCTCGTCGGACGCCTGCCCCGCGGTGATCATCGTCTGGCCGCTGTGATACGTGCGCCGCGCGAGGCGCCGTTCCAGCAGCGCGAGCTCGTCGCGCGAAAGGCCGGCGAAGAGCGCGCACTGGTCGAGCGGCACCTTCGCGTCCCACGTGGCGTCGGGAAAGCGCCGTGCGAGGAGCCGGTTCTCGCCATGCTCCAGGGCGAAATCGTCGTCGGCGAAGAACGCCTCGCGGTCGATGCCGGCGTCGATCAACTGCTGCCACCACATGCTTGCGTCGCTGAACGAGAGCGACTTGCCGATCGCCTGCATTTCCTCGCGCGACGAGGCGAGCAGGCGCGTGGCCGCCGGATCCATCCGCTGCACCATGCGCAGGTTGAGCACGAAGAACTCGGTGTCCGCGGCGTGCGCCATCAGCTCGCGCACCACCGGCTCGATCGACGCGAACACCAGCGCCCCCTGGAGCTGATACAGCCGGATGCGATGGCCGACGCTCCGCAGGTAGTCGGACGCCGCTGGCGCGCGGCGCCGCTTCGACGCGACGCTGCGGCGCGTAGCGGCCACGCGCACCGCAGGCAATGCGTTGAGCGACGGCTCGAAGAGATGCAGCCGCAGTTCCGCGGCGAGCTCGCGGCACGCCGCGATGCCGCGCACGCTGTTGCCCTGTGCATCGAGGCGCGGCGAGAACACGCCGATGCCGAGGCGCCCGGGCTGCACGGCGAGGATGCCGCCGCCCACGCCGCTCTTCGCGGGCAATCCCGTGCGATAGAGCCACTCGCCGGAAAAGTCGTACATGCCGCACGTCGCCATCACCGCGAGCACGTTCTGCACGTACGCTTCCTCGAGTGCGCGCTCGCCGGTGACCGGGTTCACGCCACGGTTGGCGAGCGTCGCGCCCATCAGCGCGAGATCGCGGCAGGTCACGCGGATCGCGCATTGCCGGAAGTAGGTCTCCAGCGTCAGCGTCGGGTCCTCGCCCAGGATGTCGAAGTTGCGAAGCATCCAGCCGATCGCGCGATTGCGATGGCCCGTCGCGCTCTCGGAGGCATACACGCGCTCGTCGACGTCGAGCGGGCGGCCGGCGTAGCGCGAGAACGTGTCGAGGATGCGGGCGGTGCGCTCCTCGAGCGTCTTGCCCGGGACGTGGCCGCACGCCGCGATTGCACCGGCATTGATCAGCGGATTGAGCGGCGCACCAGTCTGGGGCCGCAGGCTGATCGCATTGAAGGCGTCGCCCGACGGCTCGACGCCGATCCGCTCCAGCACGGTGTCCTCGCCGTGCTCCTCCAGCGCGAGGCCGTAGGTCAGCGGCTTGGAGATCGACTGGATCGTGAACGGCGCGTCCGTGTCGCCCACTTCATAGACGAATCCGTCGGAAGTGGCCACGCAGATGCCGAACAGCGCGGGATCGGCGAGCGCAAGCTCGGGGATGTAGTCGGCGACTTTTCCGTCGGCGAGCGGCTTGACGCGGGCGTGCAGCGTCTCGAGGTAGTGCAGGATCGGGGAGGTGGGCATGGCGAGTCCGGCGAACGACGGCCAAGCCTTTGCAAGTTCGATGCCTGTCGGCGGGTGGCGAATCCGCAACGGGGCAGAATGAGACCGGTCAGATCGGCAAGCGGTCGCGCCAGCGAAAGTAGCGCACCGACGGCGCGAGGAACCACGGGTTGCCGGTGTAGAAGGGGCGGGTCGCGAACGGCAGCCCGTCGAACGCGGTGCGGCCTTCGGCGAGGCCCAGCACCTGCTGGCCGATGCGCATGCCGAGATAGCTGCCCATGCCCACGCCCGCGCCGCAATACCCGGTCGCGTAGTGGACGCCTTCGTGCCGGCCCGTGTGCATCAGCTCGTCGAACGTGTACGCGACGAAGCCGCACCACGAATGCGCGATGCGCACGCCGGCGAGCTGCGGGAAGATCTTCGCGAGGTCGGCGTGCAGCAGCGGGCCGCTGACCGCCGGATCCGTCTCGCGCACCGAGACGCGGCCGCCGAAGAGGATGCGCCGGCGGTCCGGCGACGCCCGGTAGTAGAAGACCACCTTGCGCGTGTCGCTGACGATACGGTTGCGCGGAATCAGCTGCGCGATCGTCGCCTCCGGCAGCGGCTCCGTGGCGATCACGTAGCTGCCGATGGGAATGACGCGCCGCTGCAGCCACGGCGAGAGCGGCCCCGTGTAGCCGTCGGTGGCGATGACCACGTCGCGCGCGCTCGTCACGGCGCGCGCGGTGGCGACGCGATAGCGATCGCCATCCTTCCCGATCGCCTTCACGGGGCAGTGGGGGACGACCTCCGCGCCGGCGGCGCGCACGCGCTCGAGGAGGCCCTGGTGATAGCGCGCGGGGTCGACCGACGCGTGCTGCGCGTACACGACGCCGCCGAAGTACGCGTCGGTGTCGATCTCGGCGCGCTGCTCGGCGCGCGGGACGACGTGCGCCTCGACCTCGAGGCCCTTCGGCTGGTGCGTGGCCTTCTGCGCGAGCGCCGCGAACTGCGCCGGGTTGTGCGCGGCGTGAAAGCGGCCGACCACGCCGAAGTCGCAGTCGAGGCCCTCGGAACGCACGAATTCGCCGATCCAGGCGAGCGAGCGCTGGCCTTCCTTGAGGATGTCGAACGCGCGCTGCTCGCCATGCACGCGCGCGAGCGCGGCGAACGACGGCTTGACGCTGGTGGAGATCTGGCCGCCGTTGCGCGTGCTGCAGCCGAATCCCGCATCCTCGGCGTCGAACACCACCGTGTGCCGGCCGCCGCGCGCAGTCTGCAGCGCGGCGTGCAATCCCGTGTAGCCGGAGCCGACGACCGCGACGTCGCACGTGCGCGGGACTTCGCCCTGCGGCAGGACGGGGCGTGGCGTCCGCTCCCACCAGTACGGCGAGAGCTTTGCATCGGGCGCGAACAGCGGATGGTTCATGAGCGGGCGTTTCCTTTCACGCCGCGTCCGCGAGCACGAGATCCGCGCCGCGTTCGGCCACCATCAGGACGGGCGCGTTGGTGTTGCCCGACGTGAGCCCGGGGAACACGGACGCGTCGATGACGCGCAGGCCCGTCACGCCGTGCACGCGCAGCCTCGCGTCGACTACGCTCGCGTGCGGATCGACCCCCATCCGGCAGGTGCTCACCGGGTGGAACACGCTCGACGCACGCCTGCGGATGTCCTCCGTCATTGCGTCGTCGCCGTCGACTCGAGGCCCGGGACGCATCTCCTCGGCGATCACCGCGGCCAGTGCCGGCATCGCGGCGAGCCTGCGCAGCAGGCGCGCGCCGGCCAGCAACTCGTCGAGGTCGCGCGGATCGGACAGCGAGTTGGGCTCGATGCGCGGTGCGGCGAGCGGATCGGGCGAGCGAATCTCGATGCGCCCCCGGCTGCCCGGCCGGCACGGTTGCGCGCTCAGCAGGAAGCCGGGAAACGGGTCGGGGCTCATCAGCGGCCGCTTGCCCGCGGGCGCCCGCGTATACGACAGCGGCGAGAAATAGAGCTGCAAATCCGGACGCGCGACGCCGGGATGCGAGCGGACGAAGCCGCCGGCCTGGTTCACCGAGAGCGCCAGCGGGCCGTCCCGGCGCAGGAGATAGCGCAGTCCCACGCGCAGCTTCCCGTGCCACGGCCGCAGCACCTCGTTCAGCGACGGCACGCGGGCGCGGTAGAGGTAATCGATGCACAGATGGTCCTGCAGGTGATGCCCGACCGCGGGTGCATCGCGCACGACGGCAATGCCGAGCGACTGGAGCAGCGCGCCCGGCCCGATGCCGGAGAGCTGCAGGAGCTGCGGCGAGTTGACCGCGCCACCGCACACGAGGATCTCGCGCGCCGCCTGCGCCACGTGCTCGGCGCCGCGGTGCCGATAGGTGACCGTCGCGGCGCGCGTGCCCGTCGAAGCCGATGCGCGTCGCGCGCGCCTCCGTCGCCACCGTGAGGTTCGCACGCGCGCGCACGGGCGCGAGATACGCGGTGGCCGACGACACCCGTCTCCCGTCGCGCACCGCGATTTCGTAATGGCCCACACCCTCCTGCGTCGCGCCGTTGAAGTCGCCGTTGCGCGGCAGTCCTGCCTCCTCCCCGGCACGCAGGAACGCCTCGCACAGCGGGTGCGCCTGTGCGCCGATGGCGCTGGTGGCGAACGGACCGCCGGCGCCGCGCCATTCGCTGGGTCCGAACGCGCTGTCCTCCATCCGGCGAAAGTAAGGCAGCACGTCACGCCAGCTCCAGCCGGGATTGCCCTGCGCCTCCCACGCGTCGAAATCGCCGGGTTGCCCGCGCACGAACACCATCGCGTTGATCGCGCTCGAGCCGCCCAGGAGCTTCCCGCGCGGCCAGTACCCGGCGCGATCGCCGAGCGCGGCTTCGGGCTCGGTCCGGTACATCCAGTTGACGCGCGGATCGTAGAAGCACTTGCCGTAGCCGATCGGCATCCGGACGCAGAAGCGGTGGTCGCTGCCGCCGGCTTCGAGCAGCAGCACGCGATGGCGGCCGTCGGCCGTGAGGCGATTCGCGAGCACGCAGCCCGGCGGAGCCGGCGCCGACGACGATGTAGTCGAAGGTCGTCAACGGGCGGCCGCGTTAGCGAAGATGCGCATCAGCATGGCCGCGAGCGTGCCACAACCCGCGGCGCGCGCGGCAGGTCCATTCTCGGCAATCTGCAAGGCCAATCAGTGGCGCGCCTGCTGCTCCAGCACTTCGGACAGCACCTGCACGCCGGTCGCGATCTCCGGCGGGCGCACGCCGCCGAACCCGAGCACGAGTCCCCGCGCCGGCACCTTCGCGAGCGCGAAGCGGCCGATGGGCGACACGGTGATGCTGCGCTTCTGCGCGGCTTCCGCGACCGCGAGTCTCCGAGAGTCCGTGGCGCAGATGGCCGATGGTGTGGAGGCCGCTCTGGCTCGGCACGATGTCGAGCAGGCCCGCGAGCCGCCGCTGCGCGGAATGGCAGAGCGCCTCGTGGCGCTCGGCGTAGATGCGCCGCATCCGCCGCAAGTGCGAGGCGAAGTGGCCCTCGTCGATGAAGTCGGCCACCACCGCCTGCACGAACGACGGCACGCCGTGCAGCAGCTTGCTCATGAGCGAGCGCAGCGTGTCGACGAGGTCGGGCGGGGCGAGCAGGTAGCCCAGCCGCAACGACGGGAACAGCGACTTGCTGAACGTGCCCGACGTAGATGACGAGCCCCGTGGCATCCACGCTCTTGAGCGTCGGCAGCGGCGTGCCGCCGAACGAGAACTCGCCGTCGTAATCGTCCTCGATGATCCACGCGCCGGCCTTCTCGGCGGCGTGCAGCAGCGCGAAGCGCCGCTCGAGGCTCATCACCACGGACAGCGGCTGCTGGTGCGACGGCGTGACGAACGCGAGGCGGAAGCGCGGGCTGCGCCGCAGGCCTTCGTCGACGCGCATGCCCTGCGTCGTCGACCGGCACGGGCACCAGCTCGCCGCCGGCCGCGATCAGGCTGTTGCGCGCGCCGATCGCGCCGGGATTCTCGAACCACACCGGGTCGCCGGGATTGAGCAGCACCGAGCCGACCAGCGAGAACGCCTGCTGCGCGCCGCCGACGATGAAGATCTGCTCGGCGTCGCAGCCGATGCCGCGATTGGCGCGCAGATGCGCCGCGATCGCCTGGCGCAGCGGCGGGTAGCCGAAGGGCTCGCCATAGCCGAGCACGTCGTCGCGATTGCGCCGCCAGTGCTTGGCCGACAGTCGCGCCCACTGCGCCATCGGGAACGCGTCGAACGCGGGCAAGGCGGTCGTGAACGCGCGCGGCGCCGAGGGCAGTCGCTGCCGCTCGCCGAAGCGCTCCACGGAGCGCGCCATCGCGCGCGACAGGCGCGGCGGCTTGGCGCTCGCGGCGGCGTCGCCCGCGGGCGGCTTCGGCCGCGCCACGCTCAGCGCCTTCGACACGTAGGTGCCCGCGCCGACCCGCGACTCGATGAGGCCCTCGGCGGTGAGCCGGTCGAACGCCTCGATGACGGTGGTGCGCGACACGGAGAGATCGCGGGCGAGCGTGCGGCTCGCCGGCAGCCGCTCGCCGGAGCCGAATCCGCCGGACAGGATGAGGTCGCGCAGGTGCACGTAGAGCTGGGTGCTGACCGGGCGCGGCGACGCGTGGTCGATCCGCACCGACAGCAGCAAGGCTCCTCCCGCGCGCTTGACCATCGCGTCCACCCTCCGTCCTGGGGCCGAAACGGTATCACGGATTGTTCAAAATGGACCTACCGGGCGGTCCACTTTGCTACGCATGATGGCGTTCCACCGTCACTTCGGCCATGCCGCGCGCGCATGAAGATTGCCCGCATCGAGACGTTCTGCAACGAGTTCGTCGGCTTCGTGCGCGTCACCGCCGACGACGGCGCCCAGGGCTGGGGACAGGTCTCGCCCTACAACGCCGACATCACGTGCACGATCGTGCACCGGCAGGTCGCGCCGTGGGCGATCGGGCGCGACGCGCTCGACACCGAGGCGCTGGTCGACCACGTCTTCGAGCGCGAGCACAAGTTCCCCGGCTCCTATCTGTATCGCGCGATCTGCGGGCTCGACACCGCGCTGTGGGACCTGCGCGGCAAGGTCGAGGGCAGGAGCGTCTGCGAGCTGCTGGGCGGGACGCCGCGGGCGCTTCGCGCCTACGCGTCGTCGATGAAGCGCGACATCACGCCCCGCGACGAGGCCGCGCGCCTGTCCGCCTTGCGCGATCGCTACGGCTTCGACGCGTTCAAGTTCCGCGTCGGCGCGGAATGCGGCCACGACGTCGACGAATGGCCGGGCCGCACCGAGGAGATCGTGCCCGCCGTGCGCAAGGGGCTCGGCGGCGACGTCGCGCTGCTGGTCGACGCCAACAGCGGCTTCTCGGCCGAGCGCGCGATCGAGGTCGGCCGCCTGCTGGAGGACTACGGCATCAGCCACTACGAGGAGCCGTGCCCGTACTGGGAGCTCGAGCAGACGAAGGACGTGCGCGACGCGCTCGACCTCGACGTCACCGGCGGCGAGCAGGACTGCTGGCTGCCCGACGTGGCGGCAGATGATCGCGATGCGCGCCGTCGACATCGTGCAGCCGGACGTCTGCTACGTGGGCGGCCTCACGCGCACGCTGCGCGTCGCGCGCATGGCGGAGCGCGCGGGCATTCCCTGCACGCCGCACAGCGCGAACCTGACGATGGTGACGCTCTTCACCATGCACCTGCTGGGCGCCATCCCCAACGCGGGCAAGTATCTCGAGTTCTCCATCGAGGGCCCGGACTACTACCCGTGGCAGGAGGGGCTCTTCGTGCGCTCGCCGTACGACGTGGTCGACGGCAAGGTGTCGATCCCGCGCGAGCCGGGCTGGGGGGTGGAGATCGACCCGGACTGGCTCGCGCGCGCGGCCTACCGGAAGAGCGAAGCCGCGTGAGCGCGCTGCCGCGCTACGTCGACGAGGCGCGCGCCACCGGGACGCTCGCCGGCCTTCCGGACGGACACTACATCGACGGCGGCTTCGTGCCGGCGTGCAACGGCCGCCGCATGGAGTCGTACGACCCGGGGAGCGGCATGGCGTTCGCGTCGTTCGCGGCCGGCGATGGCGACGACGTCGACCTCGCCGTGGCGGCGGCGCGCGTCGCCGCGGCCGGCGCGTGGCGGCGCACCCTGCCCGCGGAGCGCGGACGCATCCTGCAACGCGCGGCGTCCCTTATCCGCGCGCACGCGGATCGCCTCGCGGTCGTCGAGACGCTCGATTCGGGCAAGCCGTTGCGCGAGGCGCGCGGCGACGTCGCGGGCGCCGCGCGCGCCTTCGAGTACTACGCCGGCGCCTGCGACAAGCTGCAGGGCGACACCATCCCGCTCGGACGCGACCATCTCGCGTACACGATCCTGGAGCCGGTCGGCGTCTGCGCGCAGATCGTGCCGTGGAACTACCCGATCGCCACGACGGCGCGAGGGCTCGCGCCCGCGCTGGCGGCCGGGTGCACGGTGGTCGTGAAGCCCGCCGAGACCACGCCGTTCACCGCGCTGCTGCTGGCGGAGCTGCTCACCGAGGCCGGGCTGCCGCGCGGCGTGTGCAACGTCGTGACCGGCACCGGCGCGGACGCCGGCGCCGCGCTGGTCGCGCATCGCGGCGTCGAGCACGTGACGTTCACGGGCTCGGTGGCGACCGGCATCGGCGTCATGCGCGCGCCGCGGCCAACGTGACCCGCGTCGTGCTGGAGCTCGGCGGCAAGTCGCCGGTCGTGGTGCTGGCGGACGCCGACGTCGACGCGGCGCTCGACAACGTGATGGGCGCCATCTACGAGAACGCCGGCCAGATCTGCTCGGCCGGGTCGCGGCTCGTCGTCGCGCGTGCGCTGCACGACGAATTCGTGGAGCGGCTGGCGGTGCGCGTGCGCAATCTCGCGCTCGGCCATGGCCTCGGCGACCCCGACATCGGACCGGTCCATTCGCCCGCGCAGCAGGCGCGCATCGCCGCGCACGTGGACGCGGCGCGCGGGCGCGGCGTCGCGGTCGTGGCGGGCGGCCACGCCTGCGCCGACGGCGCGACGGGCAAGGGCTGGTTCTTCCAGCCGACGATCCTCGACCGCGTCCCCGGACACGATCCCGCGGTGCAGGAGGAAATCTTCGGTCCCGTGCTGTGCGTGCAGGTCGTTCGACGGGATCGACGAGGCCGTCGCGCTCGCCAACGGCACCGACTACGCGCTCGTCGCCGGCGTGTTCACGCGCGATTTCGCCGCCGCGCACCGGCTCGCCCGCGACCTCGACGCGGGGCAGGTGTACATCAACGAGTACTTCGCCGGCGGCATCGAGGTGCCGTTCGGCGGCAACCGCCGCTCCGGCTTCGGGCGCGAGAAGGGCCTCGAAGGGGTGCGCGGCTACTGCCGGACCAAGGCGGTCGCGGCGCGCATCTGAGGCGTGCCGCGTCCCGCAAAGCGGTATGGCTGGATGTTCAAAATGGCTCTTTTCCACCGACCACGTTCCCACCACACTGACCCGATCACCGGCGCCACGTCCGCGGTGCGCCGCACCCACGGAGGAAACGCAATGCCGATCACTCGTCTCGTCGCGTCGTCCATCGCCTTCATGTTCGCCGCGTCCGTCGCCGCGGTGCAGGCGCAGGAAATCACCGTCGTCTCCTTCGGCGGCTCGTATCAGGAAGGGCAGAGCAAGGCGCTGTTCCAGCCGGCCGCCAAGGCGCTCGGCATGAAGCTCAAGGAAGAGACGTACACCGGCATCGGCGACCTGCGCCTCAAGGTGAAGGCCGGCGCGAACACGTGGGACGTCGTCGCGAGCGGCTCGGGCAGCGCGGCGCGCGCCGGCGCCGAGGGGCTGCTGGAGAAGCTCGACTACAAGGTCATCGACGCGTCGAGCTTCGTCCCGGGCTTCGCCGGCGAGTATTGCGTCGGCGGCGACGTGTTCTCGACCGTGATGGCCTGGAACACCAAGACCTATGGCGACAAGGGCCCGCAGAGCTGGGCCGACTTCTGGGACGTGAAGAAATTCCCGGGCAAGCGCTCGTACCGCAAGGGCGTGGCCGGCGCGCTCGAGCCGGCGCTGATGGCCGACGGCGTGCCGCCGGACAAGGTCTACGAGGTGCTGTCGCAGCCCGGCGGCATCGAGCGCGCGATCAAGAAGATCAAGGAGCTGAAGCCGCACATCGCGGTGTGGTGGTCGTCGGGCGCGCAGCACGCGCAGCTCATGAAGGACGGCGAGGTCGACATGATCACCGGGTGGAACGGCCGCTTCGACGTGGTCGCCAAGGACGGCGGCAAGGTCGCCTACACGTTCAACCAGGGCGCTGCTCGACTACGACTGCTTCGCGATCCCGAAGGACGCGCCGAACAAGGCCGCGGCGATGAAGTTCCTCGCCGAGATCAGCAAGCCGCAGTACCAGGCCGAGTTCACCAAGTACATCACCTACGGTCCGACCAACAAGAAGGCCTACGACCTCGGCACCATCGACGCGGCCTACGCGAAGCGCCTGCCGTCGTCTCCGGAGAACGCCGCGAAGCAGCTGCCGATCAACCTCGACTGGTACATCAAGAACGAGGCGCGGCGCGGCCGAGCTCTACCAGAACATGCTGACCGAATAGGCGCCATCGCACATCGAGGTCCACGCGCAACGCCGCGCCGCCGCATCGCCGCACCCTCCAGTGCCTGCCGCGTCCGGCGCGCGCGCGTGTGCCGGACGCGACTCGGCAGGAACCGCGCATGCCGCCGCCATCCCGATCACGATCCGCGGCGTCGCGCAAGACGTACGGCGCGCAGGTCGGCGCTGCGAGCACGTCGATCTCGACGTCGGCGAGCGGCGAGTTCCTGACGCTGCTCGGCCCCTCCGGATCGGGCAAGACGACGCTGCTGATGGTGCTGGCCGGCTTCATCCGGCCCGACCAGGGCAGCATCCGCTTCGGCGACGCCGAGGTGATCCGGCTAGCGCCGCACAAGCGCGACGTCGGGATGGTGTTCCAGAACTACGCGCTGTTCCCGCACCTCGACGTCGCGGCCAACATCGCGTTCCCGCTCAAGCTGCGGCGCGTGCCCGGCGCGCCGAGATCGTCGCGGCGCGTCGAGGCCGCGCTCGAGATGGTCAAGCTCGCGGGCTACGGCGCGCGCCGCGTCGCACGAGCTCTCCGGCGGCCAGCGGCAGCGCGTGGCGCTCGCGCGCGCGATCGTGTTCGAGCCGCGCATCGTGCTGATGGACGAGCCGCTGTCGGCGCTCGACAAGCAGCTGCGCGAGCTGATGCAGATCGAGCTGCGGCAGCTGCACGAGAAGCTCGGCATGACCACGATCTACGTGACGCACGACCAGCGCGAGGCGCTGACGATGTCGGACCGCGTCGCCGTCATCGCCGGACGGCCGGGTGATGCAGATCGACACGCCGCGCGCGCATCTACGAGCATCCGGCGAACCGTTTCGTCGCCGAGTTCATCGGCGAGTCGACGTTCCTCGAAGGTCGAGACGGACGGCGGCGCCTGCCGCTGCGCGGGCGTGCGCGCTGCAGACCGCGACGCCGCCGCCCGCCGGCCGGCCGGATGCTGCTGATGCTGCGTCCCGAGCGCGTCCGCATCGGCGACGGCGAGCGGCGCGACGGCCACAACGTGCTCGACGCGCGCGTGACCGACGTGATCTACCAGGGCGACACGTTCCTCGTGCAGGCCGTGCTCGCCGACGGCAGCCGCATCAGCGCGCGCGGCATCGCCAGCGCCGGCGCGCTCGGCGCGCGTGCCCGCGGTCGGCGACGCACGCGCCGTTCGGCTTCGCGCGCGCAGGACGCGGTGCTGATCCCGCACGACGCCGCGATGAGCATGGCCGCGCTCGCCGACGCGCCTGACCGACGGCGAGTCCGGCGCCCAACGCGCGCGGCCTGCGCCGCGACGAGCTGCGTCGAGCGCCTGTCGCTGCTGGGCCTCGCGCGCGCCCGGCGCTCCTGCTGGTCGCTCGTCACGATGGTGCTGCCGGTCGCGTGGCTGTTCGGCCTCTCGCTTCCTCGCCGACGACGGCAGCCTCTCGCTCGATGCACTACCGGCGGATGATCGAGCAGCCGTCGTACGCGCGCATCTTCGTCGCGACGTTCAAGGTGAGCTTCTCACCACGGCGATCTGCATCGTGCTCGGCTATCCGCTGGCGTACGTGCTGTCGCAGCTGCCGCGGCGCGCGGCCAACCTGCTGCTCATCGCCGTGATGCTGCCGTTCTGGACGTCGCTCCTCGTGCGCACCTACGCCTGGCTGGTGCTGCTGCAGCGGCAGGGGCTCATCAACACGTGGGGCATGGCGCTCGGCCTGTGGGACGAGCCGCTGGCGCTCGTGCAACAACCTGTTCGGCACGCTGGTCGGCATGGTGCACATCATGCTGCCGTTCCTCGTGCTGCCGGTGCTACGGCGCGATGCGCGCGATCGACCGCGACTACGTGAAGGCGGCGGCCAACCTCGGCGCGTCGCCCACGACCGCGCTTCTGGCGCGTGTTCTTCCCGCTGTCGCTGCCGGGACTCCTCGCCGGGCTCGCTCATCGTGTTCATCATCTGCCTCGGCTTCTACGTGACGCCGGCGGTGCTGGGCGGCGGCAAGGTGATCATGGTGTCGAACCAGATCGCGAGCGACATCGAGCTCTTCTTCAACTGGGGCGCGGCGAGCTCGCTCGGCGTCGTGCTGCTCGCGCTGACGCTCGCTGTTCCTGTGGATCGCCTCGCGCATCACGCGCCTGGACAACGTGCTGGGCGAGGGCAGCCGGTGAGCTGGCTCGATCGCCCGGCCTCGGCGACGCAGATCACGCACCGCGCGCGGCTGTGGCTGTACGTCGCTGGCCGCGCTGGTGCTCGCGTTCCTGGTCGTGCCGACGCTGATCGTCGTGCCGATGTCGTTCTCGGGCGGCCAGTACCTCGAGTTCCCGCCGCGCCAATGGTCGCTGCGCTGGTACGAGAACTACTTCGCGTCGGCGTCCTGGCGGCAGGCCACGGCGACGTCGTTCAAGGCCGCCGCGCTCACCTCGGTGGTGGCGACCCTGCTGGGCACGATGGCGGCGTACGGCCTCGCGGCGTCGCGCTTCCGCATCGCGCGGGCCGTGCACGTGCTGCTGATCACGCCGATGATCGTGCCCGTGATCCTGATCGCCATCGCGGTGTTCTACGTCTACGTCAAGGCGAAGCTCAACAACTCGCTGACCGGCCTCGTGCTCGCGCACAGCATGCTGGCGCTGCCGCTCGTGATGATCATCGTGACCTCGGCGCTGAAGCAGCTTCGACGCCAACCAGGAGATGGTCGCGCGCAGCCTCGGCGCCTCGCGGGCGCGCGCCTTCCTGCTGGTCACGCTGCCGCAGATCCGCTTCGCGGTGGTCTCCGGCGCGCTGCTCTCGTTCCTGACGTCGTTCGACGAGGTGATCCTCGCGCTGTTCGTGTCCGGCGGCGCCAACTCGACGCTCACCCGCAACATGTTCATGGCGCTGCGCGACCAGATCGATCCCGACGATCGCCGCGATCTCGACGATCATGATCCTGGTGACGACGGTGCTGTTCGCGCTGTCGCAGTTCTTCGGGAAGGCGGGCGCCGACTAGCGCTATTCGAAGTCGATCCGCGACAGGGCCTCCGCGATCGGCTCGCGGCTGCGCGGACGCACCAGCCGCTCGATCTCGCTGCCGTCGTGCAGGAAGACGAGCGTCGGCCACAGCTTGACGCCGAACGAGCGTCCGAGCTTGCGGCCGGGGCCATCCTCGATGCGGATGTGCGTGACGCGCGGATGCTCCGCGAGCGCCTCGCCGATCGGCGCCTGCGCGGCGCGGCAATGGCCGCACCAGGTGGCGCCGAACTCGACGAGGGCGGGGCCGCGCAGCGCATCGATCTCGGTGCGTGGCGGTTCGGGATGAGCGGCGGTGGCAGCCATGGCGAAGTGCGAACGGGGCCGAAGGTTACCAGAATCGCCGAGACGGCTCCGCGCCGAAAGTCGCGCGGGTCCTAAATTGCCGTAGGACAGCCGCGGCGCGAGCACGAATTGGCGGCAGCCGGGTTGTAATACCGTATCGTGTCGTCCGCGGGCGGCGCCCTGGCCGCCGTCTTCTGGGAGCGAACGCAATGACCAATGCCTTCACCGTGGTGGCCACGATCCGTGCGGCCAAGGGCAAGGGCGACGCACTGGCCGCGCTGCTCGCCGAGCAGGCCGCCGTCGTGCGCCGCGAGGAGCCGGGCTGCCTCGTGTATCGGCCGCATCGCTCGCACACCGACCCCGAGCTTTTCGTGTTCTACGAGGTTTATCGCGACCAGGCCGCGTTCGACGCGCATCGCAAGGCGCCGCATCTCGCCGCTTTTCGCGAGCGCCGCGAGCGGGAGGGGCTGGTGGACGGCGGCGCCGACGTGCACACCTATCGCGCCCTCACCGACTGAATGCACGCGGCCTGCGTTGCCGCGCGCCGGCCGCGATCGCGCGCACGGCCGGCACCGCCGCGCGAGGCACCGCCGGGCCGGTTCGGCGCAGGGTCGGACGCTCAGGCGCCCGCGGGACCGGTGCGACGTGCCTTCGAGGGTTGCGCGCCGGCGTTCTTCAGCGCGGCACGAACGTTGCGCAGGACCGCCTGCCGCGCGCGCGCAAGGAGCGCGTACATGTGCTGGCGGCGCAGTGCGCGTGCTTCCCGTTCGAACTGGAAGTGGTCGTACGCCGTCCAGAAGCGGCGATCGGGACTATCTTCGACGTCTTTCACGAGCATCCTTTCCGCGGCTTGTGACCGCTTCGGGGTTGCCTCCTTGCGCTAGAAGATAGGGATCGCCGCCGGAGGCGTCCAATCGCGTTTCGCGATGAGGTCGATCGGCGCAGACGATGACGCCGCGCCTTTGCGCACGGTCACGGCGCGCGATTCGGATAGGCGGAATTCGGACGATGTGTTGAAGATGCGCGGCAGGCATTCGGACTTGAGACGTGGGCTTCCGCTTCCACCAGCGCCGGGACACTCGCCGTCGGTGACGATCGCGTCGATCCGGAGGGGTGCCGGCGCGGTCATGGCGAGCGCGCGTCGCCGCGATCTGGGTGGAGCGCGCCGGTGCCGGGGACCGGCGGCAGCTCCGGCAACGCACCGATCAATCTCCGGATTGCATCGTAGTCGACGCCGTTGTCGCCGCGCGCCGCAAGTTCCAGCTCGGGCAGCGAGGTGATGTGGGCCTCGCGCGGAATGCGCGGATTGGGCAGGACGCAGGACCAGAACACCGCGAGCAGCTTCACCGCGAGGAAAGGATGCGCGCGGTAGAACTCGATCTCCCAACGGGTGTCCGTCAGCGGGTCGCGCCACCCGCTGCGATGCGTGAGGTGGTAATCGCGTGCGCCGTTGGCCGGGCACATGGCGGCGCCGGCGAGGCACAGGCGCAGCGCGAGCTCGCGATGCTCGTTGGGGTCGATGGCCTCGTTGAAGCCGCCCACGCGCAGGAACAGCTCGCGCGGGACCGACAGGTTGGAGCCGCACGCGGCGGCCCACAGCACGCTGCACTTCGGATGCCGGCGCAGCGCGTCGAGCTCCACCTCGTCCAGGCGGCGCGGCCCCGCGCCGGGGTACACGCCCTGCTCGGCGCGGCGCGCGACGGCGGCGAAATCTCCGGTCACTTCCGCCCGCGTGACACGCAGCTGCGCGCGCTCGTCAGGCGCCATGCGGGCGAGGCGCGCTTCCTCGCCTGGGCGCGGCGTGCCTGCGTCCGGATCGAGCAGGAAACGCGTGCTGCGCAGGTGGAAGCGCTCGCCGCGTCCGACGCGGTGCGGTCCGGCCGCATGGCACGGCGGCGTGTTGCGCCACCCAGTCGGGAGCGGCCAGCGTGTCCCCGTCGATGAACAGGAGAACGTCGCCGGTCGCCGCGTGCGAGCCGGCGTTCGAGGCGCCCGAACGACCGCGCGGCGCGGCATGCGTGACGATCGAGAGCGGCATGTCGCGCGCGGCCTCGGCGAGCACGTCCGCCGTGTGATCGGTCGAGCCGTCATTGACCACCACCACTTCCGCCGGCAACGTTTGCTGCGCGAGCGAGGCGAGCGTCAGCCGCAGCCGGTCGGCCTCGTTCTTGGAACGCACGACGACGCTCATGCGCATCGCGGTGCCGCGTCCATGGACGAGGCAGCCGAGATCGTCGAGCACGCGCACGATTTCCTCGGCCACGGTGCGACAGCCTTCGGCCGTGAAGTGGAGCGCGTCCAGTTTCGCGCGCATCGCGCCGGTCCGCGCGAGCACGGCGTCGACATCGATCACCGAGATGCCGGTTCGCTGCGACAGCTCGGCGAGGCCGACGTCGAAGCGGCGAATGCGCGTGGCCAGCGTCTCCGGCAGGCCAAGGTGGCGGTGAACGGTATCGCCGGGCACCACGGCGGACAGGTTGAATACGAGGATCGGCGCCGCCCTGCGCTTCGCGGATGCGCGTCACGATGCGCTCGAAGGTGCTCATCGACGTCGCGACGTCGAGCAGGCCGACCGGCGCGAATTCCTCGCGCAGCCAGCGGCGGTCCACCTCCGGCCAGTCCCGCCAATGGTCAGGATAGAAGAGATACCCATCGCGCTTGTGCCGCGCGAGTTCCGCCATCACGTCGGGCTGGATCGACAGGACATACGCATCGGCATTGGTGGAGAACAAGGAGAGGCTCAACTGCGACGTCAGCAGATACGCGCCTGCGGGCGTCGCGCGGCGCGCGAGATCGTCGGGGACTCGACCGTCCGCGGCGAGCAGCGCGTCCGAGCGCCACGTCTGGTGCATGACGCGCGCGACGGTGCCCGGAAATCGCGCGCGCAGCACCTCGTTGATGCCGTCCACGCCACCTCGCCTCCGAGCCGGAGCGAATGGAGCGTGTCGCGAACGTCGAGGTTGTCCTCGGCAAAGATTAGCAGTCGCCCCACCCATCACTCCCGCGGTGGCAAAGGTGCGCAGTCGCACCGGACGATTCTAGCCGAGCGCGCCGGCGCAGGTCGGCGCACGAGCCAATCGTGATTCCGCCTGCGCAGCGACGCGCCAAGCTTGTACCGGTCCGCGCCGCCGTGTTAGAATTTGACCCCTTCCGGAACATCGAAATGTGGGTCGTTAGCTCAGCTGGTAGAGCAGCGGACTCTTAATCCGTTGGTCGCAGGTTCGATCCCTGCACGGCCTACCACTCCCTTCGAGGGCTCGGTGCGCAAGCGCTGGGCCCTTCGTCTTTTCGGCGCACCGCCGCTCGTGACGAGACACGGTCCCGCTTTGACGTGGGATCTCACATGAGTCCGCCGGACGCGGCGTTACAGCAAGCCTTCACGTGACCTGTCGCGCCTACTGGCACCAGGCAACGCCCGCCGGGCCATACCCCTCGGGGATCCATCCCTGGGCAAGCAACGGAAGCCGCCGATCTAGGCTGTCGACAAACCGATGGGCGTTGGTTTCCCTGTTCCACAAGCGATAGACCGGGCGGGAGGGGACTGGGCAGTCGCCGGACTCCTGGTCTTTCGGCAGCACAACATAAAAGGCCGCCCGGGTTTCGAGCACAAGCGACGGGAATTGCGTTGCGACTTGATCGCACTCGTTCGTGAAGGCGGAATAGAAGTGGCCTGCCGGGGGAATGAAGTAACGGCAGACGGAAACAGGGACCTTGCCGTACAGGCCGCAGCACTCCGGATAGGGCCCCGTGAGAACGGCAAGACCGGTACCCGTGGACTGCCAGCCTGGCAGGCGGCCGGACTCGATAGCGTCGATGTCGGGCTCGGATGCGGTGTAGAAATATTGGCCGAGGTCGGGGTTGTAGTACTCGAACGCGCCGGAATATCCCGCTCCAAAGACGATGCTGTGGCTTCCCGCCGCGAAAGAGTGCGTGGTCGACGTCGTCGTTGCTCCCGATCGCAGCAATGCGAGCGAGCCTTCGATGGGAAGGGAATCGAAAGTCCACGGATCGTAGCCGTCGAGATCGATCGTCCCTCCGTCGGTCGGAAGAAAGCGGACCGGCATGACGTAGTCCGGCGGGATCGACATTGGCGGTGTCTCTTCGCCGGTCGACAAGTCGTCGCTCGTTGCGATCAGTAGCGTTCCACCGGCCGGGAAGCCAGCAGGCACGTCCGTCGGGATCACGTACTGCTTGACGACATCGCCGTGCCTTACCGTGATGATCGAGCCAGCGAGCGGCCCGACCCTGCCATCCGACGAGCTTTCCTGCAACTCGATGTATTGAGTACTGCCGGTCTGGTCGGAGTAGAGCTTGGCGATCGTGAAAGTCGCAGCGTCGACCGATCCAAGCATGCCCACGGCCAATCCCATGATGGCGAGCAAGCGACCCGTTCCGTACGCGCAAATCGGAAGACGTCGCATCGGCACGCCGGGCGAACCCGTGAATCGGTCCACATCAATACGCGGGACAGTGATGACGGGGGTACTGCAAGCATCGTCACGCATGATGGCGTCCTCCAGCTTCCTATTCCCAAAGGCTCGGACGCCTAGAATCGCGCCCGGCGTCGCGCGATGATGCGTGCGCGCCGAACCTCCACCAAGAATGTCCTGACGAGACCCAAAAATAGCCGACAGAAGCCAGAAAATCGCGATGAGTCCGGTTGGGATCGGGATAGGTTCGATCCCAGCACGGCCTACCATTTCCTTCGAGGGCTCGGCGTGCAAGCGCTGGGCTCTTTGTCCTTTGCTGCACGCGAGCCAGCGTTCCGAGGTCCGTTCGGGACTTCTCGGAATCGAGCGAACCTAAGAGTTGGCCCGGCTCACTTTCGTTGCGCCGCAAGCTGGCGACTGCGGGCGCATTGCGCGACAGAACTATGGCGAGCGCGGTGGTGGAGCCGAGGTATCCGCGGCGCAAGAGCCCGAGCAAGCTGGACGGATTCGCGGCGAAGCTGACTGCTTGGTTGGTGGCGGAAGCCCGCAAAGGACGCAAGCAGCGCCGCAATCTGCGGCGGCTGTACGCGGATCTCGCGGCCCTGGGATTCCAGGGCTCGTATGACCGGGTGGCAGCTTTTGCTCGGTCGTGGCGCCAAACGCAGCAGGAGGTCGCGCGGACCGCCGGGCGCGGCACGTTCGTGCCGCTGGCGTTTGCTCTAGGCGAGGCGTTCCAGTTCGACTGGAGCGAGGACTGGGCGGTAGTGGCCGGCGAACGCACCAAGTTCCAGGTGGCGCAGTTCAAGCTGAGCTACAGCCGGGCGTTCTTCCTGCGCGCTTATCCGCTGCAAACTCACGAGATGCTGTTCGACGCGCACGCCCATGCGTTTGCCGTCCTGGGTGGTGTACCGCGCCGCGGCATCTACGACAACATGAAGACGGCGGTGGACCGGGTCCGGGTGGGCAAGGCGCGCGATGTCAACGTGCGCTTCGCCGCGATGGTGAGCCACTACCTGTTCGAGGCCGAATTCTGCAACCCGGCCGCTGGATGGGAAAAGGGGCAGATCGAGAAGAACGTGCAGGATGCCCGGCACCGGCTGTGGCACGAGGCGCCGGCATTCGCCAGCCTCGACGCACTCAATGCCTGGCTGCAGGAACGCTGCGTCGCACTGTGGGAGGCCACGGCCCATCCGCAGCAACCCGGACGTACCGTGGCCGAGGTCTGGCGGGAGGAGCAGCCGTCGCTGATGCCGTTACCGCGCCCCTTCGATGGTTTCGTGGAACACACCAAGCGCGTGTCGCCAACGTGCCTGATCCATGTCGAGCGCAACCGCTACAGCGTGCCGGCCTCCTTCGCCAATCGCCCGGTGAGCGTGCGGGTGTACGCCGACCGCCTGGTGGTGCGGCCGAAGGCCAGATCATTGCGGAGCATGCACGGATCATCGAGCGCAGCCACCGGCCGGGGCGCACCATCTATGACTGGCGCCACTACCTGAGCGTGCTGCAGCGCAAGCCCGGCGCATTGCGCAATGGGGCGCCGTTCGCCGACCTGCCGGAAGGATTCAAACAACTGCAGGCGATCCTACTGCGCCGGCTGGGTGGCGACCGGGAAATGGTAGAGATTCTGGCTCTGGTACTGCACCACGACGAGCAGGCGGTACTGACCGCCGTCGAACTGGCGCTGGAATCCGGTGCGCCCTCGAAGCAGCACATCCTGAATCTGCTCGGACGCTTGCTCGACGCCGCCCCGCCGGCGCCGATCAATGCGCCGCAGGCGCTGACGTTGACCGTGGAGCCGCAGGCCAATGTCGAACGCTATGACGCCCTGCGGGGAGCGCGCCATGCAGCATGACGCGATGGTAACGACGCTGCGCGCATTGAAGCTGTTTGGGATGGCCCAGGCCGTGACCGAACTGGCCGCTCAAGGCGCGCCGGCGTATCAAGGCGCCCAGGCCATCCTCGGCAGCCTGCTCAAGGCCGAGATGGCGGAACGCGAAGTGCGTTCGGTGGCCTACCAGATGAAGATCGCCCGCTTCCCGGCCTACCGCGATCTGGCCGGCTTCGACTTCACCCAGAGTGTGGCCAACGAAGTGTTGGTACGGCAACTGCACCGCTGCGAGTTTATGGAACAGGCGCACAACGTGGTGCTGGTGGGCGGCCCGGGCACCGGCAAGACCCACCTCGCCACCGCGTTCGGCGCCATCCCGATGCACGTGGCGAACTCGAGCATCGGAACTCGTCGTCACTTCTTTGCCTTCATCGTCGTTTTTTCGGCTTCGTCGGAACCTTCTTGGCGCGAATTCGGAGCCAGAGTGGAATATCGTCGCTCACGCTTCCATGATTGGGCCAGACGCCGGCGTCGACGGCGGCCCGGATCTCGCAGGAGAGTCGCATGACAGCCCGTCCTTCCGGTATAGCGGCTATTGCGGTCATCGCGATGTTCCTATGGCCGACCCATGGCGCTTTCGCGGTCGATTCGTTTCGCATCCTGCAACTGGCGTCGAGCCAGGACGGGGGCGCTCAGATCATCGAACTCGAGGAAGTGGCCGGGAAAGACGGCCAGGATCGGTTTGCGGGGCTTACGATAACCGTCACCAATCGCTACGGCGATGCCAAGACGTTTACGTTTCCGTCCGACCTGCCCGTTGCCAGTACCGCTAATCGGCACGTGCTGATCGGCCCGGGGGGGTTTAGTGGCGCGTTCGACGTGCCGTTTGCCGTGGATTTCGTCGTGCCCATGGAATTTCTGCCGACGGATGGCGGCACGATCGATTTCGCCGGCATAGATACGTGGTCCTTCGACGCGATACCAACCGACGGGAAATTGCTGCGTCGTGACGGCACAGTCGGTCAAGGGCTGGTGCAGAATTTTGCCGGCAAAGTCTCTAATTGCTGTGGCCCGGTCTGGGTTACGCAGGGGCAGGGAATCGAATTGACGGCCATAAGCGTCGGCGAGTACTACAACGCCAGCCTCGATCACTATTTCATTTCCGGCTCGCAACCGGACATTGATGCGTTGGATTCCGGACGGATTCCAGGTTGGGAGGGGTCACACGGACCCGAAGGCAATTACTTTCCGGCCGCGAGCCTGCCGACCCGGTACGCGCGATGGGATGGCGGTTCTGCGGTCCAGACGCAGCCGGTATGCCGCTATTTCATTCCGCCCGGATCGCATTTCTTCTCTGCATCGACTGACGAATGCATTGCGGTCGGGCAATTGCATCCGGAGTACGTGTTGGAAACCAGTGCCGCGTTCTACACCGTGCTTCCGGACATGGCGACGGGAGAATGTCCTTCGGACTACGCCTATGCAGGTGTTTTCGTGACGTTCGTCCCCGTGTACCGGCTCTGGAACGGCCGTGCCGACACCAACCATCGGTACACGATCTCGGCAAACGTTCGTGCACAGATGATCGGCAAAGGCTGGATATCCGAGGGCTATGGTCCTTTGGGCGTCGTCATGTGTGCGCCCGATTGGGAATAGCGGCAGGCAAGGTTCCAAGCGCAAGGGGCACACTGATGCGCGAGCACATCGCAAGTGTCTGCGCTCTGGTTCTGGCCATTCTTCTAAGCACCGTCGCTCGCGCGCAGCCTGGTTGCGCCGTATGCGGCGTCTGGGCCATCGAACAGGTTTACTCCAATGCCGATGGCTCGATTCAGTTCCTGATGGTGCAGAGCGCCCGCTACGACGCCGGACATTTCGTTGCGCAGCAGCTCGCGGGCCAAACGCTGATCGCGAGCGATGGTGTGACTGAACGCCGGATTTCGTTCACAACGGAAATTCCGGATGTCACGAACCGACCGATTCTCATCGCTACCCGGGAATTCGCCGACTTGGGTCTGATCAAGCCGGATTACATCATGCCGGCCGGTTTCCTGTCCCAGCGCAACGGCTCCCTACGACTCCGCGACAGCAGCTGGTACGACCGCGATATCCTCCTTTACAACGCGCTTCCAACCGACGGGAAGGCCGCGCTCTACATGGACATCGACGGCGACTATACCGACATCGCGACGGCGACCAACAATGCCGGGGCATCCTACCGTTTCACCCAGAGTGCGGACAATTCGTTCCGCATGACGGCGATCTTTTCCGATCAGGCAGGGCTCTTTCAGTACATCCAGCTCGAAGAGAGATCAGGGAAGCACGATCAGAATCACTTCGCCGGCCTCACGCTGGAGGTGACGTCGCACGGCGGCGTCTACAAGAGCATCACGTTTCCAAGCGATCTGCCCTCGACGGACACTGCGTGGCGTCCGGTCCTGCTCGGGACCACCCACGTTGGCCTTCCGCAAACCGATTTTGAATTGCCCGAGGGATTCCTGCCAACCGATGGCGGAACGCTTGTGTTTGCTGGTGTTGACGTATGGGACTACCCGCAGCTGCCCGCCAATGGCTACACCGTTGTCCGTCGCGACGGAGGACTGACATCGAACCCTTCGTTCTTCGCCGGCCTAGTGTTCCGTCCCTTCACCGGATTTCCGACGGGACTGCTCGTGCCAATGGATCCCGTCGTCGAGTACTACAACAAGAGGCTCGACCACTACTTCGTAACCGCTTCGCAGCCCGACATTGACGCACTCGACTCAAAACGCATTTTCGGTTGGGAGAGGACCGGCGAATCGTTCCCGGCATGGATCGCGCCTCAAGTCGTGTCGATCACATTTCAGTCACCTCCTGGCATGGGCCCCGTGTGTCGGTTGTATCTGCCACAGGGGGATAGCAGCTCGCATTTCTTTTCGGCCTCCGCCGGCGAATGCAGCGAATCGCTGGCGAAGCACCCGGATTACCTGGAAGAAACGAGCTCGGCGTTCTTCGCATCGCTACCGGATCTGCAAACGGGGCAATGCGGCTACGACCAGATTCCAGTCTATCGATTGTGGAACGCGCGCGTCGATTCCAATCATCGATACACAGTGTCACCGGCGATCCGTGACTTGATGAAGAGTCGTGGCTATGTGGCGGAGGGCTACGGACCTAATGCAGTGGCCATGTGCGTTGCTGGCGGAATACCTAACGAATAACAAGAGAGTTCGCATCCGCTACCGTTCGCTATCCCATTCATGGAGATGTCATGACAACGATTGCGATTCAGAAGTGTTTTTGAGGGGGGTTGATGACCATCGCGACAGTAGCACTCGCCGATACGTACTCGACCATCGATTTTCCAGGAGCGATCTCGACGGACGTGTCCGGGATCAATTCGTCGGGCGATATTGTCGGGACTTATACGGATGCCAATGACGTAGCGCACGGGTTTCGGCTCGACCGCGGCGCCTTTACCGTGATCGACTATCCCGGCGCCAGCAGTACCGCTGCGATTGCAATTGACTCCCGCGGCGATGTCGCCGGCTAATATCTTGACGCGACGAATCAATGGCATGGATTCGTTCTTTCGCACGGCGGCTATGTTGTTCAGGATTATCCGGGGGCAACCACCGGTACATTCAGCCTTGGCATTAGTGCGAACGGAACGCTGGTCGGAGAATTCAAGACAGGTCAGGCGTTCGGTCAACTCGGTTTCGCGTGGATCATGCGTTATGGGCAATACGCGCAGCTATCTCCACCCGATTCTGCGTCCTCTTTCGCAGCATCGGTTAATTCGCGGGGCGACGTCGTCGGACGGCTGATCGATTTGAGCGGAGCGCAAACTGCGTGGAAGTTGGACAAGAGCGGTACTTACCACGTGTTTCGGTATCCTGGTGCTACGCTCACCAACGCAAGGGGCATCAACAGCAAAGGTGAAGTGGTCGGCGTTTACCGCAGCGGTGTCAATCACGGCTTTGTCCTGGCGCCGAACGATTTCACGAGCTTCGTCACCATTGATTTTCCCGGCGCGGTTGCGACGCGCGCCGTCGGCATAAATTCGTGCGGCGACGTCGTGGGCACTTATGGGTCCACCGCTGCAGGCACGGGTCGGGGTTTCCTGCTGTTGCGGGACAACGCCCATTGCGACGACGACTGATCAGGGCGTTGTGCGCTTCGCGATTGCTGCCAGAAAGCGTAAAGCGCCTTCGAAGGAGAATGGCTGCCTACCGGTCGGTGCCCGCCGCAAGGACCTGCTGATCGCCTCCCAGTCGTTGTCGCAGCGGCTAGGCGGAGTCGACCCGGTTGCCGTAGGTTTTGAATGGGAACACGTCATGCCGGACGGCTTTCTGCCCGCGAGTGGCGGATCCATTTTGCTGGGCACCAGCGACCGGTGGGCATTCGGCGCCATTCCGGCCGATGACTTTAACGCGCTCTACCGCGTAGCAAGAATCGGTGTCTATAGCGCGAACATCTCGCCGCACGGTGTCGTAGTGTGGTCGGATCGCGGCAATGTTGCGTTCGTAACCGAGTTTTCTAGCGATGCGCTCGACCGGCATCTCTTCATTGCTTCACTGGCGGAAGCCGCAGCATTGGACTCGAGGCAGATAGGGGGCTGGCATGCCGTTTACGGAGACTACGCCGGCGGAACCGGATTCGCGGGATACGGTCGTCGTGTCGTGGTGATAATCCATCCGGTATGCCGGTTCTACTGCCGCCTCCCGACGGCGCACATTTCTCTTCCGCGTCAGAAGCGGAATGCGCCTATGTGCACGTGCGATTCCCGCGACTGGTTCCGGAATCCGACAACACTTTTTGCGCGGGGCTTCCGGATTTGGGAAGCGGGCTTGCGCCCCGGGTCCGTGACCCCTATCGAATGTGGTATCCCACGACGAACGACCATTGGTACGCCGCTGACGATGATGTTCGTCCCGGGCGATGAGCCCAGGCTATGTCGCCGCGGGGCATGGTCCGGATAGCGCGAGCATGTGTGTGATCGGAACGCGCTGCGGCACTGCATGCTGGTGCGTGGCGTGTGCAGGCGAGACTTCACGCAGCTGGCGCCCCGGCGATGAACTGGTGATCGACGCGCGTAATTCGCTTCCCGCCGCGGAAGCGGGAGGCGTTCGGCACGGCGACGCCGGAGGCTGGCGATCGCCGTGTTATCGGAATATCCTGACGATGGATTTACCGGCGCGTGATCCGACCTGCCGGATTTAGAGGGACATCCATTTCGAGGTCCCATGGACAGACCAAATGGCGTCGCCTCGGTCTACGTGCCACGGGCATGGTGCACGGCCTGGGCGCGAAGCGTCGGCAGGACCCGCCTGCTGCCCATCTCTGGCTACTTGCGCGGCCTGTCGGCGAGCCGCGTGGCGTTGGTGCTGCTGATCTGCACGCTCTTTACGATACGACAGCTAAGCCTTTGCGTATTCCAGCTTGGGTGCGGCCTGCCTTATGGTCAAACGGTCGCGGGATTCGGGATCTTTCTCGGACGGCAGTTTTTCGCCTCGCTGCCGATGCTCATTGCGGTGACGGTCGTTGACAACGTCACATCCCGCAGGGGGACGCGCGCGCGAATCCTGGCGTTCTCGACAGCGGTCGTGTCTGGCGCAATCGTCTACGGGCTGGTTTTTCTGTATACGCAGCCGCCGAACGTCCTGGCGGCGGCGGAAGGCCGGCACGGGCTGTTCATCCTCGCGTATTCGTCAAGGGCGGTGCTTTACGGCGGCTTGGCGACGGCTATGCTGTACCTCTTTGTGCGGGAGCGTGAGGACGCGCGGGCGCTTCACGCGACGAGGCTCGAGAAGGTTACACTCGATCGCCAGACTATCGAAGCGCAAATCCAGGTGCTGCAGGCGCAGATCGAGCCCCACTTTCTCTTCAACACTCTCGCGAACATCAAGCTCCTGTATGAGGTCGAATCGTCGCGCGCCAAGCCGCTCATTCATGACCTGGCCGCCTATCTGCGAACCGCGTTGCCACAGATGCGCGAGAGGGGATGCACGCTGGGCCGCGAACTCGAACTCGTACAAGCCTACCTTCGGGTCCTGAGGGTGCGGATGGGCGAGCGCCTCCGCGTGGTGACCGACGTCGCCGCGGATCTCGAAAACGCCGCCATGCCTCCGATGATGCTGTTGACCCTTGTAGAAAATGCGCTCAAGCATGGGATCGGTTCGCTGCCCAAAGGTGGAACGATCATCCTGCGGGCCGAGCGCATCGCCGAACGACTTCGACTGTCCGTTATCGACGATGGTGTGGGATTCCCGAAAGGTTTCGGCGCCGGGGTTGGCCTCGCCAACACGCGTGCCCGGCTCCGGGCGCTGTACGGGAAACGTGGACGGTTGACACTCGCAGCCAATCCGAGCGGTGGCGTCATCGCCGAGATCGAATTGCCTTTGCAGATGCCAACGGCGGGCGCGGCTGTGACATGAATACGCGGACAGACAACTCCGGCGCGAGCGCCCTGCCAGACGAAAGGGCGGAACGCGGAATTGTTCGCGTACCACAGCCCTGGCGCGCTATCACTTGGCGGCAATGGCTGTGGACGACAGTCATCGCGCTGCTTCTCCTGCTTGCGAGCAGCACCGGCCTATTGCCGCCATTGCTGAATGTGGTACCGAGTGTCGCGGGTCCGCAGCTACCAAGCTGGAACGTGGCGAAATCGGTGGGTGCGGTATTGGTGCACATTTTCGCCGCGTACTGTTTTTTGCTGGCGATCAGAATTGCCGAAACCGGCACGCCGAACGGACGTCCACCAGTGCAGCGGTATGTGATTGCCGGATTGTGCGCGCTCGGTGCCGCACTCACGCTGGAGATCGTGCTCTACGTGTCCGTGCCGAGTCTGGCGCGGAGGGTGGGCGGCTTGCCGCTGCTACTAGAATCGAACAAGCTCGCCGGCACCCTCGTTTGGTCCGCCGCCAACTTCGGGCTCATAGGCGGTCTCGCACTGGCCGTCTATGTACGCTTTCGTTCTGCCCGGCTTGCGCGGGACGCATTCAATGCGGCCGAGTACCAGCGTGTGGCGGCCCGCCGCGAAGTCCTTGCCACCCGCTTGGCGGCCATGCAAGCGCGGGTAGAGCCGCGGTTCCTCCTTGGCACTCTGATGCAGGTCGAAGCGTTGTATGACTGCGATCCGAAGGCGGGTGATCTCATGCTCGACGGCCTGATCGCCTATCTGCATGCGGCTCTTCCGCAGCTCAGGAGTCCGCGGTCAACGCTTGGGCAGGAAGTGCAACTCGCCGATAGCTACCTGCGCGTCGTGCGAATTCGAATGGGAAGTCGGCTCGAATGCAGGATCGAGGTCGACCCGGGGCTCGAAGCATGCGATTTTCCACCGATGGTGCTGTTGCCGCTCATCGATGAGGCGCTTCGCAACGGACTTGAGCCAATGCCGCAAGGCGGTGCGATCACTATCATCGCGCGGGCGGCTGGCAAGCACCTGCGCGTGCAGGTATCCGACAACGGTCTGCCTCGGGATGGCGGGGAAGGGGACGACAGGTCAGCAATCGCGGTGCTTCTCGCACGGATACGCGGCCTGTACGGAAAATCGGCCCTTTTCGAGATGAGTGCCGGAGTACCGCAAGGCGTGATCACCGCCATCGAGGTACCGCTTGTCGACGCGCGCCATCCTTGCTGAAGACGAGCCAGTGCTGCGTTCAGGTCTGCAAAGGCTGCTGGCCGACGTCTGGCCGGAACTCGACATCGTGGCGATGGCCACGGACGGCCTGCAGGCAGGGCAATTGCTTGCGCAGCACCGGCCCGACGTCCTGTTCCTCGACATCCAGATGCCTGGGTGTTCGGGACTGGAGGTTGCCAAGTCCGCCAGCGGCCGGTGCCACGTCGTATTCGTGACGGGCTACGACCAGCACGCGGTTGCGGCCTTCGAACAAGGCGCCGTCGATTACCTCATAAAGCCGATCACAGCAGCACGGTTGGCCATCGCTTGCGGCCGCGTGCGCGAGCGCTTGGCCACGGCACCTGCTAATCTCGACTCGCTGGTAGCGAAGTTGACCGACGCGATTGCCAACAAGCGCACCTACCTTCGATGGATCAACGTCGAATACGGACCGAACGTACGTCTGGTCACGGTGGAGGAGATCTGCTACTTCCAAGCGGATATGAAATATACGCGACTCGTGACGGCCGATCGCGAGTCGCTCATCCGTATGTCGCTCAAGGAATTGCACGACGTTCTGGACCCGGCGGAATTTTGGCAGATCCACCGCTCGACCATCGTAAATGTAAACGCCATCGCCGAGGTGTCGCGTGACGTAGGGGGAAACCCATTGCTACATCTGAAGAGCCGCGGCGAGACACTACAGGTCAGTCAGCCATTCGCGCATCTGTTCCGCCAGATGTGATTGCGCAAGCGCCGGAAGTGCCCGTCGTTCGCTCGGCAAACGCGGTGCGAAACGCTGTCGCGACGAGAAGTATGTCGTCCCGCAGTTTGCGCGCGATGCACCGCCGGCCAGCGCAGGGCAGGCGTTGAGCGCGCACCCGATACGAGATAGGCAGTGCCAGCCCAGGTTGGTACGACCGGTCGCTGCGTAGGTATCACGGCGCCAACTTGCGTCCGTGTTCCACGGTGGAGACGCGACCGGAATCTGGTGAGCACGTATGCGCAGCACTCGCGTTCACGCTGCGCAATGCGCGACCAGGATGCCACGGCAATGCGCAGCTTTTCAGCGGCTTTAATGCCCGAAGTCGGTTGGCTGCTGTGGGGTGAAATTGTTGCAAACGTACTCGTATAACTCGACGAGCTCATCTTGTACTTTGGGTGGGAAGCCCTCGCGTCCCTCGCGCCGGTCTATGAGAGAAGCTCTTTGATGACATCCAAGGCTTCGCGCCGGTAACGCCAAGCGGTGGCCAGCTGATGGGCGATCCGCGCGAATCGAATCGCGAGATGATACGGACGCTGATCGCTATGCGATGTCATTCCTGGCGTACGCGCTGATGTGACCGCTCAGCTTCGGTCCGTACTAAGCCTTGCGCGAGGCCGCAACTTTCCGGGGTTGCAGCGTCTGCAATCTAGCCGCGGCTTCTCGCTTGCCAATCCCACGAATGGCGGCCAGTCGGGAGAGCTGCTCCGCTCGCGGATAAGCTGACTCCCGCTCCCAGTTGTATACCGACTGAGCGCTAGCACCCACCAACTTCCCGAATTCGGCTGCTGAGAGCCCTAAGCGGTTGCGCTGTGAACGCAATCCCTTCGCCGCGAAGCGCACGCGTTTGGTTGGATCATTCGAGCCATCCGGCGGCGCAACCGGCATCTTGCGAACAAGCGATTTGACTTGACGCTCAAGCTGCGCGACCTGGCGCTTGAGCTCCGCAATGTCCCGGCGATGCTGTCCGGATATCTTCTTGGTAGTGTCGAGTTCGCTACGATTGGCCCGGCGAGATAGGCGGGTGATTTCTTCTCTTAGTACTGTTCCGATGTTGGGCATAGATGTCGTTGGCTGCGTGGATTGCAAACAAGATGGCGATGGGCTACGGGTGTCGAGTACGCCCGGTTAACGTGGAATCCGAAACCGAACGGAGCTCGTGGGAGCGAGGCATCAGCTCAGCTGATCGCTCAGGCGTGACATGGTGACGCCGGTCAGCGGTCGAAATGTTACACCGTCGTACGATGGCACAGGGTTTGCCGCGTATGAAGTGTGATGCGCAAGGGCTCCGGTGCTAGGCGCGCGCGCGCTCAAGTTACCTGTCGAAGCGTTTTACACCCTGTGTTGAATGTGCTCTGTAGAAAACGAGCTGTTTATGCAAACCGGCCAGGGTTTGTTCGCAGATTGACCGATTAACCCCACCCCTTCACCGTTTGGCGGACTGTGGTCGCGTCTGCCAATCCTCGGCACCCTCCTTGCGTCGATTTCCGCTAGCCCCGGTTCGCCTCCAAATCGAACCCTGCGCCAAGCCCCTCGCGCCACCTGACTCCTTTGACGCGAGGGGCCTTTCCGAGGAACCCAGCGGTGGAATGGCTGCTCGTAGTGTATCTGCTCGTTGGCGTCGCACTTACGCTGCGTCTCGCCACCTATATCGCGCCCCTACAGCCGACCTGGATGCAGCAGGAAGTTGACTTTCGCTGGGCGATGTCATTCCTGATCTACTCGCTGATGTGGCCCCTCAACGTCGGTCGCGACCGCTACGACAAAGGAAGCCTATCCATGCCACTTCACGTCGACCTCGCCACTCGTGCGTTGCGTCTCTGGAATGAGCGTCACACGATCACTGAGATGGCGATATTGCTTAGCCGTCCTGAAGATGAAGTACGCGAAGCATTAGCCATGCTTGGCGTCGATGAAAGGCCCGTTCGTCCCTGCGGCGACGCTCACCTTGGTCGAGAAGCACGCAGACGAATCGCACGAAGCTCAGCGCAGAAACAGTCCTAGGGATCGGACGTCTGGCGGCCGTTGCTAGCGAGGTAGAACAAGGCAAGCCAACTTAGATTTCTCGCGCCTCGGCAATGGCTCTGCCAGGGCCGACACCCATGGATATCGACATGCAAAATGTTCGAATTCATGTCGACACCCGCGGCAATGAGTGGGCGGTCGCATTGTGCCGCGCGTGTGCGAGCATCCAGTGGTACCCATCCAGTGATGTACTTGCGGGTCCTGTGACATGTGGGAAGTGCGGCCAAGCGCTGGATCTACAAGGTGCGTGGACCGCATGGCGAGACTCGAAGGGGCCACCCCAAGTGACGTAACCGATATTTGATCTGACGAGCAGTGTCAGATCGCGGCAGCCATCATTCGGTCAAGTTGGGCAATCAGATGTCGGTGGCCGACGGTGCCGAGGCGACCGCTTCAGACGCAAGGAGCCTGCCGCCATCGCTGAGGGGAATGGGACTATCGCCCACTCCAGCCGAGGTGCGTAATGGGAACCAAACGTTCCAACGATCAACTGCGAGGAGAAGTCGAGGAAGATGACATGCGGGCAACCCGTCGCGATGGCAAGTCACGCAAGGGACCCATAGCTCGACTGAGGTGCCGTTAATATTTCGAGTTCCAGACGTGGACAAACAATAGTGAACGGGTCGGTAGAGAAATCGGCAGAGCAGCGACCGTCCCAGCCGTATAAGACAATCTTGAGTCCTACCTCGAACACTGCCACCTTATCAGCGGGTATCCCAAACGTGTCGTAGGTAAGGTGATAGTTGTTGGAGACATTCTCGTCCGTACCGATCGATGGGCCCCCTCCCGCCCAGTGACCGTTGTGCGCCAAGTTCAACACTTCCTGTCGCTGGCCAGGCTGCTTCAGGGGTGTCGTCGGCGGCTGGTTCCACCACTCTAGGAGAGAAAGTTGAGCGGTGATCGCTACCTCAGCGTGTCCAAAAGCTTGCCAACCCCAAGGGTTCGAAACCCATTCGTTGTGTCCCCAGGCATTACACAAGCCATCGAGCATCAGGAAGGAGTTAACATTGATCACCGCATCTTGCCCAGTAGAGTTCTGCCAAATGAAGTAGAAATTCAGATCGTCATTGGCTGCAAAAACGTCACCGTCGGACTCCAGCGCGGAATAAGTCTTCGCCCAACTGCCGTTCGGCTCAATGTTCGAGTCGACCAAAATGTTCGCGGTTTCCGGCAAGTTGTGCTGAACCCAAATCAGGAGAGGCGTGTCGATGGTGACCCGAGCGGGGGTGAAGGGCGTGCCAATGTTTGACAGGAGACGAATAGCTTCCTGCCTGCGGTCAATAGCCTTGCGGAATGCAATCGGGGTCTCGCGGCGCTTTCCGGCTTGTCTCTCCGCTTGGAGGCCGCGCAACACCGACTTTAGCTGTTCGGCATCGATGCTTGTCATGGCCTATCGCGTCTCAAAGCATTTCTGATCGTTAGCCGTTTAGCCGAATGGACGCTTTGGGCGGTGGATTCAACCGGTCAACGCAACACGTTCGCTGAACATCTCAGCTGGGGTGTGGAAGCCAAGCGTCTTACGCGGCCTCTGGTTTAGCTGTCGTGCGATTGCATTGAGCTGGGCCTGTGAATAGCCCGAAATGTCGATTCCTTTTGGCAGGTACTGCCGAAGTAGTCCATTTGTGTTCTCGTTGCTTCCCCGTTGCCACGGACTCTGGGGATCGCAGAAGTAGACCTGGATATCGGTGGCCATTGTGAACTGCTTATGGCCGTGCATCTCTGTGCCGCGGTCCCACGTCAGCGATTTGTAGAGCTCCTGAGGCAGCTTGCCAGCGTTCTTGATCAGGGCCCTGACGACTGTCTGGGAGTCCTTGCCTCCGAGCTTCACCAGCATCAAGTAGCGTGTCTGACGCTCGACTAACGTTGCGATCTGGCTGTTCCCGCTGCCGAAGAACATATCGCCTTCCCAGTGGCCCGGGACAGCTCGATCGTCGACGGATGCGGGGCGTTCGCTGATCGAGACGGCATCGACAATCTTGCCGTGAATGGCAGTTTTCTGCGTGTAATGCCGCGAGCGCCGCATGCCGCGCGTGCGTCGAAGGTGCTCCAGCAGTTCCTTCTTCAACGCTCCGCGCGCCTGAATGAACAGGCTGCGATAAATGGTCTCGTGGGACACGTGGTGGCTCTCGTCGCACGGATAAGTATGCTTGAGCCATCCCGCGATTTGCTCGGGCGACCATCGCAGGCGGAGTTTGTCCGCCACCAAGCTCGCCAACGCACGGTTGCCGGCAAGCTTGCAGCGCTTTGGTCGAAGTGCCCGCTCCCAAGCAGCACCATCAGCTTGTGCGGCTCGATAGCCTTCTCGACCGCCATTGCGATTGACTTCGCGACTGATGGTCGAAGGCGCGCGTCGCATCCGTGCCGCGATTGAGCGGAGGGACTCGCCGCTCGCCAACGAACGGGAGATCTCTTCCCTCTCGCTCAAGGAGAGCATGGAACTCGAGCGACGTCGCTCCGGTGGTCGAATCCCACCGGTCCTCGACAAGACGTTATGGACAGAGGTGTGTGGTCGATCGAAGAGATGCCCAATCTGGTGAAGCGTCCAGCCGGCCTTCCATCGCTCCCACATGAGTGCTCTCTGGCTCTCGGTGTAGTAGATCCTGGTTCGTCGACCCATCTGCAACACTCCTTCCGCCTCGGCGGATCATAGTGTGTTGCATCGACCGGTTGAATCCACCACGGGAAGGAGCCATTCGCCACCGTCAGTCAAAATGGAGCGATCGACCCTTTGCTGACTTTCTAGATTGACGGAAAGCAGACGTTTGGGAGGGACTAACTGAGCGCCCCCTCTAACGTCGGATTGCCCAATACTGCCTACGCATCAGGACTCCGCCTGTTACAGCTAAGACTGCCGCGAGACAAATCAACATTGAGTCAGTAAGAGTTGGCACGCCCGTCGTGGAACCTTGAATCGGCGGTTGAGGTGGTAGCGCGAAGGACACGTTATCTAAAAGTAGGACATTCGTACCCTGCGCCTCGGTGATGGTGACCTGTGTAATGGGCGCGGAACTGGTAAACCCGACAAAGCTGGGAGGAAATGATGCGGCCGTCACAAACGAATCGCCAGTCGAAAGTTGTACGATCACGTTCCTAGGTATGACGGTACGACCGAGGTCGAACGCGATCCCTAAAAATCCCGCTCCCGGAAAATTGATGACCAGCGTACGGGCAGCGGTGGATGAATCATAGAGCGCGAGCACGCTACTCGGACCGTAGTTCACGGGCCCCGCCAAAATGAAATCGCTGCCGGTAGTCGGCAAGGTTGTGGAAAAATTCACACCAGACAGAGTGAGGCCCGGCGGAACTGAAATGCCTGAATAACCGCCGGGTGGCTCAAGCCCGTCGAAATCGATGACTGTATTCACGCCGACTGCGGCATTCCAATCCGCGCGCGTTCCGTAGAACGTAATATTAGCCGCGGGGGCGATCTGAGCAGTGATCGTTAGGGCCACAAGAAGTAGAAGTGTCCGAAATCGCCGCATGTTGCGGCGCGTGCGATCCAAGAATTCGGAACTGGATGTGCGCATTATCTGCCCCCTATGCGAGCCAAACTTCGGCAAGACAAGCGTTCTGCCGCCTGCGAAACGAAATTGGCGTTGGGGGCTGCGGCCAACGGACCAACCAAGCTAAGCCCCCCGGAGGCTTGCAGTTTCTCATGATCAGCGCCCGCCGCGCGCGAAGACGTTGACCGATCACCACGACGGCAAAGCGTTAGAAGGCGGCGCCCTCGTCCACGAGGCGCGCGGGGCCACGTTGATTCTGGCGCGATTGGCATTGCCCGACATTTTGGAGGCGGCTGGCGTTTGCAATCTGTTGCCGATAGTCAATAGCAGCGCGCTACACGCGCTCACACTCGTAGCTTGGTGCGGCTTACGAGGAGCAACCCCAATGTCACCGCTAATTTCGAAATGCGCACGCGGCCTCGCTGCTATTGCGTTGCTGGCGATAGGAATTCCGCCGTTGGCAGCGGGCGCGACTCCGACTTATACCGCTACCGCGCTCCCTAATACGATAGGGGGTACGAAAAGTTGGGGCTACGGCATCAACGCGAGCGGACAGGTCACAGGAAAAGCCGACATCGCCGGTGATGGGGCCACCCACGCATTCCTCTATTCCGGCGGCACCATGACCGACTTAGGAACGCTGGGGGGCAGCAGCAGTTCCGGCTCCGCCATCAACGACAACGGGCAGGTGACCGGTGGGAGTTACCTCGCCGGTGATGTGGCCACCCACGCATTCCTCTATTCCGGCGGCAGCATGACCGACTTGGGGACGCTTGGTGGTCGGAATAGCGGGGGCTACGGTATCAACGCTGGCGGTGAGGTTACGGGAAGGGCCGATATGGTCGGTAACCAGTCATCCCACGCGTTTATTTATTCAAACGGCATCATGACCGACTTGGGTACGTTGGGTGCGTACGAGTTTGCATCCAGCACCGGCACCGCTATTAATGCCAGCGGGCAGGTTACCGGGTGGACTTGCATGTGTGGACACGCGCCCAGTTACCGCGCCTTCCTCTATTCCGGCGGCACGATGACCGACTTGGGAACGCTTGGGGGGGCGAATAGCTGGGGCTGGGGCATCAATGCGCGCGGACAAGTAACGGGAACAAGCGCGACGGTCAGTACGCCCGGTTATGCAGGTCACATCTTCCTATACGCCAATGGCGCCCTAACCGACTTGGGAACGTTGGGAGGCGAGTATGCCGAGAGCACTGCCATCAACGCCAATGGGCAGGTGACCGGATGGAGTTACCTCACCGAAAATGTGACCACGCGTGCATTCCTCTATTCCGGTGGCACCATGTACGACTTGAATACGCTCGTGGTATCAGGACTTGCAGGTGCAATCCTGACCAGCGCCACTGCCATCAATGACAAGGGCCAGATCGTCGCCAATGGATGCTCGACGTTGGGATGCACGGCATTTCGCCTCGATCCGGTTGCTGGTCCCACGGCTGTTACTCAGATTCCGATGCTGTCACGTGAGGCGTTGGGCGCGATGGTGTTGTTGTTGTTTGCCAGCGGATTGCTACTTCGGCGTTGGCGAAATTTATAGGCGACGCCGCAGCCGAGCATCGCTGCGGTTCAACACTGGCCCCGCTCCGGTGGGGCTTGCTATTTGTGGCAGGGAAAGAGCACGGCGAGGGCACCATCATCCAGTTCGGTGAAGGCGCTGATAATATGAGTTAGGTCGGCGTCCATGTGAAAGGGAAGTGATGTTCCGCAATACCCTCGACGAAGCTCACATACATCCCGCCATCAGGGACATCATTGCCAATTACGAATCGGACATCATCCGCGAAGTTCAGTCCGCGATTACCGCCGACGATGTGGTAGTCGTAGGCATGAAGCAGAATCCCTTCCCGAAGAGGGCGCGCAAGGCACTCGACGCGGCAGGCGTGCCGTTCAGGTACCTCGAATACGGAAGCTACTTTGGCGACTGGCGGCGGCGCGGTGCTTTGAAGATGTGGACCGGCTGGCCGACCTTTCCGATGGTATTCGTCAAGGGCGTACTGGTCGGCGGCGCTGACGACGTGGGACGACTCATTCAAAGCGGCGAACTGAAGCAGTTGTTGGCCGGGAAATCCGCGCCGTCATGAATCTCGTTCTTGAATCCGTGTTGACCTGTCCGCACTGCGGCTTCACCGCGCGGGAAACGATGCCCACGGATGCCTGCCAGTACTTCTACGAGTGCCGCAGTTGCAGGGTGCTGTTGCGACCCAAACCGGGCGACTGTTGCGTGTAACGACGCGGATGCTGCGGCTGACCGCCTTGCACACGTACATCGTAGACGCCAGACATGAAAAAACCGCCACGGGCGGGGTCGTGCTGTGCAGCACGGCGGTAGTTCGCTTGCGCCGCAGCGAAAGGCCGAGTCCCGCGAGGCCGGGGCCGAGCAGCGAAAGCTGGGGGGTTCGGCCGGCACGGCAATGACGCGCCCGGATTCACAACCGCGGGTTGAACTATCCAAGTCTACATGTCGTCTCCGGCCCCCGGTTCTCCCGTCTGGCGTATCGCTGCTCGATGACGTGCCGCCAGCCCAATGATCGATGCCGAGTCGTCCACGCTTGCTAACTGCGGGCGTGCCGGACGTCACCTGGTCAGCCTGCTCTTTACCAGTCCTCTTATCCGTTGGTCGCAGTTCGATCCCTGTTTTGTGCCGTGGCTTGCTGCCGCTTTGGCCACCTTCCGGACGGGTGGCATTCGGCCGCCAGAGCGATGCCGTTCCCTAGTGGCGCTGTCTTTGGGCGAGAGAAGAGATCTCGCGCGCGCTGGTGACAGGCGAATCTGTTCGCCCAATCGCTGCACCCTCGGTCGAGCGCCATCGACAGTCAGCCGTAACAACAAATAGTTATCGGGCCACTCAGGCCGATAGCGCCGCGTGGGATCGGGCACTTCGACCTAAGCGCTGTAAGCTCGCTAAGAACCGCGCACTGGCACGCGTCGTAGGCGCTGTCGAAACTGTACTGGCACGACGGCTGTTGATGCCAAGACAGGAGAGGTGCGCCTGATGCACGCCGAGAACCCGGGATGCGGTCGTCGAGCGCTGCGCCACCGTGGTGTCTTTGCATGCTTCCTGGCGCGTCAGCTTTGGTTCCCGACTAGCACCGACGAAATCGGCTGTGTGATCCGTGTCGCCCTACCGACGCGCCCGGCCGACGTCGCTCGACTAGGCGTCGGCATGGCTCCAGCGACACGGCGCTCGCATGATAGTCGTCCCAGCAGCGTAACCACGCCATGACCCCAGGCCGTGCCGCGTGTCTGGGTCCCATCCATCGCGTCGACCTGGTGTCGACAGCGGTGTCGAGCGCGCCCCACAGCTTGCCGTTCGCGTAGCAGACCTGTCTGCTTGTGGGTGTCGTTGCTGCGCGGCCAGGCCCCCTTGTCGCTTGGGCATTGCGCCCGCCGCCGCCGCGGGCCGCTGGTCGTCCGACCCGTGTTAATCAGGACCTTGGGTCCGAAGCTCTTCCGCCGCCACGCCTGGATCAGCGTCCCGTCGACAGAAGTGCTCCTTCGACAGCAGGCCCTGCCGATCGGCCAGACGCAGCACCTCGGCGAAGAAGTCCTCCACCACCTGGTGCGCCAGCAGCCGGTCGCGATTCTTGGAGAACGTCGAGTGATCCCAGACCGGGTCGTCGATGGCCAAGCCCACGAACCAGCGGAACAGCAGGTTGTAGCGCAGCTGCTCGCACAGTTGCCGTTCGCTGCGGATCGAGTAGAACGACTGCAGCAGCAGCGCCCGGATCAGCTTCTCCGGCGCGATCGAGTCCCGGCCGCTTCGCGCGTAGATCTCGTTGAACCGGGTACTCATCTCGCTCAGCGCCGTATTCACCAGCCGCCGGACCTCGCGCAGCGGGTGATCCTCGGGCACGAACGCAACGAGATCGAACGCCTGTTCCGTCGACTCAAAGGGTTTCGCCGCATCTTTTCGCGATTCGAGAAACTCGATGTCATGTTCATGGCCTTCATCAACTTCGCGCTCATCGCCGATGGGTTGCGCATAGTGTGAACAGGCCATAGATGATCGTTCGGTTAGAAGATCGCCCCGCGACGTGATAGGTCAATTGAGTTGCGAAGACGTGAGGCATGACCTGCGCGGGGTGCCGATGTTACTCGTTCCGTGTTCGAATTCAACAGGGCATCGGGGCTAACCAACCAGGCGCAGGGCCGCGATCGCTATAAGCCTCCGCCGCCGGCCGCGTTTGGCGTACGCGCTGAGGTCCTATCGCTGCCGGAATCTGCGTGACATCATCATGTCTGTGCATGCGCGTGACTAGCCCGGTGCGCGGGGTCCAGCCGATCCGGCGCGGGAGCTTGTTCGCCTGCGATCGATCGGGTCGGGTTCAACGGATTGTTTCAGCGGATTGTTCATCCGCGGGTGACCGTCAATCTACGCCCATTGCAACTATGCGTGCGCGCGCGTCGCGCGTTGAGCTTGAGTGAGTCCAGGGGGGGTTCGTAATCCATTGGTCGCAGGTTCAATCCCTGCACGGCCTACCACTCCTACAAGGACTTGCCTGCGGGTAGGTCCTTCGTTTTTCAGCGCTGTGACGAATATGTGCCACGGCTTGCTGCCGCTTTGGCCACCTTCACTTGGGCGCTAGCTTCGACCAATGCCTGCAACGCCACTTCCCGTTGCTTCGCGATTTCGCACGGCCTCGAGTCACTTGCAACAAGTCTTCCACGTACAAGCGTTGAGCGGCCGGGGCAGGATCGCGGTCCTCAATCGCCTGGGAATGGAAGCGCGGTGCCGCAATTGTCGCCGGGTGGTGAAGACGGAGTTTGACCATCGCCTTCCGTATGTCGCGAAGCAGTCGTCCCGACGCTGAATCGCCGAGGCGAGACGATCAATAGGCCGTGTGCGATGGATCGCATGCTCGCGGGCATTTCACGCCACATTGCCGCCAATCCGCGGCCTTCCCTTCGCGCTGGCCCGGGCCGGCCTTCAACCACGAGCCCACGGCGTGTACGCCACCGCACATACAGCCCGCACGAGGTCGTCGATACTGTTCGTACCAAGAGCGTGAACCGATCCGGGTTCGCAGAGCAGACGTCTCAACCTGTCGTAAAGGAAATGATCATGGCAATCACCCCCAACAAAGACCAAGTCAAGGGCGAACTGAAAGACCTCGGCGGCAAGATCCAGGAAGAAGCCGGGAAGCTGGTGGGAAGCAAGGAGCAGGAGGCCAAGGGGCTGCAAAAGCAGGCCGAAGGCAAGCTGCAAGTGGCGGTCGGCGATCTGAAGGAAGCCGTCAAGAAGTGATAGCGGATCCAGGCGCGGCAACGGGCGACCCCGTGCAGGTCCGTGAGGGTCGACCGACGCGATGCCGCACGGCACCTGTCGTCGTCCTCCCGGCCCCGTGACTGCCATGCGCGTTCCAAAGTCCGCTCCGAAGTCCCCCAGGACCTCACCGACTCGTCGCGCCGACCAAGGCCGGGGAGTTGGCGTGCTGCCGCGCACGTTGAAGGCGCGTAGTCGCGTCGGCGATACGACGCTGCAGCGTCACGCGTCCTATTTCGACGACGATGGCGATCGCGGCATCGGCGTCGCGGAGTGCGCGCGCGGACTCAAGGCCCTCGGCTTGCCGGTTGGCGTAGCCGAGGCCACCGCGTTCGCCATCGTCGTGCCCTTGAGCATCCTGACGCGAGGTTCGCTGCTGGCGATGAACATCGACATCGAGAACATCCAGAAGGGCAAGCACGACAGCGACACCGGAATCCTGGACAAGCGGGGCCGGTTCAACGCCAAACGTTTCGAGAGGGTGTTCGGCGCGCACTCCACGGTCGACCGTGATGGCGACAAGGCCTTCACCGCGACCGAAGTCAACAGGATGGTCAACGCCAACCGCGACACGCTCCTCGGTTACCTGGTGTCATTGGCGGAGTGGCAGCTGTTGCTCCTCCTCGCGGCCGACGCCAAGGCCCTCGAGGGCGACAAGCTGGTGCCCGCCTTGAGCGTCGCCAGAATCAAGTCGTTCTACGACGGAACGCTCTTCTACAAGCTCGCCAAGGGACGGGCCTAGGATCAGCGCCAGAGAAGATTGGCGCACGCCAGCAAGCGGAACGAAAGTCGTCGGGAACCGACGACCTGGGTATTCAGCAGGCGAGCGATGAGACGCAGGCGCTCCGCCGAAACAAAGTTCTTGCACCTCTCATCATTCTCGCGCGAAGGCCGGCCTTTCGGCTCGTGCCGGGTGTGGCAGACAATCTCCTTGCGACAATCAAACATGACCCTCGTAGACGAAGTTCGACTCCTGATGGCAGCTCCCAGCATGACCGCCAACGACGCGTGCACGCTCCTGCGGCGCGACCATGACGAAATCATGCAACTCGCCCGCGACCTCTCCGAATGCGAGAGTGGCGACGAGCGCCGTGCGTTACTGAGGCAATTGAGGCCCGCGCTGTTCGCGTACACCCGTGCCGAGCAGCGCGAGGTCTACGACGTGTTGCTGCGCGGGCAGCATGGCGACGAGGCGCGCGAGATTGCGTCCAAAGGTTACGTGGCTCATGGCGCGGTAGACGACCGGGTCGAACGAATGACCAAGAGCCGCAGGACCGCGTCCGACGAGTGGAAGGCACACTCGCAGGTGCTGCTTGACCTCATCACCCAGCACGTCGAGAAGGAGCGGAGTCGCCTGTTCGAGCTCATGTTCGAGCAGTACGACGACGCCGAGCGGGAGGCCATGGGCCGTCGCTTCATCGCCGCCAAGTCGCGGCTCTCGCTGAAGGCGAATGCGGCATGACCCCGGCACTCCGACAGTCGTTGAACGACATCACCGTCGGGCAGCTTGCCTGGGCGGCAAGTCCGGGTCAGACTGAGATGGCAGGATGGCGATCGTCGTAGGGAAGGAAGGAATCCAGAATGATGAACTTCGGATATAACAGCCTCTGGGGCGTGCTCATACTCGTCGGCGATATCTGGGCGATTATCAATATCTTGCAAAGCTCCGCGTCCAACGAGAAGAAGCTGATCTGGACAATCGCGGTGGTACTCCTGCCGGTGCTGGGGCTGATCCTGTGGTACTTCCTCGGGCCACGCGATGGCAGGGCTTAGGGCCGCGCGCGTCGCCGCGATTCGCACGTTGCAATAACGCTGCGCGCCCGAACGCTCGCATCGGGCCCGCGCTGGTCTGCGCGGGCCCCGAAAAAAAGCCGCCCGGAGGCGGCCGTTAGAGCAGGACCGAGGGGGTGATGACTCGCGTGCTCTCCCGGTCCGTCACCTATGCTGCCCTTTCCGCGCCGGGAGCGTTTGATCTTGCGCAACAGTTCGCCAGGCCGATTCGCTCGAGCCTGGATCGCCGCGAGGGGCGGATGGGTCAACGCCTGCGCAGCCGCCTGGCATTCGCGGTGGCCTTGGCGTGGATGGGCTTCAGTCCGCGATGTGCGAGCCTGCTCACGCTCGTCGAGGCCTCCGCCATGCCGAGCGCGGATTGACCGAAGGCACTCGCCAGTGCCGCCTGGCGGGCGATGAACTGGGCTGGCGTTCGGCTGCTCGCCAGCGACATGAAGGCCGCGGAAATCCGCAGCAGACGGCTGACGGCCAAAGCGCTCAATTGCGGGCCGATGACCATCATGTGCGCGGCCATCGCCTGCGCGGATTGCGCACCGGCTTCGAACTTTTCCTGGCCCATCAATGCGAATTCGCGCCGGTCGCGCGCGTTTGGGGCAGGGCCGGCCAGCGCCATGCGGCTCGTGCGGTGGGAAATGACCTGCCCCGAAGCCAGCATCGTTTCCAATGTCTTCGTGGCCAGTTCGCTCCATGGCGTGAACGGCAGGAAATGCGCATAGCCGAGGGAATTGCGTTTCATTTGCGTCCTTGATCGGGGTGTCGGGGAAGGCGCCAAGCTTAAAGGCAGGCAGGCCGAAGGTTCTGTGCGCTGCCGCACGTGCCCGCCCATTTCCGGGCGTTGCATTCCTTGGACCCGTCGGCCCCCCCAGCTGCGTCGGTCGCAGCGCGGATTCGACCAACGGCGCTCCCAGTGTACGAGACCGCACATACAGGCCGCGGGCGATCGCGAATACTGCTGTCATGGCAGGACTCGTCGCAATATCGTAGCGATGAAGACGTTTCACGTCGATTGCGAGCTTGACTACGATGTCGTCCGGCAGACGCTGTTCGTATTCAATCTCGGCATCGCGACAACGCACGGACAGCGGATCATCGCCGAAATGATCTCGACGTCGTCGGCCAACGGTGTCGACGAATTCAGCGACGAGGCCGGACGCAACCGCTTCTTCCGGATCGACGTGGCGCCAGGTCCGTTCAATATTCGGTACCGCGCAACGGTTGCCGTCCAGGGTGCCGAGGAAGACTTGTCCGCGCCGGAGGTGCCGCTCGCGCGAATGCCTGGCGCGAACCTCACGTATCTGCGGACGAGTCGCTATTGCGAAGTCGAAGCCATCTTCGGCCTTGCATGCCGGAAGTTCGTGCACCTGCCGGCGGGATACCAGCGTGTGCTGGCGATCTGTCAGTGGGTCAGGGAAAACATCGACTACCGGGAAGGATCGTCGACGCTGACGTCCGGCGCCCACGAAGTCCTGGCCAATCGCGCCGGCGTGTGTCGCGATTTCGCGCACGTCACCATCGCATTTTGCCGAGCACTGAACATACCTGCGCGTTTCGTCTCGGCGTACACCAAATACCGGGACCCGCCGCAGGACTTCCACGCAGTCGTGGAAGCATTCCTGGGGGACAGGTGGTACCTGTTCGACCCGACGGACCTCGTGTCGGTGTCGGACTTGATCCGTATCGGAACGGGGCGAGATGCTTCGGACGTGCCGTTCGCCACCTTCTTCGGCGCCGCCAGGCTGCGCCGGCTGAGCCCTCTCGTGGAGCCAGCGACCGGACCTGAAACCCTGGTGAGCCTGCAAACGGCGGACGCCGGGATTCTGCTGGCACCGGCCGATGGACGCGACGCACCGCTGACCTAGACGGCTGCCTGATCGCGAGTCGGGTCGGCTGGAGCCGGGCGTGAACCGCCCTTCGAGGCAGGCACCGGGATCACGGTTGCCTGCGCGCCTTCCGTCTCGTGTAGAGCGCCATCAACGGCGTCACCGAAATTCCGTGGACCAGGATCGAGGCGGCGACCGTCGCCAGCGTGATCGCGATGAACTCCTTGCCCAACGGCTCCGGCAGGCCGCGATTGATCGCGTACATCAGGTAGAAGATCGAGCCGACGCCGCGGATACCGAACCACGAGATCATCATGCGTTGGTCGCGCGAAACGCCAGGGGCGCCCACGAGGCCCAACCACACCGCAAGCGGGCGCGCCAGGAAGAACAGGATCAGCACGAACCAGACGGTTGGGCCGGGCAAGGACGTGTAGGACAGCATCGCGCCCGCCACCATCACCACGATCAGCTCGGCGATCCGTTCGAGTTGCCCGTTGAAGCCTTGCACGGCTTCCATCATGTAGGTGCCGGCGTGGCGGTTGTGCGTCGCGAGGTTCGTAGCGCTTCCCGTTCCCGGAGCGATCCGGGTCTCGGCAGTCTTTGCAAGTCCCGCCGGCTTCGAGTGTTGCTTGACTCGTTGCAGCGCCAGGCCGGCGGCAAAGACCGCGAGAAAGCCGGAAGCGTGGCTCAGCTGCGCAATGCCATACGCGATGGCGATGAGGCCGAGCGCCAGGAACTCGTCGAGTCCGACGGCCTCCTGGTGCCGCGTGCGCAAATGGAGGACGAGCTTGCCGACCAGGGCGCCGAGGACGCCACCGATCGCCAGGCCGCCGCCGATGGACCAAACGACATCCAGCGCCAGCCAGCGCCAGACGCTGCCGCCGACGTCATTCAGCCCGAGCAGGCCCAGTCCCAGCAGGACGACGGGAAAGGCCGCTCCGTCGTTGAGGCCCCCCTCGGCCGTGAGGCTGAATCGCAGGCGATCGCGATCCGACGAATCCGCGACCTGCACGTCCGATGCCAGCACGGGATCCGTCGGCGCCAGGATGGCAGCGAGCAGGATCGCGGCTCCCAGTGGCAGCGCCATGAGGTAGACGCCTGCGGCGGACACGAACAGGATCGTCAACGCCATCGAGGGGAATGCCAGGCGAAGCGGCAGGTACCAGCGCTGGTCGCGAATGGGCACGCCGATCTTCAATCCGACGGCGAACAGGGAGATGAGCAGCGCGACTTCCGCCATGCGTTCCAGCTCGACCGAATACCGGACGGGGTCGGGCGCCATCAGCCCTGCGCCCGATGGACCCAGGGCGTAGCCGATTGCGAGATAGAGAATGCCCGGACTGAGCGGCAGCCGCTTGAGCAGCGTGCCGAGCAGCGCCATGGTGATCATGATGGCGCCAGCGATCAGCGCCCACTTGGCGAGGAACATCGTGGAGTTCCGGTCTCAACGGGGAAGGAAAGGCCGCTACGGCGGAATTGAACCAACGGGACGCGGCGGATGACGGCCCCGACGCGGGCGGCACTCGGCTACCCAGCGCAGGGTCGCATGCGCTGCGATCGGCCGACCGGCGACGAGCGCGAGCCGCGCTCAAGCCAGGTCATCGGCGAATCGATGATTGACGTCGAAGCGTGGGCGTTGCGGTTCCGGGCCGCCATTGCCTCAGAACTCGAATGCCGAAGTGCGCCGTGCGCGCCGGGCGTCAGGCCGCACGAGCCGCGTCATTCGCGCACGGGCCTGAACAGAATGATGGCGAGCCCCGCCACGACGTTACCGGCGCCGAAGAGGGCGGCAATTCCCGCGCCGGCGAGGCGCAGCGCGCCACCGACCGAGAGCGACGACCCGAGCGGCGCTTCGAACAGGCCTGGCGGCCACAACGTCATGGCTCCGTAGCACACGGCCAGGCCGCACGCGATGATGAGGACGCCAAGAACACGAAACCGCAAGACCATTCTGTCACTCTACAGCTTTGGCGCAGGAGTGTGCAGGGGTTGGCCGATGCGTGGTCCGACTCGCACGGCGCGTCCATCGACCGGACCGATCCCGACGCCTCCGCCGCAATGGCTCGCTGCAACCTCCAGCAGCGGAGGGCGGGCACATCCTGAGCCCGCGACGGTTTCCCGTCGCGGCTCGCGCAACTGCGCTACATCGCGCTTGTGGCCTTCGCGACCGCGTCGATCAGCGTCGTCGCGTCCTTGTTGCTGACCGCGCCACGCACAATGATGTCGGGCGGCAGCACGGCCTTGCCGAAGTACGCCTTGTTCCACTCGTCGTTCGACGTCACGACCGTGCCGTCGAGGTTGAGGCCGCCGTAAACGCCCTTGCTGCGCGAGAACGCGATCATGTCGGCGGTGATGTCGGACTTGGCACCCGAGCCCACCGGACCGGCGGCGATGCTGGCGTCGCCGCCGAGCTTGACCGAGGTGGCGAGCAGTGTGTTCAGGCCTTTGTCGCTCATGACCAGCGTGATCATCTCGGATGCGGCGATGCCCGCCTGGAAGCCGATGCTCGCGGTGGCCAGCGTGTAGAACGCCGGGCCGACCCACTTGCCGTCGGCGGTCTTCGCGATCAGGACACCACGGCCGCCCGAGCCGCCGACGATGAAGCCGGCCTTGACGATCTCAGGAGAGATGAGCACAGCCTTGGCCCGGCCGAGGTTCTGCTGCAGCCATTTCATCTCGGGATCGCTCATGAAATTCTGAAGCGTCGTCACCGACTGGTTGACGACGACCTGTTGCTCGCTCTGCGCGTAGGCCGGTGCCGCCGAGAGACTCAGCGCAGCGGCGCCGATGACGGTCGTTGCCGCCAGTTTGTGCATGATCGATTTCATTTCGATTTCCTTTGGGATGGGTTGTTCGTGCCGGGTGATGCAAGCGAACCGTGGCGGCCGCGCGGGGCGCCACGGCGGGTCAGAGCGCGGCCGACGCTCGTGCCGGGCGCGGCAAGCCGAGGACCCGGTCGTAGGTTTGTCGATCCGCTTTGTAGCAGCCGCAGGCGGCGGTCTTGAGGCCCCGCCGGTCGAGAACCGTGATATCGCCGCGGCGATAGCGGATGAGGCCGCGTAGCTGCAGGGCGCTCGCCGCCTTGGTGACGCCCACGCGGCGCACGCCGAGCATGTACGCCAGGAACTCCTGCGTGATGTGGAACGTGTCGGCGTGAGCTCGATCCTGCGTCATGAGGAGCCAGCGGGCGAGACGCGACTCGACCACGTGAAAGCGCGTGCAACCCGCCGACTGCGACAGCTGGGTAAGGTACACGTAGACGTATTTATGGATCTCGCGTTGCAGCGCCGGCAAGCCCGCGAGCTCGGCGCAGAAGTGCTCGGCGTCCATGCGCAACGCGACGCCCGGGCCCTGGATCACCGCGCGGACGGGCGAGGTGTGCACGCCGAGGGCGAGCGGAACGCCGAACATGCCTTCGTCTCCGACGAGGCCGACCTCGACATAGTCGCCGTCGTCCACGGCCATGATGCGCGAGATGATGGCCGTGGTGGGAAAGAAGGCGTGGCTCAGGCGCTTGCCGGGCGTATACAGGATCTGCCCCATCGCGAGCTCCACGCTTTCGCAGCCGGCCAGCATCCGCTGCTGGTCCCTCGCGGGCAGTGCCGTCAGCAGTTGGTTGGCAAAAGGCTTGCGGGGCATCGGTGACACGGAAGCTGTCCTTGGGGGGTAGTGGCGTGGCGCTCGCGGGCGGTGGCATGCGGCGACATCGCAAAGCCGATGCGGCCGACGCGACGGCGAATGCACACGTGACAAGCGACAGGCTACCGCGCGCGCAGCAAGGCCGTCTGCGCGCTACCGCACACTGCGACGTGCGGCCTGCGCAACGTCGCGTCGCCGTTCGCGGGCGAACGTGCTACTTGGGAACGTAGGGAAGCAGGCGGTCGAATTCCGTCTTGACCACCTGGTAGCACTCGCACGAACGCGCTTCCAGGCCCGGGCGGTCGATCACGGTGATCTTGCCGCGCCGATACTGGATGAGCCCCGCGTCCTGCAGCTTGCCGGCCGCCTCGGTGACCCCTTCGCGGCGCACGCCCAGCATGTTCGCGATGAGCTCCTGCGTCATCGTGAGCTCGTTGGACGCGAGGCGATCGAGGCTCAGCAGCAGCCAGCGGCACAGCTGCTGGTCGACCGAGTGGTGCCGGTTGCAGACCGCCGTCTGCGCCATCTGCGTGATCAGCGCCTGCGTATAGCGCAGCAGCAGGTGGGTCGTCGGCCCGAAACGGTTGAACTCTTCCTTGAGAAACTGGGCCTTCAGGCGAAAGCCGTGCCCCGCGCTCTGGACGACCGCGCGGCTGGGCGTCGTGTCGCCGCCCATGAACAGCGAGATGCCGAGGATGCCTTCGTTGCCGACGATGGCGATCTCCGCCGACGCGCCATCCTCCATGACGTAGAGCAGCGAGACGATGGAGGTGGTCGGGAAATAGACGTAGCGCAGGCGCACCCCCGGCTCGTAGAGAACGTCCCCGAGCTGCATCGGGATCAGCTCGAGGTGCGAGCTGATGCGCGCGTAGTCGCTCGCCGGCAGCGCGTCGAGCAGGTGGTTCTGCTGCGGGCGATGCGAAGCGGGACCAGCGACGTGCGGCCCGGGGGCCGAGGGCTTCTTCCTCGCGCCGGGCGCGCCGCGTACCGATGGAGTGGCAGCCATGCCTGCAGTCTAGAGTATTCGCGGGCCCCCTGTACGGTGCCGCACGTTGCTGGCGTGCGTCGGCATGGCGATGCGGCGAAAGGCGCGTGCGTTTCGGTGCGGATCGGCGTGCGCGAGGGGGTCTCCCGTCGCCTGGTGAAGATTTGTGCGCTGGCGTACCGACAGGCGGCAGCGAATCGCTCAAGATCGAATCAAGGATCGCGGGAACTCGCATCGCTTGGCTTGTGGCTCGCTGATGCGCAATGGCTTGCCGTCGCAGCAGGACCGCAAGCAGGCCGATGATCCCGGCGGGCGCGCCGCGCAAGCGGCGCACGCCACAACGCAAAGGTGGAAACCATGCTCTATACGATCGCAGTCGTGTTGCTGATTCTCTGGCTGCTCGGACTCGTCACCTCCTACACGCTGGGTGGCTTCATCCATGTGCTGCTGGTCATCGCGCTCATCATGGTCGTGGTCAATCTCATCTCGGGGCGCCGCACGACGTAGGGCGGGCAGGATGAGATGCCGCCTCGTGGCGCGCCGTGAGGCGTGCAGGGGTGGCTTGCGATGCCCGATGATCGATTGCTACGAAAGGCAAGTGCAATGAAAACATACGAAACGCCGGTGGAGCCGAACGTTGCTCATGCCGACGCCGACAAGATCCTGGCCGATCTCCGCATGCTCGCGACCGATACCGAGGAATTGCTCAGGGCCACCGCGGGCCGGACCGGGCAGCAGCTGGGGGCCGCGCGCGCGCGCGCCGACGCATCGTTGGCGGCGGCCAAGGCCCGCGTCGGGAACCTGGGCCGTGTCGCGGTCGACAGGACGCGCGCCGCCGGCCGAGCGACCGACGGCTACGTCCACGCCAATCCGTGGCAGGTCATCGCCATCGGCGCCGCGGCGGGATTCGTGATCGGCGCGCTGCTGGCCCGTGGCGGGACGCCCGACGCACCCTAGCACGAGCATGCGCGGACGACAGGGCGCTGCGTGCCGGCGCCCTGCCTCCTGCAGGGTTCGCTCCTGACAGGCCAGGTAGCGCCAACCCGATGACTTCGCGCGCCTCTGGCGGGCCTTGATCCACGGCGCGGACGCTGCCGCCTCGGCGGAGCGTCGCGCCACTCATCGCAGGCGTCTTGCGCTTCGCGTCAGCGCCCGCGTTCCCGACCCTGCGGCTCGCCCTTGTCCTTGTCCTGGCCGGGCGCGGAGTCCTTCCCCTGTGATCCCTTGTCACCGCCTTGGCCTTGCGGCCTGCCGTCGGGCTGGGCGCGCTGACCGGCGCCCTGCGGCGGCTGCGCTTGCTGCGGGTTGTTGGCGGTCACCGGGCGCGATGGCTCGCGCGTGGCGGCAGGCTGCTTCGTCGGTGCCGGACCTTGCGCGCGAGGGGGTTGCGGTTCGCGCTGCTCGGCCGCTTGCGGGGCCTGCGGCCGCTGGCGTTGCGCGGTGGGCGCCGCCTGCACGGGGGCCGGCTTCTGGCCCTGGCCTTGTGGCCTTTGGCCCTGCGGCTCGTGCTGGGCGCTGCCTTGCGGCTGCTGCGGTGGCCGCGCGACGGGAGCGGCCTGTTGCGCAGGCCGCGCTGGCGCGGGGGCAACCGCCTGGGGCGCGGGTGCGCGCGGGGCGGAAGCAGCGCCGGACGGTGGCGAAGCGGGCCGCGCACCGCCGCGCGGCTCCTGCGGCGGCGCAGCCGCTTGCGACCGTTGCATCTGGTAGTGCTGCTGCACGACCACGTCCTGCGGCTGATAGCGGTATTGCTGGGTCTGCAGCTGGTATTGCTGGTCGCCGCGCGGGTAGCGGGAACCGGAATATTGCCGCTGGTAGATCGGCAGCGGCGCCGGCGCCGGCATCGCATTGCGATTCCAGTCGTCCCATCCGCGGTGGCTCTGCTCCCACGAGTTGCCCCAATGGTCGCCCCAGCGCGGCGCGGCGTCGGCGCGCCACCCGTGAAAGTAGGGAGGAGGACGGCGGTAGTACCGCACGGGCACGCGCAGCACGTAGAGCGGCACGGCTTCCGGGGCGACGAGCCCCCAAGGCCCGTTGTACCAGGAGCTCGCGTACCAGTTGTCGCTCTGGTAGACCCAGTACATGCCGTCGTAGAAGAAGTAGTTCGAGCTGACCTGCGGCGCGTAGTAGACCGGGTATCCCGGAACGCGGACGAGCTCCGGATAGACGGGCAGGTTGATCCCGATGCTGACGCCGGGAAGCCCGATCGCGACACTGACCTGCGCGGGCGCCGGGGTGATCGCGCCGAACGCCATGGCAAGCACGACGAGAAACGTTCGCATCTTTGTCCTTCGCATCATTTCCGGGTATTGCGCGGGAGACCTTGCAACCGGTCACACGCTGCGGGCGCGGATCTTCGCCGTCCGGCCCAGGATCGAGGCGACCTTGCCGCGTCCGCCATCGGTCTGCGGCAGCGGCAGGCTCGCGGCCTCGCGGAAATCGCGCCGCACGCGCGCGAACGTCTTGCGAATGTCCGTGTTGAAACTTGCGGTGTAGCGGAACGTGGGATCCAGGATCGACTTCATGGGGCCTCGTGCAAGGGTTGGGTGCTCATCAAAAAGTCCGCCGCACCGCGCGGGAATCGCTTGCCCGCGCCCGGCGAACCACTTCGTCCAAGGACACTCCCCCCACTGCCCGGCCGCGTTTTTGCGTTGTCGCGCACGCCGGACTCCGTCTCGCGTCACCGTAGGCACCGCGACCCGGCGCGAAGAGGGGCGAACGCCCACTCCCCGCACCCGGGGTGCAGCTGCGCTACTTCACGCGCATGTCGTTCTTCACCGACTTCACGCCGCCGACGCCGCGCGCGACCTGGACCGCCTTGCCTTCCGCGGCCTGCGAGCTCACGAAGCCGCTCAGCTGGACCACACCCTTGAACGTCTCGACGTTGATCTCGGCGGACTTGAGGGTGGGCTCGTCGAGGATGGCCGCCTTCACCTTGGTGGTGATGACCGTGTCGTCCACGTACTCGCCGGTGCCTTCCTGTTTGGCCGTGGAGGCGCAGCCCAGCGCCAGCGCCACGAACAGGATTCCGGCGAACGTTGCCAACTTGCGAGCGATGTTGTTCATTTTCTTTCCTTTGCATTGGGACACTGCGGTTCGACGCGATGGTCCCTTGATCGCCGCGCCGATGAAATGAGGTTATCCGCCCCGGTGCAACGAGTCTGTACGCTAGCGAACGGAGCGCGGTCGCTTGCGCCCTGTAGGCTTGCCGACGATGGCCATGGATGACGAGGTGCCGATGAACGTGTCGATGACCGGCGCGCGCTCCGAGCTGGGGCGCGTCCTCGCCCGGGGACGAGTGCCCGCCCGCGCCGCGGGCGCGCACGTCAACGTCGCGGGTCAGCATGCGAACACGCTGCTGCACGACGGGCACGCCTGGGACGACTACGTCCGCGTGGCGCGGGCCGGCGTGCGGCGCGCGGTCCGCGCGGCCGAGGCGGAAGGCGCCTCGTTCCTGGTGCACGCGAGCTTCGCCTTCGTCCGGATCGTGGAGCAGGGCAGGCGGTTGCCGGAGCCGCTGGGTGCCGCCGCCGACGTCATCGTCGAATGCGAGAATCTCGCGCTCACCGGTCCGGTGCCCGCCTGCGTCGTTCGCCTGGGCTACCTGTACGGGCCGGACAGCGCGGACTTGCGCGCGTATCGCACGGCGTTCCGTCTCGGCCGGCCCTACTGGTGCGGACCGCCGAAAGCGCTCCAGTACCACGTTCACCAGCTCGACGCCGCCGCGGCCCTGCTCGCGGCTGCGCGGGAGCGCAACGCGGGGCGGATCCTGTACGCCACGGACGGCCACCCGCTCCCGTTTCGCAAGCTCATGGACACGTTCGCGCGCAGGGTGGGCCGGCGCACGCCGCTGCATTTGCCGCTGTTCGCGAAGCCGCTGGCCAGGGTGATCATCCGCGAGGAGCACATGCAGCAGACCGCGCTCGCGATGCCGCCGCGCGCACCGTCGCCGCGCGTTCCGCGCTGGCAGCCGCAGTTCCCCGACTATCGCGAGGGGCTCGATCAGGTCATCGCAGACTGGGGCGAATGATCGCCGCAGCGGCTTGCGGATGCTCGATGCGACGCGACAACGCGGCGCAGCGCCGTCATCCGCGGATCAATCCGCTGCCGATCTCGCGCCTCGACGGCCCCGATGGAGCCGCGCCACGACGCGCTGGCGGCGGCGCGCAATCGCCCCTGCGATGGTGCATCGCAGGCGGCGCTACGCGCCGTCGCGCGAAGAGCGCTACGTCTTCTTCGCCGCGCGCTTGGCCGTCTTCTTCGCGACGGGTGCGCGGGCGGTCTTCTTCGCGGCCGGCGCGCGGGTCGTCTTGCGGGCGGCGGCCGTTACCGTGGCCTTCTTCGCGGCTTGCCGATTCGCCACCTGCTTGACGGCGCGCTTGGCCACGCGCTCCACCGCGGCCACGGCGCCCCGGACCGATTTCTTGACGCTGTCCACGGCATCCTGTGCGGCGCCACGGACCTTCCGCTCGATGGGCCCCTGCGCCGCAACTTTCTCCGCTTTCGATTTGTGGCGCAAATCGGCGCCATGTGCGCGCTTGTAGGTCTGGATGTCCTTGAACTGGCCGCTCTCGTCACGGACGGCGTAGAGCTTGGTGCCGGTACGGCTTCTCATGGTGGTTCGGCGCGTGGCCATGGTCACTCCTTCCCTTCGTTGGCAGTGGAACTCCGGCGCGTGACATCGCGCCGGACGGGTTGTTCGATATCAGGAACTGCGCCCGGCTTGCTTCCGGGCGCGCTTGGCCGCCGGGCGCTTGGCGGTTCGCGCCTTCGCCCTCGCGGTCGTCTTGGCTGCCTTCCCCTTCGCGGACCCGGCGGTGGCGCGTGCCGTGGCCGGCGGTGCCTTTCTCTTGACGGCCGGCGCGGGCTTCCGTGCCCGCGGCGCGGTCGTGCTCTTGCGCGGCTTCGGATGCGTCGCGCCCAGGCCTTCCGACATGCCGATCAGGATTCCGCTCGCAAGGATGGCGAAATTCTGCGTGAGCAGATGCGCCGTCTTGAAGCCCGTCGCGCGCTGTGCGCGCATCGCGGCCTGCGCACGCACCGCGTAGTCGCGCAGCGTCGCCGTCACCTGCGTGCCGGTGGCCGTGCCGGATCGCCGCGCATGGCTGATCGCCTGTTGCCAGGGTGCCCGCATCTTTTCGGCCGCCGTCTCCGACGCGCTCGCGATGCTCGCGAAGAATTCGTCTTCGAGGCGCTCGAGCTCGTCCAAGGCCTGCTTCAGGTTGGAGTCCTCGTAGTCATAGCCCTCGCCCGTAAGCCGGTGCAGGGCGACGTTGCTGGCCTCGACCGCCTTGAGCAATGCGTCGTCCATGCCCGCGACGGTATCGGAGAGGGCCTTCTCGACTTTCACTTCGCGGGTACCGACACCGAGGCTCACGCCTTCGGTGACGCTGCGCAGGACCCGGCGGATCTGATCCAGCGTGAGCTCGCGCTGCTGCAGCGCCTTGAGCGTGAGGTCGCGCACGGCGACGCGTACGTTGCTGCCTTGCTTCATCGACTGGCTGGCCAGGTTCTTCAATACCTGGTCGACGTCCAATTGAGGGATGGTCATGGATGGCTCCTTGGCTCGGTGTTGCGGGATGCCGACTTCGGGCGAGACGCAGAACCCGGCTTGCTCCGTCCCGTGTGCGGCACTAGAGGGAATACGGCGTCTGGTGGTTTTCCTGCGCACGGGGGTCCGACTCGGATCGGCTGCGCGGCCGCGACCTGCCGCTGGCGCCGACGATACTGAAAGTCTAGATCCTGCGCGTGCGCGGGTCTGTACGCTGTCGCACAGAGTACGCCACGCAGCGGTCCCGGGTTTGCAGCCGGACGCGGGTCGGCGACCGACGCGGTCGCCCTTTCGGTTGATTGCAGTCAAGGGCGCGAGCCGGCCTGGTTGATACGATGTCGCGAGGCTCGCGGCGAATCGTCGGGAGTGGCTTCGGGCGCCCACAATGGCACGAGAGCATTCGTTCCCGCATCGCGTCTGCGCGCCGCAGCGGTCCACGACGGTCGGCGAAGCGAGCGATCACGCGCCCCGGCAAAACCGCATCCTCGCCGCATTGCCCGGCGCGGACTACGACCGCCTGCTGCCGGCGCTGGCGCCGGTGGCATTGTCCGCGGGGATGACGCTGCATTCCCCCGGCAGCCGCGAGAGCTACGCGTATTTCCCGACCTCCGGCATCGTCGCCCGCTTTCATGTCATGGCCAACGGGGCCTCGGCCGCATTCGCGGTCACGGGCAACGAAGGCGTGGTCGGCATCACGACGTTCCTGAGCGGCGAAACGTCGCCCACCCAGGCGGTGGTGCTGTGCGCGGGGTGGGCCTACCGCGTGGACGTTGCGCACCTGCAGCGAGAGTTCGAGCAAGGCGGTGCGCTGCGCGACCTCCTGCTGCGCTACATCCGCGCGCTCATCGCGCACACGGGACAGATCGCCGTCTGCAACCGGCATCATGCGGTCTCCCAGCAGCTGTGCCGCTGGATGCTGAGCTGCGTCGATCGCCTGCACTCCGGCGACCTGCCGATGACCCAGGAGCTCATCGCCGAGATGCTCGGCGTGCGCCGCGTGAGTGTCACCGGGGCCGCGGGCAACCTGCAGCGCGAGGGCGTGATCCATTGCGGCCGCGGGCACATCGCGGTGCTGGACCGGGCAGCGCTGGAGGCGCGCACGTGCGAGTGCTACGCGGTCGTCAGGCAAGCGTACGACGACGTGGCGCTCCCTGCGGAGCAATGAGCGCCTGAAGCGGCGGTGGCGGGACTGCGGCCGTCGCGACGCCGGGCGGGCGGCTCCGATTCACTTGCGCCGCTGCTTGATGCTCCAGGCCACGAGGGCGATCGCGGCCACGATCAGCAGTGCGGGCAGCCACAGTCCGGCGTAACCTCCGTTCTCCATCATCCCGCGATTCATCACGCTGTCGTTCTGCGCGAACGCCGATTCTGCGGCGAGCAGGGGCAGCGTGCCCAATGCCATTGCCAACGAGGTCTTCATCTCTTCTCCGATCGTGCAACGTTGCACGGCAGCCGTCGCACGGCGCGCCGCACGTCATGGGGCGCGGGTGCCATACGCCTACGACGTGCCACGAAGCCTGGCGCATGCGCGAACCGATGTCTGTGCGGCAGCGAACACCGCCCGTGCACCGCTTGCCGTGCTTCAGCGGGCGAGACGCTGCGGGCGGACTTTCGGTGACGCTGGGGACGGGTCGCGGGCTACACTGCGCAGCAAGGGAGATCACCATTCATGACCATCCGCCATCGCGAACGCCATCGCACCGACCGCATCGGCTGGCTGCGCGCGGCCGTGCTGGGCGCCAACGACGGGATCGTCTCGACGGCGAGCCTCGTGCTCGGCGTCGCGGCGGCGCACGGCACGCACGCCAGCGTGATGGTGGCGGGCGTCGCGGGCCTGGTCGCCGGCGCGATGTCGATGGCGGCGGGCGAGTACGTCTCGGTGCGGTCGCAGGCCGACTCGGAAGAAGCCGCGCTCGGCATGGAGCGGCGCGAGCTTGCCGCCGATGACGCCGGCGAGCGCCGCGAGCTGACGGCGATCTACGTCGGCCGCGGCGTCGAGCCCGCGCTTGCCAGGCAGGTGGCCGATCAGCTGATGGCGCACGACGCGCTGGGGGCGCACGCGCGCGACGAGCTCGGCATCTCGGAGACGCTGAGCGCGCGGCCGATCCAGGCGGCGTTCACCTCGGCGGCGAGTTTTGCCGTCGGCGCCGCCCTGCCGTTGGTCGCCGTCGCTGCCGTCCCGATGGAAAGCCTGATCCCGGTGGTCGGGGGAACGTCGCTGGTATTCCTCGCGCTGCTGGGTGGCGTGGCCGCGCGCGTCGGCGGTGCGTCGGTGACGACGGGAGCGGTTCGCGTGACGTTCTGGGGCGCGCTGGCCATGGGTCTGACGGCCGGCGTCGGCGCGCTGTTCGGCACCGCCGTCTGACGCGGCGACGTCACGTGCCGCCGATCTCGAGTGCGTCGTCGCGCGCGAAGCGTCCCTTCACGAACGTGATGTGATAGCAGTTGATGATCTCGCGCGTCGCCGCGAAGGTCTCGAGCGCACCCGCCAGGTAGTAGAGCCAGCACCGGCGGAACTTCTCGTCGAAGCGGACCGGGTCGATCGCCCGGATGCGATCCCACCGCGTCTCCAGGTTGCTTCGCCACCGCTCGACGGTCCGATGGTAGTGGTACGAGCGGTTCTCCACGGCGCGCACGTCAAGGCCGTACCGCTCCATGAGCAGCAGCGTCTCGGCCAGGCTGGGAATGTAGCCGCCGGGAAAGATGTGCCGGATGGTGCAGTAGTTGGTCGGGCGCTTGCGCATGTTGAACGTCGCCGAGACGAGGCCGCGTCCCCCGGGCCGGAGGCCGATCGCGATGCTTTCGATCCATTGCGCGTTGCAATCGCGACCGGCATGCTCGTGGACGCCGACCGAGACGAAACGGTCGTAGGCCGCGGGCTCGTCGGCGAGCCCGCGATGGTCCTTCTCGACGAGCTTCACGCTGCCGCGAAAGCCGCGCACGCGCATCAGCCTGCGCATGCCCTCGTTCTGGCTCGGCACCAGGCCGTAGGCGGTCACGTCGGCCCCGTATTTCTCCGCGGCGAGCATCGCGAGATAGCCCCAGCCGGGACCGACCTCCACCAGCCGGTCGCCGGGATGCAGGCGCAGCTTCCGGCAGATGAGGTCGAAGTTCTCGTGCTGCGCCTCGTCCAGCGTGCGCGCGGTGTTCGTCCAGAAGCCCTCGCTGTAGCCGTACGTCTCGCCCAGCAGCAGGTGGAAGAATTCGGTCGGCAGCCCGTAATGGAATTCGGCATTCCGCTTCGCCTGCGCGAAGTCACGATTGTTCTGCCGCCATTCGAGGAAGCGCCGCTTGGCGAGGGTCAGCGGGTGCTCGAAGCGTCCGAACGGCTTCTGATAGCCAAGCCGCACCAGCGTGCGCAGGCCCTGCTCGCCGACGATGTCGACGTCGCCGGAGAAATAGGACTCGAGAAATTCGAACACGCCGCCCAGCGCCATCCGCCACTCCGCGCGGCGCTTGCGGAAGACGATGGTCACGTCGGGTGCGCCTTGCCGCGTGCTGCGGTACGCGCTGCCGTCGGCAAAGACGACGTGCAGGTGACACCCCTCGCCGGCGGCGACGCTGTCGACGATGCGGCGGATCAGGGCGTGGATCAAGGGCAGTCCAGCCCACCGCCGATGGCTTCCGTCGCGCGCCGATCCGGTACGCGCACCGTCAAGCGCGGACGACGACGATGGTTCTACCGTATGCATGCGTGCTCCTGCTCGACGGGGTCAGGGCGGCCACGTGGCCCGCCCAGGGTGCTCTCCTCGTAGCGCAGCGTTCAATTCGCAGGGGCGAGCCATCGCTTCAGCTGCGCATAGACTTCGCGCCGGCTCAGGAGCTCCAGGTGGTTCATTCCGTAGCCGATCCATTGCCGCGCGGGATCGAACGTCAGGGCAAGCTCGGGATTGGCGTGATGGCCCAGTGCGCTTTCCAGCGGCACGATGCCGTCCCCCAGGAGGCGGTCGCCGAGATCGCCGGCCTGCCTGCCGGTCGTGGCCGCGATGCAACAGCAGGCGACGTCCTTCGGCAATGGCACCGGGGTACGCCGGTCGGCTCCCCGCACGAAGCGCCCGCGCCGGTTCCAGTCCTGGTCGACGACGTTGCCGAAGCGCAGGTCGGTGATGCCGGCGCTGCGGATCTCGCCCAGACGCGCGAGAGGCGTGGAGTAGGGCGTGGTGCCGAGGAGGGTGTCCACCCAGTTGCCGCCGCGTTCCAGCGGCGCGCCGTGATGCGGCGTGCCGAGGAACACGATCGTGTCGAGCCGCCGCCGCCACGCATGACGCGCCTGTTCGGCGTAGTGGCACGCGCTGCGTGCGACGAGGCCGCCCATGCTGTGTCCGATGAGGACGAGCTCGGTCACCGGCACGGGCCATCGCGCCAGCAGCGATTCGAGCAGATCGGCGAAGGCGCGGCCGTTCACGGAAACGTGGAGGCCGCTGTTGTAGTGCAGGTAGACCGGCGTGTAAGCGAGGTCGCGCGCCAGTGCCGCGCCGTGATTGTGCCGCCTGCGCGTCCACTGCAGGTCGTTCATGCACAGGCCGTGCAACAGCACCAGGACCTTGCCGCCGGCCTGGGGCATGGTCTTCGCGAGCGCCGGCGATTCGAGCCGCAACGGCACGCCACCCCGTCGGAACTGCATGGGAATGGCCAGCGGGTTGTTCGATGCGGCGAGATGGTCGCCGAGCACGCCGTTCAGCGCGGCAAGGAGGGCCTCCCGTCCCGGCCAGGTGGCGCGCTTGCCGGCCAGCGGCTCCAGCCGCGCCAGGAGCAGGGGTTCGAGGCGGGACAGCAGCGCGTCGAGCCCCCGTCCGACGAGTCCGACCCCGCGCTGAACGCTGCGATAGACGAAGCGTGTGACCCCGGTGGTGGCACCCCCGCGATGCATGCCGGGGATGGTCACGATCGCGTGGTGCATGCCTTCCACCACGCCGATGATTCCGGAAATTCCCTCGATGGCCAGGCGGTTGACGCCGCGCAGGTCGCCATCGAGCGCTGGCGACTTCTTCTTCATGGCCGGTATGACGCGCATTCGGTGCCGGACAGGCACCGCACGGCCGCTAGCCGCGCATGTGCAGCGCCATTCGCGGCGGTTTCGTTGTGATCGTTGGGTTTCGCGACCGCTATTGCTTCGCGTCCTTGGCGGCGTCCTGGATCTTCTGACCCGCCTTTTCGAGCTGCTTGCCCGCGCTTTCCACCGACTTGTCGATTTCCTTGCCCGCGCGCTCGGCCGGACCTTCCTTCTTCTCGCACCCGGCAAGCCCCATCACCAGGATCCCGGCCGCCAGACAGGCGACGACCCCATTACGAATGTTATCCATGCCGTTCCCCTTCCTGCGTTGATTAAAGTCATTCGCCCAGCAGCTCCGCCACCGGCTGCAGCTCTTCCACGTGCTCGGCCACCACCTTCACGATGACGATGATCGGGATGCTCAGCAGCATTCCCCACACGCCCCACAGCCAGCCCCAGAACAGCAGCGAGATGAACACGGCGGCCGCGTTCATCCGCGCAATGCGTCCGGTCATCCAGGTGGTCACGAACGTCCCGACGACCGTGGCGATGGCGAGCGACGATCCTGCCACGAGCAGCGCCATGGAGAAGGAATCGAACTGCATGAATGCGGCCATGCCGGTGGCGATCGCCGTGACGCCGGGGCCGAGATACGGAACGACGTGCAGCAGCGCCGCGGTGACCGCCCACGCGCCGGCATTGTCGAGGCCGATGAAGGAGAACGCGATCCACACGATCAGGCCCACCAGGGCATTGGTGACCAGCATCATGAACAGGTACTTCTGGATGGAGCCGTTGATGTCGTCCAGGATCGCGACGGTGATCTTCTTGTGCGACAGCGTCGGTCCGGTGAGGCGCACGAGCTTCCGCTTGAACGTGTCGCCACCCACCAGCAGGAAGAAGGCGAGAAAGAGCACCATCGCCGCCTGGCCCAGCGCCCCCATGGCGCCCTTGGATCCGACCCAGAGAAAATCGCCGAGCTTGAACGTCGGCTGATCGATCACGACATGCGTCGCGGGCTGCCTTGCGACACCGGGCGCGCCGGCCGCCTGCGCCGTGGCCTTCTCCACCTCGGACGCCGCGCTCTGCATCTTCTCCATGTTGCCGAGCTGGCTGGTCTTCAGCCGTGCGAGTCCGGCGGAGAACTTGCTCGCGGCCTCGGGCAATTGCTCGACGATCCTCTGCATCTGGCCGCGCAATGCGTAGGCGCCGAGGCCTGCGGCGCCCACGACGATCAGCATCACGACGAGCGCGGCCAGCGCGCGCGGCAGTCGGATGCGCTCGAGCCACGTGACGGGAGGATTGAGCGTGTAGGCCACCAGGATGCCGACCAGCAGCGAGACGACGAACACCTGCGCCCACTCCAGCACCACGATCACGGCGATCACCGCGATGACCGCCAGCGCGACGCTGCGTGCCTCCACCGGGATGCGGATCGCGGGGACCGCCGGCCCGGCGGTCAGGGCGGCCTCGGCCGCGTTTTCAGCGGCGAGCGCTCGCTCGGGACTCATGGCGTACCCGGCGAGAAAGAAGCGATGCGCTGCTCCGGATCAAAGGCGTCCCATCACGAGCAGCACGATCACGACGACGAGGATCACGCCCAGGATGCCGCTCGGGCCGTAGCCCCAGCTGCGGGCATGGGGCCACGTCGGCAGCACGCCGAGCAGCATCAGGATCAGGACGATCAGCAGGATGGTTCCGAGGCTCATGGATTTTCCTTGGTTGGCGGCCGTCGCGGTGCGCGGGCGGGAAAGCCGCGCCGCGGACGCAGCGGCGCCGGTACATGCCAGAGAGTAGGGGTGGCGGGCCGGAACGTCTGTGCGCTGCCGAACACAGATGGGTGCGCCACCGCACGGCGCGGCGCCGCGCACGCGGTGCGCGAAACGGCGTCAGTGAAAGATGGCGTCGTCCGTGGGGCCTTCACGCTCGGCGTGCACGAGCTCGCGCAACGCCGCCTCGATCTCGCGCAACGGCGTGCGCATCCCGGACGGTCCGGCAAAGGGAGGCTCCAACCGGCGCACGACGAGGGAAAGACTCGCGCGCGGGGGCAGGCGGACGAGAAAGCCGTGCACGAGACGCGTATGCGCGAGGGGAAGCTTCACCGCAACGGGCAGCGCGGAAGCGCGCGGTGGCTTCGCTTTCCTGGCCGCTCCGGCGACGGAACGTTTTCGGGCCATGGCGGCATGCTCCTCGACAGGCAGGGTCCCGCACGGGGCGGAGAAAGGACGGCGCGGAGATGCGGCACGGGTCTGGCGCAGGCGGAAAAACACGCCACTGCCGCGTACTGCCACGCTAACGCGATGCCGCGCCTCCGTCTGTGCGCCACCGCACAAAAAGGGCAGGAGCGACCGGCGCGAGGCCGATCGTTCCTGCCTAGGGTAACCACTCCCGGCGGCGGGCCCGGGAAGCGGCCCGGCGCCTAAGCGCGGGGCTCGCCCTGCTTGTTGACCGTCACCGTCGGTCCGGGCGGGGCGGTCGTCTGCATGCGGTGCTCGGTGCCGCGGAAGTTGTAGGTGACGTCCCAGTAATCCGGACGACCCTGGCTGGTCGTGGCAGCGCAGCGCTGCACGTCGCGGGTCTGCACCTGCTGCGTCCCGCGTCCGACGTTGGCGCCGATGGCGGCGCCCGCCACGGCACCGCCGGCCGTCGCGATATCCTGTCCACGGCCACCGCCGACCTGATGGCCCAGCACGCCGCCGACGACCGCGCCGACGATCGCGCCTGGCACGTTCACGCCGCCGTGGTCGGACACGACCTGCTCGCGCTCGACCCAGCAGCGCTGCTCGGGCGGCCCCACCACTGCGCGCACCGAGGTGACGTTGGCCTCGTAGACGCGCTCGTTGGCCCGCCGGTGATCGTCGTAGACCGGCATCGGCGCGGGCGCGTAGCGATCCTCGTCGTAGCGCGCGTGGCTGCTGACCGTGCGCACCGACGACACGCTGTCGTTGAGCCCCATCGCGGCGAGCGACGGGTAGCGCCCTGGCTTCAGCACCTTGCAGTGACCGGCGTAGCGCGCGTCGTCGCAGACTTCCCAGCGGTCGCGCAGCACGACCACCGACGATGCGCGGTCGTTGAAGCCGGAATGCGCGAGGTCGCTGACCGGACGCTCGGTGGTGAACGACCGGCCCGCGAAACCTTCGTTCTCGTAGAACGTGACCTGGGCGGAGGCGTGCGTGGCGGCGACGACGGCCGCGACCACGAGGGCGTGTTTCAGGGTTGCATTCATGGGATTCCTAGGGTGGGGACTGCGTGTGCCGGACGCCTCGTGGGGCCGCGGCACGTGCGGCGAGCGCGGGGGAAGCGGTCGGCGGCGCGAGCGGCTACGGCGAGACCGACGACACCCGGACCGGCGCGAGGTTGCCGCCTTCGTTCTCCCACGAATGGAGGTCGGCCTTTTGCTCGTGCATCTGCGCCGTCTTCGTGCGGTGACGACGGCGGCCCGTTGCCATCATGGCGAACGTGGCGCCCGCGGCGGAGGCCACGGCGACGACGAGCAGGAGCCAGCGTTGGGAATTCATCGGGAAGCTCACTTCACAAGGGATCGGACGGGAACGGTACATTCGAGCCGACTCGATGGATGCGCGAGGCGGCCGATGGCAGGCGTGCAGCAGATACTAGGGATCGCGCATGGCGCTGTCGGTACGGTGGCGCACCAACGCCGCGGAGCGCACCCGCGAGTGCGCATGGCGCGGCGCAACGCGTCGGGTCAGGGCTGCGCCGCCGACACGGCGACCGTCACGCGATGCGTCGCGCGCTCGTCGGAGATCGCTATCGAATCGTCGTTCTGCGCGACGCCGTCGAGCGTGACCCGCGTGCCCGTGGCGACGCCGCCGTCGCCCGACTGCGTCACCGCGATTTCGTAGAGCGCCTCGCCGCGGCGATAGTCGATGCGGAAGCCCGGCCAGCTCGCCGGCAGGCACGGCGCGAAGCGGAGGCGATCTCCCTCGCGCGTGATGCCGAGCAGCGATTCGACGACGAGGCGATACATCCAGCCGGCCGAGCCCGTGTACCAGGTCCAGCCGCCGCGGCCGACGTGCGGCTCCACCGCGTAGACATCGGCGGCGATCACGTAAGGCTCGACCTTGTAGGTCGCGACCCCCGGCGCCGTGTGCGCGTGCGTGACCGGATTGATCATCGTGGCCAGCTCCCACGCGCGCTCGCGATCGCCCAGCGCAGCAAACGCCATCGCCGCCCAGATCGCACCGTGCGTGTACTGGCCGCCGTTCTCGCGCACGCCGGGCACGTAGCCGCGGATGTAGCCCGGGTCGAGCGCACCGCGATCGAACGGAGGATCGAGGAGCTGGATGAGGCGGCGATCGCGGCGAACGAGGTGCTCGTCGACGGCACGCATGGCCATGCGGGAGCGCGCGGGTTCGCCGGCACCGGACAGCACCGACCAGCTCTGCGCGATGGAATCGATCCGGCACTCGTCGTTGGCGGTCGAACCGAGCGGGGTTCCGTCGTCGAAGAAGGCGCGCCGGTACCATCCGCCGTCCCAGGCGTGCTGCTCGAGGTTGCGGGCCAGCAGGCTCCGCTCGGCGGCGCAGCGGTCCGCGAACGGCGTGTCGCCGCGCCGCTGCGCCACCGTCGCGAACTGCGCGAGCACGTGATACAGGAAGAAGCCCAGCCACACGCTCTCGCCGGCGCCTCCGATGCCGACGAGGTTCATGCCGTCGTTCCAGTCGCCGGAGCCCATGAGCGGCAGGCCGTGCTCGCCGAAGCGCAGGCCGTGCACGATCGCGCGCACGCAGTGCTCGTAGAGCGTGCCCGATTGGCCGGAGCGTGCCGGCAGGTCGTAGTACGAATCCTCGTCCGGGTTCACGGGCGCGGCCTTCGAGGAAGGGCACCGTCTCGTCCAGCACGCCGGTGTCGCCGGTAGCCTTCACGTAGCGCGCGGTCGCGAGCGGCAGCCACAGGTAGTCGTCGGAGCAATGCGTGCGCACGCCGCGACCCGTCGGCGGATGCCACCAGTGCTGCACGTCGCCCTCGACGAACTGGCGGCTCGCGCAGCGCAGCAGGTGCTCGCGCAGGAGCGAGGGCTCGGCGTGCACCAGCGCCATCGCGTCCTGCAGCTGGTCGCGGAATCCGAAGGCGCCGCCCGACTGGTAGTAGCCGCTGCGCGCCCACAGGCGGCACGCGAGCGTCTGGTACAGCAGCCAGCCGTTGGCCAGCACGTTGATCGCGGGATCCGGCGTGTCGACCTGCACGTCGCCGAGCGTGCGCTCCCAGTGCGCGTGCACGGCCTGCAGCGTGACGTGCGCTCCGGCGGGGCCGCGCGCGCGCTGCACGAGGCTCGCCGCGTCGCCCGCGGTGCGCCCAAGGCCCAAGCGGAACACGATCTCGCGCTCCTCGCCGTCGGCGAGGTCGAAGGCGACCTGGATCGCCGCGCAGGGGTCGAGGCCGCGCCGACCTTGCCCGACAGGCGTGCGCGCAGCAGCGCGGCCGGCGCCGCAAGCGCGCCGTTGCGGCCCAGGAACTCGGTGCGGTCGCCCGTGACGCTGCGCGCGGGATCGTCCACGTCGAAGAACGCGACGCGGTCGGGGAACTCCGTGTTGTAGGCGTTGCGCGCGAACACGGCGCCGCTGCGCGGATCGATCTCGGTGATCACGTGCATCGTGGTCTTGGGGCGCAGGTCGCCCAGCACCCACTCCACGTAGCCGGTGACCGACAGCCGGCGCGCGCGGCCCGACGCGTTGCGCACCTTCAGCACCGAGATACTTCACCGGTGCATCGATGCGCGACGAACACCGCACAGTTCGGTGGCGATGCCGTCCTCGCGATGCTCGAACACGCTGTAGCCGAAGCCGTGACGGGTGACGTAGGCGCCGGTGCCGCGGCGAGGCAGCGCCGACGGCGACCAGAACGTGGCCCGACTCCTCGTCGCGGACGTAGAAGGCCTCGCCGCTGGCGTCGGTCACCGGGTCGTTGTGCCACGGCGTGAGCCGGAACTCGTGCGCGTTCTCGCTCCACGTGTACGCGCCGCCGCTCTCGGAGATCACGGTGCCGAACTCCGGGATTCGCGAGCACGTTGGTCCAGGGCGCCGGGCGTCGGCTGTCCCGGGCGCAGCGAGATCACGTACTCGCGGCCGTCGGGGGTGAATCCGCCGAGTGCCGTTGGCAGAACGCAGGTCGCGCGCGGGCACGGCACCCACGGCGCTTCGCCGCGGGATCGGGGAGCGGGACGCGTCGCCGACAGCCGCGGCATCCGCACTTCCGGCGCGCCGCGGCGGCGCGACCTGCTCGGCGAGGCTGCCGCGCCGATCGGTGACGATGGCGCGCGCCACCGACTGCAGCAGGATGCGGTCCTCGTCGGCGATCTGCTCGGCGCGGCGCACGAAGATGCCGCCCGGCCGGTCCATGACGTGCGCCTCGACGCCGGCGGCGATCAGTCCCATGATCTGGTCCTGCAGCACCTGCCGGTAGCCGCCGCGGTCCTCGTTCCAGATCACGAGGTCCACCGCGAGCCCCTTCAGGCGCCAGTAGGCGTGCGCCTGCACCATCCGGCGCACGAGCTCGATGTTGTCGGCGCTCGCCGATCTGCAGCAGCACGATCGGCAGGTCGCCCGAGATCGCGTAGCTCCACAGGCCCGACTGGCCCGCGACGGTTGCGCGATGAGCACGCGCGGCTCCGCGCGCAGCGAGGCGTTGGCATAGATGACGGAGCCGGCGAGGCGCGCGTAGAGCTGCGCATCGGACTCGGTGGCGTTGATCTGGCGCAGCGTCACCTGGCTGTGCGTCCACGCGAGGTCGAACACGCGGTCCGCGAGATGGCGATCCTGGTACTTGCTCGGCGAGCGCGACGGCAGCCTCGCGCGTGTCCGCGACGCCGTACACGAGGTCGAGCGTCGCCGTCTGCTGTGGCTCGAGCGTGATGCGGTGGCGGATCGCCACCACCGGGTCGAGGACCGAGCCCTGCGCGCCGGACAGCGTCCCGGCGCGTCCATCGCGCGCGGCGCCGCGGCCGTGCGCCCGCGGCCGATGAAGCGCCGCGCGGTCCGTCTCGAAGGAGACGTCGACCGAATCCACGCCATGCACCACCATGAGGTGGAACATCCACGGCGGCCGCTCGTCGCGCGAGCGCGGCCGGCGCGTGCACAGGATCGCGCGACACTGCGCGTCGATCTCCGTCTGGACGAAGAGATTGGAGAACGCCGGGTGCAGCGCGTCGGCGGCGGGCGGCGCCAGCGCGACCTCGGCATAGCTCGTCACCTCGATCGTGCGCGCGCGTGCGCGCGCGGTTGGTGACGCGCACCCGCCGCAGCTCGATGTCGTCCTCCGGCGAGACGACGATCTCGGTGTGCGTCTCGAAGTCGCCGTCGCGCCGCCGGAACTCGGCGCGCGCCTCGCTGAAGATGGCCTCGTAATGCGCGGGACGCTGCCGCGTCGGCTGGTAGGCGGTCGACCAGACCTTGCCGCTCGCGACGTCGCGCAGGTAGCAGAACGTGCCCCAGTGATCGCTCGTGGTGTCCTCGCGCCAGCGGGTGACGGCGAGGTCCTTCCAGCGGCTGTAGCCGCCGCCGGCGCTGGTGACCATCACGTGGTAGCGGCCGTTGGACAGCAGCTGCACTTCCGGCACCGGCGTGTTCGGCGTGGCGAGGACGCGCACGGGCGCTTCCGGTCCTTCGGCCGACGCCGCGCCGCTCCGACAGCTCCGCGGGGTGCGCGATGAATGCGCGCGACCTTGGGGATGCGCTCCTGCAGCAGGAGCAGCGTCGCCTTGAACCGCGGGTCCGACGCGAAGCGCCTCTGCATCGGCCGCCCGAGCAGCAGCTGCGCCACGGCGAGCAGGATCATGCCCTGGTGGTGCGCCATGAACGAGCGCACGACCGCGCTCGCCTGCCCGCGCGGCAGTCGCGAAGGCGTGTAGTCGATCGCCTCGTAGAGCCCGTAGCGGCCGGCGAGGCCATCCCCGGCGAGGCGCTCCAGGTTCTGGCAGGCCTCGTTCGGCGCGACCATGAGCGCGAGCGCCGACGCGTACGGTGCGACGACGAGATCCTCCGCGAGACCGCGCTTCAGGCCGAGCCCGGGAACGCCGAAGGCGCGGTACTGGTAGTTGAGCGCGGCGTCGAACGCGTTGTAGCCGCATTCGGAGATGCCCCACGGCACGCCGCGCTGACGGCCGTAGGCGATCTGGCGCTGCACCGTCGCGCGGCACGTCTGGTCGAGCAGCGTGTCCTCGTACGTCGGCATCACCAGCAGCGGCATCAGGTACTCGAACATCGAGCCGCTCCACGAGACCAGCACGCGCTGCCCGCCCGCCGCCGGTCAGGAGGCGTCCGAGCGCGAACCAGTTCTCCTGCGGGATGAGCCCTTGCGCGATCGCCACGAAGCTGCCGAACCGCGCCTCCGAGGCGAGCAGGTCGTAGTAGCTCGCGTCGCGCCGGTGCTCGTCGACGTTGTAGCCGATGGCCAGCAGGTGCCGGGACTCGTCGTACAGCAGGCCATACTCCATGCGGGACAGCTCGTCGCAGACCAGCGCCAGCCGTTCGATCTCCGCGATCCGCGCCTCGGCGCGGCGGCTCGCCTGCGCGACGGCCGCGGCGAAGAGGTCGAGCCACGCGCGCGCGTTCGCCGACGTGTCCTCGCGTGCCCGTTGGCTGGCGATTCCCGGGCTCACGTCCCGCTCGAGCGCGGCGACTTCACGCAGCGTGGGGATGCCGCGCGTGCGGCGGAACTCGGCCAGCTCTTCGGGCGCGGGCGGTAGCGCGCTCCACGGCGCGAGGAACGCGAGCTCCTCGCGCACGACGTCCAGCTGCCGTCGCATCGCTTCCGTCCAGAACACGGCCTCGCCTGCGGCTGCGACCTCGTCCTGCGGCGCGAGCAAGGGAGCGAGATGCGCGGTGACGTCGTCGACGCTCTTCGCCAGCCGGTCGAGCCAGCGTCGGTACGCTTCGATGGTGACGGGGCGGGAGTCGTAGGCGCTTTCCAGCTCCTGCTGCAGGTGCAGGAGCGGCGGCGCCGCGGCATCGCCGATCGCATCGTCGAGCGTGCGCAGCGTGTCGGCCAGCCCCTCGAACCAGCGCAAGTCGACGATCGGGTCGTCCGGTATCGCCATCAGGCCGGGGCGCAGCGTGAGCAGGTGGCCCGCGAGATTGCCGCTGTCCACCGCGGATACGTACGCAGGCGGCAGCGGCTTCCCCGAGCGGGTGTCGTACCAGTTGTAGAAATGCCCGGCGTGGCGCTCGAGAACCCGCATCGCGTCGAGTGTGTCGGCGGTGCGCCGCACGAGTTGGCCGCCGGGGATGTAGCCCATGTCGTACGCGGTGAGGTTGGCCAGCAGCGCAAGCCCCATGTTCGTGGGCGACGTGCGGTGCGCGACGGCGGCGACCGGATGCTCCTGCACGTTGTCGGGCGGCAGCCAATGGTCGTCCGCCGTCACGCAGGTTTCGAAATAGGCCCACGTTCGTCGCGCCAGCTTGCGCAGGAACTGCGTCTCCCGCGTCGTGAGCCGCGCCTCGTGGCGCGCCAGCGGGCGGCCGATCCACCACGCGAGGCCGGGCGAGACGAACCACAGGAGCAGGATCGGTGCCGCAACGGGGATCGCCTGCGGTGCGGAGGCGAAGATAACGATGGACGTCCCCAGCGCGATGACCGGGGCGATCCACATGGCCGTGAGCGTGGCCCGGAACGGCGAGCGGCGTGCGCCGGCATCGCTGCGGACGCGGTCCGCCTCCGCGGCCGCCGATGGATTCCATTCGAGCAGCCGTCGCCGCGTGACCAGCGTGCGCCACGCCACCCGGGCCATGGCGTCGAGATTGACGGTTGCTTCGTAAGGAAGGAACGCGAGCGTGAGCGCCGCCTGGACCGCCTGCCGCCCCATCCCGGCGAACGTGGCCGACGCGTGCTGCCGGAGCGGCATTTCGGGGGGCTTGCGCAACAGGTCGACGATCATGGCCGAGGCGGGCGGGAGCACGATCAGGGCGATCACCGCGAGCGTCCACAGCCACGGATGCGGCAGCAGCGTCCAGGCGAGCAGGAGCAACAGCGTCAACGCCGGCGCGACGAGGCTGCGGCGGAGGTTGTCCGCGATCTTCCACGCCGAAAGCGCCGACAGCGGATTGCGCAGGCGCCGGTGGGACGGGCCGGGAACGTACGGCAGCAGCCACGCGAGAAGCTGCCAGTCGCCGCGCATCCAGCGGTGGCGCCGATCCATGTCGGCCACGTACGTCGCCGGATATTCCTCGTAGAGCTGCACGTCGCTCACGAGGCCCGACCGCGCGTAGCAGCCTTCGACGAGATCGTGCGAGAGGATCCGGTTCTCGGGAAAGCGGCCCGACAGCGCGCGCTCGAACGCGTCGACGTCGTAGATGCCTTTGCCGATGAACGAACCTTCGCCGAAGACGTCCTGATAGACGTCCGAGACGGCGCGCGTATAGGGATCGACGCCGGGATCGCCGGCGTGCAGGCGCGCATAGCGCGAGCGATTGGCCCCCGGCACGCCGACGCTCACGCGCGGCTGCAGGATGCCGTAGCCTTCCGCGACCAGGCCTGCGCGCCTGCCGCCGGCATGCGGACGCGGACGATTGAGGGGGTGCGCCATCACGCCGACGAGTTGCCGTGCCGCGTCGCGCGGCAGCTGCGTGTCGGTGTCGAGCGTGATCACGTACCGCACGCCGGCCAGCGCCGCGGTATCGCCGACGACCGCCGAGAACCGGCCGGCCGCGTCGCCGCGCAGCAGCGCATTGAGATCGGCGAGCTTGCCGCGCTTGCGCTCGTAGCCCATCCAGCGGCCTTCGACGGCGTTCCAGCGGCGCGGCCGGTGGAACAGGAAGAAGATGTCGCCGCCCGTGTACGCATCGTCGTCCCCGCCGTATTTCGCATTCAGGCGTGCGATGCCCGCGCGCGCCGCGGCGACCAGCGGCGCGTCCGACGGCAGCGATTCCGTCACGGCGTCGGGAAAGTCCGTCAGCAGGCCGAAATGCAGGCAGGGGTCGCGGTTCGCGAGGAAGCGGACCTCGAGCGCTTCGACGAGATCGTCGATTCCGCCGATGCGGTCGAGCATCGTGGGCACGACGACGAGCGTGCGCGAGGGCGGCGGCAGGCCCTCCGCAAAGTCCATGCGCGGCAGCGCATTCGGCACGACGAGCAGGGTGGCGAGCCAGTTCACGAGCCCCACCGCGAGCTGGCTCGCTCCGAGCACGAGCGGGACCGCGAGGAGCGCGAGCCACGGGTCCGCGATGCCGTCACGCGCCGCCTGTGCGAGCAGGGCGGCACTCGTGCCCGCGGTGATGGCCGCGACGGCGCCGAGGTAGAGAAGCAGCGGGATGCGCGCGCCGGCCCGGCGCATCGCCTCGCGCAGCGAGAAGCGAACCCGCGCCGCCTGCTCGAGGTGCGGGCGCCCCTTGCCGATCAGGTAGAAGCCGACATGCGCTTCGCGGGGAGGATCGCCGTCGGCGGCCTCGATGTTGCGGTCGTGTGCGAGCTGGATGGCCTTGCGCGCGACCTCGCTTTCGGAGAGCTCGCTGCGCTTCGCGATCGATTCCACCGCGTGCCGGTAGCGATCGCGCGTCGCGAAATCCATCCGGGCGTACAGCCCGTGCGGATCCTCGCGCAGCTTGTGCTCGACCTCGCTCATCGCCTCCACGAACTCGCGCCAGTCGGTCGCGCCCAGCAGGCGCAGGCTGCCGATCGTGTTGCTGATCGACACCTGCTCGCCTGCCTGCTCCTGCGCCTCCGCCTGCACGAGCTGCTCGATGATGGATATCGACCAGGTCCCGCAGGAAGGCAACCGCACCATGGGCGGCCACCGCCGCGCGATGTACGCGCGCGACAAGGATGGCACGCATCGTCATCGTGCCGTCGCTGGGCGGCGAGGTCGACGAGACCGTCACCCTGCAGGCACTGGACCGGATCAAGGAGCAGACCGGGGAAGCCAAGGCGCGCGTGCTGGCCGGCCAGTCGTCGCCGCTGGAATACTGGATGTACGCGCAGCGCCTGGACCTGCCGCAACTGTCGCAAGTCACCGGCCTGTGGCAATGGCGCATCCGCCGCCACTTCGCGTCCCCGAATAGCTTCGCCGAGCTGTCGCCCAAGGTGCTGCAGAACTACGCATGGGTGATGGGCATCTCGGTCGACCAACTCAAGAAACTCCCATGAACATCGTCAACGAAAAATTCCAGCACCGCCACGCGGCGCACTGCGAGAGCGGTGTCGCCTCCTCGATGCTGACTTACCACGGCGTACCCATCAGCGAGGCGATGGCGTTCGGTCTGTCGTCGGCGATGGCCTTCGCCTACCTGCCGTTCGTGAAGTTCGCCGGGTTCCCGCTCATCGCCTACCGCATGCCGCCCAAGCACATCCTCAAGGGCATGGTGAAGCCGTTCAAGATGCGCTTCCACTTCGAGACGTTCCGCGAGCCGGAAGTCGGCACGCAGCGTCTGGACGAATTGCTGCAGCAGGGCAAGATCGTCGGCATACAGACCTCGGCGTTCTGGCTGCCGTATTTTCCGGCGGACATGCGCTTCCATTTCAACGCGCACAACCTGATCGTGTACGGCAAGGAAGGCGACGAATACCTGATCAGCGATCCGGTCGCCGAAGACCCGCAGCGCTGTGCCAGCGATGCCCTGCAGCGCGCACGCTTCGCCACCGGATTGATGGCGCCCAAGGGGCTGCTGTATTACCCGGAAACCATCGGCCAGACCACGGTGAGTGCCGAGTCCGTCGCGCGCGCGATCAGAAGACCGTGCGCACCATGCTCGGCCCCGTGCCCATCGTCGGCGTGCGCGGCATCCACATGCTGGCCAACAAGGTGGCGAAACTCGACCCTGCCGACAAACTCAGCCTCAACTACGCCGGCCACATCGTGCGCATGCAGGAAGAGATCGGCACCGGCGGCGGCGGATTCCGTTTCCTGTATGCCGCGTTCCTGCAGGAAGCGGCGCAGATCACCGGCATCTGCCGAACTGTCAGCGTTATCGGAACGCATGAACGAGATCGGCGACGGCTGGCGCGAATTCGCCCTGAAAGCGGCACGCATGATCAAGGGACGCGAACCGTTCGAGCCGAAGAAACTGGCCGAGATGCTGCACAGCCAGGCCGAGCGCGAGAAGGAATTCTTCCAGTCGCTGAAGCGCGCCATTGCCTGACGGAAGAAGCTGGAAAGTGTGGTACGGCTTGAGGTGCAAAATGTGCCAAGCTTTGTTTGCCGTCCGGCCATCGCAGCACCTTGACATGCGGTCCACATGAGGTCGCGCGATTGGTTTAGCATGTTAACCGGATGCTGGCCGATGCATCGCGCAACGGCCAAGATGCAGCCAGGCATAAGCACCAGATCAGCCTGCAATTCCCGAGTCTCTTATACGGAGGACGACCATGAAGATTCAATATAACAAGAACGAAGTTCTGGCGGCGGCCCGGTACATTCTGGAGAACAAACCAAGTGCCCAAATTCCGTCGGACATTCCGCATACAGACAGAGGCTATCGGCCGGATCGCGGGCAAGTGGATGAAATCTTGCGAAACATTCGGGAACTGGCAAAAGAAAACAAGGAAGTGTTTGAGGCTGTCCAAAGGCGGCTTGCTTCCGGTGACACGAATGTCGCCCCTGTCTGGCAAAAGTGGATTGAAGTCTTGGGCGTGGGCGGCTACTGGCTTATTGCAGATATGGAAGGCGACACCATGAAATTCGCGGTTGCAGTTTCGCCGTGGTTTGGCGAGAGCCTGAATATTCAGGAAGAGATCTGACGAGACGCAACGCTTCGTCCGGGATCATATCGGTCGCACAAGCAATGACAGAGCTGTCTTTTAATGCATCAAGGTTTAGCTGCAGTACCGAACTCGATGTCCTGGTAGTGGGGTTCTTGATGGCATCCGGCGACTATGTCTTATTCCAGCATGGATTGACGAAAGATGCAGGTTTAAACGAAGCGCCTTACTTCGAATTCAGCGACCCGTTATATGGGGGGGATGGCCTGGTGAGCTCATGCGTGGTTACCCGGTCGCAGGTCGTCATCGGGGTGTCCCGGCCACTGAATGGAATCACAAAGTTTTTTGTGGGACTCGCAGAACTTCAGGCCGACTACCAAGACATCACCGATCAATTAAGAACGATATTTGCAGGCAGCGAAGACGTGCTTTCCATGGTCGGATGACCGGATTCCAGGCGGCCTGAGCGCCAGTGAGCCGTAGTGCCACGCTGTGCTTTTGAGTTTGACTTTCTCTCCCCTGTGCGCCGCCGAGTAGCGGAGACCAGACAGGGGCAGTTCGACGATGTTGAGCACCTGACCGCGAAGCGGGTCGTGCGAGTTTATGAGGAGGCCTGTCTGGTTGAGCAACGCAGGGAACCCCGCAGGGGCGGCGCGCTGGGGTCGCCTTCTTTTTGGTTACTTTTTCTTTGGCGAAGCAAGAAAAAGTGACTAGCTGTCGGGCTACCCCCGACGGTGTTGGTTTTGAATTTGATTGAATCCGCGTGGGCACAAAATCGTGCCACCCTACAAACTATACCGGCTTGTCCGCCAGATAAGTGGAAAACATCCCCACATCCACCGTGCGCCGCACATTCACGAAACCCGCGCTTTCCAGCGTGCTCATCACCTTTTCAGGTGCGGCACAGGCTTCGATGGTGTCCCAGTAGTAGCGCCATAGTTGTGCGGTGTCCTTGTCCTTGGCCACGAGTTTGGCCAACGCGGGCACGGCATACTTGCAGTAACCCTTGAGCAATGCGGTGGCGATCCTGCCCTTGGGCGGGGTGATCTCCAGGATGCAGACCTTGCCGCCCGGATTCAGCATGCGGTGGAATTCGGCGAACGCGACCGACATATCCGATACGTGGCGCAGGGCATAGCCCATGCTCAGGAAGTCGTAGCCTCCATTCGGCAGCGGGATCATCTCGGCGCGGCCTTCGATCACGGTCACGCCGGCCGGCAGCTTGGCGCTGCGAATCATGCCGGGGCTGGGGTCGACGCCGGTGACCAGACCGGGGTCGCCCACCAGTTTGGCCGCCTGTTTTGCCACCAGACCGGTGCCCATGCCCACATCCAGCACTTTCATGCCGGGTTTCAGCCCCGCGAAGTCCAGTATCTTGCGCCGATAGGAGGTGCCGGTGCCCAAGCCGAGGATGTTCTCGATACGGTCGTAATCGGCGGCAGTCTTGTCGAATTGCTCGCCGACCCAGGTGCGGCGGTCTTCTTCGCGGTCGTAGTATTCGGTGAGAGGGGGGTGGGGCGCGTGGACGATGGTGGCGGGGGCTTCGTTGGATCTGGCGGTCATGGTTGGCGCTTCAGCAATATCATGTTCTCGCGTTCATACGACGGCGGTTTAAACTGGAGCCCGGCACTGCAAATCAATAAAATTTCGGGCGACTGCGTCGATGAGCGACAATACTACAGAAGGCGCTGTGCCTTGTGTCGGACCGGACGGGCAGATCTACGTTTCGTGGGCCGGCCCGGCGGGTTTGGTCTTCGACCGGTCGCTTTGACCAGGGCGATACCTGGCTGGAAGATGACATCTTCGTTTCGGATATCGGCGGAGGATGGGATTATGCTATTCCCGGCATCTACCGCGCAAACGGACTGCCGGTGACGACCTGTGATACAAGCAACGGACCTTACCGCGGCACTATCTATATTAACTGGACCGACCAGCGCAACGGCGACTTCGATACCGATGTCTGGCTGGTCAAATCCACGGACGGCGGTAATACCTGGAGCGCACCGATACGCGTCAACGACGATCCCCGCCGGAAAACAGCAATTCTTCACCTGGATGGCCATCGACCAGACCAACGGCTACCTTTATTTTGTTTTCTATGACCGCCGCAATTATGACGATGCCAATACCGATGTATATATGGCCCGGTCTACAGACGGTGGTGCGACTTTCACAAATTTTCTCATCAGCGAAGAACCTTTCGTTCCAAACAGCAATATATTTTTTGGCGATTATACAAATTTAACGGCCCACAACAATGTGATCCGCCCGATCTGGGCACGTTGCCAGAATAGCCAGATGAGCATCTGGACAGCTATCATCGACCCGACGGTTGTGGGAATTGAGGAAACAGAACAGGATGCCATTCCCGATCAGCCTGGAGCAAAGCTATCCTAACCCGTTTGTCGAATCTACCTGGATTTCTTTCAAATTGCACCGGGCTGCCCCGGTTTACCTGGGAGTTTACGACCAGCTGGGCCGTGAAGTCGGAGTGCTGGTAAATCATATCCAGCTTCAGCCCGGAAAATATTCTTACCAGTTCGATTCATCAGACAGGAACCTTTCTCCCGGAGTTTACTACTTCCGCCTGGTCAGTAATGACAATGTATTGCGGCAAAAGATCGTACTTGCGAATAGCATTTGAAATTTGCCAGGAAAATTCTTGCCGCAGGAATACAAAAATCGGTACTTTTGATTCTTGATTTCATATTCAGATTTTGATATATTGTGAATAATTATGTCTACCAGCAACTCAACTCTACATAAAAAAGATGACCTGTATCTTGGCTTCGACCTGGGTTCTATTTCATTAAATACAGTCATTATCGACAATGATGAAAATATCCTTGAAAATTATTACGATCATTGTCATGGACAACCTTTTCTTGTTCTCAGAAAGAGGTTGACTGATTTATTATCGAGGTATGAGCCGGAACAGTTCAAACAAATAGCCATCACCGGTTCGGGCGGAAAACTTGCCACAGAAATCATCGGAGGGCAATTCATCAATGAGATCATAGCACAATCAAAATCAGTTTCGAAATTATATCCTGAAATCAGGACCATTATTGAAATGGGAGGCGAAGATTCCAAGCTGATCATCATGGAACACGGCAAGGAAACAGGAACATTCAAGCCTGTCCGATTTTGCGATGAACAGCATCTGTGCAGCAGGCACAGGCTCTTTCCTCGACCAGCAGGCAAAACGCATCGGGGTTCCGATCGAGAAAGAATTCGGGGAACTGGCTCTTAAATCGGCAAACCCGCCACATATAGCAGGACGATGCAGTGTTTTTGCCAAAAGCGATATGATCCACCTGCAGCAAATTGCCACCCCGGTGCACGATATCGTGGCAGGATTGTGCTTTGCAGTTGCCAGGAATTTTAAAAGTAACCTGGCCAAAGGCAAAGAACTGGTCAAACCCATTATTTTTCAGGGCGGCGTTGCAGCAAATGCCGGTGTTGTGCATGCTTTTAAAACCTTGTTGAACCTCAGTGAAGGTGAATTAACCATACCCGAATATTATGCTTCCATGGGCGCCCTCGGTGCAATATTTTATGTCAGGGAGCATCCTGCAGGATGATGTGCCATTTCAAAGGGCTCAGCGAACTGGAAGAGTACCTGGTGAAAACCAGTGGCAATGGCAAAGGAATGCCCAGGCTGGTTGAATCAGCAGCAGACATCATGAAAGGAGTTACTTTCGACCTGGACGGACATGAAAATTATCCCGTTTACCTGGGGGTTGATGTTGGATCCTTAAGCACCAATGTTGTTTTAATCGATGATGAAAACCGTGTTGTTGCCCGCCGGTATCTTCCTACCGCCAGCCGTCCGCTCGAAGCAATCAGGCAGGGCCTGACCGAAATATTTGAAGAAGTAGGCAATAAAGTGGTGGTGAAAGCTGCAGGTTCTACCGGATCAGGCCGTTACCTTACAGGTGATTTTATAGGCGCCGATGTGATACAGAATGAGATCACAGCGCAGGCTACGGCTGCTATCGCATATGATCCGGAAGTGGATACCATTTTCGAAATAGGAGGGCAGGATTCAAAATATCATCAGCATCGACAATGGCGTAGTGGTCGATTTTGAAATGAACAAAGTGTGTGCCGCAGGTACCGGCTCTTTCCTTGAAGAACAGGCAGAGAAACTTGATATTAACATCGTTGAGGAATTCGGAACGCTGGCGCTGAACGCTGAAAACCCGACCTCACTGGGATGCCGCTGTACCGTTTTTATCGAATCCGACCTGAATGCCAACCAGCAAAAAGGGGAGAAAAATGAAAACCTGGTCGGCGGACTGGCATATTCTATCGTCAATAATTATCTTCAGAAAGTCGTAGGCCGTAAAAGGATCGGCAATAAAATCTTTTTCCAGGGAGGTGTGACTAATAACAAAGGGGTTGTAGCGGCTTTTGAACAGGTTACCGGCAAACCGATCATCATTCCGCCAAACTTCGATGTTACTGGCGCTATTGGCATGGCAATACTGGCGAGGGATAAGGTTAAAGATACCGGATCAACGAGATTCAAAGGCTTTGATGTGCGCAATGTGCCTTATAAACTCGATAAGTTTACCTGCAAGGATAAAGATTGCACCAACCTTTGCGAAATAAGGATGGTGAAGATTGAAGGTGAAAAGAGGCCTCTTGTATTACGGTGGCAGATGCGAGAAATGGGAGGTTGACGACAGGAAGAAAAAAACAGACGACATTCCTAACTTATTTGTTGAACGTGAAAGCCTGCTCCTTGGCGATTACGATGAAAACAGGAATAAAGGTTCAGTTTCGATTGGTATCCCCCGGGAATTGATATTGTATTACCAGGAATTTCCTTTCTGGAGAACATTTTTTACCGAACTCGGATTCCAGGTTGTGCTTTCAAAACATACCGACAGGAAGCTTGTTTCCAAATCGCTTGAAATGCTTACTTCAGAAACCTGTTTTCCGATTGAGGTCGTGCATGGACATATCGTGGATCTGCTGGAAAAAGAAGTGGATCATGTTTTCATACCTTTTGTTGTAAATAACAGGGCTGCTGAAAAATAATCCCACTTCAAACTGCAACTGCCCGTGGATACAGTCTTATCCTTTTATGGTCAAGGCTGCACTGGCAAAACATCCCGGTAAAGACAAACTGCTCATCCCGACTTTTCATCCAAAATTCTTTGAGAGGGTATTCATCAAAGAAATGTCGGCATTTATGAAGCAGCAATTCGGCACGGACGGCAAAGCCGTAAAAAAAGCCCTCTTGCTTGCCCGCGAAAAGCAAAATGCCTTTGAAAATTCCCTGACTGTCCGTGGTAAGGAAGTTCTTGACAACCTTCCTGCCGGTAAGGAATCAATGGTAATATTAGGCAGGCCTTATAATGCCGGTGACCCTGAACTGAACCTCAGGCTTGTTGAAAAATTAATAAGCCTGAATGTTCTCCCCATTCCCCTGGATTTTCTTCCGCTTAATGACGAGAATATTTTCGACGATTTCCCGAATATGTACTGGCCAAATGGCAGGAAAATACTGACCAGGCGCCAGGATGATAGCCAGGAATGATAACTTGTATGGCGTTTATATCAGTAATTTCCGCTGCGGTCCCGATTCTTTCATCCAGCACCTGGTATCTGAAGAATTAAAGGGAAAGCCTACCTTACAAATCGAGATTGATGAGCATTCGGCAGATGCAGGGCTTATAACACGGCTCGAAGCATTCCTCGACAGCATCAGGAAAAAAGAAAAACAATCGTATGCTTATCAAGAACAACATTTCCAAAAACTTTAAGCAGGCAACACCGACCGGCGACAGGGTATTGTACTGGCCTTACATGCACGATGGATCCTATATTGCTGCCGCTGCGGCGCGGAGCTGCGGGATCGAGTCGTATGCCCTGCCGATGCAGACCCATGAGGACCTCGAGATCGGAAGGAAATACACATCTTCAAAAGAATGTTTCCCGATGATCTGCACTACCGGCTCATTTATCAAAAAGTTGCAGGAACCCGGAACGGATCGATAAGAAAATCAGCTTCTTCATGCCCGACCACAATGGCCCCTGCCGGTTCGGACAATACAACCAGTTGCAGAAGGTGCTTTTTGACCGCCTGGGCAGGAAGGATGTGAAAATCGTGTCTCCTTCCAATGATGGCTCTTACACCGACATAACTCCGGGAAATGGCACAAAGTTCAGGTTTAATGCATGGAAGGGTTTTGTTGCTTTTGATATGATCCGGAAAATGCAGCAGCAAATAAGGCCCTATGAAAAAATAAAGGGAGAAACCGACAGGATTTACCATGAATCATTGGACAGCATTGTCAGATGCATTGAAAATAATGCAAAAGGATTGGTTGATGTGCTTGGAAATGCAGGCAAGAAATTTGAGACCATTGAACGCCTTAATATTCCCCGAAAGCCTGTCGTTGCCATCGTTGGTGAAATTTTTATGAGGGATAACAAGTTTTGCAGCGGAGATATTGTCAACAGGCTTGAAGCCCTGGGAGCAGAAACACTCATGGCCCCATTTTCGGAATGGTTTGTGTATTCAACCTACAGGTATACCCGCGACAGCAAATGGAAAGGCGATTACAAGGGCATTCTGAAATCCAAAATACAGGAATTTTCACAGCACGCTTCTTATGAAAAGCTCCTTCATTCAGTTGAAAAACTGATAGATACAGATAAAGAGATTTCCCTTGAAACCATGTTGGAACTGACAGCTCCGTACGTGCATAAGGATTATGACGGCGACCCGGTCATGGCTATCGGAAGTGCTTCTGCACTGGCTAAAAAAGGCGTATCCGGTATTTGTAATGTGCTGCCTTTTACCTGCATGCCCGGCACCCTTATCTGTTCAATTTCTGATGTATTCAGGAAAGACCATAACAACATTCCCTGGGTTGACTTTGCCTATGACGGACAGGATGATGCTTCCATCGAAACGAGGTTGCAGGCATTTATGTACCAGGTAAAGGAATATCAGCAGAAACTGCTGGTGCAAAAGGAAACATTTTGAATATATTTTGTTTCTTCGCTTATAATTAGTATTTTTGCGCCGCTTTTATAAAACTGACAGGATGGATTCGACTCTACGCGAGATCATTGAAAAATTCAGGGATTATCTCTATGATATGAATGGCAAAGCTGTCATTAAAATTAGATGAGATATCCTCCAAAATCAGGCATACCCAAAGAAATCCTGCTGAAATATGTTTCGGATGAAGCGGAACTGGTTGAAAAAGTACTGGATTTTGAACGGCACCGCTTCGAGGAGATATTTAAAATCCATGATTTCGAAGGAGTTAATGCCATTGATATTCTTCTGATCGTGAGTAAAGAGATGGCAGAGAAGTTCATGGACATTTCACCTTCAGTTACTTTTGTCCTTAAAAATCATTTTCCTGACATTTACCAGCAACATTTCATCCTGCGCCGGGATTTTATCTATGAGAAAATACAAGATCAACCTGTCCAAAGGAATCAGCCAGGGAATGTACCGTGACGACCTCAGCATCGAGCTGGTGGCGCGCCTTTACCTCAGCAGGCTGATAGACCTGCATAATCCTGATTTCTTCCCGGCGGAACAATTTTCCTTCGACACCCTCTTCAATGTCATGTTCGAAAGCTTCATCCGCAGTATTGCCAAGCCGGAAGGACTTGAATATTACGAAAAAAAGAAAAAGAACTTTAAGTTCGGAAGTGAAGCCACGGTTCAGGACTTTAATAAGACTTAAAACTAAACTGGTAATGATATCAAGATTTATAAAACCCGGACTGATTATGATAACGGCTGTTTTTATCACAGCCGGCACTTTTGCGCAAACCTTGTCGTTCAAGCTGAAAGAAGCCCAGGATTTCGCGGTTCAGAACAGTTATAAAGTTAAAAATGCACAGTTTGACCTGGAAATGGCCAGGAAACAGGTCAAAGAGAATTTATCCTACGGTTTGCCACAGATCAATGCAAGCGGGATTATGACTATTATATTGCTTTGCCCACTTCGCTAATCCCTGCTGAATTTTTCGGCGGCCAGCCCGGTGAATTTCATGGAGATACAGTTCGGTACTAAAAACAATCTGACAGCAGGGATCACGCTTAACCAGCTTATTTTCGACGGACGCTATTTTATAGGCCTTCAATATGCCAAAATATTTGAACAGTTATCGACAGAGAGCCTCGAAAAGTCGGAACAGGATGTCAAAGAAACGGTAACCCAGACCTATTACAATATCCTGGTTGGGCAGGAAGCGCTGAGGATACTCGATTCAACCCTGGTTATCCTGGAAAAAACCCGGTATGAAACCGGTGAGTTTTATAAAGAAGGATTTGCTGAAAAGACCGATTATGACCAGCTGACCTTAACGGTGACAGATATTGAGAATTCCATCAATTCTGTCAAACGGCAGAATGAGATTGGCTATCAGCTGTTGAATTTCCAGATGGGTATTGATCTCAACCAGCCAGTGACCCTCACTGACAACCTTGACGGCTTGATTGAGCAGGCAAGCGTGGAAGCGCTTGCCGATCAGCCTTTCAACCTGGAACAGCATATCGATTACCGCCTGATCACCAGCCAGGAAAAAATGAAAGTCCTGGGCATTCAAGAACGAAAAAGCTGCCTATTACCCGAGCCTGAACGGGTATATTTTCGTCCAGGAAAATGCCCAGCGCAACGAGTTTAATTTCACTGATCCCCGATCAGCCCTGGTTCCTGATGTCCTCAACGGGGATTTCCTTGAAAGTACCGATCTTTTCGAGCGGATACAGAAAGAGCAGGGTGGACCAGGCGAAAATTGACCTGGAGAAAATCCAGAATACAAAGAACAGGTGGCTGAAGGGCTCAAATTGTCGATCAGCCAGTCGAGGTCGGAATTCAGGACAGCGCTGGAAAATTACATCCGGGAAAAGCAAAATGTCGAGTCTTTCCCTGGAAATTTATAAGAAGACCCTGACTAAATATAATGAAGGTGTTGCAACGCAGTGTTGAACTGACCCAGCAGCATAACCAGTTCTTTGCTGCCGAGCGTAAATATTTCCAGACGGTTTTCAGTCTGCTCGATGCGAAAAACAAGCTTGATAAAGCTTTAGGTAATTATTAATCATTCATCATTTTAAATCAGAATCAGAAAATGAAATACGGAATTTTAGCAGTTTTGATACTTTTCATGGTTTCCTGCAGTAACCAGGAAACTGAGCAATCGATCAAGGATCAGATCACTACCTACAAGAAAGATGTCGGTGTCCTGAACCAGAAGATTGCCGAGCTGGAGAAAAAACTTAAAACCATGAATTCCGGGGGAGAAATCACTGAAAAGATCCCGGTTGAGGTCGAAACGATTACATTTGAGCCATTCAACCATTTTATCCAGGTCAGCGGATCTGCAGAAGCAGTGAAGGAGGCTTTTATATCACCGGAAATGGCTGGCCAGATCAGGGAAATATATGTCAATGAAGGCGATTATGTGGAAAAGGGCCGGTTATTGGCCAAACTTAATTCGGATATCACCGAAAGCAGCTATTGCTGACCTTGAATCATCACTGGCGCTGGCAACCATTGTTTATGAGAAACAGGCAAGGCTTTGGGAACAGGGTATCGGGTCAGAGATCCAGTATCTCACGGCAAAAAATAACAAAGAATCCCTGTCGACAGAAGCTGGTTACGCTAAAGGCCCAGCTGGATATGGCGATGGTTAAATCGCCGGTAAACGGCATCGTGGATGTGATATACCGCAAGAAAGGTGAAATGGCTATGCCAGGCGCTCAGTTCATGCAGATTGTCAACCTCGAGGAGACTTTATATCAATGCTGATGTTTCAGAGAGTTATCTCAGCGAGGTGAATGAAGGTGAAACGGTGAAGGTGGAATTTCCGGTTTATCCTGATATGAGCATTGAATGTGCCGATTTACCGAAAAGGCAACATCATCAATCCAAACAACCGTACTTTCACCATTCAGCTCAAATTGAAAAATGCCGACCACCGCCTCAAACCGAATATCCTGTCCATAATTAATATCAGGGACTATTCTGCAGATTCGGCAGTTGTGGTCCCTTCAGCGATAATCAAGCAGGACATTACAGGCTCGTATATTTACACCTTGCAGCAGGACGGCGATAAATTGATTGCCAAGAAGGAATATGTTACACCTGGTAAATTTTACCAGGATAAAACGATGGTGGTCGATGGTATCCAACCCGGCCAGAAGGTTATCGTCCAGGGATACAACGAGGTGTCCGACGGAACAGAGGTATATGTTAAACCGAACAATGCTTCATAAGCATAAGAGAATATTTCCTGCCAGGCTTTATCCATAGCCCTGATCCATTACCTTCAGGAATCATTTGGCCGGCTATTACCGTTACAGGCGCAAAAAACAACCCAGGTCTACATCGAACATGCTGACCTTATGCAGACTTGGGAATGAAAACGGCAGGAATTTCCAACGCCTGATCGGCAATGCAATCCTCCGCCAGGACAGCACTTATTTTTATTGTGATACGGCCTCACTCTATCGAAGGCAGCAACCTGATGGCAGTCGGAAAGGTTCATATCAGCTACAGCGATTCAGTAAATCTTTATGGTGATTACCTTACTTATAACGGAAATACAAAGATAGCCGTACTGGATTCCAATGTACGCCTGGTCGATAAACGTGCCACCCTTTACACCGACCACCTGGAGTATGACCGGAACCGTTCGGTGGCTTATTATTTTACCGGCGGACGGATTGTTGATAAAGAAAATGTGCTTACCAGTAAAACAGGCCGGTATTTCACACAAACCTATGATGTTCCTTTTCAGCGATTCGGTGGTAGCAGTCAACCCTGATTATACGATGTACGCGGATACGCTTCGTTATAACACTGAAAAGTGAAATAGTATATATCGAAGGGCCGACAAATATTTATGGTAAAGAGGATAAAATATATTCTGAAAAAGGATGGTATGATACCCGCAATAACCGGGCCGAGCTGAGCCGGAATAACCAGATTGAGCACCTAGAGCAAATACTTAAAGGCGATTGGATCTATTATGACCGGGAGAAAGAATACGGCAAAGCAGTTGGAAATGTCTGGCTGAAGGATACCATCCAGAATGTTATCCTGGAAGGCGGTATCAGTGAATTTTACCGGAATGAAAAATATTCCTACGTTACCGATTCGGCCTGTGCTATCCTGATTGACGCCCATGACTCGCTTTACATGCATGCCGACAGTTTTATCCTTGTGCTTGATACGGCTGACAAAGCCAGGCTATTATTCGCCCATCACCGGATGAAGTTTTTCAAGAGTGATCTGCAGGGCATGTGCGATTCACTTGTTTACCGGGTGAAGGATTCTGTCATTGCTTTATTGAAGGAACCGGTCCTCTGGTCGGAAGAAAATCAGCTTACAGCCGATTCCATGTGGTTGTATATCAGCCATAACCGGATTGATTCGATGGTATTGTTCAATATGGCCTTTATCATTTCACGCGACAGCACCGATTCATATAACCAGATCAAAGGCAAGCAGATGAGGGCCTATTTCAGGAACAACCAGCTTTACCTGATCAAAGTCCATGGGCAATGCAGAGACGATTTATTTCGTCAGGGATGAAGACAAAGCGATGATCGGAATCAATAAATCCATCGCAAGCAATATGGCTATTCATGCTGGATGAACAGAAAAATCAAAAAAATCCTTTACCTCACCCAGCCTGAAGCCACTTTATACCCGGAAAAGGATGTCATGGATGAAGACAGATTCCTGAAGGATTTTAACTGGATCGAAGGGCAGCGGCCGGCGGACAGGCAGGGGATTTTTATCTGGAAAACGAATGATCAGAATACCGAGATCCTGACATAGCGTTTCGGGTTCAGCCGTATATCCTCGAGAAGCTTGTTCAGCTCCGAGGCAGCTTTCTGAAGGTCATTATACAATTTATCGTCATTGACCAGCAGGCCAAGCGTACCTTCTCCTTTATCAACCCTGGCCATCATCATTGGCCAGGTCAGTAAAAGTTTTATCAATATTCTGAATAACCCCTGAGATATTTGCCTGGGCAAGCGTATCGCTTAAAGTAGCCAGATTGCCAAGGATACGGTTGATCTCATCGCTGTTATTATTGAGGTTCCTGGTGATCATGTCGATATTGTACAGGATGCTTGACAACCGGCCTGATTGCAGGAGAACAAGTGTATCGAGGTTTTGTGTTGTACTTTCAAGGTTTCTGAAAGTATGACGGATGCTTTTGATACTGGCATTAAGATCTGCAAGGGCATCCTTGTTAAAAATGCCCTGAACGGCAACCACCATGGTGTCTATTGACGACAAGCAGGTCTTCGGCTTTTAGTTTTAACGGGAGGATCTGCTGGTTGACGGCATCTTTCAGCGAGGTTTCAACGTCAGTCTGAAGCGTGTCGCCATTTACGGCATATATCGCGGCCCGGATCCGAGCAGGATTTCAACACCTTTGGACCCCATCAGGTCGACGCTGAAAATCTTGGCTGTGGAATTTCTGGGTACCGGGAATTTATCCGTGAAAACAAGTTCTACGATGATATCTCCATTAAGGCTTGGATTAAAATATACCTTGCCAACCTGCCCGACCTTTACGCCGTTGATAAAAACAGGGTTAGAAGGGTTCAGCCCGTTTACATTTTTATAAACAGCAATTAAAACCCTTTCTTTATAAAGGATGTTTTTATTCTTCAGGAAACTAAAGCCCCAGACCAGGATTGCAGTAGCAAGAATAAAAAGAAAGCCGATTCTGAATTCTTTTGAAAATTTCAATCTGACGACCTTTTATTTCAGACAAATATAATTACTTTTTAGTCATTTCAAGGGCTTTTTCCAAAGAAATACGCTCGTCAGCCTCAAAGCAAATAATAAATGCATCCTTGTACTTTTTATTTTCCCTGACAAATTTCTGATGTTTGAGCGCTTCATCATAAGTCCTGAAATTGCCGGTAGAATATTTATACAGCTTGTCCTGCCTGTATTCCCTGATGTCAGGCATATCTTTATATTTTTTACCCTCGAAAACTTTCTGGGTGCTGGAAGAGGTGAACTGCACCCGGAACCAGATATCAGGAGGCTTGACGGGTTCGGGTTCTTTTACATAATCTTTGACGACCAGCGGGGCTTTATTGTCTTTCCTTTCCATTTCTTCTTTATAAAACTTTAATGACCTGAAAATGGCCGAGGCAATATAGGACTGGCCGTCTTCCGACATGAGGAAACGTTCATCTTCCGGATTGGAAATAAATCCTGTTTCGACAAGCACGCCAGGCATGGTCGTGCGGTAGAGAACAAGGAAACCTGCCTGGAATACCCCCCTGTCTTTTCTTTTCACCCTTTCGCGGAATTGCTTCTGGATCTCGTCGGCCAGCATGGTGCTCTGATCCAGGAATGCATCCTGGAACATGGTCAGGGTAATATAATCTTCATCCTGGTTAGGATCAAATCCTTCATACATATCGGCAAAATTCTCCTCGTTGAAGATAGCTGCATTCTCCAGTTTGGCCACTTCCAGGTTGGCTGCGCTTTTATGGAGCCCCATGACGTAAGTTTCAGTTCCGCTGGCAACTGAAGATTTTGAAGCATTGCAATGGATGGATATAAATAAATTGGCCTTGCTGTCATTGGCGATTTTTGCCCGTTTGTACAACTCAACAAAAACATCGGATTTACGGGTATAGATCACTTCAACGCCGGGGAGGTACTTTTCAATATATTCACCCGTTTTCAGGGCGATAGCGAGGGCAATGTCCTTTTCACAGGAGTGCTGGCCCAGAGCCCCGGGATCTTTTCCGCCATGACCGGCATCGATAACCACACGGTGAATCTGGTATTGCGGATAGGCCGGCAGCATGCCAGAATAAGGACCAGCAAGGAAATACTGAAAATATAACACAGCCGTTTCACCTGTTTGATTAGTTTGAATATCTTTGAGTTCAAAAACGGCATTATACTTGCAATAATTGCAGAGTAAGCCGTTATAATACAAATTTAGCCGGATAATTTGTTGAAGTATCACCTTGCCGTTTAAATTATTAACAGCACATGTGTTAAAACGGATCTTCCTGTTGATGGTCTCGTTTACGCTTGTGGTCTTTGGAGAGGCCCACAGCATGGTAAAGTTATATTCGCCGCGAACCGGAGAAATACCAGCATGCCAGTTTTTACCTGATACCATCGTAGCAGGAATCCCCGACTCATTAGTGGTTCATAGTCCTGTTG